>NZ_JAOWHG010000027.1:0-1637777 GCF_030332745.1 Citrobacter sp. Cpo074
CCGCAGGGACCGGCAGGCGCAAAAGGCGAAAAAGGGGACAAGGGAGATTCCGGGTTAACGGGGGCAACAGGACCAACTGGCCCTGTAGGTCCACAGGGGCCGGCGGGTGCAAAAGGTGACAAGGGTGATATCGGGTTAACGGGAGCAACAGGACCAACTGGCCCTGTAGGGCCTCAGGGACCAGCAGGCGTACCAGCGGGTGCTCTTCATGCTGTAGGTACGTTTGCGCTGGCATATATGCCAGCGCCTGGAGGGAGAGGTACTAATCCAGGTACAAGTTATTCGGGGGGAAGTTTAATAGCGTGTGGAATTATCAGCAACAGCGACGCAAAAACGTCGTTTTGTATTACGGGTAGTACTGGCAAATATACTTTGCCGGGTACATGGCGTTCGTGTGGAATCGCATCCAGTTCTTCTGAAGGTCTGGCTGGAACTAATTTGGGTTACTATGCAGGCCTTTTTCAGCGAATTTCATAAAAGGAGATTGTATGAATATTGAAAATATTCAGGCTCCTGAGTGGGCAAATAAAGAACATACTGCGATTAACTGTAGGGTTAAATTTGCAGAGTTTGATGAGTTTCTGCCGTTCACTGCATGTCCGAATGATTTTGAGGAGCATGGACGCCTTATCTACAGCGAGCTTGAATCAGGAAAGTATGGACCTGTAGCCCCTTTTATTGTGACTGACAAGATGGTGGAGGATTTACGCAACCAGAAGCTGGCTGAAATCAGCAACTGGCGGGACGTTCAGGAAAACGCCAACATTATTTTTGAACTGGGCAATCGCCGGTGGGATGGAGGCAAAGCGTCGCAAGCGCGTCTTGCGCCCGTGGTTATGGCTGGCAGTGCAGGACAGTTACCGGAGGGATTCTTCTGGACGGATGCGGATAACCACGATGTTCCGGTGAATTTTGCGTTCCTGCAACAGCTGGAGGCAGCGATGGTGCAGGCAATGGTGAAGCATGGCTTCAGAATTCACGAACGGCAGCGACAGATGAAAGAAGATGTGACACAGCTTACAGATATGAGCGCCATAATTGCTTACCAGCCAGGATGGGCGGAGGAGGCATAATGAGTCGCTTTACCACGCTAGCGATACTGGAAATGCTGGTTCACTACCGATGGCGCGTATACGCGCCATTTTCGTTAATTTGTATAGAGAAAGGCCTCTGCATTTGCAGGAGCCTTTTTTTGTGGCCTGTCCATGCCCCGTTAATCGGGATACGGGCAGACAGAACGAGCACAAAGCGGCTGGCAAACTGGCGAACGTTCGATAGTGCGGGTATTGAATGATTACCAGATTACTACTGTTCACCCCAAACGGAGGATTTTAGCTATGGGGTTCCCTTCAACTGCCAGTGATTACGTTGAAACGAGGATCTCACTCGATCAGCAGCTTATCAACCAGCAACGACTTACTTCATGCGGGTATCACGTTCACATTTCAGGGAAGGGATACTCCAGGGGCGCTGCTTGTGGTAGAGGCATCACTTACTGCCTGCGATGACTCACTGCTGATATGTGCAATCGACGGGGAAGCGATATCGGACTCACCCTCAACCCAACCTGATTAATCTGGAGAGCGGGCGAAAGGAGGCGCTGCCAGTAGATGATGACGGATACGGTTCTGCACCCGCTATATTCTGGGTAATTACTTACATCATCAATGATGCTAGGAATGCAGAGTTTGATGATTGCCCGGCCATGTGAGCACATTATTGCTAAGTGAAGTATGAAGTGGGGTTACGTGGTTGAGGCTAATTATCATTTCTGTCTGGATTGTTAGACAAACCAATCCCTACTTTTACCGCAGCGAACAACATGATGCACAGAGTGGTAATCGCGGCAAATACCAATAAGAGACTAGTAATCATAGAGCTTCTTAATGTCAGATGAATTCAATTGTCAGACAACTGTATAGGGAAAAGGTTCCTGGCAATTATCGTGCTTGCTATTCAAGAGGATATTACAACCCGATAGAACGTAGTTGGCTGGTAATCTGTCGATAGTTTCACCCCAATAATCCCCCTGAGTTTCCCCGTAAAGAAAACAGGCATAAAAAAACCAGCCGTAAAGTCTGGTTCTTAAAGGAGTTTTGGTCGGCACGAGAGGGTTTGAACCTCCGCCCCCCGAGACCCCATGACGGTGGCTACTGTTTTTAGGATTGCTATGTGCTAAAAGCGGAAATAAATAACAATTGTTCGATAATCACTTTTAGTGATCAGAAGCATGAAATTTCCTGTAAAAAATCCCTTGCAGCAATATGCAGGGGCTTATATATGATGCCGGGTGCCTCCCGGTAAGTCTTTGGGTAACCTCCCATGACTCGCTGCTTCAGTCGTGCATGATGAACATTCCAGCATAGAAGTCATCAGGTTAATTAGCCCAGCCGCTCAGAAGGATTCATCATAAAAGGCAAGATAGCATGAAGAGGGTGGGAGAGATATCGGCATTTAATCAGATAACAAAGAATATTTCTCTCATGTCAGTGTAGGTATTAAAATGTTGAATATGAAAAAAAGCCTGCTGTTAGCAGGCCGTAAATATTTTTAACTCATTTTTTGTTCGCTTCTGATAAATATGGTAAGAATGCAATCAAACGTGAAGCAGAGAGCATAAAAAAAAGCTATAAATATTTCCTTGCAGCATCAAGTATCTCCTGTGACGTTAACTCCCTGTCAGAAGCTACGTAAACAATACCATGAACGCCAGTTAAGGAAGGAAAGCCTGCAGACATAATCCGAAGATGCGTTTCTTCACCGTTCGGATATTCCTGCCTGATAGAGGATATACCTTCCAGAACAGTCATGACTTTACAGGATTCAGCATTAAAGAAAACAAGGACTTTTATCATATTCCACTACCCTGTTCTCTCGTGGATGTAAACAGTCAGATGCCATAAGGTAAAAGCAAAGACGTGATGCTTTCGGAGGCAGCCTCGCCTCTTACGCACTTTATTATTTAACAAGCAGTTAGCTTCTGCTTTCAGACTTTTATGCAGCAGTCCTGCACTTCATCACATCGGTCAGCACACTCATAATTGCGAAAAAATATGCTGACCTGATATTAAGAATAAACGACTTTTATCTGATTTAAGTTATGGAACTGTCTACTCAGGAATAATTATTCATCGTTATCGCAGATCCACAAAGATTTATTTATCGCAAAGTATTACGTTTGCAGCAGCAGGGCCTTTGTCACCACTGTGAATGGCGAATTCAACTTTCTGTCCTTCAAATAAGGTCTTAAAGTTGTCGCCGTTAAGCGCAGAAAAATGAACAGAGATGTCTTTACTACCATCAAGAGGAGAGATGAAGCCAAACCCTTTGTCTTCGTTAAACCATTTTACCAAACCTTTAATTCTTATGGTCATACCAACTCCTGCCACACATGATTGTATTGATAGTAAACGTATAGTATTAAACGTATGGACTCAAAAGGGGGGGATATCAGCGATAACACCTGGTAATGAGGACTACACGGAAAATGTTTAACGTTCGTCTGTACATTGAACTGATGGGATTCATTAAGGCACGGTAATTAATAATAAGCAAATTATATTTTAGCCATCCAGAGAATCTGCAAGAGAAATTAAACTGGCAAAGGCCTCAACCTCCCTTCAGGGTGCCTGTGGTTGCGAATATCTACCTCTCCTGAATTTCAGTGCCTCAAAATAAATAGATTAAAACTTAACCACATGTGATACGGTGAAGCTCGTTCATTGAAAGGTTAATGGTTATGTCTATTATCAATTACGCAATGAAACTCTTCACCAGTGCGTCTACCGCCACTGCCGTCTGCCCTGTTTGTGGCTTAAAATCGGCTCAACTTCTGTCAAAAATCCGGCGCAATCAGGCCATGCTTTGCCCTGGATGTAAGGCTCTGTTTATTTCCCGACGCTAGCGCGGCCAAAAAACGCAGACAAAACTCATATTCTATACTTAAGTCAAATCCCGGCAGCTGTTAAATCCCTGATGCCTTACGCCCATCCTCAGAGAACGTTTCTGAACTGATTTTGCAACTGCTCCTGCATGCTAACTCTGCATCAGAGCAATGCTATGAAAATGAACCCCAGGGCGTGGTTTAACCGCTCCCATATTCCGATGAATGCTACCGAAAGCGTAACGTTTTCGGCGAACGATCCTGCCGGTGAAAGCACTCTGCAGTCAGAACTCTTTTCGACCGCCCAGATGGAACGCTATGGTCAGAAGCTCGCCCGGACCCATAAATTATCGCCGGATAAACATCCTTATTATCTTCTAAAAAGACTCGGCGAGAATGAGGCCATCATCACCCAAAGCTGTTATGAGTTTAACGCGGGTAAAAAGACCAGCATCATGCCTGCCGGGGAGTGGTTGCTGGACAATTATTATCTTATTGAGGAACAAATCCGCACGGTCCGCCAGCACTTGCCGAAAAGCTTTGGTAAAGGTCTCCCGTCGCTGATGTCGCCGCTGAATTGCCCACGAATTTATCATATCGCATCTGAGGCAGTTGCTCACGGTGATGGCCGCTGGGACGCCGCGAGCCTGACCAGCTATCTCACTGCCTATCAACAGGTGACACCGCTGACGCTAGGTGAAGTCTGGGCGCTACCGGGAATGCTGCGCCTGGCGCTGATTGAAAATCTTCGTCGTATCAGCATGGAAGTGATAAATGCGCAGCAGGACAGAAACCTTGCCGATACGTGGATAACCAGGATTTTCGAATGTGCAGAGAATGCCCCTGGCGATTTAATCATGGTGGTTGCCGATATGGCACGCTCCCGACCTACGTTAACCAGTGCGTTTGTCGCAGAGCTGGTGCGGCGCCTGCAGGGGCATGGCAATGCGTTGTCGTTACCTCTGACCTGGGTTGATCAGTGCCTTCGGGAACAGGGGATCACCACCGACGTTCTCATACATAATTTCAATCAACAGCTTGCCGCCAGCCAGCTATCTGTCAGTAACAGCATCGCGGGTCTGCGATTACTGAGTGAAACGGATTGGGCTGATTTCGCCGAAACGATAAGTGTCGTCGAACAGGCATTACGCAATGATCCTGCCGGTATCTATCCCCGGATGCACTTCAATACCCGGGATCATTACCGGCACGTTGTTGAGGTCCTGGCCAGGGACAGTGGTCTCAGCGAGCCTGAAGTTGCTGACAGGGTGCTGACGCTTTCAGGGAACAGTGCTCCCGATACACTGGAACATCATGTTGGTTATTATCTCGCAGGCGAAGGTCGGCAGGCGCTGGAAATTCATCTGTTAGCAGACACCTCAAGGCTCATGCGCTTGCGGCACAGTTTCAACAGAATAACCCTGCTGTCATGGCTTGGAAGCCTGGCGTTGTTGACAATCGCAACGACCGCAACGATTTTGCACGAAACAGCCATGCAGGGCGCAGACTGGCTGTTGATCGCGGTGATATTCCCTCTGATTATCGCTGTAACTCAGTTAATGAGCGATTTACTCAGTGACGCAACCACCCGTTTTCGCGTTCCTCGCCCCTTGCCGCGGATGGATTTCTCAACCGGCATTCCCCCTGACAGCGCCACTCTGTTAGTCATCCCCTGCATGCTGACCAGCCACGAAAGTTTCAGTCAGCTCCTCACCAGTCTTGAAGTCTGCTGGCTGGGGAATGAAAACGAAAATCTCAGGTTTGCGCTGCTCACTGATTTCGCTGATTCTGCAAATGAACCCTCGCCGGAAAGCCAGATGCTGCTCAGACAGGCGATCGCCGATACGCAGGCGCTGAATCGCCGCTATCCCTCCAGCCGCCCACGTTTTTATCTGCTACACCGCCAGCCTGAATGGAACCCCGCGGAAGGAACGTGGATGGGCTATGAACGCAAGCGGGGAAAACTGGCGTTACTGAATAGTTGGTTGCGCCATCCGGGGACACAATTCGTCAGCGTTGCAGACATGCCTGCTAACCTTTTACCGGGCCACATTAAATACGTCATTACCCTGGACAGTGATACGGTGCTGCCGCGCGATACGGCGCACAAACTGGTCGCGACGATGGCGCATCCGCTGAATACGCCAGAGTATGATCCGGTACGCCAGAGGGTTGTCAAAGGATTTGGCATTTTACAACCCGGCCTTGCGGAGGAGATACCACGCAACGGTCAGGGACGTTACGCCGCCATGCGCAGCAGCACACCAGGCAATAATCCCTATTCGATGATGTCTTCGGATATCTATCAGGATCTTTTTGGGGAAGGATCGTTCGTGGGCAAAGGGATTTACGATGTTGACATTTTTATGCAAGCCACTGCCAACACCTGCCCGGAAAACCTGGTTCTCAGCCATGATCTACTCGAAGGATGCTATGCACGTTCGGGTCTGCTGAGTGAGGTGTTACTCTATGAACAGTACCCGAATAATTATCTGTCGGATGTTGCACGCCGTTCACGCTGGATCCGGGGTGACTGGCAACTGCTTAACTGGCTGAAACCACGTGTCAGAAGAGCCGATGGAACCCGGACCAGGAATCCGCTGACCGCGCTTTCTTACTGGAAATTACTCGATAATCTGCGTCGCAGTCTGGTCGCCCCTTCATTACTGGTATTGCTGTTCTTCACCCTGCTAGGGGTACCTAATCCGGTTTACTGGCTGGGCGTACTGTCGCTGATATGGCTGTTGCCAACAATCCTCTGCATCACCTATGACCTGCTGCATAAACCTCTGCGTCGCCGCCTGAAGCCGCATCTGTTACTGGTAGGGGCGGGCGCGCTGAAGCGTTTGTCAGGTATCGGCCTTAATTTTGCGATACTGCCGCACGAAGCCGGATATTCGCTAAAAGCGATCGCCGTGACGTTATGGAGATTGGGGATCAGCAGGCGTCACCTCAGCCAGTGGTTCAGCCACAGCCTGGACAGCAATCAGGCCGGACCCACTGTCGCGCGTTTTTATCAGGCGATGTGGCTGAATGTTGCATGTGGTGTGATGCTGATAATACTGACCGGACAATTTGCTCCACAACTGCTGGGGATTGCGTTGCCGATCGGTTTGTTATGGTGTGTGGCACCGCTGCTGATGAGCTGGCTGAGTCGCCAGCCTGCGCGTAAGGTGTTTTCGCCCAATCCGGAACAAAAACAGCTGTTGCGCCAGACAAGCCGTGAAATCTGGGCGTTTTTTGAAACCTTTGCAACAGAAAAAGAGAACTGGCTTCCGCCTGATAACTACCAGGAAATACCGCAGCCGACGGTGGCCCATCGAACCTCTCCTACCAATATTGGCCTTTCCCTCATGGCTAACCTGACGGCATGGGACTTTGGCTACCTGCCCGGCGGGGAAGTGCTACGGCGCGTGTCGCTCACGCTCGACACAATGGATAAAATGGAGCACTACCGGGGCCATCTCTACAACTGGTATGACACTCGTACGCTGGCCCCCCTCAGCCCACGCTATATCTCAAGCGTCGACAGCGGCAACATGGCAGGGCATTTGTTGACACTGCGTGCAGGGCTGTCCGCCATGCGTCATCAGCCAGTTTTAAACCGCCAACAGATACTGGCAGGACTGAATGATACGCTGGATATTCTGGAAAAACAGTGGGGTCAGAACCCGCCTGACAGCTTGCGGTTGCTGCGAAAACACTGCCTGAGCGCGGTGTCGCTCTCTCCGCAGACATTTTTCAGCGAGCTGAAAAATATGCGCACCCAGTGCAATCACCTGAACACGCTATGCCATCAGGGATCTCCTCTTCAGATGCGTTGGGCAGGACATCTGGAGCATCAACTGGTTCAGGTTTGCCATGAGTGGTCGCTGCTGCTTGGCTGGTTACCCGCATCCTGGAACGAACAGACGCTGCCGACTTTGTGCGAGCTTGCCCGCGCAACATTTACTGGTGCAGGAACCCCCTCGGCGTCAGCGACGGAGCAGGCCCGAATGCGACTCAATATTATCACTGAACTTGAACAACGGTTGGATGAGCATGCCCGGATGGATTTCGCCTTTCTGTACAGCGAAGCAACCAGTCTGCTCAGTGTTGGCTATAACTGTGACACGAATATGTCTGACAAGAGCCACTACGATCTTCTGCCGTCTGAAATCCGCCTGACCAGCTTCCTTGCCATTGCCACTAATCAGCTACCTCTTAAAAGCTGGTACGCGCTGGGGCGACTGTTCACCACCATTGACAATGAAACAGCCCTGATGTCATGGAGCGGGTCAATGTTTGAATACCTGATGCCGAATCTGGTAATGCCCACCTGGCCTGGCAGCCTGCTCGATGAAATGAGTCAGTCGGCGGTTATGCGCCAGATTCATTGGGGGAAAGAACGCGGAGTACCGTGGGGCGTTTCAGAGTCTGGTTATCATGCTTTTGATGTTCAGCATAATTATCAATATCAGGCATTTGGTGTGCCGGGTCTCGGCCTGCGCAGGGGGCTTGCTGATGACATGGTTGTCGCCCCTTACGCCACACTGCTGGCGTTGATGGTTTCCCCACAGAAAGCCTGTGAGAACCTGATAAGGCTGCAAAAAAATGGCGCACTTGGTGAATACGGTTTTTATGAAGCGCTGGACTATACTCCCTCACGCCTCGCAACCGGTCAGCTCTATGCGGTGGTTCAGTCCTGGATGGCGCATCACCAGGGGATGGCGTTTCAGGCGCTGGCTCATGTGCTGCTTGACGCCCCGATGACTGAACGCTTCATGTCCAGTACGGTCTTCCGCTCAGCGAGCCTGCTGTTACAGGAACGCGTGCCGGATGCAGTCGATCTGTACAGTCCGCGCCGTCATTTTGAATCTCATGAGGGCAGGGTCAAACCCGTTCGCTATGAACCCCGTATTTTCTATGGCGTGGACACGCCGGCCCCGGATATTCAACTGCTGTCCAACAACCATTATCATCTGATGTTGACCACGGGCGGCGGCGGCTATAGTCGCTGGAATAATATTGCGCTCACGCGCTGGCGCAGTGATACCACCCGCGATAACTGGGGAGCATTCTGCTATATCCGCGATATACAGACGGGGAATGTGTCGAGCAATACCTGGCAACCGACAGCCCACACCAGCGGGCATGACGAGGAAGTGATATTCACCGATGCGAGTGCTGAATTCAGACGCTCTTTCGATGGGCTCAGCATCAAAACTCAGGTTGTGATCTCCCCAGAGGATGATATTGAGTTGCGACGACTCACACTGATTCATCGTGGTCGCCAGCCTCGCTCTCTGGAACTGACAACCTATGCCGAAGTGGTACTGGCGCCTGAAGCCAGCGATCTGGCACACCCGGCATTTAGCAATTTGTTTATTCAGACGGAACTGGATCCTGAGCGTGACGCTATTCTTTGCCACCGGCGCCCGCGTTCTCCGGGTGAAGAGAGTCCCTGCCTGTTTCACATGATGGTGGTGCATGGCGATAACCGTCATAACGTTTCGTTTGAAACAGACAGGGCAAAATTTCTTGGTCGTGGCAGAAACCCTGCGGATGCCCAGGCAATAAAGGCAGGCGGAGCGCTCAGCAACACGTCGGGGTCAGTGCTGGATCCGATCCTGGCAATACGCCACGCCATCACTCTGCAGCCGGGGCAGCCGGTCACGATTGATATCATTTATGGCATCAGCGAGACCCGCCAGCAGAGCCTGGCATTGCTGGAAAAATACCGCGATTACCCTATCGCTGATCGCGTATTTGAACTGGCCTGGTCTCACAGTCTGGTGGTGTTACGCCAGATGAACGCCAGTGAAGATGATGCCACTTTGTTTAATCGTCTTGCCAGCGCGGTGCTTTACCCTGTCCAGGAGCTGCGCGCCGAAGGCCAGGCGATCAGCCGCAACCGGCGTGGTCAGTCCGGTCTGTGGGGCTGGGCAATTTCAGGTGATCTGCCGATAGTGCTGATCAGTATTACCAGCGAGGAAAATATTGCTTCAGTGACCACACTGATTCAGGCACACCGTTACTGGAGACAGAAAGGACTGGATGTTGATTTGGTTATCCTGAATAACAGTCCCGGCGGCTACCAGCAGGGCTTACAAAATCAGATTATGGACTTAGTTTATGCCGGGTCTGAAGCCAGTCTGCTGGACAAAACGGGCGGTATTTTTGTTCGTAATGGCGAGCATCTCTCTGCTGAGGATAAGTTGCTTTTGATGAGCGTGGCCTGTCTTTATCTTGATGACCGCACAGGTAGTATCAATGAGCAGCTTAATCAGCGTACTCACACCCTTAAACCTCAGGCCAGAGCACTCATTCCACGGGCTGTACGCGAGCGTAATCAACATACGGACTGGAGTCCCGATATCAGTCAGTTATGCCATTTCAATGGGTACGGTGGATTTTCTCAGGATGGTCGGGAATATCAGATTGTTCTGCGGGAAGATGCGCAGACACCGGCGCCCTGGTCAAACGTACTGGCAAATGCCCGTTTTGGCACTGTGATTTCAGAGGCGGGACAGGCCTACTCCTGGTATGAGAATGCACATGAATATCGGTTGACACCGTGGGAGAACGATCCTGTGAGCGATCGCAGCGGCGAGGCGTTTTATCTGCGCGATGAAGAGAGTGGTGAGTGTTGGTCACCGACGGCTTTACCTGTTCGCGGACATGGTGATTACCTGACCCGCCATGGTTTTGGTTACAGCGTGTTTGCCCATCGAGAGAATGGTATAGACAGCGAGCTGACGGTCCTGGTTGCCGAAGAGGCGCCGGTTAAACTGGCGCTCCTGACGCTCAGTAACTCTTCGGGTCGGACACGCAAACTTTCCGTCACCGGCTATGTGGAGTGGACGCTCGGAGGAACACGAACTCGCTCAGCCCATCACATTGTGACACATGCGGCCAGACCACCTGGCGGCTGCGGAGTGCTGGCGAACAACTTTTATGGCGATAACGGTAGCGGTCGTACTGCCTTTTTTGCCGTCAGCGGTAATGACTGTTCGTTGACCGGGGATCGCCGGGAGTTTATCGGTCGTAATGGTTCTCTGCACGCCCCGTCGGTCATGAAGCTACGCAGGCTTTCAGGTAAAACGGGCGCCGGTCTGGATCCCTGCGGGGCAGTACAATCGGCGGTAACATTAATTGATGGGGATCAGAGGACGTTTATTTTTATCCTAGGCGCAGAGGAGAATCATATTCGAGCTCAGGAGACGCTTGCCCGTTATATGAATGAGGAGACGGTCCGCGAGGAGCTGAACCGGGTTCACAACCACTGGCACAATGTGCTCGATAAAATTGTGGCTAACACTCCCGACACATCGGTAAATTTACTGGTGAATGGCTGGCTATTGTACCAGACGGTAGCCTGTCGCCTGATGGCTCGCAGCGGTTACTACCAGTCCGGCGGCGCATTTGGTTTTCGCGATCAACTGCAGGATACGCTGGCGCTGAGCCATGCTGATCCGAACCGGATGCGAGAACAGATAATCCTGTGTGCATCACGGCAATTTATTGAGGGTGATGTACAGCACTGGTGGCACCCGCCACACGGCAACGGAGTGCGCACTCGCTGTTCCGATGATTATCTGTGGCTTCCGCTTGCCGTTTGCCACTATGTCGAAACGACGGGGGATATGGATGTACTGGAAACACGTATTCCTTATCTGGAGGGACGTCCGCTTCAGCCTGGTGAAGAGTCTGCCTATGATACGCCGGTGATCAGCGGTACCGAAGAGACACTCTGGTTACACTGCGTCAAAGCCATTAAGTATGGACAACAGTTCGGGGAGCATGGTCTGCCGCTGATGGGGGCTGGTGACTGGAATGACGGCATGAACCGGGTGGGGATTGAAGGCAAAGGTGAAAGCGTCTGGCTGGGCTTCTTCCTGTTCGACATTTTGCAGCAGTTTGCGGCGCTGGCTGATCGCAGGTTGGATGAAAGCGTCGCCTCAATGTGCCGTTCACAGGCTATGCGCCTGCAAAGCAATCTCGAAGCCCACGCCTGGGATGGTGAATGGTACCGGCGTGGATATTTTGACGATGGTACTCCCCTGGGGTCGAAGGCTTCACAGGACTGCCGGATTGATGCGATTGCGCAGAGCTGGTCTGTATTGTCCGGGGCCGCAAGCCCGGGACGGTGCGCAATGGCCATGCAGGCGCTGGATAAGCACCTTGTGGATAACGAGGGGGGACTGATAAAACTATTAACACCTCCTTTCGATGGGCACGGTCCAAATCCTGGTTACATACAGGGTTACCTGCCTGGTGTGAGGGAAAACGGAGGGCAGTATACACATGGCGCTATCTGGGCTGTGATGGCATTTGCCCGAATGGGGAATGCCGAACGCGCTTGGCAACTCTGGTCAATGCTCAACCCGATAAATCATACTCTGAATACAGATTCGGCCGGGATTTATAAAGCTGAACCTTATGTCATGAGTGCTGATGTCTACAGTGTCGCTCCCCATACCGGACGTGCAGGATGGAGCTGGTATACTGGTTCTGCAGGCTGGGCCTGGCGTTTACTTACCGAGGAATTACTGGGGATAAAACGTTCCGGTGCTGACTTTACGGTTCATGCCAGGTTGCCGGATGGGTGGACATCTTTTTCTATGAGCTATCAATATGGCGAAAGCCATTATCAAATTAGTGTCTCACGCGGCGATGCAGAATATCGCGTGACACTGGATGGTGTTCTCCTCCCTGATGACAGAATACCGCTGAAGGATGATGGACAAAACCATATGGTTGAGATCATTCAGAACTGACACTGAGTCCGGAGGCGCATTAACGTCTGCCGTTAATGCGCTGATTATCCCTGAGAACATCAATCGCAGTTTGCATGGCGATTTTGTCATCCCGCCTTTTTTGTTTGTCCTGCATGAACTGAAGGTATTCCAGCAAGGTGCGGGTATTAATCGGTCGGCCCTGTTTACCCACAGCCAGCACGGCTTCGCCAAGAATAATTTTCACTGGCGGTAGTTGTGCCGGATACCAGTCAAGGGTGTCTTCTGATTTCATTATAAATCTCTCACGGAAGGGTAGTGTATCATAAATCAGACGTTCAATTTTCAATATTTGATATCCTGATTCAGACACAACTTAACATAACTTATGCCAGTTATTTTTATATTAAAGCGTATAATAATTACTGTATCCCTCAGAGAATTATTTATGTCTTATACAAAAGGGCTCAGGTATTTTAAAGAAAGACCGGTTCATGTTGCCTGCCCGGTATGCGCACACAAAGCTGATCAGAAAGCAGGTAAACTAAGAAAAGATGCAGTTCTTGAGTGCCCTGCCTGCGGACTGTTGTTCAGACCTTCAGAATGCTGGTGTATCGGCGGCTGATCAGCTTCTGCCTTTTAACGTAAGTGATGTCGGGAAATGACAATGTTTATCCTGTTTTGCAGTTGTCGAGGGTATGATAATGAAATCTAAAAAATCTGTTTTTATTGAAGGACATATTCTGTCGAATAGCTGTCACGGGCAGGCCGGTCAACCTTTCTGCATTCACCGGGTCAGGTTTAGTAATGGTAAATATGCGATTATCCGGGTGACATCCGGGATATGTTTCAAACCTGGCGAAATTATTCAACGAAAAGATTGCGAGTGGTTTTATAAACTTACCAAGATTCGCCTTCTTTCTTTTGAGTACCTTGAGGATGATGAATCAAGGAGACAATTTACTGAATATCAATGATAAATCCATGAGTTTAATAACAGCCGTTACACGTTTCGGCAGAAACGAATTATGTGTTGAGCTACAGAGTTACATTAATGTGGCCTTTAGAACTAATATGCACAGCTATATTAATACAGATATTAACTCATAGAAAACATGGAATTAATCTGGTTATTCCCTCTGTTGTTGGGCTATCTGGTTAGAGATTTAAGAAATCATTCATCCACATATCAGCCTCTTCAAACATTTCCTGAACACTTCGGCTTATCTGTTCTATTTTATGCTTGCTGGCGTCAACGCATTCAATTTTGGAAGGAAAAACTGTCCGAAACCGGTCCGAATATGTCCGAAATGTTGGCTAACTATATGATTTTTAGTGCCTGAAAACACACCTTTATTTGTGCATTTTTTGTTCTAATGGTTTGTTATTGCATTGAAAATGAAGGATAAAAAATAATTTTGGAAAAAACAGGAATCGTATTCGGTCTCTTTTTATGTGGCGAATGCGATGCCATCCAGGGCAAAACACGGCGTATTGCATGCTGCATTCTCCATAAACCATACCATACTCCTGCCCACGATCGTCCAGGCTTTTTTACCAACATTGCTAAAATTATAATCAGGTACCCTTGTACTCTGGAGGCGACATGGGACAACCTGGCAATATCTATCAACGAATCGACGGTACGCAGTGGCGTCACGTATGGGTGGTTGGGGATATCCACGGATGCTTCTCGATGCTGATGGCTAAGCTGCGCCAGTACCGTTTTGATCCCTGGCAGGATTTGCTGGTTTCAGTGGGGGATGTTATCGACCGTGGACCAGACAGTTTGCGTTGTCTGAAACTACTGCGTAAACACTGGATTGTCGCGGTCAGGGGGAATCATGAACAGATGGCGCTGGACGCGCTGGCGACGGGGGATCAATTCATGTGGTTTATGAATGGTGGCTCGTGGTTCGAGCAGGCGGAGCAACCGGCAGCGAAATTTGCTCTTGAAGCGTGTTGGCAGTTACCCTGGATACTGGAGCTGCATTGTCAGAACGGTATACACGTTATTGCTCATGCCGATTACCCGGATGATGATTATCAGTGGCTAAAAGAGATCGATTTACAGCGCGTGCTGTGGGACCGTTCGAGGCTGATGAACAGTGGTTGTGCGATTCAGGGCGCGGATCACTTCTGGTTTGGCCACACGCCGCTGCGCCATCGGCTGGATCGCGAGAATTTACACTATATTGATACCGGTGCTGTATTTGGCGGCGAGTTAACGCTGGTACAACTGCAATAATCAAAAATCGCTGTATTCCTGGGCCGGATGCCAGAAACTGTCGATGTAGTCGTCCGCAGGTAAACATCCGCCGTTACGAATACGTTGATCGTCCATCGATATCAGGCACTGCTGCTCAGTTTTGTAGACATCAACCACGATATCTTCACAACCGCCATCCAGATAGCACACAAAAAGAACCAGCGTGAACATTCCATCCTCAAATGGTAAAGCCATACCTGTAGTGTAGAAGATGTTGATAGATGAGGGAAATTAACTAAGAAATAACCCGTCTGGCGACGGGTTCTTTTTGAATCAGGCAAGGCGCATGATCCAGGCATCTGACTTACGATCGTAGTGTTCGCGAAATAGTACTGAATGTTCTCCGTTCAACAGGGCCGGGACGCTGGTTTCGGCATCCCAGGCATCCAGTTGCATACATAAATCCGGATCGGATTTACACGGAATGGTTAACGTTCGGTCCCCCGGCGATTCGCCATGTAACTCGGCGTCGTCGATTTCAAAAGCGCCAATGCGCACACTGGTTTTCATCATCGTGCTCTCCGTTAATTTGCTGGTTGTGGTACGACCAGTTAGGGCGTCCATTTTTCAGCGTAGTCAACGTTAGCAAAAGCGCCAGTAAAAACGTGCGTTATCCCGTAAAGAGTTTGCCATCCCGGACAAGATCGCGCGGGTAGCTATTCTTCAGTCGCGATCCAATGCGTTTTGCCAGACCGATCGGCTGATGCTGGAACGTAACCAGTACGTCATCAGTCGTCGGTGCGGTTTGCGGGTAAACATCTCTACCGCGATACCACTCTTCCGCTTCGGCAAGGGTCAGTTC
The DNA here is from genome assembly GCF_030332745.1 of Citrobacter sp. Cpo074. Classification (NCBI taxonomy): domain Bacteria; kingdom Pseudomonadati; phylum Pseudomonadota; class Gammaproteobacteria; order Enterobacterales; family Enterobacteriaceae; genus Citrobacter; species Citrobacter sp. Cpo074. The sequence goes on from NZ_JAOWHG010000027.1 coordinate 15,672, forward strand.
GAATGCATGGCTGTGGTTCGGGTCGGCGAGGGCGATAACGGCCTCATGCTGCCAGCGATACCCTTTATTGTGGGTTTCGGCCAGTTTGATCCCAAGTCGAGAAAAGCGAACCTTGCCAATCAGAGGTTCAATTTCAGTTGGGAACAGCCAGATCTCTTTATCGCGCTGCCACAGGCGCAAATTATCTTCCCACTGCAGTCCACAAGCGTTCGCGGCTTGCGTGACAAGCGCAGACTCGCGCCCTTTAAGCGGGCTAAACGGGAAGTTACCGACTTTGTACTTCGGCGCAGGTAGTGCAGGGATTGCAGCTATTTTGCGCAAACGCGCAACGAAGAAACCTTCGCAATCGTAAATCTGCGGGAATACATGCAGGAATCCTTCCGGCGTCAGGGCGCGTTCGGCCTGCGGAAATAAATCGTCCAGAGGTAAAAACTCGACGGCATCAGGGTAGGTCTCAATCAACCACTGCATGATATTTTCATTTTCGTCACGATTAAGCGTACAGGTCGAGTAAACCAGTGTGCCACCGGGACGTAGGGCGTGGAAGGCGCTGTCGAGCAATTCGCGCTGGGTTGCGGCAATTTCCAGATTACTTTCTACAGACCAGTTTTTTAGCGCATCGGGGTCTTTACGCACCACGCCTTCACCGGAACACGGTGCGTCGAGCAATATGGCATCAAATGATTCCGGCAACGCAGCGCCAAATACGCGTCCGTCAAAATGGGTCAGGGCGACGTTGGCTATCCCGCAACGACTGATATTGGCATGCAGTACTTTGACGCGACTGGCAGAAAACTCATTCGCCAGAATGGCGCCTCGATTATTCATTTTTGCGGCAATTTGCGTGGTTTTGGAGCCGGGGGCTGCCGCAACATCCATTACGCGTTCCGGGGTATTGCCTTCGGCGAACAGTGCTGCGACTGGCAGCATTGAACTGGCTTCCTGAATATAAAACAGGCCGCTTAAATGTTCTGCGGTGCTGCCGAGCGGCACTGACTCTTCATCATCGCGCTCGATCCAAAAGCCTTCAGCACACCAGGGAACCGGAGTGAGAGACCAGTTGTAAGGTGCTGTCAGTGCGAGGAAATCGGCAACGGAGATTTTCAGCGTATTGATGCGAATGCTGCGGCGCAACGGGCGCTGACAGGCAGCGAGAAATTCATCGAATGAGAGCGTGGAAGGCATTGCTTCACGCATTTGAGTCAGAAAGGCGTCGGGAAAATAAGCCACTTGGTACCACCGGCAAAAAAACAGGTGCGCAGTGTAGCATAAGTGCTCCGGCGCGAGTACGCCGGAGCAAGTGGAGAGATTAACGTGGCAGGGCGGTTCCCCATTCACGCCACTCTTTTGGTTCGCTTTCCAGCAACAGGAAGTGTTTACCGGCCTGTGCTTTCGGAGCCAGCGGTGTACCTGGTGGAGTCGCGAAGGCGATGCCGCCGCGGATGAACTGATTGAAGGTACCGGTCTTCACGACACCGCCGGTCAGGCCGAAGTCGAGATTGTAGCCGGATGCCAGCCAGAACACGGAGTTGTTGCGTACCAGATGCTGATAGCGTTGGCTAATGCGCATGGCAACCATCACACGATCGGAAAGCGAGCCCAGCGTCAGCCCGGTGACGGTCCCCACTTCAATACCTCTGAACAACACCGGGGTTCCGATATTCAGCGAACCTGCTTCTGGTGCTTCAACCACAATACTCAGACCATCGAGGTAACGAGAGTCGGTAATGGTGGCTTCCTGCAGCTCAAAATCACGGCGCGGATTACCGCGTCCTGGTTCAACGTTGATATACGGCTGCAGGATTGTATCCAGATGCTCCACGCCCGCTGCCGAGATTTGCGGGGTGATCACGGAGAAACGGGTACCGCTTCGCGCGAAGGTCTGCACGTATTCCGGGTACAGAACCGCTTTTGCCTGAACTTCGTTACGGGCGGTGATCAGCTCAAGCGTCTGGATCTGTCCGATATCGATTCCCAGGTAGCGAATCGGCATGCCTGCAGCGAGTTTACCGGCATCGAACGCATGCAGCGTTATCTGGCCGCCGACCGCACGCGCGGCGGTTTCCGAAGCATACAGAATACGCTTGTCGCCTTTACGTTGGCTGGCGCTGGCACCGCTTAAATTATCGAAGCTAATCGCCCCTTTCAGCGCGCGTGAAAGGGGAGATGCCTGTACGGTTAATCCGCTGCCGTTAAGCTGAACTTTTGCTCCGCCTTCGGCCCAGAACACGCTGTTGCTGGTCAACAGGTTGCGATATTCCGGTTTGATATGCAGATCGATATCAAACGCATCGGCGCGAGGACGAACGCTAATCACTTCACCGACCTCGAATTTGCGGTAAAGCACCACCGAGCCAGCCTGTACATCAGGTAGCGTTTCGGCGCTCAGGCTGACCGTAGTGGTTGGCAGATCGCTCAGACTGTTTTCAATCGCTTTCTCCAGGTTAGCGTAAAGCGGGTAGCTTTTTTTCATTTCACCCTTAGTACCGGGCAAAATACGAATGCCGCCGCTGAGCCATTCACTGGCGCTGGCGCCAAGGAACTCCACGCCATCAAGTCCGACTTTGACATCCACGCGGCTGTTCACCACGAACTTACTGTCACCCTGCACCAGGTCACGATGCTGTGGTTCAACAGCAACGGTAAATGAGACGCCTTTGCTGGAAAGCGTACGCTCAATCACCTGACCGACCTGTACGCCGTGAAGAATTAGCGGCTGGCCAGCATCAATACCGTAACTCTCCGGCGCGGTCAGCGTAAACGTCATGACGCCTGGGTCGTGTAACAACGACTTCTCAGCGGGAATAACGACAAACTGGTTACGCGGCTCGCCTTCGCCAGGTACCAGCTCGAAAGTTTTACCTGTTAGCAGCGAACTGAGATTCACATCGCTTAACGATAATTTAGGGCTGTGTAACTCAATTCGTGTGTTGTCACGCAGCAGCGTTACGACGCTGGGATCGACCGTCATTTCGCCGGTGACTTTACCGCCTGGGTTTAAATCCAGTTTTGTGAGCTGACCGACTTCTAATCCTTGATACATCAGCGATGTTGAGCCTGCTTTGAGTCCATCTCCGCTGGGTAAATCAAGCTTGACGATTACTCCACGCTGACTGTGCGCGAGATCCTGATATAGACCAAACGTGTCGTCTGCCGCAGCAGGTTTTGAGTCTTCGGGTGAATCAAAAGCAATGGCACCGTTGACCAGCGCCGCCAGACTCTCCAGTTTTACCTTCGCACCGCTAAGGCTGACATCCGCATTTACACCGGAGACGTTCCAGAAGCGGCTGCCTTTTTTCACCAGATTGGTGAAGCGACGTTCAATCAATACATCGATGGTTACGCCCTGATGGTTCGGGTTGATGGTGTAGTCATAGACCCTGCCCACCGGAATCTTACGGAAATAAACCAGTGAACCGCTATTAAGCGATCCGAGATCAGGGGCGCGCAGATGCAACATTAAATCGCCATTATCCAGACGATACTTGGGCTGGGTGTCGAGGGCGACGAAATGATCCTCGGCCTCGCCAGTACCGGGCATCATGCCGATATAGTTGCCGCCAACCAACGCATCCAGACCAGAAACCCCAGCAAGCGACGCCTTCGGCGTGACCAGCCAGAACTGGGTATCTTTGCGCAGAGCATCTTTCATGCTCGATTTGATGCTGACGCGGACTTCAATTTTGCGCAGATCTTTGCTGAGGTTGATATCCTGTACCGTGCCCACTTCAACGCCCTGATAACGAACGGGAGTACGGCCTGGCACAATGCCGTCCGCAGACATAAAGTCGATGGTCACGGTATTGCCGCGATCTTCATAGCTTCCCCAGATAAGCCATCCTGCGATCATCAGCGCGATGAACGGCAGCAGCCAGAACGGGGAGATACGGCGTTTTGTTTTAATCTGCGCTTCAGTCTGCGAAGCGGGCGTTTCCTGACTCATGTGCATCCCAAAGTAAGCGGCTGTCCAGCCATTCCACAGCAAGAATAGTCAATATTACCGCTGCGCCGAAATAAAACGCAGCCGGTCCCATAGTAAAAGCAAGTATCTGATCGCGATTTATCAGCGACATGGTTAACGCGATAACAAAGAGATCGAGCATTGACCAGCGGCCAATCCAGGTCACCATACGCAGTAGTTTTATACGGGTGCGCAACCCTTGTTCACAATTAAAGTGGATGCTGAATAGCAACGTAAACATCACAATCACTTTGGTGAATGGCACTAATATACTGGCGATAAACACGATCGCCGCTACGCCGACATTACTGTTTGCCAAAGAGATTATGCCTGACAGAATTGTGTCTTCCTGTCGGCCGCCGTTGACATAAATTATCGAGATGGGCAGCAGGTTAGCGGGCAAAAGCAGGACAATCGAGGCCAGCAGTGCCGCCCAACACTTTTGGATACTTTGATTTCTGCGCCAGCGCAACGGGATATGGCAGCGAGGGCAGCGACCGCGGGCATCCGGATAACCTGTAAAATGGCAGCCGAGGCAGACGCGGAGCTTTTCATCGGGCCGACGAGCCGGTCTTTGCGGGTAGAAACGGTCCCAAAGCTGCTCAACGTTAAGATGTGACAGCGTCAAAATACTGAGGATCACCAGCGCAATAAAAGCAAACAGCCCCACGCCAGGCTGCAAAAAAGCATAGTCCTGAACCTTGATTGATGCGACGCCGATACCCACCAGGTAAATATCGAGCATCACCCACTCTTTGAGCCTTTCCAGCATCAGCAGCACCGGGCGCAGGTTCATCCCGAGAATATTACCAAACCACAGATAAGCGATTGAGGTCACGAGAATTAGTGGCGCACCAGCGACGCAAAAAAGCACGAAGGAGGCGGTGAGGGGATCACCTTGTCGGGTCATTTGCCAGATGCCTTGCATCACATTGGCATCAATGCGCACGCCTAATAAATAGATGTGCAGGAGTGGCTCTCCCCAGGCAAAGGGCATCAGCAGCAACATGGTGAAAGCCATTGCCGCCAGTCGCGTTAACGACCAGTCGCGTCCGTCACGAATTTTTGCCTGGCAGCGTGGGCAAAAGGCACTTTGGTGCGAACGCATTTTAGGCAAGCTAAATATCAGGTCACATTCAGGGCAGCGATGATAATGTGCACGAGGTAGTGCCTCACCGATGGACCTGATGGCTATTTTTTTAGTTGGCGTGATGCGTGGTGTCGTTAAGGCCATGTATCGCGAATCAAATTGTTGAAGTAATGTTATCTTAACTCATGACGGGAATGATCTTGAGCATTAACGCATTTAATGTTTATTTTAGTAGGCTGCAGTTTTAAGTAAGACAACTAAGTGATTATATAATGAACAAAATAGAGCTATACACGGATCTGAACCGTGATTTTCAGGCATTGATGGCAGGTGAAACCAGTTTTCTGGCAACGCTGGCGAATACCAGTGCATTGTTGTACGAGCGTCTTGCAGAAGTGAATTGGGCCGGTTTTTACCTGCTTGAGGACGATACGCTGGTGCTTGGTCCCTTCCAGGGCAAAATTGCCTGCGTGCGGATCCCGGTAGGGCGCGGTGTGTGCGGTACCGCAGTGGCGCAGAACCAGGTTCAGCGTATTGAGGACGTACATGCTTTTGATGGGCACATCGCCTGTGATGCCGCCAGCAACGCTGAAATCGTCCTGCCGATCGCTGTCGACAATCAGATAATCGGCGTGCTGGATATTGATAGCACGGCATTTGGCCGCTTTACTGAAGAAGATGAACAAGGTCTGCGTACGCTTGTGGCACAGCTTGAAACCGTGCTTGCAACGACGGATTACAAAAAATTCTTTGCGCGCGTCGCAGGATAATCAACGGATAACGTAGCAATTACTGATGACGTCATTATAATGTCGCCTGTTCATGCCTGCGCTTGTTGGCTACGTCCGTTGTAATCAGGAAATTTCATGGAAAATCAACCTAAGTTGAATAGCAGTAAAGAAGTCATCGCGTTTCTGGCCGAACGCTTCCCGCAGTGTTTTAGTGCGGAAGGCGAAGCGCGCCCACTGAAAATTGGCATTTTTCAGGATCTGGTAGAGCGTGTTGAGGGTGAAATGAACCTCAGCAAGACGCAGCTCCGTTCTGCCTTACGTCTCTATACTTCAAGCTGGCGCTATCTGTATGGCGTTAAATTGGGCGCAACGCGTGTTGATCTCGACGGCAACCCTTGTGGTGAGCTGGATGAACAACATGTTGAACATGCTCGCAAACAGCTGGAAGAAGCTAAAGCCCGTGTTCAGGCGCAACGCGTAGAGCAACAGGCGAAAAAACGCGAAGCGGCCGCTGCCGCCGGTGAAAAAGAAGACGCACCGCGTCGCGAGCGTAAGCCGCGTCCTGCACCGCGTCGTAAAGAAGGTGCTGAGCGTAAACCTCGCGCTGAAAAACCAGCAGCAAAAGCACCGCGTGCTCCTCGCGAAGAACAGCATACCCCGGTATCTGATATTTCAGTACTGACGGTAGGGCAGTCTCTGAAGGTGAAAGCAGGAAATAATGCGATGGATGCCACCGTATTAGAAATCACCAAAGATGGCGTCCGTGTACAGCTGAATTCGGGTATGTCTTTGATTGTACGCGCAGAACACCTGGTGTTCTGAAACGGAGGCCAGGCCTGGCATGAACACTTTTTTTAGGCTTACTGCGTTAGCTGGTCTGCTTGCATTAGCAGGCCAGGCACTTGCTGTGGAAGACATCACGCGTGCCGATCAAATCCCCGTTTTAAAGGAAGAAACCCAGCATGCGACGGTAAGCGAACGTGTGACGTCGCGTTTTACGCGATCACACTATCGCCAGTTCGATCTGGATCAGGCGTTTTCGGCAAAAATTTTTGACCGCTATTTGAATTTGCTCGACTACAGCCACAACGTGCTGCTGGCGAGCGATATCGAACAGTATGCAAAAAAGAAAACGGTCCTCGGCGATGAACTGCGCACCGGCAAGCTGGATGTCTTTTACGATCTCTATAATCTGGCGCAAAAACGCCGATTTGAACGTTATCAGTACGCATTAAGCGTACTGGCACGTCCAATGGATTTCACCGGTAATGACACCTTTAACCTCGACCGAAGCAAAGCGCCGTGGCCGAAGAGCGAAGCAGAGCTTAATGCGCTGTGGGACGGCAAGGTTAAATTTGACGAACTCAGCCTGAAGCTGACCGGTAAAACCGATGCGGAAATCCGCGAAACGCTGACGCGCCGCTACAAATTTGCGATTCGCCGTCTGGCGCAGACCAACAGCGAAGATGTGTTCTCACTGGCGATGACAGCGTTCGCCCGTGAAATCGACCCGCATACTAACTATCTCTCTCCGCGCAATACCGAGCAGTTCAATACTGAAATGAGCTTGTCTTTGGAAGGTATTGGCGCGGTTCTGCAGATGGATGATGACTACACCGTCATTAACTCCATGGTGGCAGGTGGTCCGGCAGCCAAGAGCAAAGCGATCAGTGTTGGCGATCGTATTGTCGGCGTCGGGCAGACGGGCAAGGGCATGGTCGATGTGATTGGCTGGCGTCTGGATGATGTCGTAGCACTGATCAAAGGACCTAAAGGCAGCAAGGTGCGCCTTGAAATTCTGCCTGCCGGTAAAGGTACCAAGACGCGCACCGTGACGCTAACGCGTGAACGTATCCGTCTCGAAGACCGTGCCGTTAAAATGTCCGTGAAAACCGTTGGCAAAGAAAAAGTCGGCGTACTGGATATTCCTGGTTTCTATGTTGGCCTGACTGATGATGTCAAAGTCCAACTGCAGAAACTGGAAAAACAGAACGTCAGCAGCATCATCATCGATCTGCGTACCAACGGCGGTGGAGCGCTGACCGAAGCGGTTTCGCTTTCTGGTCTGTTCATTCCTTCCGGTCCGGTGGTTCAGGTTCGTGACAATAACGGCAAAGTGCGTGAAGACAGCGATACCGACGGCGTTGTGTACTACAAAGGCCCGCTGGTGGTATTGGTCGATCGCTTCAGTGCCTCGGCATCGGAAATTTTTGCCGCGGCAATGCAGGATTATGGCCGTGCGCTGATCGTCGGTGAACCGACCTTTGGGAAGGGCACCGTACAGCAGTATCGCTCCCTGAATCGTATTTACGATCAGATGCTGCGTCCGGAATGGCCTGCGCTGGGTTCTGTTCAGTACACGATCCAGAAATTCTACCGCGTAAACGGTGGCAGCACGCAGCGTAAGGGTGTTACGCCAGATATCATCATGCCGACAGGTAATGAAGAAACTGAAACCGGCGAGAAGTTTGAAGATAACGCGCTGCCGTGGGACAGCATTGATGCGGCGACCTACACCAAGTCAGATAATCTGACGCCGTTCGGACCTGAATTGCTGAAAGAGCACAATGCACGTATTGCGAACGATCCTGAGTTCCAGTACATCATGAAGGACATTGCGCGTTTCAATGCGATGAAGGATAAGCGCAACATCGCTTCTCTGAATTACGCTCAGCGTGAAAAAGAGAATAACGAAGATGACGCAATGCGTCTGGCGCGTATTAACGATCGGTTCAAGCGTGAAGGCAAACCGCTGCTGAAGAAACTGGACGATCTACCGAAGGATTACCAGGAACCGGATCCATACCTGGATGAAACGGTAAAAATCGCGCTCGACCTGGCGCATCTTGAAAAAGAAAAGCCAGCGGAACAGCCCGCAACCAGTCAATAACCTCGAACAGGCACAAGAAATTGTGCCTGTTTTTTTAACAAGTGCATGAAGACGTCAGTCTGATACGATAAAATGTAAAGTTGTGTCTTTCTGGTGACTTAGCACCTATGGATGCTTGAAAATAGTCATAAGACCCATACGATATGGGTAATCGCATAGTGCGTTTTGTTAAATTGAGGTTAAAAGAAAATTATGATGCGAATCGCGCTCTTCCTGCTGACGAACCTGGCTGTGATGGTCGTTTTCGGGCTGGTATTGAGCCTGACAGGGATTCAGTCAAGCAGCGTTCAAGGCTTGTTGATCATGGCACTGCTGTTTGGTTTTGGTGGTTCCTTCATTTCGCTGCTGATGTCCAAATGGATGGCGTTAAAGTCCGTTGGCGGGGAAGTGATCGAACAGCCTCGCAATGAAAGAGAACGCTGGCTGATGAATACAGTCGCGAACCAGGCCCGCCAGGCCGGGATCGCTATGCCGCAGGTTGCAATCTACCATGCGCCAGATATTAACGCGTTTGCTACCGGTGCGCGCCGGGATGCCTCGCTGGTGGCTGTAAGTACTGGCCTGTTGCAAAACATGAGTCCGGATGAAGCCGAAGCGGTTATCGCGCATGAGATCAGCCACATTGCTAATGGCGATATGGTTACCATGACGTTAATTCAGGGTGTGGTGAACACTTTCGTTATCTTTATCTCACGTATTCTGGCGCAGATTGCCGCTGGGTTTATGGGCGGCAACCGCGATGAGGGAGAGGGTAGCAACGGTAACCCGTTAATCTACTTTGCGGTAGCAACGGTACTGGAGTTGGTATTTGGTATTCTGGCGAGCATTATTACGATGTGGTTCTCACGTCATCGTGAATTCCATGCGGATGCAGGCTCAGCGAAACTGGTGGGTCGTGAAAAAATGATCGCCGCGCTACAGCGCCTGAAAACCAGCTATGAGCCGCAGGAAGCGACCAGCATGATGGCGTTCTGCATCAACGGTAAATCCAAATCGTTGAGTGAGCTGTTTATGACTCACCCGCCGTTGGACAAACGTATTGAAGCGCTGCGCAGCGGTGAATACCTGAAATAATTGGCAGCAGACTTAAAATAAAAAGCGCGTCGACAGACGCGCTTTTTTTATGCCTGAACTCGCGGTTGTGTGATACGTAAGCCACTCACGATTGCGGCTAGCGAAGCCAGAATACCCGCTGTTATCAGCGAAACGTGTGTTCCGCTGTCGCCAAACTGATTTAGCATCAGCGCAACCAGTGCGGCCCCGGTACTCTGGCCCAGTAAACGCGCCGTTCCAAGCATACCGCTCGCGCCTCCGCTACGATCACGCGGCGCGGAGGTGATGATGGTGTGATTATTCGGTGACTGGAACAAGCCAAAACCCGCACCGCACAAAATCATTGGCCAGATGATATTAAAATCAGAAGGTGATGCGGGCAGCAACACCAGCGAAAACAGCCCACACGCCATTACTGCCATGCCCAGCGCGCCCAGCAGACCCGCATGAACACGTTCAATCAAATATCCCGCCAGTGGGGCCATCACCATGGTTGCCAGCGGCCACGGCGTCAGCAGCAGGCCCGTTTCAACCTCGCTGCGCCCGAGAACCGTTTGCATGAAAAAGGGGAGAGAAACCATCGCCAGCATCTGTGCGCTGAATGAACAGATTGAAGTACAAATAGAGAGTGAAAACAGCGGAATGCGTAGCAGATCAACCGGTAATAACGGTACTGGCAATGCGAGTTGGCGGCGGATAAAGAAAAACCCTACCACAAGAAGACCCACAAGTTCAGCACCAATCAGTTTTAGCGACTGTCCCTGTGCAAATCCGCTGAGTGCCGTGATTAACAAACCGAATGTTAAGGCGTTCATCACTGCGCTGGGCAGATCGAAGCGCGGTTTATTGCCACGTGATGAATTGGGTGGCAAAAAACGCATAGCCAGTAGCAGGGCGATGATCCCCAGTGGAACGTTAATCAGGAATAGCCATTTCCACGAGGCAATAGAAAGAATAGCCGCCGCAATAGTCGGACCCGCTGCCGAGGATACAGCCACGATAAAGGAGTTAATACCCATTCCGCGGCCAAGCTGGCGCTGAGGATAAATGAGTCGGATCAATGCCGTATTAACGCTCATCAGCGCCGCGCCGCCAAACCCCTGAGCCACGCGCGCTAACGTCAGCATATGCAGCGAGTCTGACAAGGCACAAAATAGCGACGCGAACAGAAACACGACCAGACCACACTTATAAATGCGTCGGTAGCCAAACATATCACCTAAAAAAGAGAGCGATAACAGCGAAACAACGATCGCAATTTGGTAGGCGTTCACAATCCAGATTGAGCTGGCGGGTGAGGCCTGAAGATCGGTGGCGATAGTGGGGAGGGCAACGTTCGCTATTGCGCCGTCGAGTACTGCCATAGAGATGCCAATAACAATGGTTAAAATTGCGCCGTATCGCTGAGGCAATGGCAGACCATCGGTCTGAGTTTTTTCCATAGGAAGTCAATATTGTCGGAATTTATGATGAGAATAATAATTTTAGCATTGATATTCAGGCGTTAGGTCGCAGATTTGTAACTAAGTAAGCAAAGAGCGATTGCGAGGGCTGATACGTGAAATTATAATAAAAACCGGTTCTGATTTTTATAAAACACTCGAAAGGGGTGATAAATGGCAATCGCAGATCTGGATAAACAACCTGATTCTGTATCTTCCGTGCTGAAGGTTTTTGGCATCCTGCAGGCGCTGGGTGAAGAGCGCGAAATTGGTATTACCGAGTTGTCGCAACGCGTCATGATGTCGAAAAGCACCGTTTATCGCTTTTTGCAGACCATGAAAACGCTGGGCTATGTGGCACAAGAAGGGGAGTCTGAGAAATACTCACTGACCCTGAAACTATTCGAGCTGGGTGCTCGCGCGTTACAAAACGTCGATCTTATCCGTAGCGCTGATATTCAGATGCGCGAACTTTCGCGCCTGACCAAAGAGACAGTACACCTTGGCGCACTGGATGAAGACAGCATCGTCTACATTCATAAAATCGACTCCATGTACAATCTGCGCATGTATTCTCGCGTAGGTCGCCGTAATCCACTGTACAGCACGGCTATCGGTAAAGTTCTGCTGGCATGGCGTGACCGCGATGAAGTGAAGCAAATTCTGGATGGTATTGAGTACAAACGCAGTACCGACCGTACTATTACCAATACTGATGAATTGCTGGTACTGCTGGATAAAGTCCGTGAGCAGGGCTACGGTGAAGACAACGAAGAACAGGAAGAAGGTCTGCGCTGCATCGGTGTGCCGGTGTTTGACCGTTTCGGTGTGGTGATTGCAGGCTTGAGTATTTCATTCCCGACGCTGCGTTTCTCAGAGGAACGTTTGCACGAGTATGTGGCGATGCTGCATACGGCTGCGCGTAAAATTTCAGAACAAATGGGTTATAACGACTATCCGTTCTAATCTGGCGTAATAGCGTCAACTTAAAAACCCCAGGTATTTTTGTATCTGGGGTTTTTTATGAACAGTCATAACGTTAGTTGGTGCAAATAACGTAGCGTATGTATTGTTGCTATATTAACCGTTATCAATAATGACCGTACTTTTTCTTAGCAAAGGGCAATCCGACAGGCCAATGATACCGCTGTTTGTGTGGACGTATTGTGCGGTGCTGGTTCCGCGGGCGGTCAGATATTGGCATTGTAAGCCCAGACCCGCTGCATTCTCCTTACTTCCAATCAAAATTCCGTAGCCGCTCAGTAATAAACCGATCCAAACCAGAGCTAACAACACAATAGCGCGGATTATCAGACGCATTACAACCTCTTATCTTTTCTCGTTATTATTAGATTAGCCTGTACATGGGATGAAACAAGTGAATCATTCCTAAAAAGATTGAATGCCGATACAGTTAACGCTGGGTTTAGGTAACGCATGATAATTTATAGACATAAGATGTAGATTCGAAGAGTGGAGCTGGAGTGAAAAAAATTCGCTGGGTAGTGCTGATAGTTGTCGTGCTGGTATGCATACTGATGTGGGCGCAAGTGTTCAACATCATGTGCGATCAGGATGTACAATTTTTCAGCGGTATTTGTGCCATCAATAAATTTATTCCCTGGTAAGCGCATTTTTGCCACAGTTGATTACCTTCTTGTGCGGCAGTGGTAAACTACGCTGTCTACATTGAGGTGGTGAAATGAACGAAGTTTTGAATTCTGGCGCGTTGAGTTTGGCGTCTTTGGCTGTATCGGTGGTGATTCTGGTTGTCGGGCTTGTACTGTGGTTTTTCGTCAATCGGGCAAGTTCGCGTACTAATGAGCAGATTGAGCTGCTTGAAGCATTGTTAGATCAGCAAAAAAGACAGAACGCATTGCTCCGTCGCCTTTGCGAAGCTAACGAACCTGAAAAAGCAGCAGAGCCTGCTGCGGTCACAGCGAAGGATGAAGATGATGACATCATCCGCCTGGTAGCTGAGCGGTAAAAACGGTATGACAGGGTGAGGATCTGTTGCTTTTGTTCTCAGATGTTTCATCCTGTCACCAACGTGCCAGATTATTTTCTTCTGTATATGTCGTGTAATTAGCACTCTGATACGCGTGTAAACTCAGTATTTTCAGATGCTCCAACCAATTAATATCTTATCCCCGGTCTGATATAAATATAATTTCCCATACGATAAAAATATGATTATGTCATTTTTGTGATAGCGATCGTTTTATTAACAGCGAAACGTTTCTCTTACTTTTTTTGTGCATTGTCATCATTCTTTCATTATTTTGGTGCAAAAGCAGAAGGCGGATCTCATTTTTACGCTTGTGACATTTTATGCATTACTAAGCATAAAAAATGATATCCGGCACACCCTGTAACAGCTAATCTGGAACAACCGAAGCTATTGAGCTATGGTAGAAATGTCCCGGCTATGGTGCAAGCCAGGCGGGGGATGGGGCGAGAGGCGGGAATATAACACTACTCGGTGTGGCGCATAACTGTGCAGTTGCTGTTTGATGAACGACGGGATTTGTGCGACCGATCGAGACACGTTTAAAAATGGCTTGCCATTATTAACGTTGTATGTGATAACACGTTTTGGGTTAAACGAGGTACAGTTCTGTTTATGTGTGGCATTTTCAGTAAAGAAGTCCTGAGTAAACACGTTGACGTTGAATACCGCTTCTCTGCCGAACCTTATATTAGTGCCTCAAGCAGTAATGTCTCAGTTTTATCTATGTTATGCCTGCGGGCGAAGAAAATACTCTAAGGAATTTTGCAAATGGCAAAGATTAAAGGTCAAGTTAAGTGGTTCAACGAGTCTAAAGGTTTTGGTTTCATTACTCCGGCTGATGGCAGCAAAGACGTGTTCGTACACTTCTCCGCTATCCAGGGTAACGGCTTCAAAACTCTGGCTGAAGGCCAGAACGTTGAGTTCGAAATTCAGGACGGCCAGAAAGGTCCGGCTGCTGTTAACGTAACAGCTATCTGATCGACACCACTGATTTGAAGCGCATATGCGCAACCATCTCAGATATAAAGCCTCGCCTATGCGGGGCTTTTTAATTCAAAATACGTCTAAATATTTCTAAATGCCCTTCCATTAGCGCTTTGTTGCAAAGGCGTGATGTTCGTAGCATAGTTTTCCCCGCTTTCTTACGACATTTCTCGTTAAATCAGACACCTGAAAAACTATCTTGCTGGAGACCAGGTGAAAAAGAAAAACGACGGCGACGCGCGCAATTTTACTCCCGTACGTTTTGCCCTGCTTTGTGTGGCAATATTATTGAGTCTGGGGTTGCTGCTGGGTCGGGTTGCGTGGCTGCAAATTGTCACGCCGACGAGTCTGGTGAAACAGGAAGACATGCGTTCGTTACGTGAGGTAACTATTGCCTCGCCGCGCGGGATGATTACCGACAGAGAAGGGCGACCGCTGGCGGTAAGTGTTCCGGTTAACGCCGTATGGGCCGATCCTAAGACCATCATCAGCAAGGGAGGCGTGGGTTACAACGAACGCTGGCAGGCTCTGGCAAGGACTCTGCATTTGTCACTGAGCACTCTGGCGGAACGCGTTAACAGTAATCCTGGCGGACGTTTTATTTATCTGGCACGACAAATTTCCCCTCAGCAGGCTGAGTGGGTCGATGATCTTAATCTCCCGGGCATCAACCTGCGCGAGGAATCCCGCCGGTTCTATCCCGCAGGCCACGTAGCGGCGAATCTCATTGGTTTTACCAACATTGATGGACAAGGCATTGAAGGGCTGGAAAAGAGCTTTAATAACCAGCTGATGGGTAAACCTGGCTCCCGTCTGGTACGTAAAGACAAATTTGGCCATGTCATTGAGAATATCACCGAAGTTACGCCTGTACCTGCACACGAATTACAGCTCAGCATCGACGAGCGTCTGCAGACGGTCACCGAAGATGCGTTGGACAATGCCGTTACGTGGAATAAAGCAGAATCAGGAGCCGCAGTGCTGGTCAACATTGCTACCGGTGAAATACTGTCCATGGCGAGCTTTCCTGACTTCAACCCCAATAATCGTGATGGCGCGGTACTGGATGATTTTCGTAACCGTGCAATTAGCGATACGTTTGAACCCGGTTCAACCGTTAAACCGCTGGTGATCATGACTGCACTCCAGCAGGGGATAGTACAACCCGACAGCGTGATTGATACCCATCCTTTTTACCTTGATGGGCATCGTATTCGTGACGTCGGATTTTACCCGGAACTGTCGCTGACCGGAATTTTGCAGAAATCGAGCGATACCGGCGTGTCGCACCTTTCATTGGCTATGCCTGTCCAAAAATTGCTGGATACCTATAAAAGCTTTGGTTTTGGCGATCCAACCGGACTGGGATTAACCGGTGAAAGCAGCGGTTTGATGCCTCAGCGCCGCTACTGGAGCGATTTGGATCGCGCGACCTTTGCATTTGGTTATGGGTTAATGGTAACGCCGCTGCAGTTGGCGCACGTATATGCAACCATTGGTAGTTTTGGTATCTATCGGCCCCTTTCGATTACCCGTATTGACCCGCCGGTAATCGGTACCCGAGTGATGCCGGAGGCGCTGGTTCACCAGGTTGAACATATGATGGAAAGCGTTGCGTTACCCGGTGGTGGGGGAACTAAAGCCGCGGTCAGGGATTATCGCGTGGCGGTTAAAACAGGAACGGCAAAGAAAATTGGTGATGACGGTAAGTATGTCGATAAATACGTGGCCTACACGGCAGGCGTTGCGCCAGCGAGCGACCCGAAATTTGCACTGGTGGTCGTCATCAATAATCCGCAAAACGGTGCTTATTATGGTGGGGCTGTCTCTGCGCCTGTCTTCAGCCAGATAATGGGTGATGTCCTGCGTCTGGAGAACGTTAAACCGGATGGCATGCCTGCTGACTCCGATCATCTGCTGGTGATGCACGGCAGCAACGTATCCTCGCCGTCGTTGTAAGTTATTTTCCCAGGGCGCAATTCGAGTTACACTTGCGCCCTTAAGTCACCTGCCGGAGTTGTCATGTCGTTTTCCTGTCCTCTTTGCCACCAGCCTCTTACTCAAGCGAATAACAGTTTTGTCTGCCCCGGGCGGCACCAGTTTGACGTGGCGAAAGAAGGGTATGTCAACTTACTGCCGGTTCAGCATAAACGATCGCGCGATCCGGGTGACAGCGCTGAGATGATGCAGGCGCGACGGGCATTTCTTGATGCCGGGCACTATCAACCGTTGCGTGATGCGATTGTGAATGTGCTGAAAGAGAAGTCGACTTCAGAAGATGCAGCGATCCTGGATATTGGCTGTGGGGAAGGGTATTACACCCATGCGTTTGCCGACGCGCTGACGGGTTGTACAACCTTTGGTCTTGACGTCTCCAAAGTGGCAATTAAAGCTGCAGCCAGACGCTATCCGCAGGTGACCTTTTGCGTTGCCTCCAGCCATCGTCTGCCGTTCGCAGATGAGTCAATGGATGCCATCATCAGGATCTACGCGCCCTGTAAAGCGCAAGAGCTGGCACGCGTGGTTAAACCGGGGGGATGGGTTATCACCGCCACGCCGGGACCGCGTCATTTAATGGAACTGAAAGGGCTTATTTATGATGAGGTGCGTTTGCATGCGCCGCACACAGAGCAACTGGACGGTTTTGTTCTGCAACAGAGTATTGCGCTGGGGTATCAGATGCAGCTTCAGGGCAGCGAGGCCGTTGCGTTACTGCAAATGACGCCGTTCGCCTGGCGGGCAAAGCCGGAGGTGTGGAAAACGTTAGCGGAGAAAACGACGTTTGACTGCCAGACCGATTTTAGTATTCATGTCTGGCAGCGTCTGAATTAACCGTGGAAGTGTGCCCAGAGGATCTGGGCACCGATACCAATCAGCACCACCCCACCCAAAATTTCTGCTCGTTTGCCCAGCATCGGGCCAATGAAACGACCAATCATCATGCCGAGCGTGGACATAATCAATGTGGCGCAGCCGATGGCCAGCGCGGTGGCAATAATATTAACCTGCAGGAAAGCCAGACCCACCCCGACGGCCATTGCGTCGAGACTGGTGGCAATGGCGGTGGTAACCAGCAGCCAGAAACCATGACGGCGCTGCGGTTCTTCATCCTCATCACCGTTATCGCGAAAACCTTCGATTATCATTCGCCCGCCTAAAAAGATCAGCAGAATGAAGGCGATCCAGTGGTTCCACTCCAGCACGAATTTGCTGGCCAACATACCCATGCCCCAACCAATCAGCGGCGTAAGCGTTTCAACTGCGCCGAATATCAGACCTGTGCGCAATGCTTCAGAAAATTTGGGTTTATGCAGGGTGGCACCTTTGCCAATTGATGCAGCGAAAGCATCCATCGACATGCCAAAAGCGAGAAGAACGGTAGCGGTGAGATTCATAACAGCGTCCTGACCGGGGTATCCATAAAACACATCACTGCCCCCAGTAACCATGCATACAGGCCGGAATCACTGTAAATACAGCGCCATTCAGATATGCATTGCAGTTGATGTGCCTATGGTCTCGCCTGACTGAACCTGTAAATTCAGTCCGTACGCGCCACGTTTTTCAACGAGTATGTTGACACGTACATTTCCGGAGTCTGGAAATCGGCTACTCCCCAACGACGGGCGCAACCTTAACATATTTTGAGAATATAAAACAAGAAACGCAGAAATAATATTTGACTTCTAATTGAAAACGATTTTCATTTAGATTTATTTATAAATAAAACGTTAAAATAAATAACATTGTGGACAGTTAAATATAGCCTTGGCTATGTTTGTTTTTATACTGATATATAAAAAACATAGTTCAGGCTATATTTGTAACCTATTGATTTGAAATTAAAAGTTTATATATCTTCTCAAGATCGTCTATATTTCGTACGCGGATCAACAACCTTCGATGTTCTAATTGCATCACTAATACACCGTCTTCAGATAAATTCATCTCTTTAATGCGGTTATATTCAATCCAGACGTTGGCGAAGAAAAAACCTTTCTGCTTGAAGATGATTTTTGGCGTACGGATCCAGAACAGATACAACCCCATCAATACCAGTGCACATAATAACCATGTGGTAAATTGCGCGCCGTGGCTGGTGATGTTGTTGTAGATAAGAATAGCTACCAAGCCAAGGAAGATAACGCTGTCGACTCTGCTGCGGGGAAGCAGGGCGACAGTAAGCAGAGTAGGGCCATTACGGCGGGGCATGATGAACTGATCGTAAATGGCATACGCCAGCAGCGAAAAGATGAATAGAACCAGCACCAGGTCCGTGATAGTCATGAATCCTCAACCCTCTAAATAGAAAAACCGGGGGCAAGCCCCCGGTGATGTACAACAGTCTTACAGGCCGAGCAGTCCGACAGCGTAGCCCGCGATACCGATGACGAAGAAGCCAACGATGATCCACAGCGGGTTCACTTTTTTACGCAGCAGCCACATACAGGCGAATGTCAGCAGCAGAGGAACCAGACCCGGCATCAGCTGGTCAAGGATAGTCTGCACGGTGGTAACACGAGTCTGACCATCCTGACCGGTGATAGTGGAAACCACCAGCGGGATGTTTACGTGCGTCCACTTGTTAACCAATGCTCCCATGACAAACAGGCCGAGGATTGACGCCCCCTCGGTCAGTTTCTGCAGGAAGCCGCCGCCCATATCTTTAACGATATCGACACCTTTACGGTAGCCATATGCCACACCGTAATAACGGGTTGCCAGACGAACCAGGTTAAACAGGATGAAGAACAGCAGTGGCCCCAGCAGGCTGCCGCTCATCGCGATACCTGCGCCGAGTGCGGCGAAAACCGGACGTACGGTACCCCAGAAGATCGGGTCACCGACGCCTGCCAGCGGACCCATCAGACCAACTTTGATACCGTTAATGGCACCATCGTCAATCTCTGCGCCGTTTGCACGCTGTTCTTCCATTGCCAGCGTAACGCCCAGTACTGGAGCCGCTACGTACGGATGGGTGTTAAAGAATTCCAGGTGACGCTTAATCGCTTGCTTACGTGCATCGTTGTTTTCCGGGTACAAGCGGCGGATAGCCGGTACCATGGAGAAACAGAAACCCAGCGCCTGCATACGTTCGAAGTTCCATGAACCCTGAAACAGGTTAGAACGAATGAACACGCCACGAATGTCACTCGGAGTGAGTTTTTTCTCGGTGGTAGTTTTAGTCATATCAACCATTTCGCTCACCTGCTAGTCCAGTTCGTTATCGAGATCGTTATTGCCAGCCGCCGCAGCAGGTGCACCGGCTACGCGGTTATATTTCGGGCTCAGCTGAATGTAGAGGATGGCCATGACTGCGCCAATCACACCCAGAGCAACCAGGTTGAAGTTAGTAAATGCCGCGGTGACGAAGCCGAGGTAGAAGAATGGCATCAGATAGCCTGCGCGCATCATGTTGATGACCATCGCATAACCAACCACTACGATCATACCGCCTGCGATGTTCAGACCACCGGTTACGACTTCCGGAATGGCGTTAAGCATGCTCTGAACTTCACTGGTACCAACAGAAATCGCTACGATTACCGCCGGGATAGCGATACGCATAGCCTGCAGGAACAGCGAGGATACGTGCAGCCAGGAGAGCGCAGTCAGGTTACCGTTTTCGGCTGCCTTATCCGCTGCATGCTGGAATGCTACGGTGATTGTACGAACGATAATGGTCAGTACCTGGCCTGCTGCTGCCAGTGGGATAGCCAGCGCGATACCGGCACCAATGCTTTGATGACCCGCGATAACCAGAACGGTAGAGATAATTGAGGCCAGTGCGGCATCTGGTGCAACCGCAGCACCGATGTTCATCCAGCCCAGGGCGATCATTTCCAGGGTACCACCGATGATAATACCGGTTTTCATATCCCCAAGAACGGCACCAATCAGCGTACAGGCCACCAACGGACGGTGGAACTGAAATTCATCGAGTACCGACTCCATACCCGCGATACATGCGACGATGAACACCAGCACAATCTGAAGAGTGGTAATCTCCATTGTACTTCTCCTATTGCTATACAGACTTAAGTGTGAAAACTAAGTAAATGCCAGGGAATTATTTCACCTTGGCAATCAAATCCATCATTTTCAGTTTCTGATCGGTAGAAACCTTACGGGCCTCAAGCTCAATGCCGCGTTCGTTGAGTTTCTTGAAGGCTTCGATGTCTTTGTCATCGACAGAAATTGCGTTGTTTACCTGCGTTTTACCCTGACGGAAAGCCATACCGCCAATGTTTACGGAGGTAATTTTCACACCACCTTCAACGATACGTTCTACGTCGGTTGGGTTGGTGAACAACAGCATCACACGCTCACCTGCATATTTCGGGTTGTTGTAGACGCGGATCATTTTCGCGACATCAACCACATGCGCCGTCACACCCGGAGGTGCTACCTGAGTCAGCAGCGTTTTACGCACGGTATCGGCGGCAACTTCATCACTGACGACGATAATGCGCGTTACGTTGGTTTCTTTGGTCCAGCGAGTTGCCACCTGACCATGGATTAAGCGGTCATCAATACGCGCCAGGCCGATCTGCATATAATCGTTCGGCCCCATCGGTTTCGCGGGGGTTGCTGCTTTCGGTGCCGCGACGGGGGCAGGAGCGGCTTTTTCCACCGGTTTTGCTTTCAGCGCTTTCACGCCTTCGCTGCCGGTTTCAACGGCCAGTGCCACTAATTCATCAAAGCTTGGGTTGTCATCACGCGCCATGAAGGTCTCAACCAGCATGGGAATGTTCACACCGGCGATTACTTCGTAATGCTCTTTATCGACGACAATGCGGCTCGCAGCGTTAAACGGGCTGCCTCCCCATGTGTCAACGAGAAACAGCACGCCTTTACTGGTATCGAGTTTTGCCAACTGAGCGTTGTACTTTTCGATCAGCGTTTCAGCATTTTCGCCTGGAACGAAATCGATCCAGCCGACGTTTTCCTGCTCGCCTAACAGCATCTCTGCCGTCTTAAGTAACTGCTCTGCAGCCCAACCATGTGTGCCTATTACAATAGCAATGGTCACTTGCTACCTCCTTTATTATCGTTAACACATCAACGTGAAGATGTATTTGAATCGTCGTCCGCAATCGAATCGATTCAGATAAGGGTTACAAAGAAAAACCTATGATTTTCGTGAATTATTTTAGATATCGAAAAAAATATTTTATGTGATGAAGATCCGTAATTTAACTTCCGATTAAAAGAAATTTCGAAGGGTAAAATATCTCCGAAACAACTTATTGCAAAGGAAGGTAAATCTTTGCTAAAAACAGCTTCTCTCTGTTATGTTTAGCATCTGTTTAATTACTCAGGAGTATAGGGCAGTAGCCCACCATATGGATCGTCACCGACGTCATTTCACCTTCAGGCCGTATCAAGCCTGTCAGATTGGCACTTTTTGCCACAAATTTTCTCTGCATATCGCTTTAACGCCTGAGATCCTCAGCGCGCAGTTTGGTCATTCCTTAAGCAGGAGCTTGTCATGGAATTATTAATGGACCCGCAGATTTGGGTGGGTTTGCTCACGCTTGTCGTTCTCGAAATTGTTCTGGGTATTGATAACCTGGTCTTCATTGCGATCCTGGCTGATAAGCTGCCGCCGAAACAGCGTGATAAAGCGCGTTTAATCGGTTTGTCACTGGCACTGATTATGCGTCTGGGCTTGTTGTCCGTGATTTCGTGGATGGTGACGCTGACAAAGCCGCTGTTCACGGTAATGGACTATGCGTTCTCGGGGCGCGATCTGATTATGCTGCTGGGGGGTATTTTCCTCTTGTTCAAGGCTACGACAGAGCTGCATGAGCGGCTGGAAAACCGTGAACATGATACCGGCCAGACGAAAGGGTATGCGAGCTTTTGGGTTGTCGTAACGCAGATTGTCATCCTCGATGCGGTGTTCTCGCTGGATGCCGTGATTACGGCGGTCGGCATGGTCAACCATCTGCCAGTGATGATGGCGGCAGTAGTGATTGCCATGGCCGTGATGCTGCTGGCCTCTAAGCCGCTGACACGATTTGTGAACCAACACCCGACGGTGGTGGTGCTATGTCTGAGCTTCCTGTTGATGATTGGTCTGAGCCTGGTTGCCGAAGGGTTTGGCTTCCATATTCCGAAAGGTTATCTGTATGCGGCGATTGGTTTCTCGATCATCATCGAGTTGTTTAACCAGATTGCCCGTCGTAACTTTATTCGCCACCAGTCGACGCTGCCGCTGCGTGCACGTACTGCCGATGCAATCCTGCGTCTGATGGGCGGTAAACGTCAGGCCAGCGTGCAGATGGAATCCGATAACCCGGTGCCGGTTCCTGTCCCGGAAGGCGCGTTTGTGGAAGAAGAACGCTATATGATCAACGGCGTCCTCTCCCTGGCGTCGCGTTCGTTACGCGGCATTATGACGCCTCGTGGTGAAATCAGCTGGGTTGATGCCGACCTGAGCGTGGCAGAAATTCGCGAGCAGTTGCTCTCTTCACCTCACAGCCTGTTCCCGGTGTGTCGTGGCGAACTGGATGAAATCATCGGTATCGTGCGTGCTAAAGAGCTGCTGGTGGCGCTGGAAGACGGTGTGGATGTGGCGGCGATTGCCTCTGCTTCTCCGGCTATTGTTGTTCCGGAGACGCTGGATCCGATCAATCTGTTAGGCGTACTGCGTCGTGCCCGCGGTAGCTTCGTTATCGTCACTAACGAGTTTGGCGTAGTACAGGGTCTGGTCACGCCGCTGGACGTATTAGAAGCCATTGCCGGTGAATTCCCGGATGCCGATGAAACACCTGAAATTATTGCTGATGCAGGTGGTTGGTTGGTCAAAGGCGGTACCGATCTGCATGCGTTGCAACAGGCGCTGGACGTGGATACGTTAGTGAATGAAGACGAAGATATCGCCACGGTGGCAGGTTTAGTCATTGCGGCTAACGGCCATATTCCACGCGTAGGTGATGTTATCGAGGTTGCACCGCTGAGCATTACGATTGTCGAAGCGAATGACTATCGTGTGGATTTAGTTCGCATTGTTAAAGAACAACCCGCTCACGACGAAGACGAGTAATCGGGTTTAGCGAAACGGCATGACGGGCATACTGTGTCGCCCGTTATGTCGGGTGGGCGGCGGCGTGCTGCCCGCCAGCCATTTTGGGAAATCACGCAGCGGCATTGGCTTTGCGTACAAAAAACCTTGCAACAAATGTACGCCGTGTCGGCGCAAATGCTGAGCCTGCGCCTGGGTTTCAACGCCTTCCGCCACCAGTTCTATATTCAATTTTTTCCCCAAAGCGATAATGATGTCTGTGACGGTTGAGTTCACGGCGTCTGTTCCTATTGCCGAAGTAAATGATTTATCGATCTTCAGCACATCCGGGCGGAGTTTTTCCAGCCAGGAGAGCGAGCTGTTACCGGTACCGAAATCATCAATTGCCAGTTTTACGCCAAGACGATTTAATTCGCGTACGACCCGATAATCCACATCCAGTAACGCATCTCGTTCGGTCAGTTCGATAACCAACTGCTGGATTGGGTGCTGGCTGAACCAGTACTGATTAAGATCTTTTAGCAGCGTGCCGTTACGAAAATGGCTGGCGGCGACATTAATCCCAATATGAAACTGACTGCTCATCGGGAAAACGTGTCTTTGCTGAATGGTTTCTGCGATGACGTGACGGGTTAGCGGCACAATCAGGTTGTGCTCCTCAGCGATGGGAATAAACACTTCCGGAGAGATCCAACCCTGGCGTGGGTTATTCCAGCGTAGAAGAATCTCCACGCCCATGCATTGCTGGGTTTGCGCATTAAGCAGCGGCTGGCAAAATAGCTCGAATTCCCGAGCAGCAAGGGCCAGATTAATCTCCCAGGAAAAACTCATTCTGCTGGCGGTCGCCAGCCATGCCAGGTAACCCACTAATAAACTTAGGATCACCGCCAGCGGCAGCTGTGTTGGCAGATGTTTAATCGCCAGTTCACTGGGACCGGGGCCGGTGACGCTAATGGTAAACGGGAAATGTTGAGATGACAGCTGGTAGCGTTTTTCATCATTTAGCTTAGGCAGAGTATCGACCACACCTTGATCATACAGTAGATGCCGATTACCAACGGTTAAGCTGGCATCGGTGATCTGCGGCGGCTGGGGTTCAAGCAACATAGACGACAATAAATCAATATTGACGATTTCCAGCACGCCATCTTCACCATCGGCAGAGGATGGATACCATTGCGTCAGAATCGGGCTGCCTTTTATCAGCGAATGGTCAGTAGACAGCAGCAGTTGCGGTTCCCTGCTGGGTAATTCGGGCTGTAGTTGACGAATGGGGACATTGCGATACCCAAAAATGCTGGAGCAATAGAGGATCCCGCTTTGAATCAGATTAATAGAACGAACCGTTTGCAGTCTTGCGGCATGTTTGCTTAACGGTAAACGTGCCACTGAGCAGGGGAGGCCAATTAACGGCAGCAATACATCACGTCCGGTCTGCAAGGGTAAAAGTACGTCATCCAGTTCTTCTACAGCATGGTTGGCAAAGGTGACGATATTTCGGTGATTTAAATTACGCTCCGAAATAAATCGAACAGTTAATGTGAGGATGAGCGTCAGTAGTGCACATACTGTGCAAACGATTAAGCGATTCCGGCGATAATTTTTAATGATCCGTTGTGCTGTTTGCATGCGGGCCGCCCGATAAGCCGTTGGTCACAGAAGCCAACAGCAACAGAGCAAGTGTAGTGGGGAAAATTACAGTAGACGAGGGAGAGGGGGCAAATTCGCCCATCCGTCGCAGATGGGCGAAAATTAAGTATTAGTCACATTGAACTTTGATTGCCAGGCCACCGCGTGACGTTTCGCGGTATTTGGCGTTCATGTCTTTACCTGTTTCGTACATGGTCTCAATGACTTTATCCAGCGAGACGCGCGGCGCGCTGGTACGGCGCATTGCCATACGCGCAGCGTTGATCGCCTTCACTGAAGCAATGGCGTTACGCTCAATGCACGGAACCTGTACCTGACCGGCAACCGGATCGCAGGTTAAGCCGAGGTTATGTTCCATGCCGATTTCGGCAGCAACACACACCTGCTCAGGGCTCGCGCCCAACAGTTCAGCCAGACCAGCGGCAGCCATGGAGCAGGCTACGCCCACTTCACCCTGACAACCTACTTCTGCACCAGAGATTGAGGCGTTCATTTTGTACAACGCGCCAATTGCACCGGCCGCCAGGAAATAGCGGGTATAGATATCCGGGCTGACGGACTCGATGAAATGATCGTAATAGGCCAATACCGCAGGCACGATACCGCAGGCACCGTTGGTTGGCGCTGTCACCACGCGACCGCCCGCGGCGTTTTCTTCGTTAACGGCCAGCGCGAACATGTTCACCCAGTCGATCACGTTCATCGGATCGTTGGACAGCTTATCGCTGGAAACCAGCATACGACGCAGAGCTGAAGCACGACGAGGAACGCGCAGCGGACCCGGCAACACACCTTCGGTGTTCATGCCACGATCGATACAGGCCTGCATGGTTTGCCAGACGTGGCCAAAGTACTCTTCAATCTCTTTTTTGCTGTGCAGAGCAAGTTCGTTCTGCATCGCCATGCCAGAGAGAGACAGGCCGGTGCTATTGCAGTACTCCAGCATTTCAGTCGCGGATTTGAACGGATAAGGCACGCTGACCTCGCCCGCGGCATCCTGACCAAAATGTTCTTCATCAACGATGAATCCACCGCCGATTGAGTAGTAGGTTTTGCTATAAATGACGGTTTCGCCATTGTACGCATGGATCTGCATTCCGTTTTCATGCAGCGGCAGGTTGCCGTTGTGAAAACGCATCCCGTCATTCTGCGGGAAATCCACTTCGTGCTGACCCTGTGCAAGCAGCAGGCGTCCACGCGTTTCTACGTCGCGGATAAATCCGGGGATGCTATCTATATCCACGGTAGCAGGCTCATTGCCCGCCAGACCCATAATAATGGCGATATCGGTGTGGTGACCTTTACCCGTGAGCGACAGTGAACCATACACGTCGACGGCGACACGAGTAACGCTGTCCAGTAATCCTTTTTCGACCAGGTCATCGACGAACTGTTTACCCGCCTTCATAGGCCCTACGGTATGGGAAGATGAGGGACCAATCCCCACCTTAAACATGTCGAATAGACTAATCACGATAATACTCCTACAGGGCGACTGGGCTTTCCAGTAACGATGTTATAACTGCGCATAGTGTAAGAGGGAACGCGGCGATCGGCTTAACTATTCACATGAATTAAACTAATAGATAACCGCGGTTTTACTAATGTTGTGACCTGAGTTTCAAGTTGTCTATGGAGTGCGTAAAGATAAGTATAGTCAGGGCTTGACGCCAATTTGCAGCGCCAGCTCACGAATTATTCCGGCAGTCATTCCCCAGACGAAATATTGCTCATACCAGGAAAGCCATACGCGATGTGAATCGCCACGACGGTAAATATCCAATGGGTGGTAACGACCTAAATGCAGGGCCTGGGCCAGCGGCATTTCGAACACTGCTGAGACTTCATCTTCACTGGCGCGATACGGCAGATTAGGCGGGATAATGCCTACCACTGGGGTGACCTGGAAACCGGTCACGCTGTCGACCGGCGGCAGAACGCCGATCACTTCTACGCATGAAGGTGGGATCGCCACCTCCTCCTGTGCCTCGCGAAGGGCGGCGGCAATTAACGAGGCATCACTGCTATCCACCGCCCCACCGGGGAAGGCGACCTGTCCGGCGTGCTTGCGCAGGTGAACGGAACGCTGGGTTAACAACAACCCCGGCTGTGGACGACGCACGACGGGGATCAGTACGGCGGCCTGGCGCTGGTTTAACGCGGCATGATTGACCTGCGGGCGCAGGAGTTGAAAGCGCGATAAGAAATCATCAAGCGTCAGGCTGCTGTATTCCACGTCTCAGTTCTCCAGTTGGTGCAAAATACGATTCACTTTATCAAATGTTTCCTGATATTCAGCGTCTTCCTGACTGTCCGCCACTATGCCGCCGCCAGCGGAACAATAAATTTGTCCGTTTGTGGCTGTCAGCGTGCGAATGGTGATGCTGGTATCCATATTGCCGCAGAAACTCAGATAACCGATGCTGCCGCACCAGGCATTACGTCTTTGTGGCTCCAGTTCGTCAATAATTTCCATCGCCCGCACTTTCGGCGCACCGGTAATAGAGCCGCCGGGGAAGGCGGCGCGTAGCAGATCGGTGGCGTGTAATGACTCTGGCAGACGTGCGGTAATGGTGCTGACCAAATGATGAACGGCAGGGAACGGTTCGACGACAAACAGCTCCGGAACCTGTACCGAACCCGGTACGGCAACGCGGCCAATATCATTACGCATCAAATCGACGATCATCAGGTTCTCCGCACGATCCTTCGGCGAATTCGCCAGCCGCCGGGCCTGCTCACGATCGGCATCGGCATCTTCAAGCCTGGGCAACGTACCTTTAATAGGACGGGTCTGGATATGCTGGTTCTCCAGCAGAATAAAACGTTCTGGCGAAAGACTGAGGATAACGCCTTCCTCAAGACGAATAAACGCGCTGAACGGGGCGCGGTTAGCGTGATTGAGTTTGACAAATGCCTGCCACTCATCCCCCTCGTAATGCGCTTGAAAACGCTGTGCGAGGTTGACCTGGTAACAATCGCCGCTGTGCAGATAGCCCTGTACCTGGCGGAATTTTTCGCCGTACCGGGCGCGGCTCATATTGGACTGCCACGCCGAGGTCAATGTAAACGGCTCACGCGTTGGCGGTTGTTGCGCGTCGAGCCATTTCAGGCGAGCCTCGACATCGGTATGGCTGAGCAGCGATACGGTCTGCAACTGGTGGTCAACAATCAGCGCCCAGTCGTAAATGCCAACGGCCATATCCGGTAGCGTAATATCGCGCTCAGCAATAGTGGGCAGAGATTCAAAGCGTCGGCCAAGGTCGTAGCCAAACAGACCTAACGCGCCGCCCTGGAACGGCAGATCCGGGTGATACTCGGGGTGAATCTTGTGTGCAGCTAGCGCGGAATGTAATACCGTCATTGGATCATCAAGCGAGCGCGTGATTGCGTGCCCGTCCTGCACTACGGTCTCTTCAGCACGTGTAACCAACGTGGTGACGGGATCCGCCACCAGAATATCAAAGCGGTTATGCGGATGGTCGGCTTGACCTGAATGCAGCAGCATCGCCCAGGGCAGATGGCTTAATGTCGAAAAATAGCGTTCAGCGGCGTCCTGACGCCAGGGTAATGTGATTACTGCGGGAGATAACGTCTTCATCAGTCCTGACTCGTTGCTACTCTACTGGCTAACTGCCCGGTAGCATGAAATAATTAGCGCAGACAATTTAGCAGGAGTTAACAATGTTTGCAGGTTTACCTTCACTCAGTCATGAGCAGCAGCAAAAAGCGGTAGAGCGTATTCAGGAGCTGATGTCGCAGGGGATGAGCAGCGGACAAGCCATTGCTCTGGTTGCTGAAGAGTTACGCGCCAGTCATACCGGCGAGCGGATCGTGGCGCGTTTTGAAGATGAAGACGAATAACGCCGCTTAAACTGCAGCGATTATCTTAATCTCAACTTTGTATTTCGGGTTCATCAATCCGGCCTGAACGGTACAACGTACCGGCGCGTGGCCAGCAACGACCCACGCGTCCCAGGCTTTGTTCATGGCGGCAAAATCGTTTTTGTCTGCCAAAAACAGGGTGGCATCAAGAATACGTGACTTGTTGCTGCCTTGTTTTTCCAGCACCGCATCAATTTGCGCCAGCGTATTTGCCGTCTGCTCAAAGGCGTCTGCATCCAGATTTTCCGGCACGCCGGTGTAATACAGCGTGTTGTTGTGGATTACCACGTCGGACCAACGCGCTTCGGCATCAATGCGCACAATCGTCATAAATCATTCCTCGTTTACGTTTTTTCATAATAGCTTTGGGTTGCGCCAAGACTGCCATAATGTTGTGCCCACGTCACCTCTTCAACTGGCGAAAGACCCGCTGGCCTGACATAATCCCTGTTCAAATGAACAGGGGGCAGTGTGAGGGACGATTTTGCAGCAGACGGTCAGTTGGCTAAAGCGATACCGGGTTTTAAACCGCGAGAACCACAGCGGCAGATGGCCATCGCCGTCAGTCATGCCATCGAAAAATCACAACCGCTGGTGGTAGAAGCCGGAACCGGAACGGGTAAAACCTACGCTTATCTTGCCCCAGCGCTGCGTGCCGGAAAGAAGGTCATTGTCTCCACGGGCTCGAAGGCGTTGCAGGATCAGCTATACAGCCGCGACCTCCCGACCGTCGCGAAAGCACTGAAGTTCACCGGTAAACTGGCGCTGCTGAAAGGGCGTTCAAACTATCTGTGCCTTGAGCGTCTCGAACAGCAGGCGCTGGCGGGTGGCGACTTGCCGGTACAAACGTTAAGCGACGTCATTCTGCTGCGCTCCTGGTCAAATCAAACCCTTGATGGGGACATCAGCACCTGCGTCAGCGTGGCGGAAGACTCTCAGGCCTGGCCGCTGGTGACCAGCACTAATGACAACTGTCTGGGCAGCGACTGCCCGCTGTATAAAGAGTGTTTTGTCGTTAAAGCGCGTAAAAAAGCGATGGATGCGGATGTCGTCGTGGTTAACCATCATCTGTTTCTCGCCGATATGGTGGTAAAAGAGAGCGGGTTTGGCGAACTGATCCCGGAAGCTGATGTGATGATCTTCGATGAAGCGCATCAGTTACCGGATATCGCCAGCCAGTACTTTGGTCAATCGCTCTCCAGTCGCCAGCTGTTAGACCTGGCGAAAGACATCACCATTGCCTATCGCACCGAGCTGAAAGACACTCAGCAGCTGCAAAAGTGCGCCGATCGCCTTGCACAAAGCGCTCAGGACTTCCGCTTGCAGCTTGGTGAGCCGGGCTATCGCGGAAACCTGCGGGAACTGCTGGCCGACCAGCGCGTACAGCGCGCGTTTTTGCTGCTCGATGACACGCTGGAGCTGTGTTATGACGTGGCGAAGCTGTCTCTCGGACGTTCGGCATTGCTGGATGCCGCGTTTGAGCGCGCCACGCTTTATCGTGCGCGTCTGAAGCGCCTGAAAGAGATCAACCAGCCAGGCTTCAGCTACTGGTATGAATGCACCTCCCGCCATTTCACCCTCGCGCTGACGCCGCTTACGGTGGCGGATAAATTCAAAGAAGTGATGGAACAAAAGCCGGGCTGCTGGATTTTTACTTCCGCGACGCTGTCGGTAAACGATGACCTGCATCATTTCACTGCACGACTGGGTATTGAAGATGCCGAGTCGATGCTGCTGCCGAGCCCATTTGATTACACGCGCCAGGCGCTGCTGTGCGTACCGCGTAATCTCCCGCAAACCAACCAGCCGGGGGCTGCGCGTCAGCTGGCATCCATGCTGCGACCTATTATCGAAGCGAACAACGGTCGCTGTTTTATGCTGTGCACTTCGCACGCGATGATGCGCGATCTGGCGGAACAATTCCGCGCTACTATGACGCTTCCCGTACTGCTGCAGGGCGAAACCAGCAAAGGACAACTGCTACAGCAGTTTGTCAGCGCAGGTAATGCGCTACTGGTTGCCACCAGCAGCTTCTGGGAAGGCGTGGACGTGCGCGGTGATACCCTGTCGCTGGTAATAATCGATAAACTGCCGTTTACCTCGCCGGACGACCCGCTGTTAAAAGCCCGAATGGAGGATTGTCGACTGCGCGGCGGCGATCCGTTTGAAGACGTCCAGTTGCCGGATGCGGTAATCACCCTGAAGCAGGGGGTAGGGCGTCTGATACGTGATGCTGACGATCGCGGCGTGCTGGTGATTTGCGACAATCGTCTGGTTATGCGGCCATACGGCGCCACCTTCCTGGCGAGTCTTCCTCCTGCGCCGCGGACGCGTGACATCGCTCGCGCGGTTCGCTTTCTTGCCATACCAACGACTGAGTAATTTGTTACGGAGTGTGGTAAGATGCGCGCCAAATTTATTGATCTGATCACAAACACCCATGCGAATTCTGGCTATCGATACCGCCACAGAGGCGTGCTCTGTTGCCCTGTGGAATGACGGTACTATCAAGGCTCACTTTGAGCTTTGCCCACGAGAACACACCCAACGAATTTTACCGATGGTTCAGGAAATCCTGGCCGCTGGCGATCTCACGTTAACCGATATCGACGCCCTGGCGTTTGGTCGCGGTCCCGGCAGTTTCACCGGCGTGCGTATCGGTATTGGCATTGCTCAGGGGCTGGCGTTAGGCGCAAACTTACCGATGATCGGCGTCTCCACCCTGGCGACCATGGCGCAGGGCGCCTGGCGTAAGTCGGGCGCGACTCGCGTGCTGGCGGCGATTGACGCGCGAATGGGCGAAGTCTACTGGGCCGAATACCAGCGTGATGACAACGGTAACTGGCACGGTGAAGAAACCGAAGCGGTGTTAACCCCCGAGCAGGTACATGAGCGTTTATTGCAGCTGTCTGGCGACTGGGTGACGGTCGGGACGGGCTGGCCGGCATGGCCTGAGCTTGGTAAAGACAGCGGGCTGACGCTCAGCGATGGTGACGTGCTGCTTCCAGCGGCTGAAGACATGCTGCCCGTCGCCACGCAAATGCTGGCTGCGGGTGAGACCGTAGCGGTCGAACACGCTGAACCGGTTTATTTACGTAACACCGTGGCGTGGAAGAAACTTCCCGGTAAAGAATGAATCTTAGTAGTAGAACCCCGGCTAAGACGTACAGTCGTCAGTGCACAGCATTGTGAACAGGCCGGGGCAGAAGCTAAGAAAAGGGAGTCACAATATGGCGGTGCAAAAGCAGTTATTGAAAGGTGTGTTGGCGGGGGCCTTAGCGTTAATGCTTAGCGGCTGCGTCACCATCCCGGATGCGATTAAAGGTTCGAGCCCGATGCCGCAGCAGGATCTGGTGCGGGTGATGAATGCGCCGCAGCTGTATGTCGGACAGGAAGCGCGTTTCGGCGGCAAAGTGGTGGATATTCAGAACCAGCAGGGAAAATCCCGTCTGGAAATTGCCACCGTTCCGCTCGATAGCGGTGCACGCCCCGTGCTGGGTGAAGCCTCTCGTGGGCGGATATATGCTGATGTAAATGGCTTCCTTGACCCGGTGGACTTTCGCGGGCAACTGGTCACCGTCGTCGGCCCGATAAGCGGTACGGTGGACGGAAAAATCGGTAATACGCCGTATAAATTCATGCTGATGCAGGTAACTGGTTATAAACGTTGGCATATTACTCAGCAGATTGTCATGCCGCCTCAGCCTATCGACCCCTGGTTCTACGGTGCGCGTGGCTGGCCTTACGGCGGCTACGGCGGATGGGGCTGGTACAATCCCGGCCCGGCACAGGTTCAGACCATAGTAACAGAGTAACTCTTTGTTTTATTGGTAAAAGAAACAGCGGCTCGTCCGCTGTTTCTGCATTAACGTGGATATAAGAAAAATAAATAGTGACGTGCTTCGCAACCTTGTCGTTGTGTAATAAACAAACTGGTACGCTGAGTTAATATTATGTTAACAGTTTGTTTATTGCCTGGGGTTGTGATGACGACGAATACGCATTTTAGAGGTGATGTATTGAAAAAGGTTTGGCTTAACCGTTATCCCGCTGGTGTTCCTGCGGAGATCAATCCTGACCGTTATCAATCCCTGGTGGAACTCTTTGAACACTCAGTAAGACGCTATGCCGATCAGCCCGCGTTTGTAAACATGGGGGAGGTGATGACCTTCCGCAAGCTTGAAGAGCGTAGCCGTGCGTTTGCCGCTTATTTACAACAGGGGCTCGGGCTGAAAAAGGGCGATCGCGTCGCGCTGATGATGCCGAATCTGCTGCAATATCCGGTCGCACTGTTTGGGATTTTACGTGCCGGCATGATCGTCGTGAATGTGAACCCGTTGTATACGCCTCGCGAGCTGGAACATCAGCTCAACGATAGCGGCGCGTCGGCGATTGTCATCGTGTCCAACTTTGCCCACACGCTGGAAAAAGTGGTCGACAAAACGTCGGTGCAACACGTGATCCTGACGCGTATGGGCGATCAGCTGTCGACCGCCAAAGGAACGCTGGTTAACTTTGTCGTGAAGTACATCAAGCGCCTGGTGCCGAAGTATCACCTGCCGGATGCCATCTCGTTTCGCAGTGCGCTGCAAAACGGCTATCGCATGCAGTATGTGAAACCCGAAGTGGTGTCGGAAGATCTGGCGTTCCTGCAATATACCGGCGGGACAACCGGCGTGGCGAAAGGCGCGATGCTCACGCACCGCAACATGCTGGCTAACCTGGAGCAGGTTAACGCCACCTACGGCCCGTTGCTGCATCCGGGCAAAGAACTGGTGGTAACGGCTCTACCGCTGTATCACATTTTTGCGCTGACGATGAACTGCCTGCTGTTTATTGAGCTGGGTGGTCAAAACCTGCTGATTACTAACCCGCGTGATATTCCGGGGCTGGTAAAAGAGCTGGCGAAGTATCCGTTTACCGCGATGACCGGCGTCAATACGCTGTTTAACGCGCTGCTGAATAACAAAGAGTTTCAGCAACTGGACTTCTCGTCACTGCACCTTTCAGCAGGTGGCGGAATGCCGGTTCAACAGGCAGTGGCTGAGCGCTGGGTGAAGCTGACAGGGCAGTATCTTCTGGAAGGTTATGGCCTGACGGAGTGCGCGCCGCTGGTGAGTGTTAACCCTCACGATATTGACTACCACAGCGGAAGTATCGGTTTACCGGTTCCCTCCACTGAGGTCAAGCTGGTGGACGACGACGACAACGAAGTGCCGCCGGGAGAACCGGGTGAGCTGTGTGTGAAAGGTCCACAGGTGATGCTGGGCTACTGGCAGCGACCAGACGCCACTGACGAAATCATCAAAGACGGCTGGCTGCACACCGGCGATATTGCGGTGATGGATGATGAAGGCTTCCTGCGTATTGTCGATCGTAAGAAAGATATGATCCTGGTGTCCGGCTTTAACGTCTACCCTAATGAAATTGAAGACGTGGTTATGCAACACCCTGGCGTGCAGGAAGTGGCTGCTGTTGGGGTTCCGTCCGGCAGCAGCGGTGAAGCGGTGAAAATTTTCGTGGTGAAGAAAGATGCCTCGTTAACCGATGACGCGCTGGTCACTTTCTGTCGTCGTCACCTGACGGGCTATAAAGTACCAAAGCTGGTGGAGTTTCGCGATGAGTTGCCGAAATCTAACGTTGGTAAAATTTTGCGACGAGAATTACGTGACGAAGCGCGTGCCAAAGTGGACAATAAAGGCTGAGCGTTAAGTCAGCCAGTAGAAAACGCCGGGAAATCCGGCGTTTTTTTTGGCGCAAACCTAAGAGAGCACGATTTGAATTATCAAATGATCACCACGGACGACGCGTTGGCCACGCTGTGCGAAGCCGTCCGTGAATTTCCGGCGATAGCCCTGGATACAGAATTTGTTCGCACGCGTACCTATTATCCGCAGTTGGGGCTGATCCAGCTGTTTGATGGCAAACACGTTGCTCTGATTGATCCGCAGGGGATCACCGACTGGTCGCCGCTGCGCGATATTCTGCGTGATACTGCCATCACCAAATTCCTGCATGCAGGTAGCGAAGATCTGGAAGTGTTTCTCAACGCTTTTGGCGAACTGCCGCAGCCGTTGATTGATACACAAATTCTGGCTGCTTTTTGCGGTCGTCCGCTGTCGTGGGGGTTTGCCGCGATGGTGGAAGAGTTTACGGGGGTGGCGCTGGACAAAAGCGAATCCCGCACCGACTGGCTGGCCAGACCGCTGACCGAGCGTCAGTGTGAGTACGCGGCGGCTGATGTCTGGTATCTATTACCGATCACCACAAAACTGATGGTTGAAACTGAAGCCAGCGGCTGGCTGCCAGCCGCACTGGACGAATGTCGCTTAATGCAGCAGCGTCGCCAGGAGGTTCTGGCGCCTGAAGACGCATGGCGCGACATCACCAACGCCTGGCAACTGCGTACCCGTCAGTTGGCCTGCCTGCAACTGCTTGCCGACTGGCGACTGCGTAAAGCGCGTGAGCGCGATCTGGCGGTGAACTTTGTGGTGCGTGAAGAACACCTGTGGGCGGTCGCTCGTTATATGCCAGGGAGTCTGGGTGAACTGGACAGCCTCGGCCTTTCCGGTAGTGAAATTCGCTTCCACGGCAAAACGCTGATTTCTCTGGTAGAAAAAGCGCAGGCTTTACCGGAAGAATCACTGCCACAGCCGCTGCTGAATTTGATGGATATGCCTGGATACCGCAAAGCGTTTAAAGCCATTAAGGCGCTGGTTGCCGAGGTGAGTACTGAGCATAATCTTAGCGTCGAACTGCTGGCTTCACGCCGTCAAATCAACCAGCTACTCAACTGGCACTGGAAATTAAAGCCGCAGCAGACCCTGCCGGAGTTGGTTTCCGGTTGGCGTGGCGAACTGATGTCCGATCGTCTCAACGCGCTGCTGCAGGAATATTCGCAGTAAGTCACCAGGCTCGCCGGGTTGCGCCATTGCTAACCCGGCCTGCGCAACGCTACAAATCAAGCACCAGGCGCTTACCTTTGGCGCGTGAGCAGCAAATAAGCATGCTTTGCTGGCTGGCTTTTTCGTCGTCGCTGAAATACTGATCGCGGTGATCCGCTTCCCCTTCAAGAATCGTCGTTTCACAGGTGCCGCAAACACCTTCCCGGCACAGGCACTCAACGCGCGCGGCTTTGTTATTTTCGATAACCTGCAAAATGGTCATCTCTTCCGGGACCACAAACTCGCGTCCTGAACGCGCCAGAATCAGGGTAAAGGCATCACCGCTTTTATCTTCCAGCGCAAATTGTTCGAAATGTAGCGTATTGCTGTCCAGTCTATGGAGGGAAGCCGCTTCTCTGACGGCATCGTTGAGCACTGCTGGCCCGCAGGTGTAAATATGTGTGCCGGGTTCGACATCGGCCAGCAGGCGAGATAAATCAAGGCGGGTCCCTGCGCTTGACAGATGCAGATGAATACGATCGACGCTGGGGTGTTGCAGAAGTTCGTCATAAAACGCGCAGTTGTCCTGACTGGGAGAGCAATAATGCAGTTGCCATTGCGCCTTAGAATGTTCCAGCTCCGGGATATGCGATAAAAACGGTGTGATGCCGATACCTCCAGCAATCAACAGATGTTGTTGTGCCTGAGGAGCGAGGGCGAACAGATTGTTTGGTGTGGAGATCGTGAGCGTGTCGCCGGGTTTCACGTTTTGATGCAGATATCGTGAGCCGCCTTTGGATGCTTCCTCCAGTCGTACGGCGATTTGCCAGGTGCTCGTATCAAAGGGTGAACTCATCAGCGAGTATGCATTGCTGTACAGATTCTCGCCATCGCGCATCTGCACGATAATATGGCTGCCACCCTGAAACGCGGGCAACGGCTCGCCTGATGTCGCCGTTAAGGTAAAGCGTTTTACCTGCGCGGTAATCGTCTCAATCCGGCTGACCCGGACTTCTTGCATTTGATAATCAGACATTGCGGCACTCCCTAAAAAATCTGTCCGGCGCGGCTTGACGATGCGCCGGAACCTGTCGTTACAGCCTCTGGTTATTCCTGAAACACCTGCGCGACCAGATTATGGAAATGGGCAATGCCATGTTCGGAGATACCGCTGCCGCTGGTGTCGGCCATAATGCGGCCCTGACCGCGATACCCGCGCGATTTCAACCCTTTTTGGACGCTTTCAACCAGACGTAAATCTTCAGGGCGGAAGACGTTGCGATACCATTCGATCAGTTGTTTCTGCTCTTCGGTCAGCTCTTCGTTGGTGAAGTAGATGTCATAGTTTTGCAGCGTAGTTTCTGCATCCACTGGAAATTCGTAGATAACGGTCATCATGCCTTTGATTGGCGTAACGTTGAGCATGGTGCACGGCCACAGCCAGAAACCGTGGAAGGCGGCATCAACACCCTCTTCGAACTTAAATGACTGCTCAGACGGTTTGGCGAAACCGTATTGTAGCGTCCAGTTGCCGTGCATAGTATGCCAGTAACGATCAACCTGAACCGAGTCGGAAAAACCAGGGTGAGCCGGGCCGCAGTGGTAGCACTCCAGATAGTTATCGACAATATTCTTCCAGTTGGCTGGAGTTCGGGTCGTAAAGCGCGCCGCCAGCTTCAGGTCATGCACATCAGGGCAGGCTTCGATAACTTTGTCTGCAAGACCTGGGAGTTGTTCTTCTACGCTGCCTGCGTTCGGATCCATGTTGATAAACACGAATCCGGCATATTCTTCCAGCCGTACCGGGGTGAGATGTGCTTTCTCACTGTCGAAGTTGGCAACGTTTTCGCAGTTACGTGCATGCGCCAGGTTACCGTCAAGCTTGAATGCCCAGGCGTGGTAAGGGCAGGTAATCACATTATTCGCTTTCCCTTCGCCGCTCAACAGTTGATGACCACGATGCGGGCAAACGTTGTAGAACGCGCGCAGCACGTTATCGCGACCACGTACCAGCACGATGTTCTCGCCAATCACTTCCCGGGTTACATAGTCATTGGGTTTCGCCAGTTCGCTACTGTGGGCGACGCAAATCCAGCTCTTAGCGAACACTTTCTCCTGCTCGTGCTCGAAGGCCTGATGGTCGGTATAGAACCGGGCAGGGATAGTCCAGGCGTCCTGCGGGTTGGCACAGAAATTTTGCGGCAGAATAAACTCAGGGCTCAGATTGCTCATTGGAATACCTTTAATTTGTGAGTAAGAGGATTTTTTACTGGCGCTTAGTTGTCGCCTTTGAGTAATGTCCCGGCCGGTGGTGCGACGGGGACGTCCACTGGCGTTTCGGGGAGATGACCTTCAATTTGATGTGCAGGAACGTGGGCATAGTCCTGCCGTACCCAGCGAAGAAAACCGCCAACCTTCACCAACAGAATGGCGAGGAAGGGAAGTGCGGTCAGAACCACCGTGGTCTTCATGGTTTCCAGGGACGCGCCGGTGAACAAAATTGATAATGGGATCAGGGTGATGACCACGCACCAGAACAGACGTAAGCTACGCTGCGGATCTTCCCCTTCCTGCAGGTTACGCGTGCTGGTGGCCGCCATGGTGTAGGCGACGGCATCCATATGCGAGGCGAGAAAAATAATCATGATCGCCAGATACGCCACCAGGAACAGTTTCCCGGCAGGCAACGACATCAACACTTGCTGTACGGCTGTTTCGCCGCCTAACGTGGCCATAACCTGCGGTACGTCGATCACACCGTTCACAAATTGGTGAATGGAGTAGCTTTCCATCACGCCAAAGAAGAACCAGCAGCCAACGGTACTACCCAGGATTAACGCCCAGATAACCTCTTTGATTTTGCGACCACGGGATACGCGAGTGACAAACATTGCCACGCCAGGGGTGTAGGAGATCCACCACAGCCAATAGAACACCGTCCAGTTGCGGGTGAACTCACCGTTGCCGAGCGGGTCGGTGAACAGACTCATCTGCAAAAAGTTTTGTGTCGTCAGACCGATGGCGTTAATGATGTTGTTGGTGATGAACTCGGTCGGGCCGACAATCAGCACCAGCAGCGGCAGTAAAAACGCCCCCCAGCCGACCATTTTGCTCAGACGTTGCAAGCCGTTGTTGATGCCAATCCAGGAGCTCAGACAGAAAATGCCGCCAGAGAACAGGATAACAAACGCCTGTAAGGTGAAATTATCCGGTAAACCTGTGAGAGCCGATAAACCACGGGTAAAGGTGGCGGCGGTGACAACCAGAGAGATGGTTAACGCGCCAACTGTGGCGATCAGGAACATCAAATCAACCAGCCGGCCCCAGACGCCCTGCGGATGCACGCCGGTGATAGCGGCGATTATTCCGGACAGGCTCAGCCCTTTGTTTTTCCGCACATGAAAGTGGTAGGCCATGGTTAATGAAGCCAGCGTATAGGTCGCCCAGGCGCTGATTCCCCAATGGAAAAAAGAGTAGGGTAAGCTGTATTCCAGCGCTTTTTGCGAGTGCGGAGCGATATTCAGACCTGGGGTCTGGTAATAATAGGCCCACTCAGCAACGCCCCAATAGAGCGTGGAGGAACCTAGTCCGGCACAAATAAACATAAACAGCCAGGACAGCGTGCTGTATTCCGCTTTTCCTTCTCCCAGACGAATGTTGCCGTATTTGCTGGTGGCCAGCCAGACGACCAGACCCATCGCCATCAGAACGAGGATCTGCACGGCGGAACCCAGCATCCGGGTAACGCCGTTAAAAAGGGTATTTGCGACTTGTGCAGACTGCTGAGGGAAGAGACTAAGTGTGGCGGCGATGAAAAGAATAGCCACCAGACTGATGGCTATCAGCGGCATGTCTTTTTTCTTAACGTTGCTCAACATGGGATCTCCTGGGCACAGTTGCCCGCGTATGGCATTAGCCTGTCGTTGTTATCATGCTGTAGGGAATCAGTGATCTTGTATTTAACAATTTTATTATTTGTTCTTTACATGAATTAAACAATTGCTCGATGCGTGAAGCAATAAAACACAGAACGGAAATAATAAAAGGTGAATTGGCGCAGGTTATTGGTGCCATAAAAAGCATAAAAAAGCCGCGTCAGTGACGCGGCTCATATTCCGTGGTTTGACCTCTAACGCAATGCCCGAGAGATGGCCTCGCCAACCTGTTGGGTGGTGGCATTGCCTTTCATATCCGGTGTTTTCGGGCCGCTGGCAATAACCTGCTCAATTGCCGCCAGAATACCGTCGTGGGCGGCTTTATAGTTAGCATCACCGTTGCCAAGGAAGTCGAGCATCATGGCGCCAGCCCAGATAGTCGCTATAGGGTTGGCGAGGTTCTTGCCGTAGATATCGGGGGCCGAACCGTGTACTGGCTCGAACAGAGACGGGAAGGTGCGTTCCGGGTTTAAGTTGGCTGAAGGCGCAATGCCAATCGTTCCGGTACAGGCTGGACCGAGATCGGAGAGGATGTCGCCAAACAGGTTGGAGGCAACCACCACGTCAAAACGCTCCGGCTGCATCACAAAGCGGGCGCAGAGTATATCAATATGCTGTTTATCCCAACGGATCTCGGGATAGTGAGCCGCCATTGCTTCTACACGCTCGTCCCAGTACGGCATGCTGATGGCCAGGCCGTTGGATTTGGTCGCCGAGGTCAGGGTTTTGCGCGGGCGGTTTTGCGCCAGCTCGAAAGCGTAACGCAAAATTCGATCCACACCGCGACGGGTGAAGACCGACTCCTGGATAACCACTTCGTGTTCTGTACCTTCGCTTACGCGTCCGCCGAGTGAAGAGTATTCTCCCTCGGTGTTCTCGCGCACCACATAGAAATCGATGTCGCCAGGCTGCTTACCTGCCAGTGGGCAAGGTACGCCCGGAAACAGGCGTACCGGGCGCAGGTTGACATACTGGTCGAATTCGCGGCGAAACTTAAGCAGCGAGCCCCATAATGAGATGTGGTCCGGTACGGTTTCCGGCCAGCCAACGGCACCAAAATAGATAGCATCGAAGGATTGTAACTGCTCGTGCCAGTCATCCGGCATCATCTTTCCGTGATGGGCGTAGTACTCGCAGCTGGCCCATTCCATTTGCTCAAAGCTGAGTGACAACCCCCAACGCTCGGCGGCTGCCTGCAACACCTGAATGCCTTCAGGCAGGACTTCTTTACCAATGCCATCTCCGGGGATAGCGGCAATACGACAGGTTTTCTTCATAGCAGCTCTCACTTGTACGCCATCAAAATTGACTTTCCCCGTATCCTATAATTGACTGATTAATAGTTAATCCCCCTAACTGGTGAAACATAAAACACAGATCATGAATAATCTGCCGCTGCTAAATGATTTACGCGTCTTTATGCTGGTTGCACGTCGTGCGGGATTTGCCGCCGTTGCCGAAGAGCTGGGCGTATCTCCGGCTTTTATCAGTAAGCGCGTTGCCCTGTTGGAGCAAACGCTGAACGTGGTGCTGTTGCACCGAACAACGCGGCGCGTAACCATCACGGAAGAGGGGGAGCGGATCTACGAATGGGCACAGCGGATCCTGCAGGATGTCGATCAGATGATGGACGAGCTGTCCGATGCCAGGCAGATCCCGCAGGGGATGCTACGAATTATCAGTAGCTTTGGTTTTGGCCGCCGGGTGGTCGCTCCGGCGCTGTCTGCGCTGGCAAAAGAGTACCCGCAGTTAGAACTGAGGTTCGATGTTGAAGACCGTCTGGTCGATATGGTCAATGAGGGCGTCGATCTCGATATTCGTATCGGGGATGATATCGCGCCGAACCTGATTGCCCGCAAGCTGGCGACTAACTATCGTATTCTGTGCGCCTCGCCGGAATTTGTGGCGCGGCATGGAGTGCCGAAACAACTGAACGATCTTTCTACTTTCCCCTGCCTGGTTATTAAAGAACGTGACCATCCGTTTGGTATCTGGCAAATGCGTAATAAAGAGGGCGCACACTCAATAAAGGTTACGGGGCCGCTGTCGTCTAACCATGGCGAAGTGGTACATCAATGGTGTCTGGATGGGCAGGGAATTGCTTTGCGTTCGTGGTGGGACGTTTGCGACAACATTGCCAGCGGACATCTGGTGCATATATTGCCTGAGTATTATCAACCCGCCAATATATGGGCGGTTTATGTCTCCCGGCTGGCGACGTCGGCAAAAATCCGTATTACGGTTGAGTATTTACGCCGCTATTTTGCCGAAAACTACCCAAAGTTTACTTTGGAATAAATGCTCGATAGGTTAGTCAGAGACAGAAAATAAAAAAGGCAGAATAATCTGCCTTTTTCGTAACCATGATTTAGCGACAAAAGAGCTTATTTAGACTCTTCTGCTTCAGGTAATGTCACGTTAAGTTCGAGGATCGAAATATCGCCGTCTTTTTGTTCAAGTTGTACCGTGACCATTTCGGGATCAATTTGTACATACTTACAGATAACGTCGAGAATATCCTTACGCAGCTGCGGTAAATAATGTGGCTCGGCGTCACTACGACGACGTTCCGCAACAATAATCTGCAGTCGCTCTTTAGCGATGTTCGCTGTGCTCTTTTTCCGCGAGAGAAAAAAATCCAGTAATGCCATAACTTATCCTCCGAACAGGCGTTTGAGGAAACCTTTCTTCTCTTCTTCAATGAAGCGGAAAGGACGTTCTTCTCCCAACAGACGGTCTACGGTATCAGCATAGGCTTTACCGGCATCAGCATTGATGTCGAGAATAACCGGCTCACCCTGGTTAGACGCGCGCAGGACTGACTGATCTTCAGGAATCACGCCAACCAGCTTGATTCGCAGAATTTCCAGTACGTCTTCCATGCTCAGCATGTCACCTTTATTAACGCGGCCAGGGTTGTAGCGCGTCAGCAACAAATGCTCTTTAATCGGATCTTCACCGTTTTCCGCGCGACGAGATTTCGACGCCAGAATACCCAGTATACGGTCAGAGTCACGTACAGAGGAGACTTCCGGGTTGGTGGTAATAATCGCTTCATCGGCAAAATACAGGGCCATCAGCGCACCGGTTTCAATACCCGCCGGAGAGTCGCAGACGATGAAGTCGAATTCCATCGTTTTCAGATCGTCCAGAACTTTCGCGACGCCTTCACGCGTCAGCGCGTCTTTATCGCGAGTTTGTGAGGCCGGAAGAATAAAGAGATTTTCGGTACGCTTATCTTTGATTAGCGCCTGATTTAACGACGCATCGCCCTGAATAACGTTGACGAAGTCGTAAACGACGCGGCGTTCACAACCCATAATCAGATCAAGATTACGCAGGCCGATATCAAAATCAATAACGACAGTTTTCTTTCCCTTCTGGGCCAAACCTGTAGCGATGGCCGCGCTGGAGGTGGTTTTGCCAACGCCCCCTTTACCCGAAGTAACAACAATAATGCGTGCCATAGAAATTCCTTGTTAAAAAGGGATCAATTCAACGGTTGAACTGTCAAAGCGTTCTCTGCTAATTGCAGACGTGCCGCTTTGCCATAAAATTCTGCTGGGATTTTATCACTCAGCCAATAAACACCTGCGATAGACACCAGTTCTGCCGTCAGATGGGTACAAAAAATTTGCGCTTCCCGGTCACCGCTTGCGCCTGCCAACGCACGGCCTCTCATCATTCCATAAACATGAATATTGCCATCAGCGATAAGCTCTGCGCCTGCACTGACGTGGCTTGTAACAATCAGATCACATTGTGGTGCATAAATGCGCTGACCGGAACGAACCGGCACATTTATTAATCGTGTTTTTGTGATGGGAGTAACGTTTTGTGGCGGAGCGACGGGAGCCGGGGCCTCAACGGGCGCAGGACGAATAGCTTTTTCTTTACCTTCAGTCAGTAAAGGAAGACCCATTTCGTCGATTTCAGCCTTGAGTCTGGCGTCTTTGCATCCGCTAACGCCGATAATGCGCAATCCGGTAGACGCGACAACCTTCTGCAGCGCTGACCAGTTTACCGGGCTTTCAAGACCACTCACGTTAACCACTACGGGAGCATGTTTTAAAAAAGCAGGTGCCTGCGCGATTTTGTCTTCCAACGCCTGACGAATAACCTCGGGTTCTGCTTCATGTAAATGAACCACTGATAAGGTGAAGCTACTGCCTTTAAGCTCGATTGGCGTGTTTGACATCCTGGCCTTACTCAATTTGCTATTTATCATCCCCAGCGCGGGGTGATATTCCGAAGACTATAAGGCATGTTATAGTCAGTATTATATTGAGGCAAGCCACCATTCCGTGAATTCAGAGTAAAAGATATGTTTTGTGTGATCTACCGAAGCAGTAAACGTGACCAGACCTATTTATATGTCGAAAAAAAAGACGATTTCTCGCGAGTTCCTGAAGAACTGATGAAAGGATTTGGTCAGCCGACGCTGGCAATGATGTTGCCGCTTGATGGCCGTAAAAAGCTGGTTAATGCCGATCTGGAAAAAGTAAAACAGGCACTCACCGAGCAGGGCTATTATTTACAAATACCACCGCCGCCAGAAGATTTACTTAAACAGCATCTGGCCGCGACGAAACAAAATACACCAGACGATAAACGCTAAACTGCATCCGGCAGCAGCACGCCCCATCGATGCAGTACCTGAAATTGATAACTACGTTAGGGGAAAGTAATGTATCAACATCATAACTGGCATGGTGCTCTGCTGGATTATCCGGTGAGTAAGGTGGTTTGCGTAGGGAGTAACTATGCCAACCATATTAAAGAGATGGGTGGAACGCCTCCGGAAGAACCGGTGCTGTTTATTAAACCGGAAACCGCGCTGTGCGATTTACGCCAGCCGCTGGTGATCCCATCTGATATGGGTGCGGTTCACCATGAAGTTGAGCTGGCTGTTTTGATTGGCGCGACCCTACGTCAGGCGACGGAAGAACATGTGCGCAAAGCCATTGCGGGCTATGGCGTCGCGTTGGAT
This sequence comes from Citrobacter sp. Cpo074, assembly GCF_030332745.1. NCBI lineage: Bacteria > Pseudomonadati > Pseudomonadota > Gammaproteobacteria > Enterobacterales > Enterobacteriaceae > Citrobacter > Citrobacter sp. Cpo074. The sequence continues at coordinate 60,209 of NZ_JAOWHG010000027.1, forward strand.
CTGACCCTGCGTGATATTCAGGGCAAAATGAAGAAGGCGGGGCAACCGTGGGAAAAAGCGAAGGGCTTTGATAACTCTTGCCCGCTGTCAGGGTTTATTCCGGTGGCGGAATTTAATGGTGATCCTCAGGATACGATGCTCGGGTTAACGGTTAACGGTGAACAGCGCCAGCACGGCACCACGGCGGATATGATCCATCACATCGTTCCTTTGATTGCCTACATGAGTCGTTTCTTTACCCTCAAAGCGGGCGATGTTGTGTTGACGGGGACGCCAGCAGGAGTTGGGCCGTTAAACAGCGGTGATGAACTGGCTATCAGTTTTCATGGTCAAACGCTGACGACACGCGTGCTGTAATCTCTTCTTGCCGCCTTTTCGGGCGGCAAAACTTGCATCAGCGTGCCAGACTGGTTATAAGGTGCAGCTTTATTGCAATAGCGGATACCCTGATGAGCGACATACCTTTCTGGCAAAGTAAAACCCTGGATGAAATGACCGATGCCGAGTGGGAGTCATTATGTGACGGGTGTGGTCAATGCTGCCTGCATAAGCTGATGGATGAAGATACCGACGAAATCTATTTTACTAACGTCGCGTGTAAGCAGCTCAATATCAAAACCTGTCAGTGCCGTAATTACGAACGCCGATTCGAGTACGAGCCTGACTGTATCAAACTGACGCGCGATAATCTGCCTACCTTTGAATGGCTGCCGATGACCTGTGCGTATCGTCTGCTAGCGGAAGGTAAAGGGCTGCCGGAGTGGCATCCACTGCTGACGGGATCAAAAGCGGCGATGCACGGTGAACGTATTTCAGTACGTCATATTGCGGTGAAAGAATCGGAAGTGCGTGACTGGCAGGATCATATTCTGAACAAACCTTCATGGGCGGACTAAGCCGCCCATCGATTAGCAGGCGTTAAGGCTTAAGACTTTTTCGCCTGATACATCTCATCGCCATGGTTGTCATCTTCAACCCAGAAATTGATGTTGAATTGCGCGTCGTCGCTTAATTCAACGCGATGCCAGTACTGCGGTGGACTGGTCGCAAACTGACCGGCATTAATCACCACTTTCACTTCAGGCTCTTTTGCGTCTTCATTGGCAAAGCCGTAATACGTTACCGTACCTTCCATCACACAAAGCTGTCCAAAAACGCCTGCTGCAGTGTTATGGTGAGAAAGCAGTGCTGCCGGGACGTTGTCTTTCGTGAAGAAGGGAGTAGAGCGTTTAACTTTCCAGTTTGCCGGGATGCGTAAATGGGACATAAGACATCTCCTTGGTGTGGCATCTATAAGATGTATTTAATATACATCTTATAGATGCCAGCAGGCAATGAATTTAAGGCAAAAAAAACGCTCCCGAAGGAGCGTCTCTGTTAGCGACCGAAGAGGTCACGTTTTTTCGGTTTGAACGGCTGTGCTATCACTACCAGCACGGCGACCACCAGGTAGGCGGCGAAGATCCCCAACAGCCACTGCGGCATTTCCAGGGTTAAAAAAGACCACTGGCGCTCAGCACAGTCACCGGACGCTAAAAACACCTGCGGCAGCCATTTGTCCAGCGGCAGCCAGCTTGGGAAGCGTGCGGCAAAATCACAGGTCATAAACGGGGATGGGTGCAGCTGAATCATGGTGTGCTCATACGCTAACTGAAGTCCGCGCCAGGCACTGTAAATCCAGATTATCATCGCCACATAGCGAAGCGGTGTTTTTGGTGCGATAGCACCCACCAGCCCTGCACCCATCACGCCAAATAATGCGCTACGTTCGTAAATACACAACACGCAAGGTTTTAGCAGCATGACGTGCTGGAACCACAGCGCGACGAGCTCCAGCGCAAAGGCGGTTAACGCCAACAATAACCATGCTCCACGACCTCGGGAGCACTGGTTTAAAAATCGCAACATAATCATTTCCCTGCAACATGCGTAGAGACCGCAGTTTAAACCAATTCACTTTATGCGCCACTAGCGGGAATTGAAAATTTGCGTAATCGGATATTTATCATGCAAAAAGTCAAACCGGGCAGTGATTTGCCCGGTTAATTGTTATGAAAGTGTAGCTAACCAGCCCGTTTGGGTCATCCACTCGGTCACCGGAACTAGCGTGAACTCGACGCAAAGCAGGCCGACGAGCGTCAGGACGAGAGTATAAGGCAGGGCCATCCACACCATGCGACCATAAGAGAGGCGAATCAACGGCGCCAGTGCAGAGGTCAGCAGGAACAGGAATGCAGCCTGGCCGTTTGGCGTGGCCACCGAAGGCAGGTTGGTCCCGGTATTGATCGCCACCGCCAACAGCTCAAATTGGTTAAGGCTGATGGTCCCATGTTCCATCGCGGCTTTGGCTTCATTGATATAAATCGTACCAACAAAAACGTTATCAGAGATCGAAGACAGCAGGCCGTTGAAGAGATAAAACAGCGTCAGTTGTGCATGTTCAGACGACTGCAAAACAAACTGAATAATCGGTGAAAAGAGCTGTTGATCGATAATCACCGCGACAATAGAGAAGAACACGGTCAGCAGCGCGGTGAAGGGTAGCGACTCGGTAAAGGCCTTACCTATCGCATGTTCGTCGGTTACGCCGGTCAACGAGGTTGCCAGAATGATGACCGACAAACCGATCAATCCGACTTCTGCCAGATGCAGGGCCAAAGCAACGACCAGCCAGACGCCAATAATCGCCTGGACAATCAGTTTGATTTTGTCCTGGCGGGTACGTTGTTGGCGGCTCTGATCGTCAAACTGTTGCAGGACATCACGGACGGTCTCCGGCAGCGTTTCGCCATAGCCAAACCAGCGCAATTTCTCGACCAGTACACAGGTTAACAGGCCGCAAATCAGTACCGGGACGGTAACTGGCGACATGCGCAGGAAGAAGTCGCCAAAATGCCAGCCAGCCGCTTTGGCAATAATCAGGTTTTGTGGCTCGCCCACCATGGTCATCACGCCGCCTAACGCCGTACCGACACCCGCGTGCATCATCAGGCTACGCAGAAAACCGCGGAACTGCTCAAGTACGACTTTATTGTGCTGATCGATATGGCTGTCATCAAGCATGTTGTTGTCTTCCGCGCGAGAAGAAGCAACGCGATGGTAGATACCATAAAACCCGACCGCAACGCTGATTACCACGGCAACGACGGTCAACGCATCGAGGAACGCAGAGAGGAAAGCGGCTGCAACACAAAAAGACAGTGACAGCAGCGTCTTGGAGCGAATAGTGAGCAGCAGACGCGTGAAAATAAACAGTAATAACTGCTTCATAAAGTAGATGCCTGCCACCATAAACATCAGCAGCAATAACACCTCAAGATTTGCGGCAACCTCTTCACGCACATGCGTGGCGCTGGTCATGCCAATAATGACAGCTTCGATAGCCAACAGCCCGCCTGGCAGCAGTGGGTAGCATTTTAACGCCATCGCCAGCGTGAAAATGAACTCGGCCACCAGCAACCAGCCGGCGATAAAAGGGTTGATGAAAAAAATAATCGGGTTAACGACTAAGAAGACAAGCAGTGCAAGTTTGTACCAGTCTGGTGATTGACCTAAAAAATTGCGCCACATAGCGCGGCCCCATGATAGCTCCATGGTGATTTCCCTACCTTTAAAAATGAAATCATGTTTTTATGTTTGACCGCAAAGCTTAGCGGGAGGAGGGAGTACAGGCAAGCTATTCACGAGACTGGCAAGGTTGGCTGTGCTGTAGCGTTATTTGGAAAATGAAGCCTTGATCCACTTTTTCTTCATTGCGTCAGCTATCAGCTAAGATACCCATCTGGTATGATGTGTGTAACTATGTTTTGCTGTGTAATGGAATTTTTACTATGGTCATTAAGGCGCAAAGCCCGGCTGGGTTCGCGGAAGAGTACATCATTGAAAGTATCTGGAATAACCGCTTCCCACCTGGCACTATTTTGCCCGCTGAACGTGAACTCTCCGAACTTATTGGGGTGACACGTACCACGCTACGCGAAGTATTGCAGCGGTTGGCGCGAGATGGCTGGTTGACCATTCAACACGGCAAACCGACGAAGGTGAATAACTTCTGGGAAACCTCCGGGCTGAATATTCTTGAAACGCTGGCGCGTCTCGATCACGAGAGTGTCCCGCAGTTGATTGATAATCTGCTGTCCGTGCGTACCAATATTTCGACGATCTTTGTTCGTACTGCGTTTCGCCAGCATCCTGATAAAGCACAGGAGGTTCTGGCGACGGCAAATCAGGTGGCCGACCACGCTGACGCATTTGCCGATCTGGACTATAACATTTTCCGCGGCCTGGCATTTGCCTCCGGCAATCCGATTTACGGTTTGATCCTCAACGGTATGAAAGGATTATATACCCGCATTGGTCGTCATTATTTTGCCAATCCGGAAGCGCGCGCGCTGGCGCTGAGCTTCTACCGTAAACTGTCAGAACTCTGCGAGCAGGGCGCTCATGAGCAAGTGTATGAAACGGTGCGTCGCTATGGTCACGACAGTGGCGAAATTTGGCATCGCATGCAAAAGAGCCTGCCGGGCGATTTGGCGATTCAGGGCCGTTAATTGATCAGAGCCGGATGGCGACGCCAAAGCGTCTTATCCGGCCTACAATACGTGCACTTCGTAGGCCGGATATGGTGTTTACACCGCCTCCGGTAATAAGATTTACAGACCGTTCATCCTTGGCGGGCAACGCTCCAACAGCTCCACGCTACCATCTTCATTCTGTTGCTCCAGCATCACGTCAAAACCCCAAAGCCGGTGTACGTGCTTGAGCACTTCTTTGCGTCCTTTATCCAGCGGTGCGCGATTATGCGGAATATAGCGTAAGGTGAGCGAACGGTCGCCACGCAGATCGACATTCCAGATTTGAATATTCGGCTCCAGGTTACTGAGGTTGTATTGCGACGACAACCTGTTGCGGATCTCACGATATCCTTCCTCGTTATGAATCGCTGAAATCTCCAGATAGTTGTGACGATCGTCATCCAGCACGGTGAACAGACGGAAATCACGCATCACCTTTGGCGACAGGAACTGGCTGATAAAGCTCTCATCTTTGAAATCGCGCATCGCGAAATGCAAGGTTTCCAGCCAGTCGGAACCCGCTATGTCCGGGAACCAGTATTTGTCCTCCTCGGTCGGCGACTGACAAATACGTTTGATATCCTGGAACATGGCAAATCCCAGAGCGTACGGGTTTATCCCGCTATACCAAGGGCTGTTGTAGGGCGGCTGAAATACCACATTGGTATGGCTATGCAGAAACTCCAGCATAAACCGTTCGGTGACTTTACCTTCATCATAAAGGTGGTTCAGGATAGTGTAATGCCAGAAAGTGGCCCAGCCCTCGTTCATCACCTGCGTCTGTTTCTGCGGATAAAAATACTGGCTGACCTTGCGTACAATGCGCAACACTTCGCGTTGCCAGGACTCCAGCAGCGGGGCGTTCTTCTCCATGAAGTACAGCAGGTTCTCCTGTGGCTCAGAGGGATAACGCCGGGCTTCCGCCACGGTTTTCTCTTCCTCTTTCTTCGGCAGCGTGCGCCACAACATATTCACCTGGCTTTGCAGATACTCTTCACGGCTTTTCTGACGGGCTTTCTCTTCCTGTAGGGAAATTTTTTGCGGGCGTTTGTAACGGTCAACGCCGTAGTTCATCAGCGCATGGCAGGAGTCGAGCAGCTTTTCGACTTCATCCACGCCGTAACGCTCTTCACACTGGGTAATATAGTTTCGCGCGAAGATCAGGTAATCGACAATGGAACTGGCATCCGTCCAGCTTCGGAACAGGTAGTTGTTTTTGAAAAAGGAGTTGTGTCCGTAGCAGGCATGCGCCATCACCAGCGCCTGCATGGTGATGGTGTTCTCCTCCATCAGATACGCGATGCACGGATTGGAGTTGATAACGATCTCATAGGCCAGCCCCTGCTGACCATGCTTATACAAGCGCTCGGTTTCAATAAACTTTTTACCAAACGACCAGTGAGGATAGTTGATCGGCATCCCGACGCTGGAATAAGCGTCCATCATCTGTTCGGAGGTGATCACCTCGATTTGGTGCGGGTAGGTATCCAGTCTGTAGAGTTTCGCCACGCGGTCTATCTCTGCCAGATAGACATCCAGCAGATCAAACGTCCAGTCGGGTCCATCGCTTAACCGTGTGCTGTCCTTGTTCATGGAATCAATCGTAGCCATTCGCGCACCCTCATTGTTGGCGGCACTCTCTGTCTGGAGTACCTCATGTCAAGCATAGATCATGGTGTTAAAAAACGTGCTGCGGCAGAAATTTTTTCTTTGCGATTTCACGTTAGCGAGGCGTCGAAAAATGGCATGGCCGCAAAATTTTATGCTGGATAAAAATAACGCACAGCAGGAGATGCCAAAGCGGAGAGTCCCCAGCCATCACCGCTATATGTGAGGTAAGTCACCATAAAAAAGCCATATGTTGAATAATATTTTCAACTGAGTTATCAAGATGTAATTAGATGATTGTTCTTTTACTGTTAACGGAGTGGCTATGCGAGTTGTCATACTGGGAAGTGGTGTCGTTGGCGTGACCAGCGCCTGGTACTTAAGTCAGGCTGGACACGATGTCACCGTCATTGATCGTGAGCCCGGTCCGGCACTGGAAACCAGTGCGGCGAACGCGGGGCAAATCTCTCCAGGTTATGCAGCACCATGGGCGGCACCAGGCGTACCGCTAAAAGCAATTAAGTGGATGTTTCAGCGCCACGCTCCGCTGGCCGTCCGTCTTGACGGAACCCAGTTCCAGTTGAAATGGATGTGGCAGATGCTGCGCAACTGCGACACCAGCCACTATATGGAAAATAAAGGACGCATGGTGCGACTGGCGGAATACAGCCGTGATTGCCTGAAAGCGCTGCGCGCTTCTACCGGTATCGAGTACGAAGGGCGCCAGGGCGGAACCCTGCAACTTTTCCGTACCGCTCAACAGTATGAGAACGCTACCCGCGACATCGCCGTGCTCGAAGACGCTGGCGTGCCATATCAACTGCTGGAAGCAAACCGTCTGGCGGAAGTCGAACCCGCACTGGCAGAAGTGGCCCATAAACTGACCGGTGGTCTGCGCTTACCGAATGATGAAACCGGCGACTGCCAGCTGTTTACCCAGCGTCTGGCGCAGATGGCGGAGCAGGCAGGCGTTAAGTTTCGCTTTAACACCCCGGTCGATAAGCTGCTGAGCGATGGTGAGCAGATTTATGGCGTCCAGTGCGGCGAAGAGATAGTTAAAGCCGATGCCTATGTGATGGCGTTTGGTTCGTACTCCACGGCAATGCTGAAAGGGATCGTTGATATCCCGGTCTATCCGCTCAAAGGCTATTCGTTGACTATTCCGGTGGCGCAAGACGACGGTGCGCCGGTTTCTACTATCCTTGATGAAACCTACAAAATCGCTATTACCCGCTTTGACAATCGTATTCGCGTTGGCGGCATGGCGGAGATTGTCGGCTTTAATACAGAATTGCTACAACCTCGTCGTGAAACGCTGGAAATGGTCGTACGCGATCTCTTCCCCCGCGGCGGTCATGTGGAGCAGGCAACCTTCTGGACCGGACTGCGTCCGATGACGCCGGACGGAACGCCGGTGGTGGGGCGCACCCGCTTTAAGAATCTGCTGCTCAATACCGGCCACGGCACGCTGGGTTGGACCATGGCCTGCGGCTCCGGTCAGCTACTGAGCGATATCCTTTCTGGCCGCACGCCAGCCATACCTTATGACGATCTGAGCGTGGCGCGTTACAGTCCGGGGTTTACCCCATCTCGTCCACGGCATTTACATGGCGCACATAACTGATAAGGACGTGAGATGACCCGCCCGATACTGGCCAGCATTGACCTGCAGGCGTTGAAACAAAATCTGACCATTACCCGCCAGGCCGCGCCGGACGCCCGCGTCTGGTCGGTGGTGAAAGCCAATGCGTATGGACACGGTATTGAACGCGTCTGGAATGCGCTGGGCACAACCGATGGTTTTGCCATGCTCAATCTTGAAGAGGCGATAACCCTACGCGAGCGCGGATGGAAAGGTCCGATACTCATGCTGGAGGGTTTTTTCCACGCCGAAGACCTGACGGTATATGACAATTATCGACTCACCACCTGTGTACACAGTAACTGGCAGCTAAAAGCATTGCAGAATGCGCGCCTGAAGGCGCCGCTCGATGTTTACCTGAAGGTGAACAGTGGTATGAACCGCCTTGGTTTTTTACCGGAAAGAGTTCCCACGGTCTGGCAACAGCTGCGGGCGATGCCCAACGTCGGTGAAATGACGCTGATGTCCCATTTTGCCGATGCAGAGCACCCGGAAGGTATCCAGGAGGCTATGACACGTATTGCGCAGGCAACTGAAGGGCTGGAGTGCAGACGATCGCTGTCGAATTCGGCAGCCACGCTGTGGCACCCCGAAGCGCATTATGACTGGGTTCGTCCGGGCATTATTTTGTATGGTGCGTCGCCTTCAGGACAATGGCGGGACATCGCTAACACCGGCCTGAAGCCAGTGATGACGCTGAGCAGTGAGATCATCGGCATACAAACGCTGAAAGCTGGCGATCGGGTGGGCTACGGTGGACGCTACACTGCCAGCGGCGAGCAGCGCATTGGCATTGTAGCGACCGGCTATGCAGACGGTTATCCACGCCATGCGCCAAGTGGTACTCCGGTGCTGGTGGACGGTGTACGTACCGGGACGGTGGGGACAGTCTCAATGGATATGTTGGCGGTAGATCTGACACCATGCCCGCAGGCAGGGATCGGGACGCCGGTAGAGCTGTGGGGCAAAGAGATTAAAATTGACGATGTGGCCACCGCCGCAGGTACGGTGGGCTACGAGTTAATGTGTTCTCTGGCGCTGCGCGTGCCAGTTGTGACGGTGTAACTTTATATAGCATTGCCTGATGCTGCTGCGTTTATCAGGCCTCCAGAGTCAATGCATTTTGTAGGCCGGGTAAGGCGCAGCCGCCACCCGGCAAAACATCCGCTCTACTCATCCTCATCTTCAGCAACGCGAACACCGACCTTCAGCACCGCATTATCTTCCTTCTCGGCTACGGTCCAGATCATGCCAGCGAATTCCACCTGGTCACCGACGACCGGCGCGGCACCAAGCAGATGCTGGACAATTTCACCCAACGTTTGCTGCTTATCACGATACTCGGTGCCATCTTCCAGGCCATAAATCAGCGCCACATCGGCATATTTTGCGCTGGCTTCAAGAATAAAATCACCGAAGAAGCGCTGGTCTAACGACACAGGTGGCGACTGGCTGAACAGCTTGCCAAGAGCCGGGAGATCGCGCTCGCGGCCAATAACACACAATACATCGCCTTCGCGAAGACGCGTACTGCCGGAGGGGTGAAACAGCACGTTGTCACGAAACAGGGCGGCTATTCGCGTTTCTTCCGGCATATGCAGGTCGCGCAATGCGGCTCCTACGCACCACTTATCGGCGCTGAGCTGATAAACAAACTGCTCCCACGGGTTATCCGGATGAATATCCAGGCCAATGCGCGACACGGGCCAGCCGACGGGAGGGACCACCACTTTGGCTTTTTTAGCGGCCCAAGAAAGTGAGGTTCCCTGAAACAGCAACGAGATCAGTACCACGAAGAACGCGACGTTAAAGAACAGGCGCGCGTTCTCCAGACCCGCCATCATTGGGAAGACGGCGAGGATGATGGGTACCGCACCGCGCAGACCCACCCAACTGATGAAAATGCGTTCGCGCAGATTGAAGCCGCGAAACGGCAGCAGTCCGGCGAAAACCGAAAGTGGGCGGGCAATGAAAATCATCCACGCAGACAAAATCAGCGCAGGAACCACGATAGGTAGCAGGTCTGACGGCGTAACCAGCAGTCCGAGCACCAGGAACATGGCGATTTGCGCCAGCCAGGCCAGACCGTCGAAGTTTTGCAGAATGCCAAACCGGTTGCGAATAGGGCGATTACCCAGCAAGAAACCACACAGATAAACCGCCAGAATACCGCTGCCTTCCAGCGCAGTGGTCAGGGCAAAAATCAGGATCCCACCGCTTAACGCCAATAGCGGATACAGTCCGGCAGGCAGAGAAATGCGGTTAATCATCTGCTGGAGCATATATCCACCGCCCAGACCGATAACGATGCCTAAGCCAAACTGCTGGATAATGTGCACCGCGAACATCCAGCTTAAACCGGTTTCGTGGTTTTGGATCATGGCGATGAGCGTGATGGTCAAAAACACGGCCATCGGGTCATTACTGCCGGATTCAATTTCCAGCGTAGAGCCAACGCGTTCGTTAAGCCCCTTACCGCCAAGCAGGGAAAAGACCGCCGCGGCGTCGGTTGAACCAACAATCGCGCCAATCAGGAGTCCTTCGATAAGATCCAGATGAAACAGCCACGCGGCCATCATGCCAGTGAGTCCGGAAGTAATCAGCACACCGACCGTCGCCAACGATAGCGCCGGGCCTAACGCAACGCGAAAAGAGCTGGCCTGGGTGCGCATCCCGCCGTCGAGCAGGATAACTGCCAGTGCCAGGTTACTCACCATGTAGGCGAATGGATAGTTATCGAAAGGTATGCCGCCTATACCATCTACGCCCGCTAACATACCGATAGCGAGAAATATCACCAGGATAGGGATACCGAGGCGTGATGAGAATGAACTGAGTAAGATACTGCAGGTGACGAGAACGGAACCCAAAATAAAAAGGCTAATAATTGCTGCGGCATCCAACGTTCGGTTACTCCTGAATTACGCTGTTTCGTATTAATAAACCCTACCATAATAACGACAGAAACAGCGTTTTGCTTAGCCCCATTAGCCGCTTTTTTTACGATTTTAGTACCGGATGCCCACTTAAGGTGAGCTGAGTGCCGTTTTTATCATTTTTCAGCACCGCATTGGCTCCCAAAGGCAGAGTGACAGTGCGTTGTTCATGGCCAAAATCGAGGCCGCAGATCAACGGTACTGACAATCTGGTGCGCAGAAAATCACAAACTGAATCAAGATTGTAACCGGCATCGTAATCATTGGGTGCGCTACCGCTAAAACTGCCGAGAATAATGGCGTTTTGCTGGGCCAATATTCCGGCGTGGTACAGCTGCAGCAGCATGCGCTCGACACGGAATGGATGCTCGTTAATGTCTTCCAGCACCAAAATGCCGTTTTTGATGGCCGGCATCCACGGTGTACCCATCAGCGAAATGATCATCGCCAGATTTCCGCCCCACAGTGTACCTTCAGTTGCGCACTGCGGACCGTCACCCTGCCATTCGAGGGTAAATTGGGCATTACGCAAAGCCTGCCAGAAATGGTGCTCGGTGAATGCGTTCATTTCTTCGGCGCCGAAGTTCGCCGCCAGCATCGGGCCGCTGAAGCTAATCACCTTCCCCTGTGCCAGCAGACCACACTGGATCGCCGTAAAATCGCTGTGTCCGCACAGCAGTAGCGGATCTTGTTGCTGGCGGGCTGCCAGCCCCTGCCAGTCAATATCTTCCAGTAAACGGCTCGCGCCATAGCCGCCGCGTACCGCCATCACAACGGTATCGGGGGTTTTCAGATTAACGAGCGAGTTCACATCAGCAAGCCTTTCTGCCTCTGTCCCCGCAAAACGTTGGCAGCGGCGCGCAATGACCGCTGAATTGTCGACCTGATGACCGGCCTCAGTAAGACGCGCAAGCCCACGTAAGGCAGCCTGCTGATTGATACAGTAGCCCGACGGGGCAATTAAGTGAAACCGGGACATGGCATTTCCTTGCTACAACTAAAACCAAATGTATATCATGCCGCGTAGGTATGTCGTTGTCACCTCAGCGACAGGTTCCGGCTATAAGGATAGATGACGTGAAATTGAGATGGTTTGCTTTTTTGGTTGTATTACTTGCGGGCTGTAGTTCAAAACAGGATTACAAAAACCCGCCGTGGAATGCTGAAGTTCCGGTTAAACGCGCAATGCAATGGATGCCGATCAGTGAAAAAGCCGGTGCGGCCTGGGGTGTCAGTCCACAATTGATTACCGCTATTATCGCCATTGAATCAGGCGGAAATCCGAATGCGGTCAGTAAGTCCAATGCGATTGGTCTGATGCAGTTGAAAGCCTCAACTTCAGGACGCGATGTTTATCGCCGCATGGGCTGGAGCGGAGAGCCGTCGACCAGCGAGTTGAAAAACCCTGAGCGCAATATCTCAATGGGGGCCGCATACCTGAGTATTCTCGAAACCGGGCCGCTGGCCGGGATTGAAGATCCGCAGGTGATGCAGTACGCGCTGGTAGTATCGTACGCCAACGGTGCGGGCGCACTGTTACGCACGTTCTCATCCGACAGGAAAAAAGCGATCAATAAAATCAACGACCTCAGCCCGGATGAATTTATTGAACATGTTGCGGACAATCATCCGGCGCCGCAGGCCCCGCGCTATATCTGGAAGCTTCAACAAGCGCTGGATGTGATGTAATTCAGGTGATGCTAATCGCGCACCTTGTTCGACTTTTCCCGGGCTTCACGTTCAAGGGAAAAAATAATCCGCTGTAAGTTCCGCTCCACCGCCGGGCCGACGTTGAGAAAACGAAAGCTCAGGCGGGGAGTGGTAATGGTTTCGTTTTTCCCATCGATAACCTTGCGTTCGCTAATGGAAATAAGTTGGGCGTCAACGTGATACACCCCCCATTGCTCCATATTTAGTTCAACCTGCGAGAAGCGCATACCTTCTGCCAACCCCTCTGGTTTTGCAACTTCTAACAGCCCGCCCATGCCGCCGAGAGACAGATCGAATAAGCGAAAATGCAGAATGCTGTTGTCCGGCATTTTTGCCGTGCAGCGATAGGGAGGATGCAGCGGAGCGCCGATACGGAAATATTCCCGACGCTGCACAAACCACAGAGAAGGCGGCAAGGATGAAATAAACGCCGGCAGTTGCTGATACTCGCCTTTTTTCAGCTGTGGCAGGGTGAATTCTACTTTGGCTCCCTGCGTTTCGGCGATAATTGAGATCTGGCTGGCCCGCTGTACGGCCTGGTTTTCATATTCCTGGCTGCCAAAATCCATGATCAGTTCATCGGGACTGACGGTCAGAATTTTGCTGATGAACTGGCCGCCTGACCAGGAGATACGCAGTGGAACCTGCTGCGACTTTAAGTCCCGAAGTACACCTAACACCGCTAACGGATTTTGCTTCAGGAACTGCTCATTGTAGTTACTCACACCTAATGACTCCTGGATGCCTGGTTTGTCGTTGGGTTATCGGCATTAATCGACGGAACTTAATACAAATGGATGAAATTTTTTACCAAACCCAATGAATTAAGTCTGAGTGATAAAAGCATGTCGCGATGGCTTGCCTATACTTTAAGTGCTGGCGCAGGAATGTCTTGCGCGTGCGTTCACTGGAAAGAGGGCCTGAAAATGGGAATTATTGCCTGGATTATTTTTGGTCTGATTGCGGGGGTTATCGCCAAACTGATTATGCCGGGGCGTGATGGCGGTGGGTTTATCCTGACCTGTATTCTCGGTATTGTCGGTGCTGTGGTCGGTGGATGGCTGGCAACGATGTTTGGTATTGGCGGCGATGTCAGCGGATTTAATCTCCATAGCTTCCTGGTGGCCGTGGTCGGCGCGATTGTTGTGCTGGGTGTCTTCCGGCTTGTACGACGAGATTAATCGAACGGCCCCTGTGGGGGCCGTTTCTCTATGTCGCTAAGTCAGAACTGATACTCAATCCCAGCCCAGTAATTACGGCCTTCTTCGATAAATCCTTCGCTGTACACGTATTGTGTATCGAACAGGTTATTGACCGAAGCGTTGACGCTAAACCCGTGACCGATGGCGTAGTCGGCGCGTAAATGGGTAATGGCGAAACCAGCGGCTTTCTGCGAGCCGTCGCTATTGCTATAGCTCGATGAGCGGGCCTCTTCAGACAGCGTAATGCTCAGCGGATCCCACGGTTTCAGCGTCATCCATGCGGTGAGGGTTTGCGTCGGCAAATCGGTTATTTTGCCGATGTCGCTGCGTTTGACGTCCGCATGAATCAGGCCATAGCTCAGCCCAACATCTAGCATATCAAAGACTTTACCTTTAACGCCTGCATCCAGACCGGTGTAATCCACCCGGCCGCTGTTCTGATTCTGGATGGTATCAGCATCAATATTGTGTGAAAGAATGGCATCGCTGATGCGGTTGTAATAGACGCTGGCTTCGAATCCCCAGTCTTTACCAAGTGAACCATTCCAGGTCAGATCCACGCTGCGGGCGCGTTCCGGTTTAAGCTGCGGATTGACCAGCGCCACCTGGTTATAGGCCGGTTTCGAGGTGGTGTAGCGCTCTTTCAGTGTTGGGAAACGTGTTCTGTCAGAGTAGGACAGCGCTAATGTGTCTGAATTTTCAAAGTGATATTTGGTCATCATCTGCCAGTTGAAGGCCGACTGATTGTTGTCATCATAGTGGGTGACGCTACCATTTTTTTCGTGCTTCATGCCTTCCAGACTGTCGCGCCAGTCATAGCTTATTCCCGCCACGACATCGACGTTATCCGCTGCTGCCCACTGGTATTCGCTGGCAACGGACCAGGTACGGTCTTCGTAGCGATCGTAAGCCGCATTAGGTGCGCCTTTCTCGCGGTGAACATCATCCTTCCAGTTCACGGCGAAAGAGAGCTGGTCGTTTTCACGCATATCCGCAGCGAGCTGCAGACCAGCCCCATCGCTATAGTCTGAATAATGACTGTAGCTGCCTTTTTTGTTTTTCAGATCGGCAAGCGAGTTGTACATCATCAGCGTATTTTCAAAGGTATCGCGATACAGACGGCTTTTCAGGGTGAAACGATCGCCCAGATGGGTGGTGCCCTGATAGTAATAGCTCTCTTTATCGTACTGTGGCCATTGCCAGTAGCGTGATTTCTGACTGCTGGTTCCAGCGTACGGCGGGTTATCTTTTTCACCGTCCTGATTAATATAGGTCAGCACATATTCGTCATTACCACGTGGGGTAAAGCCCAGCTTCACGATGCCGCGTTTGTCATCGGCGGAGGAGTTAATCATCTTGCCGTTGCTACCCGCAATAGGATTGTCCACGCCGTGCGGTAAGCCAAGGAAATCCTGCTTCAACTGACTGCCGCTGAGCTGGATGTAGCCGAGATCGTTGCTGGCGCCAAATGAAGCGTGCATATCGTGGGCATTGTCTTTGCTACGACTCCAGCCCTGGCGATAGCCAATGCTGCCTTCAATCGGTTTGGTGGGCTTTTGGGTGGTGATATTGATGGCGCCGCCCATCTGGTTCGGCCCTTGTAACAGCGACGAGTAGCCTTTGGAGACTTCAACCGAAGCGATATCGGAGGTCAGAAAACGGCCTAAATCGAGGTTGCCATCATAGGGGATGTATACCGGCACGCCGTCAAAATAGACGGGAACCTGACGGCTGTCAAAACCGCGGACTTTCACCTGCTGTTCATTGCGGTTGCCTGACTTTTGCAGCACGACGCCGGGGACAACGCTCAGTGCCTGCGCCACGTTTTGCTTATCCAGTTGCTGCATCGTTTCCTGGCCGAGAACCGTAGTGGTTGCGGCGGAGGCCGGACTTGACCAGACGGTCATGGTTTCGCTTTCCTGCCCAGCAAAAGCACTGTGCGCGAAAGCAAACGACAGGGCTGTGTAAAGACAACTTTTGTTGAAATTCATTATTTTTAGTCCATTTATTAATGTTATATGCCACGTGCGTCCGGGCTCAGGCTAACTTTGATATCCGCGGGCGGAGCGTAGTAAGGTGCGGAAGTGATGAAAAGTCTGATGCCACAGTCGAGATAACTCGCCAGCGAGGCGAGGGTAATGCCGCCAGTCAGCGCCAGCGTGCAATGGGGGGCCAGAGAAGGGGCCTGGCGGACAATTTCTGTTGCTTTCTCAGGGGTAAATTTGTCGAGTTGCAGGACATCGGGCGCGGCGCGTAGCGCGGCTAATGCCTCATCTGGCGTATCTGCTTCAACCACGATCTTTTTTTCTGGCGCATGGCTGCGTAAGCGCGCAATCGCGCCTGTCCAGTCGTTTGGATTGGTAAGAAAATGGCGGTGATTAGCAAACAGCAGTACCGTTTCGGCGCATCCTCCGCGATGGATAATGCCTCCCGCGGCGAGTATTGCCTGAGTCGCCAGCAAACGCGTGCCGGGAATGGCTTTGCGGGTGCAGGCAATCTGCCCATCAGGATAGCGTTGTCGCAGTTGGCTCAACATGCTCTCAAGATAGCCCGAAACCCCGCAGCTCCACTCCAGGACATTTTGTACCGCTTTCCAACCCTGGTGTAGCGCCGCCGCATTCCCATGTGCGCGAATCAATCGCTGTCCTGCACTTACCTGTTCACCATCGGCCACCATGTCGCTGACGGTCAGCCCTAATGAGGAGAGCATTAGTCTGGCAACGGCGGTGCCACTAACGCATCCGCCCTGGCGATGATAAAACGCCATAACGCCCGGCTGTGCGCCGATCCCCAACGCGCGGGTAGTCAGATCGCCGCCCTGAATATCTTCCAGCAGCAGCGCGTCGGTTTGCGCCTGCGAAAAGTAGATCATCGCAGCGCCTCCCGCGGCACGCTGTCCCACCAGATAAGCGCCCAGTCACGGCTGGCGGGGGCAATCGTGCGTGGATCCTGCTGTTGATACCAGCTTTCCAGACGTTCGACCTCGTCGGCGCTCAGTTCACCCATACTCCAGCGCACGTTTTCCAGAAAACGTGTCCAGGTGCTGTTGTCCTGCTGGCAGTTGGGTCCGCGGATAAAATCAACATGCGCGTGGATCCCCATCTGATACAGGACATTAAGCGCATAGATATAGTTGGGAAGCTCAATCACTTCGCGGCCCAGTGCACGCTGAATGGTGGGGGAAACGAAAGATGAACTGACGAGATGAGTGGTGTAAACCCGCAGTCGGGCCTGATTATTCAGTTTGGTCATCGCCTGGCGCATATCGGCAACCAGCGTAGAGCGCGAGGCGACGGCGATATCGCACTGGGGTAAATCATCCCAGTGTTCCTCCCAGGCCCGCTGCACCCACTGCACGTGACGGGCGTTCATTTGCGCAGCGCGGCGGGCAGCTACGCTAAGCATGCCCTGGCTGTAATCTACGCCGTAAATTATTGGCATCTTTTTAGCCAGCGCCAGCGAGACGGTACCGGGACCGCAACCCATGTCAAACAGCGACTCCGCCCCTTTCAGGTCGATTTTCCCCAGCAGTTGCAGCAGATAGCTGTCGGTTAATGAGGCGCAATTTTCCGCCATTTTTTCCGCACGTTTATCCCAGTGCTCCGGCTTTTTCTCGGTTCTGTTCGCCAGTTGTAACTGTTTACGGTAAAGATCGGCAAAATCAATGTCGTCAATGAGCATTATTATTCCTTAGTTATGTGAGCCAAAGAGATGGCGAGCGATTTGTGACGGTGTAACGCGATACAGTTCCGCCAGACGATCGGTGGCGAGCTGCTGTTCAGGAAGCCCCTGCGACACTGCACCGTTCGGTTCAACGCGTACCACGCTGTCGGCGATTGCCCGGGCGTGCAATGGATGATGGGTCGACATCAGCAGGGCCATACCCGAGTTTTTCAGCGTCACTAGCGTGTCGAGCAGACGGATTTGATGCCCAAAATCCAGGCTGGAAGCGGGTTCATCCAGCAACAAAAGACGCGGACGCTGCGCCAGCGCGCGGGCAATTAACACCAGTTGCCGCTCTCCGCCGCTCAGCGTGTTCCAGCGTCGGGGCGCCAGGTGAGAGATTCCCAGCATCGTCATCTGCTGGTGCGCATTTTCACGCTCTTTAGCGCCGGGAACCGCAAATGCCGCCAGTTGCGGGGCCAGCCCCATCATCACCATGTCCAGCGCAGTGAAGGCAAACGCGCCGTCATGTGCCTGAGGAACCCAGGCAATAGCGGCGGCGCGTTGCCGATCGCTGAGATGATTTATGGCGACGCCATCAAGCAGAATGTCACCGTGAAGCGGCGAAAGAACGCCGAGAATGGTGCGCATCAGGGTGGTTTTTCCACAGCCGTTGGCCCCAATCAGACAACAGACGGAGCCGGGCGAAACCTGAAATGAGACATCGCGTAACACGGGCTGGTGACTGTGGTATCCCAACGACGCATGGCGGAGGGTCAGAAGCGTCATGGGCGATTTCCCCGTAGCAAAAGCAGCAAAAAGAACGGTGCGCCAATAAATGCCGTCAGGATCCCCAGCGGGATTTCTGTGCTGCTCAGCGTGCGGGCAAGAGTATCGGTGAGCAGCAGCAAAATGGCGCCGATCCCCATAGAAACGGGCAGCAACTGCTGGTGGTTATTGCCACTGAGGAGTCTGCCGATGTGCGGTACAACCAGCCCAATCCAGCCGATAATGCCCGCGATGGCAACGGTACAGGCGGTGATTAACGTTGCGCAGACGATCAGTCCCAGTCGTAATCGCGAGACATTGATCCCAAGCGATCGTGCTTCATCATCCGACAGGGTGAGCAGGTTCATGCGCCAGCGCAGCAGCAATAGCGGGATCAGTCCTGCGAAGATCAGCGGTGCCGAGAACCACAGATCGTGCAGCGTGATCGTCGATAAACCGCCAAGCAGCCAGAAGGTGATAGACGGGAGTTGGGTATACGGGTCGGCCAGCGTTTTGATGAGTGAAATTCCCGCGCCGCATACCGTGCCCAGCGCAATCCCGACCAGCACCAGCGTTAACACCGGGTCGTGACGCTTGACTCGCCGGGTAATCAACCAGACACCGGCGACCACGAATAAACCGCCCATGAACGCATACAGCTGAATGAACAGGATCGGTAAACCTAACAGGATTGCTAAACAGGCACCTAAACCCGCACCCGCCGCCACGCCGAGAATATCCGGCGAGACCAGCGGGTTGCGGAACATGCCCTGATAGGTGGTTCCTGCGCCCGCAAGCGCCGCGCCGAGCAGCAATGCAGCCAGTATGCGTGGCAGGCGGATTTGCCAGAAGACGATTTTGTCCTGCATTGGAACGCCATCTGCACCGGTCACGAGATTCAGAACCTGCTGTGTATCCAGGCGATACGCGCCTGATACCGCGGCGACACTCGCGCAAAGCACCACCGCAGCAATCATCAGAAAACCGAGGGTTGATGCTTTCATCAGACTGCCACCAACCTTTGATACTGTGCGTCGCTTAGCGTGGTGTGCCAGAACAATTCACTGTAGCGCTGCATATCGGTTTTAAAGCTCGCTTCAACCTGTGGATCAAGCCAGGCGTGCAGGCGGCGTAACCCCAGTAAACGGTTGATGCCGGGTGGTGCATCCAGCCAGCCAAACGGCAGACCGCTGAGAAACAGAATGCGCCGGTCAGCAACCGCTTTGACCCCTTGCCAGACCGGATCTTCTCGTAGGAACTGCGCTGTCACCGCATCCTGCACCAGGATAATATCCGGCTGCCAGCTGAGCAGATTTTCCATTGAGACCTGTGTGAGCCCCTGTCGTCCGGGGATGTGCGCCACATTGTGCAACCCCAGTAGTTCTGCTGCTTCGGTATGCAGAGAACCTTGTAAACCAGTCTCCAGTCCTCTGGCACCGCGCGCGGCATAAAAACGCAGATTCGCCGCGGGTGAATGCGAGAAAGCTATTGCATCATCGATAAATCGACGGGCCAGCGCGGCCTGCATTGCGGTTCGCGAGACTACGCCCAATACTTCACCGACTGCGCGCAGCTGTTCTGGGGTATGGCGCAATTCGCCGTTAATCAGCAGCCAGGGAATCTGTGTTTGTGTGCTCACTTGTCTGGCCTGAGAAAGCCAGGTTTCATCGGCATTACCGCAGTCAATAACCAGGTCAGGTTTAAGCGCCAGGAGTGCTTCAAGCGAGAGCGTGCTGGCGCGCCCCGCCAGCCTGCCGAGTTTCGGCAAAGTCCGAATGTTATCGTTAAACGGGATGGCGGTCTGGCGAGAGAAATCAAAGGAGGAAAGCCCCACCAGTTTTTCCGGTGCGACGGCCAGCAGCAGCATGTCAGCAGGCGCGCCCGCGCTGACCACGCGTTGGGTCGTTTCTGGCTTCGGAGAGTCTCCAATGGCCACAGTCAGCGAGGTTTGAGCAAACGCGGGAAGATGGCGTAGCAGCAGTGCAGATGCCACGAGTTGGGCAAACATCCGTCTTGTCAGTGGCATTATTGTTATCCTGAAGGTTACAAAATCGCTATATATTTACATATACAGCGAATAAAAACATGTTCAGAATCAATTTCTCACGGATGAAAACCCCGGATACCCCATAAGGGCTAGAGGCCATAGAGACAGCTGGAAGGGGGAAATATAAGAAAGAAAAATCCGCGACGAAGCGCGGATTCAGGAAGTAAAACGGCTCAGGCTATGATGTTATGGCGTCGGTTGAGTCTGTTTTTTAGACTCGACTGGCGCAGTACTTGCCGGGGTAGGTCGTGATGCGGGTACGTTGTCACAGGGCTTTTCTTTGGCGCAAATCAGGTCGAGCATTTTCAGCGTTACGCCGTTTGTCCAGCCGAAACCATCCTGCAACGGATACTCACCGCCGCCACCGCCGGTTCCAGTGGTGCTCACGTCATACTTCTCAACCAGCTTTTTCTCGCGATCGTAGGTGTGTTGAACATTGGTGAGGAATCGCCAGGTCACGTCCATGGCGACAGTATCCTGACCGTAATTCTGTAACCCGGATGCTGCTACCCACTGGAGCGGGGCCCAGCCATTGGGGGCATCCCACTGCTGGCCGCTTTTCACCGACGTGGTAGCAAGGCCGCCCGGTTGCAGCAGATGTGCCTGGGTGGCCGTGGCGACTTTACTGGCGCGATCTTTTGCCGCTGCATTGACATATAGCGGGAACAGGGCGGCAGCCGTGAGCTGGTTGCGTACTTTGTGGCTTTTCAGATCGTAGTCGGCATACCAGCCTTCTTTGTCGTTCCACAGGTACTTCTCGATCCCTTTTTGTCGGGCATTAGCGAAGCCATCGTACTGCGCCGCTTTGGCATCATCACCAGCAGCCTTGCTGGCGAGGGCGATCATTTTTTCCATTTTGTACATCAGCGCATTGAGATCGACCGGAACGATGCTGGTGGTGCGCAGAGTGCCCAGCTGATTAGGATTGTCCATCCAGCGGGAACTAAAATCCCAGCCGGACGCGGCAGCTGAACGCAGGTCGCGGTAGATTTCTGTGGCCGGGCGGTTCGGGTTGCTTTTAGCGGTGGCGATATCCTCTACCCAGGACTCTGGCCGAGGCGAATCGCGCTCATCCCAGTAGCGGTTCAAAATGGTGCCGTCATCCAGTTTAACTACGCGCTTATTTTGCTGACCGGGCTGGAGTGTTTCGACGCCTTCCATCCAGTAGCTGTACTCTTTGAGCATCTGTGGGAGGTATTTTTTCAGCGCGTCATTCCCGTCGTGCTGCGCCAGCAGTTCAACCATAAAGGCAAAGAACGGCGGTTGCGAACGACTCAGGTAGTAGGTGCGGTTGCCGTTAGGAATGTGTCCCCAGGAATCAATCTCGTAAGCGAAGTTTGCCACCATGTCCGAGACCTTATCCCAGTGATTGCTCTCGGCAAGCCCCAGCATGGTGAAATAGCTGTCCCAATAATATATTTCGCGAAAACGCCCGCCAGGTACCACATACGGTTCCGGGAGCGGCAGCAGCGAATCCCATTTTTCAGCGTCGGTTGTCGAACGGGTGAGTACCGGCCACAGGCCATCGATATGTTCGCGTAATGATTGCCCGGCCGGGGGCACGTATTTCTCGCCGTCTTTCGGCAAAGTGAAATTCACTTGCACAAAATGGCGTAAGTCGAATCCGGACTGGTTTTTCTGCATCCGGTAATCGGCAAGGATCATTAATGGATCGCTGTTTGGCACCGCGTCCGCAAAGGTTTTCTGGTCAGGAAACAGTTTGGCTGTTTGTACATCGTTAAACAGGGGGCCAAGCAGAATATCAGGCGGAGCAGGCGTAGCGGCTGGTGCGTCCTCGGCGTTGACGGTAAAAGAGGAAAGGGCAAAAAAGGTGCTTGCGAGCGTCAGTTTTATTGCAACAGAGAGCAGGCCAGGATGGCGAGTTGCTGGCGTTATCATCGGTTAATCTCCTTAGCGGCGTGCCGAAGTAGCGGCATTTACCATGAGAAAACCTTAGTTCAGGAATGACCGTTTCGCGTGATCGGCTCCCCATTTTGCGAATAAACAGACATTTCCCGACGCGAATAGAGAAGAAGCACACCCTTTGTTGGAAAGGGTGTGCTTCGGTATCAGTTTGCGCGGGTTATCCGCTGTGTGACACAGTCAATGGTCAGAGTATCGCCCATCTTGATGCTATCGAGAGCCGCGCCTTGCTGACACATCCAGCACAGACCCATTTCACGAGCGATAATCGCCGGATGCGAGGCTTCGCTGCCGTCCCGCAGGCAGATACCTTTGATGGTCTTCGGATCGAGTTGCAGTACCGTAGACGGATAAATGACATCAGCGACCAGGATAGTGGGGCGCAAGAACGCGGGAATTTGTGCGCTCTCTCCCGTCAAATGCTGCAGTGAACGGGACAGCAAATCTTCAATATCAATGTATCGCGCCTGCAGATAAGGATCATCGAGCTGTAAATACTGCTGGCTGAGATCGCTCAGCACCTGATGCCAGGCCCAGGCGGCGCTGCACTGCTTTTCGCGCATTACATCGCAGGCCATTTCAAACAGTTCAGGATCGTCCAACAGCGTATGGTGACCGGAGAAGATGGCGGCGATATCTGCGGAATATCGTTCTTCAGCAAGTGCGGTGAGTTCGCTCAGATCGTTCAGCGTACTTTGGATGGCGGTCTGTAATCGCTGCTGCTCAGCCTGGAGTGATGCGGCTGGCTGCGGGTTTACCTCGGGCGAGAACGGCGTGTGACAGAATGCCGTCCCCGTGACTTTTGAGGGAGCCTGAGTTGCCTTGTTATCAGCATTAGCGGACTCGAGCGATTCACCAAAATTCTCCGCTGCCAGCTGTTTAAATGCGGCCAGCGCATCCTCTGCCTGTTCGCCTTTGGCAATCAGGCGCAGCGTGTCATTACAGCGTACCTGCAGCAGAGCTATCTGATTCAGGCTATCAGGAACCACACACTTGCCGTTTTTCTCCAGCCACATGTCGGCGTTAAAACCAGACAACGCGGAAACCAGCCGCGAAGCCGGGCGAACGTGGATGCCGTTAGGGTTTTTCACCACAATGGCAACAGAACGGGCATCTGCATCGGGAGACAGTGCAGCAGATGCGGGTTTCGCTGCGGATGGCGAAGGTAAACCCAGTTGCTCACATTTGGCGTCGAGGGCGTTCATGGCATCACGGATGACCCGATCGATATCAGCACCCGCGGCGGCGCTAACCGTCGCGGCCAGTGTGCCTTCAACCAGTGGTGCTGCGCACAAACGCACTTTGGCGGCAATGCCAGGGTCGAGCAGTTCCAGCGCGGTTTCCGCACTCAGTAATGCACTACCGATATCCATCATCACCAGCACGTGGTCCGTATCGGCCACGGACTCGATGGCTTCCATCACCTTGATCGGATCGGTGCCAATCGGATTCTCAGGATCATCAATGCCTGCGGCAATGGCGATTTTGCAATCACCGCCCATTAACATCTGCCGGGCCAGCGCACCGACGCCTTCGCCCAGTTGGGCGCTGTGAGAAACAATAACCAGGTTTACCATCGCTTTATCCTTACTCTCTGGACGCCTGAGCTAGCATTTGCATCATAAACATGACCGACGTTGCGCCGGGATCCTGATGCCCAATACTGCGCTCACCAAGATAGCTGGCACGGCCTTTGCGAGCCTGCATGGTGATGGTGCTTTGCGCTGCGGCTTCCGCTTGCTGGCTTGCCGCTTCCAGCGCTGCCTGTACGCTTAACTTTTGCTCGCAGGACTGACGTAAAGATTCGACCACCGGTAGCCAGACGTCGCACATGGTTTTGTCGCCAGGTTCAGCCTTACCGCGGCTAATCACACCTTCTGCGCCATCACGCATCATTTGATACAACTCTTCAAGCGTCAGGCTTTGATGAGCCTGAGTCACCTGAGCGGCGCGAATAAAAAAGGTGCCAAACAGTGGTCCACTGGCCCCGCCGACGCTTGAGAGCAGCACCATACCGGTGTTTTTCAAAATAAAGCCGATGTCTTTGTCTGCGATGGACGGCAGCTTTTCAACGACTTTGCTGAAACCACGATGCATGTTCAGACCGTGGTCGGCATCGCCGATCTCCCGGTCAAGTCCGGTGAGAAAATCACTTTCTGTGGTGAAGATCTCGCCGCAGCGATAGAGCCAGTTAACAATTTGCGTTCTGTTGAGGGACATCATGAATCTCCTTATTTACCCCAGTTGAGAGCAGGGGTGTGAACCGGTGCATCCCATAAGCTCAGCGTTTCGTCATCTACCTGTAACAGGGTGATCGAGAAACCGGTCATATCCAGAGAGGTACAGTAAGAGCCGATCAGGTTGCGCTCAATGACGATGCCTGCATCCTGACAACGGCTTTCCAGGCGGTTATACACGCCGAAGAGCTCAGACAACGGCGTCGCACCGAGATTATTGACCAGCGCAATAACGCGATCGCCACTTTGTAACGCACGTTTGCTTTCTTTACCTTCCTGCCACGCGCCCTGGACGTTGTCCCAGTGGCGGAGTGTTCGGCTGTAGTTACCGTTTTCCAGCAGGGTATCGAACATTTCATCAACGGTCTGATCGAGAGAGGTGAAGGGGCGACGGTCAATGCCCGGTTCCCCGTGGATACCTACGCCAAACTCCATTTCGTTATCCTGCAGCGTGAACGACGGTTGTCCGGCGGCTGGAACGGTACAGGCGCCAATGGCTATGCCAATGGAGTGGCCCAGGTTATTCAGCTTACGGCCCAACGCCGCACAGGCTTCCAGCGAATCACCGCGTTCGGCGGCCGCGCCGACCAGTTTTTCGATCAATACGGTATTCGCCACGCCACGTCGACCGGCGGTATACAAACTGTCTTTCACCGCCACGTCGTCATCCACCACCATGGTGGTGACTTTGACACCGCTTTCATGCAGCAGCTCGGTGGCGGTTTCGAAATTAAGAATGTCGCCGGTGTAATTTTTGATTATCAGCAGCACGCCTTCGCCACCGTCAATTTGCATGGCGCATTCGAACATTTTATCCGGCGTGGGTGAGGTAAAAATCTCACCTGGACAGGCGCCAGAGAGCATGCCCTGACCAATGTAGCCGCAGTGCATAGGTTCGTGTCCGCTGCCGCCACCGGAAAGCAGAGCCACTTTGCCCATCACCGGCGCATCTGCGCGGGTGACATATACCGGATCCTGATGCAGTGCCAGGGAAGGATACGCTTTCGCCAGTCCGGCGAGTTGTTCATTCAGTACGTCTTCAACACGGTTGATCAATTTTTTCATTATTTATGCTCCGCAGACAGTCCTGGATGGCTGCCAAATTCGGGCAGGCATCTGATGTAGGGTATCGGTTGGTTCAACGTCACGGCGACCGCTCGCTGCCGATAAGGTAATTTTGCACACGGGTAGTCAAAAGAAAATTGATGTGAAGGGCGTTTCAATACGGAACGCCATCATTTTATAACGTTCCATATTGAAACGTAGTGATGCATAAAACAGCGAAAATGAGAGATCGGGCAGTATTTAATGGGGAAAGACTACGTGCAGGATTTTGCAAAAAAAAACCACCTGCCTGGCAGGTGGTTTATGCGAGGGAAAATTATCGGTATTAGCCCGGATAAATTCCGCGATCTTTACGTGCCAGCAGAATGCGTTCGCAGGCAACAATGTAGGCTGCGGTACGCAGGGAGCAGGATTTCTCAGCTGCTTTTTCCCATACGTGCACCATCGCATCAGTCATGATTTTGTCCATGCGATTGTTGATCTCTTCTTCACTCCAGAAGAAGCTTGCCATGTCCTGGACCCATTCGAAGTAACTGACGGTTACGCCGCCTGCGTTACATACGACGTCAGGTACCACGATGATACCGCGGCTTGCCAGCATATCATCGGCATCCGGGTAAGTCGGGCCGTTAGCGCCCTCAAGTACCAGTTTGCAGGTCAGTATTTCTGCACGCTGACGGGTAATCTGTCCTTCCAGCGCGGCAGGGATCAGGATATCCATCTCCACGCTCCAGAAGGCTTCGCTGGCGATGGTTTCAGCGCCTGGGAAACCGGCAATCTGTTTGTGCTCCAACTGCCAGGCAGACAGCGCGGTCATGTCGATACCCGTGGAGTTAAACAGCGTTGCGGTGTGATCCTGAATAGCGACGACACGCGCACCCGCTGCGGCGAACAGGCGGGCGGCTTCGCTGCCGACGTTACCGAAACCTTGTACCGCCACGCGAGCGCCTTCAACTTCAATGTTCGCACGACGCGCGACTTCCAGACCACTGACGAAAACGCCGCGACCGGTGGCTTTATCACGGCCTAACGAGCCGCCGAGGTGAATAGGTTTACCGGTGACCACACTGGTCACGGTGGTGCCGTGGTTCATGGAGTAGGTATCCATCATCCAGGCCATGACTTTTCCGTTCGTACCTACATCCGGCGCAGGAATGTCTTTCTGCGGCCCAATGATAATGCCGATTTCGCTGGTATAACGGCGGGTTAAACGCTCCAGTTCACCTTCAGAAAGTGAGAACGGATCGACGCGCACACCGCCTTTGGCTCCGCCGTACGGCAGGTTCAACGCTGCGCATTTGATGGTCATCCATGCAGACAGGGCCATCACTTCATTAAGATCAACATCAGGATGATAACGCACACCGCCTTTGCCCGGACCGCGGGAGAGGTTATGTTGCACGCGATACCCTTCAAAATGACGGATAGTGCCGTCATCCATCTGCACCGGGATATCGACAATCAGCGCGCGTTTTGGGTGGCGCAGGGTGTCCACCCAATGGGAAAGTTCGCCCAGGTAAGGGGCCACACGCTCGATTTGTTGCAGGTAGGTATTCCAGGCAGATGTGCTGCTATCTGAAGCGTAAGATAACTTATCCATGATAAACCTTAGTTATAAAAGTAATATGTTCTTAATTTGGCCGTGGTATACAGTGAATCTCACCATATAAACCTAAATTTAACATTTTTTTCATAGAACAGCCTGCCTGGCTAACACGGATTATCGGTATGAGTAGTGTGGGTTTTGGCTTGGTGGTGAATAGTTATTCTTTATTCTTGCTGTCATCGCAGTTTTTTGCAGTTTATTTAGTTTAATATGCATAACTTGTAAAAATCGCAATTTGTCAGATTTATGACGCACCTCTAAAAGTAAACAATATGATAATAAAATGTGTTTGCTTTATTGCTGTTAAACTGGGCGTCAGTAGGTCACGGCGATGGTGACAGTATCGGCATAGTTGTCTGGCGTGTAGTTCGCGCTGGGAACGGTGGCGTAAACCGGGTAGGTAGTCGTTGTCCCCGTGCCGCTGCCAGCAACGGTATTGAGCGATGTATTGCCCCACACCATACCGGAAGGACCTGGTGTCGAACTAAGCTGGTAGGGGACTTTATCCGTATTTGACCCCGTGCCTGCCATCACGCCGCTGCCTGCCGTATTGCCGTTGGAGGGTTGAAGTCCGATGGTGTAAGGGGTGTTATTAGAGCAGGCTACGCCTACGTTATTTGACGCCGTGAGATTACGACCCGTTCCGCTGGTGGGAGCAAAGCTGATGTTAGTCGCGGAGGTGATATTACACTGTTTGCTGACAGCAGCTGTGACGGTGAAAGGAAACCTGGCGGCAACGGTATCACCACAGGTGGTCGGCGGGAAAAGTAATCCGGGGTTGAGGGTGACAAGGGCTGTTGCCGTCGTATAGCTATCCTGATAGTTTCCAGGGACGGCTGAAGTTTGTGGCGTGACGATCTGCGCCGATACCGTGAGTGAACCTGTCACTGGCGTCAAATTCAGCAGGTTAAGCTGTACCATGGGAAAAGTGGTTCCCGACTGATACTGGCTGCCCCAGACTTTGGTGCGCCCGCTATCCTGGTAAAGCTGGTATGCCAGCGTTCTGGCGGGGTTTCCGCTTAATGACATATTTCGCGGTGTCACCTGGCCACTGACGGCCGAGGCGCCAATATTAAAACAGAGATTGATCCCTGCCAGCACGTCACCAAGCTCTTTGGTGCAAGTGTAACTGAACGTCATTGATGACGTTGCGCCTGTCGCAGACAGTGGATTGACCGAACCTAAATTTATGGCTTGCACATTGCTCACCGAACAGGTTACCGCATGGCTAATTGCCGGACAAAAAAGTACGGCAGCGATGAGTAGCAGATGTCTTAACCTCATGAGCGCACTCCTGTTAGTGTGGGCGACAAACCAGTGGACCTATTTGCACAATCCCCTTTGCTGACGCGGGATAGTCAAATTGCACGCGACAACTACCGATGTCCGTATCAACGCGCAGCGTGTTGTGCTGCTCCAGGGTGTCGAACCATGTCATTCCATCAAAGCCAACGACAGACGATTGTCCTTTTCCGTTGATGGCGTAAGCCATGCTGCCTTCAGGAATTGGCTTACCCTGATGGTCGACGAGGATAATCTGCGCAGCGCGGACGGGGGTGATGCCAAAGCTAACCAAAGTACCGGAACGATCGGCTGGCGTGGCATTCGTCTCAACGCGTGCGATCCGCATATTGGCAGGGAGATCCATCGGGTCAATACTGATCAGGTTTTTTTGATAACTGTTCAACGGGGTGACCAACAGTAGTCCCTGGTCATCGCTGCGGCCAATCAGGTTATTTTGCAATTTGACCGGAACATCAGGCACGCCGTCAGTTGAGACGACGGCAAAACCATTATTGATTTCTCTTGCTGCAAACAGGCCGCCTCCCATGGTCACCAGCGATCCGGTTGCGCCTGCATAACCGTAATGGTTATCCGGTAAACGGCTGAATCCCGCGTACGCTTTACCATAACGTCCCAGATATCCCACTTCGCCCTGGCCACTTTGCCGGGAAGCCTGCTGACTGGCAGCCAGATTCCAGCCCCAGCCGCCGTCGGCAGGGGGCGTCAGGCTGGCGTTGAGCTGGTAACCGGTTTCGTCGTTGGTACGTTGTAGGGTGCTGCTGGCGCTCAGATTGTTGTCGGTCGTGATGGTTACCATCAGATAGAGGCTACGATCGCGGTTGTCGTCAATGTTCTGGTTGAATCCGGCATTTAGTGAGATGTTGTCGGTGAGAGATTTAAACCAGCTGGCATTGGCGTAGCGCACCGCATTTTCGTGTGGATATCGAAACTGCAAATAGCTCAGGCTGACATTTCCAGCTGCTTCCAGCGAATAACCAATAACCGTGTTGCTGTTAAGCGTGGGGGGCGGCTCACCGTAATGGGTGGCGACATCGCGATAATCGCCGGAAGTTGCCGTGGTACTGGTACTGAAATTAAACCGTTCGCCGGACCAACGGTAACCAAAACTATACAAAAACCCGTTCTTTCCTGAGTCGGTACTTGCGGCAAGTGAGGTCGAAAACGTGCCGCTGCGGGTTCCTGGGATCCAGTCGTTACTGAAGCCCGCGTTAATCAGTCCATCGCTGGTTTCCGCGTGAGTCCCGGCGGTGAACGTATTGCTAAACCCGCGACGCCACGTAGCGCTCAATACTGGTGCGCTGGCATAATCAAAAGAGGAGTAACCATAATTTTCGCGTACCGTGCCTAATTCTGCCGACCAGGCGGTTAATCCTTCCCGCAGGAGTTGCTGATCGTTGTAGAACGAGAAATTTTGTACGCTCGTTCTGCCCAACGCATCTGTCATCATCACCTGACCCGTTCCCGCGCCGCTGATGTTAGGCATTGTGTTGATCTGAAAGCTACCTGCGGGGACTTCTCCGTTGTAGTACCTGACGCCGTCGACGTACAGCTCAACGTTTGACGGTAACGTCGCGGATCCCAGATATGCTGGAAGCGGGGTGGTTGGCATATAGGGCTGTAACCCAAAATCGGTGCCTATCTGAATGCCGCCGATTCGCGTCGGTCGGGACCAGATGAGTGAACTAGTCAGGGTATCGCCAACGGTTAACGCCAACATCGAATCAGGAAATGACGTACGCCAGCTGGTGTCGAGGCGCTCAACGCTGTTATCGGCATATTCCTCGGTAGAGTACTGCGTCAACTGGGTGGTGCTGAGCACGCCGGCCGCATTGAAGGCGCGAATTTCGCTGAAGGTATTGATTGCGCTTTCATCCCCCTGTTGCGTATAGATATCATAATTGAGCAGCGCCCCGCGTGATGTTGTTGCCGTTGGCGCGGTTTCGGTGGGCGAGTTAAGCTGCGTGGTCGCAAGATCGAGTGAACTGAGCGGCGCAGTAAGCGAGAGCGTTTGCAACTGAACGTTGTAGTCAATGGTTAGCTGGGGGATATCGTTCAGGCAGACGGCGTTAGTGGCGTCTGGATCAAAGCGAAAGCCCATTTTACGCAGAGTATCTGCTCCTGCATAAAGCTTTCCATTATCGTAGCCAAAATGAACCAGCCCAACGGGATTCCCATTTAAGGTGACGTCGAGATACAAATCGACCCCCGTAATCTGCGAGACGCTATTAATAACATTATTTTCGTTCTGGTTACTATTCAGCGTTTGTGCGCAAACCATTCCCGATATTAATACTCCATTGAGAAAGCAATATTTCACCAGAAGCCAGGATCTGTTACAGATCTTGTACTGTTTTTTGGCCATTGATTGTGACTTCAACTTTCCCGCCGTAATGATTATTCCTGGCTGACGGGGAGACTATCCAGCGCATTGTTGATCCGGGTAAAACGTAGCCTAATAGTCCGGGTGTAATGACTTTTTTAGTACCGTCAGGGCTTATAAATGTTGCAGCAGATAACTGTGCATGCCCATTTCCCTGATTACTGACTTCAATAAATTTTTTGCCATCCAACTGCTGTAATTTCCATTGCAGTTTTGCCTGCGTTTGTGCCGCTGATGTTGGTTGAATGAAAACGGGAACAGAATAATGCAGCACAAACTGAAGCTTGTTTTTTTCTACTTTTGCAGGCGGTAACTCATCTATCGACAAACGATAAGCGTCTTCGGCATGTGCCGAGGGAGGGTTTGTGCGAATAACACGAATCAACTGACGTTCTCCAGGGGCTAATGCTAACATCGGTGGGCTAATCACCAGCCCCTGAGAGGGAGAAAGTTTGTCGTCATAAGCGCTTTGACTCCAGCGAAAAACCCGAACCTGGGCATTGAGCACATTTTCACCCGCGTTACTCAGCCAGATACCATCGGCATTTTGCGTCGCTTGCAACGTTAACGTGACCGGGGCTATTTGCAGTCCGCTGGCGGTGGCAAGATTGACGCTCGCAACCATCCCTAGCAGGCATGCGCAGGCACACTGCTTTACAGGCAGTTTTACTCTCATATGGCTTCCTGAAGTTAGTAGTTAACGTTAACCGTTACCGTGTCGGCATAGTCGTCAGGAGTGAAGTTGGCGCTCGGTGCGGTGGCATAAACAGTATACGTTTGCGCCAGACCTGTACCCGTCGCCGCTACCCCATTTCCAGGTGCGGTGTCGGTGGCGGTATTCCCCCACACCGGGCCTGTTGCTGATGTACGATTTAGCTGATAGGGCACTTTGTCGGTATTGGTGGCAGCGTTAGCTACGGAGGACATGGCGCCAGATCCTGTTGTCGTCCCTCCATTGGCAGCCGACGGTGCCAGACCGATAAAATAGGGCGTGGTTTTTGAGCAATTAATTGAAATAGTGTTGCTTGCACTGGTATTTGTCGCCGTGGTATTCACCGGACCAAGTGTAATATTTGAAGCCGAACCGGCAGTTACGGTACAGGCCTTTTGAATCGTCATCAGCACCTGAAATGTACCGTTAACGGTTGCTGCATTTGCCACAGAAATAATGGAAAAGGCGCAGCAACAAAGAATTAAGCGTTTGTCTAAGACTAGAGCCATATCCTTTACCTTTTTCAAATAACCACATTTATTACTTTAGAAAAACAATAATGTGGCACAAGAAGACATAATTTAACCCTAGAATAAGTATTAGACGTACGCCAGTTGATCTAATGAATTTTACTTAGGAAAAAGGTGATGTCGTCTGCAAAAAAATAATACCAATGGGTTAGTATATTGTTTTATTTTTATGCTATGGCCGGGGTTAAGTCAGGAGGATAGAGGGCAACATATTCCTTGGGTGGTACTCAAAATAACCAGCCAAAAAATGAGAGTTGTATGATTTATCTTACACGTATTACGTGTAGGTTACGGGCTGTGGAAAATGACCTTATAACCTTGTTCATTCCAGTGTTGGAGCAGTTCATTTTGTCTGCGGGTTGGCGTAATACCGGTCCAGACAAAAAGGGTTTGCCCAGGGAAAAGTTCAGGTCTTGGCGATTCAATGGGTTCAGCCAGAACGGCAATATGCCAACCAGATTGCGATAAGCGCCAGGCTTCGAGCCACAGACGGGTTCTGTCTTCAACATCCCAGGCCATCAGGAGGGCATCCTTTCCTGACTTGCGCCGCGTTTCAGACAGCAGTGTGGCAACATATTCAATCAATGCGCCATCAAGCATGCTGTTCATTATGCGGGATGTATTATGGTCAAGTATCAGCCGTTGACGTACGGGAAGATAAACGTGATCGATCAGCGCATCTACGGGGTGAACGCGACCGAGTGCGGTAATTTTGGCTCGCAGCTTCGGCGGATGCGCCATGCGAAGAATGCTCATCATCTCTTCTTGTAATTGATTCCAGTCGTCGTCAGCTTGACGGGTACTGGTTTCCAGCAATGCCTTAACTTTCCCAACAGGTATGCCATTGCTAATCCAACGTTTTATTTCTTCAATACGCTGAATATCTTCTTCATCAAAGAGTCGGTGGCCACCTTCACTGCGTTGAGGTTTGAGTAAACCGTAACGTCGTTGCCATGCCCGAAGGGTGACAGGATTTATCCCGCAACGTTCTGCGACATCCCCAATGCTGTAATAAGCCATAGTTCCCCCGGACACTCCTGATTCTCCGTCACCGATATGCGGTTCCTGTTACTTTGTACAACATGCATCAAATTGTACAAAACATACAGAGGATTCTAGCAAAATTAAGATTTACTTTACTATCACGCAGGGAGTAAATGCTGAATTTTTATGTTCAGCATGAGGGCGGTTGTTTTGATTGTTTATTTATAACAATGCGTTAGTTATTTTGACGCTGAGAAATCATTTTTCTCTGGCCATGCAACAGACGGAATACCATTCAGGCAGGCTTGTGCAAAAAGGTTACCCTGGAAGATTTCAATACCTGCGGACTCAAGCCACATCCACTCTTCAGGTTTTTCAACGCCGACTGCGGAAATCATGATTTCCAGTGAAGTGCAACATTTGATAATTGCCTGAATGATGGCCTGTCTTGGTCCACTTTTATGCACATCCGTGATCAGCTCGCGGCTTATCTTAATTCGGTCGGGTTGAAAACGAGACAGAAGCTGAAGCCCGGCAAAACCTGCCCCAAAATGATCTATCGCCACACAGATCCCCGCAGCCTTGAGTGACTTTACGGCCTGCGCGAACGTATCAAAGCGCGATATAACTTCGCTTTCGGTAAACTCTACAATGATTTGTTCAGGCACCAGTCCGTGCGCCGCGATTTCGTTTATCAGAAAGCTGACTGCATCGGGTTTGTTTACCAGGGTCATGGGGAGCAGATTGACTGACAGCATTTTGTCGTTAAGTCCCAGCGCGCTTGCCATTGCAAAAGCAGTCTTTTTGCTCTGCAGATCGGCGGTATACAGTTCTTCAGGATTTAAGTTGCCAAAATAAGTTGCGGGCGTTTCACCGTCTCTACCACGAATAAGTGCTTCCAGAGCAATGACGCGCTGCGACATAGGATCGATAATGGGTTGAAAAGCAAAGCTGAAATCGATATTGGACTGGAGTGTGCTTCCATCCAGGAGAGTACAAGAGTTGTCGGTAATAAAACTCCAGTAATCAGGCGCAGGTATTTCAAAATAACTCGATTTTTCCGTCGCAAGGACAAATGTGCGGAAAAACTGTAATGCCCGGTCATCATAGGTGAGCTGAAATTTTGATGTTCCCTTGTTAAGTACCGCTTGCAGGACGTCATTGCGTTCATGTTTTTGTAAATCAAATAACTCCATTCCCACCTTTCCGAATCTTCTCGCAGGCGCGTAATCACACATCAGCTCAACGATATTGTGGTGCCGTGGGTCGTTACATATACAACGATAAATCTCTTTTACCTGCTCCTCAGGTCCTTCAAGCAGTTGGAAAAAGTGGCGGCCATTAAAGAGTAAAATTCCCGTAACATCGGATCGCCGGTTTTTTAGATTTGCGGCTGTCACCATATCCTCAAGCGCTCTGAGGGGGGCGTCATCACGTAGATGGCTACGGTAAATAATGGTCGTGAGCATGGACAGTCCGGGATCAAGGGAAGGGAAGAGATATGGACAGTATCAAACAAACCATCTTATGTCCTGATTTTAATACATTATTCTAACTTTATTTTTACAAGCAAAGGCCCTTAAAAAGATCGAATTCATTCGTTAAACGAAGTGGATTGTACAACTGAATTTGATTTTATGTAGTTTGATATTGATCTAAATTACTGATTATATTGATTTAGCACTTTTTGATAAAAATTGATGGTTCGATTTGTACACATTTTCGGTACAACTTTGCTACTGTTATAAAACTTAATATTCACCAGCATTTTGTTACAGGAGCATGACATGCAGCAGCATACCGTTCGCACTGATACTGCAAGCGCGATTTCTCGTTACTTTGCGAAGGCGCATCTGCCAACTCAACAGGAAACATTGGGAGAAATCGTCACTGAGATACTCAAGGATGGACGAAATCTGAACCGCAAATCACTTTGCACCAAGCTTCTGTGTCGTCTTGAAAAAGCATCCGGGGAGAAAGAACAGAAACATTACAATGCGTTAATTGGTCTGCTTTTTGAATAAAATAAACCCCTTACTTATAGGGGTAAGTAGTGAAGGAGTTATGAAGAAAACTGATAGTGAACGCCTGAAACATGAAATTACAGGTTTGGCTGTGCTAGAAATTTTGCGAATGCATACAGACGTTTCGTTAGCCGCAGTGATTAAGCAATTGCGACTTATGCAGGCCAGTGAAATAGATGGCACACGCAAGCAATTAATTGACAGCGTTATCAATGATTTTACAAACATTAATCCGGGGAAGATAAGTAGAAAACCGGATAAAACCAGAGATGAGAGTGCTTTCAGTGCCAGCAAAAACCCTAAATTACATTAAAGATAATCTTCCAGACTATACAAGCGAGGTTACCATGCTTCATGAAATTAATGTCCACAGTGTAATGACGGATAAAGCTTTATCAAGTTACTTCCATAATGCAGGTGAGCTATTAGCAGATGAGTCTGTGGTATTGGGTCAGGCGGTAACCAATGTAATTCTGGCAGGTGATAATGTTAATAATAAAAACATCATTTTAAGCCTGATTAGTTCTCTGGAATCAACAGTTGACGTTGTCCAGGCAGATGTTATCAGAAAAACCCTGGAAATAGTGCTGCGCTACACAGCTGACGACGTCTAAAAAGTCTTCATATTAATATAATATGTACAGTACCTTTGTTATATGCTGAAAGCACTCATGCTGAGCATTTTTTTGATTAAGACTATACATAGCACTCTCTCTAGAACAATTGTGATTTTTCATTGAGGCCATAATGATGAACATCGTTCAGGAACACACTGGAAACGCAGAGTTATGGATTGATGATATTTTTATCAGGCAAGGGCTAAAGAATATTCTTGCAGATATTGTTTTCGAAGATGATAAGACGCATCTGGTTTTTTTCACCGCCAATCACTTTGAGGCGGTAAAAAGGCAAAATTACGATCTGAAAACGCATCGTCTGGTACTGCTGATTGATGGTCATCTGTACAGATATCTCAATGATTTATCACTTTACAGACTGCCAATAGATGTTAGCGTTGCCACATTCAAACAATTTATTATTGATATTACTCGTTCTGGCGGTATACACGACAATCAGTCAGAACTAAATATTTCGCTGACTGCGCGAGATAAATATATTTTAACGCAGTTAGGGGAGGGGCGAACTATTTTTGAGATATCCGCCTTGTTAAATCTACATTTGAAAACGATTTACCAGGCCAGGCAGAATCTGATCAAGAAGCTTGGTTGTTCTGGGCTGATTGATTTTCAGGGAATACTGCGAGCGAAAATATTCCGCAACTGGCTGGAACATGCCTGAATAAATCGACAGTTCGTACTTACTTTTGGGGGATACGACAGGGCCAATGGCCCTGTCCGATATATTTTAAACTTCGCTACTCTGTCACCAGTTCATTTCCCATCTTCTGCTGATGATGTTTTTTGCTCAACGAGAAGTAGCCAAATATTAGCGTTATTACCACAATGCTGGCCATAATCAGGAAGATTTCCTGATAGCCCACTTTATCAAACAACTTACCGACAGGCAGTGACAGCACGATAATGCCAATGGAACTGGCGATATTGAAGCCAATAAGATATATCGTTGATGACAGGCGTTTATCAAAATTTGCTACGCTGAATTTAAACACTGAAATAACAAACAGTGGGACTTCCAGCGCATGAAGCATTTTAATCAAGGAGATAATATAGATATCGGTGAACAGTGCTGAACCCAGGATTCGACAGGTCATGATTGTGCCACCCAGCAGCAATGCGGATTTAGGCCCGATGCGGTTAATCAGGAATGGAACCAGCGCCATACCGACTGCTTCCATAAAGACCTGTACCGAGTTGAGGTAGCCGTATACGCGTGGTGCCAGTTCGGGATCGTCAAATAAGCTGGCGTAAAACACCGGGAACATCTGCTGATCGTAGATGCTATAGAACGACCAGGTACCGACGACAAAGATAACGAAAAACCAGAACTGCGTATCTTTAAAGATAGTGAGAAAATCCTTTCGGGTCAGCGCGTCAGGTTCAGGAGAACGCGTTTTTACAGAAGATGGGGCGGGTGAGTTGGTTTTGAACAACACGTTAATCAACAGGAATAACACCCCCATTACCGATACGCACCAGAAGTTAATGTGTGGGTTGATGCTGAAGAAGATACCGCCAACAAATGTCCCTGCGGCGTAGCCAAGCGATCCCCACAAGCGGGCGGTGCCGAATTCAAAGTTGAATTTGCGGCTCACTTTTTCGACGAAGCTTTCTACCAGACCACAACCCGCGAGGTAGCCAAGGCCAAAGAAAATGGCTCCCAGCGCCATACCAAGTTTGAAGTTGGAGGTCAGCAGCGGTTCGTAAACATAAATCAGGAACGGGCCGCTGAGCGTGATGACTATCCCCATCAGCCAGATAAGGTGTTTACGGGTGCCGAGCTTATCCTGCAGAAAACCGTAGACCAGCATAAACAGCATGCTAAAGAACTGGTTTACGGCATACAGCATTCCCAGCTCCGTTCCGGACAGGCCAAGTTTATTTTTTAGCCATATCGCATAAAAAGACCACCACAACGACCAGGCGGCAAAGAAAAAAAGCAGATACCCGGACGAGTACCGATATTTGTCATTACTGAACGGCATATTTATCTTCATGATTTTTCCAATCCAGATCAGGTCATTGTAAGGTCTTTCTGATACGACGTAACGAGTGCGCTTTATTACGGGGTAATCGTCCTCCGTAGCGACGGTTGTGACTGAATAAAGCTGCTCAGGTGTTGGTTGTCGGGAAACGCGCTTAGCGCGCCACGCCGGGTGGTCGCCAGAGCACCACAAGCGCTGGCCTGCTCGATAAGTGGAAGTAGCGTTGACGTCGATTTGGGCCAGCCTTCCTCGGCGAGTGCCGCCAGCAGCCCGGCCATAAAGGCATCACCGGCGCCAGTGGTATCGATACTTTCGACGTTATAGCCGCTTAAAGTTAGCCTACTGTTTTGCCAGAAAGCGATAGCGCCGTCGGCACCGCGGGTGACGATTTTCAGGCGTGCAGGAAAATCAACCAGACGTTCGCAGGCGCTACTGAGACAGTTGGTCTGCGTTAGCCACAGCAGCTCTTCTTCCGACATCTTCAGAATGTCGCTCTGCCGGGCAAACTCGTTGACAAGGTCAAACATCTGCATCTCGTTGCTCCACATCTGCGGACGCAGATTGATGTCAAAGCTCAGAGTGCCGCCGGTCTGTCGCAATGCGGCCATAGCCTGGGCGAGGGTGGCGCGGCAGTCAGGGGCAACCAGCGCCAGCGAGCAGAAGTGCAGAATATCGGCGCCAAAGTCGGGCAGGCTCGCCGGGCTGAGAAATTGATCGGCAGACGGATTGACCAAAAACTCAAACTGCCGCTCGCCGTTGGGAGCCAGTGAAACCAGTACGGTACTGGTGTGCTGATGTGCATCAAACTCCAGACTTCCTGTATCCACCTGCGCTGTTTCCAGCGTCTGATGCAGAAATCGACCAAAAGTGTCATTGCCCACACGGCCAATAAAACCGCTGGCGCGGCCAAGGCGAGCCACGCCGATTGCCACATTGAAGGGAGCCCCTCCCGCGCAGGCTTCAAACTGCATATTGTCGCGCGGCAATAAATCCACCACAGCGTCTCCGAGCGTCCAGATAGTCATTATTTTTCCCCAAAGCAGTAAGACGGGTGTTTATTTGGCGCTGAGCAGCCAGGCATGCCCTTGATTAAAAATGGCGTGTCCGTTCAGGCTGAATAAGGTCAGTTGGCGATCGTCCGGTTCAGGATAAATACGACTGCTAAGGGTATATTCACCGTGATTGACAAATACCTCTACCGAGGAGCTGTCGATAAATAAGCGCAGATCCAGCCGGTCACCAACTGGCAGCGGCACGCTGCGATAACCAGAGAGACCATGCTGCGGGTAGCGACGATCCAGCACCAGACGCTGTGCCTGAGCATCGACGTAGACCCGTAGTCCGCCACCCAGCGCGATACCATATTCTTCAGCACTGCTGCGGGCGATATCGATGCTCAGTTCGACTTCAATAGCGTGCGCCTGCTCCTCTACCATCAGGATGCGATTGTGCAGTTCGCTGACCGGCCAGACATGAAGCTCACCGCGTAATAATTCCAGCTCTTTCACCGGGTTCATACGCAGCCGCTGATCGGTATCGAGCGTCACCTCGCGGGGGAGGGTAAGCATGCCCGCCCAGCCGTCGGCTTGTTCTGGCATTGGCGATTCCCACATCGACAGCCAGCCAATCACGATGCGGCGCCCATCCGGGGTGGTAAATGACTGGGGGGCGTAAAAATCATGCCCGTGATCCATCTCCTGGAAGGCGTGGGTGACGTGAAAATGGAGATTATCCTGCCATTCGCCGACCATATAGCCGCTCTGGAACAGGTTACGGCAATCGTATCCGTCTGCGGCGATGCCCTGAGGCGAGAACATGAAGACGAGCTTATCGTTGAGTGGGAAGAGGTCTGGGCACTCCCACATGTAGCCCATGCCGTCATCGGCCCTGCCGAGCGTGCTGGCAAACTGCCAGTGCTGTAGATCTTGCGAGCGATAGAGCTGCACTTCGCCCACGTCATCGACCCGGGCGCCCACCACCATGTACCAGTTGTCTCCCTCTTGCCAGACTTTCGGATCGCGAAAATGGTGTACACCTCGCGGGGTATCCAGAATCATGCCCTGGCGTTCAAAGTGAATCCCGTCGGTGCTGGTGGCCAGGCACTGTACCTGATACAGGTTTTCCTCTTTCGCCTCGCCGTCAAACTTATGTCCGGTGTAGATCAGAGCCAGCTTATTGCCTTCAACCACCGCTGAACCGGAAAAACAGCCGTCTTTATCTTCCGGCCCTTCTGGTGCCAGTGCGATGGGTAAGTGCTCCCAGTTCACCATATCGCGGCTGCGCGCATGGCCCCAGTGCATTGGTCCCCAGACCGGCTGCCACGGATAGTGCTGATAGAACGCATGGTAGTAACCATCGAACCAGGACAGACCGTTGGGATCATTCATCCAACCCGCCGGTGGCGCCAGGTGATAGCGTGGATACCAGCGCGGGTTTATAAGGTCTTTCTGCTGGCTTAAGGCTTCGTTGGCTTTGGAAAGTAGTGACGTCATTTGCTTGTCCCTGTAAGTGAATTGATCAAAAGATAACGTTAACATTCTCGGTTTTCTCGCAGATTTGATGGTAATATCGATGTTAATCACAAAAGTTAACGTTAACATTTTGCGGGCGTTATCGAGATCGCATTTTCAGACCCCGGCAAAGTGAACATCGGCGAAGGAGAGGGTATGGCATCTTTAAAGGATGTGGCGCAGCGGGCTAACGTCTCGTTAATGACCGTATCGCGGGCGATTAACGAGCCCGAACGACTACGGCCTGAAACCTATAAAAAGGTGATGGAAGCGGTAGATGCGCTGGGGTATGTCTCCGATCTCTCCGCTAAAAAAATTCGTGGTGCAAAAACCACGGCTAACACGATTGGGGTGCTGGCGCTGGACACCATGACTACGCCATTTTCCGTGGAGATAACGCTCTCTATCGAAGAGACCGCGCGGGCGCACGGTTGGAATAGCTTTGTGGTGAATATGTTCAGCAATGACAAGCCAGAGAAAATGGTTGATCTGCTGTTGGCGCATCGCCCGGATGGTATTATCTACACCGCGATGGGACTGCGCCAGGTACCGGTACCGGAAAAGCTGCATAAGTATCGCTGCGTGCTGGCGAACTGTGAAAGCACAAGCGGCCCTTTCCCCACCTATATTCCCGATGATGAACAAGGGCAATATCTTGGCGTGAAAGCGCTGTTGGCCGCAGGCTATCGTCGACTGCTGTGCATCCACCTACCGAAAGGAATTGTGGCGACCGATCGCCGTCGGGCGGGAATGGAGAGGGCTTGTCGTGAAGCGGGTGTCGACCCTGATGCAATGTTCCACCACTATCTTCCGCCGGGCGAGCGCCACCATATTGATGCGGCGGAGATTGCCGGGCATTACCTGAGCGGCGCGCGCCCGATCTTCGATGCGGTGGTGTGTGGTAACGACCGCGTGGCTTTTGTTATCTACCAGCTCTTGCTGGGGCGAGGGCTGCGCATTCCGCAGGACGTCGCTGTGCTGGGCTATGACAATATGGTGGGCACCGGCGAGCTATTTTTGCCGCCGCTATCAACGGTACAGCTGCCGCACTATGAAATCGGTCGTCTTAGCGCGCTGCATCTTATCCAGGGACTCGATCACCGGGATACCGTGCGGGTAGACAGCCCCTGGCTTCCGCGCGCCTCAATATGAATAACCTAACTGCTTCGTTTCATCAACCGGAGGAATGTGTGAATTATGTGGGGGTATCGCTAATTTTCTGGTGGATGTTACAAAACTGAAACGTGGGGGTACTGTTAAGTCACTGTTTAGCGCGCAAGGCTTAAAGTTGGGGCGTGTATTAAACTCTCGTCGTAATTTAGGGTTTCAATAAAATAACCGTTATTTATTAATGTTAACGTATCAATACATCGTAACTTACGAAACGTTTAGATTTTAGTTCGTACTTACCCATCTATCGCTCTTCTCTGCTCATTCTGCTTCTGTAACTTCAGCGGGACGCACAAGCGTCCACCACATTAACCACATGCAATAGTTCAGCTCAGGGACATCGGATTCTACGACGGTTATAGGCTTTTACGTCCCTTTTTTAGCCTACATATAAACCGTGAAAATTGTGATCCCGTACTCAGATAGTGCATTCCGTGGTTGCCTTTTAACCACAGACTTTTATTGTATTCTCATTGTATACAATTAAAATACAGGATGGTGAGTATGAAAGTGATTGATACCCATAACCATGTTTGGCATTGCCAGGGAGAGCATTTTGCCTGGATCACAGACGATCTGGCGGCAATTCGCCGTGATTTTCTTATTGACGATTTGCAGGCCGTATTGGCTGAAAACCACATCGAAGGCGCCATTTTAGTACAAGCCATCCCTTCAATTGAGGAGACCGAATGGCTGCTGGAAATAGCTGAGCATCACGATGAAGTAAAAGGTGTTGTGGGATGGGTGGATATAAACCGCGGGGCTGGGATCGCAGAGGATTTGCAGAGACTGCAGAGAAAATCCCGCTATCTGAAAGGGATCCGCTATATGTCTCAGGGCTTGCCTGAGAGCCATTTAGTGACCCCGCAATTTATCCAGGGGGTACGTTGCGTTGGAGAGCAGGGGCTGGTGTATGAACTGCTGGTTACGCACCAACAGCTGGAGGCGGCAAGCCAGCTTATCTCTGCTTGTCCGGAAGTGACCTTTGTTATCGAACATGCGGCAAAACCCGCAGTTCGCGACGGAGAAATTACCCGCTGGCGTGAACAGTTAATGTTGATTGGTGAGGCTTACAGCAATGTTTTTTGCAAACTATCAGGCCTGGTCACGGAAGCAGATTATGCCCGCTGGACGGGACCTGGGCAGGCGAGCCAGGAGCTTGAACCTTATTTTAGCTCGGTTTTTGCCGCATTTGGTGATGAGCGAGTGATGTATGGATCTGACTGGCCTGTTTCTCTACTGGCATTACCGTATGCCGACACTTTAGGGCTTTACCAGAACTACCTGCAATCTCACCAGGCTCTTTCCAGCGATAACTTTTTTTATCGCGTGGCAGAGAAGGTTTACTCATTAAAGTAACAGGGGGGCACTTATGGAAGTCGTTCAATATATCCTCGGATTTGGCCCGGCAGTGGTCATTCCAATGATTATGTTTTTATTTGCCGTGCTATTTGGCGCGAAACTTGCCGATGCGGCGAAAAATGCAATGACGGTAGGTATTGGGTTTCTCGGTCTTTCGTTGCTGATCGGTTTTATGGTGACATCACTTAGCAGCTCGACAGAAGCGATGGTAAAAAACCTCAATCTTCATTATGAAGTATTGGATCTGGGCTGGCCGTTAATTAGCGCCTTCAGTCTGGCTGCGCTTTCTCTGCCGATTGTTTATGCGTTATGTTTTGCCACTAATTTGTTGATGATTTCAACCAATACCACCAAAACCCTTAACGTTGATTTTTGGAATTACTGGCACTTTGTATTTGCCGGAATCATCGTTGAACAGGTGACGGGTTCATTTTGGATGGGGATTTTTGCAAGTTGGATCACATTTATTATTACGCTAAAAATCGCCGATTACATTGCCCCACATGTGCAGAAATTCTGTGACACGCCAAACGTGACCATTACTCAGGCGGAGATCGTCGCATGGGCCCCGCTGGCATTTTTAATGGACCGTGTAATTGATCGCATTCCGTTGATTAACAAAATTGACCTTAATCTCAGCAAAATTGAAGCCAAACTAGGGTTTTTTGGTAGTCCGTTAGCGATGGGGGCCATTCTGGGGGTGATCATCGGTATGCTTGGCGCGCTACCGTTCAGCGATATTATTAAGAGTGGAATGAATTTTGCTGCGGTCATGGTGTTATTACCGACGATGGCGGGAGTGCTGGTCAGTGGTCTGGTACCGATTACTGAAATTGCTTCTGAATGGGTAAAGAAACGTTTTCCAACAAAGTCACTTTATTTTGGTATCAGCGGTGAAATTGCTTTTAAAAATCCTGCGGTATTGTCTGTAGGTATTTTGATGGTGCCACTCACGATTCTGAT
This sequence comes from Citrobacter sp. Cpo074, assembly GCF_030332745.1. Classification (NCBI taxonomy): domain Bacteria; kingdom Pseudomonadati; phylum Pseudomonadota; class Gammaproteobacteria; order Enterobacterales; family Enterobacteriaceae; genus Citrobacter; species Citrobacter sp. Cpo074. The sequence continues at coordinate 103,753 of NZ_JAOWHG010000027.1, forward strand.
TAGTACTATTTTGCCTTTTAATACCATGATGCCATTCGCCGATATTCCTTATCTGCCGATATTTGTTGTCTTTGGCACGGTTGCATGCAACGGAAACATGTTCCGCGGATTAATTAATGGCATTGTCATCGTGTGTGGGATCCTGTGGTTTGGTTCGGATCTCGCGGTTGTGTCGCAGGCTTTGGCCGAAAAGGCGCAACTGAATGTGCCAAAAGAGATGATGGCCTCATCAATTGATGGTGGCTCACACGCTATATCTTATATCTTCTACAAAATGTTCGAGCTGTTAAAAGGAATGAATCCTGCACTCTTGTGTCTTTTTTCTATCGTAGTGACTGGGATTATTATTTATGTGCTGAAGTTGATTTTTAATATTAATAATAAATCAACGACCGCGGCCTCATTAACTGCTAACAAAGTTGACTAAGAATACTGATAAACATCAGGGGAATATTATGATTACTCAGAATACAATTAAAAGTGTAGGGCTTAGTGTACCTTCTTTAACCTTCGGCGCAGCCAGCCTGGCTAATTTATTCAGAACGCTGAGCAATAACGAAGCAATGGACATTGTTGATAAGGCCATTCAGGTTGGCTGGCGCTACTTTGATACTGCACCACATTATGGTAGCGGACTTTCTGAGTTGCGTTTAGGTCTGGGATTACGTGGACTGGAGCGTAGCGAATATGTTTTGTCCACCAAGGTTGGTCGTCTGCTGCAATCCCGGAAACAAGAGCCAGGCCTTGAAGCAGGGGAATTTTTTTATGATGAGAACCCTTTTAACCGACAGGCTGATTACTCCTATGAGGGCATCATGCGCTCATACGAAAACTCTATCCAGCGGCTGGGAACCCGTTATATCGACATTCTCTATGTACACGATCTCGGCACTTATACCTACGGCAATACGGAACTGGAACGCCAACATTTTAAAACCTTCTGCGAGTCAGGGCAGAAGGCTTTAGAAGAGCTAAAGCGCAATGGTGATATCAAAGCCTGGGGCGCAGGCGCGAATGAAGAGGCAATCCTGATGGAGGTGATGGATAACGCTGCCCCGGATATCTTAATGCTCGCCAACCGCTACAACCTGCTGGAAACAGACCGCCAGGCGTTCTTTGCTAAATGTGAAAGCAACAATGTTTCGGTGGCTGTTGCTGCACCTTTCGCTACCGGAGTTTTAGTCGCGAAAGATAAATCGAAGGCGTTGTATGAATACGGTTCCGCGCCAGCGCAGGTTATTGAAAAAGTAAATGCGATAGAAGCGCTATGTGCAAAACATGCCGTGCCGATTGGTGCTGCGGCGCTGCAATTCCCATTAAGAAACCAAAATGTGGTCACCGTAACCTGCGGCGTTCAATCCGTAGAACAAGCGTTGACTAATTTTGCCTGGGCTAACTGGGATATTCCGCAGGAATTGTGGGATGAACTGGCCAGCATTGGTATTCAGTAAGCATCATTTGTAACTTTGCGAAAAAATTAACAGATATTGAGGATGTAATGAAAATAGTTAAAGCCGAAATCTTTATGGTTGATTTGAAACCTAAAGTAAAACGTGTCGATGCGATTCAGTCTTTTGTCTCACAAGAGACGCCGATTATTCGTTTAACAACATCGAGTGGAGAAATTGGTGAGGGCTATACCTACACAATTGGCACCGGCGGCTCATCTGTGGTTGCGCTGTTACGAGATCACCTGTTACCGAAATTGATTGGTCAGGATGCGACGATGATTGAGGGCATCTGGGAATCATTGCTGTTCTCAACTCATGCGACCTCGGTTGGCGCCATTACGTCTCTGGCACTGGCAGCCATTGATACCGCATTATGGGATTTGAAGTGTAAGCGCATGAATTTGCCGCTGTATAAAGTCGCAGGTGGTGCGAAGTCGCGCATGAAGTTATACACCACCGAAGGGGGCTGGCTGCATTTAAGTACTCAGGAATTAGTTGATGATGCGCTGGCTGTTAAGGCGCAGGGATTCTGCGGTTCTAAAATCAAAATTGGTTCTGAAAGTCCGGTGCGTGATATCGAGCGTTTGACTGCTGTACGTGAAGCGGTGGGTGATGAGTACGTGATCATGACTGATTGCAACCAGGCGTTTAAATTCTCGGAAGCCAAACAGCGAGCAGCGTTGTTGGAGCATATTAATCTTTCATGGATTGAAGAGCCGTTTCTGGCACATGATGTTGATTCTCATCAAAAATTGTGTGAGTCAACCACCATTCCTGTCGCGGTGGGTGAGTCCATTTATTCTATCCAGCACTTCAAAGAGTATTTACAGAATAATGCCGCAGATATTATTCAGGTTGATGTGGCTCGTATTGGTGGTATTACACCATGGCTTAAAGTTGCACATATGGCGGAATGCTTTAATAAAATTGTCTGCCCGCATTTCTTGATGGAATTGCATATATCATTATGTTGCGCCATTACTAATAGCCGTTGGCTGGAGTATATTCCACAGCTCGATAGTGTTACTCTTAATAAGGTGAATATTCACGAGGGATATGCTTTCCCACCAGAAGAACCTGGTTTGGGTATTCAGTGGGACTGGCAGAAAATACAGGCTGATACTGTTGTTTACCATGTCATTGAATAAAACAATTTTTATTTTCTCAGGAATATATTATGTCTGATAATCATGCTCAATTTCACGGTGCATGGTGCCCATCAATTACGCCTTTTGATCAACAAGGAAATATTGATTTATCGGCACTGCAGCAGCATTTGCGACGGTTGGAAGAGGCTGGGACTCATGTCGTATTGCTAATGGGAAGTATTGGGGAGTTCACCGCATTAACGCTGGATGAACGACTGATGCTTATCCGTGAGGCACGGAAAATGTCATCGCTGCCGCTGGTGGCAAATATATCAGCTACCTGTATTGCGGATATGATACGTCTGGCAGAAGAGGCCTGGCATTGCGGGTATCAAGCAGTGATGATTCTACCTCACTACTATTTTCAACAAACGCCGGCCCAACTATTGGCATACTACCGCGATCTGGGGCAGCGCCTGAATGGAAAATGGTTCGCATACAACTTTCCTGCCCGAACTGGATGCGATCTGGACGCGGTACTGGTAGCGCAATTAGCGGCAGAATTTCCCAATTTTGTGGGTGTTAAAGATACTGTTGATTGCCTCTCTCATACTCGCGCAATTATTCAGTCAGTCGCGTCCGTTAGAGACGATTTTGTTGTTCTGTCCGGTTATGATGAATATCTTATCCCAAATCTTCTGGCGGGTGGCGCGGGAGTTATTTCAGGATTAAATAATATTTGTCCCGAACTTTTTGTGCAGGCAATTAAAGCCTGGGATGAAAATGATCTTACCCAGCTTACTGGCATACAGCGTGAGATAAGCCGACTTTCTGCTATTTATAATATTGGTAATGATTTTGTTACTACAATTAAAACCGCGGTGGCTCATAAGTTTCAGTATTCTGGGGAGAAATCAAGAAGCTTTGCGGGGGAACTAACTCGTCAGGAATCGCAACAGATTGACATAATGTTCAGTATCAAATAATCAAAAATCAATAACAGCATACATTATGCTACGGCAATGCTGTATTGCTGTTATACCTCTCTGTTATAAGGTATAGAATATGTCTTATAGAATGATATTAAATGAAACCTCATATTTTGGCGTGGGTTCAATTAACGCTATCGTTGATGAAGTTAAAAAGCGAGGTTTTAAAAAAGCGCTGGTAGTTACTGACCACGATCTTATCCAGTTTAATGTAGCGACCAAGGTACTTGATATTCTTGATAGCGCAGGGTTGCCTTACCAAATTTTTGATAAGGTCATACCTAACCCTACGATTGACGTCGTGCAGCAAGGTGTTGAGGCATTTCGTCAGGCGGGGGCGGATTACCTGGTCGCTATTGGTGGCGGTTCACCGCAGGATACGTGCAAAGCGGTAGGGATAATCATTAACAACCCTGAGTTTGCCGATGTCCGCAGCCTCGAAGGTGGGGCTGACACTAAAAATGCCGCTGTACCGATGATTGCCATTCCAACGACCGCGGGTACGGCAGCTGAGGTGACTATTAACTATGTGATTACCGATGTAGAGAACCGACGTAAGTTCGTTTGCTACGATCCTCATGCTATTCCGGTCGTTGCCATTATTGATGCTGACATGATGGCCAGCATGCCGCCCAGTTTAAAAGCGGCAACCGGTGTTGACGCGCTGACTCATGCAATCGAAGGATATATTACGAAAGGGGCATGGGAATTAACCGATACGCTTCATTTAAAGGCGATTGAGATGATAGGGCGTTCGCTACGCGGTTCGATACAGGGAATCGCCCAGGACGCTGAAGGCATGGTGGTGGGGCAGTATATTGCCGGGATGGGCTTCTCTAATGTCGGATTGGGCCTGGTGCATGGAATGGCCCATCCTCTGGGAGCATTCTATGGTACGCCACACGGCGTCGCCAATGCAGTGCTATTGCCGCATATCATGGCATACAACGCCGAGTTTACTGGAGACAAATATCGCCAAATTGCACAGGCTTTGGGCAATACTCAGGCCATGGTGATGCCGATTGAAGAGGCGCGTCAGGCGGCTGTAGAAGCAGTGGTGCAACTTAACCGCGACGTAAATATTCCCGCCCGACTGCGCGATATCGGCATGAAATATGAAGATATCGATGCTCTGGCAGCCGCGGCAATGGCGGACGTCTGTACCGGTGGAAACCCTCGAGATACCTGTATTGAAGAGATTAAAGCGTTGTACCGACAGCTCTACTAATTTTTAACTTCCCACATGACCGGTAGAAATACCGGCCATGTTATATGCATAGCCTATTTAAAGCTGGAGAACAGGCGGTTGTAGGAGTTGTTGACGTGATGGGCAATGGCTTCACGGGTTTGTTCTATATCGCGGGCAATAATACCGGCGCAAATTTTCAAATGTTCTTTGGATGAATCAATGATTGAATCATTTTTCATTTTGTCTGAACGCAGCATGCGTAACCGGTCATACATGAAGGTCAGCGTTTTAGTCACAATGGCGTTGTGGCAATCGGATAGCATTTGTTCATGTAGCTCGTTATCAGCTTCGAGTAATAAAGACACATTCGAATCATGAAAGCCGACTTCAATTTTATCTTTAATCGTCTGGTACCGTTGCGGGTCTTGGTTCTCCCATGACAAATTCAATACCATTATTTCAATATCTTTTCTGATCTGGAAAATATCACGTATTTCACTGAGCGTAATGGGTTTAATGGTTTTCGTTTTATTTTTGGAAGGCTCAATCCAGCCTTCAGTCATCAGGCGAAACAAAGCTTCGCGCAGCGGCGTACGGCTGACATTAAGTTCCTGACATAGCTCATTTTCTGAGATAGCCCCCACCAACTCATTGGCGATGATTTTGGCCTTCAATTGATGATATGTTTTTTCGCTGATGTTCATAGTCTGGCTTTAATGAGGGTCATAATCATGTTTAATGAGATACAAATTAGCCCCTTGTCACTATGAAATCAATGGGTAAGCCCGGTTGTACAACGAATTAGCTCGTGTTTCAACGACTCAGTCAGCAGCACTAACAGCTCCCAGCGCATCCACATCCTTCTGCAGATGATGTTTTTTTACTCAGCGTGAAGAAACCAAATACTGGCGTTCATACCACGATACTGGCCATCATTAAGAAACTCTCCTGACAATCCACCTTTGCAAACTCAGCGTTGAATTTGGCTTAGTGGAAGAGATAGCCGTTAGCCAGTTTGATGAGGATGTATGCAGGTGGTCTTTTGGCCGCCATGTCTCTGGCATTTACTCCTGATGAGGAGCGCTTTTTGTCCCTAAAAATTGTCCAATGCGACTAATGGTCAAATAAATTGTCGATTTCTCTAAAAAAAATGATCAGCGTGCCGATACACTGACAGGATATGTCAGCATTTTATATATAATTCATGTCAGGAAAACAGAAAAGTAGGTGCTTATGGCTGATTCAGCAAGGAGTTGCTCAGCAGAACGTTTAGTCGATATCCTAATAGAGCTGCAAACTTGTGGCGTAGTGAATCGCTATCAGTTGATGAAGAAATTTAATATCACTGAACGAACGGTCTATCGTGATCTTAATATGCTTTCCTCCTTTATTGAGGGGTGTGGTGGAGGAGAGTATCGATTGATACCGATTCGCGCGCAGAATAATAGCGCCTATGCCCTTCATGACCCACTGGCAAAGCTGCTGGACGCCGACGCGGTTTTTCCTGATAGAGATGAGGATTTTTGGCTTAGCTTAGAAAAACGAGCGGTAGAACAGCATGTTAGAGTTCAGTTTGGTCGCCCTGAACATTCAGTCAGAAATGATTTGCGAAAGTATTTTAACTTATTAGAAAAAGCGATTCAGAAAAACAGTGTCTGTCATATTTTATATAAAGACAAAACGCGCACCGTTCACCCTTATAAATTAGTTAACCAGAAAAATATTTGGTATCTGCAGGCGACCGAGGACGGAAAGCTAAAGTCTTTTTCGTTAAGTAAAATTCGGTGGTTGGATATCCGGAAAGAGCATTTTACGGTCGATACACCCACACTGTCATTAATTGATGAGCATCGCGATCCTTGGGTAAGTGAAGAGACGTTTGAGGTGCGGGTGCGTATTAAACACAGCATTGCAGGCTACTTCGCAAGACGAGATTTACTGCCTCAGCAAGAATTAGTGCGTGAAGAGAATGATGGCGTGACTTTGCTTTGCAAGGCAGCACATCAGAATCAAATTATTCCACTAATTCTATTCTGGTTACCGAATATAGAAATTCTGGAACCTGAATGGTTGAAAAAAACGGTCATCAACATACTGCATAACTACATCACTGGCGATCGCGACTCTGTTCCTGTTCTGGAATGTGATGTGTAGCGGGTAACTACGACTTATTGCACAGGAGATTTTTATTTATGGCATTACCTTTCATTATTCTGGGCGTCGCGGCAGCGGCAACGGCGTTTGGTGGCAAAAAAGCTTATGATGGCTACCAGAAAAAATCTGAAGCCGACGATGTTTTAGATCGCGCGCAGCGTCGCTTTGATAAGCATAAAGAGAGCTTTGATCTGGCGAATGAAACAACGTCGAAAAAACTGGCCGAGCTGGGTGAAAAAGAACTGAAGATCGGTAAAGATTTCAATGAATTTAAAACGATTGCCGACGATCTGTTGGCGCGTATGGCTAAGGATGGGCATAAAGATCTTCGTCTGAAGGTACCGCAGCACAACATCAATAAAATTCAGAGTCTGGCGATTTCCGCCACGGAATACCTGACGACGGTCGTCGGTGCCGGGGTGTCCGGTGCTGCCGCTGGTTTTGCCGTGTACAGCGGCGTGATGGCGTTTGCCGCAGCGTCTACCGGTACGCCGATTGCCGCCCTGTCTGGTGCGGCGGCGTATAACGCCACAATGGCGGCTATTGGCGGCGGTTCTCTGGCCGCAGGCGGCTGGGGAATGGCGGGCGGTGCGATGGTACTTGGCGGCGCGGTAGTGGCTCCGTTGATTGCTATCGCAGGCTGGGCTTACGATAGCCATGCCGAAAAGGCGCTTAACAATGCTTATCAAAGCTCCCGTGAAGTGACAGCTGCGGTGGAAAAAATGAATGCGGCTGAAGCGCAGCTGACGAAGGTGCAGCAGTATGTAAATAGCATTTATGAATCAATAACCCGTATGCATAGCGTCTTTGTTCAACACTACTTTGAACCGCTGAAAGCGATGCATGCCATCATTGTTGAACGTCATGAGAAGAATATAACCACCGAGATTAGTGAGTCGGAAGAGATCATGGCGATTATCGACCATGGTTATGAATTAGCCGCCATCATGACCGACGTGATCACCACGCCGCTGTTCAAGCCGGTGACGCAGGAAAACGGTGAAGCCGTTATCGAAGATGGCGTGATCCAACTGCAGACCGACAGCAACGGTATGAACCTGCTGAACAAAGAGATTCTGGACGAAAAACTGGCGGTTTCTGCTTCTGAGTTTGACGCATTTTCTTCTCGTATTTAATCGACGCGCCGGGCGAATCTGCCCGGCATTGCTATGGGCGAGCACAATGAACACAGCCAGGTTTGACTGGGGTGAAGAGTTACATCAGACGGTGGTTAAGAGTCTGACCACCTCTTTTGGGTTGGATTTTCTCTTGCTGGAGGATAAACACGGCGGCGATGTGAATACCATTCATAACGCTCGCGAGGGAGTGTATGCCACCGATGCCGAGCGTCAACGGTACGAGCAACGTGAAGGGTATGATTCTCATCATTACCATAGCCACGAAAACTACATTGCCACCAACCGGGCGGGAAAAAAGGCGCACGAGGCCGGTACGTTGACCGATACCTACACCGGTGAGAAATTTGCGGCTAATGATAAAAAGAACCTCGACCATATTATTGCCGCCCATGAAATTCACAACGATCCTGGGCGTATCCTTGCCGAATGCGATGGTGCCGATCTGGCTAATGATTCATCAAATCTGACCTTCACGAATGAGTCTCTGAATAAGGCGAAGAAGGCGAAAACGATGGATGCCTTCGTGCAAACGCTACAAGAACAGCATGCTGTGACCACGCAGGAAATTGCCCGTTTACGCAGCCAGGCAACGCTTTCCGAGCAAGAGCAAAAACAGCTGAATAAGCTGGAAAATAAAGCCGCCGCCGATTTTGAACGGATGAAAGAGGCCGACAAAAAGGCGCGGGAAAAATACAACAGTACGATCAATCAGGAATATTATACCAGCAGTAAGTTTGCGAAGAATGTCGCCACCGCCACAATGAACAATGCGTTTCGCATGGGAACGCGGCAGATGTTGGGACTGATTCTGGCAGAGACTTGGTTTGAGTTCCGCGAGCGTATTCCCGTGATGTTTGAGAAGCATCGTCATTCATTCGATGCCGGAGACTTCCTGCAAGATGCGGCGGAGGCATTACGCGCAGTCTGGCAGCGAGTGCAGGGTAAATTCAGCACTTTCCTGACGTCCTTTAAAGACGGAGCCATCGGTGGCGTGCTCTCCAGCATTACGACGACGCTCTTCAATATCTTCTTTACGACTAAGAAGATGATGGTGCGCCTGATTCGTGAGATGTGGAACAATTTGGTACAGGCCTTTAAAGTTATGGTCTTTAACCCTGAAGGCTTAGCGCCGGGGCAGCTCGCTAAAGCTGTAAGCAAGCTGGTGGCTGCGGGTGTGGCCGTGGCTGCTGGTGTGGTGGTTAACGAAGCTTTAGCCAAGATGCTCGTCTTTCCTTTTGGTCCGGAACTGGCCGCTTTCTGCGGTGCGCTGGCGACAGGTATTCTGACGCTGGTAATGAACTACTTCCTGGAACACAGCGCATTGATGAAAAAGGTCTGGGCGTTTCTGGATACGTTTAAAGATAAGTATCAGAAAGCACTAGAGTATTATCAACAGGTGAATGCTGAACTCGATCGTTTTCTACTGGAGCTTTCGGCGTTAGAGTTTGCTATTGATACGTCAGCGTTATCGCGTTTCTCGCTGCATCTTAACGCGGTGAACAATGAAATTGAGCGTGGTTTGTTGCTGCGTGCAGAGATTGAGCGCCGAAATATTGCGCTACCGTTTGAAGCAGGGAATACTCGCTCTGTACGTAGCTGGTTAAGTAAGCTATGACGCTCACGCCTGCGTTTCCCTGTAACCAGTGTGGCGCTTGTTGTCGCCACGTCGATCGCGCCAGTGAAACGCAATTTCTTGATCGCGGTGACGGCATTTGTCGTCACTATCAGATGGAGACAAAGCTGTGCGCGATTTATGAAACACGTCCGCTTATTTGCCAGGTAGAAAAGCAGTATCAGCTTAACTACCAACAGCAATATAGCTGGCAGGAGTTTATTACGCTTAATCGTGAAGCGTGTTTAATTCTGGAGAAACTGTAGGGCGGTGTGCTTCACGAAGGGGTCTGGGTCAATATGTACTCATTTTTGACGGTGCTGTGACGAAATGAGTTGAGATGCTGTGAAAACAAAAATCCACGCAATTGCGTGGATTTTATAGGTTTTGTGATTTTCATGAGATTCGTTGAAACCTCATGAGATAACAAATTTTATTTAGACGTTGAACAGGAAGTTCATGATATCGCCATCTTTGACGATATAGTCCTTACCTTCGGCACGCATTTTCCCAGCTTCTTTCGCACCTTGCTCACCTTTATAGGTGATGAAATCTTCAAACGCGATGGTTTGTGCGCGGATAAAGCCTTTCTCGAAGTCGGTATGGATTTTACCGGCTGCCTGCGGAGCCGTGGCACCGACAGGAATGGTCCATGCACGGACTTCTTTCACGCCAGCAGTGAAGTAGGTCTGCAGGTTCAGCAATTCGTAGCCAGCACGGATAACGCGGTTCAGGCCCGGCTCTTCCAGACCCATTTCAGCCATGAATTCTTCACGGTCAGCATCATCGAGTTCTGCGATGTCAGCTTCAACGGCTGCGCAAACGGCAACCACAACAGAACCTTCGGCAGCCGCGATTTCGCGCACTTTATCGAGGTACGGGTTATTTTCAAAACCGTCTTCGTTGACGTTGGCGATGTACATTGTTGGCTTCAGCGTCAGGAAGCTCAGGTATTTGATGGCCGCTTTGTCTTCGTCAGTCAGCGTTTTCAGCGCGCGCAGCATGCCAGCGTTTTCCAGCTGTGGCAGGCATTTTTCCAGCGCAGCCAGTTCTGCTTTAGCGTCTTTGTCACCGCCTTTGGCCTTCTTCTGTACGCGATGGATAGCGCGCTCACAGGTGTCGAGGTCGGACAACGCCAGTTCGGTATTGATAACTTCAATGTCGTCAGCCGGATCCACTTTGTTATTAACGTGGATGATGTTGTCGTTTTCAAAGCAACGCACCACGTGGCCGATAGCTTCGGTTTCACGGATGTTGGTCAGGAACTGGTTACCCAGGCCTTCACCTTTAGACGCGCCTTTTACCAGACCGGCGATGTCGACGAATTCCATCGTTGTTGGCAGGATACGCTGCGGTTTGACGATTTCGGCCAGCTGATCCAGACGCGGATCGGGCATCGGGACAACACCGGTGTTCGGCTCGATAGTACAGAACGGGAAGTTTGCCGCTTCAATACCCGCTTTTGTGAGCGCGTTGAACAGGGTGGATTTGCCTACGTTTGGCAAACCGACGATACCGCATTTGAATCCCATGTTTAAATCACCTTAATCTTTTGATATTCAACCTGTTATGGAAAACAGATTGTAGAAATGTAAATAACTTTGCCTATTATACACAGCACGCGAGAAAAATGCCGCACATCGCTGCTTATTGCGCTTTAAAGGTGTGTAACCGGCTCGTCGCTTTGGTCAGGCCGTCTTTGAACAAAATCTCGGTACAACGTGCCGCTTCGTCAATTGCTTCATCAATTAACTTCTGTTCTGAAACAGGCGGTTTGCCTAAAACAAATCCGACAACTTTGTTTTTATCGCCCGGATGGCCAATTCCAACGCGTAAACGATGAAAGTTGGGGTTATTACCTAACTTACTAATGATGTCTTTCAGGCCATTATGTCCGCCATGACCGCCGCCAAGCTTAAATTTGGCCACGCCAGGGGGCAGGTCTAACTCATCGTGTGCGACCAAAATTTCATCGGGGTTAATACGATAAAAACTGGCCATCGCACCGACAGCCTTGCCGCTCAGATTCATAAATGTGGTTGGCACCAGCAGACGGACGTCTTCACCTTCAAGCGTAACTCTGGAGGTGTAGCCGAAGAATTTCGGCTCATCGCGCAGGGGAGCGCGTAATCTTTCTGCCAGCAGATCGACATACCATGCGCCTGCATTGTGTCGCGTTGCCGCATACTCTGCGCCGGGGTTTGCCAGGCCGACAATCAATTTAATCGCCACGTGTTTTGTCCTGAGTGTTTCGATAAACGACGTGTAGTTTACTGTCTGACGCTGCTGTTGACAAAAAACTGCGTGCTTATCGCCAAAAGCTGAATAATTGCACAAATGGACTATTAGAAAATGAGTGTGTTCAGTGGCTTATTTGTAAAGTTTTGTTGCATGAGTGTTTGTAATTGTGATCGCTCCCGCACTTGCGAACGGCAGTGTTGTCTATACTTTACACATAAGGATTAGGGGTATTCCCTGTAACAACCCAAAGTTCCGGAGGTGACACATGAAACGCAAAAACGCTTCGTTACTCGGTAACGTGCTCATGGCTTTAGGGTTGGTGGTGATGGTGGGTGGTGTTGGTTACTCTATTTTAAACCAACTGCCGCAATTTAATCTGCCACAGTTTTTCGCACATGGTGCCGTGCTCAGTATTTTTGTTGGTGGAGTCCTCTGGTTGGCCGGTGCCAGAGTGGGGGGGCACGAACAAATCAGCGATCGTTACTGGTGGGTGCGCCACTATGACAAACGCTGCCGTCGCGGTGATACCAATCATCGGCATAACTAAATAGCTCTCCCAACTCGGAGTGCAGTTGTTTGAACACAAAGTCCTGGTTTAAAAACCAGGGCTCTGCTTGTTCGTCAGTACTGGATTAAACGACTTCTACCTTTGGTGGCATACTACAAAGAAGCCTTATTCGAATAACCGATAATGTAACGCTTTGATCGCGCTGTCTGCATTGTCAGCCGGCAACAGGATACTCAGGTTGTCGTTTGACGCCCCATGGCAAATCATTCGTACCGTATGCTCTTCAAGCCAGGCAAAAACGTCTTTGCAAACTCCCGCAGCCTGTGTGAGTTGATTCCCCACCAAAGTGACCAGCGCCAGCCCGGTTTCCACTTCCACACGACAGTGGGAGGACAAGGCGGTAAACAATGCGGTGGTCAGCACATGGTCTTCACCTGAGGTTGCATGAGTGGCGTCCAGCGCCAGCGCAATACTATTCTCTGAGGTTGTAACCAAATCCACCGTGACCGCATGGCGAGCTAAAATGGCGAAGGACTGCGCCAGGAAAGAACAGGAAGGTTGCGCCTCCAGGCTGTGTAACCGCAACAGCGTCTGTTTACGACGCACGGCGAGCGCGCGATAGCGAGGTGGATTATCGGTGGTGTTGTGCACCAGCGTACCTCCGGCGGCAGTATCCTTACTTGAGCCAACAAAGACCGGAATGCTTTTACGCATTGCCGGGAGCAGTGTCGCCGGGTGGAGGACCTTCGCACCGTAGGCGGCCATATCGCTGGCCTCGGAAAATGAGATATGGTCGATTCGTTTGGCCCGCGGCGCAATGCGTGGGTCGGTGGTGTAGATCCCTGCAACGTCGGTCCAGATGTCAACGCGTGTGGCGTGAAGCGCCTCACCGAGAAGCGTAGCCGTGTAATCACTACCGCCGCGTCCAAGCGTTGTGGTGTGTCCTGCGGCATCACGCCCGATAAATCCCTGAGTCACCATAATCGCTTGCTCAAGACGAGGGCGCAGGTGAGTCTCCACCTGGTGGTGCAGTGTGCCAAGCTCGGGTTCGGCGCAGCCGAAGTTCGAGTTAGTACGCAACACGCTGCGGGCGTCAAACCACCCGGCCTCGGCATGCCGTTCACGTAAGACTTCAGTAAACAGTAGCGAGGACATCAGCTCGCCATGGCTGACTAACTCATCGCTTAACGCATCAGACGGCGAAACCATCGCCGTTTGTGCAAGTCGACGTATATTGTTTAGAAGATTATCGATTTCCGTGCTGATAACGGACGGCTGCTTCAGGCGGGAAATAATGTTGTATTGGATGGCGCGTAAAGTCTCAATCTTATCTAATTGTTGATGTGTTTCCAGACCTTCAGAAAGCTCAACCAGTAAGTTTGTCACGCCTGCTGAAGCAGACAAAACGACTAAACGGACATCTTGATCAGCAAGGACGATGCTGGCGCTGCGGTTCATCGCATCAAAATCAGCGACGCTGGTGCCGCCAAATTTGGCAACGACGGATGGTGGATAAATGCGAGTCATAACAATCTCATATCAGGGCGCCATAAAAGTATGGCTAGAAAATTTTCATTCTCGGCATAAGGGAACGAAGTTCGCCTTACGAAATGTCCGCCCGCGAACATTTCTGCTGACAACCCAGGGAATACCTGTTGTCGATAACGCGTGTCGCCTGTACACGTTATCGGGTGCTGCGCATTAATTTTATCTACATAGCCTGCAAATAAGCGCGCCATACTAAGTGATTTATATTTAGGGATCGACTTTTTTATTCGATTTATCGACAAATAAGTGAAAAATCATGTCATCACAAGATATCGAGAGCATCATTAATGGTAAAAACGTGTAAAAAAATAATAAAAACACGAAAATCCCATGGTTTTTATTAGATTGTCTGCGTTGCAATTAGCTACAACATTGTTAATTAAATAGATATATTTCTTTAGGATTTAGTAGTGGTAAATAGTTGTTACGCTTTGAATTTAAAGGAAAAGGTTGTTATTTTTAATGCCGAAAAATAAATGATTGAGTCCTAAGCTAAAACAACATATATTAGCCGCGCTTTTTTACAGGTAATCCTTATAACCATTTATTCAATCAGGCGTTAATCTACACCTGGTTGTAGGAGTGATATGATGACGGATAAAGTCCGTATTGATACTTTAAGTGCTAATTCATTACCGCAGAGCAATGATACCTTTTTAGCAAGACAGGCTGAGTTTGAATCTAATGTCCGCAGCTATCCACGTAAACTGCCATTAGCGATCGCTAAAGCGCAGGGCGTCTGGATTACTGATGTAGAAAATAATCAATATCTTGATTGCCTGGCAGGTGCCGGAACCCTGGCGCTTGGTCATAACCATCCTGAAGTGCTGCAGAGCATTCAAAGTGTCGTCACAAGCGGCTTACCGTTACATACGCTTGACCTTACCACGCCGTTAAAAGATGAATTCTCATCATATTTACTTTCTTTATTACCGGGTCAGGGCAAAGAATATTGCCTGCAGTTCACCGGTCCGTCCGGCGCTGATGCTGTTGAAGCGGCGCTGAAGCTGGCGAAGAAAGTCACCGGCCGTTCCAGCATCATCAGTTTCTCCGGTGGCTACCACGGGATGACCCACGGCGCGCTGTCCGTGACCGGCAACCTGTCGCCGAAAGAAGCGGTCAGCAACATGATGGCGGAAGTGCAGTTTATGCCGTATCCGCATCAATACCGTTGCCCGCTGGGTATCGGCGGCGACGCTGGCGTTAAAGCATTAACCTACTACTTCGAAAACCTGATCAACGACGTTGAAAGCGGCGTGCGTAAACCGGCTGCCGTGATCCTTGAAGCGGTGCAGGGTGAAGGTGGCGTGAATCCGGCTCCGGTCGAGTGGCTGCAACGCATTCGTAAAGTGACGCAGGAACATGGCATTTTGCTGATCATCGATGAAGTTCAGGCGGGCTTTGCACGTACCGGTAAACTGTTCGCCTTCGAACATGCCGGTATTGAGCCAGATATCATCGTGATGTCCAAAGCGGTTGGCGGCGGTCTGCCACTGGCGGTGCTGGGCATTAAAAAGCAGTTCGATGCGTGGGCTCCGGGCCACCACACTGGTACTTTCCGCGGCAACCAGTTGGCGATGGCGACCGGTCTGACAACGCTGAAGATCCTCAAAGACGACAAGATTGCCGATAAAGTTGCTGCCCAGGGCGAGTGGCTGAAAGGCAAACTGGCTGACCTGCAGAAACGCTACCCGGTTATTGGCCAGGTGCGCGGTCTGGGTCTGATGATCGGCCTGGAAATCGTGAAGCCGAACGAAGCACAGGATCACATGGGCTGCTACCCGGCCGATGGCGAGCTGTCCGCGTTGCTGCAGAAAAAATGCTTCGAAAATGGGCTGATTCTGGAGCGTGGTGGCCGCAACGGGTGCGTGCTGCGCCTGCTGCCGTCACTGCTGATCACCAACGCTGAGCTGGAAATCTTCCTCGATAAATTCGAAAACGCCCTGCTGGGCGCTGGCGTGAAGCCGGTTTAAACGGAGTTGGATCGAATGTCAGACGTAAACCCGATTCTGTCCGGCTCGGCGCAAAGCATTGCAGCTTATCAGGACGCTATCGAGCAGAGTACGCAAGCGGTCGTTGAATGGTTGAAGCAGCCTGAGATGTATCAGGGTAAAACCGTTGAGCAACTGCGTGAACGTATCAACCTGAATTTTACGTCTCAGGGCCTGGGCAACCAGGCCGCTATTGAGCGTGCGGTTGAATACTTTCTCAAAGACAGCTTGTTGGTTCACCATGCGCAGTGCGTGGCGCATCTGCACTGCCCGAGCCTGGTAATTAGCCAGGCGGCGGAAGTGCTGATCAACGCCACCAACCAGAGTATGGACTCCTGGGACCAGAGCCCGTCGGCCACCATCATTGAGATCAAGCTGATCGAGTGGTTGCGTGAGCAGGTTGGATACCCGACAGGCGATGCGGGCGTATTCACCAGCGGCGGTACGCAGAGTAACCTGATGGGCCTGATGCTGGCGCGTGATGCTTTCTTCGCTCGCCAGGGGCACTCCATTCAGCAGGATGGTCTGACCGGTGATCTGAGTAAAATCAAAGTGTTCTGCTCTGAAAGCGCGCACTTCTCCGTGCAGAAGAACATGGCGCTGATGGGGCTGGGCTACCGTTCCGTCACCCAGGTGAAGACCGATGCATTTTCACGCATGGATCTGGCTGACCTGAAAGACAAGCTGGCCCAGGCGAAAGCCAACGGTGAGCAGGTGATGGCAATCGTCGCCACTGCCGGTACTACCGATGCGGGCGCAATCGATCCGTTAGCGGATATTGCAGCGCTGGCTGCAGAACATCAGATCTGGATGCACGTGGATGCGGCATGGGGCGGGGCGTTACTGCTTTCTGATAAGTACCGTGACTTCCTGAACGGCCTTGAACTGGCAGATTCCGTGACGCTGGATTTCCACAAGCAGTTCTTCCAGACCATCAGTTGCGGTGCGTTCCTGTTAAAAGATGCGCGCCACTACGAGCTGATGCGTTACCAGGCGGCGTACCTGAACTCTGATTTCGATGAAGAGGCTGGCGTACCAAACCTGGTATCGAAGTCGCTGCAGACCACGCGTCGTTTCGATGCGCTGAAGCTGTGGATGGGCCTCGAAGCGCTGGGCAAAAAGCAGTATGCCGAGATCATTGATAACGGTGTGACGCTGGCGCGTGATGTTGCTGAGTTTGTCAAAACCCAGCCGCATCTTGAACTGGTGATGGAGCCGCAGCTGGCAAGCGTGCTGTTCCGCTTCCGCCCGCAAAGTGACGACGTGGCATTTGTCGCGCTGCTGAACCAGCGTATTGGCGACGTTCTTCTGGCTTCAGGTAGCGCCAACGTCGGCGTGACCGAAGCAGATGGTGTCACCTGCCTGAAGCTAACGCTGCTCAATCCGACGGTATGTCTGGAGGATGTTAAAGTCCTGCTGGCAAGCGTGAAGGCAACGGCTGAGCAACTGTTGAACGCGTAAGCAATAAGCTTGTTATAAAAATGGCTCCCAGGTAAGGGAGCCATTTTTTTGTCTGTCATTTGCAATCCGGCGGCGTTTAGCCTGGCCGGGCTACACGTTAGCGGATATCTGCTAGCGCAGCATCTTTATTCGGGAAGAACGTCAGGCGCCCGGCAATCGGCTGAATACCCGCGCGCGCCATGGTACGTAGCGGCTGGAATTCCAGATTACTGATGCGTAATTCACAACCTTCCGGCAGACGTTTTACAAAGCGCTGGAAAGCGTCCAGACCACCGGCATCCAGTACCGGGACCGCGTCCCACTTCAAGACTACGATGCGTTTACCTTCAATACGCGACTCAAGATCGGTAAATAATCCTTCCGCCGCGGCAAAGAACAGCGGACCAATAACGCGCAGCACCAGCACATCGTCCGGTACGTCTACGTTGACCGGCGCCAGGCGAGTCATGCGCGCAATACGACGCATAAACAGCAGAGAGGCGAGAACGATACCGACGCTGATGGCAATAACCATGTCGAACAGTACCGTCAGCGACATACACATCAGCATGACAATGATGTCGTCTTTCGGTGCATGGCGCAGCAAATCCACCACTTTATGCGCTTCACTCATGTTCCATGCCACCATCAGCAGCAGGGCGGCCATGGCGGAAAGCGGTAACCAGGAAAGCAGCGGCGCAAGTACCAGCAGGGCAAGGATCACCAGAATCGCGTGGATAACCGCAGACATTGGCGAGGTCGCCCCGGCGCGGACGTTTGCCGCAGAGCGGGCAATTGCCGCTGTGGCGGTGATACCGCCAAAGAACGGTGCCACGATGTTACCCAGCCCTTGGCCAATCAACTCGCTGTTAGCTTTATGCTTGGTGCCGGTCATCCCATCGAGTACGACGGCGCACAGCAGAGATTCAATTGCCCCCAGCATCGCCATCGAGAAGGCTGCCGGTAACAGCGCCTGTAACGAGCTCCAGCTCAGGGTAAAGTTTGACTCCGGCATATTCCACGGCAGGACCAGCTGCGGCAGCAACTGCGGGATACCATTACCCTGTGAGCCGTCAGCCAGAATGTAGTGGAACTGAGAACCAATGGTGGCGACATGGCCGCCGGTCAGGTTCACGATACCCATTACCGCACAGCCTGCCAGCAGTGCGGGAAGGTGACCCGGCAGTCGGATCCCCAGGCGCGGCCAGAAAATCAGGATCCCCAGCGTCACTACGCCAATGGCGGCATCGCCGAAATTGATGGTCGGCAAGGCCATAAACAGCGCGCCAACCTTCTGCAGATAGTGCTCCGGGACATGGGCCATCTGCAGGCCAAGAAAATCTTTAATCTGCATGGTACCGATGGTGATACCAATACCCGATGTAAAACCTAACGTTACCGACACGGGGATATATTCGATCAGGCGGCCAAAACGAGCGAGGCCGAAAAGGATCAGGAATATCCCGGACATGAGCGTGGCAACCAGCAGGCCTGCCAGCCCAAACTGTTGCGACACCGGATACAGAATCACCACGAAGGCGGCGGTTGGGCCAGATACGCTAAAGCGCGATCCCCCGGTAAGGGCGATAACAATCCCAGCGACGGCTGAGGTATACAGGCCGTACTGCGGCGCAACGCCACTGCCTATTGCCAGGGCCATTGCCAGCGGAATGGCGATGATCCCAACGGTTATCCCGGCGATCAGGTCACGGGTAAAGCGAGAGGCAGTATATTTTTCTTTCCAACAAGCGTCGATGAGGGCGCGGAAAGGCATCACATGTGAGGAAAATAATCTGTTCACAATAATGTTTCATCCATGAGCGCATCATCTGTCAACTAAATGGCAGGTGAAGGAGGCATAAGTCATACAAATAAGTATTGCAGATAAAAAAACCCGCCGCAGCGGGTTTTTGAGCCGGGCTCGATTAATGCTCGAACATAGCAGAGATGGATTCTTCGTTGCTGATACGACGAATCGCTTCGGCCAGCATACCCGACAGGGTCAATGTACGCACGTTTGGCAGCGCTTTGATTTCGTCAGTCAGTGGAATAGTGTCACAGACAACGACTTCATCAATCACTGAGTTGCGCAGGTTGTTTGCCGCATTACCTGAGAAGATCGGGTGAGTGGCGTACGCAAATACGCGTTTAGCACCACGTTCTTTCAGTGCTTCTGCTGCTTTGCACAGCGTACCGCCGGTATCGATCATGTCATCAACCAGAACACAGTCACGACCTGCAACGTCACCGATAATGTGCATCACCTGAGAAACGTTCGCACGCGGGCGACGTTTGTCGATGATAGCCATGTCGGTATCGTTCAGCAGTTTAGCGATAGCGCGGGCACGCACGACGCCACCGATATCCGGAGAAACCACAATCGGGTTGTCCAGGTTCAGCTGCAGCATGTCTTCTAACAGGATCGGGCTACCGAATACGTTATCAACCGGTACGTCAAAGAAGCCCTGGATCTGTTCAGCATGCAGGTCAACGGTGAGGACGCGGTCAACGCCAACGCTGGACAGGAAATCAGCGACGACTTTAGCGGTAATCGGTACACGAGCGGAACGTACGCGACGATCCTGACGTGCATAGCCGAAGTAAGGAATAACGGCGGTGATACGGCCTGCGGAAGCACGGCGCAGCGCATCAACCATAACGACCAATTCCATCAGGTTGTCGTTAGTAGGGGCACAAGTGGACTGGATGATGAAAATATCACCACCGCGTACATTTTCATTAATTTGTACGCTGACTTCGCCGTCGCTAAAGCGACCTACAGCGGCGTCGCCGAGTGAAGTGTACAGGCGGTTGGCAATACGTTGTGCTAGTTCCGGGGTGGCGTTACCAGCAAAAAGCTTCATATCAGGCACGAGAAGAACCTCAGGCATGCGTCCATTGGTGGAAAGAATCTGCCGAAAACTGTGCGGGCCAGGCAGTATCCTCTCCATGCGGTGTATTAAAGAGCGCGATGCAACGTCTGGAACAGGGTGACGTTGTCACCGCAACTCAGCTTGCCCGGCTTACTCTTTATCTTTCGCGTTTCATTTGCGCTGGCATCAATTCCTCACACCAGTTACATACTGAAGTTGTATGCACCTGGCGATTCGTCATTTCGCCATCTTCCTGAAATCCGAAGGATTTAGAGTAACGCTCTGTGCAATGGGGAGAGGTTGACGCCTTTCGCCACAAAGCCTTTGAGCCATTCCGGGGCTTGCTCAAGCACCTGGCGAGCACGAGACTCAGTGTCAAATTCAGCAAAGACACAAGCCCCTGTACCAGTCAGGCGCGACGGCGCGTATTCTAACAGCCAGGAAAGCGCCGCATCAACCTCGCGAAAACGTTTTCTTGCGATAACCTCGCAATCATTGCCGAATTCACATTTTAGTAACGTTTTTATTGACCTTTTTGGCGTGTTGCGCGGGAGGTCGGGATCGTTAAAAATCACCGGTGTCGGAATACTGACTCCCGGATGAGCAACCAGATACCACTTTTCCTCAGGCTCGACCGGCGTCAGAATTTCGCCAACGCCTTCGGCAAAGGCCGCATGGCCGCGCACGAATACGGGAACATCCGCCCCCAGCGTTAAGCCGAGTGCCGCCAGTTCATCAACCGAAAGTCCGCACTGCCAGAGATGATTCAGCGCCACCAGAACGGTTGCCGCATTAGACGAACCTCCGCCAAGACCGCCGCCCATCGGCAGGCGTTTGTCGATACTGATGTCCGCACCACTCCCTTTGGGAAGGCGATTGCTTTCAGATGCCGCTTTCATCAGCAAACGTGCCGCACGGACGATCAGATTGTCTTCATGCGCAACGCCTTCCACTGGGGTTAACAGGTGAATTTCGCCGTCGCTACGCGGTGCAATATCTATCGTGTCGCCATAATCAAGAAACTGAAATAAGGTCTGCAGCGTGTGGTAACCGTCCGCACGCTGTCCGGTGATGTATAAAAACAAATTCAGTTTTGCCGGAGAGGGCCAATGGGTCATCATTTCACAATCCAGTTATCCATTTTCAGCTTAATACGCTGGGAGCCGTCGGACAGCTCCATGTTTGCTGGCATCGCTGGCTGGGTTTTGCTGTCGTAGGCGCTATAGACCACTTTCCAGTTTTTACCGTCTTTGCTGTAGTTCACTTCACTCAGACGATATTGGTCGTCGAGCTTATAATCGGTGGCGTCACCTGGCAGTCCAAGGATCCACTGGCGCAGGCTGTTTAATGGGATAGGCATGCCGGTCAGTTTGCCGATCATCTCTTCAGCGTCGTTGGCGGTGTAATGTTTGCCTTTGTTATCGACCAGTTCGACGTTGCCAGGCTGCGCATTAAGTTCCAGTTCCGTGCTGCCCAGTGGGTTGGTCAGCAGGAGACGATAGCGATCCTGACCGGTTTGCTGCCAGAAAAAGCGGGCATACACTTTCTGTTGATCGGAAATATAGGCAAACGCACCACGCGTCTGATACTGGTTCAGGGCGCGAACTTCCTGTTGGTGCTGGCGCCACTGCGGAGAATCGGGGCTTTTACCGGGACCTTTAGGCGCGTTGAGCGTACAGGCAGTAAGAACCAGGGCCGCCAGCGGCAGCAGGCGAATCAGGCGAAAATCAGGCAGGGTCATAATGATGACAAATCCTTGAGATACGTTGCAGTTATAACTCTTAATGCTAGCGCCGCCATCAGACATCGTCTACGTTCAAGTTATCTTAAATCGCTTAAAT
Source organism: Citrobacter sp. Cpo074 (assembly GCF_030332745.1). NCBI lineage: Bacteria > Pseudomonadati > Pseudomonadota > Gammaproteobacteria > Enterobacterales > Enterobacteriaceae > Citrobacter > Citrobacter sp. Cpo074. Next base: position 125,817 of record NZ_JAOWHG010000027.1, read on the forward strand.
TTGTGCACTAAGCTATTACTCCAAAAGGGGTCAGTCTCTTTTATTGACCGCACGCATCCTGTATGATGCACCCAGTCTAACCTTATCAACGCTGGTACTATTCCCGCACACATGACCCTTTTAGCGCTTGGTATTAACCATAAAACGGCACCTGTATCGCTGCGAGAACGCGTAACGTTTTCGCCGGATACGCTCGATCAGGCGCTGGACAGCCTGCTCGCGCAGCCGATGGTGCAGGGCGGGGTAGTGCTGTCGACGTGTAACCGCACGGAGCTGTATCTCAGCGTTGAAGAGCAGGATAACCTGCAAGAAGCGCTGGTTCGCTGGCTGTGTGAATACCATAACCTCAATGAAGAAGATCTGCGCAACAGCTTGTACTGGCACCAGGACAACGACGCGGTCAGTCATTTGATGCGTGTTGCCAGCGGTCTGGATTCACTGGTGCTCGGTGAACCGCAAATTCTGGGGCAGGTGAAAAAAGCGTTTGCGGATTCTCAAAAAGGTCACCTGAACGCCAGTGCGCTGGAACGCATGTTCCAGAAATCATTCTCTGTCGCAAAACGTGTACGTACAGAAACTGACATCGGCGCCAGCGCCGTGTCGGTGGCGTTTGCCGCCTGTACCCTGGCGCGGCAGATATTTGAATCGCTCTCCACGGTAACCGTGCTGTTAGTCGGTGCGGGCGAAACCATTGAGCTGGTTGCGCGACATCTGCGCGAGCACAAAGTGAAGAAGATGATCATCGCCAACCGCACTCGCGAGCGTGCGCAGGTGCTGGCGGATGAAGTCGGCGCCGAGGTGATTTCACTGAGTGATATAGACGCGCGTTTACAGGATGCCGATATCATTATCAGTTCTACCGCCAGTCCGCTGCCGATTATCGGCAAAGGAATGGTGGAACGTGCGCTTAAAAACCGCCGCAATCAGCCTATGTTGCTGGTGGATATCGCCGTACCGCGCGATGTCGAGCCGGAAGTGGGTAAATTGTCTAACGCCTATCTGTACAGCGTTGATGACCTGCAAAGCATCATTTCGCATAACCTGGCCCAGCGCAAAGCGGCGGCGGTGGAAGCCGAAACGATAGTGGAGCAGGAAGCCAGCGAGTTTATGGCCTGGCTACGCGCCCAGGGCGCAAGCGACACTATCCGCGAGTATCGCAGTCAGTCAGAACAGATCCGTGATGAACTGACCGCCAAAGCGTTGGCCGCTCTTCAACAGGGCGGTGATGCGCAAGCCATTATGCAGGATCTGGCCTGGAAACTGACCAATCGCCTGATTCATGCACCAACCAAATCACTTCAACAGGCCGCCCGTGACGGGGATAGTGAACGCCTGAATATTCTGCGCGACAGCCTCGGGCTGGAGTAGCAGCACACCAATCTTATTTTTTACAGGGTGCATTTACGCCTATGAAGCCTTCTATCGTTGCCAAACTGGAAGCCCTGCATGAACGCCATGAAGAAGTTCAGGCGCTGCTCGGTGATGCGGGTACTATCGCAGACCAGGATCGCTTTCGTGCGCTGTCGCGCGAATATGCGCAATTAAGCGATGTATCTCGCTGTTTTACGGACTGGCAACAGGTTCAGGAAGATATCGAGACGGCTCAGATGATGCTCGACGATCCTGAAATGCGTGAAATGGCGCAGGATGAACTGCGCGAAGCAAAAGAGAAATGTGAGCAGCTGGAACAGCATCTGCAGGTCCTGCTATTACCTAAAGATCCCGATGACGAACGTAACGCCTTCCTCGAAGTGCGCGCGGGAACTGGTGGTGATGAAGCGGCGCTGTTTGCCGGCGATCTGTTCCGCATGTACAGCCGTTACGCTGAATCGCGTCGCTGGCGGGTTGAGATCATGAGCGCCAGCGAAGGCGAGCATGGCGGGTTTAAAGAAGTCATTGCCAAGATTAGCGGCGAAGGCGTTTACGGGCGACTGAAGTTTGAGTCTGGCGGCCATCGCGTGCAGCGCGTACCTGCGACGGAATCGCAGGGGCGTATTCATACCTCTGCCTGTACGGTCGCGGTTATGCCGGAACTGCCGGATGCCGAACTGCCGGACATCAACCCGGCCGATCTGCGTATTGACACCTTCCGTTCATCAGGCGCGGGCGGTCAGCACGTTAACACCACCGACTCCGCAATCCGTATTACCCACTTACCGACCGGTATCGTAGTGGAATGCCAGGACGAACGTTCACAGCATAAAAACAAAGCCAAAGCGATGTCGGTGCTGGGGGCGCGAATTCGTGCCGCCGAAGTGGCAAGACGTCAACAGGCGGAAGCCTCTGAGCGTCGCAACCTGTTGGGCAGTGGCGATCGCAGCGATCGTAACCGTACCTATAACTTCCCGCAGGGTCGTGTGACCGATCACCGCATTAACCTGACGCTCTACCGTCTGGATGAAGCGATGGAAGGCAAACTGGATATGCTCATTGAGCCGATTGTCCAGGAATACCAGGCCGACCAACTGGCGGCGTTGTCCGAGCAGGATTAATGGATTATCAGCACTGGCTGCGTGAGGCGATTAGCCAATTACAGGCAAGCGAAAGCCCGCGCCGTGACGCCGAGATTTTACTCGAGTTCGTTACTGGCAAAGGGCGCACCTTTATTCTGGCTTTCGGCGAAACGGAGTTAACCGAGGCGCAGCGTCAACAGCTTGATACGCTACTGGAGCGGCGTCAGCGGGGAGAGCCGGTGGCACACTTAACCGGTGTGCGCGAGTTCTGGTCGTTGCCGCTGTTTGTGTCTCCAGCCACGCTTATTCCGCGTCCGGATACCGAGTGTCTGGTGGAGCAGGCGCTGGCTCGCCTGCCGGCCTCAGCGTGTCGTATTCTTGATTTGGGAACCGGCACGGGTGCCATTGCGTTGGCGCTGGCAACCGAGCGTCCGGATTGTGCAGTGACTGCCGTAGACCGCATGCCCGATGCCGTGGCACTGGCCATTCGCAACAAGCAGCAACTGGGCATCGACAATGTTTGCGTGCTGCAAAGTAACTGGTTTAGCGCATTGCAGGGACAGCAGTTTGACATGATTGTCAGCAATCCGCCGTATATTGACGAACAGGATCCGCACCTGGCGCAAGGCGACGTTCGCTTTGAACCGCTGTCGGCGCTGGTGGCGGGCGATCAGGGGCTGGCGGATATCGTGCATATCATTGACCAGTCTCAGTGCGTGTTAACGCCCGGCGGCTATCTGTTGCTGGAACATGGTTGGCAGCAGGGCGAGGTCGTCCGTGATGCCTTTACTCGTGCGGGTTACGTGGCAGTTGAAACCTGTCGTGACTATGGCGGCAACGAGCGAATTACGCTTGGACGCATCCCATCATGAGTACCTTCGGTGTGTTACTCAACGTCCATCTCATCAGCATTGCGCTTTCGGTTGGTTTGCTGACGCTGCGATTTTGGTGGCGTTACACCGACTCGCGCCTTGCCTGCGCGCGCTGGACGCGCATCGTGCCGCCGGTTGTCGATACCGTTTTATTACTCAGCGGCGTAGCGTTAATGGTTAAAGCGCACATCCTGCCATTCACTGAGCACGGGACATGGCTGACTGAAAAGCTGTTTGGGGTTATCATTTACATCGTTTTGGGTTTTATTGCGCTCGATTATCGTCGGGCGCGCAGTCAGCAGGCGCGATTAATCGCTTTTCCGCTGGCGTTGGTGGTGCTGTACATCATCATTAAACTCGCCACCACAAAAATACCGTTACTGGGGTAAGCATGAGGTCGTTAGCTGATTTCGAATTTAATAAAGCGCCATTGTGTGATGGGATGATCCTGGCGTCGGAGTCTATCCGTCTGGATTTTCCAACACAAACTGTCTATGACGAACTGGAACGTCTGGTCAGTCTGGCGCAAGAAGAAATTAGCCAGCTCCTGTCTCAGGATGAGCAACTGGAAAAACTGCTGGCACTTTTTTACGGCGAATGGGGGTTTACGGATACCCACGGCGTCTATCGTCTTTCTGATGCACTATGGCTTGATCAGGTACTGAAAAATCGTCAGGGCAGCGCCGTATCCCTGGGTGCGATCTTATTGTGGATTGCCAACCGACTGGAGCTGCCACTGGTGCCGGTGATTTTCCCTACACAACTCATCCTGCGTATTGAATCGCTCGATGGCGAAATGTGGCTAATCAATCCGTTCAATGGCGAAACGTTAAATGAGCACACGCTGGAAGTGTGGCTGAAGGGGAATATCAGCCCGGTCGCGGAGCTGTTTAACGAAGACCTGGATGAGGCGGATAATGCAGAAGTAATTCGTAAGCTGCTTGACACGCTGAAATCATCGCTGATGGAAGAGCGGCAAATGGAGCTGGCGCTGCGTGCCAGCGAAGCACTATTACAGTTTAATCCTGAAGATCCGTATGAAATACGCGATCGTGGATTAATTTACGCGCAACTGGAGTGTGAACATGTTGCGCTGACCGATTTAAGTTATTTCGTTGAACAGTGTCCGGAAGACCCGATCAGCGAAATGATTCGTGCGCAGATTAATACTATTTCGCACAAGCAAATTGTATTGCATTGATTAATGACACTTTACCTACCGTTTAAGGCGATCCTATGAAACAAAAAGTGGTTAGCATTGGCGACATCAACGTGGCAAATGACCTGCCGTTCGTGCTGTTTGGCGGAATGAACGTGCTGGAATCCCGCGATCTGGCGATGCGCATTTGTGAGCACTACGTAACCGTTACTCAAAAGCTGGGTATCCCTTACGTGTTCAAAGCCTCCTTTGATAAAGCCAACCGTTCTTCCATCCACTCTTACCGTGGACCGGGCCTTGAAGAAGGGATGAAAATCTTCCAGGAACTGAAGCAGACTTTTGGCGTAAAAGTGATCACCGACGTTCACGAAGCCAGCCAGGCTCAGCCTGTTGCTGACGTGGTGGATGTGATTCAGCTGCCGGCCTTCCTCGCTCGTCAGACCGATCTGGTGGAAGCGATGGCGAAAACCGGTGCCGTTATCAATGTGAAAAAACCGCAGTTCGTAAGCCCGGGCCAGATGGGCAATATCGTGGACAAATTCCATGAAGGCGGCAACGACAAAGTAATTCTGTGCGACCGTGGCGCGAACTTTGGTTATGACAACCTGGTTGTGGATATGCTGGGCTTCAGCGTGATGAAGAAAGTTTCTGGCAACTCGCCGGTGATTTTTGACGTTACCCATGCGCTGCAATGCCGTGACCCGTTTGGCGCAGCAAGCGGCGGTCGTCGTGCGCAGGTTACCGAACTGGCGCGCGCAGGTATGGCGGTAGGTCTGGCCGGTCTGTTTATTGAAGCGCATCCTGATCCAGCCAATGCGAAATGCGACGGTCCATCCGCGCTGCCGCTGGCGAAACTGGAACAGTTCCTGACTCAGATTAAAGCGATTGATGACCTGGTTAAAAGCTTCGACGAGCTGGATACTGAGAACTAAGAAAGTGTTGCAGTCCGGAGAGATATCTCTTCGGACTGCTGTTTGAGAAAAGTGTTAAGGGTGGGCGTCAGGCGCCAAACGCACCATCAATTGTATGCATTGCCCCCGTCACAAATCCAGCCTCAGGGCCTGCAAGCCAGGCAACCATTCCCGCAACTTCCTCTGGACGGCCATGTCGTTTTAGCGCCATAAAACTGTGCATCACCTCTTTCAGTGGGCCATCTTCCGGGTTGGCATCGGTATCAATAGGGCCTGGTTGAACCACGTTTACCGTAATGCCCCGCGGTCCAAAATCACGTGCCAGCCCCCGGGCCAGCCCTTGCAGCGCTGATTTGCTCACCGCATAAGAGGCCAGGCCAGCAAGAGGCATACGGTCGCCATTCACAGAACCAATAATGATAATGCGTCCGCCGTCAGGCATCTGTCGTGCCGCTTCCACGGCCGCATAGTATGGGGAGTGAATGTTAATCCGGAACAGGCGCTCCACGTCATCCGGATCCTGCTCCAGCGCATCACCAAACAGAATAATGCCTGCATTAACTACCAGCACGTCCAGCGGGCCGCTTTCGCGTACCCGGTTGATGACGGCGTTACGATCGGCGCTATCGGTTTGCGCTGTCTGGGTACCCGTCTCATCAGCAAGCGCTTTGGCAGCGTCAGGGGAGCCTGAATAGGTAAAGGTAACCGATGCGCCATCCGCAGCAAAACGGCGCACGATAGCCGCGCCAATCCCACGACTGCCGCCAAGAACCAGAACTGACTTGCCATTAAAAGAAGACATGAGGTACTCCTTGAACAATTATGTAGTGATCGATATATAATAGGTGCACAGTTTTCTGTCAATGGATTTGTAATGAACACTACAAAATGCACTCGAGCACCTGGACGCCCACGTAATTTTGATCCAGAAATGGCCGTTGCCAAAGTACAACCCTTGTTTCACGCACATGGCTATGACGCCGTTAGCGTGGCGGATGTCACCGCGGCGTTGTCGATCAAGCCCCCCAGTTTCTATGCTGCTTTTGGGAACAAAATCGGTCTTTATGAACGTGTTCTTGACCGCTACGTACAAACTGAGGCGATTCCGTTTGATGATATTTTGCGCCCCGACAAACCCGTTTCTGCATGTCTTACCGATCTGCTTGAAGAGGCGGCGCGACGTTATGCCGCAGATCCGCATACGCCGGGATGTTTGGTCCTGGAGGGCACGCACAGTAACGATCCGCAAGCGCGGAAGGTCGCGCGGAGTTTCTACTCGGCTGCCGAACATAAAATTCACGACTTTATCGCACAGCGGCATCCTAAAGAGGCTGACAGCCTGACTGATTACGTCAGTACCACAATGCTTGGCCTGTCGGGAAAAGCGCGCTGCGGGTATTCGTTCGAACGTCTGCTAGCCAGCGCGCGAATCGCCAGCGTAGCGGTGCGGCATCAGCTTTCCTGATTTTCATCACGTGAAAAGGTAGATAAATATGATGGGTAAACTGGGACTTCGCTTTAATACTCCCCCTCCGGCTATTCGCAAAGCAACGTTGGCCGCAATTCTGATCGGAACTTCATTTCTGGCGCATTCTCAGGACAAGGCCGATGTTATTTTGTATAACGGCAAGCTGATTACCATGGATGAACAACAACCCAACGCGCAGGCGCTGGCGGTAAAAGGGCGGCATATTATTGCGGTGGGTAATAATGAAACGGTGAAAAAATGGTCCGGACCGAACACGAAGGAAATCAATCTTACGGGGCAAACCGTTATTCCGGGATTAATTGATGCGCATCTGCATGGCATTCGGGGTGGGAGGACGTTTTTATTTGAAACCTACTGGTTTGATACTAAAAATTTACCCGATGCGTTAAATAAATTGTCGCAATCTGCGGCACAGAAAAATACTGCGCAATGGGTGGCGGTGGCTGGCTCATGGATACCTGAACAATTTGCTGAAAAACGGGATCCGACGGTTCAGGAACTGAATCAGGCGGTGCCTCAGCATCCTGCGTATATACAAAGCCTTTATGACTATGCCCTGTTAAATCAAAAGGCTATCGAGACCCTAAAACTTAATAGTCCACAGCCGGATGTTCCGGCAGGGATCGTGATAGAACGCGATGACAAAGGGCTGGCAACGGGGAAATTGCGCGGGACCATTGGCAGTTTTAACCAGCTTTTCGCCCAGATTAGCCAGACTTCCGATGTTGAAAAGAACCTTAACGCCTTTGTTCGTTATTTAAATAAACGCGGCGTGGTCGGGTTTATCGATCCTTCTGCCGGGCATGAGCAAGCTTATCGTGATTTCTTTAAACTTCAGCAGCAGCAACCTCTCAGGATACGTGTTGGATATCGTTTATCCGCACCGCCTGGTAATGAAACGGAATGGTTTAAACAACGTCTGGCATTTCGCCCGGCAATACACGATGACGGCAGAATAGCCTTTCTGGGCTTCGGTGAAAGCCTGGTGATGGCAATGAATGACGGCGTACGGATGTCATCTGGATTTAAGTCTTCTGCACAATCCCAACAAGAACAATTTAAGGTGCTCCAGCTTGCCGCCCAGGAAGGGGTCGCCGTAGAAATACATGCCTATACTGATGACAGTGCGGATGCGATTTTAGATCTCATTAGCGAGGTGGCTAAATCGTATGACATTGCTCCGTTACGCTGGTCTATTGCGCATCTCAATACCGGTACGCCAGAAACAATTACCCGCATGAAGAAACTCGGCTTGGCCTATTCTGTCCAGATGGGGCCATATTTTGAATCTCCCGCCATTGAGCGCGCGAATGGTAAAACGGTGGCGGCGCTATCATCACCAGTTCAACCCGCGTTAGAGCAGGGGGTTATCGTTGTAGGTGGTACGGATGCGACGCGGATTGGCGTTACAGGAGTATGGCATGCCATTGAATATCATGTAACAGGTAAAGCGCTCGACGGTTCGGTACGTCATGATACGCGCCAGTTAAGCCGAGAAGATGCATTAAAAATGTATACCCTCAATGCCGCCTGGATAGCTTTTGCAGAACAGCAGAGGGGAAGTTTGCAGGCAGGTAAGCTCGCCGATTTTGCGGTGCTTAATCAGGATATTATGGCTATTCCGGCAGATAAATTGCACCAAACGGAGTCGTTATTAACGTTTGTCGATGGTCAACAGGTTTATCCGGAGCTGTGAGCGGTAAAAGAAAACGGCCCTGAGAAGGGCCGTGGGTTCTACCAGAAAAACTCATCAGGCAAATATCGTCATCAGATAGGCGATAAACAGCGCCAGATGCGCCGCACCGTTAAGCACGTTGGTGCGTCCGGTGGAGAAAGAGATGTGGCACAGTACCAGTGATGAAACCATCACAATCATCTCTGGCGCGCCCAGCGCAAAGACCAAATCATTCCCGGTTGCCCATGCGATCAAAGTCACTACCGGAACGGTCAGTGAAATGGTGGCTAACACCGAACCGAAGAATAAATTCATCGCCCGCTGTACCTGATTACTCAGAACCGCTTTCAGCGCGCCGAGGCCTTCAGGAGAGAGGATCAGCAATGCGACCAGGAAACCGGTAAATGCCACTGGGGCATTCAGTTCAGTCAGCAATGTCTCCAGCGGGCTGGCGTTCATCTTGGTCACGGCAATAACGGCGATCAGATGAATGATAAGCCAGGCAGCGTGCCACAAATTGCTATGTGCTGACGGTTTACCGTGATGCGGGTCGTCGTCGTCACCCTCGTCTTCATGCTCGTAAATGAACAGGCTCTGATGCGTTTTAGTTTGGATCAGCAAAAATACACCGTACATTGCCGCAGAAATTAACGCCACCAACAGCGCTTGTGCGGTAGTGAAATTCGCACCCGGTAAAGCCATTGGGAACACCAGTACAATAATGGCCAGTGGGAACAGTGCAATTAAATACTGCTTAATGCCAAACAGATTCATATACTGAGTGGCAAATTTACGGCCACCTAACAGTAATGAAAAACCGACCAGGCCGCCGGTTACGATCATAATGATTGAATATAGCGTATCGCGCATGAGCGTAGGCGCTGCATCGCCGGTCGCCATTAATGCGGAGATTAAGCTGACTTCAAGAATAACAACGGACAGGCTGAGGATCAGCGACCCGTAGGGTTCACCAAGTCGATGTGCTAATACGTCCGCATGACGGACAACACTGAATGCACTGCTTAATATACCAATAAGGGCCAGCGCATTAATGCCGATGACCACTGGTAGTGACTGACTGCTCCCCCATAAGAACAGTACTACCAGTGCCAAAATCGGGAAGACGAGAGAGGTCTCCTTGTGGCGGGTTTTTACCGCCTCATGTACGTGTGTCATTGAACTAATTCTCCATCTCTGCAGGTATTTATAATTATAAAAGTATTAAAGAATGTAAAAAATAACAGAACTTTCGGTATTTCCGATCTGATTTTACGTAATTTTACGGCATGGACTATTTTTTGCATCCGAGCGAATGAAATTGCATATCTTGTTTAGAGAATATTTAAATAACAGCACATTAGATTTTAGCGTTCACAAAAATTGATGATCGTACTGATACAAATGATAGTGCAGGACGTACCACCCCGAGAGGATATAAAGTGCCGTTGACACTTTGTTCCCTTGCAAGCGAGCGGTGAATTGCCTATCGTCCAGTTATTGGTTTCAAAATGAGCAGCAAAAAAGCCCGGAAGGCGTCAAAAAAGTTGTCGCAGGGAAGCAGCAGTGGCGGAGGTGTAAGGTGTTAACGCGTGATTTTTTATTGAATGCCGACTGTAAGACGGCATTTGGTGCTATTGAAGAATCACTACTCTGGTCAGCGGAACAACGGGCAGCCTCACTGGCCGCCACGCTTGCATGCCGACCAGATGATGGACCGGTGTGGATCTTCGGTTATGGATCGTTGATGTGGAACCCGGCCTTAGAGTTTGAAGAGTCCTGTACCGGGACGTTAGTCGGCTGGCACCGTGCCTTTTGCCTGCGTCTGACGGCGGGGCGAGGAACGGCGTGTCAGCCAGGACGTATGCTGGCCCTGAAAGAGGGCGGACGCACCACCGGTGTGGCCTACCGTTTGCCGGACGCGTCCCTGGAACAAGAGCTTTCACTGCTGTGGAAGCGAGAAATGATCACCGGCTGTTATCTGCCGACCTGGTGTCAGTTGGCGCTTGATGACGGCAGGACGGTGAACGCACTGGTCTTTATTATGGATCCGCGTCATCCGCTGTTTGAGTCAGACACGCGCGCGCAGGTTATTGCGCCGCTTATCGCCGCGGCGAGCGGACCTTTAGGCACCAACGCCCAGTATCTGTTCTCACTGGAACAGGAGCTGGTCAAGTTGGGGATGCAGGATGATTGTCTTAACGATCTGGTGATCACGGTCAAACGATTGTTGGGAGAGAATCTGCCGGAAGGTGTTATGCGTCCAGGATTTGCCTAATATCGCCCGATGTTGTATGCCCGATAAGCCAGGTGCTTATCGGGCGTTTAACGCTTAGGCTGCAATAAAACTTATCGAATGCTCAAGCGACTGGCTATGGCTGTCGATCAGCACATTCCAGACGCCGGTATACGGTACGGTTAACCATGCGTTATCACGATCCTGCACGCTTAAGATGTCGGACTGCGTGTCTTTGACGTGATTTTTCTCGCTCATCAGGTGGATGTGGCAGCGCTCGGAACAGCGCACTACCACCGTATCGCCACCAAATAACTTTAAACTCGCCTTCACTAATGCCATTTTTCACCCCGTTCTTGAAAACAACGTACTTTCTCTCGAAAGTGCTGCGTGATGTTGTTCACATTTCACTCATTGCATAACACCAAAGGGGGGGCAACAGGATGCTGATTTTGATCAAAAAATGGCATAACGATTAAACAAAAGTGACAAAATCCCTCAAAAGGGTTGAAAGGGCGTGCTAACGTTCAACGAAACCGCGCCCATCTAAGATTAAATTCGGAAATTATCGACACTTTCAGTGAGCTTGCCTGAAGCGGTGTATCAGAAGGTTAATACTTTATCTGCAGCCAGCGTCCATTGAGCCAGTTCTACCAGCGTGCCGACGGCTACTCCGTCAATTAACGGAAGCGTCGTGATCCCGCGGCCATCGGTGCAGGTTTTACACAGTTTGACCGGCACATTTTGCGCCGTCAGGATCTCCAGCATTTGCTGAATATTATATCCTTCCGCAGGTTTTTGACCGCTAAGCCCCGCCGTTACCGCGTCCGACATTAAAAATAAACGTAGGTCGAGTTCCGCATCCTGTTCGCGCAGGGCGATGGCCAGACGCAGGCTGTTAAATAACGATTCGCTTCCATAGGCTGCACCGTTCGCGACGATCACTATCTTTTGCATTATTACTCCTGTTGTCAGATGGAAGGGATAATTCCTGGCGTGTATGTTACTCCCTGTTCCTGATGTGGGAAAGAAAGCATGGTTGCAGGAGTGGGTACCTCTAATTATCCATGTCAGAAAATCCCGAAAACGGGGATAAAGGCTGCAATTAACAGCCGAAGACGTTATGGTTTAGGTTAAGTGTGTCTAATTAATTGATGTAAGAAACAACTGACGATTTGAGCCGTAATATTTATTTTTCTCTCGCTGTATTCTCACTCTTGCCATTGGCAGGCGGTATTGCCAATGCACGGACATCTTTTATTCACCAGGCTGAAAACCCTTTCGATAACAATAGTGATGGCTTACCCGATCTCGGTATGGCGCCGGAGTCGCGGGCAGGCGAAAAGCACTTTGCCGAAATGGTCAAAGCGTTTGGTGAAGCCAGCATGACCGATAACGGGCTTGATACGGGTGAACAGGCGAAGCAGTTCGCATTTGGTCAGGTGCGTGACACGGTCAGCGAACAGGTTAATCAGCAACTGGAATCCTGGCTCTCTCCCTGGGGAAACGCCAGCGTTGGATTGCAGGTGGATAACGAAGGCAGCTTTACCGGAAGTCGGGGAAGCTGGTTTATCCCATGGCAGGACAATCAACGATATTTAACCTGGAGCCAGTTGGGGCTGACGCAACAGGACGAAGGTTTAGTCAGCAATGCGGGGATTGGGCAGCGCTGGGTACGCGACGGCTGGTTTCTGGGTTACAACACTTTCTATGACAACCTGTTGGATGAAAATCTGCCCCGGGGAGGCCTTGGCGCCGAGGCGTGGGGCGAATACTTGCGCTTATCCGCTAACTATTACCAACCGTTGTCCTCCTGGCAGGAGCGTTCCGCAACCCAGGAACAACGGATGGCCCGCGGCTACGACCTGACTGCGCAAATGCGCATGCCGTTCTATCAACACCTCAATACCAGCGTCAGCGTGGAACAGTATTTTGGCGACCGGGTGGATTTGTTTCATTCCGGAACCGGGTACCACAATCCTGTGGCGGTGAATCTGGGATTGAGCTATACGCCGGTGCCATTGATTACCGTGACGGCACAACATAAGCAGGGCGAAAGCGGAGTCAGCCAGAATAACCTCGGCTTAACGCTGAATTACCGCTTTGGCGTGCCGCTAAAAAAACAACTGATGGTCAGCGAGGTGGCAAACAGCCGATCGCTGCGCGGCAGTCGTTATGACGATCCGCAGCGTAACAATCTGCCGACGCTGGAATATCGCCAGCGTAAAACATTGTCGGTATTTTTGGCCACGCCGCCCTGGGATCTCAAGTCTGGTGAGACGGTGGCGCTGAAGCTGCAGGTGCGTAGTTTGCATGGGATCCGCCATTTGACCTGGCAGGGTGATACCCAGGCGTTGAGTTTAACGGCGGGTAGCGATAACCGAAGCGCGCAAGGCTGGACGATTATTATGCCGAAGTGGGACAGCAGCGAAGGCGCGACAAACCGCTGGCGGTTGTCTGTGGTGGTAGAAGATGAGCAGGGTCAGCGTGTCTCTTCCAATGAGATCACGCTATCACTGACCGAACCGTTTATTACCGTTTCGGAAAATGATCCTCGTTAGCAATGAAGCATCAACGCGTTATCAGAAAATGCGTTCCTGATGTACCCATACCGCGGCTTCGACGCGTGATTTGAGCTTCATTTTCTTCAACATATGCTTCACATGGACTTTTACCGTACTTTCAGTGATGTCCAGACGACGGGCGATCATCTTGTTCGGCAGCCCCTGGGCAATGAGCTTGAGAATGTCGCGCTCACGCGGTGTCAGTTGGGTGACATCACGGTCCGACGTTGCACGATTAGCACGCAGGCTGGCGGCCAGAACCGGCGTTAAGGCTTCACTCAGCACCATTTCACCGGCCGCTGATTGCTGTAAGGCTTTGAGTAAATCTTCAGGCTCCATATCTTTCAGCAGATAACCGTCAGCGCCGCGTTTCAGTGCGGTAACTACGTCTTCTTCATGATTGGATACGCTAAACACAACGATACGGCCCGACAGTGACTTTTCACGCAGCTTATCGAGAGTTTCCAGGCCGTTCATGCCGGGCATGTTGAGATCAAGCAGGATCAGATCGGGATCAAGGGATTCAGCCAGCTCGATACCCTGCTCACCATTGCTGGCTTCGCCGACAACGGTAATATCGGGCGCCATGCTGACAAGCTGTTTTACACCGGTTCGCAGCATCGGATGATCGTCGATCAACAGGATGGTTGCCGGTTCCAGATTACTCATGGGTATCTCCTTGGACTTCTGTGAAGTTTGTTTCGGGAATAAAAGTGACAGCAACTTCAGTACCGCCCGTCTCGCGACGGCGTACGCGGCAATCGCCGCGCAAGCTCTGCGCACGATCGCGCATTATAATCATGCCGTAGTGGTTACTGCGTTCGGCGTTTTCCGGTACGCCGCAGCCGTTATCTTGCACTGTTAGTTTGACCTGCTTGCCATTTTGCACCACCGTCACGACCACTTCATTGGCCTGAGAGTGTTTAAGTGCATTACTCAGGGCTTCGCGCGCAATTTGTAGCAGGTGAATCGCCTGATGCGAAGGGACCAGGCGTGGCGGTAGCTGATAATCCAGCTTAACCGTAAATCCAAAACGGGCGCTGTACTCCTGACAGCTGGCTTCCAGCGCCGGCCGTAATCCAGGTTCTGTGAGCTGTAAACGGAAGGTGGTTAACAGCTCACGCAGTTGTGCCCACGAAGCATTCAGCTCGTTACGAATCTGGCTGAGCAACTCGCGACAGTTATCTGAAAGCGCATCGCCCTGCATCTGCAAACAGCTAACCTGCATCTTCATACAAGAGAGCGATTGTGCAATAGAATCATGAAGTTCGCGTGCAATGGTGGCACGCTCTTCCATCACGATCAACTGCTGCTGACGCTCCTGATGTCTGTCGAGCGCGAGCGTTGCGGTCAGTTGCTCAACCAGGGTATCAACCAACTGCTGCTGATCGTGGCTGAGATGGCGTCCGTTCGGCAAGGTGGCGAGCAGAATACCATATTGGGTATGCGCATCGGTCAGCCGCCATTTCAATGTGATCCCGCCGTCAATCGCGGGCAGCGTTCCGCGAGGACACAGATGGCAACCTTTTTCATCACAGCTGGCATTGGACTGACAGGTAAATTCCTGATGATTGTCTTCATCTTCCAGGTCGTAAACCCGGAGTTCAATATCATGTAGCAAGGTCAAATTTTGCAGACCGTTCAGTACCGGAGAGAGGCGTTCGCACAACGGCACCTGAGAGTGCAGGCGGCGGTTGGCTTGCCACAGAAAAGAAAGGATCTGATTTTTGTGCTCCAGTCCCGCCGTTTTTTCCTGCACCCGCTGTTCCAGCACGGCATAACTTTCGGCCAGTTCTTCCGACATATTATTCAGTGCCGAGCCCAGAGCGGCCATCTCATTACGCCCGCTGATACGCGCGCGTTGGGTAAAATCACGTTGGCTGACGGCTCGCGCCATCGCCAGCAGCTGCTTCCACGGCTCTAACAGGCGCACGCGCAGCCAGATAATGGTGAAAACCAGCAGCAATGCCATAAATATGGCCATCAGGCGATGCAGCAGGACGACGCGTTCAATGCGTAATTCGGTGGTATGGTCAAAGGCGGTAACCAGCTTATCCAGACCGCCTACAAAGCGCGTTACATCCTGCGCTACCGCATCAGGCGTTTGCGCATGCGCAAGCCCCGGCGCCAGTTCAGTGTGCCAGTAATCCTGTAGTGCTTTTAACTGCGCCTGTTGTCCGTCTCGCTTTGCGGCACGCGTCAACTCCGGGCTAAATGCCGTTTTCTCCATTTCATCCAGAAGCGGTTGATCGCTAGCGTCCAGCGGTACGGCTGCCAGCAGGCGATAACTCTGCATGCGCAGCGATCCCGCTTTGTTGATTGCATGGGCGCTACCCTGAACGCCCTGAACCAGCCAGCCGGAGACAGCCATACCCGCCACGCCGATGGCTGTGGACAATAAAACAATCAGCGCCACCTGGTTGACCAGCGTAAGCGGGGAGAGACAACGTTTAAACATGGTGACTTGTTCCTTCGGGTTTTCGTCGAACAGAAAACCTTATTGAATGACGATTCTGCTGCAGGCAGTGGCGTTATTCTCGGCGATACACTGGAGTATACCCATACCTCAAACGGGCTACCTCTTAATTGCCAGTGGAGGGAGAGATCCTGGGCGAGGGGGAGTAGGGGGCGACAGAAGCGTGAAAAACCACATCTTTTTTACCGAAGTTATGTACTCATTTAGGGTAATGATAAATTTTAGGCATGAATAATGACACCTTTTCCTTTGATTTATATCAACTTACCTCCAGCTGTAAACCCTAATGTTGCAGGCATCGAAACAAGTATCAGAGGTGTCTATGAGTCACTCATCTGCCCCGGAAAGGGCATCTGGAGCTGTAATTACCGAATGGCGGCCGGAAGATCCCGCCTTCTGGCAGCAGCGTGGTCAACGAATCGCCAGCCGTAACCTGTGGATTTCCGTCCCTTGCTTGCTGCTGGCGTTTTGCGTGTGGATGTTATTTAGCGCCGTGGCGGTGAACTTACCGAAAGTCGGATTTGATTTCACCACTGAACAGCTGTTCATGCTGACGGCATTACCTTCGGTGTCCGGCGCGCTGCTGCGTGTACCGTACTCCTTTATGGTTCCCCTGTTTGGTGGACGTCGCTGGACAGCGTTTAGCACCGGTATCCTGATCATTCCTTGCGTATGGTTAGGTTTTGCGGTGCAGGATACCTCCACGCCGTTTAGTACCTTTATTATTATCTCTCTGTTGTGCGGTTTCGCCGGTGCGAACTTTGCGTCCAGCATGGCAAACATCAGTTTCTTCTTTCCAAAACAGAAACAGGGTGGTGCGCTGGGTCTGAACGGTGGCCTGGGCAACATGGGCGTCAGCGTGATGCAGTTGGTTGCGCCGCTGGTGGTTTCACTGTCAATCTTTGCCGCATTTGGTAGCCACGGGGTTGAACAACCTGATGGTACGCAGCTGTATCTGGCAAACGCCGCATGGATTTGGGTACCGTTCCTTGCGGTGTTAACGCTGGCTGCATGGTTTGGTATGAATGAACTGGCAACCTCAAAAGCGTCGCTGAAAGAGCAATTGCCGGTGCTGAAACGTGGGCATCTGTGGATTATGAGCCTGCTGTATCTGGCAACCTTCGGTTCATTCATCGGTTTCTCTGCCGGTTTTGCCATGTTGTCAAAAACGCAGTTTCCTGAGGTACAGATCCTGCATTACGCCTTCTTTGGACCGTTGATTGGCGCGCTGGCTCGTTCAGCGGGCGGCGCAATCTCTGACCGTCTGGGCGGAACCCGTGTAACGCTGGTGAACTTCGTGCTGATGGCAATTTTCAGTGCCTTACTGTTCCTGACGCTGCCATCAAACGGCGTTGGCGGCAACTTTATCGCCTTCTTCGCGGTGTTCCTGGCATTGTTCCTGACGGCTGGTCTGGGGAGTGGTTCAACCTTCCAGATGATCTCCGTTATCTTCCGCAAGCTGACGATGGACAGAGTGAAAGCTGAAGGCGGTTCAGAAGAGAAAGCAATGCGCGAAGCAGCAACCGACACCGCGGCAGCGTTGGGCTTTATCTCAGCCATTGGTGCGATTGGCGGCTTCTTTATCCCGAAAGCATTTGGTACGTCTCTGGCGTTAACCGGTTCGCCGGTCGATGCGATGAAAGTCTTCCTGATCTTCTATGTCGCTTGTGTGGTCATCACCTGGGCGGTATACGGACGTCATTCTAAAAAGTAAAAAAGTAGTAGCAGTTGATTATCCATTGCGCGGTGTTAGACCGCGCTTTTTTTTGTTCTAAATTAGTTACAACATACTTATATGTGAGCTCATGACGAAAGTCTGCGAAAACGGTGCTAGTAATATGCCTGGCAGGGGGGATACCCCTTAATACCCACTTATAAAGAATTTAACATTTGTATGATAAGTGAATTATTTAAAATCCTTTAAATTCAAAATATTACGTTAAAAAACAATATCCCACTTTGGGGGTATGTAAAAACCAACCTTCATTTTTCATCCCTGCATGCCTTGATCGTTATCAATTCTCACGCCCTTTCAGAGCGTTACCTTCGCTCTCAATCAAGCAATGTCGATTTATCAGAGAGCCGTCAGGCTCCTACAGGAGAAAACCGATGAGTAAATTCCTGGACCGGTTTCGCTACTTCAAGCAGAAGGGCGAAACCTTTGCCGATGGGCATGGCCAGCTTCTCAATACCAACAGGGACTGGGAGGACGGATACCGCCAGCGTTGGCAGCATGACAAAATCGTGCGTTCAACCCACGGGGTAAACTGCACGGGCTCATGCAGCTGGAAAATCTATGTGAAAAATGGTCTGGTGACCTGGGAGACCCAGCAAACTGACTACCCACGCACGCGTCCAGATATGCCTAACCACGAGCCTCGCGGCTGCCCACGTGGTGCAAGCTATTCCTGGTATCTCTACAGCGCTAACCGTCTGAAATACCCGCTGATGCGCAAACGTCTGATGAAGATGTGGCGTGAAGCAAAAAGACTGCACAGCGATCCGGTAGACGCATGGGCATCCATCATCGAAGACGCCGACAAAGCAAAAAGCTTCAAACAAGCGCGTGGTCGTGGTGGATTTGTTCGTTCTTCCTGGCAGGAAGTGAATGAACTGATTGCTGCATCTAACGTTTACACCATCAAAACCTATGGCCCTGACCGCGTTGCAGGCTTCTCTCCGATCCCGGCGATGTCGATGGTTTCTTATGCTTCCGGCGCACGCTATATGTCGCTGATTGGCGGTACCTGCCTGAGTTTCTACGACTGGTACTGTGACCTGCCGCCGGCTTCCCCGCAAACCTGGGGCGAGCAAACCGACGTACCGGAATCTGCCGACTGGTATAACTCCAGCTACATTCTTGCATGGGGCTCTAACGTACCGCAGACCCGTACTCCGGATGCACACTTCTTTACTGAAGTTCGCTATAAAGGCACCAAAACGGTAGCGATTACTCCGGACTACGCAGAAATCGCCAAACTTTGCGACCTGTGGCTGGCACCGAAGCAGGGAACCGATGCTGCGATGGCAATGGCGATGGGCCATGTCATGCTGCGCGAGTTCCACCTCGATAACCCGAGCCAGTACTTCACCGACTACGTTCGTCGTTATACTGACATGCCAATGCTGGTGATGCTCGAAGAGCGTGACGGTTACTATGCTGCTGGTCGTATGCTGCGTGCGGCGGATCTGGTCGACTCTCTGGGCCAGGAAAATAACCCAGAATGGAAAACTGTCGCTATCAACAGCAACGGCGAAATGGTTGCGCCAAACGGTTCAATTGGTTTCCGTTGGGGCGAAAAGGGCAAATGGAACCTTGAGCAACGCGACGGTACGTCCGGTGATGAAACCGAACTGCAACTCAGCCTGCTGGGTAGCCAGGACGATATCGCTGAAGTGGGCTTCCCGTACTTTGGCGGCGAAGGTACCGAGCACTTCAGTAAAGTAGAGCTGGAAAATATTCTGCTGCACAAACTGCCGGTTAAACGCCTGCAGTTGGCCGATGGCTCTACCGCGCTGGTGACCACCGTTTACGACCTGACCATGGCTAACTATGGCCTGGAACGTGGTCTGAACGACGAAAACTGCGCGACCAGCTACGATGACGTGAAAGCGTACACGCCGGCATGGGCAGAAAAAATCACTGGCGTATCACGTTCTCAGATCGTGCGCATTGCCCGTGAATTTGCGGATAACGCCGATAAAACGCACGGTCGTTCGATGATCATCGTCGGTGCGGGCCTGAACCACTGGTACCACCTCGATATGAACTATCGTGGCCTGATCAATATGCTGGTGTTCTGCGGTTGTATCGGTCAGAGCGGCGGCGGTTGGGCCCACTACGTCGGCCAGGAAAAACTGCGTCCGCAAACCGGCTGGCAGCCGCTGGCGTTTGCTCTTGACTGGCAGCGTCCGCCTCGTCATATGAACAGCACTTCCTACTTCTATAACCACTCCAGCCAATGGCGCTATGAGACGGTTACTGCGCAGGAACTGCTTTCCCCGATGGCAGACAAATCCCGCTACAGCGGTCATTTGATTGATTTTAACGTTCGCGCTGAACGTATGGGCTGGTTGCCATCTGCGCCGCAGTTAGGGACTAACCCACTGCGTATCGCCGAAGAAGCGCAGAAAGCAGGTATGACGCCGGTGGATTACACCGTTAAATCCCTGAAAGAAGGTTCTATTCGCTTTGCGGCAGAGCAGCCGGAAAACGGTAAAAACCATCCGCGCAACCTGTTTATCTGGCGTTCTAACCTGCTCGGTTCTTCCGGTAAAGGCCACGAGTACATGCTCAAGTATCTGCTGGGTACTGAACATGGTATTCAGGGCAAAGATCTCGGCCAGCAGAGCGGCGTGAAGCCTGAAGAAGTGGAATGGCAGGATAACGGCCTGGACGGCAAACTGGATCTGGTTGTCACGCTGGACTTCCGTCTGTCGAGCACCTGTCTGTATTCCGACATCGTGTTGCCGACCGCAACCTGGTATGAAAAAGACGATATGAATACCTCGGACATGCATCCGTTTATTCATCCTCTGTCTGCGGCCGTTGACCCGGCCTGGGAATCGAAGAGCGACTGGGAAATCTACAAAGCCATCGCCAAGAAATTCTCTGAAGTTTGCGTGGGCCATCTCGGTAAAGAAACTGACGTCGTTACGCTGCCTATTCAGCACGACTCTGCCGCAGAACTGGCACAACCGCTGGACGTGAAGGACTGGAAAAAAGGTGAATGTGACCTGATTCCTGGTGTTACCGCACCGCACATCATGACCGTTGAGCGTGATTATCCGGCAACCTACGAGCGTTTCACCTCCATCGGCCCGCTGATGGAAAAAATCGGTAACGGCGGTAAAGGGATTGCCTGGAATACCCAGAGCGAAATGGATCTGCTGCGTAAGCTCAATTACACCAAGGCTGAAGGACCGGCAAAAGGCCAGCCGATGCTGGATACCGCAATTGATGCAGCCGAGATGATCCTGACGCTGGCGCCGGAAACCAACGGTCAGGTAGCCGTTAAAGCCTGGGCTGCGCTGAGTGAATTTACCGGTCGTGACCATACGCATCTGGCGCTGAATAAAGAAGACGAAAAAATTCGCTTCCGCGATATTCAGGCGCAGCCGCGCAAAATTATCTCCAGCCCGACCTGGTCAGGACTGGAAGATGAACACGTGTCTTATAACGCCGGCTATACCAACGTTCACGAGCTGATCCCATGGCGTACGCTGTCTGGTCGCCAGCAGTTGTATCAGGATCATCAGTGGATGCGTGACTTTGGTGAAAGCCTGCTGGTTTACCGTCCGCCAATCGACACCCGTTCGGTGAAAGCGGTGATTGGCGAGAAATCTAACGGTAACCCGGAAAAAGCGCTCAACTTCCTGACGCCGCACCAGAAATGGGGTATCCACTCCACTTACAGCGACAACTTGCTGATGCTGACGCTGTCACGCGGTGGCCCGATTGTGTGGATGAGCGAAGTCGATGCGAAGGATCTGGGAATCGAAGATAACGACTGGATCGAAGTCTTCAACAGCAACGGTGCGCTGACGGCACGTGCAGTTGTCAGCCAGCGTGTACCGGCCGGGATGACCATGATGTACCACGCGCAGGAACGTATCGTTAACCTGCCGGGTTCAGAAATCACCCAGCAGCGCGGTGGGATCCACAACTCGGTGACCCGTATTACACCGAAACCGACCCATATGATCGGCGGCTATGCGCAGTTGGCCTACGGCTTTAACTACTACGGCACCGTCGGTTCAAACCGTGATGAGTTCGTAGTTGTACGTAAGATGAAGAACATTAACTGGTTGGATGGCGAAGGCAATGACCAGGTACAGGAGAGCGTAAAATGAAAATTCGTTCACAAGTCGGCATGGTGCTGAATCTCGATAAGTGCATCGGCTGCCACACCTGTTCAGTGACCTGTAAAAACGTCTGGACCAGCCGTGAAGGTATGGAGTACGCCTGGTTCAACAACGTCGAAAGTAAGCCTGGCGTTGGCTTCCCGAACGACTGGGAAAACCAGGAAAAATGGAAGGGCGGTTGGATCCGTAAAATCAACGGCAAACTGCAGCCGCGCATGGGTAACAAAGCGCTGCTGTTGGGTAAAATATTTGCTAACCCGCATCTGCCGGGCATGGATGATTACTACGAGCCGTTTGATTTTGACTACCAGACGTTGCATAACGCTCCGGCAGACAGCAAAGCGCAGCCGATTGCTCGTCCACGCTCGCTGATCACCGGTCAGCGAATGGATAAAATTACCAGCGGTCCGAACTGGGAAGAAATTCTGGGCGGCGAGTTTGAAAAACGCGCCAAAGACCAGAACTTCGAAAACATGCAGAAGGCGATGTACGGTCAGTTCGAAAACACCTTCATGATGTACCTGCCGCGTCTGTGTGAGCACTGCCTTAATCCGGCGTGTGTGGCGACCTGTCCGAGCGGCGCTATCTACAAGCGTGAAGAAGATGGCATCGTGCTGATCGACCAGGACAAGTGCCGCGGCTGGCGTATGTGTATCACCGGCTGCCCGTACAAGAAGATCTACTTCAACTGGAAGAGCGGGAAATCTGAGAAGTGCATTTTCTGCTACCCGCGTATCGAAGCTGGTCAGCCGACCGTTTGCTCCGAAACCTGTGTAGGTCGTATCCGTTACCTCGGCGTACTGCTGTATGACGCAGATGCGATCGAAAGTGCAGCAAGCACCGAGCACGAGAAAGATCTGTACCAGCGTCAGCTGGACGTGTTCCTCGATCCGAACGATCCGGCTGTTATTGAACAGGCGCTGAAAGATGGTATTCCGCTGAGCGTCATTGATGCCGCACAGCAGTCTCCGGTTTACAAAATGGCGATGGACTGGAAGCTGGCGCTGCCGCTGCATCCGGAATACCGCACACTGCCGATGGTCTGGTACGTGCCGCCATTGTCACCGATTCAGTCAGCTGCTGATGCCGGCGAGCTGGGCAGCAACGGTATTCTGCCGGATGTTGACAGCCTGCGTATTCCGGTTCAGTACCTGGCGAACCTGCTGACTGCAGGTGACACCCAGCCGGTACTGTTGGCGCTGAAACGTATGCTGGCGATGCGTCACTACAAACGTGCGGAAACTGTTGACGGCAAAGTTGATACCCGTGCGCTGGAAGAGGTGGGCTTAAGCGAAGCACAGGCACAGGAAATGTATCGTTACCTGGCAATCGCGAACTACGAAGATCGTTTCGTGGTACCGAGCAGCCATCGTGAACTGGCGCGTGACGCGTTCCCGGAGAAAAGCGGTTGTGGCTTTACCTTCGGCGACGGTTGCCACGGTTCTGATACTAAATTCAATCTGTTCAACAGCCGCCGCATCGACGCTGTCGATGTGACCAGCAAAACGGAGCCGCACCAATGATTGAACTCGTCATTGTTTCGCGTCTGCTCGAGTACCCGGATGCTGCCTTGTGGCAGCATCAGCAGGAACTTTTCGATGCACTCGCGTCATCTGAGAACCTGGATAAAGAGGATGCCCAGACTCTGGGCGTTTTCCTGCGCGATCTAACCTCGCAGGACATGCTGGATGTGCAGGCTGCCTACAGCGAACTGTTTGACCGTGGCCGCGCGACATCGCTGCTGCTGTTTGAACATGTTCACGGTGAATCCCGCGATCGCGGTCAGGCTATGGTTGACCTGATGGCACAGTATGAGCAGCACGGTTTACAGCTCGACAGCCGCGAACTTCCCGATCATCTGCCGCTGTATCTGGAATACCTTGCGCAACTGCCGAAAAGCGAAGCGCTAGGTGGCTTACAGGATATTGCGCCGATTCTGGCGCTGCTCAGCGCTCGTTTGCAACAGCGTGAAAGCCGTTATGCGGTGCTGTTCGATCTGCTGTTAAAACTGGCGAATACCGTTATCGACAGCGATAAAGTGGCTGAAAAAATTGCGGATGAAGCCCGTGACGATACTCCACAAGCGCTGGATGCGGTCTGGGAAGAAGAGCAGGTGAAATTCTTCGCCGATCAGGGGTGTGGCGAGTCGGAAATCTCCGCTCACCAGCGTCGTTTTGCCGGGGCCGTTGCGCCGCAGTATCTGAATATCACCACCGGAGGACAGCAATAATGCACTTCCTGAATACGTTCTTCTTTGACATCTATCCGTACATCGCGGGTTCTGTCTTTCTGATCGGCAGCTGGCTGCGTTATGACTATGGGCAATATACATGGCGTGCAGCTTCCAGTCAGATGCTGGATCGCAAAGGGATGAACCTGGCGTCAAACCTGTTTCACATCGGGATCCTGGGTATCTTTGCTGGGCACTTCCTTGGCATGTTGACGCCGCACTGGATGTATGAAGCCTGGCTACCGCTTGAAGTGAAACAAAAGATGGCAATGTTTGCGGGCGGTGCCAGTGGCCTGATGTGTCTGATTGGTGGCGTACTGCTGCTGAAACGTCGTCTGTTCAGCCCACGCGTGCGGGCCACCACCACCGGAGCGGATATTCTGATCCTCTCACTGCTGGTGATCCAGTGTGCGCTGGGCCTGCTGACCATTCCGTTTTCCGCCCAGCATATGGACGGTAGCGAGATGATGAAGCTGGTGAACTGGGCGCAGACAGTGGTGACCTTCCAGGGCGGAGCGTCTCAATATCTGGATGGTGTTGCGTTCATTTTCCGTATGCACCTGGTGCTGGGTATGACGCTGTTCCTGTTGTTCCCATTCTCGCGTCTGGTACACATCTGGAGCGTCCCGGTCGAATATCTGACACGCAAATACCAGATTGTTCGCGCGCGTCACTAATCGTATATTTGAGAATGACAAAACCCTGCTTCGGCGGGGTTTTTTTATGCCTGTTTGCCGGATGGCGGCGCAAGCGCCTTATCCGGCCTACGAAGGTATCAGCGAGCGCTGTAGGCCTGATAAGCGCAACGCATCAGACGAATAGCGGGCACGTATCGAGTTCGTAGGCCAGATAAGTGCAGCGCATCAGACAAATAGCGGGCACGTATCGAGTTCGTAGGCCAGATAAGTGCAGCGCATCAGACGAATAGCGGGCACGTATCGAGTTCGTAGGCCTGATAAGCGCAGCGCATCAGGCAAATAGCGGGCACGTGTCGAGTTTGTAGGCCTGATAAGCGCAGCGCAGCAGACAAATTACGGGCACATGTCGAGTTAGTAGGCCTGATAAGAGCAGTGCAGCGCAGCAGACAAATTGCGGGCACGTGTCGAGTTCGTAGGCCTGATAAGCGCAGCGCATCAGGCAAATTGCGGGCACGTGACGAGTTCGTAGGCCTGATAAGCGCAGCGCATCATG
This sequence comes from Citrobacter sp. Cpo074, assembly GCF_030332745.1. NCBI lineage: Bacteria > Pseudomonadati > Pseudomonadota > Gammaproteobacteria > Enterobacterales > Enterobacteriaceae > Citrobacter > Citrobacter sp. Cpo074. Next base: position 150,935 of record NZ_JAOWHG010000027.1, read on the forward strand.
CAAATTGCGGGCACGTGACGAGTTCGTAGGCCTGATAAGCGCAGCGCAGCAGACAAATTACGGGCACATGTCGAGTTAGTAGGCCTGATAAGCATAGCGCATCAGGCAAATAAAAGGCATTGCTGAGGAATTGAGTGTGTTGCTTTATGAAGTGATGGTGGTGGGGGAAGGATTACTCAGCGCTACGCGCTTCGCCCTTCGGGTCGTTGCCTGCGGCAACGCTTTCTCGCTACGCTCGAATCGAACCTTAGTCGAAGCTTCTCATCCTTCCCACATGGGCAGAATATGGGGCATTAGAGATTGATTTACTGTTGGTGCTTTATGAAGTGATGGTGGTGGGGGAAGGATTCGAACCTTCGAAGTCGATGACGGCAGATTTACAGTCTGCTCCCTTTGGCCGCTCGGGAACCCCACCAGGGGTATACTAATTTTATGAATCTACAGGAATGAATGGTGGTGGGGGAAGGATTCGAACCTTCGAAGTCGATGACGGCAGATTTACAGTCTGCTCCCTTTGGCCGCTCGGGAACCCCACCACGGGGTAATGCTAATTACTGGCCTGCTTCCGTTGGAAGCGGGGCGCATCATATCAAATGATGCGCCCCTGTAAAGCATTCCGTTGATAAAAAAGAACTGGTTGCCTGATTTTTACACGTAAAGATGTAAAGGTAACCAATTAACTTATCAATCGATTACAGAATAATCGTTCGGTTACCGTAAACAAAGACGCGTTGAGCCAGAACCTGATACAGCGCACGGCTTAATACATTTTTTTCAACGTCGCGACCCGCGCGCATCATATCTTCGGCGGTGTAGGTGTGATCAACATGGATCACGTCCTGCATAATGATTGGGCCTTCATCGAGGTTATCATTCACGTAGTGGGCCGTCGCGCCGATGATCTTCACGCCGCGCTCATAAGCCTGATGGTATGGACGAGCACCAATGAATGCTGGCAGGAATGAATGGTGAATATTGATAATCTTATTCGGGAAGCGTGAAACAAATGTCGGGGTCAGAACGCGCATGTATTTAGCCAGCACGACATAGTCCGGCTGGTGGGCGTCGATAGCATCAGCCATTTTCTCATCATGTTCGTCACGTGTTAAACCTTCATGGCTCACCAGCTCAAACGGAATATCAAACCGTTCAACCAGAGGACGCAAGGTCTCGTGATTGCCGATCACCGCGGCGATTTCAACATCCAGCCCGCCATAATTGGCCTTCATTAATAAATCGCCCAGGCAATGCGCTTCCTTGGTGACCAAAATGACGATGCGGCGGCGGCCTGCTGGGGTTAATTCACGAATCGAGCCTTCAGGTAAGGCGCTGTCCAGATCGGCAAGCAGCGTGACGTCGTTAAAAATGCCCTCCAGTTCGGTACGCATAAAAAAGCGTCCGGTACGGTGGTCCACAAACTCATTGTTCTGCACGATGTTCAGTTCATGCTTGTAACAGATATTTGTAATGCGCGCGATCAGACCTTTTTGGTCCGGGCAAATAGTACGCAGCACTTTTCGTTGTAATGAATGCATTTGCAGCGGTGATCCTGTTGAGAATGTTTGCAAAATTGATACTGTCGGGCGTTGATTAGCCGCAGCACTTTTTAAATTTTTTACCGGAGCCACAAGGGCAGGTATCGTTTCGTCCAATTTGAGGGCGTATACCGTCTATATAGTACCACTGACCGTTTTCTTTTAAAAAACGAGAGCGCTCGATAATTGCACCTGTTTTACCTTGTTCAGAAAACCGTGCGACAAAACTGACGTAGCCGATATTTTCTGTGTCTGCCGTCTCTTGTTCAAAAACGGTCAGTCCAAGCCATTCGGTATGAGTAAATCCTGCGATAATGTCGTCGCGAAACTCGGCCGCATGGCAATCCGGATGCCAGGTTCTGATAAGGTAATCTGCGTCTTTCATCACAAAAGCACAGTAACGAGAACGCATGAGGTGTGACGGCGTAGGTGCTACTTGCGCGCCGGACACATAACGGTAGCAACATAGGCTATACTCGACAGCGCTACCACAGGGACAAAGCTGAGACACAAAGTACTCCCTGGAATATAAAAACGGCGTAAAAACGCCAGAGTGGCACTATGTTAACTGAGCGGTAGCGATGTTGCTACGTCTGCAAGCCAGGGGAAGTTTGTACGTATAATGAGAAAAATAAAAATTGGGCTGGCGCTAGGTTCCGGCGCGGCGCGAGGTTGGTCGCATATTGGCGTTATTAAAGCCCTTAAGCATATGGGCATTGATGTTGATATCGTGGCAGGGTGCTCCATCGGTTCGTTGGTTGGCGCTGCCTACGCCTGCAATAAGCTGCCTGCTCTCGAAAAGTGGGTCTGTTCTTTCAGCTATTGGGATGTTTTACGGTTGATGGATCTCTCGTGGCGCAGGGGAGGTTTACTGCGCGGTGAACGGGTATTCAATCAGTACCGTAATGTGATGCCGGTAGAAGCAATTGAGCAATGTACTCGCCGTTTCGCAACAGTGGCCACCAATCTGAGTACGGGTCGGGAACTTTGGTTCACCGAAGGTGATTTACATCTTGCTGTCCGGGCCTCCTGCAGTATTCCTGGCCTGATGTCACCTGTGGCGCACAATGGTTACTGGCTGGTCGATGGTGCGGTGGTGAATCCTGTCCCTGTCTCCCTGACTCGCGCGTTGGGGGCCGATATTGTTATTGCGGTCGACCTGCAACACGATGCGCATCTCATGCAACAAGATTTACTCTCCTTCAACGTCAATAGCGATGCCGAATCGGGTGATGATGCTGACGAACTCTCATGGCATGCCCGTCTGAAAGAACGCTTGAGCAACATTACTGCCAGGCGTGCAGTAACTGCGCCCACGGCGATGGAGATTATGACGACGTCTATTCAGGTTCTGGAAAACCGACTGAAACGTAACCGCATGGCCGGTGACCCTCCAGACATTCTGATTCAGCCGTTTTGTCCACAAATATCCACGCTGGATTTTCACCGCGCCAGTGCGGCAATTGCTGCCGGGCAGTTAGCGGTCGAGAAGAAAATGGATGAGCTTCTACCCCTGGTGAAAACCAACGTCTAACGCATTTTTTATCAACACTTAAGCTAATTCTGACAGGCGTGAGTGGCAATAGCATGCCACTATTTATTAAAGCCAGTCAGGGGGGAGAATATGACGCAGCCATTGGTCGGAAAACAGATTCTTATCGTTGAGGATGAGCCGGTATTTCGCTCACTCATGGACTCATGGTTTTCCTCTTTGGGAGCGACAACGGCGGTAGCTGGTGACGGACTTGAAGCACTGGACTTGCTTGGGCATTTTAAACCTGACCTGATGATCTGCGACCTGGCTATGCCAAGAATGAACGGTCTCAAACTGGTTGAGTATTTACGCAATCGTGGCGATCAGACCCCGATACTGGTGATTTCTGCGACGGAAAACATGTCCGACATAGCCAAAGCGTTACGACTCGGTGTGGATGACGTCCTGTTGAAGCCGGTGAAAGACCTTAATCGCTTGCGAGAAACCGTCTTTGCATGTCTTTATCCCAACATGTTTAATTCACGCGTGGAAGAAGAAGAGCGGCTATTTCGCGACTGGGATGCGATGGTGGACGATCCTGCCGCCGCCGCGAAGCTGCTAAAAGAATTACAGCCTCCAGTGTCGCAAGTGATTTCGCACTGTCGCATTAACTATCGACAATTGGTGGCAGCCGACCAACCGGGGCTGGTGCTGGATATTGCGCCGCTGTCGGATCATGACCTTGCATTCTATTGCCTTGATGTGACGCGTGCAGGGGATAATGGCGTGCTGGCTGCATTATTACTGCGGGCGCTATTTAATGGTTTACTGCAGGAGCAACTGACACAACAAAATCAACGGTTGCCGGAGCTAGGTACGTTATTGAAACAGGTAAATCATTTGTTGCGGCAAGCCAATTTACCAGGGCAGTTTCCCTTGCTGGTGGGGTATTACCACAGCGGATTAAAAAATCTGATTCTGGTATCGGCAGGGCTGAATGCGACATTAAATACAGGTTCCCACCAAGTGCAAATCAGCAATGGCGTTCCGCTGGGTACCTTAGGTAATACGTATCTTAATCAGTTGAGCCAACATTGTGAGTCATGGCAATGCCAAATTTGGGGGGAGGGAGGTCGCCTGCGCTTGATGTTGTCTGCAGAATGAACAATTGAGAGGCGTGTAAATGAAATTGGTTCACCCTCCCCATGCTGTGAGTGCTACTATCGGCGCCAGTTTTATTCGTATTTATCTTAATTATACCGACGCGCGTCCTTTTCAGACCAGAAGCTTGTCGCTGTACTGATATACTCGGATGCGATACAGAATGATGAACACGTTCAATACATGAACAGTCCAGGAGAGTTTTAAATGGCTGCCCTTAATTCAAAAGTCAAAAAAGCCGTTATCCCGGTTGCGGGATTAGGAACCAGGATGTTACCGGCTACGAAAGCAATCCCGAAAGAGATGCTACCGTTGGTTGATAAGCCATTAATTCAGTACGTCGTAAACGAATGTATTGCTGCGGGCATCACTGAAATTGTACTTGTAACTCACTCGTCTAAAAATTCTATTGAAAACCACTTTGATACCAGCTTTGAACTTGAAGCGATGCTGGAAAAACGTGTAAAACGCCAGCTTCTGGAAGAAGTGCAATCTATTTGCCCGCCACATGTGACTATTATGCAGGTGCGTCAGGGGCTGGCTAAAGGTCTGGGCCACGCGGTATTGTGCGCGCACCCTGTGGTTGGCGATGAACCGGTAGCTGTAATCCTGCCGGACGTAATTCTTGATGAATACGAATCTGATTTATCCCGCGACAACCTTGCCGAAATGATTCATCGTTTTGATGAAACAGGTAGCAGCCAGATTATGGTTGAACCGGTAGAAGATGTTACAGCTTATGGCGTTGTTGATTGTAAAGGCGTTGAATTATCCCCGGGCGAAAGCGTTCCGATGGTTGGCGTGGTTGAAAAACCAAAAGCTGATGTTGCGCCTTCTAATCTGGCCGTTGTGGGTCGTTACGTTCTTAGTGCCGATATCTGGCCTCTGCTGGCTAAAACCCCTCCGGGAGCGGGTGATGAAATTCAGCTGACAGATGCTATCGATATGCTGATTGAAAAAGAGACGGTTGAAGCCTATCACATGAAGGGCAAAAGCCATGACTGTGGTAATAAACTGGGCTATATGCAGGCGTTCGTTGAATATGGTATTCGCCATAATACTCTCGGCGCCGAATTTAAAGCCTGGCTGGAAGACGAGATGGGTATTAAGAAGTAACCTTCTGGTATTATCTGGTCAGAACGGCGCTGTATTAACAGCGCCGTTTTTTTTATACCTAATCCGGGTAGGGTTGAACGAAGTACCGGTAAAAAAAATCCCGCCAGTGGCGGGATTTTAAGCAAACTATTTCTGAATTATTCCTTGATCAGGAAATCGTCCAGTTGTTTACCTTGTTCTTCCATCGCTTTTTTGATCACTGCCGGTGTACGACCCTGGCCAGTCCAGGTTTTAGTTTCACCGTTTTCGTCAACATAGCTATATTTAGCCGGACGTGCAGCGCGTTTAGCTTTGGTGCCAGATTTAACAGCAGCCATGCTATTCAGCAATTCGTTCGGATCAATGCCGTCAGCGATCAGCATTTCACGATATTGTTGCAGTTTACGAGTACGTTCTTCAACTTCAGCAGCAGCAGCGCTTTCTTCTTCGCGACGCTCGCTAACTACAACTTCTAATTTTTCCAGCATTTCTTCAAGCGTTTCCAGAGTGCATTCTCTTGCCTGCGCACGAAGAGTACGGATGTTGTTCAGAATTTTAAGTGCTTCGCTCATTGTAGTAATCTCAAACTTATATTGGGGTGGTTTGTTGAGCTAATAATAGAGCGATAAATTCAGTTGTGCAATAGCCAGGAATGTAAGGAATTCAAAATTGCGCTTTATTTAGTATCAGAATTAATTCTCCTGTCTTAAATTCCCCATGATGTTGGGCATAAAAAAGGCTTATTGACGAGGGGGCTTCTCAGCGGCTGAGAGTAAAAATTCAAGATTCAGGTCACATTTTATGGTGTACAAATAGTATCTCTTTGCAGTGATTTCAACCTTTTGTATTAGTTTTGCTTACGTGAATTCGCTAATACACGGCGACAGTGGGTAGATTCAATAACAATATGGGAAGGGTTTCTTTATTGCCGTATGATGATAAGTGACATTGATAAATTTCATGAGCACTATTTGTGAAAGAGTGTGTATATACGCGTCCGAGCACAGGCTGTTTGGTCGATGGTTGTATGCTCTTTCACTATCCGTTACTTAAATTCAGGCGGCACTGTGCGAGCTTGCCCGCTCATTTATACGCCTTTGCGGCCAACGCTACACCGACATGTTCGTGAAATATGATACAATCCAGCCCATATTTATTTCCCCTCGTGAGGGCCTTCGGTCAATGGCACAACTATATTTTTACTATTCTGCAATGAACGCAGGTAAGTCGACTGCCTTGTTGCAATCTTCGTACAATTATCAGGAACGTGGGATGCGTGCCGTTGTATATACAGCGGAAATTGATAACCGTTTTGGTGCTGGAAAAGTAAGTTCACGTATAGGTCTGTCGTCACCTGCAAAATTGTTTAACCAAAATTCATCATTGTTCGAAGAGATTCGCGCTGAGAATGCGCAGCAAAGAATTCACTGTGTACTGGTCGATGAGTCTCAGTTTCTGACCCGACAACAGGTTTATGAATTATCTGAAGTTGTCGATCAACTGGATATTCCTGTTTTGTGTTACGGCTTACGCACTGATTTTCGTGGTGAGTTATTTGGTGGCAGCGAATACCTGCTTGCGTGGTCAGATAAACTGGTTGAATTAAAGACCATTTGTTTTTGTGGCCGTAAGGCCAGCATGGTATTACGCCTTGATCAGGCTGGAAGACCTTATAACGAGGGCGAGCAGGTGGTTATCGGCGGGAATGAACGCTATGTGTCGGTATGTCGTAAACACTACAAACAAGCGCAGTCTGAGGGCTCTCTGACGGCGATACAAGAACGACACAGCCACGATTAACCCTGTACGCTTCTGAGCGCTTATAAACACAGGGTAGGCCGGAACCTTCGTCAATGTTCTCTACCCTGTCAGACTCTTTTCTGACGGCTGGTCTCACATCTTCCTGAATAAATCTCTTACACTGCCATTCTATTCACATGGTTAAATTGTGTATTCCCCGATTTTCATAACACAAGACGAAAAAAACGGCCCCAATTGGGACCGTTTATGATGAAGCTAAAACTTATCTGAGCAAATTAAGCGGATTTCTTCGCTTTCTTTTCTGCTTTCGGTGCAGCTACTGCTTCAGTCTTAGCGGCGGTCTGACCTTCGCTATACTCACGACCGTAGTAGGTATCCAGCAGGATCTGTTTCAGTTCAGAAATCAGCGGGTAACGTGGGTTAGCACCAGTACACTGGTCGTCAAACGCATCTTCAGACAGTTTGTCCACGTGTGCCAGGAAGTCAGCTTCCTGAACGCCAGCTTCACGGATAGACTTAGGAATACCCAGTTCAGCTTTGATTTCTTCCAACCAGCCCAGCAGTTTCTGGATTTTCGCGGCAGTACGGTCACCCGGTGCGCTCAGACCCAGATGGTCTGCGATTTCAGCGTAGCGACGGCGTGCCTGCGGACGGTCGTACTGGCTGAATGCAGTCTGTTTAGTCGGGTTGTCGTTCGCGTTGTAACGAATAACGTTGCTGATCAGCAGGGCGTTCGCCAGACCGTGAGGAATGTGGAACTGAGAACCCAGTTTGTGCGCCATTGAGTGACATACACCCAGGAAGGCGTTAGCAAACGCGATACCAGCGATAGTTGCTGCACTGTGTACACGCTCACGCGCTACCGGGTTCTTAGAACCTTCATGGTAAGACGCTGGCAGGTTTTCTTTCAGCAATTTCAGCGCTTGCAGAGCCTGACCGTCAGAGAACTCAGAAGCCAGTACTGAAACGTAAGCTTCCAGAGCGTGAGTGACGGCATCCAGACCACCGAACGCACACAGTGACTTCGGCATATCCATAACCAGGTTGGCGTCAACAATCGCCATATCCGGAGTCAGCGCGTAGTCTGCCAGCGGGTATTTCTGGCCAGTTGCATCGTCGGTAACGACCGCAAACGGAGTCACTTCAGAACCGGTACCGGAAGTGGTGGTAACTGCAACCATCTTCGCTTTTACGCCCATTTTCGGGAACTTGTAGATACGTTTACGGATGTCCATAAAGCGCAGTGCCAGTTCTTCGAAGTGAGTTTCCGGGTGCTCGTACATAACCCACATGATTTTCGCGGCGTCCATCGGGGAACCACCACCCAGTGCGATGATTACGTCTGGTTTGAAGGAGTTAGCCAGCTCAGCACCTTTGCGAACAACGGTCAGAGTCGGGTCAGCTTCAACTTCAAAGAACACTTCGGTTTCAACGCCAGCAGCTTTCAGAACGGAGGTGATCTGGTCTGCATAACCGTTGTTGAACAGGAAGCGGTCGGTCACGATCAGCGCACGTTTGTGACCATCGGTAATCACTTCATCCAGTGCGATTGGCAGAGAGCCACGACGGAAGTAGATAGATTTCGGAAGTTTGTGCCACAACATGTTTTCAGCTCGCTTAGCAACGGTTTTCTTGTTGATCAGGTGCTTAGGACCAACGTTTTCAGAGATGGAGTTACCACCCCAGGAACCACAACCCAGTGTCAGGGAAGGTGCGAGTTTGAAGTTGTACAGGTCACCGATACCACCCTGAGAAGCAGGGGTGTTGATCAGGATACGTGCGGTTTTCATCATCTGACCGAAGTAAGCAACACGCTCTGGCTGGTTGTCCTGGTCAGTGTACAGGCAAGAGGTATGACCGATACCGCCCATCGCAACCAGTTTTTCAGCTTTGATGACTGCGTCTTCGAAGTCCTTCGCACGGTACATTGCCAGCGTCGGAGACAGTTTCTCGTGAGCAAACGGTTCGCTTTCGTCAACAACCTTCACTTCACCGATCAGGATCTTGGTGGTTTCTGGTACGGAGAAGCCTGCCAGTTCAGCAATCTTGTATGCCGGCTGACCAACGATAGCTGCGTTCAGCGCGCCATTTTTCAGGATAACGTCCTGAACTGCTTTCAACTCTTTGCCCTGCAGCATGTAGCCGCCGTGAGTCGCAAAACGCTCACGTACTGCATCATATACAGAGTCAACCACGACGACAGACTGCTCAGAAGCACAGATTACGCCGTTATCGAAGGTTTTAGACATCAGAACAGATGCAACAGCACGTTTGATATCAGCGGTTTCGTCGATAACCACAGGGGTGTTACCTGCGCCTACGCCGATAGCCGGTTTACCGGAGCTGTATGCCGCTTTAACCATGCCTGGACCACCGGTCGCAAGGATCAGGTTGATGTCCGGGTGGTGCATCAGCGCGTTAGACAGTTCAACGGAAGGTTGATCGATCCAGCCGATCAGATCTTTCGGTGCGCCAGCAGCGATTGCTGCTTGCAGAACGATGTCAGCTGCTTTGTTAGTTGCATCTTTTGCGCGCGGATGCGGAGAGAAGATGATGGCGTTACGGGTCTTCAGGCTGATCAGTGATTTGAAGATTGCAGTAGAAGTCGGGTTAGTGGTTGGAACGATACCGCAGATGATACCAATCGGTTCAGCAATGGTAATGGTACCAAAAGTGTCGTCTTCAGACAGCACACCACAGGTTTTTTCATCTTTGTAAGCGTTGTAAATGTATTCAGAAGCGAAGTGGTTTTTAATCACTTTATCTTCGACAATACCCATGCCGGATTCGGCAACGGCCATTTTCGCGAGAGGAATTCGAGCGTCTGCGGCAGCCAGAGCGGCGGCACGGAAGATTTTGTCAACCTGTTCTTGAGTGAAACTGGCATATTCACGCTGGGCTTTTTTTACGCGCTCTACAAGTGCGTTAAGTTCAGCGACATTAGTAACAGCCATGATGCTCTCCTGATAATGTTAAACTTTTTTAGTAAATCATCTGCTCGATACGAGAGTATAGACAGACCGACGAAAATTTGTGTAATGGTTTGAAAATCAAACGGTTAATTAACGCCCACTTTACTTTGATTTACTAAAAGAGCTTATACGCTAGCGCCTGTTAACTCTAACGCGTTACCTCCAGGTGGCGTAAGCAAGATTACTCACTTCTGAGTAGTAATTGCGTGATCTGGATCAAAAATTCGCAAAGCTGACACCTTTCAGCAGGCCCTTTTAGCGTTTCTCGTTAAGTGTTAATAAATTGACGTAATGAATGCTAATAACATTAGCATATTTAATACATATTAATAACACTGAGTATTGGTAGCGTATTTACATTGATATACGAAGATAGAAGGTGAAGTATGCTGACAAAAGGCGTATCTTCAGCGCGGATTTTATCAATTTTATGACTCATTTTATCCGGCTAACGCTTCGGAGCTAACCGTGATCCAAACGCTATTTGATTTTCCTGTCTATTTTAAATTTTTCATTGGGTTATTTGCGTTGGTCAACCCGGTAGGGATCATCCCCGTCTTTATCAGTATGACCAGCTATCAAACTGCCGCAGCACGAAACAAAACCAACCTCACGGCAAACCTTTCGGTCGCAATCATCCTGTGGACTTCGCTGTTTCTTGGTGATGGTATTCTGCAACTTTTCGGCATCTCAATTGACTCGTTCAGGATCGCTGGCGGTATTCTGGTTGTGACTATCGCGATGTCAATGATTAGCGGAAAACTAGGGGAAGATAAACAAAACAAACAGGAAAAATCAGAAACCGCAATCCGTGAAAGTATCGGCGTTGTACCGTTGGCATTGCCGTTGATGGCGGGACCGGGTGCGATAAGCTCAACTATTGTCTGGGGTACGCGATATCATAGTGCGATTAACCTGTTTGGCTTTTTTGTAGCGATTGCGTTGTTTGCCATGTGCTGCTGGGGGCTGTTCCGCATGGCACCATGGTTAGTGCGCCTGTTGGGCCAAACCGGTATCAACGTCATTACGCGTATTATGGGGCTGCTGTTAATGGCTTTGGGTATCGAATTTATCGTTACAGGCATCAAATCCATTTTCCCTGGTTTGCTGGCCTGAAACCTCTCTTCTGTGCAAACGGAGTCGTGTCCGGCTCCGTTTCATTTCATTATCAGTAAAACTTCTCACTAAAGTTGAAAATCAGCAGAGCAATAATAAAAAATGCTGATGATTAACTCTCCTGTTAGCCATTGATTCTAAAGATATAACACGTCCCAGTACGCCCGACGAAGACCGATACTGCTGTTATTTTATTAACATCATACTCTGGGGCTTGCTGAAGGATTATCGAAATGTTATTAGTTATTTCAGCCTTTATTTCAGATGAATGTGCTAATTAATAACCAATTGTTAAATTTATGTGCATTTTGACATGGCGTTGACTTAGGAAAGGATGGTTAACACCATGGCCGACATAATGCATTGATTTTTGTGAACTTCTCATAATAAATCTTCATTCGTAAGACTTTTTAAGTGAGATTTATTTCCAATAAAAGAGAATTGGTTAACAAATTTGTAAAATGTATTGGCGGTTAAGAAACGCATTTGATACTTTCCGGCCAAGTATTATGCAGAAGAATTCACGTTGATGAGAATCATTTGCAGTTAGTTTCTCTCAACAGGGTAATAGCGTGTTTCCGGCAGGGGAGGCACGTAGAGAATCGACGCAAGGCGGTCATACGAATCGCCAGAATAAATAAAGTCGGTGATAGCAAGCAGTAAAACAATAAACCACCTGACGGCAGAAAATCTCCGGTGCCGTACAGGGATCCTAACAGGATTAACAGTCTGGTTAAAAAACCAGCCATAATAATGAGGGAGTACAACACAATGACTAACATCACTAAAAAAAGTTTAGTAGCTGCGGGGATCTTAACTGCGCTAGTCGCAGGAAATGTTGCCACGGCGGCAGTAGTGCCAGCGGGTGTGCAGCTTGCTGAAAAGCAGACTCTGGTGCGTAATAACGGTTCGGAAGTGCAATCACTCGATCCCCATAAAATCGAAGGTGTACCTGAATCCAACATTAACCGTGACCTGTTTGAAGGTTTATTAATCAGTGATGTCGATGGCAAACCATCGCCTGGCGTGGCTGAAAAATGGGAAAATAAAGATTTTAAAGTCTGGACATTCCATCTGCGTAAAGATGCTAAATGGTCTGACGGCACGCCTGTTACTGCGCAAGATTTCGTGTATAGCTGGCAACGTTTGGCTAATCCAAATACTGCATCACCGTATGCCAGTTATTTGCAGTACGGTCATATTGTCAACATTGATGATATTATCGCCGGTAAAAAACCGGTCACCGATCTGGGCGTAAAAGCTCTCGACGATCATACTTTTGAAGTTACCCTCAGCGAACCAGTTCCTTATTTCTACAAACTGCTTGTGCACTCTTCCGTTTCACCGGTTCCCAGAGCGGCTGTTGAAAAATTTGGCGAGAAGTGGACCCAGCCCGCTAACATCGTTACTAACGGTGCGTATAAACTGAAAGACTGGGTTGTGAACGAGCGCATTGTGCTTGAGCGTAATACCAACTATTGGGACAACGCCAAAACGGTTATTAACCAGGTAACCTACCTGCCTATTTCTTCTGAAGTGACTGACGTAAACCGCTATCGCAGCGGTGAAATCGACATGACCTTTAACAACATGCCGATTGAGTTATTCCAGAAACTGAAAAAAGAGATCCCGAACGAAGTCCACGTTGACCCGTATCTGTGCACCTATTATTACGAAATCAACAACCAGAAAGCACCGTTCAACGATGTTCGTGTTCGTACCGCCCTGAAGCTGGCGTTGGATCGTGACATTATCGTCAATAAAGTGAAAAACCAGGGTGACCTGCCAGCATATAGCTTTACTCCTCCATACACCGATGGCGCGAAACTGGTTGAGCCAGAGTGGTTCAAGTGGTCTCAGGAAAAACGTAATGAAGAAGCGAAGAAACTGCTGGCTGAGGCCGGATATACCGCTGAGAAACCGCTGACCTTTGATCTGCTGTATAACACCTCAGACCTGCATAAGAAGCTGGCTATTGCCGCGGCATCTATCTGGAAGAAAAATCTGGGTGCTAATGTGAAGCTGGAAAACCAGGAATGGAAAACGTTCCTCGATACGCGCCATCAGGGCAACTATGATGTTTCACGTGCGGGCTGGTGTGCGGACTATAACGAACCGACGTCCTTCCTGAATATGGTGCTGTCCGACAGCTCCAATAATACCGTCCACTATAAGAGCCCGGCATTTGATAAGCTGATTGCGGATACGCTGAAAGTGACGGATGAAGCGCAACGCAGCGAACTGTATTCGAAAGCGGAACAGCAGCTGGATAAAGATTCTGCGATTGTACCAGTTTATTACTATGTTAACGCCCGCCTGGTTAAACCATGGGTTGGCGGATACTCCGGTAAAGACCCGATGGATAATATCCACGTTAAAGACTTGTATATTATCAAGCATTAATGGCAAGACGTGGGGCAATCATGTTGCCCCACAGTGTCTTTTTCTTCGAACTATATATACCTCTTTAGACAAAGAGAGGTATACCCTAAATAATTCACGTTGCAGGAAGGCGGCAACGCAGCGAATCGCCAGGAGCTTACTTAAGTAAGTGATTGGCGTGAGCGAGTAAAGCCAACGCACTTGCAGCTTGAAGTATGACGGGTATAAAGGCACACGCCAGAAGGTACGGGCAATGTTAAAATTTATATTACGTCGCTGTCTGGAAGCGATTCCGACGCTGTTTATTCTTATTACGATTTCATTCTTTATGATGCGCCTTGCGCCGGGTAGCCCATTCACCGGGGAACGCGCATTGCCGCCAGAAGTGCTGGCTAATATTGAAGCGAAATATCATCTAAACGATCCCATCTCCACACAGTATTTCAGCTATCTGAAACAGCTGGCGCACGGCGATTTTGGACCATCCTTTAAATATAAAGACTACACGGTTAACGACCTGGTTGCCTCGAGCTTCCCGGTTTCTGCGAAGCTGGGTGCGGCAGCCTTTATTCTGGCGGTGCTCGTCGGTGTTAGCGCCGGAGTGATAGCCGCGCTGAAGCAAAATACACGTTGGGACTATACGGTGATGGGGGTGGCAATGACCGGGGTGGTTATCCCCAGTTTCGTGGTCGCTCCCTTATTGGTCATGATATTTGCCATCACCTTGAAATGGCTACCCGGCGGGGGCTGGAACGGCGGGGCGCTGAAATTTATGATCCTGCCGATGGTGGCCTTGTCACTGGCCTACATCGCCAGTATCGCCCGTATTACTCGTGGTTCGATGATTGAAGTACTGCACTCTAACTTTATTCGTACCGCGCGCGCTAAAGGGCTGCCGATGCGGCGGATTATTTTCCGCCATGCGTTGAAACCTGCGCTGTTGCCAGTGTTGTCCTATATGGGACCGGCATTTGTCGGCATTATCACCGGTTCGATGGTTATTGAAACCATTTATGGTTTGCCGGGTATTGGCCAGTTGTTCGTCAATGGGGCGTTAAACCGCGACTATTCGCTGGTTCTTAGTCTGACCATATTGGTGGGTACGCTGACCATCGTGTTTAACGCGATTGTCGATGTGCTGTATGCCGTTATCGACCCGAAAATTCGTTACTGATACTGGAGCTCGCTATGATGTTAAGTAAGAAAAACAGCGAGGCGCTGGAGAATTTCAGTGAAAAGCTGGAGGTCGAAGGCCGCAGCCTGTGGCAGGACGCGCGTCGACGCTTTATGCATAACCGCGCGGCGGTAGCAAGCCTGGTGGTGCTGGTAATTATTGCGCTGTTCGTGACGCTGGCACCGATGCTGTCGCAGTTTACCTACTTCGATACCGACTGGGGCATGATGTCCAGCGCGCCGGATACGGAATCAGGCCACTATTTCGGTACTGACTCTTCGGGACGAGACCTGTTGGTGCGCGTGGCAATTGGCGGGCGCATTTCGCTGATGGTCGGCATTGCGGCGGCGTTAGTCGCGGTGGTTGTTGGTACGCTGTACGGTTCTCTGTCGGGCTACCTCGGCGGAAAAATTGACTCGGTGATGATGCGTCTGCTGGAAATCCTCAACTCCTTCCCGTTCATGTTCTTCGTGATCCTGCTGGTCACCTTCTTTGGGCAAAATATCCTGCTGATTTTTGTCGCTATCGGGATGGTCTCCTGGCTGGATATGGCGCGTATCGTGCGCGGGCAAACGCTGAGTCTCAAGCGCAAAGAGTTTATTGAAGCGGCGCAAGTGGGTGGGGTGTCTACCGTGCGTATCGTTATCCGCCATATTGTGCCGAACGTGCTGGGTGTGGTGGTGGTTTACGCTTCATTGCTGGTGCCGAGCATGATCCTGTTTGAATCCTTCCTGAGCTTTTTGGGACTAGGTACGCAGGAGCCGTTAAGTAGCTGGGGCGCGCTGCTCAGTGATGGTGCCAACTCTATGGAAGTCTCACCATGGCTGCTGCTGTTCCCGGCTGGTTTCCTGGTGGTCACTTTGTTCTGTTTTAACTTTATTGGCGATGGCCTGCGTGATGCCCTCGACCCGAAAGACCGTTAAGGAGTGCAGCCATGAGCGTAATTGAAACCTCAACCGCGCCGCTCGCGCAACAACAGGCTAACGCACTGCTAAACGTAAAAGATTTGCGTGTGACGTTTGCGACCCCCGACGGCGATGTAACTGCGGTCAACGATTTAAACTTTTCTCTGCGAGCCGGAGAAACGTTGGGTATTGTCGGTGAATCCGGTTCGGGTAAATCGCAGACGGCCTTTGCCCTGATGGGGCTGCTGGCGGCGAATGGTCGTATCGGGGGCTCCGCAACGTTCAACGGGCGTGAAATTCTGAATTTACCGGAACGTGAGCTGAACAAACTGCGCGCCGAGCAAATCTCGATGATTTTCCAGGACCCGATGACGTCTCTCAACCCGTACATGCGGGTCGGGGAGCAGTTGATGGAAGTTCTGATGCTGCATAAAGGCATGAGCAAAGCGGAAGCTTTTGAAGAGTCGGTCAGAATGCTGGATGCGGTGAAAATGCCGGAAGCGCGTAAGCGTATGAAAATGTATCCTCATGAATTCTCTGGTGGTATGCGTCAGCGCGTAATGATCGCCATGGCGCTGCTGTGCAGGCCCAAATTACTGATTGCCGATGAACCAACCACTGCGCTCGATGTGACGGTACAGGCGCAAATTATGACGCTGCTGAATGAACTGAAAAGTGAATTCAACACCGCGATTATCATGATCACCCACGATCTGGGGGTTGTTGCCGGTATTTGCGATAAAGTCCTGGTGATGTACGCCGGACGTACTATGGAATACGGCAGTGCGCGGGATGTCTTTTATAAACCCGTTCATCCGTATTCGATTGGTTTGCTAAATGCCGTACCTCGTCTGGATGCCGAAGGGGAAGAGATGCTCACTATCCCTGGCAACCCACCGAACTTACTGCGTCTACCAAAAGGTTGTCCATTCCAGCCGCGTTGCCCGCATGCGATGGAAATCTGTAGCAGTGCTCCGCCACTGGAGGAATTTAGCCCAGGCCGTCTGCGTGCCTGCTTTAAGCCGGTGGAGGAACTGGTATGAATACGGTGACCGAACAACGTAAAGTGCTCCTTGAGATTGCCGACCTTAAAGTCCATTTCGATATTAAAGATGGCAAACAGTGGTTCTGGCAACCGTCTAAAACCCTGAAGGCGGTTGATGGCGTAACCCTGCGACTGTATGAGGGCGAAACCCTGGGCGTGGTCGGTGAATCAGGCTGCGGGAAATCGACCTTTGCCCGTGCGATTATCGGCCTGGTGAAGGCCACCGATGGAAAGGTTGCCTGGCTGGGTAAAGATTTACTGGGTATGAAACCCGATGAGTGGCGGGAAGTGCGCAGCGATATCCAGATGATTTTCCAGGATCCGCTGGCATCGTTAAACCCGCGCATGACTATTGGTGAAATCATTGCCGAACCGCTGCGAACTTATCATCCGAATCTTCCTGGTCAGGAAGTCCGCGACCGTGTGAAGGCGATGATGATGAAGGTTGGACTACTGCCTAACCTGATTAACCGCTACCCACATGAGTTTTCCGGTGGCCAGTGTCAGCGTATTGGTATTGCCCGCGCGCTGATCCTCGAACCGAAGTTGATTATCTGCGATGAACCGGTTTCGGCGCTGGATGTATCAATCCAGGCCCAGGTGGTTAACCTGCTGCAACAGCTTCAGCGCGAAATGGGATTATCGTTAATCTTCATTGCCCACGACCTCGCGGTGGTTAAACACATCTCCGACCGTGTGCTGGTTATGTATCTCGGACATGCGGTGGAATTAGGGACTTATGACGAGGTGTACCATAACCCGCTGCATCCTTATACCAAAGCGCTGATGTCTGCGGTGCCAATCCCCGATCCGGATCAGGAAAGGAATAAGGTTATTCAGTTGCTGGAAGGCGAGTTACCGTCCCCGATTAATCCTCCTTCCGGTTGCGTGTTCCGTACGCGCTGTCCGATTGCTGGACCGGAATGCGCAAAAACGCGCCCGGTTCTGGAAGGAAGTTTCCGACATGCTGTTTCCTGCCTGAAAGTAGACCCGCTATAATCCTGAGGGCTGACAAAGGTCAGCCCTTTTTTTGGTGAGGTATCTGTGCCAGGTTTAGTCTCTTCTGTCCGCCGTGCGCTCTATCGCAAATTATTTGATTTAAATACCCGTTCAGGGCGTCGCTTTGAAGGTATGTGCGCGCTATTTGCCTTGCTCAGCGTTATCGTTATCTTCATTGAGTCCGGAGTAGGGACGCAATACCATTTAACCTTTGAGGAATGGCGCGTTTTTGTCTGGCTGGAGATCTTCATTACTCTGGTCTTCACCCTCGAATATCTTCTGCGCTTATGTTGCTGGGCTAACCCCGCTAAATATGTGTTCAGCTTCTGGGGGATAATTGACCTTGCCACCATTCTGCCTCTGTATGTGATGTGGCTATGGCCGGAAATCAGTCTGAGCTATGTTTTCGCCTGGCGAGCGATGCGTGTCCTGCGCGTCCTGCGTATTCTCAAGCTGCTGCGCTTTATGCCTTCTCTGCGGGTGTTCTGGAATGCGTTAAAAAGCGCCCGACATCAGCTGATGCTGTTCTATTCCTTTATCGCCATCCTGATGGTGGTTTTTGGCGCGATGATGTATCTGATTGAAGGGCCAAAATATGGGTTTACTACGCTGAATGCGTCGGTGTATTGGGCGATTGTTACTGTAACCACCGTCGGCTATGGCGATATCACGCCGCACACACCGTTGGGGCGCATGGTGGCGTCTGTGCTTATCCTGATTGGTTACTCGGTGATTGCAATACCGACGGGATTGATTACCACGCACATGAGCAGTGCGTTCCAGCAGCGCGGGCACCAACGAAAATGTCCGCAGTGCCAGCAGGCGCAGCACGAACATAGTGCGCAATTTTGTAACCGCTGTGGAAGTAAACTGCCGGGTTAAAAATGAAAAAAGCTGCGAGAGCAGCTTTTTTGTTTGATTATTCGCGCCAGAGAATATGGCAGAGCTTATGATCTTTTTCGCGACATAATAAAACGCGCGCGAAAATATCGTTAATCTCGCCGTCTTCTGTATCTGCCAGACCAATCACCACCTCGGCAAAGAAGTCAGGGTTCAGGTCAAAATCAACATGCTCCTGCCAGTCTTCTGCCGGATCGAACAACTCGGCACCGCCACGCTCTTCAAACTGCAAATTGAACAGAATGATGTCGGCTGGATCCAGATTGTCCGCAGCCAGTTCGAGAAAAATGTCATAAGCCTGTTCAAGCGTTTCGTCTTCGGTCAGGCGATTGTTCAAATCCATATCCATAATGACTACCTGTTTACTGTCTGATGGGCACGTTTTACAGCAACGGACTAAAGAAGTAAAACAGTCGCTCTGCTATCCGCTGCCAGAGTGGTCGTTTTACCCACAAACGGGCATCAAGCAGGCGGGAACGCGAAATATAATCATCCTGCACTGCCGCGAGATCGCCACCGAATCCGGCATCATCAATGACCAGCGTGATTTCAAAATTGAGCCACAGACTGCGCATATCCAGGTTAACCGTACCGACCAGGCTCAGCTCGCCATCGACCAGTACGCTCTTGGTGTGCAGCAAGCCACCTTCGAACTGATAAATTTTAACGCCAGCCGCCAGCAGCTCGGTGAAAAAGGCCCGACTTGCCCAGCCAACCAGCAGGGAGTCATTTTTACGTGGAAGAATGATACTGACGTCAACCCCACGCTGCGCTGCCGTGCAGATCGCGTGCAACAGATCGTCGCTGGGGACGAAGTAGGGGGTGGTCATAATTAAATATTCACGCGCTGAATAAGCAGCGGTTAGCAGCGCCTGATGAATCAAATCTTCAGGGAAACCAGGACCCGAGGCGATAGTGTGAATGGTGTGGCCGCTGGCCTGCTCAAACGGCATGATATTGACGTCCGGTGGCGGAGGCAAAATGCGCTTTCCGGTCTCAATTTCCCAGTCGCAGGAATAGACAATGCCCATAGCAGTGGCGACAGGACCTTCCATTCTCGCCATTAAATCAACCCATTGCCCGACGCCCGCATCTTGTTTGAAGAAACGCGGGTCGACCATGTTCATGCTGCCGGTATAAGCAATGTAGTTATCGATCATGATCATTTTGCGGTGCTGACGCAGGTCCATACGGCGTAAAAATACACGCATCAGGTTCACCTTCAGCGCTTCTACAACCTCGATACCTGCGTTACGCATCATCGCCGCCCAAGGGCTGCGGAAAAACGCCACGCTGCCGGCGGAGTCCAACATCAGGCGACAGTGAATGCCACGCCTCGCGGCAGCCATTAACGACTCGGCTACCTGATCGGCCATACCGCCTGGCTGCCATATGTAGAACACCATTTCGATGTTGTGGCGCGCCAACTGAATATCACGGATCAGCGCCTGCATCACGTCATCTGAACTGGTGAGCAACTGCAGCTGGTTTCCCTTTACGCCAGCTATACCCTGACGACGCTCGCACAGTTTAAATAACGAAGAGGCGACGCTGCTGTTTTCCTGGGCAAAAATATGCTTGCAGGCCTTGAGGTCGTTCAGCCATTTGGCGGTTGAAGGCCACATCGCCCGGGCGCGTTCGGCACGTCGCTTGCCCAGGTGAAGTTCACCAAAGGACAGATAAGCAATAATTCCTACCAATGGCAGAATGTAGATGATCAACAGCCAGGCCATTGCGGAGGGCACTGCGCGTCGCTTCATCAGAATGCGTAACGTTACGCCAGCAATGAGTACCCAGTAACCCAGAATGACCAGCCAACTCACCACGGTGTAGAAGGTTGTCATAAATTTAAAAATCCTTTTGAAAGCGTATTGTTAAGAGTTTACGCATCAGGATTAATCTGGCAAATAAAAACACGGGAAAACCACTGGTCTGCATTCGGTCTGGCGTTATAATGGCCGCTCAGTGACTGGAAGAGTAGTTAACATGAAGCGTAGTAGAACGGAAGTGGGACGCTGGCGGATGCTGCGTCAGGCTAGCCGCCGTAAAGCACGTTGGCTTGAAGGACAATCGCGTCGTAATATGCGTATCCATACCATCAGGAAGTGCGTTCTCAACCACCAGCGTAACTCGTTGTTGTTTGCGATCCACAGCATCTGATCCCAAAAGGGCACCGCTGGCGGTGCCCAATGTCTGTTTTCCCGTATTGATTCTTAAATACTTTCCTGCCGTCATTATTGTTTTTGGTCCAGGTAAGAGATAACCATTTCATTATTTATATTATTGTCATCTTTCAGGTGCCGTATCTACTCGAAAAGAAGAATGCTGGTGACAAGAAAATATGTTTTTATTTCAGTGAGAACTGATACATTTTAACGATTAAACAACGAGACAGTATGATGGCATTCGACAAAATTAAAGCCGATACCCACCGTGAATTTGGTTATTTCTCATGGAGTAAACTAATAATTGGTACAGTAATTAGCAGAACATTCCGTATCATTGTGATGATGCGTTTATGCCAATACTGTGCGGTTTCGCGCACACCGCTGCGTATCATGCTCTATCCATTTAAGATCTTGCATCGGTGTGCTGCTCACATGGGCTCGATGGATTTTCCATCGAGCACACAGGTTGGTGCCGGGTTGGCTATCACTCATGGCTGGGGGATAGTGATATCGCCGAGTGCAAGAATTGGAAAGAACGTTACCTTATTTCATGGTGTAACTATCGGTCAGCGAGATACTATTCAGGGAGCAGGAACCCGCATCACGGGTTACCCCATTATTGAAGATGAAGTTTGGATTGGTCCAAATGCTGTCATCGTCGGCGGGGTTATCATTGGGCAAGGGAGTAAAATTGCTGCCGGGGCGTTTGTGACCGAAAGTATCCCGCCTTTTTCTGTCGTTGTTGGTAATCCTGGTGTGATTGTTAAAACCGGGTGCATCCCAGACGTAATGAATAAAGCACCGTTGTTTCAAGAAAGAACTGTTGAAAAAACGGCAGCGTAAATTTCTCGCTGATTATACTTTTCTTTTTATTATCAATACGATGATTCTACATTCTGGGGCTAGTGGTTCATAATAGTGTGGTCAGGTATTACCCGTTATCCTATTCTGTTAGTTTATTGTCTTTTGAGGGAGGTCATTATGTGTACAAATCTTTTTGACAACGCTCGTCGCTACACTGACGAGAAAAAGTAACAACTAAAGCCGCTATCTGCGGCTTTTTTACTTGAGTGAATATTAGTATCCGAATGGATATGATCCCCATGTTTCTGGTCAAGCGTCAAAGTTGCAGGGCGTTAGTTGCCTCGGTATGTTCTGCTTGTTTAAATGCGCGTTGAAACATGGGGAGTAAAAGCGTACTGCCAAATGCACTTAGGTGGTTACTGTCTGAGTAAAGTGGACGTCCACCAGCATCTCCCCAACACCGCCCATCCTTGCAAAGATAGGGTAACGGATTGAGAATATTGACCCCGCAGCGCAGGGCCACCTCATCTTGTGCTGCCCAAATGGCTGTTTGTCGCTGGTAATATTCATCGAGAGAAATAGATACTGTACTGTCTGACTTACCAAACATCAGTGCCCTGGCCATTGTATTAGGCACATCGACTGCCATTTCAGGAATAGGGCGGACCAGAAATACCCTCTGACTATTCTCTATGGAACACAGAGTTTTTACGAGTTGCTGGCTAAACTGCTGTGTTAAATTCTGATTGGGGTGTTCATTCGGTGTATCAAAAAATCCCATAGGAATATTAAAAAAATCGTCCATTTCATTTTGTCCCAGGATAGCGAGGCTGCTTCTGTTGGCGATAAAGACGAGTTTATTTTTATATTCATTATTTAGTAAATTAATAGCTCGATCATTAAATAGTTTACAGTCATCATTAATATCCTCTCTTCGTTTCATGCCTAACACTGTCGGACAGCTCGCATAGGTCATCTCAACAACCGCACCGGGTGCAGCCTCTGCGACAGCTGAAACCAGCATGCTTGCATGACTGTCTCCAAGGACAATGGCCGTTAACTCTCCTTTGCCATATCTGCACATAGGAGACTCGCTTCCTTTACCCGGCGCGAGCAGACATTTTTCAAATCGGACTGCGTAATCAAGTTTCGGGATCATCGCTAATTCAATTGCCGGGTTAATTCTGCCGTCGACTTGCTGATAACGAGCCCCTGCGGCCAATCCACCAGTGCTCAAAATTAACAGTAATAATACCCAGCTCTGTTTGCGTGCAGGGGTTAGCGCAAGCTGTTTGCGTGTCGGAATCTCTACGAGCAATAAAGAGGTCTTTCCCAATAGCAAACTCATTACGATGCCAGTAGCAATCCACCAGGGATTGTGCTGTTTGTCGGCATAACTGAGCAGCACCGCCAGCGGCCAGTGCCACAGATAAATTGAATAAGAACTGGCACCTATCTGGCGAAAAATTGCCGTAGATGTAAAAAATGATCGCTGGCGATTAGCCGCAAGAACCAGCACGGTCCCCAACACAGGAACCACGGCATAACTTCCCGGCCATGGTCGTGTCGCATCCAGGAGTGTGACTGACAGGGCAATTAAAATAAAACCCACCAACTCTAGCATCCGGGCTGGGCGTTGCGACATAGAATGCCGACGAGTTAGCCACCATACAGCTCCTCCAGCTAATAATTCCCAAATGCGGGTGGGGAGTAGGTAAAACGCACTACCTGGGAGTCGAGGGCTCACGTAAATTGATAGAGCTAATGACAGTACGCCTGCGGCGATAAGTGCAAACTTAACACCCTGCAGGCCAAACCAGCGCCAGAGTAAAATGCAGCCAACAGGCAACAAAATGTAAAATTGCCACTCCACCGAAAGAGACCATGTGTGCAGCAACCAGTTTTCTCTGGAAGTGATATCGAAATAACCCGCTTCACGCCAAAACTTGAGATTGGAAACAAAAGTAAGCGCTGTGATCGCATTGGTTGCCAGCACATGATAATCAGCGGTGGGCAACCAAAACCAACCCAAGAAAAGTAACGTGCTACATAATGCAATTAAGGCAGGAATAATTCGTCTGGCACGTGCCAGATAGAAACTCCATAATGAAAAATTGCCACGTTCAAGGCCGTTCACGATGATGGCGGTCATCAGGAAACCTGATATAACAAAAAAAACATCAACGCCGATAAAGCCACCGCTAAATCCGGGTACGCCAAAGTGATAAAATACGACCGCTAATACAGCCCATGCTCGCAGGCCATTGATATCATGGCGGAATGCTTTAGGAGAGGGAGAGGCGGGACGGAACGAATCAAAAGCCATAATTGACTAAAATCCCGTATATCGTGACAACGCAGCCTGTCTGCATTGTGACAAATTAATCTCGACAGATAATAAAATACACTGAGGTTGAGTAAGAAACAATCAATGACACGCTAATAAACGGTCGTAGCTACCTTTTATAAGGGTACTTATCATTGCTTTGATATGCTGAATTAATGCATAGAGACGAGAAGTGAGGGCGTTTAGACTAATGTGCACCTAAATGCGCCCTCAATGGCTATGTATTTTGCTTACTGTTCAGTATTTTTATAAATGAAAATGGCTTTTTGTTTTGTCAAAATACTTTCTTGTAAGGTTTTACTGAAACCTGCGCATAAACGCCCGCCGCAACATACGGATCGGCTTCTGCCCACGCCTGTGCCGCCTCCAAAGATTCAAATTCAGCAATCACCGTCGAGCCGGTAAAACCCGCCGCACCGGGATCGTTACTGTCGACCGCTGGCATAGGGCCCGCCGTGAGCAAACGACCTTCGTCATGAAGGAGTTGCAGGCGAGCCAGATGAGCAGGGCGCACGGAAAGACGTTTTTCGAGAGAGTCTGCGATATCTTGAGCGTAAATAACATACAGCACGGGTAGGGCTCCTTGAACGGTAAAAGTCGTTAATAACGTTATTGGAAAGGCCTAACAACTGCAACGGAAAGATAACTGATATGTTAAGGCCATACTCTGAAAGTGGTTTTTTATCATAAAATCGCGTTTTAAATGTCAGTTAGCTCCACGGGCTTATTGAATATGATTGCTATTTGCATTTAAAATCAGGGTCTGGTTTTTTTACTGAAACGATTATGACTTCAATGACCCTTGATTTACCTCGTCGCTTTCCCTGGCCAACGTTACTGTCTGTCGGCATTCATGGTGCCGTAGTGGCTGGTTTGCTGTATACCTCGGTACATCAGGTTATTGAACTACCTGCGCCAGCGCAGCCGATCTCTGTCACGATGGTCGCGCCTGCCGATCTCGAACCGCCTCAGGCCGTTCAGCCGCCGCCGGAACCCGTTGTCGAGCCTGAACCGGAACCTGAACCGATTCCAGAGCCACCAAAAGAGGCGCCGGTGGTGATTGAAAAACCGAAGCCCAAGCCTAAACCGAAGCCAAAACCGGTGAAAAAGGTGGAAGAGCAACCGAAACGCGATGTTAAACCAGCAGAACCGCGCCCGGCCTCCCCAGTGGAAAATACGGCACCTACTCGCACAATGACCAATACCGCGCCGGCAACTACCAGCAAACCGGTGGTCAGTGCGCCATCGGGTCCACGCGCTTTAAGCCGTAATCAGCCTCAGTATCCGGCGCGAGCTCAGGCGCTGCGCATTGAAGGCCGGGTAAAGGTCAAATTTAACGTAACGCCGGATGGCCGGGTTGAAAATGTGGAGATCCTGTCTGCACAGCCTGCCAATATGTTTGAGCGTGAAGTGAAAAACGCGATGCGTAGATGGCGTTATGAAGCAGGCAAACCCGGTTCCGGGCTTGTGGTGAATATTGTTTTCAAATTAAACGGCACAACGCAGATCGAGTAAGCATCAGGCAGTCCGGCAATGATCAAGAGTGATGATTGCCGGATAGCAGTACTGACGTGTGCTATCAGACCAACGTGGGAATTGGACGTGGTTTCCCGTCTTTATCAACAGCAACGTAGATAAACAGAGCTTCGGTAGCCTTATAGCGCTGTCCAATTGGTTCAGAAGCAACTTTCTTCACCCAAACTTCAATATTGATGCTGATCGAGGTTGTCCCGCGTTTCACACAGCGCGCATAGCAACACACTACATCACCTACGGCGACCGGGCGCAAAAAGCTCATTCCTTCTACCCGCACCGTTACCACACGACCATGTGCGATCTCTTTGGCCTGAATCGCGCCACCTATATCCATTTGTGACATCAGCCAGCCGCCAAAAATATCACCGTTTGCGTTGGTATCGGCAGGCATGGCCAGAGTGCGTAAAACCAGTTCGCCCTGGGGAGTGTTATTCGTTGTTGTCATTGTAGAACCGACTATAGAGAAAGATTACAGGCGCGATGCTACTAGAATTTGTGCGTTGAGAACAGAGGTGATGCGGCGTGCAGAGCAGATGTAAGTCAGGTTGTCAGCACAATGGAACGCGAGGGGATAAAAATTCGCCAGATCCGCAGATCTGGCGAGCATGAATTATGATTTATCTTCTTGCGGCAGATGACGGTAAATATAGACCCCACTCAGCAGCGTAAAGAATAAAGTCAGGGCGGTCAGACCGAACACCTTGAAGTTGACCCAAATGTTCTGCGGTAGCCAAAATGCAATATAGATATTCGCCAGACCACACAGGATGAAAAAGACGGCCCATGCTAAATTAAGTTTCGACCACACTGACTGCGGTAGGGTCAGCTCTTTACCTAACATGCGTTGAATCAGCGGCTTTTTCATCACCCACTGGCTAACCAGCAGAGCACCAGCAAACAGCCCGTAAATCACCGTTACTTTCCACTTAATGAATTCATCGTTGTGGAAAAAAATAGTCAGGCCACCAAATACGGCCACCAGGACAAAGGTGATTAACGCCATCTTCTCGACCTTGCGATAGCGAACCCAGCTGTAAATCAACACTACAGCCGTCGCGACAATCAGCGCCGAGGTTGCCGCATAGATGTCGTAAAGCTTATAAAAAGCAAAAAAGACAACCAGCGGTAAAAAATCAAGAAACTGCTTCATTCTTCGATTCCGTCATCAAAAGCACCGGGAACAAGCCCGGAATGCGTTCAGGGTTTATTGGCGAATCAGCATGTACAGGCGGAACAAATAGATCAGCAACACGGCGGAGATCATATTGCTCAGCGTATTCGCCAATACCGCGCCTACATTCGGCGTAAGTACTGCAAAACTTGGCGCAAAAAGCAACAGCAGCGTTTTTGCCAGCAACCAACCGATCACTGCCGGCGCAACCAGTCGCATATTGGACCACGCCAGACGCATACTGTTGCGCATCGCGGCAAAGACACCCATTTTGTCCTGTACCAACATCACCGGTGCGAGTGCCAGCAGGATCGCCAGCAGAATACCGGGAACAACAACCAGCATAATACCGATTTGCACTAGCAGAGTAGTCAGAAAAATCAGAATAAACAGCTTCGGTAACACTGGCGCACTGGCGCCGATGGCACGTAACGCACTGACGCGATGACCTGCTGAAATCAGCTGAATCATCAGGATGACCCCCCCGGCGAGGATGGCATTACCAATCAGACCGGAAAACGTCGACGCTGCGGATGCGCGTAGCAAAATTTGCTGTTGCTCCGGGGTCATGTTTTGCACCAGATCGAACAGCCCCACGCTGCTGGTTAACTGATCGCCTTCACTGAGTTGCGCAATTTGTGCGTCAGTGGGGGAAAAGGCATGCCCTAACACCACTGTGATAAACGCGCACAACAACGATACCAGCAAGATGGTAATGAATTGATTACGGAAAAAGTTTCCCGTGTCACGGTAAACGGATTTCGCCGTGATAGACATGCACTCTCCTTGAGTTTTGCAGGTGTTCATTTGCGGGCAATTGTACCCTGGATAACTCTACAGTGGCAGCATCGCGCGATGTATGGAAAAGCATATCTTTGTAAAGCTGCAGTAATTTTTGGCTATGACTTCAGCGTCGTGCATGAACGCTGTTTGTTATCTGCGCATCACGCGCAGATATCCATCAACCATCAGCAATGAGCTGGAGGTACTTGCACATTGAAAATATATCAAAATTGATCTGAATTAATTTAACCAGGATTTTGAATGCAAGTTCTAACTTAATCTGGATCAATAAATGTTAAATTATCAAAGTCAATGTGATCCATGTTAGATCACTTATTACTCCAATGTGGGTATATTCGTTCCGCTTTTATAACCATAACGATGGAGCGGACATGAAAAAATTAACAGTTGCAGCATTGGCTTTAACAACTCTTCTCTCTGGTAACGCATTTGCGCATGAAGCTGGAGAATTCTTTATTCGTGCGGGTTCTGCCACCGTCAGGCCGACGGAAGGTGCAGGTGGTACGCTGGGCAGCTTAGGTGGTTTTAATGTCAGCAATAACACGCAGTTGGGTCTGACATTTACCTACATGGCAACCGACAATATCGGTGTTGAATTACTGGCAGCTACGCCGTTCCGCCATAAAATCGGCACTGCTGCAACGGGTGATATTGCCACCGTACATCATTTACCGCCGACGTTAATGGCGCAGTGGTACTTCGGTGACTCCAGCAGTAAACTGCGTCCGTACGTAGGTGTTGGGGTGAACTACACGACCTTCTTCGATGAAGGCTTTAACGATAACGGCAAAAAAACGGGGTTATCGGACCTGAGCCTGAAAGATTCCTGGGGTGCAGCAGGGCAAGTCGGTATGGACTATCTGATTAACCGCGACTGGCTGATTAACATGTCGGTCTGGTACATGGATATCGATACCACCGCAAGCTATAAAATGGGTGGCGTCCAGCAGCGAGACAGTGTACGCCTCGATCCGTGGGTGTTTATGTTCTCTGCGGGTTATCGTTTCTGATATTTACTGTAAAACACTTCTGCAAAACTGGTCGTCAAATGGCCAGTTTTTTTCCATTCTTTTCCTCGCGTATCGTTGTCTTGATCGGCCATTATTTTGCTCATCTGGCCTGACAAAATTTGTGTGTCGATACCTCGCTATAAGCAGTGCAGCAGCAACTTTAATAGTAGAAGTGTTTGTCTGGAATATTACTTTTGTTTCTCTTTTCTTATGCATTATTGCTGCGGACCATTTATTAAGAACAAAAAAGAACCAGAGGATAATTTATCAATAATGTTAACTATTGATAAATTTAAAGTAACATATCGTAAAATTCGAATATTTTTATTTTTAATAGACGAGGATTTATACGTCATGATATAATGTAATGCTAGGTTATTTACCTGTCGGCTATGTAAATGAATTTTTGAGGAGATCATTCCAGTGGGACGTAAGTGGGCAAATATTGTTGCTAAAAAAACAGCTAAAGACGGTGCAACGTCTAATGTATATGCAAAATTCGGTGTCGAAATTTATGCTGCTGCTAAACAAGGCGAACCAGACCCAGAATTAAATACATCTTTAAAATTCGTTATTGAACGTGCTAAACAAGCGCAGGTTCCAAAACACGTTATTGATAAAGCCATTGATAAAGCCAAAGGCGGCAGTGATGAAACGTTCGTGCAAGGGCGTTATGAAGGCTTTGGTCCCAGTGGCTCACTGATTATCGCTGAAACATTGACTTCAAATGTTAACCGTACGATTGCTAATGTCCGCTCAATTTTTAATAAAAAAGGCGGGAATATCGGAGCGGCTGGTTCTGTCAGCTATATGTTTGACAATACCGGAGTGATTGTTTTTGAAGGGACAGACCCTGACCACATTTTTGAAATTTTGCTTAATGCTGAAGTAGATGTTCGTGATGTAACCGAAGAAGAAGGAAACATCGTTATTTATACAGAATCTACAGATCTTCACAAAGGCATTGCAGCTTTAAAAGCCGCAGGGATTACTGAATTCTCTACCACAGAATTAGAGATGATTGCTCAATCAGAAATTGAACTTTCACCAGAAGATTTAGAAGTCTTCGCAGGGCTTGTTGATGCCCTTGAAGATGACGATGATGTTCAAAAAGTATATCATAACGTTGCAAATCTCTAATGATAGATTAAAAGAATCTGTCAATATGGCAGATTTTTTTAACTCATAAAGTTGTTATGGATAAGAATGTCTGGCCAGGTATGGCAATTCTAAAAAACAGATAAAAACCACTATCATAAAAAATGTAATAATTAAAACCTCTGGTCTTAACTTCTTAGGTACGCGATAAACGTTATACGTCCAATATGCCCCGCGATATCCTGCATCCACTCAGCGCCGCTATGAACAATTGAGATGTTAACTCCATCATTCCAGATAATCCTGGTGTAAGCACAACGTGAGTTTCTCACTCATCACTGTCCCGACATTATCAGTGAAGCTTTACATCAGAAATTATGGTCCGCTTCACGCTCAGAGTAGTCTAACGATTGACAGTCTCAGACAGTATGGAAACAATGAGTGCACTATTATTACAAACTCGGATATTCTCCATCGTCATCAACTAAAAATATCTGATCTTCGCCAGAGATTCGCACGGAGCTGTCTGTTACCGTTTTCAGACAATATCCTTACTTAGACCCATCGTTTAAACAATCCCATCCTACCTTTCTCCCCTTTGATGTAGTGCTACTCTTTAAGCAAAACAATTTTGAGGATATTGCTGATGATGTTGACCCGCCATCTGCTACAGCAAAAAATCGCACTTCTGGAACCGTTCTCCGAAGATCAAACGGCAGCGTTTGCCGTAAGTGCTGCACGTGAGTTATTGCTTTACATGGATAAAATTGAGGCGCTGGAGAAACTTATTGCGACTCCAGTTACACTACCTTATTGCAGCGCCAGTCCGGTTTGTGAGATTGAGGCGGGCTATGCCGCAGGCGTAAATGACTGCCGCGAGGCCATTCGACGGGCAGGGTATCCTATTGAAGGTGATGATTAGTTTGCGTTTATGTTAACAAATATGTGCTTTTATTGTATAAAACTGTAACCTAAGCGCGCGACTGCGGGCTACATCAACTTACCTGCATCGGGGTGGCGAACATTCTCTATCAACGTACAACGCTGTTATGCAACAACATAAACGGGTAACCGATTTGGCAATACTGTTAACTATCAGGGTGGACTCGTGAAGATTGTGCAGGATAAGCTCAGAAACAGGCAGGCACTGCTGGTATCAGGGCTCATTACGTTGATATTTACGTCGTTGTTTCTGTTTATTATTTATGAACAGCGAATGGCCGCTGCCAGCGAAGGTGTTAACCGCCTGCAAGCGCGCATGATGGACATTTTTAACGACAACGAGCTGATCGCCGATGCGATTGGCGAGCGCTACCATCATATCAAAACGGGTGATCAATGCGGTGATATTTCACAGTTCGCCCCCCGGGATGAGAATGAATGGGGAATTAACGCCGACCCAAAGCGGCTGCATTCGGCAACGGGGACAATGGTTGCTCAGCAAACCAGCCACAACGCGCTGTGTATGTATACGGCGGCGGAGTTTATTCGCGGTATGGTCAATGAGCTAAACCCGGGCAGTTTTGATGCACATCGTTATATTATCGCCAAAAACTCAGATTATTTTTACTGGTTTATGGCTTCCGATTCGCGCAATTTCAGTTTCTCTAATTCTGAAATGGCGCGGGATATCACGCAATTTTTCTATCCCCCCGTCGATTTCTATACCCGACTGCTGCAGAAAAACGTCAAAAATAAAGCCCTCAGCTCAACGAATTTCTATACCGATAAAATTACCGGTGAAAAAGCTTACAGCGTGGTGAGTTATATCTACGATCTGTCTGGCAAAGAGATATCAGACCAAATCGTGGCTTATCTGGTCTATGACCATTCAAAGTCCGAATTGCAGGAAGCGTTAGCCCAGGCATTTGACTACCAAATTCCACCAGAATTGAACGTAGAATTGGTGAATTTGACCAACAATGAGAGTCTATGTTTATCCGGTAAATGTACCGGTCAATCCCGCTTTATGGTGCGCAATTTTTCAGAGAAATATGCGCTGCACTATTCGTTATCATTAGGTCGTTTTATGACGCGCGACACGCATGCAGGTATCGTGATTCTGCTGGCGCCGTTTTTCTTCATCATGATCAGCTTCTCGTTAAAATCATGGCTGAACGAAAGTGACCTCAAGGTTTATATTGATACCCTGACCGGTTGTTTTAACCGCCGAATTCTCGACATCATCAAGCGTCGGGATTTATCACACTGCTCGGTGGTGCTACTTGACTGTAATAAGTTCAAGGCCGTCAATGACACCTGGGGCCACGCGGCAGGCGATCGTGCACTGCAAATTATCGCCAACAGGATGCTGTCAAACACCCGCACCAGTCACGATATTGTGATTCGTACCGGCGGGGATGAATTTATGATCCTGCTGTTTCGATCGCAGGCAACTGACGCTATAGCAATCGCGCAACGTATTAGTGGGCAGGTGACCAGCCATGTGTTTGTGGTGGATGGCCATACCGTGCCATTGTCAGTATCGTGGGGGATTGCAGAGGTGAATGGTGAACTGGATGTGGCCATTCAGAATGCGGATAGCGCTATGTATAGAATGAAGCACACGAAAGAAGGATAAAACCGCCAGAAATTTCTGGCGGTTGATTTAGCTTACTGGTGGGTGGCGGCTTTCATCGTGCTGACAAACGCTTTCAGCTCAGCCAGCATCTGTTCCGGTGCCGCAACATTTTTCTCAATGATTTTCACAATTGCCGAGCCGGAAATTGCACCGGCAGCACCGGCTTCAATAGCACCAGCGACCTGTTCAGGCGCAGAGATACCGAAGCCCTGTAAAGAAGGTGGCGCACCATATTCTTTCAGCTTTTCGACCAGATGGTGCAGCGGTAATGCCGCACGATTTTCGGCACCGGTCACACCTGCACGTGAAAGCAGATAAGTGTAGCCACGACCATAAGAGGCAATCTGGCGTAGCAGTTCTTCATCAGCGTTCGGCGGGCAGATGAAAATTGGTGCAATATTGTGACGGAGCGCTGCGGTTCTGAATGGTGCAGACTCTTCAACGGGAACATCGGCCACTAATACAGAATCCACACCCACTTTCTCACAATGGGCGTAAAATTCATCAATGCCCTTACTGAAGACCAGGTTGGCATACATCAGCAACCCAATGGGAATCGTCGGATGCTTCTGGCGAATCAGCGCCAGCATTTCAAAGCATTGCGACGGTGTAACGCCGGCGGCAAACGCGCGCAGGGTGGCTTCCTGAATAGTTGGGCCATCTGCCAGCGGATCGGAGAACGGAATGCCGAGCTCAAGCGCGTCGGCACCGGCTTCAATCAGCGTATCAATGATTTTCAGTGACTGCTCAACAGACGGATCGCCCAGGGTTACGAAGGGGACAAAAGCGCCTTCTTTGCGGTCCTTCAGCTGTGCAAACAGGTTTTCGTAACGTTCCATCAGATTTCCCCTCGCGCTTTCAAAATATCGTGTACGGTGAAAATGTCTTTGTCGCCGCGACCGGAGAGATTAACCACCAGCAACTGCTCTTTTTCTGGATTCTCACGCATCATTTTCAACGCGTGCGCCAGGGCATGGGAGGACTCCAGTGCCGGGATAATTCCCTCGTGCAGACACAGCGTTTTGAAGGCTTCCAGTGCTTCATCATCGGTGATTGAAACATAATCGGCGCGACCAATGCTGTTCAGGTATGCATGCTGTGGCCCGACCGATGGGAAATCCAGCCCTGCAGAAATAGAGTAAGACTCTTCAATCTGTCCTTCTTCAGTCTGCATCATTGGGGACTTCATGCCGAAGTATATCCCGACACGACCATGCTTCAACGGCGCGCCGTGTTCTCCAGACTCAATCCCGTGACCGCCTGGCTCTACGCCAATCAGACCGACGCTGGTTTCATTAATAAAATCGGCGAACATCCCGATGGCGTTAGAACCGCCGCCCACGCAGGCGATAACGGCGTCCGGCAGACGGCCTTCTTTTTCCAGAATCTGCGCCTTGGTTTCTTCACCGATCATGCGCTGGAACTCACGCACAATGGTCGGGAAGGGGTGCGGACCAGCCGCCGTACCGAGCATGTAGTGCGCGGTATCGTAGCTGCCAGACCAGTCGCGAAGCGCTTCGTTACAGGCATCTTTCAGCGTCGCGGAACCGCTGTGAACGGGAATGACTTCAGCTCCCATCAGACGCATACGGAAAACGTTAGGCGACTGACGTTCAACATCTTTCGCGCCCATATAAATACGGCATTTCAACCCCAGCAGTGCGCTGGCGAGAGCAGATGCAACACCGTGCTGACCCGCGCCTGTTTCGGCGATGATTTCCGTTTTACCCATGCGCTTCGCCAGCAACGCCTGACCCAGCACCTGGTTGGTTTTGTGCGCACCGCCGTGCAGTAAGTCTTCACGCTTGAGATACAGCGTCGTGTTGGTGCCTTGAGTAATGTTCTGGCACTTGGTCAGTGCGGTTGGGCGACCCGCATAGTTTTTCAGCAGATCTGTAAACTGCGCCTGAAATTCAGGATCCTTTTGTGCGCTGACAAAAGCTTCTTCCAGCTGGCGCAGGGCAGGCATCAGAATCTGTGGCACATACATACCGCCAAATTCACCAAAGTACGGATTGAGTAATGTTGTCATGTCCTTTTCCTTAATATGCGCGCAGCGTCTGAAAGACCGAAGCCAGAAGACGTGCATCTTTGATGCCCGGCTGTGACTCTACGCCAGAATTGAAATCGAGACCGGCACAGCCGGTTTTTGCCGCGTCAACGCAGTTATCTGCGCCGAGTCCGCCAGCCAGTAAAACGTTATCCAGCGATTGTCCGCCTAAAAGTGACCAGTCGAAGCGTTGACCGCTGCCGCCCTGGCCGTTGTCGAAGACGTATTTATCGACATGCTGATAATCACGGGCTGGCAACGTCTCGCTGACGCTGAGTGCCTTCCAGATTTGCACCTGTGCGGGCAGTAAGTCGCGCAGGGCGTCAACATAGGACTGGTCTTCGTTACCGTGCAGTTGCACGGCAGTTAGTCCCAGCTCCGCCGCTGTTGCGCTCACGTCGCTAATATCTGAGTTGCGAAACACCCCGACGTATTGCAGCGGCGCGCCGGTCATGACCTCTCGCGCCTGTGCTACGTTGACCGCGCGCGGTGATGTGGGGACAAAAATCAAGCCGCCGTAAATGGCGCCCGCTTCGTATGCCGCATTTGCATCCTGAGCCCGGGTTAAACCGCAGACTTTATTCTCGCCGAGCAGTACGCGTCGCACGGCGGCGTGCAGATCAGCATGCGACATCAGCGCGGAGCCAATCAGAAAACCGTTAGCGAAGTGGCTGAGCTCGCGCACCTGACCGTAAGTATTGATGCCGGACTCGCTGATGACGGTCACACCATGACCCAGTCGGGGTGCCAGTTGACGGGTGCGATTCAGATCAATCGACAGATCGCGTAAGTCACGGTTGTTGATACCAACGACTTTGGCGCCCAGTGCGATAGCACGCTCCAGCTCTTCTTCGTTACTGACTTCGGTCAGTACGCCCATTTTCAGGCTGTGGGCGACGGCGGCGAGTTGACGATATTGCTCATCATCGAGCACCGACAGCATCAGCAAACAGGCGTCCGCCTGGTAGAAACGCGCCAGGTAAATCTGGTAAGGATCGATAATAAAGTCCTTACACAGAATCGGCTGCGGTGCGATGCGGCTGACGATAGGCAGGAAATCAAAGCTCCCCTGGAAATACTTCTCATCGGTCAGTACGGAGATCGCGGAAGCATAATGTTTATAGATGCTCGCAATCTGTGCAGGGTCGAAGTCATCACGGATCACGCCTTTTGATGGAGATGCTTTTTTGCATTCCAGAATAAAGGCGGTGCGTGCACCTTGCAGCGCATCGTAGAAATCACGTGAGCCAGGCTGAACATCATTTTGAAAGCTGGCCAGCGGTTGTTGCTGTTTGCGGGCTTCTACCCAAATCGCCTTGTCTGCGACAATTTTCGCTAAAACGGTTTGCATCATTTACCCTCTTGCTGCCAGTGCAGTGACGCGGTCATAGGCCGCACCGCTACGCAGTACATTAATCACGGTTTGCGCATTGGCTTTTAAATCTTCTTCACCGTGCAGGCGCATTAACATGGCGACATTCGCGGCAACAGCAGCTTCATGAGCGGCTTCACCTTTACCTTGTAACAAGCGACTAAGAATGTCACGGTTTTCTTCCGGCGTGCCGCCAGCCAGCTGTTCCTGGTGGTAAGGCGTCAAACCAAAGTCTTCTGCCGTCAGTTGATAACTCTTGATTTCCCCATCGTGCAGCTCTGCCACAATGGTCGGCGCATGCAGCGAAACTTCGTCCATGCCACCACTGTGCACCACGGCTGCTCGTTGATATCCCAGCACGCGCAGCGTTTCAGCAATCGGTAGCACCAGTTCCGGGCTGTAAACGCCGATCAGCGCCAGCGGCGGATGCGCCGGGTTAATCAACGGGCCGAGCACGTTAAACAGCGTGCGGGTTTTCAACTGCTGGCGTACCGGCATGGCATGGCGAAAACCGGTGTGATATTTCGGCGCAAACAGGAAGCACACCCCGAGGTCGTCTAGAGCCTGACGGGATTTATCAGCGTTCATATCCAGATTGATGCCAAATGCCGCTAACAGATCCGAAGAGCCAGACTTGCTGGAGACGCTGCGGTTGCCGTGTTTGGCAACTTTCAGCCCGCAAGCCGCCGCAACAAAGGCGCTGGCGGTAGAAATATTGATGCTGTTGCTGCCGTCGCCGCCGGTACCGACAATATCGGCAAACAGATAATCAGGGCGCGGGAACGGGGCGGCGTTTTCCAGCAGCGCGGTTGCCGCACCGGCAATTTCATTCGGGTGTTCGCCCCGAATTTTCATGCTCACCAGCGCCGCAGCCAGTTGTTCCGGCTTCAGTTCGCCGCGAACCACGGCGGAGAACAGCTGGTGACTTTCCTGCTGGGACAGCGTCTGGGCCTGATACAGTTTCTCCAGAATGGGTTGCAGCGTATTGGTTTGTTCAAGCTTCTGTTGCGCCCAGGCCAGCGTTTGTTCCAGCAAACGCGCGCCCTGGGTGGTCAGAATTGATTCCGGATGGAACTGGAAGCCGCAGACGCGATCGGTATCGTGACGTACCGCCATCACCATGCCGTTAAAGTGGGCGTTAATGGTCAATCCAGCAGGTACGTTGCTGCCAACCAGCGAATGATAGCGTGCCACCGGCAGCGGATTCGCCAGACCAGAAAACATCGCCTGACCGTCGTGTTCAATGCTGGACGCTTTGCCGTGCAGGATCTCTCCGGCCTGACCCACATATCCACCATAGGCTTCAACAATGGCCTGGTGTCCCAGACAAATACCGATGATTGGCAGCTTGCCGCGCAAACGGGTTAACAGCTCCGGCATGCAACCTGCCTCGCTTGGCGCGCCTGGTCCTGGAGAAAGCATCAGCACCGGATTTTTCATGGTTGCTAAGCGGTCAATCAACGTCTGGGCCGGAATATGGTTGCGGTAAATCACCACATTGTGACCATTAGTACGCAGCTGATCCGCCAGGTTATAGGTAAAAGAATCGATGTTATCAAGCAGCAGAATGTCAGCCATTAGAAGGTCTCCTGTGCGTGGTGCGCGGTAGCGATAGCACGCAGAACCGCGCGCGCTTTATTACGGGTTTCATCGGCTTCAGACTGCGGTACAGAATCCAGAACAATCCCGGCACCGGCTTGTACGGTGGCAATACCGTCTTCCACGAGGGCGGAGCGAATGACAATACAGGTATCCAGATCGCCATGCGCCGTGAAGTAACCTACCGCACCGCCGTAGCTGCCACGGCGGCGACCCTCTGCCTCGGCGATAAGCTGCATGGCGCGAACTTTTGGCGCTCCGCTTAACGTGCCCATATTCATACAGGCGCGGTAAGCGTGCAGCACATCCAGATCGCTACGCAGTTCGCCGACCACGCGCGAAACCAGGTGCATAACGAAGGAGTAACGATCGACCTTGGTGAGGTCAGCAACATAGCGGCTGCCAGGCGTACAGATGCGCGCCAGGTCGTTACGCGCAAGGTCAACCAGCATCAGGTGCTCAGAAAGCTCTTTATGGTCGGTACGCATCTCCAGCTCGATACGGCTGTCGAGATCGCGATCAAGCGAACCGTCCGCACGACGACCGCGCGGGCGAGTACCAGCAATCGGGTAGATCTCAATCTGGCGGCTGGTGGCATCGTATTTCAGCGAGCTTTCCGGGGAGGCGCCAAACAGCGTGAACTCGTTGTCTTGCATGAAAAACATGTATGGGCTGGGGTTACTTTTCTTCAGCACGTAGTAGGCCGCCAGCGGAGATGGGCAGGGCAGCGAGAAACGGCGGGATGGCACCACCTGGAAAATTTCGCCCGCGCGAATCGCTTTTTGCATGCCACGAACTACGGCGCCAAACTCTTCATCGCTCTGATTGCACTCGCAGCGCATCTGCGGGACTTCAGTGACCGGCAACGGCGGCGCAGGCTCGGTAAGCTGCTGGCTCAATTGCGCCAGACGAGCATTAAGACGCTGTTTTTCCGCATCATTGGGGATAAAAATACTGGCCTGAATACGGGTGCTTTTTTTCTGGTGATCGATAACCATCAGCGTTTCTGCCAGATAGAAGCAGTAGTCAGGGCAACGGTTGCCCGCTTCAAGCTGTGGCAACTCTTCAAAACCCGCAACCAGATCGTAAGAAAACAGACCGCCGAAGAACATTGCTTCACGTTCTTGCGCTGGAACATTAACCAGCTCCTGCAATAAACGGAATGCATCAAATACGGACAGGGAGCATAAGCGGGCGTCTTCATCGAGCAGTGGGCTGACGGCAGGGAATCGCAGATGACGACCATTCGGCTGTTGTTCGTTCTCAACGCCAGCGGGCAGGGCAACATCCAGCAGCGACAGCAGCGATGCGCCGTTTGCGGACAATGCCTGAATAGTGACAGTGTCACCGAGAGCGGTAATGCGTAATGCGCTGTCGACCAGCAGCAGGCTCTTCAGATCGTCTTTGCTGTCGATATCTGCAGATTCCAGCAGCAGTGTTGCTGGACGTGCGCCACACACTTGATGAAACAGCGCCGTCGGATTCTCACGGTAGGCGGCATCGCAGGCAAGCAGTTCGAGTGTCGGTTTTTGAGTTTGCATCGTTATTCTCATTAATTTTGTTCAAAAAAAAGCCCGCTCATTTGGCGGGCCGGGTATCTGGTTGCATATTGCAGACGTAAGACACTGCCCGAAATCAGGAAGTGCGCCACCAACCGTGCAGAACAAATGTTGCTTTCATCTCAGATACCTTCTTCATGTGAACTTGCGTACTAGTTAACTAGTTCGATGGAATAAAGTCAACACCTGATTTCAGTATATTTGTCGAAACCGCTATGATGGGCGTGATACGACATTTATTGAAACGGGAGCCGCCTTGAGCGACACGAATTACGCAGTGATTTATGACCTGCACAGTCATACTACAGCCTCCGATGGGCGATTAACGCCAGAAGCCTTAGTACACCGTGCGGTAGAGATGCGAGTCGGTACACTGGCGATCACCGATCATGACACCACGGCCGGCATTGCGGCGGCAAGAGAAGAAATTTCACGTTCAGGTTTAGCCTTAAATTTGATCCCTGGCGTCGAGATATCAACGGTCTGGGAAAACCATGAGATCCATATAGTGGGTCTGAACATTGATATCGCCCATCCCATGATGTGTGAGTTTCTGGCGCAACAAACGGAACGTCGTCAGCAGCGTGCACGCCTGATTGCTGAACGACTCGACAAAGCGCATATCCCCGGCGCGTGGGAAGGGGCGTTACGCCTGGCTGATGGCGGGGCGGTTACGCGGGGCCATTTTGCACGTTTCCTGATGGAATGTGGAAAAGCCACAACCATGGCGGATGTCTTTAAAAAGTATCTTGCCCGTGGGAAAACCGGTTACGTTCCGCCACAGTGGTGTACAATAGAACAAGCTATTGATGTCATTCATCATTCTGGCGGTAAGGCTGTTCTGGCTCATCCTGGGCGGTACGATCTTAGCGCTAAGTGGCTGAAAAGACTGGTTGCACATTTTGCTGAACATCGCGGCGACGCGATGGAAGTAGCACAGTGCCAGCAGTCTCCCAATGAACGCACCCATCTGGCGACGCTTGCGCGTTCGCATCAACTGTGGGCATCGCAAGGGTCTGATTTTCATCTACCCTGCCCATGGATTGAGTTGGGCCGTAAACTTTGGTTGCCCGCAGGCGTAGAAGGCGTCTGGCAACTTTGGGAGCAGCCCGCGATCACAGAGAGGAAAGTATGAGTCAGTTTTTTTATATTCATCCCGAAAACCCGCAGCAGCGACTGATCAATCAGGCCGTTGAAATCGTGCGTAAAGGTGGGGTGATCGTCTATCCAACCGATTCCGGTTATGCGTTGGGCTGCAAAATTGAAGATAAAGGCGCCATGGAGCGCATTTGCCGCATCCGTCACCTGCCGGACGGACACAACTTTACGCTGATGTGTCGTGACCTGTCCGAACTGTCGACCTATTCGTTTGTCGACAACGTGGCATTCCGTTTAATTAAAAACAACACGCCGGGTAACTACACCTTCATCCTGAAAGGGACGAAAGAAGTTCCGCGCCGTTTGTTGCAGGAAAAACGTAAGACCATCGGCCTGCGTGTGCCATCGAATCCGATTGCGCTGGCGCTGCTGGAAGCACTGGGCGAGCCGATGCTCTCTACATCGCTGATGCTGCCGGGCAGTGAATTTACCGAGTCAGATCCGGAAGAAATTAAAGACCGTCTGGAAAAACTGGTGGATTTGATTATCCATGGTGGCTATCTCGGCCAGCAGCCGACCACGGTCATCGATTTAACCGACGATTCTCCGGTGGTGTTGCGTGAAGGCGTCGGCGACGTTAAACCTTTCTTATAAGGGCGCGAACCGCTATACTACGCGGCCTTAAAATGGCGCTGACTGGCGCCGTTGATTCTCCTGTTCGACGCCTGTGAAGGCGACATCTAAAGGAAGCTCTATGAGCGAAAAGTTACAAAAAGTGCTGGCGCGCGCTGGCCACGGTTCTCGCCGTGAAATCGAATCTATTATTGCCGCGGGTCGCGTGAGCGTTGATGGCAAAATTGCCACGCTCGGCGATCGCGTTGAAGTCACTCCGGGTCTGAAAATCCGTATCGACGGTCATCTGATTTCGGTTAAAGAGTCTGCGGAGCAAATCTGCCGCGTTCTGGCCTATTACAAGCCAGAAGGTGAACTGTGTACCCGTAACGACCCGGAAGGTCGTCCGACCGTGTTCGATCGTTTGCCAAAACTGCGTGATGCGCGCTGGATTGCCGTAGGGCGTCTGGACGTGAATACCTGCGGTTTACTGCTGTTTACCACCGATGGTGAACTGGCTAACCGTCTGATGCACCCAAGCCGTGAAGTTGAACGTGAATATGCGGTACGTGTGTTTGGTCAGGTTGATGATGCCAAACTGCGCGATCTGAGTCGTGGCGTACAGCTGGAAGATGGTCCGGCGGCATTTAAAACGATCAAATTCAGCGGTGGTGAAGGGATCAACCAGTGGTATAACGTCACGCTGACCGAAGGGCGTAACCGTGAAGTCCGTCGCCTGTGGGAAGCTGTAGGTGTACAGGTAAGCCGTCTTATTCGTGTTCGTTACGGTGATATCCCGCTGCCGAAAGGCCTGCCGCGTGGTGGCTGGACCGAGCTTGACCTCGCGCAGACCAACTATCTGCGTGAACTGGTGGAGCTGAAGCCGGAAACGACATCTAAAGTTGCCGTCGAGAAAGATCGTCGTCGCATGAAGGCAAATCAGATCCGTCGTGCGGTGAAGCGCCACTCACAGGTCGGTAGCAGCCGTCGTCCGGGAGGTCGTAGCAACAACGGTTAATTATGACCAGGCCTGATGAGCAAAGCGCCATCAGGCGTTAGCGTGGAGCCGGATGCGGCGCAAGCGCCTTATCCGGCCTACTGTCAGTAATCAATCCCTATCTGGGCCTTCACGCCCGCTTCAAACGCATGCTTGACCGGGCGCAGCTCGCTGACCGTATCCGCTAACTCCAGAATATCGCGATGACATCCACGGCCGGTGATAATCACCGTTTGATGGGCAGGGCGCGCGTTTAGGGCAGTGATGACCTCTTCAAGCGGCAGATAGTCGTATGCCACCATATAGGTCAGCTCGTCCAGCACCACCATATCCAGTTCATCGTCGGCTAGCATCCGCTTGCCGTGTTCCCACACGGCCATACAGGCCGCGGTGTCGGACTCACGGTTTTGCGTTTCCCAGGTAAATCCTGTTGCCATAACCTGAAACTCTACGCCGTGGGGTTCAAGTAAGTTACGTTCTCCGTTTGGCCACGTACCTTTAATAAATTGTACGACGCCGACTTTTTTACCGTGGCCCACCGCGCGCGTGGCGGTACCGAATGCGGCGGTGGTTTTACCCTTACCATTTCCGGTGAATACGATGATGATCCCGCGCTCGTCCGTAGCGGCGGCAACGCGTGCGTCAACCCGATCTTTTACGCGCTGTTGACGTTGCTGATAGCGTTCTTCACTCATTGGGCAATTCCTGGTTTACGGCCCGGCTGGGCGTCAAAAGTCATACCGGTTTTACGGCGGCTGTCATCGCCCATCAGCCACAGGTAGAGCGGCATAATATCGGCGGGAGTTTTCAATTTTTGTGGATCTTCCGTGGGGAATGCACTGGCTCGCATGCCAGTTCGTGTTCCACCAGGATTGATACAGTTTACGCGCAGATGACGGTTTTGATACTCATCAGCCAGAACCTGCATCATCCCTTCGGTTGCAAATTTTGAGGTGGCATAT
The DNA here is from genome assembly GCF_030332745.1 of Citrobacter sp. Cpo074. NCBI lineage: Bacteria > Pseudomonadati > Pseudomonadota > Gammaproteobacteria > Enterobacterales > Enterobacteriaceae > Citrobacter > Citrobacter sp. Cpo074. The sequence continues at coordinate 193,222 of NZ_JAOWHG010000027.1, forward strand.
GCACCCCAATTGGCGCGTCCCTGGCGGCCAACGCTGGAAGAGGTAAAGACCAGCGATCCGGCATCGGATTTGAGTAACAACGGCAGCAATGCCTGAGTCAGCATAAAAGTGGCATTCACATTTACCTGCATCACATCCTGCCAGACCAGCGGGTTTTGTTCACTCATTGGGCAAATATCGCCGAGTAATCCGGCGTTATGCAGTACGCCATCCAGACGCGGGAAATGTGCGGCAATGCGCTGTGCAAGCTGGTGACATTCTTCAGAGGTACAGGTCAGTAAATCCAGTGTAAACCACTGTGGTTGTGTTCCGTTTTCATCGGCGATAGTGCGGGCAACCTGACGCAGTTTTTCTTCGTTACGCCCAAGCAGGATAACGGTCGCGCCATAGCGTGCATAGGTCTGCGCGGCTTCGCGTCCGATACCATCGCTGGCACCGGTGACAAGAATAATGCGGCCCTGTAAAAGGTCTTGTTTAGGTTGGTAATGCACGGCTACTCCTCGGCGACGCCCTGGCCATCTCGTTCGCAATAACTTTTGGGCTTTATGCCTTAAACCCTGTTCTTTTTCAATCAGCCAAAGGCAATAACACCGCAAAATGAACGCTTTGTCATGCTTTTTACTGATTCAGCACTGGATGTATGAAGCAAGACGAGGTGACACGCCTGTTGTACACTGAGCGGAAGTCGCGTTGTTTAACCAAGGTGGGTCTCGTGGAATTGTTGTCTGAATATGGGCTGTTTTTGGCAAAAATTGTCACTGTCGTGGTGGCTATTGCAGTGGTGGTGATGCTGATCGTAAACGCGACACAACGCAAACGTCAGCGTGGGGAATTGCGGGTTATTAACCTCAGCGATCAATATAAAGAGATGAAGGAAGACCTGTCGCTGGCCTTATTGGATGGGCATCAGCAAAAATTCTGGCATAAGGCGCAGAAAAAGAAACAGAAGCTGGAGGCGAAGGCTGCCAAGGCAAAAGCAAAACTGGGTGACAGTACGTCATCAGATAAACCTCGTGTATGGGTGCTTGATTTTAAAGGCAGTATGGATGCCCATGAGGTCAGCGCATTACGCGAAGAGGTGACGGCGGTGCTGGCGGTTGTTAAACCTCAGGATCAGGTGGTGGTTCGTCTGGAAAGCCCGGGCGGTGTGGTACATGGTTATGGCCTGGCTGCGTCCCAGATACAACGCCTGCGCGATAAGCAGATCCCACTGACCGTCACGGTAGATAAAGTCGCTGCGAGCGGCGGATATATGATGGCCTGCGTGGCAGATAAAATTGTTTCGGCGCCGTTTGCTATCGTCGGCTCAATTGGCGTGGTGGCGCAGATCCCGAACTTTAACCGCTTCCTGAAAGGGAAAGATATTGATATCGAACTGCACACCGCCGGACAGTACAAGCGTACGCTGACGCTGCTTGGCGAGAACACGGAAGAAGGGCGGCAGAAATTCCGTGAAGATCTGAACGAAACACATCATTTGTTTAAAGATTTTGTCCATCGTATGCGCCCGACTCTGGACATTGAGCAGGTTGCCACGGGTGAACACTGGTTTGGTCAACAGGCGCTGGCAAATGGGCTGGTGGATGAGATCAACACCAGCGATGAGGTGATCCTCGGGCTGATGGAAGGTCGTGAAGTGTTGAACGTTCGCTATCTGCAGCGTAAAAAGCTGATGGATCGTTTTACCGGTAGTGCGGCGGAGAGCGCCGATCGTTTGCTGATGCGCTGGTGGCAGCGGGGGCAGAAGCCACTGATGTAAAATTGTCATTGCCGGATAGCGATGCTCACATATCCTATCCGGCCTACAAATAGGCATCAATGTAGGCTGGATAAGGTGTTGCCGCCATCCGGCAAATTATTTCTCGAGTTAATCGATCAAGTGATACTTTTCAGAAAGTACGTGCGCCAGGTGTTTAAACATATTAAACACAGCCGTACTTTTGGGCGTTGGTAGCCCTTGCTCGTCTAAAAAGTAATCTCCGCTGAAAACCAGCACGCCGTTTCGCTGCGTAACGCCGGTGGCGACAATCCCCGCCAGCGTGTCCTCATGCTCACGAATGATTTTGTTGGCTTCAATCAGCAGTGTTTCGCGATCGATGGGTTGAGTGTCTTTATGCATGATTTACTCCTTAAACAAGGACATTAGTCTACGCTGAGCCCGCCTTATGGGCAAATATTCCCTGACATAAATGAAGGTTTTACGACAGTGTTACAACTGGCGAGATTTGTTTTTGCATGCTAATAAAGTTGCGTAACGCATTTTATCAGGTACAGTGTGACGCTTTCGTCAATCTGGCAACAGATTTGCTTGACATTCGACCAATACTTCGTCGTGCTAGAGCGTTTGTGAGAAAAAAAGCCTGTTAACTCAGTTACATGAGAGTTACATTACAAGCGCGAAACAGTTTAAGGGGTTGATATCCGCCGACGCAGAGACCATATCGATGTCTCGTCGCCAGTGGAAGGTGAATCAACGTGCGACGCATTCTGGAAGAATCAAATTAGGTAAAGGTGAATATGGGTAAAGCTCTTGTCATCGTTGAGTCCCCGGCAAAAGCCAAAACGATCAACAAGTATCTGGGTAATGACTACGTGGTGAAATCCAGCGTCGGTCATATCCGTGATTTGCCGACCAGTGGCTCAGCAACTAAAAAGAGCGCCGACTCAACCTCCACCAAAACGGCTAAAAAGCCCAAAAAGGATGAACGTGGCGCTCTCGTCAACCGTATGGGTGTTGACCCGTGGCACAACTGGGATGCGCGCTATGAAGTGCTGCCTGGTAAAGAGAAAGTTGTTTCTGAACTGAAGCAACTGGCTGAAAAAGCCGACCACATCTATCTCGCAACCGACCTTGACCGCGAAGGGGAAGCCATTGCATGGCACCTGCGGGAAGTCATCGGTGGCGACGACACCCGCTACAGCCGCGTGGTGTTTAACGAAATTACCAAAAATGCTATTCGCCAGGCGTTTGAAAAACCGGGCGAGTTGAACATCGATCGTGTTAATGCGCAACAGGCGCGCCGCTTTATGGACCGTGTGGTGGGCTATATGGTGTCGCCACTGCTGTGGAAAAAAATTGCGCGTGGTCTGTCTGCCGGTCGCGTACAGTCTGTGGCTGTGCGTCTGGTGGTTGAGCGTGAACGCGAAATCAAAGCATTTGTTCCAGAAGAGTTCTGGGAAATTGATGCTAACACGACCACGCCGGGCGGTGACGCGTTGCCGCTTGAGGTGACGCATCAAAATGATAAACCGTTCCGTCCTGTAAATCGGGAACAAACGCTTGCCGCGGTTAGCCTGTTGGAAAAAGCGCGCTATAGCGTCCTGGAACGTGAAGATAAACCGACCAGCAGCAAGCCGAGCGCACCGTTCATTACCTCCACGCTACAGCAGGCTGCGAGCACGCGTCTGGGCTTTGGTGTGAAGAAAACCATGATGATGGCGCAGCGCTTGTATGAAGCGGGTTACATCACTTACATGCGTACTGACTCAACCAACCTGAGCCAGGATGCTGTCACCATGGTTCGCGATTACATCAGTGATAATTTTGGCAAAAAATATTTGCCGGAGAGCGCGAACCAGTACGCCAGCAAAGAGAACTCGCAGGAAGCACACGAAGCTATCCGTCCTTCCGATGTCGCCGTACTAGCGGAGTCGCTGAAAGATATGGAAGCCGATGCGCAAAAACTGTATCAGCTTATCTGGCGCCAGTTTGTTGCTTGTCAGATGACGCCAGCGAAATATGACTCTACCACCCTGACCGTGGGTGCGGGTGATTTCCGTCTGAAAGCGCGTGGTCGTATTCTGCGCTTCGATGGTTGGACCAAAGTGATGCCAGCGCTGCGTAAGGGCGATGAAGATCGCATCTTACCGGCGGTGGACAAAGGCGATACCTTGACGCTTATCGAGCTGACACCTGCGCAGCATTTCACCAAGCCGCCTGCGCGCTTCAGTGAAGCTTCGCTGGTTAAAGAGCTTGAAAAGCGTGGCATTGGTCGTCCATCCACCTATGCGTCGATCATCTCTACGATTCAGGATCGCGGTTATGTTCGCGTTGAAAACCGTCGCTTCTACGCTGAAAAAATGGGTGAAATCGTCACCGATCGTCTGGAAGAAAACTTCCGCGAGCTGATGAACTACGATTTTACCGCGCAGATGGAAGACAGCCTCGACCAGGTGGCGAATCACGAAGCCGAATGGAAGGGCGTACTCGACAACTTCTTCACTGATTTTACTCAGCAGTTAGATAAAGCCGAGAAAGATCCTGAAGAAGGCGGTATGCGTCCAAACCAGATGGTGCTGACCAGCATTGATTGCCCGACCTGCGGACGCAAGATGGGTATTCGTACCGCCAGTACCGGCGTTTTCCTTGGTTGCTCCGGCTACGCACTTTCCCCGAAAGAGCGTTGCAAAACCACCATTAACCTGGTGCCGGAAAACGAAGTATTGAACGTGCTGGAAGGCGATGACGCGGAAACGAACGCATTGCGCGCCAAACGCCGCTGCCAGAAGTGCGGTACGGCAATGGATAGTTATCTCATCGATCCTAAGCGTAAATTGCATGTGTGTGGTAATAACCCAACCTGCGACGGCTACGAGATCGAAGAGGGTGAATTCCGTATCAAGGGTTATGACGGTCCTATCGTAGAGTGCGAAAAATGTGGTTCTGAAATGCACCTGAAAATGGGACGTTTCGGCAAGTACATGGCGTGTACTAACGACGAGTGTAAAAACACCCGTAAGATCCTGCGTAACGGTGAAGTTGCTCCGCCGAAAGAAGATCCGGTTCCGCTGCCGGAACTGCCGTGTGAAAAATCTGACGCGTATTTCGTGTTACGTGATGGTGCTGCAGGTATCTTCCTGGCGGCCAATACGTTCCCGAAATCACGTGAGACTCGTGCGCCGTTGGTGGAAGAGTTGTATCGCTTCCGCGATCGCCTGCCGGAAAAACTGCGTTATCTGGCAGATGCGCCGCAAACAGACCCGGATGGTAACAAGTCTATGGTTCGTTTCAGCCGTAAAACCAAGCAGCAATACGTTGCCGCTGAGAAAGACGGTAAGGCGACTGGCTGGTCCGCGTTCTTCGTTGACGGTAAATGGGTAGAAGGGAAGAAATAACAGCGTTACGGCTGAATTTCTCCTCAAAGGGTCGCGTAAGCGGCCCTTTTTGTTTCTGGCATATTATTTTTTGTCATACCTATACAGCGTACATATAAATGATATAGTGGTTATAGTTAACAGACTTTTTATTATTAAATCGTATTAGCAGCGCCCACGAGCCTGCACTGAAACGATGATTTGATGGCGCGAATCGGGATGGCATAACATGAAATTACAGCAGCTTCGCTACATTGTTGAGGTGGTGAACCACAACCTTAATGTCTCCTCAACGGCGGAAGGGCTTTATACCTCTCAGCCCGGTATCAGTAAGCAAGTTCGTATGCTGGAAGATGAACTTGGCATCCAGATTTTCGCCCGTAGTGGTAAGCATCTGACCCAGGTTACGCCAGCGGGGCAGGAAGTCATCCGTATTGCGCGCGAAGTACTGTCTAAGGTAGATGCTATTAAGTCCGTTGCTGGCGAACATACCTGGCCGGATAAAGGCTCGCTATATATCGCCACCACGCACACCCAGGCACGTTACGCTTTGCCGAACGTGATTAAGGGTTTTATTGAGCGATATCCTCGTGTTTCATTGCATATGCATCAGGGATCGCCGACGCAAATTGCCGAAGCCGTCTCGAAAGGGAATGCGGATTTTGCCATCGCGACGGAAGCCCTGCATCTGTATGACGATCTGGTGATGTTACCTTGCTACCACTGGAACCGTTCGATTGTCGTCACGCCGGATCATCCGCTGGCGGGAAAATCCTCGGTTTCTATTGAGGAACTGGCACAGTATCCACTGGTGACCTACACCTTTGGATTTACCGGGCGTTCGGAGCTGGACACCGCGTTTAACCGTGCGGGTCTGGAGCCGCGTATTGTTTTTACCGCGACCGATGCCGATGTTATTAAAACCTATGTCCGTCTGGGTCTCGGCGTGGGTGTAATTGCCAGTATGGCGGTTGATCCTGTTTCCGATCCTGACCTGGTACGTGTGGATGCGCACGATATCTTCAGCCATAGCACCACCAAAATTGGTTTTCGTCGCAGCACCTTCTTACGTAGTTACATGTATGATTTCATTCAACGTTTCGCGCCGCATCTGACGCGTGATGTGGTGGACACGGCGGTGGCGCTGCGTTCCAACGATGATATTGAAGCCATGTTTAAAGATATTAAATTGCCTGAGAAATAATAACGGTTGTTACCTCGTCGGTATCTGTAAGCATAAAGTGATACCGACGGGGGAGTCTGAATTCATTATTTCTCCTCCTATATATTAACCATATATTATTTATGGAAAAAGTTCTCTAAAGTAGTTTCAAATTAGTCAGCTTGCCAAAAATCACGCTCAAATATTCATAATTGATCAAACAATTGATTTATTTATCAGATCGACTCCGAAAATTAACTGGCTTTTTTTTGCCTTTTTTATTAGGATTCCTCCTATCTGATGATTAATTGTACCAATTGTTTGGTGCCTAAATGATAAGTGATTTCGATAGTATGAGGTTAGCGATGCCTTCAGGAAACCAGCCTGCACGCCGGGATCCCGCGATGAAACGTAAAGCCTGGTTCGCCGTGTTTCTTGGCTCTGCGATATTCTGGATTATTGTCGCACTCGTGGCCTGGAACGTGTGGGGGTAAGTATGTCCGCACCGGAGCAGCACTCTACCGTGACGCCAGCGTCTCATGACCATGAGCAAGAGAGCAAAACCGTCGCCGAGAAGGAGCCAAAGATACCCGAATCCTGGAATCTTTCTCCTGAACAACGGGCGTTTATTGATCTGTTAACCGGTGATGATGAACAGAAACAATAATTCGTACGTATTTTATAATAATAACGATTACCTCGTGGCCTTAAATATCGAATTGTTTATCCCATGTATTCACCATCAGCCACCTAATCAACGTATTATCGATTGCGCTATTGCCTGCTGAATATTCATCCTATTAATCTACACGGCTAGACCTTCTTCCCTACCATTGACCTCACTTCGCGCTTTTGTATCGCGCGCTACTTTTATCAATTTGAGTTGTTATCAAAGCGTTACATTTTGTTTGTGTTATCTTTAATACTAACCCTGAGGAAATCAGGGGATCCAACCCTGTCATTTAAGGAGGAGCTATGTCGTCGACCCTACGAGAAGCCAGTAAGGACACATTGCAGGTTAAAGATAAAACCTACCGCTACTACAGTTTACCTCTGGCCGCTAAATCACTGGGTGATATCACCCGACTACCCAAATCGCTGAAAGTGTTACTGGAAAACCTGCTTCGTTGGCAGGATGGTAATTCCGTAACCGAAGATGATATTCATGCGCTCGCGCATTGGCTGAAGACTGCCCATGCCGATCGTGAAATTGCCTATCGACCCGCTCGTGTTCTGATGCAGGATTTTACCGGCGTGCCGGCGGTGGTCGATCTGGCCGCCATGCGCGAAACGGTGAAACGTCTGGGTGGGGATACGGCAAAAGTGAATCCGCTTTCGCCAGTGGATCTTGTCATTGACCACTCGGTAACGGTGGACCGTTTTGGTGATGATGATGCTTTCGAAGAAAACGTTCGCCTGGAAATGGAACGTAACCATGAGCGTTACGTGTTCCTGAAATGGGGACAGCAGGCATTTAGTCGCTTCAGCGTTGTACCACCAGGAACGGGGATTTGCCACCAGGTTAACCTTGAATACCTCGGCAAAGCCGTCTGGAGCGAGTTACAGGACGGTGAGTGGGTGGCTTACCCTGACACGTTGGTCGGAACCGATTCCCATACGACAATGATTAATGGTCTCGGTGTGCTGGGATGGGGCGTTGGAGGCATTGAAGCTGAAGCAGCAATGCTGGGTCAACCGGTCTCTATGCTTATCCCGGATGTTGTGGGCTTCAAACTGGTGGGCAAACTGCGGGAAGGCATCACCGCTACTGACCTGGTTTTAACCGTCACCCAGATGCTACGTAAGCACGGCGTGGTCGGTAAATTCGTTGAATTCTACGGTGATGGGCTGGACACCTTACCGCTGGCCGATCGGGCAACCATTGCGAACATGTCACCGGAATACGGCGCAACCTGCGGTTTCTTCCCGATAGATAGCATCACTCTTGAATATATGCGTCTGAGTGGGCGCAGTGAGGAGCAGGTTGAGCTGGTCAGCGCCTATGCCAAAGCGCAGGGAATGTGGCGTAATCCGGGGGATGAACCCGTATTTACCAGTTCACTGGAGCTGGATATGGGCAGTGTGGAAGCTAGTCTTGCCGGACCGAAGCGTCCGCAGGATCGGGTGGCACTGGCTGATGTCCCGAAAGCGTTTTCGGCGAGTAATGAACTCGAAGTGAATAGCTCGCTGAAAGATCGCCAGCCAGTGGATTATACAATGAACGGTCACCAGTACCAGCTGCCGGATGGTGCTGTGGTTATTGCAGCGATCACTTCCTGTACCAACACCTCTAACCCAAGCGTATTGATGGCGGCGGGGCTGCTGGCGAAAAAAGCAGTGACGCTTGGTCTGAAACCTCAGCCGTGGGTGAAAGCCTCGCTGGCGCCAGGATCGAAGGTGGTGTCTGATTATCTGGCGCAGGCAGGGTTCACGCCATACCTTGATGAGCTGGGATTTAACCTTGTAGGTTATGGCTGTACCACCTGTATCGGTAACTCGGGACCGTTACCCGATCCTATCGAGACAGCTATCAAAAAAGGCGACCTCACCGTTGGTGCTGTGCTTTCCGGCAACCGAAACTTTGAGGGGCGTATCCATCCGCTCGTGAAGACCAACTGGTTGGCGTCTCCGCCGCTGGTGGTGGCCTATGCGCTGGCGGGGAATATGAATATCAATCTGACGAAAGATCCGTTAGGGCATGACAGAAAGGGCGATCCCGTTTATCTGAAAGATATCTGGCCGACGGCTCAGGAAATTGCCCGTGCCGTGGAGCAGGTCTCTACCGCCATGTTCCATAAAGAGTATGCTGAAGTGTTTGAAGGCACGCCGGAATGGAAAGCAATCCAGGTTGATCGGGCTGATACCTATGGCTGGCAGTCTGACTCAACCTATATCCGTTTGTCGCCGTTCTTCGATGGTATGCAGGCGACGCCGGATCCGGTCCAGGACATTCATGGTGCGCGTATCCTTGCAATGCTTGGAGATTCCGTCACCACTGACCATATTTCTCCTGCAGGTAGTATTAAGCCGGACAGCCCGGCGGGGCGTTATCTGCAAAGCCACGGCGTGGAGCGTAAAGATTTTAACTCCTACGGTTCACGACGCGGGAATCATGAAGTCATGATGCGTGGTACCTTTGCCAATATTCGTATTCGCAATGAGATGGTACCCGGCGTGGAAGGTGGGATGACGCGTCATTTGCCGGGAACTGAGGTAGTGGCTATCTATGATGCGGCTATGCAATATCAACAAGAGAATATTCCCCTGGCGGTTATTGCCGGGAAAGAGTATGGCTCTGGCTCCAGCCGCGACTGGGCGGCGAAAGGCCCGCGCTTGCTGGGGGTTCGCGTGGTTATCGCAGAGTCCTTTGAGCGAATTCACCGTTCTAATCTGATTGGTATGGGGATTTTACCGCTGGAATTCCCGCAGGGCGTCACGCGTAAAACGCTGGGACTAACCGGTGAGGAAGCGATCGATATTACGGATCTGCAAAACATCAAACCGGGAGCAACAGTGCCGGTGAGTATGGTTCGCTCGGATGGACGTAAAGAGGTGGTTTTATGCCGCTGCCGTATCGATACCGCGACGGAGCTAACGTACTACCAAAACGATGGCATTCTGCACTACGTGATTCGTAATATGTTGAGCTAGAAGTAAAAAGCCTGCGAGAGCAGGCTTTTTTATCGGCGGTAACAACTATTACTTGCCCAGCAAATGTCCCATCTTGGCGGCTTTGGTGTCCAGGTAATGTTCATTGTTCGGGTTACGACCCACAATCAGCGGCACGCGTTCAACAATGTTGATTCCCGCTTCGGTCAGAATTTCCACTTTTTTCGGGTTATTGGTCAGCAAACGAACTTCGTCCACACCAAGCAGCTTGAACATATCCGCACACAGCGTGAAATCACGCTCATCTGCCGCAAAGCCCAACTGATGGTTAGCTTCAACGGTATCATAACCCTGGTCCTGCAACGCGTAGGCGCGGATTTTATTGAGCAGGCCGATATTGCGTCCTTCCTGACGATGATAAAGCAGGATACCGCGCCCTTCTTCAGCAATATGGGTGAGAGCCGCTTCGAGCTGGAAACCGCAATCGCAACGCAGGCTAAACAATGCATCGCCAGTCAGACATTCGGAGTGGACACGCGCCAGGACAGGCGTTTGGCCTGTGATATCGCCAAAAACCAGTGCGACGTGATCGTGTCCGGTTGCCAGTTCTTCAAATCCCACCATCAGGAAATCACCCCAGGGGGTTGGCAGTTTGGCTTCTGCCACACGTTTAAGCTGCATGTAATTCTCCAGATTATGCTGGCACTGTCGTGCCGTCGCCTGTTGGCTTCTGTTCTATATTGCACTATTTTGCCATAAGGCAACGATGTTCACCTAATCGCGACAACGGATTCGCTTTTGGAATGGCACAAAATTGTCAATTTCCCCGGCATGCGCTTTTTTCAGTTATGATTGTGAGACTTATCGACGAAAGGAGAGGCAATGCTGTCAATTGCAAAGCGCACTGCGGTCGGGGCCGGGCTGCTACTTATTATGCCGGTTGCCGTATGGGTATCGGGCTGGAGCTGGCAGCCGGGACATAACGTTTGGTGGCTAAAATCTCTGTACTGGATAACGGAAACGGTGACGCAGCCGTGGGGCATTATCACTCACGTTGTTCTCTGTGCATGGTTTCTGTGGTGTCTGCGTTTTCGTCTGAAAGCTGCGGTAATGCTGTTTGCGATCCTGGCTGCGGCAATTTTAGTCGGTCAGGGCGTGAAGTCCTGGGTTAAAGACAGGGTGCAGGAACCTCGGCCCTTTGTCGTGTGGCTGGAAAAAACGCACCATATTCCGGTTGATGAGTTCTACACTTTAAAACGTAAAGATCGTGGTCACTTAGTTAAAGAGCAATTGGCCGAACAACAGGATATTCCGACGTTTCTACGTAAGCACTGGCAAAAAGAAACAGGGTTTGCCTTTCCGTCAGGGCATACGATGTTTGCCGCCAGTTGGGCTTTACTTGCAGTAGGGCTGTTATGGCCACGCCGACGTACGCTGACGATTGTGTTTTTACTTATCTGGGCTACGGGTGTTATGGGGAGTCGCTTGCTATTAGGCATGCACTGGCCCCGTGATTTGGTCGTTGCAACGCTGATTTCATGGTTGCTGGTAACACTGGCGACATGGCTTGCGCAGCGGGTATGCGGGCCATTAACGCCACCTGTGCAGGAGGAAAAAGAAATCGCTCAGCGTGAACAAGAAAGTTAGCCATGATTGATTTTTCGAATTTTGCCCTTAAATCAGAAAGGGGAAAGCGCTTTTCCGTTTCGCACTCGGTGTGAAAATGGTAATTTAAAGGGCTCAACGCGGTAAGTTGTACACGATTTATTCGCTTAAACCACATAACGGGAAGTAATGTGAAATATTTACTCATTTTCTTACTGGTGTTGGCGATTTTTGTTATTTCGGTGACATTAGGTGCGCAAAACGATCAACAGGTTACGTTTAATTACCTGCTGGCTCAGGGTGAGTATCGTATCTCTACGCTGCTTGCTGTATTGTTTGCCGCAGGTTTTGCGATTGGTTGGTTAATTTGCGGCCTTTTCTGGCTGAAGGTTCGTGTGTCTCTTGCGCGCGCCGAACGTAAAATCAAACGACTGGAAAACCAGCTTACGCCTGCGACCGACGTTGCGGTTTCTGCCGATTCGTCGGTTGTGAAGGAATAATTATTTATGTTGGAGTTGTTGTTTCTGCTTTTGCCTGTAGCCGCTGCCTATGGGTGGTATATGGGTCGCAGAAGTGCGCAACAAACCAAGCAGGATGAAGCTAACCGTCTTTCCCGTGACTATGTCGCCGGGGTTAACTTCCTTCTGAGCAACCAACAAGACAAAGCGGTGGATCTGTTCCTCGATATGCTAAAAGAGGATACGGGCACCGTTGAGGCTCATCTCACCCTCGGAAACCTGTTTCGCTCGCGCGGTGAAGTCGACCGCGCAATCCGCATCCATCAAACGTTAATGGAAAGTGCTTCGCTAACCTACGAGCAGCGTTTGTTGGCCGTACAACAACTGGGGCGCGACTACATGGCCGCAGGTCTGTACGACCGCGCGGAAGACATGTTTAATCAGCTTACCGATGAAACAGATTTTCGCGTCGGTGCATTACAGCAACTGCTGCAAATTTATCAGGCGACCAGTGAATGGCAGAAAGCGATTGATGTCGCAGAACGTCTGGTGAAGCTCGGTAAAGATAAACAACGTATCGAGATAGCTCACTTCTACTGCGAACTGGCCTTACAGCAGATGGGCAGCGACGATATGGATCGCGCCATGACGCTGTTGAAAAAAGGGGCTGCGGCAGACAAAAACAGTGCCCGTGTTTCCATCATGATGGGCCGTGTGTACATGGTGAAAGGCGATTACGCGAAGGCCGTTGAATGTCTACAACGCGTGATTTCTCAGGATAAAGAACTGGTCAGCGAAACGCTGGAAATGCTGCAAAGCTGCTACCAGCATCTGGGGAAAAACGATGAGTGGGCCGAGTTTTTACGTCGGGCCGTTGAGGAGAATACTGGCGCCGCCGCAGAGCTGATGCTGGCCGATATTCTTGAAGCGCGTGAGGGGACTGATACCGCTCAGGTTTATATTACCCGCCAGCTACAACGCCATCCTACGATGCGCGTGTTCCACAAGTTGATGGATTACCATCTTAACGAAGCAGAAGAAGGGCGCGCGAAAGAGAGCCTGATGGTTCTGCGCGATATGGTCGGAGAGCAGGTGCGCAGCAAGCCTCGGTATCGTTGCCAGAAGTGCGGATTTACCGCATATACACTGTATTGGCACTGCCCATCCTGTCGCTCATGGTCAACCATTAAGCCTATTCGTGGACTTGATGGGCTGTAATTTTTAAAAAAACTTCACTTTAGTTACAACATACTAATGATGTGTAACCAATCCATCCTCAACCCCGTTGCCAAATTCGCCTGGCAGAAATGTAATCGCGCCTGTTAATTTTCTATTGCCGCAGGTAGAATGCACGCCGTTTACCCATTTTGCGCCGCCGATGGCGCCCATCCTCAGGAAGGTCTGGTCATGACGTTTACTGCTTCATCTTCTTCTCGTGCTGTTACTGATTCTCCTGTCGTTGTCGCTCTCGATTATTCCAATCGTGATAAAGCATTAGCTTTTGTCGACAGAATTGATCCTCGTGATTGCCGTTTGAAAGTGGGCAAAGAGATGTTCACGCTTTTTGGGCCTCAGTTGGTTCGCGATCTACAACAGCGTGGCTTTGACGTCTTTCTTGATTTGAAATTTCATGACATTCCCAACACTACCGCGCATGCCGTTGCGGCAGCTGCCGAGCTTGGTGTGTGGATGGTTAACGTTCATGCTTCAGGTGGGGCGCGTATGATGACCGCTGCACGTGAAGCCCTGGTGCCTTTTGGCAAGGATGCGCCGCTGCTGATTGCAGTAACAGTTCTGACCAGTATGGAAGCCAGCGATCTTGCCGACCTTGGCGTGACGTTGTCACCTGCGGAGCATGCGGAAAGGCTGGCGCGCTTAACCCAACATTGTGGTTTGGATGGCGTTGTATGCTCAGCGCAGGAAGCAGTGCGATTCAAGCAGGCGTTTGGCCAGGCATTTAAACTGGTTACGCCGGGTATTCGCCCTGAAGGTAGCGAGGCAGGCGACCAGCGTCGCATTATGACGCCGGAACAGGCACAGTCAGCTGGCGTGGATTATATGGTTATTGGTCGTCCGGTCACACAGTCGGCAGATCCGGCTCAGACGCTGAAGATGATCAATGCCTCCCTGAAACGAGGTGCGTAAATGAACGACTCAAATTCTCGTCTGGTCTACTCAACTGACACCGGGCGTATTGATGAACCGAAAGCCGTCCCAGAGCGTCCCAAAGGCGATGGCATTGTCCGTATCCAGCGACAGACCAGTGGCCGCAAAGGTAAGGGCGTGTGCCTGATTACTGGAATAGATCAGGACGATGCTGAACTGACCAAATTAGCTGCGGAACTGAAGAAAAAATGTGGTTGCGGCGGGGCAGTGAAGGATGGCGTGATTGAGATACAGGGTGATAAACGCGACCTGATTAAATCGCTGCTGGAAGCCAAAGGAATGAAAGTTAAATTGGCTGGCGGTTAATAAAAAAAGCCACGGAATTTTTCCGTGGCTTTTTAATAATACAGACCTGAAAAAGTAAACGTATTATTATATCGAGCCGTTTAACCGTAAATTATTTACCCACCTGGTGGCCAATAATACCACCTACTGCAGCACCACCCAGCGTGCCCAGCGTGCTGCCGTCAGTCAGGACTGCACCACCGATTGCACCAGCACCAGCACCAATTGCGGTGTTACGGTCACGTTTGGACCAGTTAGAGCAGGCACTCAGCGACATTGCCAGAGTAATTGCCAAAATGGCAGCGGTCATTTTTTTGCTCGTTACTAACATAATACTTTCTCCTGAATTATTGATTCACGGAATCCAGTGTTCTTTAAGAGTAGCGCTAAATTTAGGCTAACGAAGATATTTCCGTGAAACCGTTTAGCGAAGGCATGACAAACACTATCCTGAGATTGGAGGTTCGTTCCTGTTATATCGCTAACATTAATTTTACGACTTAATCCTGTTAACGACAGGTAAAAAGTCTTAATTGGACTGTCAGATAACTCTCAGAGAGGAGATGATTTGCCGACTGACAAATCATCTGCTGAAGATTTTATGCGTGCGCATCAATGATATTGACGGTTAATCCTGAATGCTCGAGCTGCATTTGTACGCTGGCGCTGAGTCTGGAATCCGTGACTACGCGGCTGAATCGCTCTAATGGACCCAGCGTGTAAGGGTGAATGGCTTCGAATTTTGAGCTGTCAGTAAGTACAATAACTTCTGCACCTTTTTCCAGCACCGCGTTAACCACATCAGAACGCATCATGTCGCGTCCGGTGAAGCCGGTGTCAGCCTGCCAGCCATCAATGCCGATAAAGGCCTTGCTGAAGTGTACCTGCTGGATGAACTGGCGAGTTAAGGGCCCCACCATGCTTTCGCTTTTTTTCTGATAGATGCCGCCAAGGAGAATCACTTCGCAGGGGGTTTCTTTCAGCAGATGGGCTATATAACTGCTGACGGTAATGATGGTGACATCTTTTTGCTCCGCCAGCGTTCTGGCCAAGAGCGCATTGCTGCTGCCGTTTTCAATGAATACGGACTCGCCAGGGCTTACCAAAGATGCGGCAAATTCGGCCAGTTCACGCTTCAGCGTAAAATTAGTCATCATGCGCGTTTCCACATCATCACTGTTCAATGAAACGGCAAAACCGTGCGCACGGCGTAAATAACTCTGTTTTTCCAGTGTGTTCAGATCCTGTCGAATCGTCACTTCCGAGACACCGGTGATTTTTGCCAGTTCGGCAACGCTCATCTGACCTTTATCAGTCACCATCTGCAAAATAGATTGTTGTCGGGAATTCATAATATTAATTTTATTGCGATATCGTATCGGAAATTAAACGGAAACTGCTTAATACGCAGTTTGCTTATAGCAGCGACATTAAAGGGTTAATGTCATCAGATCTCCCAGGGAGCCTTGTGCTTTTTGGGCAAAGATTCGGCATCTTCTTTGGCCGTGTCTAGCAGCTCAGCCTTCAGAATTTCGAGATTGTGGATGGCTGAGTGGTAATCACCTGCAACGAGGATATCCAGCACGGTATCAATGCGTTCGGCCAGACGCTGAGCGTCGATATCAGACATGGTTATCATCCTAATGGCAATAGAGTTTGAATTTCATGATGCAGAATTTCATGGCAAAAGAGAAGGGAAAAATAGTATTAACTATCAATGATAGAAGAATATTATATATTCTGTGATTACATGCAGATAGGATCGTTACGTAATGTCCATTTATGGCTATTAACGACGTTTGATCCCACAGCATTAGCGCGTTTTTTTATTCAGATGTCGTCGATACCAACGTTCAAATGCAGCCGCTGGCATTGGTTTGGCAAACAAAAAACCCTGACGCTCGTTGACACCATTTTTGGTTAAAAACGCATCCTCTTTCGCGCTTTCAACACCTTCGGCGATGACCTGCAGATTGAGTGCTTGTGCGACCGCAACAATGGCACGTACCAGCGACTGCGAAATAGGTTGTTTGTGTACATCCCTGACAAAGGTTTGATCCAGTTTAATTGCATCAAGCGGGAAGCGGGCCAGTTGAGACAGTGACGAATATCCAGTACCAAAATCATCCAAATGGATTTGCGCCCCCAACTGGCTAAACTGCTGAATGACGGACAGTGCCAACTGCTCATTTTCAATCAAACTGCTTTCCGTTAACTCGACATCGATGGGGCAATATTCAAAGTCGAGTTCATGAAGCACCTGTTTGAGATCGGTAAATAGCGTCTGATCGGCGAGCTGGCGGGCAGAAACGTTTACCGCCACGCGCAGATTGATTCCCTTGGCGCGCCATTTTGCGACCTGACGCACAACGTCCAGAATAACCCAGCGACCCAGCGGAACGATAAGCCCTGATTCTTCGGCGTAGGAGATAAATTCCAGTGGTGGAATGAGGCCGCGTTCCGGAGACTGCCAGCGTACCAGCGCCTCCAGGCTGCGCACTTCGCCTCGCCAGGTTATCTTTGGCTGATAATGGATAACCAGTTGATCGTTTTCCAGCGCCTTGCGCAGGTTAGTATCCAGCCACAGGTATTCAAATACCCGCTGATTCATTTCCGGAGAGAAAACACAAAACTGTCCGCGGCCGCCTTCTTTCGCGGTGTACATGGCCGTATCGGCGTTACGAATGACGCTCTCGCAGTCCTGACCATGCTGTGGAGCAAGGGAAATACCAATAGAGCAGCCTGTATAGACTTCAATCAGGCCAATGCGAAAGGGCTGACGCAGGCGTGTCAGAATGCGCGATGCGGTAGCTTCCAGAGTGCTCTGGGACGTTTCGGTGGCAAGGACGATAAATTCATCACCGCCAAACCGAGCCAATAGCTGGTTGTCGTCAAGACAACTGAGGATTGCAAGCGACACACTCTGTAATAGCTGATCGCCAAACATATGCCCGTAGGCATCGTTCACCTTTTTGAAGTTATCCAGATCGAGATATACAATCCCAACCTGAGTATCACCTGCGTTCTCAATCGCGTCGCTTATTAGCTCATGAATGGCGTTACGGTTCGGTAATCCGGTGATGGAGTCGGTATTAGCCAACATACGCAGGCGTTCCTGCGCGCGGCGTTCTTCAGTGATATCGGTGCCGGAACAGATCAGAAATATTTCGTTCTTGCCGCTACCGTTATGTACAAACTTATTGCGAAAAAGAAACAGGCGCTGACCTTTGCAGGTCTTCACCCAACGTTCGACTTCATATGAGTTGCCTTCGCGAAAAAAGACCTCGATGTTGCGTCTGGAGGCTGCGGCTTCACGTCGACTCATAAACAGTGTGAATACGCTTTGGCCAATGACTTCACGTTCTCTGAGTCCGGTGTACTCTTCGCACAGACGGTTAAAACGCTGAATGTTGCCCATGCGGTCAAGAATGACAATAACGGAGTTGGCTTCTGAAACCACCTGCTCGGCAAAAGAGAGACCTTGAGCCAGATCGCGTGCGACGGAAGGGGTGTCATCCCAGGCTGATGCGCTGCCGGCCCATTCGCGCTTATTGATTTTCCGCCCGACCAAATGTACCGGAATATCGTCATCTTCAATAGGTAACGTCATCAACAGGCTTGACGTAATTACCGTCATCTCGCGAATGCGGTCGGCCTGCTCGGGTGATAATTCGATGGTCTGCTCAGCGTCTGCTGTTTCGTCAATAGAGAAATGCAGGATGTTGCAATCCTCTGACAAACGCCAGTAGGGGTTATGAGTGCCCACATAGCTATACAACGTAACCAGCTCCCGGACGTCTTTCATGATGTGTACTATCCCGTTTAAAGCGCATAAAGCCTCAAAAGTAAGGGTAGCCATGATTCATTCAGGGTGATTATGGCTGAACGTATTGTTTTATTTATATATTTATATGTAATCCAGAATCCATAAAAAGCAAAGCCAGCGGAACTGAAAAATAGTAAAAAAAAATTTTGACTGGATAAGAGAAGTGTAGTGTGTGGTTGAAATTTGGCCGCTAAAAAAAGAAAACGACCTTTCAAAAAAGAGAAAGGTCGTTGGATTTGTCAGTTTACGCTGCTGGACGCGCGATAACGCTACGGGTTTCCATGCGAACTTCGGCGATAGTTACGTCAATCACATCAGTGACTTTGTAAACCACTTCACCTTTGATTTGTACGGTACCACTTTCCTGGCTGCAGACCAGTTCATCACGCACGGCGTGCAGGAAGGGGGCAGGAATAAAGGCAACAGCGCCATTATCAACCAAACGTACGCGCATGCCGCCGCGGCTGACGTCGATGATCTCGGCCGCAAAGCGGGTGTCAGTTCCGGCTTTATCACTCAGGAAACGGGCGTATAGCCAGTCACCCACATCACGCTCAGCCATCCGGTTCAGGCGACGACGTTCCGCCATTTGCACGGTGGTATCATCCTGAGGTCGGGCGACGGTTTCTCCTTTGATGACGGCCTTAAGCAGACGGTGGTTGATCATATCGCCGTACTTACGGATTGGGGAAGTCCAGGTGGCATATGCCTCCAGACCCAACCCAAAGTGTGGACCTGGCTCAATACTAATTTCAGCGTAAGACTGGAAGCGGCGAATTCGGCTGTCGAGGAAGCCGGATGGCTGTGCATCCAGTTCGCGGCGCAGTTTGCAGAAACCTTCCAGTGTCAGTACTTCTTCGGCATCGACGTGCATACCGTGGGTTTTCAGCAGCGCGGCCAGAGCGTCGGCGTTGGCCGGGTCGAATCCCATATGGACGTTGTAAATACCGAAGCCCAGCTTGTCGCGAAGCACACGGGCGGCGCAAATATTTGCCGCAATCATGGATTCTTCCACGATACGGTTTGCGATGCGGCGTGGCTCAGCGACGATGTCCAGTACTTCACCTTTTTCACCGAGAACGAAACGGTAATCCGGGCGATCTTTAAAGACCAGCGCGTGGTTATGACGCCACTCTCCTCGGCTCAGGCAAATACGATGCAGCAGACGGATTTGTTCCGCAATCGCGTCGTTTTCTGGTTGCCACTCGCCAGTACCTTCCAGCCAGTCGGAAACATTATCATAGGCCAGCTTCGCTTTAGACTCGATGGTTGCGGCGAAGAAGGTGATGTTGTCTTCAATCGTGCCATCGGCGGTAATGCTCATACGACAAGCTAAAACCGGGCGCACTTCGTTCGCGCGCAGAGAGCAGAGATCGTCAGACAATTCACGTGGTAACATCGGGATATTGAACCCCGGTAAATAATTGGTGAACGCGCGAATTTTTGCCGTTTTATCCAGCTTGCTGCCTTCTGCAATCCAGGCTGTTGGGTCGGCAATGGCGACGGTTAATTGTAGCGTGCCGTCAGCTTGTTCTTCAGCATACAGCGCATCGTCCATATCTTCGGTGCTGGCGCTGTCGATGGTGACGAAATTGAGGGCGGTTAAATCTTCACGAACCAGGCCTTCGTCCAGCATTTCGGTTGCTACACCGTCTGGTGCTTCTTTTTCCAGATTATGGCGTGCCAGTGTGACCCACCACGGGACAAAGTGGTCATCAGCAAAAGTGATAAATTGGGTTAACTCGGCGTAGAAGGTGCGATCGCCTTTCAGCGGATGGCGGCGCATTTCTGCAACAGCCCAGTCGCCTTCTTTAAATTCATGTTCAACGCCGCGGGCTGCACGACAAGGAATAGCATCTTTCAGTAACGGATGATCCGGCACAATGGACAGACGGTCATTTTTGCCCTGAACTTTACCCACGAAGCGCGTCAGGAAGGGTTCGATCAGTTCTTCCGGCTCAGCAGATTCACGATCTTTTTCTGTATGGATAACCGCAACAATACGGTCGCCATGCATCACTTTTTTCATCTGCGGCGGTGGAATGAAATAGCTTTTTTGTGCATCGACTTCCAGGAAGCCAAAGCCTTTTTCCGTGGCTTTTACCACCCCTTCAGCACGTGGCGTCTGGGAATGTAGTTGCTGTTTAAGCTGCGCTAGCAGCGGGTTGTCCTGAAGCATAATTGTCTATTTTCGTGGCTAAAAGAGCGGCTGACAGTTTTACGCGATTCTGCCAGTTGCAGCAAGCGCTCTTTCAGTAAGTGGATCGGTTAATCAGTGTCGCCCAGCGCGATTTTCAAGCGATTCAACCATCCGCACAATCCACTCCAGGCTAGCAGGTTAATGGCCTGCTCTGAAGAGATTCCCTGATCGAACAAAGGCGTTAACAGTGCGGTGCTAAAGCGGTCGGGCGCCCGGGTCAGCCATTGTACCGCCTGTAGGGTGACGCGCTCAACCGGATGTCGTTGTTCCCACCGTTGTAATTCACGTTCATCCTGACGAAGAACGGTAATGGCCTCGGTTAATTCATGAGTTGAATACGCATGTTCATTAAAACAGGCCACGCTGCCATTAATCCGTGAAGTCATCAGCGTCGCCAATGAAAATGCCTGTACCGGTATCCCGCTACGTTGCGTGCTGGAAATGAGCGACCCGAGTAAATCCAAAATGACGGGGGAATGTATCAGTAATGGCAGTAACGCTTGCAGTTCCTCGGGATAACGTCTTTCTATCGACTCATCATGATTAAGATGTTTTTCAATCGGAAATGGCGAAGCGTGCCAGGTAGCGTTTGCTGCACTAAATGGTGAAGCGTGAGCGAATTGTTGTATATCGAGACCCGGAATTCGGCGCACCGGATGTCCACACCAGGCCTGAAACAGGGCCACGATACGGGCCTGAAAACCGACGAATCCGATAATTTGATTCATCAGAATGCTATCGCCGGTGGTCAGCCCGACTGCATCCAGATGCTGGCGATCGCGCGCGCCTATCACGGCAGGAGAGCTGGCAAGTTGACGAGCATATTGGGTGATTTGCGCCAGTCGATGGTTACTTTCCCGCGAGGAGTCCGGCCCAGGAAGCGGTGTTAGACGCGCGGCATAGTGATTACATAATCGCTGGACGCCATATACCTGAGCGACGGTTAACGCCGTACTCATCCGTTCATAGGCACTGAATGTGTGCATCTGACTCAGATTTACGTGGGTCGGGAAGAGGATCTGTGCAAGTTTACGGGCAGGGATTAACCAGGATTGAAAAGGTAAAAGGGCGTCATCAGATATCGCCAGATCCAGTAAAAAGCAGTCGTCGACATGAGCGGCTTCCGGCACCAGCGGCAGAACATCTTGTGGATACATGCTGGATTGCGTCTCATGATACCAGTGGCTTTTGCCTTCAATTCGGCGTTGTTCCATGGGCGGTCCTTGGTCTAAAAAGTGGCGACCCGGACACGTCGTCATACCACTACGCCGGATCGTTTGCGCTGCAATATCCTGACGTAAGCAGAAGAGGGGATGAAAGATTGTTACGTGATAATAAATATCAGAAAAGCATATATGGGACAGGGTAGAGGGGAATTAAAAACGAGCATCATGGGCGACAGTGGGCCGCCCAGAAAGATTGGAAGATTATTTCAGTTCTAGTTCATTCATTGCAGCGATGCTGAAACCACCGTCAACGTGTACGACTTCACCAGAGATACCGGCAGAAAGATCGGAACACAGGAATGCCGCAGAGTTGCCCACATCTTCAATGGTAACAGTGCGGCGAATCGGCGTAACAGCTTCGCAATGGGCCAGCATTTTACGGAAATCTTTGATACCGGAAGCGGCGAGGGTGCGGATTGGACCTGCGGAAATTGCGTTTACGCGTACGCCTTCAGGCCCCATTGCGTTAGCCATATAACGGACGTTTGCTTCCAATGAGGCTTTCGCCAGGCCCA
The DNA here is from genome assembly GCF_030332745.1 of Citrobacter sp. Cpo074. NCBI lineage: Bacteria > Pseudomonadati > Pseudomonadota > Gammaproteobacteria > Enterobacterales > Enterobacteriaceae > Citrobacter > Citrobacter sp. Cpo074. Next base: position 215,368 of record NZ_JAOWHG010000027.1, read on the forward strand.
TCACGTTATAGTTCGGGATTGCACGCTCTGCGCCCAGATAGGACAACGTCAATAGCGCAGAGCCAGGGTTTAGCATAGAACGACATGCTTTTGCCATCGCAACAAAGCTATAAGCGCTAATGTCATGCGCAATTTTAAATCCTTCGCGGGTAACTGCATTCACATAATCACCATCCAGTTGGTCAGCAGGTGCGAAGCCGATGGAGTGTACGAAACCGTCGAATTTCGGCCAGGTTTTGCTCAGTTCAGCAAACATGGCGTCAATGCTGGCATCTTCAGCTACATCACACTGCAAAACAATGTTGGAGCCTAATTGCGCTGCAAATTCTTCCACACGACCTTTCAGCTTGTCGTTCTGGTAGGTGAACGCCAGTTCGGCACCTTCACGATGCATCGCCTGAGCGATTCCCCATGCGATAGACAATTTACTGGCAAGGCCTGTCACCAGAATGCGCTTACCTGATAAAAAACCCATGGCTTTAATCCTTTTGGTTAACACTTATCTTTTATCAATCAATGAGTTATGATTGACACATTAAATGCACTCGAAATTGGCCTGAAATTATATCCCACGCTTTTTCCCTGGAGAATGGTTATCCGCCTCACGTGACCTGTCACTTCATTACATGTGAGGAGTATATCATCCCCCTCCGCTTATGCTTCGTTCAGGCATCTAACGTCGGTGAATCAGAGAAAATACGAGGTTTCAAAGGCATTGAAATGGTATTATTTCATTGCTAGCTGATGTTAATAAACATAGCAAGGTAGGAACTTTCTTAAAACAAAAAATATGACAATATTCAGCTTGTTATGATATATTGTTTTTATCGATCAATATCGATTCATTGATCGATATTATTGATTGATTGTGATTAGAAGTGCATTATCAGGATGTTATGATCAATTGGAGTGGTCTTATGCACTATCATTTCATCGCGGAACCGATGAGAGACACAACAGATAAATTACTGGGTGTAGAGATTAACGCCCGGTTTACTTCAGATACGGTTCACCCGTTGCATCCAGATTTCATCATTTCAGCGTGGGATAGCGAACAAAAGCGTAATTTCATGCTCGAGCAAATTCGACTAATTGCCGAAAAGCGTGACTGGTTTGAGCGCAACAGCCTTATTTGCACCCTGAACCTCATTGACGAAATGGCACTGCTGGCGATTGGTGATCCAGCCATCAAGTCGGCCTTACATGCTCTACCATTTATAGCACTGGAACTTTCAGAACGTTTTCTGTCGAATACCGTGTGCCTGAATAATTTGCTGATTAATTCACTTCGCGACGGCCCAAACGCATTGTGGTTGGGCGATCTTGGCTCCGGCAGCGTAGGGGCCAGTCCGCTGGTTTGCGGTCATTTTGACGTTGTGAAACTGGATCGCGGTTTCTTCCTGGAACAGGTAGAAAAACCGATGTTCCCGGTGCTGATCAAAAATATCAGGGAATATTGCGACCGTGTTGTGGTGAAGGGAGTAGAAACAGTACGACTTATCGACGAGGCCAGTACCGCAGGTGTCTGGGCAATGCAAGGTGGTGCCCTTTACCCGTCAGTCGCGTTTACCGAAGTTGATACGCTGCTCTTACCCACGTTGTGTCACTGATGACAGATTGCCCCCCGGTTGAGGAGGGCAGCCGTTTGCTAACGATCTTTTCGCCAGGCATCAGCGGTGAGCGCTTCGCCGAAATGACCTGCAATCAGGCGGCGGGTAAGCTCATGAAGCGGGGACGCCAGAACATCCGCTGTACTGCCGCGTTCTACCACTTCGCCCTGATGCATGACTAATACCTGATCGCTGATGTGCTTCATCATGCCAATATGTTGGGTCACATAGATATACGAAATCCCCTGTTTTTCCTGCAATTCCAGCATCAGATTGATGAGCTGTGAACGCATCGACATATCCAGAGAGGCCAGGGCTTCGTCGGCGATAATGACTTTGGGGCGTAAAATGAGCGCACGGGCAAGGCCCAGACGCTGTTTTTGCCCTGGGGCCAACATATGTGGGTAATAGCTTACGTGATCGGGCAGCAGCCCGACCATGCGCATGGTCTCCACGATCTGTTTACGACGCTGCTCAGGCTCGAGGTCGGTATTCAGTCGTAGCGGAAAATCAAGGATCTGCGAGATACGTTGCCGCGGATTAAGCGATGTTGACGGATCCTGGAAAATCATACGGATCCGCTGACTACGAAATGAATAATCGCCATATTTTAACGGATGATCGTCAATCAGCAGCTCACCGCTGGTGGGTTCAATCATACCCGCCAACATTTTTGCCAGCGTAGATTTCCCCGAACCGTTTTCACCAATGACGGCGAGCGTCTGACGTTCACGCAGGGTGAAACTCAGGGGCTTAACGGCCTCAACGGTCTGGCGGCGAAATAAACCTGTCCGGTAGCGAAAGGTTTTGCTCAGATTACGAACTTCGAGCAGGGTTTCTACCATCTCACTCTCTCTCCATGTTCAGCGGGAAATGACAGGCGTAGAGATGATTCTTTGCTCCGGTCAGTCTTGGGGTTTCAATACATTCGCGTTGTGCATAAGGGCAGCGTGGCCCCAGACGACAGCCGATGGGTAATTGTTCCAGCAATGGAATAGCTCCTGGCATGGTATTCAGGCGGCTTTTGTGCGGCATTGCGCTACCAAAATCAGGAATAGCGCGAATCAACGCTTGAGTGTAAGGATGATGAGGAATGGTCACCAAATCTTTACTTGGCGCGGTTTCGACCGTTTGCCCGCAGTACATCACGTTGATTTTGTCAGCCCACTGGCTGAGCATTTGCAGGTCATGGCTAATCAACAAAATGGTGGTATTGCTGTTTTGATTCAGACGGGTTAGCAGACGGAAAATTTGCGCCTGGGTGGTTGGCTCCATCGCGTTCGTTGGTTCATCGGCAATCAGCAAACGCGGCTGATTCGCTAATGCGATAGCGATCATGACCTTCTGGCATTCGCCATCGGTCAGCTCATATGGAAAGCTGCGCATGGCGTCTTTATGGTCTTTTATCCCGACGCGGTGCAAGAGTTCAATCGCACGGCGTTTGCGCCAACCGATGCGCTGCCACCAGCGACCTTTGTAGGTCCATGCCGGAATATTTTGCATCAGTTGACGTCCGATACGCTCGGACGGATCGAGACATGACTGCGGCTCCTGAAAGATCATGGAGACGTTATGACCGACCAGTTTGCGTCGTTCACGCGCCGAAAGGCGTAGCAGATCGATATCATCAAAACGCATACGGTCTGCGGTTACGCGCCAGTTATCTTTAGCGACGCCACAAATGGCCTTAGCGATCAGACTTTTGCCGGAGCCAGATTCGCCGACCAGCCCGCGGATTTCACCCTCATTCAAGGTCATGCTGACACGATCAACAGCCTTTACCCAGTCGTCACCGGTCCTGAATTCAATGGTCAGGTTGCGGATATCCAGTAATGGCATTACTCCACCCCCGCAATAATTGCGCGGCGCACGCCGTCACCCAGTAGGTTAACCAGCAACACGCTTATCATAATTGCCGCGCCTGGCAGCATCACCGTCCACGGTGCGACATAAATCAGCTCCAGTGCGTCGCCGAGCATGGCTCCCCATTCCGGGGACGGCAGCTGTGCGCCAAGGTCGAGAAAACCCAGCGCGGCGATATCCAGAATCGCCATCGACAGTGCGCGGGTGATTTCAGTAATAAGGCCAGCGGTAATATTGGGCAGAACGGCGAACCACAGAATATTCAGTGTGGTTGCACCGTCCAGGCGAGCGGCAATGACGTACTCTTTCTCCAGCTCGTCATGCACCATGCTGTAAACGGAGCGCACCATGCGCGGCAGCAGCGCCAGCCAGACGGCAAACATGGCGTGTGTCAGATGCGGCCCGGCAAACGCCACCACAATAATCGCCAGCAGCAGAGAAGGGATCGACAGCAGGGTGTCCAGAATGTGGTTCAGCACCGCAGAGCGCAAGCCGTGCGTCGCACCGGCAACTACACCCAATACCAGACCACACAGCGTGGCAGCAAGAGTAACGACAAACGCGCCGCCAACGGTCGGGGCCGCACCGCTGAGCAGACGACTTAAAACGTCACGTCCCAGATCGTCAGTCCCGAGGAAGAATGAGACTTCGCCATAGCGCGACCATGACGGCGGTAAAAGCTGATAGCCGAGAAATTGCTGATCGATGCCGTAAGGGGCAAACCAACCACCAAAAATACACAGAATAGCCAGTCCCGCACAGCCGTACAGGCCGATCATCGCAGTCGCATCGCCATAGAAATTGCGCCATGCGGTGCGCAACGTACCTGGCGGGCGTTTTTCGCTGTAGACGCTATCGTAAGGCATACCATTCCTTATGTTTCAGAGGGTTAGCCATAGCACCCAAAATATCAGAGATGACGTTAACGATAATAACCAGTGAACCAATCACCATCACGCCCGCTGAAATCGCCGCGTAATCCTGCTGGCGAATCGCGTTAATCAGCCAACGGCCAAGACCTGGCCAGCTAAAGACCATCTCGGTGATCATCGCCAGCGTCAGCATGGTGGAAAACTGTAATCCCAGACGCGGGATCACTGGCGGAAGGGCATTGTGCAGGACGTGACGACGCAAAATCGTTAATCGTGACAAACCGCGCGTGGCCGCCGCTTTGACGTAGTTCTGGTCAAAGACCTCAATGGTGCTGATACGCATCAGGCGGATAACTTCTGTGGTGGGCGCAACGGAGAGCGTCAGCACCGGGAGCACCATATGACGGATAGCGCTGACCAGCATTTCATCGCGCCAGGGCGAGTCGGAGATCCACGCATCAATAATGGCAAAACCGGTAACAGGTTTCACCTCGTAGAGAAGATCAAAACGCCCGGAAACGGGTAACCAGCCGAGGGTCAGCGAGAAGAGCAATGTCAGCAGCAGCGCCAGCCAAAAAACGGGGATAGAAAACCCCATCAGAGCCAATGCGCTGATGCAGCGGTCCTGCCATTTGTTCCGCGTGATACCGGCCAGCATACCAACGGGGATCCCAACCATTAGTGCAAAACCAAAGGCAAGAATGCACAGCTCCATTGTGGCCGGGAACACCTCTTTCAGCTGCTCTGAGATCAACTGACCGTTGATACTGGATACGCCGAAATCCCAGTGAATGAGACCATTGAACCAGAATACCCAAGCGTTCCACAGCGATGCACCCTGTAACGGCGCATGAGGTGTGAAGTAGCTCAGGCTGAAGCCAATAAAGGTCAGGAAGAACAGGGTTACCAGTAGCAATAAAAATCGACGCAAGGTGAAGATAATCATGGTTTTTTCACCTCATCTTTCTTTTCCCTGGACACGCCGGCAAAAGAGGCATTACCGAATGGACTGAGCACCAACCCTTTGATGTCGTAGCGGTAAGCCTGTAGACGCAGTGAAGAGGCCAGTGGCAGGATCGGTAACTCTTGGGCAAGAATATTTTGCGCTTCGTCATAGGCATCAATTCGCGATGAAAGCTGCTGCGAAGAGAGAGCCTTGCGCAGAATGCTGTCAAACTGCGGATTACACCAGTGGGCAAAGTTGGTCTGTGAATTGATGGCGGCACAGCTGAGCAACGGCCGGAAAAAACTGTCAGGATCGTTACTGTCCGTCGCCCAGCCGGATAACGTCAGATCATGGTTCATATCCATTAATCTCGCCTCCTGAAAACGACCTTCTACCGGGATGATCTTCACTTTCACACCCACCTGAGCCATATCTGCCTGAATCAGCTCGGCGGTTTTCAGCGGACTGGGGTTCCAGGCCTGAGAGCTGGTAGGGACCCAAAGTTGTAACGTCAGATTCTCCAGCCCCAGCGCTTTTAGCTGCTCGCGCGATTTTGCCGGGTTGTATTCTGTAATTTTAGCTTCGTTATCATAAGCCCACGAGGCGCGAGGCAAAATAGATGCCGCGGTTTCTGCCGTCCCGTAGTAGATAGACTGCATTAAGCGCTGGTTGTTGATCGCTAGCGCCAGCGCATGCCGCACGGCAGGGTTATTCAACGGCGGTTTATTGGTGTTGAACGCCAGATAGGCAATGTTCATCCCCGGGCGCAGCGTCAAACGCAGGCGAGGGTCATCACGCAATATGCTGAGCTGGCTGGCGGCAGGCCAGGCAAGGACGTCACATTCGCCAGTGAGTAATTTCGATAAGCGTCCGGTTCCACCAGAACCGAGATCCACTACGACCTGCGGCATCAGAGGAGTGCCACGCCAGAATTTTTCATGTCGCTGCAACCGAATATATTGGCCGGCACGATTCTCCGAAAGCTGGTACGGGCCTGTGCCGACGGGTTGTCTGTCGAGCAACTCCTGGCGATCCTGTTTTGCCAGATTAGCGGCATATTCCGCCGACATTACGGAGGCATAGTGTGTGGCAAGGTGCCACATAAAGGAGGCATCCGGTTGCGTTAAGCGGAATTCAACGGTGTTGTTGTCCAGTTTGCGCACGCTTTGGACGTTATCGGCAAACTGCAGGCTGTCGAAGTAGGGGAAACTGCTGCCGTTCACATTGTGCCACGGATGGTGGCGATCAAAGATGCGCTCAAAGGTAAACACCACATCGTCTGCATTCAGTTTGCGGGTGGGGGTGAACCAGGCAGTCTTCTGAAACTGAACGTCACGACGCAGATGGAAGCGGTAGGTTGCGCCGTTATCCAGCACCTCCCAGCTTTCAGCAAGCTCAGGCACCAGCCGATAGGTGTAGGGATCTACATCAAGCAGTCGGTCATACAATTGGGCCGCTAACGTGTCGACGATGAGACCGCTGCTCGTTTTTTGTGGGTTGAACGTATTGACTTGCCCGCTGACGCAATAGACAAACCCACTGTCACGGATATCAGCGTGCGGAGCTTGCTCAGGCGCAGCAGCAGCCTGACCACTCAGAAATCCAGCCATCACGATCAGAGATGATAAAACCAGGCGCATAATTTTAATGGATTATATAAAGAGGCTATCTTACTAATACTTAATGACATTTGCCATTACCGTTTGTTTTTGGGAGTAACAGGTTCGATAAGCGCGAGTTCAACACCGCGACATGGTCAAAATTCATACCTGCTATCCACTTTGAATCTACTCTGTTAACTATCTTAGCATTTTCATGGCCCATCTGACTTGCTATAAACGTGGGGGCGTACCTGTCGTTGTTTACTGATTGATATCAGTGTGTGCTCGGAAGATGGAGTATGGCATCGATAACGAAGTGTGGAGCGAGCATTTAGAGTGTCACTATCAATGCTGAACTATAATCATTCAGGAAGCAGTACACGTTATGTGAGTTGTAATAGCTAAAGTATCTATAATTATTTCAATATGTTAATTCCATTTTTTCTTCATGGCATCTTAATCTTCTCACCCATTTATGGTGATGATTTCCATTGGTTATTAAATGCATTTTGGCTTTGATCCTGGTTATGAACGGTTTTCTGTTGCCATTTAACTTCTAATGGAATGAATTGTATGAATAAATTACTGAGCCTTGTTGTTTCACTTGCCCTATTGCCTGGAGCCGTTTTTGCAGCGTCGACTCCAGTCTGTGTGAAGGTGAATAAAGCGCAAATCGAAGCGCTATTTGATAAGTGGAACGAGTCATTGAAAACAGGTAACGCGCAGACGGTATCTGAAAATTATCTTAGCGATGCGGTATTGTTGCCTACTGTATCCAATAAAGCGCGTTTAACGGACGCTGAACGTGTTGATTATTTCGAGCATTTTCTTGCGAAAAAGCCGACCGGGAAAATTGACATGCGTACCATTCGCCTGGGGTGCAATAAGGCGATAGACACCGGTACCTACACATTTACCTTCGCGGACAAATCAACGGTTTCAGCCCGCTACACATTCACTTATGCATGGGACGGTAAAGAGTGGAAAATTTCCACACACCACTCTTCAGCGATGCCTGAGGGGTAAAAAGCAGTGCAGGGGGCGGAATATTCACCGCTCCCTGAAGACTAGCCAATAATCGCGATGCCAAGACGTTCCATGAGCAGCGATGCCTGGTAGTTGTCCAACTTAACGCCTTGTAAATCAACGCCCCGAATATCTAAGTCACCCAACTCCGAATTGGTCAGATCGCAATGTGTGAAGTTTGCTGCTCGCCAGTCGAAAGTCGAAAACTCGCCGCCGGAAAGATCTGAACCACTGAACGTCGCGCCCAGTACCTGGGCACCCATCCAACGGTTTTCCCACAGCTCACATTTTTCCAACACGACTTTCGAAAAATTGGCGTAGCTTAGATTTGTGTTAGTGATATATGCACTGCAAAACCAGGTGCGAGTAGTGATCATATTCATAAAACTTGCGCCGCGAAAATCTGCGCCTTGCGCACGACAGTGGCGAATTTCAATGCCAAGCGCACTGGCATTGCGAAAATCCGCCATGGATAAATCACAGCTTTTAAAAATGGCATCTTTCAGCATCGCACGACTAAAATTGCACCCTTTCTGGCTTTCACGATCATAGAACTGACAGCCGATAAATTCAGTGCCGCTCAGGTCGGCACCTGAAAAATCACAGTTAAAAAATGTACTATTTTCAATTTTCTCACCGGTGAAGCGGTTTCTGTCAATTTTTTCGCCAACGAGTGCCAGTGCCATATTTGTACCTGTTTTTTTATACAGTAATGGCGTCATGGTAAACCCTGATGAGGTTATGCGTCAAATCCGCCAATATGACATCTGCAAATGTGCGTTAAATCTGGTGTTTTTTCAGCAAAGCGCGAAGCTGATGGTAAGTCAGACCCAGTAATTCAGCGGCTTTTTTCTGGTTAAATTTTGCCTGCTGTAAGCTGGTTTGTAGAAAGTCTTTCTCTTGCTGCTGCTGGAATTCACGCAGATCCAGCGGTAAACCTACAGACATCGGTTTAGTTTCCGACGCCTGCGGCTGCGTAGTGTGGCGGCGGAAGGGGTCAATGATTATCTCATCCAGCGGGTAATCACTGGTTCCATGCCGGTAAACGGAACGCTCCACGACGTTTTTCAGTTCACGAATATTGCCCGGCCAACGGTAGTGGAGGAGAGTTTCTCTGGCCTCGGCACTAAAACCCGGAAACAGAGGTAATCCGATCTCGCGGCACATCTGAATGGCAAAATGCTCGGCCATTAACATAATGTCACTTTGACGCTCGTGTAACGGTGGGAGTTGCACCACGTCAAAGGCCAGGCGATCCAGCAGGTCCGCGCGGAAAGTGCCTTCGCTAACCATGCGAGGTAAGTCAGCATTGGTCGCACAAACAAGTCGTACGTTAACCTGTAATGGTTGGCTACCACCTACGCGCTCAAGCTCGCCATATTCAATAACCCGCAGCAATTTTTCCTGTACCAACATCGGGGCAGTTGCCAGTTCATCGAGAAACAGCGTACCGCCGTCGGCGCGTTCGAAACGTCCTGGATGGCGTTTTTGCGCGCCGGTAAAGGCACCCGCTTCGTGACCAAACAGTTCGGAATCAAGCAAATTTTCATTTAGCGCCGCGCAGTTAAGCGAAATAAACGGGCCTTGCCAGCGGGTGGAGAGGTAGTGCAGGCGGTTGGCGATAAGTTCTTTCCCGGTCCCGCGCTCACCTATAACCAGTACTGGTTTATCCAGCGGCGCGAGATGAGAAACCTGCTCCAGCACTTCAATAAAGCTGTTCGCTTCGCCCAGAAGATTATCTTTGTATCCTGCCATGATGAAATTCACCATTTGTTAGTGTTCTTCACCAATTTACCCTAGTTTTCGCAACAGGTAAAATTAGATATAATTATTAGAATCAATTAGATAAAAAGTTGGCACGCCCCGTGCATTACGAAAACAGCAGGGCATTGCCCGATATCAGAACAGTAAGTGAGGATTACATTATGGGTATTTTTTCTCGTTTTGCCGACATCGTGAACGCCAACATTAACGCGTTGCTGGAAAAGGCTGAAGATCCGCAGAAGCTGGTGCGGTTGATGATCCAGGAAATGGAAGACACGCTGGTTGAGGTACGTTCCAACTCAGCGCGTGCGCTGGCAGAAAAGAAACAATTATCTCGCCGTATTGAACAGGCCAGCGCGCAACAGGCAGAGTGGCAGGAAAAAGCTGAACTGGCGCTGCGTAAAGAGAAAGAAGATTTGGCGCGTTCTGCGTTAATTGAAAAGCAGAAACTGACCGATTTAATTGCCTCTCTGGAGCATGAGGTGACGCTGGTTGACGATACGCTGGCGCGTATGAAAAAAGAGATCGGTGAGCTGGAAAACAAACTTAGTGAAACCCGTGCTCGTCAGCAGGCGCTGATGCTGCGTCATCAGGCAGCGAGTTCTTCGCGTGATGTTCGTCGTCAACTGGACAGCGGTAAACTTGATGAAGCGATGGCGCGTTTTGAATCTTTCGAGCGTCGAATCGATCAGATGGAAGCCGAGGCTGAAAGCCATAACTTCGGTAAACAGAAATCCCTGGATCAGCAATTTGCTGACCTGAAAGCAGATGATGAAATCAGCGAGCAGCTGGCGCAACTCAAAGCCAAAATGCAGCAAGACAAGCAATAATAACATCTGGCGGCGCCCGAACGCGCCGCCGCTCATCACCTGTAAGGAGTACTCATGAGCGCGCTATTTCTGGCCATCCCATTAACCATCTTTGTGTTGTTCGTTTTACCGATTTGGCTCTGGCTGCACTACAGCAACCGTTCCAGTCGTGGCGAACTGTCGCAAAGTGAACAGCAACGCCTGGTTGAACTCAACGATGACGCACAGCGGATGCGCGAGCGCATTCAGGCGCTGGAAGACATTCTTGATGCTGAACATCCAAACTGGAGGGACCGCTAATGGGAGGCGTTAATCTGAACAAAAAACTGTGGCGTATTCCGCAGCAGGGCATGGTGAAGGGGGTTTGCGCTGGGATTGCGCATTATCTTGATGTGCCTGTGAAGCTGGTACGGATCCTGGTGGTGTTGTCAGTCTTTTTTGGCCTGGCCTTTTTCACCTTCGTCGCCTACATCGTGCTGACCTTTGTGTTGGATCCGATGCCGGATAATGTGGTTTCCGGCGAGCAGCAGCCATCAAGCGGTGAGCTGTTGGATGCCGTCGATCGCGAGCTGGCGGCTAGTGAAAAGCGTTTACGTGAAATGGAGCGTTATGTGACGTCCGATACTTTTTCCTTACGTAGTCGCTTCCGTCAATTGTGAGGACAGAAATGAACAATCGCTGGCAACGTGCCGGGCAAAGGGTTAAGCCGGGCTTTAAAATAGCAGGTAAGCTGGTGCTTCTGACCGCGCTGCGCTACGGCCCGGCGGGTGTAGCAGGGTGGGCGGTGAAGTCCGTCGCCCGACGCCCGCTAAAAATGCTGCTGGCGTTGGTTCTGGAACCGGTGTTGAGTCGGGCTGCGGCAAAATTGTCGAAACGTTATTCAGGTAATCAACCCTGATATTTGAATCAGCAAAAGCAAGCAACAATTAATCAACATTCCCTCAGTTAATTTGCGGCAGCTCACAAATATAATTTTGGGGCTGTCAGAATTCTTTTGGATCGTTACCACGGGTATTGAGGGTGAACTAAAAAATCTATTTCGCAGAGCATTAATACCCAAGTTTTATATCAGGAAGTCGGTCAGCAATCTTTGTGTTCCTATCGTGATATTCTGTAATCCTTTCTCACCTGCAATCAGATTAAATAATAAATTACAGCTTTGCTCACCTAATTGTTGGGTAGGAACATCAAATGTGGGTAGAAAAATCAACAGGCTAACTGCAGCATGGGTAACCTGAGGAACAATCGTCCGCGCCTGCAGACGGTGATAATGTGGTCGCAATATTTTCTTAAGAACTGGCGTATAGTGTAGAGGTAAATCCAACTATCAGTCAGGAAGATATTATGTTGAAAAAAGGTGTATTAGCGTTGGCTCTGGTCATCGGCATGCCGGTTTACGCAGCCGAACACTGGATCGATGTTCGCGTTCCTGAACAGTACCAACAGCAGCATATTCAGGGGGCCGTCAATATTCCATTAAAAGAAATGAAGGCACGTATTGCAGCTGAAGTTCCTGATAAGAACGACACTGTGAAGCTGTACTGCAACTCCGGGCGTCAATCGGGACAAGCGAAGGATATGTTGACTGAAATGGGCTATACGCAGGTGACGAATGAAGGTGGCATCAACCAGATCTCGCTTCCTAAAGTAGAGAATAAATAAGCCGTACGCAGTTCTTCTGCTCCTGGCGGTAAGAATAATGCCGCCAGGTACCGCCCAGGTAGTTGATAAGTAAGAATTGACCCCTATCTTTACTTCCTGTTTGTTATAATTTCTTCGGTTCCTTCAGCAAAACGGGATGGCGATGAAGCGACTTAAAAATGAACTCAATTCGCTGGTTAATCGCGGCGTAGACCGGCATTTACGCCTGGCTGTCACCGGACTTAGCCGCAGCGGTAAGACGGCGTTTATCACCGCGATGGTAAATCAGTTACTCAATATTCATGCCGGTGCGCGTCTGCCGTTGCTCAGTTGCGTGCGCGAAGAGCGTTTGCTCGGCGTGAAACGGGTTCCTCAACGCGATTTTGGCATTCCGCGCTTTACCTATGATGAGGGACTGGCGCAACTGTACGGCTCTCCGCCGACCTGGCCGACCCCTACGCGCGGCGTGAGTGAAATACGTCTGGCGCTGCGCTATAAATCCAATGACTCTTTACTGCGCCACTTTAAAGACACCTCCACGTTGTACCTGGAGATCGTCGATTATCCGGGGGAGTGGCTGCTCGATTTACCGATGCTTGCCCAGGATTATCTGAGCTGGTCGCGGCAAATGACCGGATTATTGCAGGGGCAGCGGGGCGAATGGTCGGCAAAATGGCGGCAGTTATGCCAGGGGCTGGATCCGTTGGCGCCTGCTGATGAAAACCGTCTGGCGGAAATTGCTGCCGCCTGGACGGAGTATCTGCATCAGTGTAAACAGCAGGGCCTGCATTTTATTCAACCGGGCCGTTTTGTCCTGCCCGGAGATATGGCGGGCGCGCCTGCGCTGCAATTCTTCCCGTGGCCGGATGTCGATGCCTGGGGGGAATCAAAGCTGGCGCAGGCTGACAAACACACCAACGCGGGCATGTTGCGCGAAAGATTCAATTATTACTGCGAAAAGGTCGTCAAAGGGTTTTATAAGAATCACTTCCTGCGATTTGACCGCCAGATTGTGCTGGTAGATTGCCTGCAGCCGCTCAACAGCGGGCCACAGGCGTTCAACGACATGCGCCTGGCGCTTACCCAGTTGATGCAAAGCTTCCATTACGGGCAGCGTACGCTGTTTCGTCGGCTATTTTCTCCAGTGATCGACAAGCTGCTGTTTGCCGCCACCAAAGCCGACCACGTCACGGTCGATCAGCACGCCAATATGGTGTCGTTATTGCAGCAGCTGATCCAGGACGCATGGCAAAACGCGGCGTTCGAAGGTATCAGCATGGATTGTCTGGGGCTGGCATCGGTGCAGGCAACCACCAGCGGCTTGATCGACGTGAAAGGTGAAAAGATCCCGGCGCTGCGTGGTAATCGTCTGAGCGATGGCGAACCGCTAACCGTTTATCCGGGGGAAGTGCCCGCGCGACTGCCAGGACAGGCGTTCTGGGACAGCCTGGGCTTTCAGTTTGAGGCGTTTCGCCCGCAGGTTATGGATGTCGATAAACCCTTACCGCATATCCGCCTTGATGCCGCGCTGGAGTTTTTAATAGGAGATAAATTGCGATGAGCGAGCTGTTAAAACCGCGTATCGATTTCTCAGGTCCGCTGGACGTGGAACAAAACACGGCGTTTAAAGCGCAGCAAATGTTCAATGAGACGGAGGCGCAGACTTTTTCTCCAGCGAAAGTGGATGAACCCCTGGAAGACGAAGGTCAGGCGGAGGCCGTCATTGATGCGGCCTTACGCCCCAAACGCAGTCTGTGGCGCAAGATGGTGATGGGCGGGCTGGCGCTGTTTGGCGTAAGCGTTGTTGCTCAGGGTGTGCAGTGGACCATGAACGCATGGCAGACTCAGGACTGGGTCGCGCTGGGAGGATGTGCCGCAGGCGCATTGATTATCGGCGCAGGTGTCGGATCGGTGGCGACCGAGTGGCGCAGATTGTGGCGATTGCGTCAGCGCGCGCACGAACGTGATGAAGCGCGAGACTTGCTCCACAGCCATGGAACCGGAAAAGGTCGTGCATTTTGTGAAAAACTGGCGCAGCAGGCGGGTATCGATCAGTCGCATCCGGCTCTACAGCGTTGGTATGCCTCAATTCATGAAACGCAGAACGATCGCGAAGTGGTCAGCCTGTATGCCCATCTTGTGCAGCCGGTACTGGATGCGCAAGCCCGGCGTGAGATTAGCCGTTCAGCGGCAGAGTCCACGCTGATGATTGCAGTCAGTCCGTTGGCGCTGGTGGATATGGCGTTTATCGCCTGGCGAAATCTGCGGCTGATTAATCGCATTGCATCGCTGTATGGCATTGAACTTGGTTATTACAGCCGTCTGCGCCTGTTCCGCCTGGTGTTGTTGAATATCGCTTTTGCCGGGGCCAGTGAGCTGGTGCGGGAAGTAGGGATGGACTGGATGTCGCAGGATTTAGCCGCCCGCTTATCAACGCGTGCCGCACAGGGCATTGGGGCGGGGTTGTTAACGGCGCGTCTGGGCATTAAAGCTATGGAACTTTGCCGACCGCTGCCGTGGATCGATGATGATAAGCCACGACTGGGCGATTTTCGCCGTCAACTGATTGCTCAGGTGAAAGAGACCTTACAAAAGAACAAATCTCCGCGCGAAAGTTAGCTAAAAAACAGGCGCCGATCGTATAACTTTACGCCCCGGCGCCCAATTTTCCAGCGCGCTGTCAATATTTGTTGACAGAGTTCTTCCTGCGAACCAAATACTGTCTTATCATTTACTACATAATCCCTTGTCCTGATGAAGGTTCCTATGCGTTTGGAAGTCTTTTGTGAAGACCGTCTTGGTCTGACCCGCGAATTGCTCGATTTACTGGTGCTGAGAAGCATTGATTTACGCGGTATCGAGATTGACCCCATCGGGCGGATTTACCTTAATTTTGCGGAGCTGGAGTTCACCAACTTCAGCAGCCTGATGGCTGAAATTCGCCGTATTTCAGGTGTTACGGATGTGCGCACCGTGCCCTGGATGCCTTCTGAACGTGAACATCTGGCGCTAAGTGCGCTGCTTGAAGCGTTGCCAGAGCCGGTCCTTTCTCTTGATATGAAAAGCAAAGTTGAGATGGCGAACCCTGCGAGCTGTCAACTTTTTGCGCACACCCAGGAGCGGATGCGCAACCATACCGCAGCCCAGTTAATCAATGGGTTTAACTTCCAGCGCTGGCTGGAAAGCAATCCGCAGGATTCCCATAGCGAACATGTCGTGATTAACGGGCAGAATTTCCTGATGGAAATTACGCCTGTCCATTTGCAGGGCGAAAATCAGGAGCAGATGCTGACCGGCGCGGTGGTGATGTTGCGCTCCACCATCCGAATGGGTCGTCAGCTGCAAAATATGACTACGCAGGATCTCAGCGCGTTTAGCCAGATTATTGCCGTCAGCGCCAAAATGAAACACGTGGTGGAACAGGCGCGCAAGCTGGCGACGCTGAGCGCGCCGCTGCTGATTACTGGTAATACCGGCACCGGCAAAGATCTCTTTGCTCACGCCTGCCATCTGGCAAGCCCGCGTGCGTCGAAACCGTATCTGGCGCTGAACTGCGCGTCAATCCCTGAAGATGCGGTTGAAAGCGAGCTGTTTGGCCATGCGCCGGAAGGTAAAAAAGGGTTCTTTGAGCAGGCGAATGGCGGTTCGGTTCTGTTAGATGAAATTGGCGAAATGTCGCCGCGTATGCAGACCAAATTGCTGCGTTTTCTCAATGACGGCACGTTCCGTCGTGTGGGAGAAGATCACGAAGTTCATGTCGATGTTCGCGTGATTTGCGCAACGCAAAAGAACCTTGTGGAGCTGGTGCAGAAAGGACTTTTCCGTGAAGACCTCTATTATCGTCTGAATGTACTGACGTTAAACCTGCCGCCGCTGCGCGATTGCCCACAAGATATTATGCCGCTCACCGAACTGTTCGTGGCGCGTTTTGCCGATGAGCAGGGCGTGCCGCGTCCGAAGCTGTCCGCCGATCTCAGCACGGTGTTAACCCGTTACGGTTGGCCGGGCAACGTGCGTCAGCTTAAAAACGCTATCTACCGGGCGTTGACCCAGCTTGAAGGCTATGAGCTACGGCCGCAGGATATTTTACTGCCGGATTATGATGCGGCAACGGTTGCGGTCGGAGAAGAGGTGATGGAAGGGTCGCTGGATGAAATTACCAGCCGCTTTGAACGCTCCGTGCTGACGCAGCTGTATATGAATTATCCCAGCACGCGCAAGCTGGCCAAGCGCCTCGGCGTTTCGCATACCGCGATTGCCAATAAATTGCGCGAGTACGGCCTGAGCCAACAGAAAAAAAGCGAAGAGTAATGCCGTAAATGAAAATGCCTCCATTCGGAGGCATTTTTGTATGCAAACGCAGCTTACGCTTTCAGTACGTCCAGCGCCGCTGTGTAGTCTGGTTCGTTGGTGATTTCATTGACCAGTTGGCTGAAGACGACGTTGTCATTTTCATCGATAACAACTACGGCACGTGCGGCCAGACCTTTCAACGGGCCTTCAGCGATTTCAACACCGTAGTTTTTCAGGAATTCTGCGTTGCGCAGGGTGGACAGCGTGATAACGTTGCTCAGACCTTCCGCGCCGCAAAAACGAGAGTGGGCGAATGGCAGGTCGGCCGAAATACACAGTACGACGGTATTGTCGATTTCTGTCGCCAGTTGGTTAAACTTACGTACCGATGCCGCGCAAACGCCAGTATCGATGCTAGGGAAAATATTCAGCACTTTGCGCTTGCCTGCAAACTGGCCCAGCGTAACGTCAGACAGGTCTTTAGCCACAAGGGTAAAAGCCTGAGCTTTGCTTCCAGCCTGAGGAATGGAGCCGGCAACTGCAACCGGGTTGCCCTGGAAATGAACGGTTTGTGACATGGTTATCTTCCTGTTTACATATAGTTAACGTCGAGGCTAGTTTATGCCATCAACAGTTAACACGGCAAACGCTATTTGCGGATATCCGTTTCAGGGACTGCATTAAGGAAAACAAATGAGAACAGTTAAGGTATATGAGGAAGCCTGGCCGCTGCACACTCCCTTTGTCATCGCCCGTGGGAGCAGGACCGAAGCGCATGTGGTTGTCGTCGAATTGACAGAAAATGGCGTCACAGGTATTGGCGAGTGCACACCGTACCCACGCTACGGTGAAAGCGATGCCTCTGTCCTGGCGCAAATTATGAGCATTGCACCACAACTGGAAAACGGACTGACGCGTGAAGAGCTGCAAAAGCTGCTGCCAGCAGGGGCTGCGCGAAATGCCGTAGACTGCGCGTTGTGGGATCTAAGTGCGCGTCAACAGCAGAAATCGCTGGCGGAATTGGTGGGAAGTGAACTGGCGGAAGTGGTGACGACGGCGCAAACCGTAGTGATTGGCTCGCCGGAACAAATGGCTGCGAGCGCGGCTGCGCTGTGGGGAAATGGCGCAAAACTGCTGAAAGTTAAACTGGATGCTCGCTTGATTAGTGAGCGGATGGTTGCCATTCGTGCGGCTGTTCCTGACGCTACGATTATTGTCGACGCCAATGAATCCTGGCGGGCAGAAGGCCTTGCGGCACGCTGTCAGCTGTTGGCTGATTTAGGGGTGGCAATGCTGGAGCAGCCGCTGCCGGCTCAGGATGATGCCGCTCTGGAGAATTTTGTGCATCCGCTGCCCATCTGCGCAGATGAAAGTTGCCACACTCGCAGCAGCCTGAAAGCGCTGCACGGACGCTATGAAATGGTCAATATCAAACTGGACAAAACAGGCGGTCTGACGGAAGCACTGGCGCTGGCAACGGAAGCCCGCGAGCAGGGATTTGCGCTGATGCTGGGCTGCATGCTGTGTACCTCCCGGGCTATCGGTGCGGCGTTACCGCTTACGCCGCAGGTTAACTTTGCCGATCTTGATGGCCCTACCTGGCTGGCCAGCGATGCGGAGCCAGCCCTGCATTTTACGACCGGGCAGCTCCATCTCTAGGGTGCCAGCGCAGCAGATTGGACATGGCCAGCAGGTATTTTTCGCTCGCTTCATCCGATGAAATGGGCGGAAATTCGGCGGTTATGCAGTGTAAATTCAGGTCTGCGCACCAGCTCCCAAAAGAGCCGGGCGTTTCATAACCTACGCTGGTGACCAGAGGCAATTCAAACGACTGTGCCAGCCACGAACCCAGCTCGCTGCTTCTGGGATCTTCAATACAGGCCAGTGGATCGTGAAAAGAGACTACCCAGGCGGGATGAATTCGGTGAATAAGCTGACACAACGCCTGGGTTTCTGGTTCCGAACCCGGACTTTCGCCGGTCAACAACACCACATCACGCTCTTCTGCGCTACTGTTCCAGCGATACACCGTTTCTCCCGCTTTCCAGTTTGCGGCGGGAAAATTACGGTTCAGATCGACGCCGTTCGCATTTGCGCGCAGTCCAAGCTGGCAACCGTCAGGGTTTACGGCCAGCACTACATGGTGGCGACGCAAGGAAGGGTTAAGCGTACGCAATGCGCAAGAAAGGGTAACGATCGAGGAGTTTTCGTCGCCGTGCGTTCCCGCCAGTATCAGGCCGCTTTCACGATCGGCTGCCAGTGCAGGAAACCAGATTAGCGGTGCGCCTAACAATGAACGTCCGTAATGTTCGGTTCCAGGTGGGAATGCGCCGCGCTCGGCACGGGGACGGGTAACGGTCATAGTCATCTCTGAATGCTTGGATTGTTACTCGCAGTGTTGTGCAAAATGTATGGATAATCAAATCGTTTTCACACACTTATCTTTTCAGGTGTAATATCACTTTCTTGTCGGAAGTTAATTGCATTTCCTGCTGGCGATACAAATAATTACACATTCACTTAGTAGCCGGAATTGAGGGTATCTTATGCAGCATTCTGTTTCAGTAACCTGTTGTGCGTTGTTGGTTAGCAGCATTTCTTTATCCTGGGCTGCTGATGTTCCCAGCGGAACGGTACTGGCAGAGAAACAAGAACTGGTGCGTCATATAAAAGATGAACCGGCGTCGCTTGATCCGGCAAAAGCCGTAGGGCTGCCTGAAATACAGGTTATTCGTGATCTATTTGAAGGGCTGGTCAACCAGAATGAGAAGGGTGAGATCGTGCCTGGTGTCGCTACTCAGTGGAAGAGTAACGATAACCGCATCTGGACGTTTACGCTGCGTGACAATGCGCAATGGGCGGATGGTACGCCGGTAACGGCGCAGGATTTTGTCTATAGCTGGCAGCGTCTGGTTGACCCAAAAACGCTGTCGCCGTTTGCCTGGTTTGCTGCGCTGGCGGGTATTAATAATGCTCAGGCTATTATCGATGGCAAAGCCACGCCTGATAAACTTGGCGTTAGTGCTGTCGATGCACGGACATTGAAAGTTCAACTGGATAAACCGCTGCCCTGGTTTGCCAATCTGACAGCGAGTTTTGCATTCTATCCGGTACAAAAAGCTAACGTTGAGAGCGGCAAAGAGTGGACCAAACCAGGCAATCTTATTGGTAACGGCGCCTATGTGCTCAAAGATCGCGTCGTGAACGAAAAACTGGAAGTGGTACCAAACACACATTATTGGGACAACGCCAAAACGGTGCTGCAAAAAGTCACCTTCCTGCCGATCAACCAGGAATCAGCTGCCACCAAGCGCTATCTTGCTGGTGATATTGATATCACGGAATCCTTCCCGAAAAATATGTACCAGAAACTGCTGAAGGATATCCCGGGTCAGGTTTACACCCCGCCGCAGCTTGGTACTTATTATTATGCTTTCAATACCCAGAAGGGACCGACCGCCGATTCACGCGTGCGTCTGGCGCTCAGTATGACTATCGATCGTCGTCTGATGGCGGAGAAAGTTTTGGGTACCGGTGAGAAACCGGCATGGCATTTTACGCCGGATGTAACGGCAGGATTTGTGCCGGAACCTTCACCGTTTGAGCAAATGAGTCAGGAAGAACTGAACGCGCAGGCAAAAACGCTGCTGCGTGCGGCGGGCTATGGCCCACAGAAACCGCTTAAACTGACGCTGCTGTACAACACCTCAGAAAATCATCAGAAGATTGCTATCGCAGTGGCTTCTATGTGGAAGAAGAACCTCGGTGTTGACGTGAAACTGCAGAACCAGGAGTGGAAAACGTATATCGACAGCCGTAATACCGGTAATTTTGATGTGATCCGCGCCTCATGGGTGGGTGACTACAATGAGCCTTCTACGTTCTTGTCGCTATTAACATCGACCCATACAGGCAATATCTCCCGCTTTAATGATCCGGCGTACGACAAAGTGTTGACCCAGGCAACTCTGGAGAATACAGAGAAAGCGCGCAATGCTGATTATAACGCCGCGGAGAAAATTCTGATGGAACAGGCACCTATTGCACCGATTTATCAGTATACCAACGGGCGTTTAATTAAACCGTGGCTGAAAGGGTATCCGATTACTAACCCTGAAGATGTGGCCTATAGCCGCACAATGTATATCGTTAAGCACTAGTTGAATACACTCTCCTGATAACCTTCGTTAACCTCATCTAAAACCAGAGCTGGCGCGGATTTCAGCGCCAGCACCTCTCGTATAATCGTAGTGGATGATGGCTTCTTTGAAACAGAGCGACGGGAAGAGGGTCATTGGATGCCACTACCAGCAGCACCGCAACTGGACTGGGATAATCAGGTGAAGATTACTCTATGGGCGTATTCGCAAGGAAGATGAGAAAAATATTAATGATAATAAGGTTGCCAACAAAGATAGAGCTGATTTCATTCTGCTGTGCAGTCATTTGGGTTATTTGGTGTGCATGGGCAGACAAAATCACTCACGACACGTACCTTTTTGATGAGGGGCTTTATAAGTCAGTAATTGTTGGGACTTCCTTCCTAATAGGAATGTTCATTGCTTGGCGTGTGTACTTAAAGAATAAGTTCGCTGCAGGTATGGTTAAGAGGCTTTTTGGCGTTTGCCTCACCGTTATGATGTACCTGACTTTTATCTTTTGGAACGTTCCAGAGTTAATAATGATCTCATCAGCTAATAAGCATGTGAGTGACAATTACCGATTCAAGATGAGATACCCAACACAATCTGGAGGAAAAACTAGGTCATGTAAGGCTCATGTTATCTACTATGACACATATCTGAAGCGTGAAATCGCACTCTGTCACTGGGATGATGCTCCATCTTTTTTCTATACGGATTATATTCGCGTAGATAAGCTGATTTCAGGTATGGGCGCACAGATTATTTATCACGAAGCAGTTCATTGAGAAAATCCTATTCAAAGTTTAGCGGTCGCCATATGTCGGCCTTTTCTACTTCAGACTCACGGGAATCAACCACTATGTGCTTTGTTGATAAATCCAGCCGGTGAAGCCTGATCCTCTACACACAGAATAACTATGTCTGAGCCAATCATAATTGCCAGTGGGGTGACCTCCGCTACGGTAGGGATCACTTTCGCCACTATGTTCTTGGATTTAAGGGATTGATCCTTAATCTGATTGCAATGTAACTCAGACTCGAAGTCTGTATCTCGCAGGACCAGTATGTCGTAGCTATCAGCGTAAGCCCCCCATTTAAAACGGGCTAAATGTTTAGACTCACCATTAGGGTCGGTTAAATATAGGACACCATCCACCATCCCTGCGTCGTACTTGTATAGCGTTTTTAACGCCAGCACGGGTGATCATCAGGGGCATATCCTGACCACGTTCATCATAGCTCGCACAGCCAGTATTGATTCACCACTCCCGTTGGCGTTAGTACAATTCCAGGCATTCAGTACAGAATTGAAGCCTTATGCGATGATGTTATGTTGTTCTTTAGCCGCTTGAGTTTGAGCACTGCGGGCCAGCGCTTTCTCTTCATCGTAGTGAGAGCCATAGCCAGCAAGAATAGTCGTCGCGGCAAACAACAACATTAATTGACGATATTGGTTGTCTGTATTCGTAATTTTATCCATTTAGAACAATGAAATACCATGTTCATTTATAATCAAACACTAACAGAGATAATGGCTGGTGTGATTTTGCACCAGCCATTTTATGTTTCCGGCGGCTGATGCTCCCGGCAAATCAGCAATGAATCTTCTTCACTCAATCTCTCTTTCGTCAGATTACAAAATCCCTGACCATCAATTTTTTGGTGGAACCGACAGCTATGGCAAAGACCAAAGCCAGGCACATTGTTGGTCCTCTGGATCCCGCGTAACAGTTCTAACAGCAGCTCTCTGAGCACGATCGCCCGTTCACCCATTGCCGATTCACCCTCCACTAAAAACGTTGGCGGGAGCAGGGCGTCCAGTAAGGTATTGGCCGACTCACTTAAGTGTAGATGGACGCTACGTTTATCACGGTGATCCGGCTTACGAACAATCAACCCTTTGTTTTCCAAAAGCTTCAGCGATTGTGACACGGTACCTTTGGTGAGCCCAAGGTAGTCTGTCACGCCAAGCGGCGTATTGGAATAACGGTTGCAACGGGCCAGATACATTAACGCGCTAAGTTGCACTGGCTGGAGATCCGCCAGTAAAGGATGCTGGCGAAACCACATCCTTGTCAGGCTGGAAAGCCGGTCAAGTACGTCGAAAAGTGACATGTCGGGCATAACAAATCCTCCTCGGTATATAGTATCGATTAAAAACTATATTGACAAAGGGTAAAAGCAGCGTAGCATGAATTATAGTATCGAATCGATACTATAATTTAAAGGAGATGTATCATGACTAAAGCTCGTTTCTATCATGCAGGTTGCCCGGTTTGTGTTTCCGCAGAACAGACACTTCTGCAGCATTTGTCTGCGGATGTTGAAATCGATGTGGTTCATCTGGGAGAGCAACCTGATCGGGTTGCTGAGGCTGAAGTGGCTGGCGTGAAATCTGTTCCGGCGCTGGTGATTGACGGCAATGTGCTGCATATTAATTTCGGCGCTCCCATTGAAGCGTTGAAATAGCTGGAAAGTTCGGGAAGTTGCGTTGGCGATTTCCCGAATTTACAAGACGTTGGGGAAGGTAGCGTGATGAAAACGACCGAAGAGTATCACCCGATAGATTGCGATCTTCATGATTATCTGGAAATCGCCTGCATGTACCACTATTGGTTGCACATTGAACTAACGGATGGCACATGTTTTGATGCTAAAGCGCTGACGACGTGTACCACCGTGGAAAAAGAAGAATTTCTGGTAGTGGATCAATCTGAAAACCAGCAAAAAATCCGTCTGGATTATCTGTCAGCGATCACCGCGCTGACACCAGGAGCGACGTTTAGCACAGTAAATTTTCAGCGGGCCTACCGCGGTTAGACGGTATAAATTCGAATGTCGTGCGCCTGGAACGCTGTGGCGTACTCTTTGCTGATGTTGTCCTCTACAACAATCACATCGATATTGCTGCTTTCGGTAACGACATATCGGGCGACGGCTGGGATTTTTTCAGCCGTTAGCGCGACGATAGTTTCATTACATTGTTTAATCACCGCTTTTTTGAATTCACAATCCGCATAATCAAATCCCGTTAAGCCGGATTCAGGCGACATCGCGCAGCCGCCAATAAACCCCTGATCGAATAAAATGTCCTGCACTTGTGCGATGGCGGAAGCTCCCACGCACCCACCTGAAGATCTCTGCACCACGCCACCCAGCATAATGACTTCAAACAGCGGTTTTTTTAGCAAAACGGCGGCAATCTCCGGTGAATTTGTCACCACGGTTAACGCCAGTTCGGCGGGCAGAGCTTCTGCCATTGCCAGATTGGTGCTACCCGTGTCGATAAAAATACAGCTTCCAGATTTGACCAGTCGGGCACATCTCTGCGCGATGTTGCTCTTTTTGGCTACATTAATACTCTTGCGTACGTCTATGTCTTCGGATTCAGGGAGTGTAATGACCGCGCCACCATAAACTTTTTTACACACGCCATCTTTGCTCAATTCATGCAAATCACGACGAATTGTGTGTTCAGAAACACCTAATCGGTTAGCAAGTTCAGAACAAATGACCCTGCCGTTTTCTTGCAGGATCTGAAAGATAAGCGCCTGGCGCTGTTCCGGGAATGCGGCGTAATCGAGCATGGATACTCCAGGTGAAATAAACATCGAGCAATAGAGTGCATGATCGTGCATTATGATTAACGATGTCAACATCCCTTACAGGGGCCGTACTATTCTGGATACAACGGGAAGAGGTTCGCTATGAAGATTGCGCATATGGCGTTATGGACACAGGATCTCGAGCAGCAAGCTCGCTTCTGGGTCTCGTTTTTTGACGGCAAGATCAACGAGAAATACCGCAGTAAAACCAATCCTGGGTTTGAATCTTATTTTGTCAAAATTGGCGAGGAAATTGCGATTGAGTTAATGACCAAACCGGGTCTTATCGGGCAGCAACCTGACAATAATCGTTGCGGATGGGTACACCTCGCCATTTCTGTTGGCGGCAATGAAAATGTTGATGCCATTGCAATGCAAGCGCAGGGACAGGGGATATTAGTCTCAGGTCCGCGCACTACTGGCGATGGTTATTACGAAGCGGTGATAAAAGATCCTGACGGCAATTTAATCGAGATTGTGGCGTAAGTCTTCAATCAGTTACCTGCAAATAAAGAGTACCTGCTGCTGATTATTAATGAGTACAGCTCATAAGTTTGTCCTTCTTTTCCTCTCTAATCACCGACACGTCGAGTCTCTATAATTTTACTGTTTTCAGCCCCCGGTGGTGCAATGTTGCCACCATTTGGAGAGTCGAATATGCAATACCAACTGGATGCCAGACAACAGGCAATCATTCCCATTGCGGCATTCACTGCCACAGGACAGATGGAAAAGCTGGACGTCGCGCTCAACGCCGGACTGGATGCGGGACTCACGCTCAATGAAGTAAAAGAGATCCTGCTACAGCTCTACGCATACTGCGGTTTCCCTCGCAGCCTGAACGGTCTGTCCTGCTTTATGTCGGTGGTGAAAACTCGAAGCGAGAAAGGGCTTTCAGACGACGAAGGTAGAACGGCCACGCCGCCACCTGCAGACTGGAACAGTGTTCAGGCTGGGAGCCTAACTCAGACGCAACTGGTTGGACAGCCTGTAAGCGGTCCGCTGTTTGACTTTGCACCCGCTATTGATGTCTGGCTTAAAGCACATCTGTTTGGCGATATTTTTCAGCGAGATGTACTTGACTGGCAGGACCGTGAATGGGTGACCGTTTCGGCGCTGGCCGTTCTGGGCGGCGTTAACAGCCAGTTGAAAAGCCATTTTGCGATATGCCTTAACATCGGGATCCTCCCTGAGCAACTCAGTGAGTTTATTACGATACTCGAACAGCACTGTGGAGCCGGGATTGGGGAAAATGCCCGTACGGTTCTTGATGAATGTCTGGTATGAACACCGCGGACATTATCCATACTGGAGTCACTATGAACGAACAATTTGATGGTAACAGCGTCTTTCCACGTGGAGAGAAAAATGAAGCGTATGCGAAGTATTTCACTGGCGACAGCTATCTGACCATGCTCTCCATGGAAGGCGTGGTAATTGGCAATGTCGCATTTGAACCGGGTTGTCGTAACTTCTGGCATGTTCATCATGAGGGTGGACAAATATTGCTGGTGACCGGTGGCAGAGGCTGGTATCAGGAGTGGAATAAACCGGCACGTGAGCTGAAAACCGGCGATGTCGTGCACATTCCGGCGGGAATGAAACACTGGCACGGCGCCGCGCGTGATAGTTGGTTTGCCCATATCGCCGTGGAAATCCCGGCCCCTGGCGCGTCGAACGAATGGCTGGAACCGGTTAGCGACGCTGAGTACAACCTGCTGCCCTGAACTATGCTGGTTCTGGTAACACCTAATCCCTGAGGAGATCTCAATGGTCATGAATGTGAAGGGTTATGCTGCTCTGGCGGTGAAAGAAGATTTAGTCCCCCATAATTTTGTTCGTCGCGATCCGCGTGAAGATGATGTGGTTATCGATATTTTATACAGCGGTGTATGCCACTCGGATATTCACAACGCCTACAACGATTGGGGCGGTGCTAAATATCCGATGGTACCAGGGCATGAGATCATTGGCCGCGTGGTGCATGTTGGTAAGTCGGTAACACAATTCAAAGTGGGCGATCTCGCAGGGGTCGGCTGCATGGTTGATTCGTGTCAACACTGTAGCGCCTGCGAGCAGGGGCTAGAGCAGTATTGCGAAGAAGGTAACACGCTAACGTATAACGATATCGACCGTCATGACGGTCTGCCTACTTTCGGCGGCTATTCTGACAAAATTGTCGTTACCGAAAAGTTTGTGGTGAAGGTCCCTGAAGGGATCGATTTACGCGGTGCGGCGCCGCTGCTTTGCGCCGGGATCACAACATGGTCGCCTCTGCGCCACTGGCAGGTAGGCGAGGGCAGTAAAGTCGCGGTTGTCGGTCTGGGTGGACTCGGGCATATGGCAATCAAACTTGCTAATGCGCTGGGCGCGGAAGTTACGCTGTTTACGCGTTCACCGGGCAAAGAAGCTGATGCCAGACGTTTGGGTGCCAGTCACGTTGTGCTTTCCACTGACAGTGAACAGATGAAAGCGACAGCGAATCAGTTTGATCTGATTATCGATACTGTGCCCTACGTTCATGACCTGAACCCTTATATCCCAACCCTGGCGCTAAGCGGTACGCTGGTGCTGGTCGGTTATCTTGGTGCGTTGGATCCGTTTCTGAATACGGTTCCCCTGATCCTTGGGCGTAGGTCTGTGGCGGGTTCAGTTATCGGCGGCATTGCTGAAACGCAGGAGATGATGGATTTTTGCGGTCAGCATGGTATTACCGCCGATGTCGAAGTGATCGATATTCAGGATATTAATCGTGCCTGGCAGCGGATGTTGAAAAGCGATGTGAAATACCGCTTTGTAATTGATATTTCCTCATTGAAATAAGTACAAAAAAGACGCGGATTTCCGCGTCTTTTCTTTTGTTAGTGTGTCGATGGCGATGCTTCAGGATTGTCCATATACAGCGTCTGGCTGGGGAACGCAAAGTCGGCGCCGTTTGTCTGGACTATCGTGATAATCTTTAAATAAACGTCTTGCTGTACCGCGAGCCATTCCTTCCAGACGGTGGTTTTCGTGAAGCAATACACCATGATATTCAACGATGAATCGGCAAATTCATTAAAATAGACCAACAGAGTTTGTTTCTGGTCTATTCCAGGATGGTTTTGCAGCATTTCTCTGACCGACTCGACAACGGCACCGACTTTATCGGCATCCTCATATCGTAACCCGATCACCGTTTTAATTCGCCGGTTGGTCATGCGCCCTGGGTTTTCTACGCTGATGGAGGAGAAAATCGAGTTTGGCACATACAACGGACGATGGTCGAAGGTGTTTATTTTAGTCATTCGCCAGCCAATTTCTGCTACCGTGCCTTCAATATTGCGGTCCGGGGAGCGGATCCAATCGCCTATGCTAAACGGTCTGTCGAAATAGAGCATAATGCCTGAGAAAAAGTTGCTCAGAATATCTTTCCCCGCCATACCCACTGCGATACCGCCAATACCGCCAAAGGTTAACAGGCCGGATAAGCTCATACCGAAGTGTTCGCCATACAGTAAAATGATGGCAACCACGATGGTAATCTTGATGATACGCGACAGGATCCTCGCGCTGGTGATATCTCTGCCTTTATTAATCTGCGTCTTTTCAAACTGATTAATCACCAGAAAAAGTTTGATGGTCAGGATCAACGCAATCAACGAGGTGCAGATAAAGTCGACCACGCTGGGGGAGATAAATTTCAGGCTGTAACTTTCGATAACGTTATTAGCAATGCTGCCAAACGTCCCAATGATAATGGCATAGACAAAAAATTGTGCGGCATGAAATATGAATCCTTTGCAGCGACGCTCTCCACGATGATACCAGACGCTCATCAGGACCAGCGCGGCACAGCAGCTAAGAATTACCGTCAAATTAAACGCATTATTCATAAACAGTTCAGCGATCATGATTCTTCCTGGCAACTCCGTGTTAGCTAAATATCATCTGATATCCTAATCCCCAGATATTTTACTCAGTTAAGGCGGTCAGATCATTAATCAAAAGGAGAGATAAATAATGCAATCAGCGCTATTTTCAGCGAAATAACGCTGACGTCAACCCTGTATGCGGTTTATGTAGCAGACAGTCAGTTGATGTCATGGTATTGTTAGCGCAAAGTAACAAGGTTTTCATCTGCAAAAGGACAATACTATGATCATGGCTAAGCTGAAAACAGCGAAGGGACGGAAGTTTCTGTTGTGCCTGCTTGGAGTGTTTATTATCGCAGCGTCGGTCGTGACGCGAGCGACGATCGGTGGCGTTATTGAACAGTATGACATTCCGCTATCCGACTGGACCGCTTCAATGTACGCCATTCAATCTGCAATGATTTGTGTCTACAGCATGGTGTTTACGATTCTGTTGGCTATCCCGCTAGGTATCTATTTCCTCGGTGGTGAGGAGCAACACTAGGCGTTTAAAATGCCGGATGATATCGCCATCCGGCATTTCATTGAGTGGTTAATCGTCTTCTTCGTCGTCCAGTTCAACTGGCGTTTGATATTCATCCGGCTTGATGACCAGCAGGTCACAGCGTAGATGATCGATAACCTGTTCCGCGGTATTACCAAGAAACGCAGCAGAAATACCGGTACGTCCGACGGTCCCCAATACCACAATACCCGCCTGCAAGTGCTCGGCTAAATCAGGAATGACCTCTTCAGGTAAGCCTTTTTCAACGTGCGTCACTTTCTCATCAATACTGAATTTCTGGCGTAGCGCCTTCATGGCCAGCAGATGCTGTCCACGGATTGCGTCGTTATAAACGCTGGGATCAAATTCAGGCAGTTCAATCGCGATGTTGATTGGTGTGACAGGGTAGGCGCCAACCAGATGCACTTCGGTATGGTTAACCTGTTCTGCAAGCTGTAGCGTCTCTTTGACCAGTTTTTCATTGAGCGCGTTGTGATAAGCCTCTTCACTGGCGAGGTTTACGGCAACCAGTGCTTTACCCCCTTCAGGCCATGGCTGGTCTTTCACCATCCATACCGGACTTGGACATTTACGCAATAAATGCCAGTCGGTTGGCGTAAATATTACGGCTTCGAGGCGGTCGTGTTGGTGCGCCATCTTGAGGACCAGATCATGCCTGGCACTGATGACTTCCTGGATGATGGCTTCAAAGGGTCGGTTATGCCAGACCACTTTAATCTCCAGAGGGATCCCTGCTTCGATGTAGTATTTCGCTTGTTCACGTATCCATGCAGTTCGCTGGCTGATGACCCCCTGACGCATTGCCGTACGCTCATCAGGCGACAGCAGGGTAGTCATCTCATAGGAAAAGTCATAGATCGGCAAAAAGGCTTTAATTTTGCCACCAATCCGTTGATGCAAATAAACAGCTCGCCGTAATGCTGGTTGATCGTCCTGGTTAGGGTCGATGACGACCAGCATATTTTTATACATAGCCATACAGGGTCTCCTTACAACTGTCATCGCAGTTTGTAACTAAAAGAGTAACCCAATAATGTAGATTGAAACAGGGAATAACCTCCTGCCAGATCAATAAATCGGGAAAATTTAGCGATTTGACAGAAGGATAACAGAGAGGCTTGCGGAAAGATTACGCAACGTTACGCGTGTGGCCGGCAAGAACTGCCAGCGCGTCGCTGTTCTCAATAGTGATATATTTGCCTTTCACCGCCAGCATGCCGCTTTTCTGGAAACGACCCAGCAGGCGGCTGATGGTTTCAACCGTCAGACCGAGATAGTTACCGATGTCGCCACGGGTCATGGTCAGGCGGAATTCACGAGGCGAGAACCCACGCTGGGCGAAGCGACGAGACAGATTGTAGATAAAGGCCGCCAGGCGCTCTTCAGCGTTTTTCTTCGACAGCAACAGGATCATATCCTGGTCGCCTTTGATTTCGCCACTCATCAGACGCATCATCTGCTGACGCAGGTTCGGCATCTTACCGGACAGGTCATCAAGGGTTTCGAAAGGAATTTCGCATACCATTGAGGTTTCCAACGCCTGAGCAAAGCTCGGGTGATGGCCGCTGCCAATGGCGTCAAAACCTACCAGGTCACCCGCCAGATGGAAACCGGTAATTTGCTCATCGCCTTGTTCGGTAATGGTATAGCTTTTTATCGTTCCGGAGCGGATAGCGTAGAGTGATTTAAGCTCATCACCTGCTTTAAAGAGCGTCTGCCCTTTTTGGATAGGCTTTTTGCGCTCGATGATGTTATCGAGCTGGTCAAGCTCATGCTCGTTAAGTGTGAACGGGATGCAAAGCTGGCTGATGCTGCAATCCTGGCAATGGATAGCACAACCGCCAGACTGAATGCGCCGTATAATTCGCTTTTCCGGGATCATAGGTCTGCTCAAGCCGTAATTGATATTTGTCAATTTTAACATCTTTTTGGTGAGCACGTAAGCCTGAGCTACTCCCAATAGAGAATAATTCAGGCATAACTGGAGCGAATGTTTTTATCTGCTTGATTAACCACACTTAATTTGGTGTCGCATTATGCGGAAGTGTGATGAATAAGGCATTAATTGCCTGGAATCTAGAGTAGCAAATAACCTTCGTGGCGCAATAACCACTCTTTTCGTTGTACACCGCCGGCATATCCGGTCATGGTGCCGTTACGTCCAATGACGCGATGACAGGGAACCACAATGCTTACTGGATTGGAGCCATTAGCAGCGCCGACGGCTCTTGCAGCGCCGGGGCGCCCCAACTGTTCGGCCAACTGACCATAATGCATGACCTGCCCGCAGGGGATAGTGCGTAATGCTTGCCAGACTTCACGCTGGAAAGGCGTCCCAGCGGTTGCCGTTTCCAGCGTGTCAATGATGCTGAGGTTTCCGGCAAAATACTCAGAGAGTTTGTCGCTTAATCCACCAGGATTTTTGGCGGTAATGCGCTGATAACCTTCTGTACGGTAATGAATATCAAGCAATTGTTCCATGCGATCGCTGTGCTGATCCCATTCCACTGCGCGCAGGCGAAATTGCTCATCACAAATAACCCACAGCGGGCCCAGCGGCGTGTCGATGGTGTCTTCCAGTAAGTTAAGCATCCGTTTCTCTCATTACAGCATTCAGGCGAGCCTACACATTATCACGGCAGTGACCGTCGCAGCTATACCCCTAAAAACGGATATCAACTTGTCGTGAGTAGATCGGTTCAGCGCGGAGGATCCGGTTAATTATTGGAAATAATCGTAAACCGTTACCGGTACAGTTGTCGGTATAATAGTGCGCGGTTATGATAATGCCCGTCGCAATACGCTGGAGGATGAAACATGAACCTTGATGATGCATCGCTGTTTCTTGACGCAATGGGGGATGTTCAACCGCTGAAACACCATGCCGATGTGCACTGGCAGCCCATGCGCAATCTTCGCACTCCGGCGCGTATCGATACGCTACAACTGGATAATTTTCTCTCGACGGGATTTCTCGATATTGTCCCGTTGAATGTGCCGCTCGAGTTTCGTCGCGAAGGTTTACAGAACGGCGTGACCGACAAGCTGCGAAACGGAAAATACCCGCAGCAGGCGAGCCTTAATCTTATTCGCCAACCTGTTGAAACATGTCGCCAGATGCTCTTTAGCTTTATTCTGCAGGCGCAGCAGGAAGGGTTGCGTAACGTGCTGGTGATACACGGCAAGGGACGTGACGATAACTCCCATGCCAATATTGTTCGCAGCTACGTGGCGCGCTGGTTGACGGAATTTGACGACGTGCAAGCATACTGCGCCGCACTGCCGCATCACGGCGGCAGCGGGGCATGTTATGTGGCATTGCGTAAAACCGCACAGGCAAAACAGGACAACTGGGAGCGTCACGCTAAACGTAGTCGCTGAACGACGTAAACATCAGGCGGCCAGCACTCTGTTCCTGCCTTCGTTCTTGGCTTTGTACAACGCGTCGTCAACGCGTTTGAATAACTCATCGATGCTTTCGTTTGTTTCGTGCCGAGCTACGCCAATGCTGACGGTAAAGCGGGGAAGGCCCGGGAGAGTCACTTTGGCCACCGTCGCCCGTATCACTTCTGCGAGATTGAGGGCAATATCTAACGAGGTTCGCGGCAGCAGCAGCACAAATTCTTCACCTCCCCAGCGAAAAATCAGATCATCCTTTCTTGCACAGGATTCAAGTGTGCGTGCCAGAGCGCAAAGTACCTCATCACCTTTTAAATGACCAAAAAGATCGTTAATGCTTTTAAAGCGATCGGTGTCGATCAACAGCAGGCTGTAATCCTGTGTCAATGACATCGCGTGGGTCTGTTCCGGCTCGGTTACCTGATAAAAATGTCGGCGGTTAAGCAATCCCGTTAAGGCGTCACGCAGGGCCGCACGCTCAAGCTCCTGTTCCAGCCGTTTTTGCTCGGTAATATCATGAATAATGCACAGCATGAGCTTATTACCGTAGATTTCGATTGGCCCGGCGTAGGTTTGTACGTGACGGGATGTGCCGTCTGCCAGTTTATGCACAAAATGCAAAGGTTTATGGCCACCGGGAAGATGGGCGATTTCATGCATCACCGGGAGTATATGACGGCCCAGCGTATTGATTTCCCATGTATGTTTCTGGCACATCGTATCATGGCTATAGCCATAAAAATTTAGCGCACTGAGATTTGCATCAACGATAAGCCCATCACGGGACGGATCGATAAGCAACATTGGGGCCGAGTTAGTCTGGAAAAAACGCGCGTAAAATCCCTGTTTTTTTCGCTGATAATTCGCTGAACGGCTCGCTTTCAGACCTTGCGAAGTCGGTGTTTCAATGCCTTCGAAAAGAATAACGTCACCTGATTCCGGCAGAGAGCGGATGGACAGGCGACAGGCCATCGCGACGTCTTCACCTTCTCGGCAAACCGTAAGGATTTCTACAATGTCGTGATGATTTCTCAAATCGCTGAGATACATGGTTAAATCATTCTGGGCATGAGTTGAAAATATGCCCTTGCGGAGTAGAGAAAAGCAGGGGGCCTGCATCAGTTCCCGTGCAACGGTATTAGCGAACACCAGTTCTTCGGTATGCGGCGAAACAATCCACACCGGCAGGGTTAATAAATCCAGTGAATGCAGCTCGGTTGTGCTCATCGATAATCCCGTTATCTTTATCTGCTGTGTTGCCCGTTTAATGGCATCTGTTTTTTATATTACAGTCTCATAATGTTATTGATTGTTGAGGAGACAAAGACTGTACGATTCGCTGCTGCTTAATGTTGCTTTCCGTTGGAATCAATTCATGGATCTGATGCGCAGGCAACGGTTTTGCAAACAAGAAACCTTGCAGCACGCCACATCCCATCTGGGTCAGGAGTATTTCCTGCTCCTGGGTCTCTATTCCTTCAGCCACTACTTGCATATTCATGGAGTGGGCTATGTCAATAATAGTAGACACAATCTTTGTATTTTTGCTGTTCTCGCTGATATCTTTAACAAATACTCTGTCAATTTTTAATTCCCGTGCCGGAAGAGACTTCAACATCAATATATTTGAATAACCGGTACCGAAATCATCAATAGAAACGGTGATCCCTAAAGCTGAAAATGCATTTAAGACTTCAGCGCTACGTTTTAAATTTTTAAGTGCTGTACTTTCAGTCAATTCCAGCGTGAGATATGCAGGTGATAGTTGATATTGTGCAAGGGCGCTGCAAACCACATCAACGATGTCATGTTGTTCAAACTGGGAAGGGGAAAGATTAACGGCGAGGGTCCATTCCGCATGGCCTTGTAACTTCCATTGATGTAACTGCTGGCATGCCTGCTGGATAACCCATTTCCCGACCGGAATGATAAGGCCTGTCTCTTCCAGCGCAGGCAGAAACTCTGCGGGTAACAGCATGCCGCGTTCCGGGTGATGCCAGCGTAATAACGCTTCAAAACCGGTCAGGGAATGATCCCCGGCGGTGTATTTGGGCTGGTACCAAAGCTCAAATTGATCGTGTTCCAGTGCTTGTGACAGTTCCTGTAAAAATGTCGGCGGTGTATCGGCGATAGCTTCCATTTCCGGGCTATAAATAGCCCAACCGTTTCTGCCAGCCTGTTTGACATGATACATCGCCATATCAGCCTTTACTTTTAACTCATGCAACGTGGAACCATGTTCAGGATAAATACTGCTTCCCGCACTTAACGAAACCCGAATGGTGTACCCAAACAGCGTGAAAGGATCACCAATCGCAGCCGCAATCCGGGTCAGCAGAGCGGTGATATCCTCTTTATTACAGTCAGGAACCAGAAGAATAAACTCATCTCCCCCCAGCCTCGCCAGCGTCATGGTGTCATCAAGGCAGCTGTAGATTCGCTGCGTACTGGCGATCAGCAACTGATCGCCGATGTGATGTCCCCAGGTATCGTTAACGACTTTGAAGCGATCGAGATCGATGAATACCAGAGCAAATTGATGCTGATGCAGTTTGGAATGCTGCAGACAGGCCTGTAAGCAGGCATCTATCTGTGTGCGATTGGCAAGTCCAGTAAGTGCGTCGAAGTGGACCTGATGCTCAAGCTGGCAGTTAAGTTGATGTAAGTTGTCTGCCAGTCGGGAGGTACGCAGTTGCGAATCCACCATCGACACCACCAGCATGATACCCAAAATAACCAGCGTGACGGCGCAGACCCAGACAGAGAGTTCCAGTGTGCTGAGTCCATTGTGTACCGTGTGTCCAAAATGGGTGAATGTTGCCGCTCCCATCCCGGTGTAATGCATAGAGGCAATCGCCAGCGCCATAATAAGGGCGGCGACAAGCCGATTGATCAGGGCTCGACGGGTATTTTGGCGTAAATGAAACGCCAACCACAAACCCACACCAGATGCAACGATGGCAATCATCACTGAGAGCAGTATCAGCGAATGACTCCATAGGATGGCAACATGCTCAATGATGGCATACATGCCAACGTAGTGCATGGTGACGACACCGGCGCTTAATATTCCTGTGGCTACGACTAATCGTTTTGTTGAAAGCGTATTACCGGAAATGGCGATATTAATGGCGAGAGTTGCAGAAATGAGCGCAACAAAGAAAGAAAATGCCGTGAGCGAAAAATGGTAATTGATCGGCATACTCATTTTCATGGCCAGCATACCGATAAAATGCATTGACCATATCCCCATCCCTAGCGTAGCCCCGCCAGACAGGCGCCAGAAGGTTGATTCACGTCGATTGGAGATTGCCACCTTGCCCGCACTATCGAGAGCAATAAAAGAGGCAATAAACGCGACAACAAAGGAAATCCCAATCAATACAGGGTCCCACGACACGTTCAACATCATACTACCTATCGAAAAAAAGCCGTGGTAATAAATCTAGCAGGTTTTGTCCAGTTAACATGATAAAACCGGGAATGTTCTTATGTTTTTACACTGGTATTAGAGGAAACAGGAAGATAGTGAAAATAACGAGCCATTACTTATATAAACATTCACCAAATTTATAGTTCTGTGTGTTTTATGCTCTCCATGTGCTTGTCATCACAATAACCTGATGACTGGCACCATCACAGCCATTTGATGGAATAAAACACTGAACTAACAGGAATAAAAGGTGTAATTTCTTGCCTTAAGTAAAAGGATTGCAGGCTCTCATTGAAAGTTCAGCTTTCGTCGCAGAGCAATGGCATTCTGCATTGCAGGTGCTATAAAAAATAATATCTACATAATTTCTTAGTGCACAGGACTAAAATGTTAAATGATATTAGCGTCAGAACCTTTATTATTTTATTTCTGCTCATTTCGGCAGTTGCTCTCAATATTGTTGAGATGATTTTCTCGGCCGCGCCGGAAATTATAATTGGTACAAATGTGGTAAGCGTTATTTCTATATTATGCTTATGGTGGTATATGACGAAATACCTGGTCATGCCGATCAATACGGTAAAAAGGAGCATTGAGGAAGTGACGTCTGGGAATCTGGCGATCAGTATTCCTGAGTTTGGTAATAATTGTGCGGGTAGACTAATACCGGGCATCAATAGTTTATCGAGTAATATTTCAACACTCGTTAATGAGATCAGAACATCCTCACAAACGGCGATGGCGCTCTCTGAACAGCTTGCGGAACGCAGCGCCGAGCTTTCAGTGAAAACGGAACAACAATCCGGAGCATTGATGCAGACGGCTGCTAATATGGATGAAATAGCCGTTAATACGCGAAATAATGCTGACAACACGCAGATCGCCAGCGTCCAGGCAACAGTTGCCACGCAATGTGCCATTCAGGGTGGCGAATTAATGGTGCAGGTTGCGACAAATATGCGTTCAATCACTGAATGTGCACAGCAGATGACGGAAATTATTACGCTAATTGATGGTATCGCATTCCAGACAAATATTCTGGCATTGAATGCTGCCGTGGAAGCGGCGAGGGCCGGTGAACATGGCAAAGGTTTTTCCGTGGTGGCCGGTGAGGTCAGAATGCTTGCACACCGTAGTGCGGATGCTGCTAAGAATATTAAGCAGCTGATTGCGCAAACCCATCAAAATGTTCAGCAAGGTGCAGCTATTGTGCGTGAAGCAGAAAAAAATATGCATGATATTGTCGGTGGTGCCGGTCAATTAAACCAACTGATGGGCGAGATATTAACCACTACACAGGAACAGGAGAAAGGAATTATCAGAATTACTCATGCACTGGCCGAACTGGAGAATGTAACCCAAAGTAATGCCATTATGGTTGATGAGCTTTCTGATTCCTCGGGTATCCTGAAAAACCAGGTGATTGATCTCCAGTCGCGGACACATAAATTTCGCTTAAGTAATACTCTTGAGTCAGCGAGATGGCAGCGGGCTTAACCGGGTATCTCGAAGCAAGCGTCGTATTCGTCAGAGCTTTTCCTGTTATCAGAGACTTTTATGAATCATTTCAGCACAATGGGACAATGAGATATTGCTTAACATATTCTGACAGCTAGACTAACGAAAAAGGCTGAATGTTTGTGGAGGCGCTGTGGAAGCCATTAAGGGAACGGATGTTAATGTGCCGGATGCCGTGTTTGCCTGGCTGCTGGATGGTCGAGGTGGAGTAAAACCGCTGAGCGATAATGATGTAATTGATAGTCAGCATCCCTGCTGGCTACACCTTAATTACACACATCCTGAAAGTGCCCAATGGTTGGCGACAACACCTCTTCTTCCCAACAATGTGCGTGATGCGCTGGCAGGCGAAAGTACACGCCCACGCGTCAGTAGAGTTGGGGAAGGTACCTTGATCACTTTGCGCTGCATTAACGGCAGCACCGACGAGCGTCCTGACCAACTTGTGGCGATGCGTTTATATATGGATGAACGTCTGATTGTCTCAACCCGTCAGCGCAAAGTGCTGGCGCTGGATGATGTGGTCAGCGATCTCCAGGAAGGGACGGGACCGGCTGATTGTGGCAGTTGGCTGGTGGATGTTTGTGATGCGCTAACCGACCATGCCAGCGAATTTATCGAACAGCTGCACGACAAGATTATCGATCTGGAAGATAACCTGCTCGATCAGCAGATCCCACCGCGTGGTTTTTTGGCTTTACTGCGTAAGCAGCTAATTGTGATGCGACGTTATATGGCTCCTCAGAGAGATGTTTATGCGCGTCTGGCGAGTGAACGTTTACCCTGGATGACCGACGACCATCGGAGACGGATGCAGGATATCGCTGACAGGCTGGGGAGAGGGCTGGATGAAATAGACGCCTGTATTGCCCGGACTGGTATTATGGCGGATGAAATTGCGCAGGTGATGCAGGAGTCTCTGGCTCGCCGAACGTATACAATGTCATTGATGGCAATGGTTTTTCTTCCCAGCACATTTTTAACCGGGCTTTTCGGCGTTAACCTCGGCGGTATCCCCGGCGGTGGTTGGCAGTTTGGTTTCTCACTTTTTTGTATTCTGTTAGTGGTCCTGATTGGTGGTGTTACTTTATGGTTGCATCGTAGTAAATGGTTGTAACAACAACGTTTTTTAGTGGCTTTTGCGCATGAAAACGTCCTGATTTTTGAGCGAAGTCAATAAACCATCTACCTATTCGGGGCAATATCTCTCTCGCAGGTGAATGCAACGTCAAGCGATGGGCGTTGCGCTCCATATTGTCTTACTTCCTTTTTTGAATTACTGCATAGCACAATTGATTCGTACGACGCCGACTTAGATTAGTCGGCTTTTTTTTGCCTGCAGGAAATCAGCGTCTACCCTAAAAGAGTCAACCTGAATGACTGGAGGGGTATATGACCTGTCTGATTGCAACGTCGAACACTAATTCGCTACCGACCGATCCGGTTCCCATTCCCGATCCCATACCTCGTCCGCAGCCCATGCCGGATCCGCCGCCGGATGAAGAACCGATTAAATTGTCGCATCACGGGCACATATCTGCGAGGATACGCGCCTGCTGAATGTGAGTTTTTACCGCGAGATTAAATTGTGACCGCTTTTTCAACCCTGAATGTTTTACCTGCTGCTCAACTCGAGAATCTTAACGAGCTGGGCTATCTTGAAATGACGCCTGTTCAGGCTGCTGCGTTACCGGCAATCCTGGCGGGTAAAGATGTTCGCGTGCAGGCTAAAACCGGCAGTGGCAAAACGGCTGCTTTTGGTCTTGGGCTATTACAGCATATTGATGCCGCGCTGTTTCAGACGCAGTCTCTGGTGCTGTGCCCAACGCGCGAGCTTGCCGACCAGGTAGCGGGTGAACTGCGTCGTTTAGCACGCTTCCTGCCAAACACCAAGATCTTAACGCTGTGCGGTGGGCAACCCTTTGGCGCACAGCGTGACTCCCTGCAACATGCACCACATATTATTGTTGCCACACCGGGTCGTTTACTTGACCACCTGCAAAAAGGCACCGTTTCTCTGGATGCCCTGAATACGCTGGTTATGGATGAAGCCGACCGCATGCTGGATATGGGCTTTAGCGATGCGATTGATGATGTCATTCGCTTTGCGCCTGCGTCACGTCAGACTTTGCTGTTTTCCGCAACCTGGCCGGAAGCCATTGCTGCTATCAGTGGCCGGGTACAGCAAAATCCATTAACGATTGAAATTGATACGGTCGATGCGTTACC
This sequence comes from Citrobacter sp. Cpo074, assembly GCF_030332745.1. Lineage (NCBI taxonomy): Bacteria > Pseudomonadati > Pseudomonadota > Gammaproteobacteria > Enterobacterales > Enterobacteriaceae > Citrobacter > Citrobacter sp. Cpo074. The sequence goes on from NZ_JAOWHG010000027.1 coordinate 254,541, forward strand.
GGCGATTGAACAGCAGTTTTTCGAAACCTCCAGCCACGGAAAAATTCCGCTGCTGCAAAAGCTACTCAGCCAGCATCAACCCGCATCGTGCGTGGTTTTTTGTAACACCAAAAAAGATTGTCAGGCCGTTTGTGATGCACTGAATGCGGCAGGGCAAAGCGCACTGTCATTACATGGCGACCTGGAACAGCGCGATCGCGATCAGACGCTGGTTCGTTTTGCCAACGGTAGCGCGCGCGTCCTGGTCGCAACCGATGTGGCCGCACGTGGCCTGGATATCAAATCACTTGAGCTGGTAGTTAACTTCGAACTGGCGTGGGATCCGGAAGTACACGTCCATCGTATCGGACGTACCGCGCGTGCCGGCAACAGCGGTCTGGCGATTAGCTTCTGTGCGCCGGAAGAAGCGCAGCGTGCCAACATTCTTTCTGAAATGCTGCAACTGAAGCTGAACTGGCTAACTGCGCCAGCTAACGGCTCAATCCTGCCGCTGGAAGCAGAGATGGCGACGTTATGCATTGATGGCGGTAAAAAAGCGAAAATGCGCCCTGGTGATGTTCTGGGGGCTCTGACCGGTGATATTGGTCTGGATGGCGCAGATATCGGCAAAATTGCCGTTCATCCGGCACACGTCTATGTCGCCGTTCGCCAGAACATAGCGCACAAGGCGTGGAAACAATTGCAAAACGGTAAGATCAAAGGCAAGACTTGCCGGGTCCGGTTATTGAAATAACTACCCGTTGGGGCGCCTGATGGCGCTCCGCTTATCAGGCCTACAGGCGCTTATGCACGTTGTAGGCCTGACAGACGCTTACTTCACTTCCACCACGTTCAGGCGTAACTCATCCAGTTGAGCATCATCTTCTTCTGGCTGCCAGCCCGCAGGTTGCAGCGGGATCTCTTCACGATCGAACGCTAAATCCCCGCCGTCCACAACCTCTGAACCGTGCTTAATGCCTTTAAAATCGAACAGATTGATATCGCTCAGATGTGAAGGTACAACGTTTTGCATCGCACTGAACATGGTTTCAATGCGGCCTGGATAGCGTTTGTCCCAGTCACGCAACATATCAGCAATGACCTGACGCTGTAGGTTAGGCTGTGAGCCGCACAGATTACACGGAATAATCGGGAAACCTTTCGCCTCGGAGAAACGCTCGATATCTTTCTCACGGCAGTAAGCCAGCGGGCGGATCACGATGTGCTTACCGTCATCACTCATCAGCTTCGGCGGCATGCCTTTCATTTTCCCGCCGTAGAACATGTTTAAAAACAGCGTTTGCAGGATGTCGTCGCGATGGTGGCCGAGCGCAATCTTGGTGGCTCCTAATTCGGTTGCCGTACGGTACAGAATGCCGCGACGCAGGCGAGAGCAGAGCGAGCAGGTCGTTTTGCCTTCAGGGATTTTGTCTTTGACGATCCCGTAAGTGTTTTCTTCGACAATCTTGTACTCAACGCCCAGCTGTTCCAGATACTCTGGCAGAATGTGCTCCGGGAAACCGGGTTGTTTTTGATCGAGGTTAACCGCAACTAAGGAAAAACTGATCGGGGCGCTTTGCTGCAAATTACGCAGGATCTCCAGCATGGTATAGCTGTCTTTCCCGCCGGAAAGGCACACCATAATGCGATCGCCGTCTTCGATCATATTGAAATCGGCAATGGCTTCGCCCACGTTACGACGCAGACGTTTTTGCAGTTTGTTCAGGTTGTATTGTTCTTTCTTTGTAACTTGTTGATTATATTGCATTCTTACCGTTCTCAAAAACCAAAAGGGGCATATAATGGGCAAACTTCAATCACAGGGCTAGTTGGCTATTCAACATTGCAACCCGATCGTCATTCATTTCTTCAATCCATGTACTGTAGACGTCGTACACTATTTGCGCGTTTTCATGCCCCATCTGATTAGCTATAAATGATGGGTTCGCTCCAGCCGATTACAGCCAGCAGGCAAAAGTATGCCGCGTATGGTACGGATTACGGCGACGAATACCAGCACGTTTTACAGCGGCGTTCCATCTGGCACCAATGCCACTCATAGAGTAGTAAGATTTTTGCTCTTCGTGACCAGACCAGAATAAACAGCGAACAGCATGATTGGATAAAGGTACATGGCCCCGGACAGGAAGCAATTAATCAGTTGAAAGCAGATATTGAAGCGCTGAAGAAAATTGTGGAGCAACTTACCGACAGATAATTCAGTTCTGAACTATCAACGAGCAATGTCAGGGAGCGAAAAACGCAGGGTGTGGCAAACTGCCGCAACCATGCCGTATGCAAGAGCATGGCTGCGGCCGACCGGCAAACGTCCGATAGTGCGAGTATTGAATGATTGCCAGTCACAGCGGATGGTACTTAAGCAATATGACGATTCAAGGTGCTTAATCTGAAACCAGCCACATATCAGCCTCTTCAAACATTTCTTGAACCGTTCGGCTTATCTGTTCTTTTTCATGCTTGCTGGCGTCAGTGTTGATCGCCGGAAGTGTCATCATCGGTTTAACCCGAACTTCAGCATCGGGGAAGATCCGATGAACCCTCTTGGTCAATTCGCCGAGAATAATATCTTTTGCGCCGGGCAGACCATCAAAATTCCTTTTGTCATAAACGAGTTCCACGAACATTGCTTATCGCTCTTTTACTGGGTTTATATACAGTATTTATACTCTGTTTTTACCTGGGTTTCAAGAGGGGACGTAATGATGTCACGACATAGCGATACTGAAATGGCCTTGTATGCTTCGATCAGGAATCGTGGGGAAAATGAGGGAGAAACAAAAAGCCCGCAGCGATGTGCGGGCCAGAAAGCTTAGCGGACTACCAGTACCGAACACTCCGCGTGACGCACTACCGCCGCGGCGTTAGAGCCCAGCAGGTAGGTGGTGATGTCAGGTCGGTGTGAGGCAATAATGACCATATCAGCCGGTAATTTTTTAGCGATCTCCAGAATCTTGTCTTTCGGCGCACCTTCTGCGACATGAACGTGCACTCTGTCCGTTGGGATATTGAACTTCTTGATAATCTCTTCCAGTTGAGATTTCGCTTCGGCTTTCAGATCGTCCATGGCCGGTAACTCTGCAGAGTAGGCCAGTCCCAGGGAAGCGTAATAGGGCAATGACGGAATGACGGTCAAAAAATGAACCTGTGCATCGTCGATCTTTGCTTCTGCTTCAACATGGGCAATAACGCGTTGAGTTAATTCTGAGTCTGAAATATCGATGGGTACAAGAATCGTTCTGTTCATAAAACCTCCTGTTTAAGTATCCACGTAAAGCTTACCGCGTAATGGCACTTTATGTACAATGACAACGATCACATTTTGGCATCACTTTATTTTGATTTCAGGAAATTTGCCTTTTATTACCCCATCGTAAAATCGGCCTTTAGAGACCACGATCAGGAAATCACGAAAAATACGGGCAGGGACCTGCTGATATTGCAGGGTAGCCAACTGGTGAAAGCGAATTTCTAGCGTGCAAGAGGATTCGTCATAGCCGACGGATGCAATACGGGATGATTTTACAGGATGATGATTCATTGCAGGTATCCTCTACTACAGACCTTAATGCAAGATATCATCTATCAGAGATGTGTTTTAACGCAACAGATATAATGTTTTGAATGAGATAAAACGGAGTTACACAGAAAATAAGGATAGCCCGCCGTTGCCAGCGGGCTGACGAACTTAGAACTGGTAAACCAGACCTAATGCAACTACGTCATCAGTAGAGATGTTGTTACGAGTGTAGAAGCTGTCGTCTTCGTCCAGCAGGTTGATTTTATAATCAACATAGGTGGACATGTTTTTGTTGAAGTAGTAGGTAGCGCCGATATCAGCATATTTAACCAGGTCTTTGTCGCCGTCGGTAGCGTTCAGATCTTTACCTTTAGACATCAGGAAAGACACTGCCGGACGCAGACCGAAGTCGAACTGGTACTGTGCAGTTACTTCGAAGTTCTGAGTTTTGTTGGCTACGCCGCTGTCCCCGTACGGAGTCATGTTACGGGTTTCGGAGTACATGGTTGCCAGGTAGATGTTGTTGGCGTCGTATTTCAGACCGGTAGTCCATGCGTCGGCTGTATCACCGCCGGCAACGTTGCCGCCGATTTTACCCGCGTTAACCTGGTCGTTAGTACGGTCAGACGTGGTATACGCCGCACCGAAGCTTACACCCATACCCAGATCGTAGGTAGAGGAGATACCGAAGCCGTCGCCGTTAGAGTTTTGAATGTTACGGTCGCTGCCGTTACCGGTGCCTTCCTGCTCATCACCCGCTTGTTCATTCGCACCCTGATACTGCAGTGCAAAGTTCAGACCATTAACCAGACCGAAGAAGTCGGTGTTACGGTAGGTTGCTACACCGTTCGCACGGCCGGTCATGAAGTTATCAGAGTAGGTGTAGGAGTCGCCACCGAATTCTGGCAGCATATCGGTCCAGCCTTCCACGTCGTACAGTACGCCGTAGTTACGACCGTAGTCGAATGAGCCGTAATCGCCGAATTTCAGACCGGCAAAGGCCAGACGAGTAAAGTTGTTGCTGCGGTTGCTTTCAGTGGTGTTGGCATTAACCTGATATTCCCACTGACCATAGCCGGTGAGCATATCGTTAATCTGAGTTTCGCCTTTGAAGCCGCCACGGAAATAAGTCTGATCGCCATCTTTGTTGGCATCATCAGAGAAATAGCGCAGGGCGTCTACTTTGCCATAGAGATCTAATTTGTTGCCGTCTTTATTATAAACTTCTGCAGCGTGAGCAGCGCCTGCAGCCAGCAGGGCAGGAATTACGAGAGCCAGTACTTTTCTGTTCATTGAAATAATCCTTTAGTTTTTTTATTAACCTGTGACTACCCATGTAGGGAGTAAAAGCATGCTAAAGGAGAAGTTCCGTAAAGAGATAAATATGAATTGTTACGTCTTAAGTAAAACCTTAAACAAATAATTCTACGGAAATAGTGATAGTTGACATGAATGAGTTAATGAAAATATATATAAAATAAAAATTATACAATTGAATTTTGTTGGGCTATTCTGCGCGTGTTATATGCCTTTATTGTCACGTTTTATTTTTTGTTGGTATATTGATGACACTTATTAATTAGCCAGCGAATAAATTGACAAGCCCGAACAACTGTTCGGGCTTTTTTTTTGGTTCCGGGCTAATACTGAGAAAAACGTATTATTCGGTACCGCTCTTTTCCGCTTTGCCTGCCAGTTGGGCCAGGAAGTCGTAGCGTTTTTGCAAATCAGCCGTCGCATCCTTCCACAGCTGTTCTGCAACTTCTGGCTGTTGGGCGTTCAGGCGGCGGAAACGCTGCTCGTTAAGCAATGTTTCGGCCAGCGCATCTGACGGTGGGCGCGAGTCGAGCGCCAGCGGCAGCTTACCTTCGTCTGCTCGACGTGGGTCAAAGCGGTACAGCGGCCAGAATCCGGTAGCCGTGAGTTGACGCATCTGATCGTGGCTTAGCGCGAGATCATAGCCATGCTCCTCACATGGGCTATACGCGATAATCAGCGACGGGCCGGGGTAGGATTCAGCTTCCTGGATAGCTTTGACCGTCTGATTCAACTGGGCGCCCAGAGAAATCTGTGCGACATAAACATGCCCGTACATCATCATGCTGACGCCAAGATCTTTGCGAGCCTTGCGCTTGCCATGCTCACCAAACTTGGTAACCGCCCCAAGCGGTGTGGCTTTCGACGCTTGTCCACCCGTGTTGGAGTAACACTGGGTATCCAGCACCAGAATATTGACGTTCTCGGTCAGACTCAGGACGTGATCCAGTCCGCCAAAACCAATATCGTAAGCCCAGCCGTCGCCGCCAATCAGCCAGATGGACTTCTCGATCAGCGCGTCGGCATCGGTTAACAGTTGCTGTGCACCTTCGACATCTTTCAGATGCTGGCGCAGCGCAGCAACTTGCTCACGGCGTACTTCTGGCGTCGCTTCAGCATGCAGGGCGTCATTCAGTTCAGCCGGAATATTATCCGCAAACTGCTCCAGCAAACGCATGACGCGCACACGGTGTTGATCCACCGTCAGGCGGAAGCCCAGACCAAACTCGGCGTTATCTTCGAACAGAGAGTTTGCCCACGCAGGTCCACGACCACTGGCATCGGTCGTATACGGCGTTGAAGGGAGGTTACCGCCATAAATCGATGAACAGCCGGTCGCGTTAGCGATCAGCATGCGGTCGCCATACAGCTGCGTAAGCAGTTTGATATACGGTGTTTCACCACAACCAGAACAGGCGCCGGAATATTCAAACAGCGGAGTGATTAACTGCGAGGTACGGATATCAATGCGTTCAAGCTTGCTGCGGTCGATCTCCGGCAGATTGAGGAAGAAGTCATAGTTAACTTTTTCTTCTTCAACATGCTCAAGGCGCGACATCATATTGATGGCCTTGATTTCCGGGTTTTGGCGATCTTTTGCCGGGCAAACTTCGACACACAGATTACAGCCAGTGCAATCTTCTGGTGCAACCTGCAGGACATACTTCTGACCGCGCATATCGCGTGATTTCACATCCAAAGAATGCAGACTGGCAGGGGCGTTTTCCATCGCTTCAGGTGAAACCACTTTGGCGCGGATTGCCGAGTGCGGGCAAGCGGCAACGCAGTGGTTACACTGGGTACACAGTTCTTCCTTCCAGATGGGGATCTCTTCGGCGATATTGCGTTTTTCCCAACGCGTGGTGCCCATTGGCCAGGTACCGTCTGGCGGCAGCGCGGATACGGGGAGGGCATCACCCAGACCGGCGAGCATTGCCGCGGTGACGGTTTTCACGAAATCAGGTGCGGCATCAGAAACCACCGGTGGGCGGTTTGCGCTGTGCGGATCAACCGGCTGGAGTGCTACTTCGGCGACGGATTCGCGCGCCAGGGCCAGAGCCTGCCAGTTACGTTCAACCAGGTCCTGTCCTTTACTGCTGTAACTTTTCGCAATCGCCCCCTGCAATTCAGCCAACGCGCTGTCGCCGGGTAAGATTTGCGTCAAATGGAAGAAGGCCATTTGCATAACGGTGTTAATACGCGCTGCCAGACCGCATTCGCGGGCGATTTTGGCCGCATTAATCACGTAGAAACGGGCTTTCTTCTGATTCAGTACCGCCTGAACTTCCTGTGGCAGACGACCCCAGACTTCATCCACACTGTATGGCGTATTAAGCAGGAAGATACCGCCTGGTTTCAGGCGCTCGGCCATCTGATACTTATCGATAAATTGCAGCTGGTGACAGCCAACAAAATCGGCTTGTGAAACCAGATACGCTGATCGAATAGGCTGCTCGCTAACGCGCAGGTGGGAAACTGTCAGACCGCCTGCTTTTTTCGAGTCGTAGACGAAATAACCTTGCGCATACCATGGCGTCGAGTTACCAATAATTTTGATATTGTTTTTGGTGGCTGACACGCTACCGTCGCTGCCCAGCCCGTAAAACAGCGCTTCGAGCTTAGCCGTACCGGGCAGGGTGTTTTCCGGTAACTGTAGCGACAAGTTGGTGACATCATCATAGATACCGACCGTAAAGCGAGGTTTCGGCTTCGCGCTGCTCAGCTCATTAAAGACCGCCATCACGCAGTCTGGACCAAACTCTTTGGAAGAAAGGCCATAACGTCCGCCAATCACGCGCGGCAGCGTTTCTCGCTCGCCACAGTTGAAGGCTTCTGCTAACGCGGTCATCACGTCCAGATACAATGGTTCGGCCTGTGCGCCGGGCTCTTTGGTGCGATCCAGGACGGCGATGCTGCGTACGGTTTCCGGCAACGCGCGCAGTAAATGCCTGGCAGAGAATGGACGGAACAGACGCACTTTCAGAACGCCGACTTTCTCGCCATGCGCCAGCAGTTCTTCAACGACTTCTTCGCAGGTTCCAATCGCCGATCCCATTAAGATAATGACGCGCTCAGCCTGAGGATGGCCGTAATATTCAAATGGCTGGTACTGGCGACCTGTCGCTGCGGCGAAATCGTTCATCGCCTGTTCTACATGATCGTAAACCGCGTTGTACCACGGGTTTGTTGCCTCGCGTGACTGGAAATAGGTGTCCGGGTTCGCAGACGTACCGCGAATAACCGGATGCTCAGGATTAAGCGCCCGAGCGCGATGAGCATCGATTTCCGCCTGCGGCATCAGTCCGAGGATCGTGTCGTCGGCCAGTGGCACAATTTTATTGATTTCATGGGATGTACGGAAACCATCAAAGAAATGAATAAACGGAACCCGGCTTTTCAGGGTGGCTATTTGCGAAATCAGCGCAAAGTCCTGTGCCTCCTGAACGCTGCTGGCACACAGCATCGCACATCCTGTCTGGCGCACCGCCATCACGTCGGAATGATCGCCAAAGATCGATAATGCGTGAGTGGCAATTGTACGAGCCGCAACGTGCAGTACAAACGGGGTCAACTGACCGGCCAGTTTGTACAGCGTTGGGATCATCAGCAACAGGCCCTGCGATGAGGTAAACGACGTAGAGAGCGCACCGGTCTGCAACGCGCCATGAACGGTTGCGATCGCACCGCCTTCTGACTGCATTTCTACGACGCGAGGGGTATCCCCCCACACGTTCTTAAGCCCGTTCCCGGCCCAGGCATCTGCCTGTTCAGCCATCGTCGAACTGGGCGTAATCGGGTAGATGGCGATAACCTCGCTGGTACGAAATGCGACTGAAGCAACCGCACCATTACCGTCAATTGTGATCATACTGACACCCTTACATTGCGCAAAAAGAGGGACACGCGTAACAGCGGCGAATCCTGTAGTTATCTTTCTATTTTAGCAAAAGCGCTAAAGACAGATTTTCGCTTTTGTGTCCCTGGAATAAACAGAATGAATGGTTTGATCAAAGGAGCAGGCAAAAAATTGCCAGAAAATGTAAACAGTACGCATAAATGCGTATTTTGCCTCTCGACGGCGGTGTTTCCGCTGCCTATTATTTATGGCTGTGTCGTTTGGTTAATATTCAGAGGGGAGTAAGATGCGCGCAGCGTTTTGGGTAGGATGTGCCGCGTTATTATTATCGGCTTGTAGCAGCGAACCTGTTCAGCAGGCAACCGCCGCGCATGTCGCACCGGGCATGAAGGCAGCAATGTCCAGTTCAGGAGAAGCTAATTGCGCCATGATTGGCGGTTCGCTCTCTGTTGCTCGTCAACTGGATGGTTCTGCTATCGGGATGTGTGCGCTACCCAACGGCAAACGCTGTAGTGAGCAGTCGCTTGCCGCCGGAAGTTGTGGGAGCTATTAAGCCACCACGTTTCCTACATTAAATCCGCGAGTTTATACGTCAGCGTTTGTTCTGCTGTCGCCAGCGTTAACTGGTCAGCAGTCAGATCGACCTGTGCGCCTTTCTTAAACATTTCGCTGACGATCCCGTCGAGCGCGTTAAGCTGTGGATCGGCGCACATCATACGCGTCATCGCCATATCTTTTACCTTCAACTCACCGTCGGACAGCTTGCCCTGACCGCGGAATTGATTACACATCTTTCCTGATACCGTCATGTTTTCGCCAAAACTTAACTCAGGTGGGTTGGTGGCGGTGACGGCTTTACCATTCACGCTTTGCAAAACGAAGCGGTGATGCTGCAACTGTTCGCGATTGACGGAAACTTTTCCATTGCTCACACAGCCAGCCATCAGCATGCTGAGCGCAATCAACGTGACAACGTTCTTCATTAAATTTCTCTACGTTTGTGACGGGAATACATTCAATATAATAATGATACTGAATGATTTATCATCGGTGATTGTCTGAAAATGCTCCCCTGACGCCAGGGGAGCACAGGAATTAGAAGAGGGCGTTTGGACAGGTCTCGCCTTTAGAGATTTGGGCCAGATTCTGCAGCGTGGTCTCAGAAATGCTGGTTAACGCTTCTGCGGTCAGGAATGCCTGATGACCGGTAAACAGCACGTTATGGCAGGCTGACAGACGACGGAATACATCATCCTGAATGACGTCATTGGATTTATCTTCAAAGAACAGATCGCGTTCGTTCTCGTACACGTCCATACCCAGAGAACCAATTTTCTGGTTTTTCAGCGCATCGATAGCGGCTTGTGAGTCGATCAATGCACCACGACTGGTGTTAATGACCATCACGCCGTTTTTCATCTGTTCAAAGGCTTCGTGATTGAGCAGATGATAATTCTCCGGTGTTAACGGGCAGTGCAGAGAGATGACATCTGACTCGGCAAACAGCGTTTTAAGATCGACATATTCAACGCCTAACTCCAGAGCAGCAGCGCTCGGGTAAGGATCGAACGCCAGCAGACGCATACCAAAACCTTTCAGGATCCGCAGCGCAGCGATACCGATTTTACCGGTACCGATCACCCCAGCGGTTTTGCCATACATAGTAAAACCGGTCAGCCCCTCAAGAGAGAAGTTGGCATCACGGGTACGCTGATAAGCGCGGTGAATACGGCGATTCAGCGTCATCATCATGCCAATCGCATGCTCAGCGACAGCCTCTGGTGAATAAGCTGGAACACGAACCACCTGCAGACCCAGCTCTTTTGCTGCGTCGAGATCGACGTTATTGAACCCGGCACAACGCAGCGCAATGTATTTCACGCCATGCTTTTTCAGTTCTTCCAGAACGGGGCGGCTGCCATCGTCGTTGACGAAAATGCACACAGCTTCACAGCCATGGGCGGTTTTCGCTGTTTTTTCCGTCAACAGAAAGTCAAAGAATTCAAGTTCAAAACCAAAAGCCTCGTTAACCTGCTGCAGATACTTCTTGTCGTACTGTTTTGTACTATAGATGGCGAGTTTCATAAGACTTTCTCCAGTGATTTTGACGTCACATTAATCCAATTCAAATTATTTTACAAAATCTAAAAAGTTATTGATAGTCATAGGCGTAATGAATAATGTCAGCGCATCTGTTGTTAGTGTGGGCAGGTTACACAATTTCAACAACTGTATATTTTTCTATCCAACTCACCCCCCGAATATCGCGGCAGGTAAAAAGCCAGCCGAATCACATCCGGACAGCTACGCTTATACAGGTAGCAATTATCGGGAGGGGTTATGCTGACTCACTCTGAAGCAAAACGATGGGCCACCCTAATGCTCAAGGCGGCATTATGCGATGGTATGAAACCTGATGAGATTTCCCGGCAGGTACATCTGGTCTGCGATCATCATGGTAGGGAGTGCCTCGAAGAACTCATTGAGGAAATTCTGATAGAAGCAGGTCGTATCGGACCTAAACATAGCGATGGACAACTTAGGCCTCATTGAGTCTGAATCTTAATATCCCCGACGGCACGTGTAACAGCGTGCCTAGAAATCGGTTATCTATCCTTAATGTGGGCATATCCAGTTAAACATGCCACAATACAGGCCTAAACCGGCTTAAATTTTTGCTAAATCAGGATATTAACTACCCATGAAGGGTAAATATAAAGCCGTTCTGGCACTCCTCTTATTATTGATTCTCGTGCCGCTGACGCTAGTGATGACGCTTGGCCTGTGGGTGCCTACGTTGGTGGGTATCTGGTTACCCGTTGGAACACGCATCGCGCTGGATGAGAGCCCGCGGCTGACACGGCATGGGTTGCATATACCTGAACTCCGCTATCTGGTTGAAGATTGCCCGCTAGCACGCATCACTCAGGCGGATCTGTCTCACCCCAGCCGCTGGGCGCTGAATGTCGGGACCATTGAGTTGGATTCAGCTTGCCTGGCCAAATTGCCGCAGGCAGAGCCATCGCCGGTAGCGCCTAAAACGCTGGCTGAATGGCAGTCAATGCTGCCCAATACCTGGATTAACATCGACAAACTTATTCTTTCTCCATGGCAGGAATGGCAGGGAAAACTGTCACTCTCGCTCACTCCCGCTACTCAACAGCTGCGTTACCAGGGTGAAAAAGTTAAATTTCAGGGGCGTTTGCACGGGCAAAACCTCACGGTAACGGAGCTGGATGTTGCGGCATTTGAAGGCCAGCCGCCGGTAAAACTGGTCGGTGAATTTACTATGCCACTGGTGCCCGATGGACTACCGGTAAGCGGTCATGCGGTTGCGACGTTAAGTCTGCCGCAAGAGCCCACGCTTGTGGACGCCGAACTGGAGTGGCAAGAAAACAGCGGACAACTGATCGTCATGGCGCGTGATAATGTCGATCCGCTGCTTGACCTTCCGTGGGAAATAACACGCCAGCAACTGACCATCAGCGACGGACGCTGGAACTGGCCTTATCAGGGATTCCCCTTAAGCGGGCGGTTGGGCATAAAAGTTGAAAACTGGCAGGCCGGACTGGAAAACGCGGTGGTGAGCGGGCGTCTGAACGTTCTGACGCATGGCGACGCCGGTAAAGGAAATGCCGTATTAACGCTGGGGCCGGGTAAGCTTGGCATGGATAGTAGCGAGATGCCGCTACAGTTGACCGGTGAAGCGAAACAGGGCGATCTGATCTTCTACGCGAAATTGCCCGCCAGACTTAGCGGAAGTCTGAACGATCCACAATTGGCTTTTGAGCCAGGAGCGCTGCTGCGCTCACGTGGGCGGGTGATTGATTCGCTGGATATTGACGAGATTCGCTGGCCGCTGGCAGGCGTAAAAGTCACGCAACGTGGTGTGGATGGGCGTCTGCAGGCTATTTTACGTGCGCATGAAAACCAGATGGGGGGCTTTGAACTGCATCTGGATGGCCTGGCAAATGATTTTCTTCCTGATGCCGGTCGTTGGCAGTGGCGATATTGGGGGGAAGGCAGCTTTACGCCGATGCATGCCCGTTGGGACGTCGCGGGTAAGGGAGAATGGCATGACAACACCCTGAAGCTATTTGATCTTTCTACCGGATTTGATCATCTGCAATACGGCACGATGAAGGTGGAAAATCCGCGTCTGGTGATGGACGAACCGATAGTTTGGGTGCGGGATGCAACCAAACCGACATTTAGCGGCGCGCTGTCGCTGGACGCGGGGAACACCACCTTCACCGGGGGAAGCGTGTTACCACCATCGACGCTGAAGTTCAGCGTGGAAGGTAGCGATCCAACAATTTTCCAGTTCAAAGGCCAGCTTCACGCAGGGGCGATTGGGCCCGTACAGCTGAATGGTCGTTGGGACGGTATCCGCCTGCGCGGACAGGCATGGTGGCCAAAACAATCGCTCACCGTATTCCAACCTCTGGTTCCACCTGACTGGAAAATGAAGCTACGTGAAGGTGATCTGTATGCGCAGGTTGCGTTTTCGGCAGCCCCGGAGCAGGGCTTTGAAGCAGGCGGTCATGGGGTGTTAAAAGGCGGTAGCGCCTGGATGCCCGATAACCAAATCAACGGTGTCGATTTTGTATTGCCTTTCCGGTTCAGTGAAGGCGCATGGCAACTGGGTACGCGTGGACCTATTTCACTGCGTATTGCGGAAGTGGTGAATCAGGTGACGGTGAAGAATATCGCCGCCGATTTGCAGGGGGCGTACCCCTGGAGTGAAAACAACCCGTTACTGTTGAGCGATGTCAGTGCCGACCTGCTGGGTGGCAAAATCATCATGCAGCAACTGCGGATGCCGCAGCACGACCCGGCCTTATTGCGGGTGCAGAATATCTCTTCCAGCGAGCTTATCAGTGCGGTTAACCCCAAACAGTTCGCCATGTCTGGCCCGGTCAGTGGTGCATTGCCATTATGGCTGGACAACGAAAAATGGATCATTAAAGACGGCTGGTTGACTAATCCAGGGCCGATGACGTTGCGTATTGATAAGGACACAGCGGATGCGGTCGTCAAAGATAACATGGCGGCGGGGGCGGCCATTAACTGGCTGCGTTATATGGAAATAAGCCATTCGTGGACGAAAATAAATCTGGATAACCTCGGTGTCTTAACCATGCAGTCAACCGTGACTGGCAATAGTCGGGTAGATGGCAAAGTAGGTACGGTTAATTTGAATTATACCCACGAGGAAAACGTCTTTACGCTATGGCGCAGTTTGCGTTTTGGCGACAATTTACAGGCATGGCTTGAACAAAATGCAGCGCTGCCGGAAACCCATTGCCCGGAAGGCAAGGAATGTGAGGAACAACAATGAAAACGATAGCTGCCATGCTGGGTCTGCTGACTTCATCTCTGCTGGTAGGGTGTACTCCCAGAATCGAAGTGGCTGCGCCAAAAGAGCCCATCACCATTAATATGAACGTCAAAATCGAGCATGAGATCCATATCAAAGTTGATAAAGACGTCGAAAGTTTATTGAAATCGCGCAGCGATTTGTTCTGAGGTCATGATGAGAAAACAGTTTGCAGTGGCGCTGGTCGTCCTGAGTTTACTCTGCAGCAATGCGTGGGCATTGACCCTGAATGAAGCCAGAACTCAGGGGCGAGTAGCGGAAACGCTCAATGGCTATCTGGTTGCATTGAAAACCGATGCCGAAACGCAGGCGCTGGTGAGTGAGATTAATAAAGCGCGCAACGCCAGCTATCAGCAACTGGCTGAGAGCAATAATATTCCGCCAGATGAAGTGGCGAAAATGGCCGGGCAAAAGCTGGTTGCTCGCGCTAAACCGGGAGAGTACGTGCAGGGTATAAATGGTAAGTGGTTGAGAAAAGAGTAAATCGCTTTTTCACACAGCCAGAGGGACACGACGCTGGATTATTCATCGACATCGCAATAGTTGCCACACGGCATAAAATGGATGTTGGTATAGTCCAACACCGGTCGCGTCGTGGGGTGAAATCATGTGGCTTCTCAAGTGGTATGTCTGGAATCGTTGGGTATTCAAACTGTTAAGCCGGGATGTCGCGGAGCCTGAACAGTTTTTGCTTCATTGTTGGGAAGAGAATCTGGCGAAATGCAGGGATTATGCAACCATCTGGCGTGATATCAATCGCATTCACGGCAAACAGATACAAATGCAGGGAAAGAAGTAAGTGTCGGAGAAACCCTCCCACCGGATGGTGAGAGGGGGAATTATCAGGCAGCTACCACGCTGTCGATAGCGGCTTTCGCATCAGACTGTGCTTTAGACGCTACTTCCGGGCCGTAAGCAATACCTTCAGCAAAGACGACATTCACGTCGGTGATGCCGATAAAGCCCAGGAATACGTTCAGGTACGGCGTGATCAGGTCGGTTGGTGTGTCTTTATGGATACCACCACGGCTGGTCAGCACCACCGCGCGTTTACCTGTCACCAGACCTTCCGGGCCTTTCTCGGTATAACGGAAAGTCACACCTGCACGGGCAATCAGGTCAAAGTAGTTTTTCAGCTGCGTTGGGATGTTGAAGTTGTACATCGGCGCGGCGATAACAATCACATCATGCGCTTTCAGCTCAGCAATCAGCTCATCGGACAGCGCCAGCGCTTCTTGCTGACGCGGCGTCAGCGGTGTATCGCTCGGGCGCATCGCACCCACCAGTTCGCCATCCAGTACCGGTACAGGATTTGCAGCCAGGTCGCGGACAGTGATTTCATCAGCAGAGTGCTTTTCACGCCACTGTTCAACAAAATAATCAGACAACTGACCAGACTGAGAGTACCCTGCCAGAATACTGGATTTAAGAACTAATACCTTGCTCATGGGTGTTTCCTTTTATGTGTTTGAAGGGGTAGTGCCCCGTTGCTTGTTGACACTTTATTCACAATCCTGTCGCAGTGATAGCGCAATATATCGAATCCTATGTTCGAAATTATTGAACAACACATGAAAAGCGCCGATGTGGTACTCTATACCCATCATCTAAAAGAGATTTAACCCGGCAGAGCACTGCCTTTTAACGCTATGACAGAACAACAAAAATTAACCTTCAACATGTTGCAGCAACAGCTGGACTCACTGATGCTGCGTGACAGACAGCGTTTTGCCCGCCGCCTGCACGGTGTGAAGAAGGTTAAAAATCCTGATGCACAACAGGCCATTTACCAGGAGATGGCGAAAGAGATTGAGCTGGCAGCCGGTAAAGTTGTGCTGCGTGAAGCGGCGCGTCCGGAAATTAGCTACCCGGAAAACCTGCCCGTCAGCCAGAAAAAACAGGATATTCTGGAGGCTATTCGCGACCATCAGGTGGTGATTGTCGCCGGTGAGACCGGTTCGGGGAAAACCACCCAGTTACCCAAAATATGTATGGAACTGGGGCGCGGGGTAAAAGGGCTGATAGGCCATACCCAGCCGCGCCGTCTGGCGGCGCGCACCGTGGCGAACCGTATTGCGGAAGAGCTGCAGACCGAACCGGGCGGCTGTATCGGTTATAAGGTACGTTTCAGCGATCATGTCAGTGATAACACCATGGTCAAGCTGATGACGGACGGTATCCTGCTGGCAGAAATCCAACAGGATCGGCTGCTAATGCAGTACGACACCATCATCATCGATGAAGCGCATGAACGCAGTCTGAATATCGATTTTCTGCTCGGCTATTTGAAAGAACTTCTACCGCGTCGCCCGGATCTAAAAATTATCATCACTTCGGCGACCATCGATCCTGAACGTTTTTCAAAGCATTTCAATAACGCGCCGATTATCGAAGTCTCCGGCCGAACGTATCCGGTGGAAGTGCGCTATCGTCCAATTGTTGAAGATGCAGATGACACTGAGCGTGACCAGCTGCAGGCAATTTTTGATGCCGTAGATGAACTGGGGCGTGAAGGGCCTGGCGACATTCTGATCTTCATGAGCGGCGAACGTGAAATTCGCGATACCGCCGATGCGCTGAATAAGCTGGATTTGCGACATACCGAAGTGCTACCGCTGTATGCGCGTCTTTCAAACAGCGAACAGAACCGCGTGTTCCAGTCGCACAGCGGTCGCCGCATCGTGCTGGCGACCAACGTGGCGGAAACGTCGCTGACCGTTCCGGGAATCAAATACGTAATTGACCCGGGCACCGCGCGTATCAGCCGTTACAGTTACCGCACCAAAGTTCAGCGCTTGCCGATTGAACCGGTGTCGCAGGCTTCTGCTAACCAGCGTAAAGGTCGCTGCGGTCGTGTTTCGGAAGGGATCTGTATTCGTCTGTATTCCGAAGACGATTTCCTGTCGCGCCCGGAGTTTACCGACCCGGAGATCCTGCGTACCAACCTGGCATCCGTTATTTTGCAGATGACCGCGTTGGGGCTGGGCGATATCGCGGCGTTCCCGTTTGTTGAAGCGCCGGATAAGCGCAATATTCAGGACGGTGTACGCCTGCTCGAAGAGTTGGGGGCGATAACCACCGACGAACAGGCAACTGCATACAAGTTAACGCCGTTGGGCCGTCAGCTGTCGCAACTTCCGGTAGACCCACGGCTGGCGCGAATGGTGCTGGAAGCACAAAAACATGGTTGTGTGCGCGAAGCGATGATCATCACCTCAGCGCTGTCCATTCAGGATCCGCGCGAGCGCCCGATGGACAAGCAGCAAGCTTCCGACGAGAAGCACCGCCGCTTCCATGACAAAGAGTCTGATTTTCTTGCATTTGTGAACCTGTGGAACTATCTCGGCGAGCAGCAAAAAGCGCTGTCGTCAAACCAGTTCCGTCGCCAGTGCAAACTTGATTTTCTGAACTACCTGCGCGTGCGCGAGTGGCAGGATATCTACACGCAACTGCGCCAGGTGGTGAAAGAGCTGGGTATTCCGGTCAACAGCGAACCTGCTGAATATCGGGAGATCCACGTCGCGTTGCTGACCGGTTTACTGTCGCACATCGGGATGAAAGATACCGATAAGCAGGAGTTTACCGGGGCGCGTAACGCTCGCTTCTCGATCTTCCCGGGGTCAGGTTTATTCAAAAAACCGCCGAAGTGGACGATGGTCGCGGAGCTGGTGGAAACCAGCCGCCTGTGGGGACGTATTGCCGCGCGTATCGATCCCGAATGGGTGGAACCGGTAGCCCAGCATCTGATCAAACGTTCATACAGTGAACCGCACTGGGAACGCGCGCAGGGTGCTGTGATGGCGACAGAAAAAGTCACCGTCTACGGCTTACCGATTGTTGCGGCCCGTAAGGTGAATTACAGCCAGATCGATCCCGCGTTGTCGCGTGAACTGTTCATTCGTCATGCGCTGGTGGAAGGCGACTGGCAAACGCGCCATGCGTTTTTCCGTGACAATCTGAAGTTACGGGCTGAAGTGGAAGAGTTAGAGCACAAATCACGCCGTCGCGACATTCTGGTCGATGATGAGACGCTGTTTGAGTTTTACGACCAACGCATCAGCCATGACGTGGTTTCTGCTCGTCACTTTGATAGCTGGTGGAAAAAGGTCAGCCGTGAAACACCGGATCTGCTCAACTTTGAAAAGAGCATGCTCATCAAAGAGGGTGCGGAGAAAATCAGTAAGCTGGATTATCCGAACTTCTGGCATCAGGGTAACCTTAAGCTGCGCCTGAGCTACCAGTTCGAACCTGGAGCCGATGCGGACGGTGTGACCGTACATATTCCACTCCCGCTGCTTAATCAGATCGAAGAGAGCGGTTTTGAATGGCAAATCCCGGGGCTGCGCCGCGAACTGGTGATCGCCCTGATTAAGTCGTTACCAAAACCGGTACGACGCAACTTTGTGCCCGCGCCGAACTATGCGGAAGCGTTTTTAGGCCGCGTCACACCGCTGGAACTGCCGCTGCTGGACTCGCTGGAGCGTGAACTGCGCCGCATGACCGGCGTTACCGTTGACCGTGAAGACTGGCACTGGGATCAGGTGCCCGATCACCTAAAAATCACCTTCCGGGTGGTGGATGATAAAAATAAGAAGCTACAGGAAGGGCGTTCGCTGCAAGATTTGAAGGATGCGCTGAAGGGTAAAGTTCAGGAAACATTGTCTGCGGTGGCCGATGACGGCATCGAACAGAGCGGGTTGCACATCTGGAGCTTCGGTCAGCTTCCGGAAAGTTACGAACAAAAACGCGGTAACTATAAGGTCAAAGCGTGGCCGGCGCTGGTCGATGAGCGTGACAGCGTTGCCATCAAACTGTTTGATAATCCGTTGGAACAACAGCAGGCGATGTGGTGCGGTTTACGCCGCCTGTTGCTGCTGAATATTCCTTCGCCAATCAAATATTTGCATGAGAAGCTGCCCAATAAAGCCAAGCTGGGGCTGTACTTTAACCCATACGGTAAAGTTCTGGATTTGATTGACGACTGTATCTCCTGCGGTGTGGATCAGTTAATTGACGCCAACGGTGGCCCGGTGTGGACTGAAGAAGGCTTTACCGCGCTGCATGAGAAAGTGCGGGCTGAACTGAACGATACGGTGGTGGAGATTGCGAAGCAGGTCGAACAGATCCTGACCGCAGTGTTTAATATCAATAAACGTCTGAAAGGGCGCGTGGATATGACCATGGCGCTGGGTCTCGCGGATATCAAATCGCAAATGGGCGGACTGGTGTATCGCGGGTTTGTTACCGGCAATGGTTTCAAACGTCTGGGCGATACGTTGCGTTATTTGCAGGCTATTGAAAAACGTCTGGAAAAACTGGCTATCGATCCGCACCGTGACCGTGCACAGATGCTGAAAGTGGACATTGTGCAGCAGGCCTGGCAGCAGTGGTTCAATAAACTGCCTCCCGCGCGCCGTCAAGATGCCGATGTCAAAGAGATCCGCTGGATGATAGAAGAGCTGCGCGTCAGCTATTTTGCCCAGCAGTTTGGTACGCCGTATCCGATCTCCGATAAACGTATTCTGCAGGCGATGGGGCAGATTTCGGGATAAATCGGTGCAGGGCCGTAGGCCGGATGAGGTGTAGCCGCCATCCGGCATCTGTACCCGGTAAAGATAAACACCAGGAGTCATCAATATGAATCAGTTTCCGACACTTTCCGCAACCACCCTTGCGGCTATCAATACCGTAGGGCGATGGCTGGCGCAGAATGATTTTACGGGGAATATCACCGTTCAGTCAGATTGCGTGATTCTGGCAGGGAACGCGGTTATTCCGACCATCGACGCCGCCTGTCGGATCGCGAAAGAGCAACAGGTTCCCTTGCTGATTAGCGGTGGTATCGGTCATTCCACGCGCTTTCTGTATGATGCGATTGCCCAGCATCCGCGTTATAACATCATTCGTACTACCGGACGCGCGGAAGCGGCGATCCTTGCCGATATTGCTCACCAGTTCTGGCAAATTCCGGGTGAGAAAATTTGGGTGGAAGATCAGTCGACAAACTGCGGTGAGAATGCCCGGTTTAGCTGTGCATTACTGAATCAGGCGGCAGAAAGTATTCATACCGTCATAGTGGTGCAGGATCCCACTATGCAACGCCGCACAATGGCCACGTTTCAGCGCGTCACCCGCGATGAGCCGCATGCGCCGCGCTGGTTGAGTTTCCCTGGTTTCATCCCTGAACTGTCTCAACAGCACAACGGCGTGGATTTTGTGCCTGCCGCAGAAGGTCTGTGGTCGGTAGAACGCTACCTTTCTCTCATTACCGGTGAACTTCCGCGTCTGCGTGATGATGCAACTGGCTACGGGCCCTGTGGACACGATTTTATCGTACATGTTGATATACCCCAGGACGTCGAGCAAGCCTGGCAGCAGCTAAAAAATGATACCGCGCTGACCGACTTACTGGAGAGCCGTTCTCTGTAATTCTTGCTGCCCGTTTGTCGGCGTTTTACGGCAAACGGGCAGAAATCCCACCTGGTTTTTCTCTTTATTCTTACTTTTCCAGACGCTTTTATGAAGCAGTTCACAGAACCGCCACTCCAGCGATAATGCGTCATGCATGATTGATATTAATTAACAATAGTTTTACTTGTTAAAAACAAATCAATCACAGGAGAGCCGCATGTCAGTACCCGTACAACATCCTATGTATATCGATGGGCAGTTTGTGACCTGGCACGATGACGCCTGGATTGATGTCGTCAATCCGGCCACGGAAGAGATTATCTCGCGTATTCCCGATGGGCGTGCCGAAGATGCGCGTAAAGCGATCGATGCCGCGGATCGCGCTCAGCCGCAATGGGAAGCGTTGCCTGCCATTGAGCGGGCAAACTGGTTACGCAAAATTTCTGCAGGTATCCGCCAGCGAGCCGATGAAATCAGCGCGTTGATTGTGGCGGAAGGTGGAAAAATTCAACAACTGGCTGACGTTGAAGTCGCGTTTACCGCTGACTATATCGATTACATGGCGGAGTGGGCGCGTCGCTATGAAGGCGAGATCCTGCAAAGCGATCGCCCAGGTGAGAATATATTGCTGTTTAAGCGTGCACTGGGCGTGACGACGGGCATTCTGCCGTGGAACTTCCCGTTTTTCCTGATTGCCCGCAAACTGGCTCCCGCCTTGCTGACGGGAAATACCATCGTCATTAAGCCGAGTGAATTCACACCGAATAACGCCATCGCCTTTGCCAAAATTGTTGATGACATTGGTTTACCGCGCGGAGTCTTTAACCTCGTGCTGGGACGCGGTGAAACGGTCGGGCAGGAGCTGGCCGGAAACCCGAAGGTCGCCATGGTGAGCATGACCGGTAGCGTCGGAGCGGGTGAGAAAATTATGGCCGCAGCGGCCAAAAACATCACCAAAGTTTGTCTGGAGTTGGGTGGCAAGGCCCCGGCTATCGTGATGGACGATGCTGACCTTGAGCTGGCGGTGAAGGCTATTGTTGACTCGCGGGTGATCAATACCGGACAGGTATGCAACTGTGCCGAGCGCGTATACGTTCAGAAAGGTATCTATGACCAGTTCGTTAATCGTCTGGGTGAGGCGATGAAAGCCGTGCAGTTTGGCAATCCGGCCGAACGCAATGACATTGCGATGGGGCCGCTGATTAATGCCGCTGCGCTGGCGCGTGTAGAGCAAAAAGTCGAGCGAGCGGTGCAGGAAGGCGCCCGTGTGGTGCTGGGTGGTAAAGCCGTTGCTGGTAAAGGTTATTACTATCCGCCGACATTACTGTTAGACGTGCGCCAGGATATGGCGATTATGCACGAGGAGACGTTTGGTCCGGTGCTGCCGGTGGTGGCATTTGATACGCTGGAACAGGCGTTGACGATGGCCAATGACAGCGACTACGGACTGACCTCATCGATCTATACGCAGAATCTGAATACGGCAATGAAGGCGATTAAGGGGCTGAAGTTTGGCGAAACCTATATTAATCGCGAAAACTTCGAGGCGATGCAGGGCTTCCACGCTGGCTGGCGCAAGTCCGGGATTGGCGGGGCAGATGGTAAACACGGTCTGAATGAATACCTGCAAACACAGGTAGTGTATTTGCAGTCTTAAGTTTTTCGCCGGGTGAGCCTGTACGCCACCCGGCGCAATTCTCACACTTTGGTGGCGATCCAGTTCATCATCATTTCCGGCCAGATGGCCAGCGGTAACCCTTGCGCATCGCGAATACCAAATCCGTGCTTACCGCGTTCAAACAGATGCATTTCGACCGGAACGCCCAGCCCACGTAGCGCATTAAAGAAAACCAGGCTGTTTTCTACTTTCACCGCCGGATCGTCGATGGCGTGTAGCAGGAATGTCGGCGGTGTCGTGTTATCCACTCGCTCTTCCAGAGAATAGTGGCGCAGATCTTCCTTTTCGGGCGTAGCGCCAACCAGCTCAAGACGAGAGCCCGGGTGGCCGATGTCTTCACGCAGAGTAATCACAGGGTAGACCAACGCCATGAACGCAGGACGCGTTGGTTGCTCGTCTATGCTATCAATCGGTGTATAAACCGGTTCGGCAAACCGGGTTCCCAGACTGGCGGCTACGTGACCACCGGAAGAGAAGCCCAACACACCGATACGATCAGGGTTAATTTTCCATTCATGGGCGTTGGCGCGAATGTAGCGCATGGCGCGCTGGGCATCGGCCAGCGGCGCGTTTGCACCTTCCTCATGGCCATCACCCGGCATGCGGTAGGTCATCACAAACAGGGTATAACCGCGGGCGTTAAAGAATGGTGCCAGTACGCTGCCTTCTTTATCCATCACCACGCGACGGTAAGAACCTCCCGGTGTAACAAGGATCCCTACGCCGTTAGGTTTTTCGGGGGCATAAACGGTAATTTCCGGGGCACGAATACCGGTGACCGCACGATCATACTGAGATGTTCCTGTATGTCGGGGTTCAGGCGTAAACACCGCATCGCTGTTTTTTGCTCCGGGGGCTTCACTCTGCGGCCAGAATGAGACGGTGGTTGCGTGGGCAACGGCTTGCTCCATCATGTTTTCTAACGTTTCACGACTCAGTGCTTCCATTACTATGCTCCCTCAGTGGCAAAGGTTAGCTATAGCACAGTCAGTGAATCGAAAACGGGGAGAGACTCACAACGTATTGAATTCGCGGGAAATGAAAGAGGGCGGAGGCAGGCCTCCGCCAGAACATTAGAGCTTGATAAATTTATCCAGCGTACGAATAAGCTGGGTGACAAAACCGTATTCGTTATCGTACCAGGCGACGGTTTTTACCAGTTGCAGATCGCCCACTTCGGTAATCTCGGTTTGTGTTGCATCAAATACCGAACCGAAATGCGAGCCAATGACATCTGACGAGACGATTTCCTCGTCGGTATAACCAAACGACTCATTATTTTGCGTGGCTTTTTTCAGCGCGTTGTTGACCTCTTCAGCAGTGACTTTTTTCCCCAATATCGATACCAGTTCCGTGACAGATCCTGTTTTCACCGGAACACGCTGGGCATGGCCTTTTAATTTTCCGCTCAACGTCGGAATAACCAGACCAATGGCCTTGGCGGCACCAGTGGTATGGGGAATGATGTTCTCTGCTGCTGCCCGCGAGGCGCGCAGATCTTTCCCGCGTGGACCATCAACCAGCGACTGCGTTCCCGTGTAGGCGTGGATGGTGGTCATAGTGCCAAGCTGAATACCGAAGCTATCGTGCAGCGCTTTCGCCATCGGTGCCAGGCAGTTGGTGGTGCACGATGCGACCGAGATAATCCGATCGTTCGCATCCATTGTGTCGTCGTTGACGTTAAAGACAATGGTCTTCATGTCGCCAGCCGGGGCGGATATCAGCACTTTTTTGGCCCCTGCATCCAGGTGTGCGTTGGCTTTTTCTGTCGAGGTATAAAAACCGGTGCATTCGATGATTATCTCAGCGCCAGTGGTTTTCCACGGGATATTTTTGGCCTCTTTTTCTGCGTAGACTGCGATTTTTTTACCGTCGACAATCAGCGCGTCTTCGGTAAAGTCGATGCTCCAGGGAAACGGGCCGTAGTTTGAATCGTGCTTTAACAGATAGGCGAGAATTTTGGGCGAGGTGAGGTCATTAATGGCCACAACCTCCACGTTGCTTTTGACTTCCAGTAGCCGACGCAATACCAGACGACCGATACGACCAAAACCGTTAATGCCAATTTTACTCATGGTTTTCTCCTGTCAGGATGAGGCGGTACGACATATTTTCCTTACCAGGCTTAGTCCAGACAGGCATCCTCGGCAATAGCGGTTCTTGCTGTTAAGCGTAAGCGACTGAAAATGGGTGAACAAAAGTTAATGAATTTTTAACAAAAGCCCGTTATGTTGACGCATTATTGTTTTTATTCAGGAAGTGTTATGGGGAATAAGTATTCTGGCCTGCAAATCGGTATTCACTGGCTGGTCTTTTTGTTAGTTATTGTGGCCTATAGCGCCATGGAGTTTCGCGGATTTTTCCCGCGCAGCTATCGTCCCTTATTCAACATGGTGCACGTATCCTGTGGTATCACGATATTAACGCTGATGGTGGCGCGTCTGCTGGTCAGGCTGAAATATCCGGCACCGCCGATTGTGCCAAAACCAAAGCCAATGATGACCGGCATGGCGCATCTGGGGCATCTGGTTATCTATCTGTTGTTTATTGTGCTGCCTATTATTGGGCTGGTGATGATGTACAACCGGGGTAATCCGTGGATTGCATTCGGCATCGTTATGCCGCATGCGGCAGAGGCTAACTTTGATTTAGTGGATATGCTGAAGTCCTGGCACGTGACGCTGGCAAACCTGGGTTATTTTGTTATTGGTCTGCATGCCGTTGCCGCCCTGATGCATCACTATTTCTGGAAGGATAATACGCTATTGCGCATGATGCCGCGTAAACGCTCCTGAGGTAACGCCCCGCAAATGCGGGGCATTTTTTTAGCCGATTAATTTTCGCAGGATGGTGCTTTTCGTACGCTTTGAACCTGGGAGACGCGTTTTTTCAGGCTGACGATAGCCAGCGCAACAACAATCAGCACAATACCGCAACCTTCAACAACGCCAGGCTCTTCACCCAGCAACCACCAGGAAAACAGAACGCCACAGACAGGTACCGCCAGCGTACTTAAGCTGGCAATACTGGCTGGTAAGTTACGCAACACAAACAGCCATAAACTCCATGCCAGCGCCGTCGCCAGCACGGCGCTATAAGCTAATGCCCAGAAAACGACAGGTTGCCAGTCTGGATCTCGCTGTGGAACCAGCCAGGCCACCAGGCTCATCACCAGCGCGGCATACAGCATCTGCCATGCGGTCAGCGCTAACAGATCGATATTCGGATGGCGGGTATACATTCGCTTTGCGACAATCGCGCTGGCCCCCCAACTGATCCCAGAAAGGATCGCCAGTAGCGCGCTCTGCATTGAGGCAAAGTTCAGTTGCCATGGCTGTAAAACCAGCAATAATCCCGCAGCTGCCACGGCAATGGCGAAATACTGTAAACGCCGCATGCGTTCACCGAGGAAAATGGCGGCCATAATCACCACCCAGAATGGCATGGTATAACTCAGTATGGCTACTTTACCTGCGCCGCCGCTGACTAGCGCCCATTGTGATAATCCAACCATGCCGCATGTTTGTAGTAAGGCGATCGCTAACGTATAGCCGAAAGGTGTCGGGCGCATTCCTCGGCCACGCAGTAACAGAACGATGAATAACAATAATGCGCCAAAAGAACAGCGTAGTGCGGTGAAGTCGAACGCGCCGATGTAGTGCGTGACCTGTTTCATCGCGATCCAGCTGTAGCTCCAGATGAGCGTTAAGGTGATGAGGCCGCCAATGGCCAGCGGATGACTTTTCCCTGCGGTGGTCATAATGTGTCCGTTTTAATGATTTTAGTACGCCACTATACGCGCTTTCAGGGCGCCGTAGTCGTTATCATTCCGGCTGAGTACATGTCGCGAAAATTTGTACTTTATTCTGTGGAATAAAACCGAAAATTATTTTTCCAGATAGCATAAACGCTTACCGGCAAGATGATTAAACAACGCTCAGTTCGCCACGTCTGTCACTTGATCACTGTCCTCATTAAAACTACTGTATATAAATACAGTTACATGAGAGGCAGATTATTATGTTGTTTTTCCAGCCAGTAGAACATCGCGAAATCAAACAATTCCCGCTATTTAGCGATCTCGTGCCCTGCGGTTTTCCTTCTCCGGCGCAGGATTACGTTGAGAAACGTATCGATCTTAACGACCTGTTGGTGCAGCATCCCAGCGCAACCTATTTTGTTAAATCGTCTGGCGACTCCATGATGGGGGCAGGGATCGGTGCTGGTGACTTGCTGGTAGTCGACAGTGCCAGAAAAGCGGCCCACGGAGACATTGTGATTGCTGCTATTGAAGGCGAATTCACCGTTAAGCGCCTGCAATTGCATCCGGTGGTGATGCTGAAGCCAGAGAACAGCGCCTACGCGCCGATCATGATCGGCAGCGAGGACACACTGGATATATTTGGTGTGGTGACATTTATCATTAAATCCGCGGGCTGATTATGTTTGCGCTGGTGGATGTTAATTCGTTTTATGCCAGTTGTGAATCGGCATTCCGACCGGACCTGAAAGGTAAACCCGTTGTTGTTCTTTCAAATAATGATGGTTGTGTCATTGCCAGCAGCGCGGAAGCGAAGGCGCTTGGCGTCAATATGGGAGCACCATACTTCAAACAGAAAGATCTGTTCAGGCGCTGCGGCGTGTTCTGCTTTAGTTCGAACTACGAGCTGTATGCGGATATGAGCAGCAGGGTAATGTCGATTCTGGAGGAGCTGTCTCCGCGCGTGGAAATGTACAGTATCGATGAAGCCTTTTGTGATTTAACCGGCGTGCGAAACTGCAGGGATCTTACAGATTTTGGTCGTGAAATCAGAGAAACCATTTTACAGAAAACACGCCTCACGGTTGGGGTCGGTATCGCCCAGACCAAAACCCTGGCCAAGCTGGCGAACCATGCTGCCAAAAAGTGGCAGGAACAGACTGGCGGGGTGGTGGATCTCTCGAATATTGAGCGTCAGCGTAAGCTGATGGCTGCGCTCCCGGTTGATGAAGTCTGGGGTGTCGGACGCCGTATCAGTAAAAAACTGGACGCCATGGGTATTAAAACGGTCTGCGACCTGGCGGATACCGATATTCGCTTTATCCGCAAACATTTCAACGTCGTGCTTGAGCGCACTGTGCGGGAATTGCGCGGTGAACCGTGCCTGGCGTTGGAAGAGTTTGCGCCAGTTAAGCAGGAGATCATTTGTTCAAGATCGTTTGGTGAAAAACTCACGGATTACAATGCGATGAGAGAGGCTATTTGTACCTATGCTGCACGTGCTGCGGAAAAATTACGCAGAGAGCACCAGTTCTGCCGGTTTATCTCTACGTTTATCAAAACCAGCCCATTTTCCCTGAATGAACCGTATTACGGTAACAGCGCATCGATAAAACTGCTGACACCAACCCAGGATAGTCGGGAAATTATAAGGGCGGCCACACGTAGCCTGGACGCAATATGGCGGGAGGGGCTGCGTTATCAAAAAGCAGGGGTCATGCTGGGCGATTTTTTTAGTTCTGGCGTTGCGCAGTTGAATCTGTTTGATGACAACGCCCCACGGCATAACAGCGATAAGCTGATGGCCGTTCTGGATACACTCAATGCTGAAAAGGGTAAAGGAACACTCTATTTTGCCGGACAAGGTATACAACAACCGTGGGCAATGAAGCGAGATATGCTTTCACCGCGTTATACAACGAGATATAGCGATTTACTGCGGGTGGGATAGTCATTGTTATCGTAAATAAGCGTCCAGAGCGATTATAAAACTGTCCAGAAATAAATAAAAAAACGATTATCAGCCTTCATTAAAAATCTTATTGTAGCGCCGACTAACAGATAACTAACTGACAAACGGCAAGTCTATAATAGGAAATTTATGAAAAAGACGCTTATTACACTCATTATTGCAAATGCGCTGACCGCGACTACGGCATTTGCCGCAGCGGATGCGGGAACCTGGTATGCTGGTGGGAAATTTGGTTGGTCACATTACTTTGATACCAGCGCAAGCCAGCAAACGGGGGCCAATGGTAATAAATATGGTGATGTTGGTTTTGATAGCGATAACGTCGGTGGCGGGGTATTTACAGGCTACCAGATTACTCCATGGCTGGCAGTTGAAGGCGGCTATGATTATTTAGGTAATATGCAATTCAACGGTAAAAATGGTTCTTCAGGTTCTCAAATGAAAAGCCAGGGTCTGCAATTATCGCTGAAAGCAAGTTATGGTTTGACTGATGATTGGGATCTCTACGGTCGTGCAGGGGCAATGGGATATCGCGCGGAGTCAGATATTAAAGGCAATAACCGCTTTGATACTGGTGTGCGTCCGGTTGTGGCTGTTGGTACGGAATATGCCTTTAACAAGAACTGGGCTGGCCGCGTGGAATATCAATGGGTGAGCAATGTGGGTAATGAAAACCAGATTGGCGTATCAAGTGATGTTAGTTCCGTTACCGCTGGGTTGTCATATCGTTTTGGCCAGCATGACGACGCGGAGGTTACGCCTGCACCGGCTGTTGCCGCAACTCCTGCGCCTGAACCTCAGCGTTTTAACTTAAAATCTGATGTGATGTTTGGTTATGATTCAGCAGCATTAACCCCAGAAGGGAAAGCGGCGATTGCGCAGTTATACCGAAATCCCGGTCTGCAACCGGCCAAAGACAAAGCGACCGTTGTTATTGGCTATAGCGATCGCACCGGAGCCGCAGATTATAACCAGCAACTGTCAGCCCAGCGCGCGCAGGCTGTTGCCGATGAATTAGTCGCGTTAGGCATGCCAGCTGCAAATATTACTGCACAAGGACATGGTTCGAGTGATTCTGTCACGGGATCCAGTTGTGATGGGCAGACCGGACAGCAGCTGATTAATTGCCTTGCTCCAGATCGCCATGTCGTTGTTGAGATCACTGATAAGTACTAAATCGGTGTACAAAAGCCCTCCACATTATCGAATGGGGAGGGCTTTTTTATTCGCACAGTGGACTATCATTAACTGTGACAAATTAAAGATGTTAGAGCGTAATTATGTTCATAGAATCCTTCGTTTCGAGAGCTAAAGGTAGATTATGGCGTTATTTTCTGCCACGGTTTACTCTGAAAAATCATGTGGATGATCAAGTATATAATTACTATGGTGTTTATTTTTCGGATGTAAAACAAGAAAAATATCAGCTTGTGAGCCTAAGAGGCAAAAATGTTGTGCTTGAAAAATGGCATGCTGAGCAGCACGCCTATATGGAGAAAATAAACCTTCCACTCAATGATATTGAAAAAATGAATGTTGAGATTATTCATTGGAGAAAGCAAGGTCCATTAAGGTTTGATTCGATTTTTCTTTTTGCAATAAATTATTTTACACGTATTGCTTATGCAAAAAATGCGCTGACGAGAGCAAAAAGCAATCTCTTTTCTTCATTCACCAGTAACAAGGCGTTGAGTGGACTTGATCGTATAATGTTGCTACAGATGCTGGTGAACGAATATGTACATCAATCGCCAGAGAAAACTCACACTGGAGTAACATGTGATGAGGTTATTGATCTATTGTACGGGACGCTTTGGTATAAACATATCAAGAATGAAGATTTCAGGAGGAAGGTCTTTCTGCTGCTCCAGTCACTTGTAATTACAGAGGATGTCAGATTTAGTGATGAAAAATATTATATACAAGGCAAGGCTATTTCAACAATTGTCACATGGGAATCTGAGGAGAGAAGGGACAAGCAACAGTTCAGGATCCAACGAAACATTAACCGCTTAATGCTTGTAATTACTGCATCCACATTGATGATCACGATAGCAATATTAGCTCAGGCAGGTCTTATTAATTTACATAATCTTTGGGAGCATCTTACACAATTAAAACCCATCCGTGTGTTGTTCAAATTAATGTGATAAAAAAACAATTTTTTTTAGTCCTGGCAGTAATACAAACTTGTGATGCTGCGTTTCTCTGCTGCCGTACTCCTTGAAATGCTGAATAATATCCGTTCCCTCGCGATGGCCTGTGATGAGGTATTGATAAATCTGCTGCGGTGAACCATAAATTAGTAATCCTGGTTGCCCTGGGCGTTATCGTTCGGTTTTTTCATTGGGGTGGAAAGTTCCGTGAATGTTGCGGTGACGTCCTGATCGGGGCAGTGATCATGATGTTTGCAGCAGCTCACCTCCCAAACGTAACGTTCACTATCCCGCAAGTTGGCGAGGTCACATTTACACACAATGAGATCGTGTTTGTGTTGGGTATGCTCGGTTATAAGGGGCTGAAGGAAGTTATCTTCGGGGTATTAAAAAACGGTTTGGTATCGATTTGCGCAAGCTTATAGCGCAACGAAAAAATAATTAAGGGGAATGAAGCCCGTACGAATTAACGGGCTTTACATAGATTACTTTAGACTGATGTTCGGCAAGATATCCTGTCTGGCTACAGATTGAACTTTCCAGGCCCCGCCTTCCTGCACCATACAGTCGATAACGGTATGTGCTTTTTTCGTTCCAAACGACACATAAACTTGCATACACACGGGATCATAATCTGACGACACAATCTCGATCTGCCGCCAGTCTTCACTATAATCCTGGGCTTTGATAAACATATCAGAGTCCGGTACGTCTTCGGTATTGGGGTCAGCCGCATTAGATTTTTTCAATGCGGCAATCGTGCTGGTAGTGACGTAAGGTTTAAGTCCAGCGTAATCCGTTAAAGGATTTTTCTCTTTTAACAATTGTGCAATATACCAGTGATTAAACTTCAATGCTGCTGCCTCTGGGCCAGTAGGGGAAACAGTCGCGAACGCGGAAGTGCAGATTAGTAGGCTGGTAAATATTAATAATTTCATATCAATTGTGCCTGAATAATTGATAAGACGGTGCCGCAGATGCCCAATTATTGCCAGGGTACATGCTGTTTTGTTTATAATCTGAACACCAGGTGCCATCACCGCCGTAAATGCAAGCATGTCCCGCCGGATGGCCAGCGATCGGTTGTATTACAGCAACATCGCCTTTCATTGGGGCGCCATAAACAGCTCGAAAGCCTGCTGCACGTAGGTTAAACGCCATATCTTTTGCATAGTTTGTATTGATGAGTCTAGCGCCGCCAGCGCGTACGGCATTAGAGACAAAATGAGCGCATCTATGTTGACTGGCACTTCCTGCGTGATTTCGTGCGTAATTAACGGCAGCATCTTTATTCCAGCTCATAACGTTTCCTTGTATTAATAAAAAAGCCCACGATAAAACATTACGCTTTAAATTTAATTGTTTTTGTAAGTTATCATTAAGTGATGTTAATCATCATCAAGAATAAATATGAAGTTAATTAAGTCATAAAACATGGAATTATATATTTAGGTAATGAAAAAGGGGGGGGAGCCGAAGTGGTTAACGAAGGTCCGTCGTTAAATTAGCGAGCGTAAAATAAAAGGGGCGCAGCACAACCTTCGGATGAAAGAAATTTTTGTGTCTAATCAGGTGGTGAACAGATCGAGTATCGTATTGGTAATTTCGCACAGCCAGGGCGACAGCTTTATCTTATGGCCAGATGTACTGAAGAGAATTTCAATATTTGGGAAATGATATTAGACACTAATCATCAACCAATTAGCTAAACCGTTACACATCAAAATCAGCCGGCCTTGGGCGGTTTTTTATTGCCAGTAATCAGCACCCAGCTCCATCGCAGCGTAGTGACTATTAGAAGGTGGTTGACCGCCGCCAGCGGGAACTGGCGACAGTCATTCATACCCACATAGCGCTGTGGATATAAACCGGGGTTCCGTTTGCCTGTGCAGGCGATAGTAAACGGGTGTCCGCATATATCCGATAACAGCTTAATCTAAGCTACTGATATTAAATAAGTCTTATATTTTACAATGAAATAACAAATCTGATAGTATACCCCCCTATAGTATCTGGAGGGCGTATGCCGCATTCACCTGAAGACAAGAAACGCATTCTCACCCGTGTACGCCGTATTCGCGGTCAAGTTGATGCGCTTGAGCGTGCACTGGAATCTGGCGAACCGTGTCTGGCAATCCTGCAGCAAATTGCCGCCGTGCGCGGTGCATCCAATGGCCTGATGGGCGAAATGGTTGAGATCCATCTGAAAGACGAGCTGGTCAGCGGAGAAACAACGCCAGACCAGCGTGCCGTGCGCATGGCTGAAATCGGCCATCTTCTGCGTGCTTATCTAAAATAACATCATCACCTCGCAATAATGGGAAGAGACAAATGAAATCACGTGCAGCAGTTGCATTCGGCCCCGGCCAACCGTTAAAAATTGTCGAAATCGACGTCGCACCGCCAAAGAAAGGTGAAGTGCTGGTTAAAATTACCCATACCGGCGTGTGCCACACCGACGCCTTTACGCTCTCTGGCGACGATCCGGAAGGCGTATTCCCGGCGGTACTTGGCCATGAAGGTGGCGGCATTGTGGTTGAAGTAGGCGAAGGCGTTACCAGTCTGAAGCCGGGCGATCATGTGATCCCGCTGTACACCGCAGAGTGCGGCGAGTGTAAGTTCTGTAAATCGGGTAAAACCAACTTGTGCCAGGCCGTACGTGCGACCCAGGGCAAAGGTCTGATGCCGGATGGCACAACGCGCTTCTCGTATAACGGTGAGCCGATTTATCACTATATGGGCACCAGCACCTTCAGCGAATACACCGTTTGCGCGGAGATCTCTCTGGCGAAGGTTAACCCGCAGGCCCCGCTGGACAAAGTGTGTCTGCTGGGTTGTGGCGTGACCACCGGTATCGGAGCAGTCCATAACACCGCAAAAGTGAAAGAAGGCGACACCGTCGCCGTATTTGGTCTGGGCGGTATTGGTCTGGCGGTAATTCAGGGCGCGGTGCAGGCGAAAGCCGGGCGTATTCTGGCCGTTGATACCAATCCGGAAAAATTTAAGCTGGCAGGTGAAATGGGCGCGACCGATTTCATCAACCCAAAGGATTACGACAAACCGATTCAGGATGTGATCGTCGAGCTGACCGACGGCGGCGTGGATTTTAGCTTTGAATGTATCGGCAACGTTAACGTGATGCGCGCGGCACTGGAATGTTGCCATAAAGGATGGGGCGAAAGCATCATCATTGGCGTGGCGGGAGCAGGGCAAGAGATCAAAACGCGTCCGTTCCAGTTGGTTACCGGGCGTGTCTGGCGCGGTTCCGCGTTTGGCGGCGTGAAAGGGCGTACTCAGCTTCCTGGCATGGTTGAAGAAGCAATGAGCGGGAAAATTCAGTTGGATCCCTTTATTACCCACCGTTTACCGCTGGAGCAGATTAACGAAGCGTTCGATTTAATGCACCAGGGTAAGTCCATCCGTACCGTTATCCACTTTGGCGATAACTGATTCATTGGCCAGCGGATTTAACCGCTGGCACTTTCCTGAATTTTTTAGAATTATGTTGTGAAAGTGTGACGAATCCGGCGCTTTTCACGGTAAGTAAACTTCCCGGATTGCCGATGACTATCTAACGGGCGTGTTTTCACGCATAAACCCTACAAGAGAGTCGACGGTCATGGACAACACTACATCGATGCAAGCCCAGCATAAACTGGGCTTTCTGCATCAAATCCGGCTGGTTCCGCTGTTTTCCTCCATTCTCGGTGGCATTCTCCTGCTGTTCGCCCTAAGTTCTGGGCTGGCAAGCTATTTTCTTATGCAGGCCGATCGCGATCAGCGCGACGTGACCGATGAGATTCAGGTCAGGATGGGGTTATCTAACAGCTCTAACCACTTACGCACCGCGCGTATCAACATGATCCACGCCGGCGCGGCGAGCCGTATCGCCGAAATGGATGATATGAAGGCCAATATCGCCGAGGCAGAAAAACGTATTAAGCAATCGCAGGACGGTTTTAACGCGTATATGTCGCGTGCGGTAAAAACGTCTGCTGATGAAGCGCTAGATGCTGAACTGAGCGCCAGCTTCAAAGCCTATACCGACGGTTTACAGCCCATGTTGAAGTACGCCAGAAACGGTATGTTTGAAGCCATTATCAACCATGAAAACGAACATGCCAGATCGCTGGATACTGCTTACAACAAGGTATTGTTGAAAGCGATCGACATCCGTACCGCAAGGGCGAACCAGTTAAGCGAACAGGCGCATCAGCGTACACAACTCGGCATGGCTTTTATGCTGGGCGCATTTGTCCTGGCGCTGGCGCTGACCGTAATGACGTTCATTGTTCTGCGCCGCACGGTCATTCACCCTCTGCTACGCGCGGCCAAGCGTATTGAGCAAATTTCCGCGGGCGATCTGACGATGCAAGATGAACCGACCGGGCGTAGCGAAATTGGCCGTCTGAGCCGTCACCTACAGACAATGCAACGATCGTTGGGGAAAACGGTGGGTACGGTACGTCAGGGTGCGGAAGAAATATACCGCGGTACCAGTGAGATTTCGGCGGGTAATACCGATTTGTCTTCACGTACTGAACAACAGGCCGCAGCGATTGAACAAACGGCAGCCAGCATGGAAGAGCTGACCGCCACGGTGAAGCAAAACGCCGACAATGCGCATCACGCAAGCAAACTGGCGGAAGATGCTTCCGGTAAGGCCAGCCGGGGCGGTCAGATGGTTTCTGGCGTGGTGAAAACCATGGGTAATATCTCAACGAGTTCGAAGAAAATCTCCGAAATCACAGCCGTGATTAATAGCATTGCTTTCCAGACCAATATCCTGGCGCTGAACGCGGCGGTTGAGGCGGCGCGGGCAGGAGAGCAGGGGCGTGGATTTGCCGTGGTCGCCAGTGAAGTCCGTACGTTGGCAAGCCGCAGCGCTCAGGCGGCAAAAGAGATTGAAGGATTGATCAGCGAATCGGTCCGACTGATTGACCAGGGCTCCGGAGAAGTCGTCGCGGCGGGCAATACGATGACGGATATTGTCGACGCGGTAAAACGCGTGACCGATATCATGCTGGAAATTGCGGCGGCCTCTGATGAGCAGAGCCGGGGTATCGTACAGGTGAGCCAGGCGATATCAGAAATGGATAAGGTTACGCAGCAAAATGCCTCGCTGGTTGAAGAAGCATCGGCTGCGGCGGCATCTCTCGAAGAGCAGGCGGCGCGCTTAACGGAAGCCGTAGGTACATTTCGCTTAACGGGAACGAGTGCAATTAAACGCCCTCCCGTAACCACTACGCCTGACCAATCGCGTCCGCAGACGGCAACGGCCAGTGGCGATAACTGGGAAAGATAACTGGGAAACGTTTTAACAATAAATTAAGGGACCTGATGGTCCCTTAATATTTGGCATCAAAACGGTACGGTTTTGCGTATTGCGGCGATAAGGATCTGCGCGGCCTGAGAGAGTTGCACATCGACACGGGTAAGAATACCGATGGGCTC
Organism: Citrobacter sp. Cpo074; assembly: GCF_030332745.1. Lineage (NCBI taxonomy): Bacteria > Pseudomonadati > Pseudomonadota > Gammaproteobacteria > Enterobacterales > Enterobacteriaceae > Citrobacter > Citrobacter sp. Cpo074. The sequence continues at coordinate 290,042 of NZ_JAOWHG010000027.1, forward strand.
ACCCGCACCGTGGGTAGGTATCGGCAACGACACCAGCGTCGCCTGGCGTAAATCCTCTCTAACCGCGCCTGAAGGGACAAACCACACATAGTCGTAATCAACCGTCAGCTGGCGGGAAAGCGATGCTGACAGCGTTTCAATGCAGCCTGGCGGCATTTTACAACCCTGACTTTGCAACAATGCTTCTGCGTGCTGGCGAGGCGCGGTTCCTTTTGGCGAAACCACCACCGGCCACTCCATTACCCGACTTAACGTGATGGTTTCCTGCAACAGCGGATGGTTAGGGCGCACGACCAGTTTAAGTGATTCCAGAAACAACAATTCATAATTCAGACCGACCATCAATTCCGGATCGGCCATGCGACCAATGCCAAGATCGATTTCCCCGGATTTTAAACCTGCCAGAATCATCGGATTGCTCATGGTGGCGACCTGTAGCGTGGTCTCCATTTGCTGCTTGTGGAAAGGACCAATTACCGCAGGCAGAATGCCCAGTGCCGCGGTGGGTAAGGCCCCGATCCGTACGACATCAGTCTGCGACTCTTCGCGCTGATTTAACGCTTGTCCGGCGGTGTTGAGCGCATCCAGCACTCTTACCGCGTGGGTAAGAAACTGTTCTCCGGGCAGCGTTAACTGCGCGCCAAGGCGGCCACGCTCAAAGAGACGGGTACCGGTCAGTTGCTCCAGTTCATTTAGCGTTTTGGAGAGAGCCGGTTGGCTCAGGTTAAGGGTCTCAGCCGCGCGCCCCAACGTTCCCTGCTGTGCAACGGCGACAAAAGTATGAAGGTGGCGCAAGCGAATGCGCTGATTGAACAGAACATTTTTTTCCATAAGCGATGTTAAAAACAGAGCCGTATCGGTGACAAGTAAAGTTGTTTGTTTTTGATAACTTGATAGCAAAATATTATTAACATTTATCATGTTTTACTTACAACTGATTTATTTTGCTTATGTTTTGTACAGCATTGCTGGGTGGTGGGATCATGGAAGGGAGTGTGCCCAGTCGTTATACTTTGGTGATTGTTTACTTTTGAACGATTTCTCTTCACAAGGCACTGATGAATGATACATGTAATAGGGCACCTTAATCCCGATAGCGATGCCATCTGCACCGCCGCAATGACGGCGCGTTGGCTTAGTTTACGTGGCCAGCAGGCGACGGCATGGCGTTTGGGCGAGCCTAACCGCGAAACGCAGTTTATCTTTGAGCATGCGGGGCTGACGATGCCTGAACGGTTGACGTTTGAACTGACCGATCGTGATGTCTGGCTGGTCGACTTCACCGAGCCGGCCCAGGGACCGGAATCGTTAACAGAAAGTAACGTGGTGGGAATTATCGATCATCACCGACTTGGTGGGTTAGTCACCCGTCTGCCACCGGAAGTGTGGGTGAAGCCTGTCGGCAGTAGCGCAACCCTGCTGTGGCAACTGATGACGGAGGATGAACGCAACCAGTTATCTTCCGCTGAGGCTATTTTACTGCTCGGCGCCGTATTGAGTGACACTGTCACGCTTCGTTCACCTACGACGACCACTGACGATCGCCTGGCGGTTGATGCGCTGGCCCAAAAAACCGGAGTGGATCTTGACGCTTTCAGTCGTGACCTGCTGTCAGCTAAAACCAGCGTGGAAGGGATGAGCGCCCGGGAACTTTTGCAGAAAGACATTAAAACCTTCACCATCCATGGACATTCAGTCTGTGTCGCGCAGCTCGAACTCTATGCGCTGCAACAGGTGGATGCGGTACTGGACGATCTCCGTCAGGAAATGGCGCGCTATGCAGAAGAAAAGAACGCTGCGTTAGTCGTGCTGATGCTCACTGACATCAATCTGGGTGATACCAGCTTATGGTTTGCTGGAGCAGAACTTTCAGACATCCCGCAGCCTTGCAAGGTAGAAGGTATGCTTAGCCGTAAAAAACAGATGCTGCCCTGGCTGGAAAGTCATTTGAAACCACGCCAGTAGGTACTGTTCATCGTTTGTATGGGTGGGAAGTTTACGCGGGGTCACACTTTGTAAATTCTTCCCACCGGAGTCAGCGGCGTTTTCTACACTCCAGGTAATATTCACTGGAGGCATGACATTATGGCGAACACCATCACGGCAGATGAGATTCGGGAACAATTTTCGCAGGCAATGTCAGCAATGTACCAGCAGGAAGTCCCGCAGTACGGCACGTTGCTGGAACTTGTCGCTGATGTGAATCTGGCGGTACTGGAAAATAATCCGACGCTGCATGAAAAACTGGCGAATGCGGATGAACTGGCCCGGCTAAACGTTGAGCGTCATGGCGCCATTCGAGTGGGTACCGCGCAGGAGCTTTCTACGCTGCGCCGGATGTTTGCCGTTATGGGCATGTATCCGGTGAGTTATTACGATCTCTCCCAGGCGGGCGTCCCTGTACATTCCACAGCCTTTCGTCCCATCGACGATGCCTCGCTATCGCGCAACCCGTTTCGGGTATTCACCTCGTTATTACGGCTCGAACTAATCGAAAACGCCGCGCTGCGGCAAGAAGCCGCTGAGATCCTCGCGAAACGCGATATTTTCACTCGCCGTTGCCACGAACTGCTGGATGAATTTGATGCGCAGGGCAGTTTTACATCTGAACAGGCGCAAGAATTTGTGCATGAAGCGCTGGAAACATTCCGCTGGCATCAGCATGCCACGGTCGATGAAGCGACCTATCACGCATTACATAACGAACACCGGCTGATTGCTGATGTAGTGTGCTTCCCCGGTTGTCATATCAACCATCTGACACCGCGAACGCTGGATATTGACCGGGTGCAGTCGATGATGCCGGAATGCGGCATTGAACCGAAAATACTGATTGAAGGGCCGCCGCGCCGCGAGGTGCCCATTTTATTGCGTCAGACCAGTTTCAAAGCGCTGGAAGAACCGGTGTTGTTTGCCGGTGAAATGCGCGGCACTCACACGGCACGTTTTGGTGAGATCGAACAGCGCGGCGTGGCCCTGACGCCGAAAGGTAGGGCGTTGTACGACGAATTGCTGAATAAAGCGGGAACGGGGAAAGACAATCTGACGCACCAGCTACATCTTCAGGAGGTGTTTAAAGCCTTCCCGGACAGCGAATTCCTGCTGCGCCAGCAGGGGCTAGCCTGGTTCCGCTATCGTCTGACGCCATCGGGTGAAGCGCATCGGCAGGCGATTCGCCCTGATGACGATCCGCAGCCGCTTATTGAACGGGGCTGGCTGGTTGCGCAACCCATCACCTACGAAGATTTTTTACCGGTGAGCGCCGCAGGAATTTTCCAGTCCAATTTGGGCAATGAAACACAAGCTCGCAGCCACGGAAATTCCAGCCGCGACGCGTTTGAACAGGCGCTGGGTTGCGCGGTTTATGATGAGTTTGCGCTGTATCAGGAGGCTCAAGAACGAAGTAAACGTCGGTGTGGTTTACTTTAATGGAATTTACATGGGATTCGGTCTGTTCCCATCGACATAAAATATTTTCGATTTTGTACAGATAATCGGCGACCAACAATTGGATTATTAATGAATTTTGTCTAGAGTGAGCGGTCAGAAATGTGCACTCTCATGCCGCAGATTTTGACCGGCGCGGGACCATTTACACGACCAGAAGGACTCACTTTCAGGCATGAATCGCAGACGATTTATTAAAGGTTCAATGGCAATGGCCGCCGTGTGCGGAACCAGTGGTATTGCATCACTCTTTTCCCGCGCCGCCTTTGCGGCAGAGTCTGACATTGCAGACGGAAAAACCGTACGTTTTGATTTTTCCGTTCTGCAATCGATGGCCCATGACTTAGCACAGAAGCCCTGGGGCGGTGCACCACGCGCGTTACCGGACACGCTGGCGAAACTGACGCCGCAGGCCTACAACAGCATTCAATATGATGCAGAGCAGTCTCTGTGGAACAATGTTGAAAATCGTCAGCTTGATGCGCAGTTCTTCCACGTGGGAATGGGCTTCCGTCGTCGTGTACGCATGTTCTCGGTTGATGGTAGTACGCATATGGCGCGTGAAATTCACTTCCGTCCGGAACTGTTTAAATACAACGACGCGGGTGTGGATACCAAACAATTGGAAGGGCAGACTGACCTCGGATTCGCTGGATTCCGCGTGTTTAAAGCGCCAGAACTGGCCCGCCGCGATGTCGTTTCTTTCCTGGGCGCCAGCTATTTCCGCGCCGTGGATGACACCTATCAGTACGGTTTATCGGCCCGTGGTCTGGCGGTAGATACCTACACCGACAGCAAAGAAGAGTTTCCTGATTTCACCTCTTTCTGGTTCGAAACGGTTAAACCGGGCGCAACCTCCTTTACCGTGTATGCGCTTCTCGACAGCCCAAGCGTAACCGGCGCATTCAAGTTCGTGATCCACTGCGAGAAAACGCAGGTGATTATGGATGTACAAAACCACATCTATGCGCGCAAAGACATCAAGCAGCTCGGCATTGCGCCGATGACCAGCATGTTCAGCTGTGGCAACAACGAGCGTCGGATGTGCGACACTATTCACCCGCAAATCCATGACTCCGATCGTCTGGCGATGTGGCGGGGCAATGGCGAGTGGATCTGCCGTCCGCTGAATAACCCGCAAAAGCTGCAGTTCAACGCCTATACCGATAACAACCCGAAAGGGTTTGGCTTGCTGCAACTCGATCGCGACTTCTCCCATTATCAGGACATCATGGGCTGGTATAACAAGCGCCCAAGCCTGTGGGTCGAACCGCGCAACCAGTGGGGCAAGGGGACCATCGGTCTGATGGAGATCCCGACGACCGGCGAAACGCTGGATAACGTTGTCTGCTTCTGGCAGCCGGACAAGAAGATCAAAGCTGGCGATGAGCTGGAATTCAAATATCGCCTGTACTGGAGCGCTCAGCCGCCGGTGCGTTCACCGTTGGCTCGCGTGATGGCGACCCGGACAGGCATGGGCGGTTTCCCGGAAGGATGGGCACCGGGCGAGCATTACCCGGAAAAATGGGCGCGTCGTTTTGCCGTTGACTTCGTTGGTGGCGATCTAAAAGCTGCTGCGCCGAAAGGCATTGAACCGGTGATTACGCTCTCCAGCGGTGAAGCGAAACAGATTGAGATCCTCTACGTGGAGCCTATCGACGGTTATCGCATTCAGTTTGACTGGTATCCAACCTCTGACTCGACCGATCCGGTAGATATGCGTATGTTCCTGCGTTGTCAGGGTGACGCCATCAGCGAAACTTGGCTGTATCAGTACTTCCCGCCTGCGCCGGATAAACGTCAGTACGTTGACGACCGCGAGATGCGTTAATCACGCCCTTTACGGCTCTCCTGATGGGGAGCCGTATCTGCATTCATCCTCATAACGACTCTGTACACTATTTACTCGATCCTGTTCGCATTTTTCTGTATGGCAAATGGGTACTCTGTGGGTGTGTATTTCTTATACACGTTCTTGTCCACTAACAGGGAGAAAGTATGTTTCCAGAATACAGAGACCTTATTTCCCGACTGAAATCCGAGAACCCTCGCTTTCTGTCCTTATTCGAAAAACACAACAGCCTTGATCATGAGATCTCCAGACTGGAAGGTTCGGATGGTCGGGGGTATAGTTTGGACATTGTTCGTCTTAAGAAACAGAAACTCCACCTGAAGGAAGATCTGCTCAAAATATTGCAAAAAGAGAGTGTCAGTGAGAGCTGAGTAGAACGGCGCTTGCTGTGTAAAAGGGCTTCCTGCGAGAAACGGAAGCCCTTCCTGTTTTAGGTGTTAATCGACCATCACGCGTTTGTTCGTCGCCCCCCAGAGGATCGACATTTCAGTGAACAACGCGCCGCTAATTTCTTCGACTTCTTCTGCACTAACCTGCGCATTTCCCTGTTTACCGAACAGCACCACTTCATCACCGGATGCAACCTGCGGCAAATCGGTTACATCGACGATCACGGTATTCATGGATGTTTTACCCAGTACCGGAACCCGCTGGCCGCGGATCAGCACGTGCCCCGCATTACTGAACACACGGCGATAACCATCGGCATAACCTGTCGGGATATTGGCCAGAACGGAATCACGTTTAAGGGTATAGGTTCTGTCATATCCGACGGTGTTTCCTTTGGGGTAATGGTTTACCGACGCGATGGCAGATTTAAACGTCATGACGCGTTTGTATTCGGTGCTGGCGATGGTATCGCCATAGAAAATACCGCCAACACGCACCATGTCGAGCCAGGATTCTGGAACGGTCAGGGTAGCGAACGTATTCGCGACATGCAGGGTGACATCTTCGCGCTTAAGCCCGGTAATTTTCAGTACCTGGGCTGATTGCGCATTGAAACGGGCCAGATCGCGTTTTACCACTGCCGCATCTTCTTCCGGGAAATGCGACATGATGCCGACAATTTTCAGGCCGGGTAATGCGGAAATAGCGCGTGCTTCTTCCAGACCTGCAGCGGTACTGACTTCCAGACCGTTACGCGACATACCGCCAGAGTTCAGCGCCAGATGGATACGAATAGTTTTACCTTTCTCCTGAGCGATTGCACTTAGACGCTTAGCCATATCCAGATTACCGATAAGCTCTTCGGTATCGAAATCCGCCGCCTGGCGCATCTCTTTTTCCGTCGCGTTACGCACGCGCATGAGCTGCGATGTATAGCCTGACTGGCGAACGGTACTAATCTCCTCGTTGCTGGCGATGCCAATACATTGCACGCCGTTTTGCATCATCACTGGCGTTACCAGTGAGAGATCGTGGCCATACGCGTCGCCTTTAAGAATGGCGCACATCCGGGTTTTATCTCCCAGCAGTTGCTGAACTTTATGAATGTTATATTCCAGCGCGCTACGGGAAATTTCCAGCGTGGTATTATCCACGACCTGTTGCTTATTGACGGCAAAGGGAACGGGGCCCGCTTGCGTGGTGGAAACAGGTTGGTGACAGGCGGTAATCAGTAAAAGCGGAATAAGTGCTAAACGACCCAAAGGTGCTGCCATGCTTGCTCCTTAGCAATAGAATGAAAGTGTTATTGTCATCATTACGGTCTATCCATGAGGGGATACCCGGATCACCAGAGTAACGGGTTCCACGCCAGAGATTCTTTCTAAGTGATTGCTGTTACAGCATAAAAATAAGACATCCCCGGCGCTAAACAGAGTAATATCGGCTACTGCCAGTCAGAAATGCCCCGTTTACGATCGCAAAGGAGATAAACATGTCAGAAATAATTATCGTTAGTGACGCGCTGGAACTGCGGGCGGTAGAAGAACAACACGTCACCCCTCTGCATCAGTTGGTGCTTAAAAATAAAACCTGGCTCCAACAGTCACTGAACTGGCCGCAGTTTGTCGAATCTGAGGACGACACGCGTAAGAACGTGCAGGGGAATATGATGTTGCACCAGCGCGGCTACGCCAAAATGTTCCTTATTTTCGAACAAGGTGAGGTGGCTGGCGTTATCTCGTTTAACCAGATAGAGCCGCTGAACAAAGCCGCTTATATTGGTTATTGGCTGGATGAAGAGCACCAGGGCAAAGGCATTCTGTCTCAGGCGCTACAGGCAATGATTCATCATTATGCGCAGAGCCAGGAGATTCGCCGCTTCGTGATTAAATGTCGTGTAGATAACGTCAAGAGCAACCAGGTTGCACTGCGCAATGGCTTCCGACTGGAAGGATGTATGCAACAGGCGGAGTTCCTTAATGGCGATTACCATGACGTGAATCTCTACGCCCGCATCATTGATGGCTCTTCAGAATAAACCGGCGATAGGGGTGCGCGTGATACGTTGTTCGCCGTTGATCACTTTTGGCCCGCGCAGATGGATCGCATCGCCATCAAAGGCTTCAACTTGGGCCTGATCGGTTATCTCAATATGATGCTCAATCAGCACTTCACCCAGAATACAGGCATAGCCTTCAATCAGGATGTGACCGTCAAGCTGGAGCGGTCCGCCACGTAATTGCGCATGCCCCCCAACCAGCACGTGGTGTTTCAGCACGCAGTTACCTTCAACCACCGCGTGTTCCGCCACCTGCGAGCTGTAGCGCAGGGTAGGAATGGCGTCTTCATCCGTTCCGGCGATGACGCGTGCATGCCCATAGACTTTGGCGCAATCGCAGATCCAGACATTATTCTCTTCGTTGCCTTCTATCCGTGCAAAATCAAAAACTTCAGCCCGATGTTCTATAAAGGCATAATTGATCATCGCATCGCCATAGATTTGCGCCTGATGCACCACGCGTGAATTGCTGACTGCCGCCCGCTCGTAAATTTGCAGGAGCTGGTCGCTTTCACGGGTTAACCCTCTGGCTGCAATGATTTCAGAGTCACACACAATGCGTGCATCACCGCAGATGAGGCACTCACCGCGAACAACAGAATTCTGAATAGTGACGTTGTCACGTATTTGCGCGTTATGGCTGATTTCTGCTCGGTCAATCCAGACGGCATCACCAATCTGCGCTCCATCTCTGACCACGCTTGCCTGTGTAATACGGGCGTCTCCGGTTATCGTCGCGCCGCAAAACGCGAGCGCATTCTCATCGTATATCCAGCAATTACCGCTTTGCGACAGAACGCTTTCATCATCAATCCAGCCACCGAGCGTACCGGATCTAACATCATTAAAATCAATGAGTGCGATGATTTGGCGTAGTAATACACTTTTTTTATTGCCATTATCCAGGTAACTAAAGGAGCGAGATTCATCGCTTAGACGGTATTTGGTCATAGCTCATTTCCATGTTGCGCACCTTAGTTAAACGTAGCAAAGTTTTCTGCACTGGCTAAACCGGCAGATATTCCATAAAATGCATTTCAAATATACTTTAAAAAATAAACAAAATGAGTAAAAACAAACAGAGTGAACGGGTCCTCAATCTTCCGGCCGGTTATTTTGGCATGGTACTGGGTACAATTGGGATGGGATTTGCGTGGCGTTACGCCAGCCAGGTGTGGCCGGTGAGCCACTGGATTGGTGATGGCTTAGTCATCCTTGCAATGGTCATCTGGGGATTGCTGACGCTGGCCTTTCTGAGCCGTTTACTGCGTTTTCCGCATAGCGTACTGGCGGAAATTCGTCATCCGGTGATGAGTAGCTTTGTCAGTCTGTTTCCGGCCACCACGATGCTGGTCGCGATTGGATTTGTTCCGTGGTATCGACCGCTGGCGATTGGGTTATTCAGTATTGGCGTGGTCATACAGCTGGCATACGCAGCCTGGCAAACGGCAGGGCTGTGGCGTGGGGAGCATCCGGAAGAGGCCACCACGCCGGGTCTGTATCTGCCAACCGTTGCCAATAACTTTATCAGCGCCATGGCCTGTGGTGCACTTGGGTTCAACGATGCCGGATTGGTGTTTTTGGGCGCCGGGGTATTTTCATGGCTCAGCCTGGAGCCAGTGATTCTGCAACGTTTACGAAGCTGCGGCGAGCTGCCGACGGTTTTACGGACTTCACTTGGTATTCAGTTGGCACCCGCGCTGGTCGCCTGTAGCGCCTGGCTTAGCGTCAACGGCGGCGAGGGGGATACGTTAGCTAAAATGCTATTTGGTTATGGTCTGCTGCAACTTCTGTTCATGCTACGCCTTATGCCGTGGTATTTGTCACAGCCATTTAATGCGTCATTCTGGAGCTTCTCGTTTGGCGTGTCTGCGTTGGCGACAACGGGATTGCATCTTGGACACGGCAGTGAATCAGGATTTTTTCATACGCTGTCTATCCCACTATTTATTTTTACCAATTTTATCATTGCATTATTACTGATACGTACGTTTGCATTGCTGATGCAGGGGAAACTGCTCATCCGCACGGAGCGTGCTGCATTACTGAAATCTGAGGATAAATAATGACCCTTTGCGACGAAAACTACTTTACTGAAAAATATGATTTAACCCGTACGCATTCCGATGTCGTTGAAGCGGCAAAAGTGGTTGCACCAGGTAAAACGTTAGATCTGGGCTGCGGTAACGGCCGAAACAGCCTGTACCTGGCGGCAAACGGCTATGACGTTACTGCATGGGATAAAAACCCCATGAGCATCGCTAACCTTGAGCGCATCAAAGCGGCTGAGGGGCTGACCAACCTGAACGCGAAGGTCGCTGACCTTAATGCGTTACGTTTTGAGGGGGAATACGATTTTATTCTATCTACCGTTGTGTTGATGTTCCTTGAAGCCAAAACAATCCCTGGCCTTATTGAGAATATGCAACGTTGTACTAAACCGGGTGGATACAACTTAATCGTCGCGGCGATGGATACCGAAGATTTTCCGTGCACCGTTGGTTTTCCGTTTGCGTTTAAATCTGGAGAATTACGTCGTTATTACAGCGGGTGGGATCTGCTGAAATATAACGAAGACGTAGGTGAACTTCATCGTACAGATGAAAACGGTAATCGAATTAAACTGCGCTTTGCCACCATGCTGGCACGCAAAACTTCCTGAACCTCCCGTTTGGGTTAACTCTTTCTGCGTTCAGCATTTTTTGTGCTGAACGCAGAGATAAAATTGTGCGGTGCTTACCATTTTTAGTACATCCAAAATGAAACTGTTTTGCTATCCTTTTTAGGCATCATTGCGAAAACTAAAGGGATCGTTTCATGCGTACTCAAACTTTATTTAAAGTTGCAGTGCTTACTGGCTTGTTGGCATTATCCGGCTGTGCGTCAAAAGTGACCGAGCCGGATAAATATTCTGGGTTTTTAAAAAATTACTCTGATCTGAAGGAAACAAAATCAGCATCGGGACAAACGGTACTCCGTTGGGTTGATCCGAGCTACAACGAATCCAAATATGACAACATCGTGTATAACCCGGTAACGTATTATCCGGTTCCTAAACCTACTACACAGGTAGGGCAGCAGGTTCTTGATCAATTACTGACCTATACCAATACGAAGTTGAAAACGGCGATCGGTCAGCGTAAACCTCTGGTTACAACCCCAGGGCCACGTAGCCTGATTTTCCGCGGAGCGATTACCGGTGTTGCGACCAGCAAAGAAGGACTGCAGTTCTATGAAGTGGTCCCGGTTGCACTGCTGGTTGCAGGAACGCAAATGGCGACGGGTCACCGTACCATGGATACCAACCTCTATTTCGAGGGTGAGTTGATTGATGCAGCGACCAATAAACCGGTGATTAAAGTTGTACGTAAGGGTGAAGGTAAAGACCTGAACAACGAAAGCACGCCGATGGCGTTCGAAACGTTGAAGAAAGTTGTTGATGACATGGCGACCGATGCCTCCATGTTTGATGTGAACAAAAAACCACAATAAAAATGATGAACGCACCATCTCAGGATGGTGCGTTTTTTTATGCCACACGACGACGATAGAGTAGTTTACCCATCAGCGCTTCCGGTCGGGCAAACATCACCAGATTTCCCAGTAAGATCAACACCAATCCGGCAATCGCATTAACTTGCCAGATGTATCCTTCATACAATGTTGACAGCGTCAGCGCCACCAGCGGGAACAGCAGCGTGCTGTATGCCGCCTTACTGGGACCAATGCGACCTACCAGCGTGAAATAAGCGCCAAAGGCAATCACTGAGCCGAAAATAGCCAGATATAACAGCGCGCTAAGATAGCTGAATGTCCACTGTGGCGTGAAGTTGTCGCCGCGCACCAGCGCAATGGCCGCGATCAGCAATGTGCCGTACAGCATGGCCCAGCTGTTGGTCGTTAACACTTCTAACCCTTTTTTCTGGTGACGCAGACTGATCATATTGCCCAGTGAGAAGCCGAAGGTCCCGAGGGCGCTTAAGCCGATGCCCAGCAGCAGTGAATGATTAAACCCGCTGTTGAGCAAATCCTGCCAGAACAGAGTCACGATGCCCGTCAGTCCCAAACCCGCTGCAATATAGAAGCGCAGCGGTGGTTTTTGCCCAAAAAAGATGAAGCTATTGACTGCATTGAACAGGACGGCCATCGAGAAAATCACCGACTCCAGGCCGGTATTAATCCACGCCGCAGCCGTATAAAAACACCAGAAGTTAAAGCAAAAAACGCATCCGCCCTGTAACAGACAAAACAGATGATCGCGGCCAGACAGTTTGCGTAATTTACCGCTTAGCAACAGGATCACTATCATCACTGAGCTGGCAACGGCGAAGCGCCAAAAGATAGAAACCGGCGCAGAAACCGGACCTTGCTGCAAATAAATCGCAATCCATGTCGTTCCCCAAATAACCACCACCAGGCAGTACAACAGTGCGTTCATACGACTCTCTCTTTATTCATTCAGACTTACACTGTGTCACGACGGAATGCAGGAGGCTTTCATCGGCTTGCGGTGGACTTGCAAAATCTTGCGCTTTTTTTAGCGTAATAGTGAAAAGGCAGCTGTTAACGATATGTAGCTGATATAGACTGAAAGCCTGCTAACTTATTTTGAATGTGATGGTATGTCTCAGCCTTACGGTGCCTTTGAAAACTTGCGCAAACATAATGCCGTGTTGCATGAATCGGTTGCGTTACATTCAGGGATCCAACTGGCGGCCTGGTCGAACAAACGCGATACCATCACCCAATATTGCGATCACCATACGCTCAGTTTATACATCGCAGATGGTTACGAGAGTTACCACAAGACGGCGGGAGGCTGGAAGAATGGCGGGGGACCAGACCGTTTTTGCCTGATGCCGAAAGAGAGTGAGTCCAGTTGGGATATTCGTGACGATCTTTCCTTTGTTCATCTCTATTGTACGGACGCGCATTTGCGCGAAGTGGGTGAAAAAGTCTGGGACAAAAGCCCCTATAGCTTCACGCTGGACGAGCATACGTTTGGCAGTGACCCGGGGATCACGGCGGTTTACCGTCAGTTTTTGCTTGGTAATGACTGGCAGCAACCGGCCAATCACCTCACGCTTAGCGCGGCATCTTCACTACTGTTAACGCATCTGATCCAGCATTACAGCAATGTGCAATGGCGACTTCCCGTCGTCACCGGAGGGCTTGCGCCTGCCACATTGCGCAACGTGCTGGCCTATATTGAAGCACATCTGGCGTATCCCATAACGTTGAGCGATCTGGCAGGTGAAGCAGCGCTAAGTGAATTCCATTTTGCCAGAATGTTTCGCCAGTCGATGAATATGGCGCCTCATCAGTACGTCATGCAACGCCGTATGGCGCTGGCGCAGCAACTGGTCTGTTATTCATCACGCAGCCTGTCGGATATTGCAATGGCCTGTGGGTTCAGTTCGGCGAGCCATTTCAGTAACCGGTTTAAACAAGTGACGGGTAAAACGCCAACGCAGCTACGCGCGGCGAAATAACGTCAACACTGAGTAGCAGATACCGCCGACGATCAGCCCCCAGAATGCAGACCCAACACCTAATACCGTCAGACCACTGGCCGTAACCAGAAAAGTCACGATAGCCGCATCGCGTTCTGCTTCATTATGTAAGGCTTGAAATAAACTACCGCTAATCGTGCCGAGTAATGCCAGACCAGCAAGCATCTGGATCCAGCTTACGGGCAGGGCTGCCATCAGACCTGTGATCGAACTGCCAAACACCCCAGCCAGAATGTAAAAGACACCCGCTGCCGCTGCGGCGAGCCAGCGTCGATTTGCATCTGGATGGGCTTCGGGGCTTTGGCAAATTGCGGCGGTTATGGCGGCGATGCAGATAGAATAGACGCCAAACGGCGAAAATAGCAGTGCCAACAGACCCGTAAAAACAATCAGGGGTGAAACGGGTAACGAATATCCAGATGCTTTCATGGTCGCAATACCTGGGGCATTTTGCGAAGCCATAGTGACCAGAAACAGCGGTAGCGCAATACTGATACTGTGGGCTAATGAAAAGTGTGGTGCAGTAAACGCTGGCAACACCGGTGACAGATTAACACCATCGGTGACAATGTCACCTTTAACCAGGGCGATGGCTATACCTACCAACATTGCGGCGATAACGGCATACCGTGGGGCAATTACTTTTAGTACCAACCACGCCAGCAGCATGCTGCCGCACAAGATAAGCTCACTGTTCAGGCTATTGAACGCCTGCAAACCAAAACGCAGCAAGATCCCGGCCAGCATGGCCGATGCCAGCGAGTGGGGAATAATTTTCATCAGGCGGGCAAACAGCCCGGTTATACCGCACAGCACAATCAATGCATTAGCTACGATAAAAACACCGATAGCATCCTGAATCGATACCCCTTGCAGGCCCGTCACCAGCAGCGCGGCACCGGGCGTTGACCATGCGGTGAGTACAGGGGCGCGATACCACAATGTCAGCGCCAGCGTACTGACCCCCATTGCTAGCCCCAGTGCGGTCATCCAGCCTGCGATTTGTCCGGTCGTCGCACCTGCGGCGAGCGCCGCTTGCCAGATAATGGCCGCTGAACTGGCGTAGCCGACCAGGACAGCCACAAAACCCGACAAAACTGTAGGCAAGGGGATGTAAAATGTGCGCATAGCAACTCCGCGTGCGTTATAACGGTCAGTCACTGTAACACTGTGCGTTATAGCGTACAAGTGCTAAGCTGTAGCCCTGAGAAAGGAGAGCGACAAAGGAGAAAAATGGACAACTTAACCCACTATTTGGCCACAACGCTCAAAACGCTACGTCACCAGAGGGAATGGAGCCTTTCGCGTCTGGCGGAGGAAACTGGCGTGTCAAAAGCGATGCTGGGGCAGATTGAGCGCAACGAATCCAGTCCAACGGTGGCAACATTGTGGAAAATAGCCACCGGACTGAACGTCCCGTTTTCAACGTTTATTTCACCACCAGAGTCAGACGGCACGCTAACATTCGATCCCCAGCAGCAGGCGATGGTCGTCACACCGTTGTTCCCGTGGGATCCGCAACTGTGCTTCGATCATTTTTCGATACTGCTGGCACCCGGCGCGCTCAGTGAATCTACTCCGCATGAAACCGGCGTAATTGAGCACGTAGTGGTGATTAGTGGTCTGCTGGATATGTGTATTGAGGGGCAGTGGCGCACCTTTAAATCCGGTGAAGGTGTCCGTTTCGCCGGAGATACGGCACATAGCTACCGTAACAGTAGCGAGCAAACGGTTCATTTTCACTCGCTGATCCATTACCCACGCGGTTAATCGGGAAAACTATTTCGAAACGCCGCGCTTGTGACTACAATAACCGCCATTTTTACCGCTTGTGGATGGTAACAACTGTATGCGCCAGCAGCCTCATCACCTTGAATTGTTAAGCCCGGCTCGGGATACCGCCATTGCGCGCGAAGCCATTTTGCACGGCGCAGACGCCGTTTACATTGGTGGACCAGGTTTTGGCGCGCGTCATAACGCCAGTAATAGCCTGAAAGATATTGCCGAATTAGTGCCTTTTGCCCATCGTTACGGGGCAAAAATCTTTGTGACGCTAAACACGATCTTGCATGATGATGAGCTGGAGCCCGCACAACGGTTAATTACCGATCTGTATCAGACCGGCGTTGATGCCCTGATCGTGCAGGATATGGGGATTCTTGAACTGGATATTCCCCCGATTGAACTGCACGCCAGCACCCAGTGCGATATTCGCAGCGTTGAGAAGGCGAAATTTCTATCCGATGTGGGATTCACCCAGATTGTGCTGGCGCGCGAACTGAGCCTTGAGCAGATTAACGCTATCCATCAGGCTACCGATGCGACCATTGAGTTTTTCATTCACGGTGCGCTGTGCGTTGCCTATTCAGGGCAGTGTTATATTTCACATGCACAAACCGGACGCAGCGCTAACCGCGGCGACTGTTCCCAGGCTTGCCGTCTGCCGTATACCCTGAAAGACGATCAGGGGCGCGTGGTATCCTATGAAAAACATCTGCTGTCGATGAAAGATAACGATCAGACCGCCAACCTGGGTGCGTTGATTGACGCAGGTGTGCGTTCCTTCAAAATTGAAGGGCGCTATAAGGACATGAGTTATGTGAAGAATATTACCGCGCATTATCGCCAGATGCTCGACGCCATCATTGAAGAACGCGGCGATCTGGCCCGTTCATCAGCGGGACGCACCGAACATTTCTTTACCCCATCCACAGAGAAAACCTTCCATCGCGGCAGTACCGATTATTTTGTGAATGCCCGTAAAGGGGATATCGGCGCATTCGACTCACCAAAGTTTATCGGTTTGCCGGTCGGCGAAGTCCTGAAGGTGGCAAAAGATCATCTCGATGTTGAGGTGACCGAACCGCTGGCAAACGGGGATGGCCTGAACGTGTTAATCAAACGTGAGGTTGTTGGATTTCGCGCCAACACCGTGGAAAAAACGGGGAACAATCGTTATCGGGTATGGCCGAATGAAATGCCCGCCGATCTGCGCAAAGTGCGTCCGCATCATCCGCTGAATCGCAACCTCGATCATAACTGGCAGCAAGCGTTAACAAAAACTTCCAGCGAACGCCGTGTTGCGATCGATATTGAGCTCGGCGGCTGGCAGGAGCAGTTGATTCTGACGCTCACCAGTGAAGAGGGCGTGAGTATCACCCATACGTTGGACGGCCAGTTTGAGGAAGCGAACAATGCGGAAAAAGCGTTGAGTAACCTACAGGACGGACTGGCAAAACTTGGTCAGACGATGTACTACGCCCGCAATATTCAGGTGAATCTGCCGGGCGCGCTGTTTGTGCCAAACGGTCAACTAAATCAGTTCCGGCGTGAAGCCGTTGATATGCTGGATGCAGCGCGCCTGCAAAGCTATCAGCGCGGTAGCCGCAAACCGGTATCTCAGCCAGCGCCGGTTTATCCACAAACGCACTTGAGTTTCCTGGCTAACGTCTACAACCAAAAAGCGCGTGAGTTTTATCACCGTTATGGCGTTCAGTTGATTGATGCAGCCTATGAAGCACATGAAGAAAAGGGCGAAGTGCCGGTGATGATCACCAAACATTGCCTGCGTTTCGCCTTTAACCTGTGTCCGAAACAGGCGAAAGGTAACATCAAAAGCTGGAAAGCAACACCGATGCAACTGGTTAACGGCGATGAAGTCCTGACGCTGAAATTTGATTGCCGACCGTGCGAAATGCACGTAATCGGCAAGATGAAGCATCACATTCTGAAGATGCCGTTGCCGGGCAGCGTCGTGGCTTCGGTCAGTCCAGAAGAACTGATGAAGACACTGCCGAAGCGCAAAGGTTAATCGTTAGCTCAGATGTGTATCGGGTTTGCGTGATTTTTGCCAGTGATGGTGCTCACGAAGATCGGCGGCGGATTCTTCCGCCGTCACTCGAAGTTCATCGCTGTCGGCCGTGTGTCGTAGTAAATGATCGGCATCCTGCACCTGAAGATATTCATGTCCCTGATTAGTAGCGAAAAGTTGACCGGAAAAAAGCGCGCTGGCCAGCAATAACACCGTTAACCCTTTCTTAAACATCATGCACCCTCTGGTACGTTAGCTGCGGAATTGGCGATAATTTCGCCCGGTGACTATTCAATATTTTAATCGGGTTAATGACAATCTCTGTTTTGCCATTTCGATGTTTTTTACATTTTTGTTTAGTCGATGTTGGAATTTGTAACACCCGGGCAGTGCAGCGCGCTGACCGGGTGTTATCAGGGCGAGATTCAGGACTTAAATCCGGCGGCCGTCATCAGGAGACGAAAGAACATACCAACGGCGGCCAGGGCCAGCACGCTGCCGCCCCAGAGGATCACCAGCCACATCAGGCGTTTCCAGATTGTTTGTTGCATCAATGATACCCCTCACCATGTTGAACTTTGCCGCGGAAAACGTAGTAGCTCCAGAAGGTGTACACCAGGATTATCGGGATAATCAGCAGTGCGCCAACCAACATAAAGCCCTGACTTTGTGCCGGAGCCGCCGCCTGCCAGAGCGTAATAGACGGTGGAATGATATGTGGCCAGATACTGATCCCCAGCCCGCTAAACCCGAGAAAAATCAGCCCCAGCGTTAATACAAAAGGCAGCGTATGGCAGTTATGTTGCCCCAGCGAACGCCACAGCCAGAGACTGATAAGCGCAACCAGCAGCGGAACCGGCATCAGGAACCAAAGGTTGGGCAGGCTAAACCAACGCTCGGCAATCGCGCTATGTGCCAGTGGTGTCCACAGGCTGATAATGGCAATCACAACCAACATTGCCAGCAGCAGTTTTTTGGCCACACTGCGCATTTTATCCTGCAACGGATTTTCGCTTTTCATCACCAGCCATGTCGCCCCCAGCAGGGCGTAAGCCACGACCAGACCAACGCCGCAGAACAACGTGAACGGGGTCAACCAGTCGAAAGGACCGCCGCTGTAGCTGCGTCCGGTAACGGAAAACCCGTTGAGTACGGCACCCACCACGACACCTTGCGTGAATGTCGCGAGGATTGAACCGCCGATAAAGGCTTTATCCCAGAATGGTCGGTGAGCAGGTGTGGCTTTGAAGCGAAACTCGAACGCGACGCCGCGAAAAATTAGGCCGATTAGCATCAGGGTCAACGGGATGGTCAGCGCATCGACGATCACCGCATAGGCCAGGGGGAAAGCGCCGAATAATCCGGCTCCGCCCAATACCAGCCAGGTTTCATTGCCGTCCCATACCGGGGCTACGCTGTTGACCATAACATCGCGGTCGTCAGCGTCCTGAATCGCTGGGAATAAAATGCCAATCCCGAGATCAAAACCGTCCATCACGATATACATCAGCGTGGCGAAGACGATAATTACAAACCAGATAACTGATAAATCGATACCCATTAGCGATGTGCCTCCGGTTGAGAATCGAGGACGGCGGCTGAAAGCGGCCGGGCAGGCGTGCCTGTTGGCGGAATAGTCGGGTCATCTTCCTGTGGCCCTTTACGGATCAGGCGGATCATGTAGCTGTAACCCACGCCAAACACTGAGCTGTACACCACAAAGAAGGACAGCAGGCTGATGCTCATATGTAAATCGCCATGTGCAGAAACCGCATCCGCCGTACGTTGCAGACCGTAAACCACCCAAGGCTGACGGCCAACTTCAGTGGTCACCCAACCGGCAAGGATGGCAATCAGACCGGAGGGGCCCATCCATAAGGCAAAGCGCAGAAAAGGGCGCGAGGTGTATAAACGCTGCTTATAGCGCAGCCACAGGGCAAACGCGCCCAACAGGATCATCAGCATGCCTAGCCCGGCCATTATGCGAAACGACCAGAACACCATAGTGGAGTTGGGCCTGTCTTCTTTAGGAAACTCTTTTAGGGCCGGGACCTGTTTGTCCAAACTATGGGTCAGGATCAGACTGCCCAGCGCCGGGATTTCCAGCCCATAGCGGGTGCGTTCCTGCTCCATATCCGGCCAGCCGAACAGCAGCAGCGGAGTCGGTTCACCGGGGCGATTTTCCCAGTGTCCTTCAATCGCAGCAATTTTTGCCGGCTGATGCTTCAGCGTATTCAAACCGTGCATATCGCCAATCAAGGCCTGCAGTGGAGCGACGATTAATGTCATCCACAGCGCCATCGAAAACATCGCTCGAATTGCTGGTGTGTTATTCCCGCGCAGCAAATGCCATGCCCCCGAGGCAGCAACAAACAACGCGCTGCTCAGGAAGGCGGCAACCGACATATGCAGCAGACGATAGGGGAATGAGGGATTGAAAATAACGGCGAACCAGTCGACGGGAACGACCTGGCCGTTAACTATTTCATAGCCTTGCGGTGTCTGCATCCAGCTGTTGGAGGCGAGGATCCAGAAGGTTGAAATAATGGTACCCAGTGCGACCATGCAGGTGGCAAAGAAATGAAGTCCTGGACCAACCCGATTCCAGCCAAACAACATCACCCCAAGGAAACCAGCTTCGAGGAAGAAGGCGGTTAATACTTCATAGGTCAGTAACGGCCCAGTGATACTCCCGGCGAACTCGGAAAAACCACTCCAGTTGGTGCCGAACTGATAAGCCATCACCAGCCCGGAAACTACACCCATACCAAAATTTACGGCGAATATTTTCGACCAGAAATGGTAAAGCGATCGCCAGGTGGGATTTTTCGTTTTTAGCCATAGCCCTTCCAGCACAGCCAGATAACTGGCGAGCCCGATAGTAATAGCCGGAAAGATGATGTGAAAGGATACCGTAAACGCGAACTGGATCCTTGCCAGGTGAAACGCGTCAAGACCGAACATGCTTAACTCCGCAGGCAAAATTGATTTAGCGCAATTCTAAGTCTGAGGAGCAGTGGAAGGCAGAAACAGAACAGTTCTTTTTAACCATAACAGTTGCACAATTGCTATAGCTTTCACAAAAGATGGAATCCTCAATATTGATGCCTTGATTAGTTCAAACATTGAATTGGCACTTTGTTATATTCGCCGAAAATTATTCATTGGAACAATAAAATGAGCGGAATCGACTTTGTCGTTTTGTGGGTTGACTCAAGTGATTTAGCCTGGCAGGCGAGTTTTGCCAAGCATAAAGCGGCGGGTTGCCATGATGAGGGGGCTAGGCATCCGGCGCGTTTCAGAGATATGGGTATTTTTAATTATTGGTTCAGGTGTGTGGAAAAATATGCGCCATGGGTAAGAAAGATACATTTAGTTACATGCGGACAGATTCCCGCATGGCTTAATGTGAATCATAAAAAGTTAAACATTGTTTTTCATGAACAGTTTATCGAAAACAAGTACTTGCCTACATTTAACTCTAATGCGATAGAGCTTAATATTCATAAGATAAATGATCTGAGCGACAAGTTTGTCTTGTTTAATGATGATATGTTCATTACGGCACCGCTGGCTGAAGATTTCTACTTCGATAATGGAAATCCAAATGACTTTTTGATTTTAAAGAAAAATCCTCCAACCAACAAAGATAATCTCATCATGGCCTCATCAGATTTTCTCAACATCAGCATATTAAATAGCCACTTTAGCAAGCGTGCGATGATGCAGGAAAATAAGAATAAATATTACAGCATGTGTTATAAAAGACGGCTACTGAAAAATTTCGCTAACCGAAAAGAAAAGTTTTTCGAAGGGTTTTATAGTCGACACATTCCGCAACCATTTTTGAAAAGTACGTTCAATGAGATATGGCAGGTGGAAGAACA
Organism: Citrobacter sp. Cpo074; assembly: GCF_030332745.1. Lineage (NCBI taxonomy): Bacteria > Pseudomonadati > Pseudomonadota > Gammaproteobacteria > Enterobacterales > Enterobacteriaceae > Citrobacter > Citrobacter sp. Cpo074. The sequence continues at coordinate 311,001 of NZ_JAOWHG010000027.1, forward strand.
GTTGCTGAGGGAAACAGTCAGTAAGAAATTCCGCGAGCCTTTGTGCTTAACGCAATACTTATTCCGATATTGGCAGTTGGCGAATGGGAAATTTAACCCTAAAAACCCTATAAAGAGAGGTAAGTATTTCAATTTATCCTCTAAAAGCATAAACGATGCTATCAAAACACTAACCGATGGAACTGCTCAAACCTGTTTTAATGACACCGAGATACTCAACGATTTTGATGCGGTGACCGACAAATTGCGCACAGCATTTGAAAATGTGTTTAGTGAAAAGTCAGGATATGAGATTTAAGACAATAACAGTTTAGGTTTCACTTGGCAGGCTGCAACTTCGGCATTGAAACAAAACTATTCATAACAGTTAGTAAAAATGTAGAGATTATGTAAACTGATATACATGATGGTGGTTACCTGAACGGATTTTCAGAATGAAAAAGTACCAGCGACTGGCAGAGCAAATTCGCGATCAAATTGCGTCTGGCGTATGGCAGCCAGGCGATCGCTTGCCATCCTTGCGTGAGCAGGTGGTCAGCAGCGGAATGAGTTTTATGACCGTCGGACACGCATACCAGTTGCTGGAAAGCCAGGGGCGGATTATTGCCCGACCGCAGTCTGGCTATTATGTCGCCGCGCGCCCCGAACGTGAATTTGCTGCGCCGCAGGTGCAGGTCATGCGCGATGAAGCGGTGGATATCAATACCTACATTTTTGATATGTTGCAGGCCAGCCGGGATGCGTCAGTGATGCCCTTTGCCTCCGCATTCCCCGACCCGCGGCTGTTTCCACTTCAGCAGTTGAATCGCTCGTTGGCGCAGGTGAGTAAAACTGCCACCGCCATGAGCGTGATTGAAAACCTGCCGCCGGGGAATGCTGAGCTGCGTCATGCCATTGCCCGTCGCTATGCTCAACAGGGGATGACCATTTCACCGGACGAAATCGTCATCACCACCGGCGCGATGGAAGCCCTCAACCTGAGCCTGCAAGCAGTCACCGAACCGGGTGATTGGGTAATTGTCGAAAACCCCTGTTTTTACGGGGCGTTGCAGGCCCTGGAGCGATTACGTCTGAAGGCGCTTTCGATTGCCACCGACGTAAAAGAGGGGATCGATCTCACCGCGCTGGAGCAGGCGTTGCAGGAGTACCCGGTAAAAGCTTGCTGGCTAATGACAAACAGCCAAAATCCACTGGGTTTTACGCTCAGCGCAGAGAAAAAGGCGCGTCTGGTTGCCTTGCTGGAAAAATACCACGTAATACTGATTGAAGATGATGTTTACAGCGAGCTGTACTTTGGCCGCGAAAAACCGTTGCCCGCCAAAGCCTGGGATCGCGCCGACAGCGTTCTGCATTGTTCGTCTTTCTCCAAGTGCCTGGTGCCAGGATTTCGTATTGGCTGGGTAGCAGCAGGGAAACATGCCCGGCGTATTCAGCGACTCCAGCTAATGAGCACCTTATCTACCAGTTCGCCTATGCAGCTTGCCCTTGTTGATTATCTTTCAACCCGGCGCTATGACGCGCATCTGCGGCGCTTGCGTCGGCAACTGGCGGAACGTAAACAACAGGCCTGGCAAACGCTGCTGCGTCATCTTCCGGCGGAAGTCAACATTCACCACAACGACAGCGGTTATTTTCTATGGCTGGAACTGCCGGAACCGCTTGATGCTGGTGTGCTCAGTACCCATGCGCTGGCACACCACATCAGTATTGCGCCGGGGAAAATGTTCTCGACCTCGGGAAGCTGGACACGTTTTTTTCGTTTTAATACTGCATGGCACTGGGGAGATCGCGAAGAGCAGGCCGTAAAACAGCTTGGTAAATTAATTCGTGAAATGATGAAATAAACCATAACGCGCTATTCAATATAAATGAATAGCGTGTTCTTATTTTCGAAATAGTGAATGCTGAACCACGGTATTATTTATATCGGGTGCGTCCATACAAAATATCAATAGTTATTACTATTGCCACCTCTGCGTCTAACTCCTTGTCTATACTCCAGAAGATTACCCCCAGGTCAGAGTCTGTAGCGTAATGAGCGTTAGCTCACAACCTGATTAAATTTCCTTGCGCCAGCAGGAACGCTTACAACACCCCGACTATTTTTAGAAAAGGACATATATTTACGGCAAGGCTGCCGCTCAATATTTTTTAGACAGGAGTAAGACGTTATGAGCAAGCAGTTTGCCCTCAGTAGCCTGTGCGCACTCAGTATGACGCTGATGACTGCGCAGGCAGCCGAACCCCCCACATCATTAGATAAACCGGAAGGCCGCCTGGATATTATTGCCTGGCCGGGTTATATCGAACGTGGGCAAACCGATAAGCAATATGACTGGGTCTCACAGTTTGAGAAAGATACCGGCTGCGCGGTTAATGTAAAAACGGCAGCCACATCTGATGAAATGGTCAGCCTGATGGCAAAAGGCGGCTACGACCTGGTTACCGCTTCTGGTGATGCCTCACTGCGCCTGATTATGGGAAAACGCGTTCAGCCAATTAATACCGCGCTGATCCCTAACTGGAAAACCATCGATCCACGCGTGGTAAAAGGCGAATGGTTTAACGTTGGCGGAAAAGTTTACGGCGCACCGTACCAGTGGGGACCAAACCTGCTGATGTATAACACCAAAATTTTTCCAACGCCGCCGGATAGCTGGAGCGTGGTGTTTGTTGAGCAAAAACTTGAGGATGGGAAAAGCAATAAAGGGCGCGTTCAGGCCTACGATGGCCCGATCTATATTGCCGATGCCGCGTTATTCGTTAAAGCCACTCAGCCGCAGTTGGGTATTACCGATCCCTATCAGCTCACTGAAAAACAGTATCAGGCGGTGATCAAAGTCCTGAGCGATCAGCACGCGCTGATCCATCGCTATTGGCACGATACCACCGTGCAAATGAGCGATTTCAAAAACGAAGGCGTGGTGGCGTCAAGCGCCTGGCCTTATCAGGCTAACGCCTTGAAAGGCGAAGGTCAGCCAATTGCCACGGTTTTCCCAAAAGAAGGGGTTACCGGATGGGCTGATACCACCATGCTGCACAGTGAAGCGAAACACCCGGTTTGTGCTTACAAATGGATGAACTGGTCATTAACCCCGAAAGTACAGGGCGACGTAGCGGCCTGGTTTGGTTCTCTGCCAGTGGTGCCTGAAGGTTGTAAAGCCAGCCCTCTGTTGGGTGAAAAGGGTTGTGAAACCAACGGTTATAGCTACTTTGACAAAATTGCCTTCTGGAAAACGCCGATTGCCGAAGGTGGAAAATTCGTTCCTTACAGTCGCTGGACGCAGGATTACATCGCCATTATGGGCGGTCGTTAATTCCACTGGGGGTTTTATGACGTACGCAGTGGAGTTTCATAACGTCTCGCGTTTGTATGGGGATGTTCGTGCAGTTGATGGGGTAAGTATTGCGATTAACGACGGTGAGTTTTTCTCTATGCTGGGGCCATCCGGCTCCGGCAAGACCACTTGTCTGCGCCTGATTGCCGGGTTTGAGCAGCTGTCAGGCGGCGCAATTACCATTTTTGGTAAGCAGGCCAGCGAATTGCCGCCCTGGGAACGGGACGTCAATACAGTATTTCAGGATTACGCGTTGTTCCCGCACATGTCGATTCTCGACAACGTCGCCTACGGGCTGATGGTCAAAGGCATCGATAAAAAACAGCGCCACGCGAAAGCACGTGAAGCGCTGGATAAGGTCGCACTCGGTTTTGTGCATGAGCGTAAACCGTCGCAGCTTTCCGGTGGGCAACGTCAGCGCGTGGCGATTGCCCGGGCGCTGGTCAATGAGCCGCGCGTCCTGCTGTTGGATGAGCCGCTCGGGGCATTGGATCTTAAATTGCGTGAACAGATGCAGCTGGAACTGAAAAAATTACAGCAATCTCTTGGCATCACGTTCATTTTTGTTACCCACGATCAGGGGGAAGCCCTGTCGATGTCCGATCGTGTGGCGGTGTTTAATAACGGTCGCATTGAACAGGTAGATTCTCCGCGTGAACTGTATATGCGTCCACGTACGCCGTTTGTGGCAAGTTTCGTCGGGACGTCCAATGTCTTCGATGCGACGATGTCGGCGAACGTTTGTGGGCTACAGGGGATGTTCTCCCTGCGTCCGGAACACATTCGCTTGAATGATACCGGGGGAGAAGTTCAGGCCCGGGGGGTTATTCAGGCGGTGCAGTATCAGGGGGCGGCGACGCGGTTTGAGCTAAAACTCGCCGGAGGGGAAAAATTGCTGGTTAGCCAGGCGAACCTGACGGGAGAAATGCTACCGTCAACGTTGTCGCCAGGTCAGCAGGTGATGGCATCCTGGTCACGCGACGTGATGGTACCGCTGGTTGAGGAGAGGTGAATGGCTATGAACGTCTTACATTCGCCTCCACAGTCGACTAACCTGAACCGGATCTCAGGTTACTTCTGGCGTAATCCGGGGCTGGGGTTGTTTTTGCTGCTCCTCGGACCGCTGATGTGGTTTGGCATCGTCTACTTTGGCTCATTACTGACGCTGTTGTGGCAAGGTTTTTATACCTTCGACGATTTCACCATGTCAGTCACACCAGACCTGACGCTGGCGAATTTGCAGGCGCTGTTTAATCCCGCTAACTACGACATCATTTTGCGCACTCTGACGATGGCGGTAGCGGTCACCATCGCCAGCGCGATTCTGGCGTTTCCGATGGCGTGGTATATGGCTCGCTATACCAGCGGCAAAATGAAGGCTTTTTTTTACATTGCCGTAATGTTGCCAATGTGGGCCAGCTACATCGTTAAAGCCTATGCGTGGACGCTGCTGTTGGCTAAAGACGGTGTGGCACAGTGGTTTTTAACCCACCTTGGGCTGGAGCCGTTGCTGCTTTCTTTCCTGACATTGCCTGCGGTAGGCGGCAATACGCTGTCGACTTCAGGGTTAGGGCGTTTCCTGGTGTTCGTCTACATCTGGCTGCCGTTTATGATCCTACCGGTACAGGCCGCGCTGGAGAGACTTCCACCGTCGCTGTTACAGGCTTCTGCTGATTTGGGCGCGCGTCCGCGTCAAACCTTCCGCTATGTGGTGCTTCCATTGGCGATACCAGGCATTGCAGCGGGTTCGATCTTTACCTTCTCTCTGACGTTGGGTGACTTTATTGTGCCGCAACTGGTGGGACCGCCGGGCTATTTCATCGGCAACATGGTGTATTCACAACAAGGGGCGATCGGCAATATGCCGATGGCGGCGGCATTTACTCTGGTGCCGATTGTGTTAATCGCACTGTATCTGGCGTTCGTGAAGCGTCTGGGAGCTTTCGATGCACTCTGAACGCGCACCCTGGCTACTCAAACTGGCGGCATGGGGCGGGGTTATTTTCCTGCACTTTCCCATCCTCATCATCGCCACCTATGCTTTTAATACTGAGGAGGCTGCTTTTAGTTTTCCACCCCAGGGATTAACGCTGAAGTGGTTTAGCGTTGCTGCGCAGCGTAGCGATATTCTGGAGTCTGTGACGTTGTCACTTAAGATCGCTGCGTTGTCGACAGCTATTGCCCTTGTTCTGGGGACGCTGGCCGCGGCCGCGCTGTGGCGTAGGGACTTTTTTGGCAAAAGTGCAATATCGCTGTTGCTACTGTTGCCGATCGCGCTGCCGGGCATTATTACCGGCCTTGCGCTGTTGACCGCGTTTAAAACCATCAACCTGGAACCGGGTTTTCTCACGATCGTGGTGGGCCATGCGACATTTTGCGTGGTGGTGGTGTTTAACAACGTTGTGGCGCGTTTTCGCCGTACCTCATGGAGTCTGGTCGAAGCGTCTATGGATCTTGGCGCCAATGGCTGGCAAACCTTTCGTTATGTCGTGCTGCCAAACCTGGCATCGGCACTTCTGGCGGGGGGGATGCTGGCGTTTGCCTTGTCGTTTGATGAAATCATCGTGACAACGTTCACCGCCGGACATGAAAGAACACTTCCTCTGTGGCTGCTCAATCAATTGGGCCGTCCACGGGATGTGCCGGTCACCAACGTTGTGGCATTGCTGGTAATGCTGGTGACAACACTGCCAATTTTAGGGGCCTGGTGGCTAACGCGTGAAGGCGACACTCTCGCCGGAAACGGTAAATAAACGACGATATGGGAAATTGCTATGCAACATCAATTACTGATTAATGGCGAGCTGGTCAACGGTGAAGGTGAAAAGCAGCCAGTCTATAACCCTGCCACTGGTGAACTCATTCTGGAGATTGCTGAGGCGTCAGCCATGCAGGTTGATGCCGCTGTACGTGCGGCAGACGCCGCGTTTGCCACCTGGGGGCAAACCACGCCGAAAGTCCGCTCTGAACTGCTGCTGAAACTAGCGGATGCTATTGCTGATAACGCGCAAACCTTCGCTGAGCTGGAATCACTTAACTGCGGTAAACCGCTGCACTGTGTTCTCAACGATGAAATTCCCGCTATTGTCGATGTTTTCCGTTTCTTCGCCGGTGCGGCGCGTACCCTGCAAGGACAGGCGGCCGGTGAATATCTGGAAGGGCATACCTCGATGATTCGCCGTGATCCGCTGGGCGTGGTGGCTTCTATTGCGCCGTGGAACTATCCGCTGATGATGGCGGCGTGGAAGCTGGCTCCAGCGTTGGCGGCGGGGAACTGCGTGGTGATTAAACCGTCAGAGATTACCCCGCTGACGGCGCTTAAATTAGCCGAATTCGCCAAAGACATTTATCCGGCTGGCGTGATTAACGTGCTGTTTGGCCGCGGTAAAACGGTGGGCGATCCGCTGACCGGTCATGAAAAAGTGCGCATGGTTTCGCTGACCGGCTCCATTGCAACCGGTGAACACATTATTCAGCACACCGCGCCGTCAATTAAGCGTACGCATATGGAACTGGGCGGAAAAGCTCCGGTGATCATTTTTGATGATGCCGATCTGGATGCAGTGGTGAGTGGCGTGCGGACCTTTGGTTATTACAACGCCGGGCAAGACTGTACCGCCGCTTGCCGAATTTATGCCCAGAAAGGCATTTATGATGCACTGGTCGAGAAACTTGGCGCCGCCGTTGCCAGCCTGAAAATCGGTCCGCCGAATGATGAATCGACCGAGCTGGGACCAGTGAGCTCGCAGGCACATCTCGATCGCGTGACTAAAGCGGTCGATGAGGCTAAAGCGTTGGGCCATATTAAGGTCATCACCGGCGGTAAAAAAGTGGATGGTTCAGGCTACTATTTTGCCCCGACGCTGCTTGCTGGGGCGAAGCAGGACGACGCCATCGTACAGCGGGAAGTTTTCGGTCCGGTGGTCAGCGTGACCGTATTTGATGATGAAGATCAGGTGCTGGCATGGGCCAACGATTCGAAATACGGCCTAGCATCCTCCGTCTGGACCCGGGATGTTGGGCGAGCGCATCGCTTTAGCGCTCGCCTGCAATATGGTTGCACCTGGGTCAATACCCATTTCACGCTGGTTAGCGAGATGCCGCACGGTGGGCAAAAACAGTCCGGCTATGGAAAGGATATGTCGGTTTATGGGCTGGAGGATTACACGGTTATTCGCCATGTTATGATCAAGCATGAGTAATATCTTAAGCGCGATCGGCGAATGGGGCACGGATAGCTAAATATTGGCATACGTGTGTCTATACTATTCGCGCCACTGGCCTCGTCGCCATCGGACGGCGGTAAGTTGGAAATATCCGCGAGGTCAGGCTAATTGATACAACAAAGCCCCAGCATATAGCCGGGGCTTTGTGCTTTCAGGATCGCCATCGGGTTTATCTGCGGCCCAGGCTGCAAAGCCAGGCGAGTAGGGCACAGACGCTCAGAACCAGCCCCAGTTGCTGCACCATGCCTGCTAAACCCAGCATCATCCCAAGTAACAGGTAATAGCTTAATCCGAACAAAGCACCTGCGGCACCGGCCTGTTCACGGTAGTGACGCAGCGCCTGACTCAGCACATTGGGAATGGCGATACCATAGGCAATCACCACGCCGAACACCGGAATCAGGATCCACGCGGAGTGCTGCAAACACCACGCGACGAGACCTGACAACGCTGCCAGCACACAGGCATAACGTACCAGTTGTTCCGGCGTCAGACCTGTCGTTAACAGTCTTCGGTTCAGCAGGCTACCTGACAGAGAAGCAAACGCAAGTAGCAACCCCGTCCAGCCAAAGGCTCTGGAGCTCCATCCTAATTGCCCAAAAAGAAACGGCGCCAGGCTGTAATAGCTAAATAGCATGGTGTTCAGCAGGGCAACCAGCAAGGCGTTTTTCCGCAACTCACTGTCCCGCATCATGCGGGAAAACAGCGCGGCAAGCTTCGGGCTGAGCGTATGTTCGGGCCGGGTTTCTGGCAGCATAGTCGCTGTCAGTATTAGCAGTAGCAACGCCAACAGCACAAGGGCAACAAAGACACCGGTATGGCCATACAGACTCACCAACCAACCTCCGCTTAGCAGGCCAAAAACTGGACTCAATGCCAGCGCGGCCCCCATCACGGAAAAGACGCGGGATAGCGCAGTTGATTCATAACTGTCCCTTAGCATGGTCTGTACCACGACCGACCCCGCAGCCGCACCGACGGCGGAGATCATCCGCGCCAGCAGCAAAACGCTGAAGTCGGTGGCAACAACGGCCAATGCGCAACCTGTTCCATAGCAGATAAGCCCTGCCAGCATAGCCCAACGTCGTCCGATGCAGTCACTTAGCCAACCCCACATCGCTACGCCGACGGCAAAGGCAACAAAATAAACGGAGAGTGTTTGAGCCGCGCGCTCACTGCTTACGTGAAAAGAGGTAGTGATACCCGGCAATGCCGGGCTGTAAATGGTTTCCACCAGTTGTGGAAACATAATCAGTAGCGTAAGAAGCCACAGCGGTGGGCGACGAAGTGTGTTCATAGCAATATCCAAAGAGACAGAAAATAGGCGGGCATTATTGCTGAAAGGAATATGTCGTATTACCATTATCAGGACTTTAAATATCAAATATCAGACAGATAATGAAAATTGCCCCTGATGATGCTTTTGATGCGGATAGCTTTGATAAACCGGTAATCGGTATTGCTGCCGATATGGGCGTACATGATTCCGGGCGGCATAGTCATCTTCGTCATCAGCTACTTTTTTCGGCAGCGGGAAGTATTACGATTGAACTGGAGCAGGCCCTGTGTCTGCTACCGCCACGCCGTGCGGTTTGGATCCCGGCAGGCACGGTACATCGCGCCATAATGCGTGGTGTGATGGCTTATCGCTCTTTGTACTTTTCAACCACATTGCCGTTATCTGAGTTACCGCTGCAGATAGTCGAAGTTAATCCGCTGTTTTTTGAAGTGATAGAACGTATGGCCTTCTGGCCATGGGAAATGCCTGCCGCACAGCAGTCCAGCCTCATTACCGTTTTTTGTGAGGAAATGCGTGCCGCCCGCAGTGAAAACTGGACATTGCAGTACCCCTCAGATCCACGGCTTAACGAGTGGCTCAAGGGATTACGCATGGGTGAATTGCCACCACGACTGAATCAATTGTCCCGACAGGTTGGGGCATGCGAGAGGACGATCAGCCGAATATTTATCAGGGATACCGGGATGAATTATCAGGACTGGCGGCAGCAATTTAGGTTGTTAAAAGCCATGGAAATGTTGGCTGATGGATGCCATATCAGCCAGGTCGCGCAATATCTGGAGTTTGTCAGCGACAGTGCTTTTATTGCTTTCTTCCATCAACATACCGGCACAACACCTGGCCGTTATTCGGGCAATATAATGCCGCAGAAGGATTAGGGGTATTACATATTAAGGATAATTTACCCAGTGATAGCAGAGTGGGAAGATTGTTTACTGATGGCAGAGAGAAGATCCTCTCTGCCAGCGGACGCTGCAATTAATCAAGAAGCGTTACATCAAGCAAACCAGCCGAACCTTGCGGATATCAGACTGAAAAGTCCTACAGCAGCAAATATATTTATCAGCACCACAGTTTTACTGGAAACATTCATTTTTGCCACCTTTCGTTTTAACCCTTATGGGTATAGTACGGCTTATAACTATCCGCAATAGTACGAATTCTGAACATAATGAAAATGGGTTGTTTTACAGCCGTTTTTCTTAAATTAATTAATAAAACTTGATGTGAGTCATGAAAAATAGCATATTGCGCGCGATTTTCTCTTCTGGCCAGGATGCCTTAAATGTCCCTATACCAAAAAATGTTGGTTTTTTATGCGGTGATGGCCATCATCACGGCAATCATCACCTGGTTTCTTTCCCGCGATAAAAAGCGGATCCGCTTTCTTAGCGCGGTATTAGTCGGGGCGACCTGGCCGATGAGTTTTCCCGTTGCGCTGATGTTTTCTCTTTTCTGATGACGGCGTATACGCCGTTTCAGGAGAAAAGCAGGGCATCTAATCGTTTTTTGTCGGTTTCAGAGACATCCTGTGGGTGCTGATATTCCGCATTCTCATTCGCACGGGTGTACAAGGCAACCAGCCAGTCGTAAACGTAACGGCTTGCACCATGCGAGGGTTGTTCATCCAGCTTCGTCAGGCGTAGCATCGGCGATTGCTTCGGCGCGCTAAAAATAGCCGATCCTTTTTGGATCCTGCTGGCAGGGCGCTGTTCCTCAGCAACGTCGGCAAATCCAAGCCAGGTAACAAAATCACCAATATCGGCGTGTAACTGCGCGGCACAGACGTTTTCTCGCTGCATAATGCGCTGTAAGCGTTGTGGCATCTCCAGGCGATAGCTGGTGGTGACGAGAATGTCGGCAACCAGCCTTAACGTACGGGGATCGAGTCGTAAACGGCGGGCATTATTTTCATCGCGACACCACTGGCGCACGTGGTTAATCCACATTTTGTGTGCCTGATATCCGGTCTCCTGACTTTCCGGCGAGTGTAGTGTGTCACGCACTTCGGCAAACAGGTCAATCTCTTCATTAAATAAACCGCTTACCTGCTCCTCGCGTGGTTGCTGAATGCGCAGCAGCGACTCAAAAATGCGTATCGGCGGGAGCAAACCATCCAGCAGTTCGCCATGTTTTGCCGCTTGCGCCTGTAACTGGCGGATCACCGACTCGTGGCTATCCGATTCAGCTTGAGCGGGATTAATCCAGCTTATCAGAGTTTCGCGGATGCGCTGTTGATGCTGCTCGCGTAGAGAAGTCAGCCTGGCCTGGCGCTGCTGTGGTGAGGTTGCCTGAGTCAGCCATTCGACAAGACGTTGTAAGCTATGTTTATCCAGCGCCTGCAACGTACCCCAATGCAGCCCGGGCTTGCCCATCAATTGCTGCACGGATTCATCAAGGTTTTGCTGGGTACTAAAACGCGCATCCTGTGGGGTGATGGCCCAAACCACGCCCGGTAATGCGGCATCATGAACAGGTTGGGTATCGTTGACCCAGCCCAACAGCTTGCGGGTGATGGCGGGCGTCTGGGCGCGGGCAGAGACCGCGTTGCAGATTAAGAGCACATCCGGTTGCAGGTGCTGGCGATAATGTTCCAGCATCCAGCCTAATTTTGCCTGCCACAGTGGGTTAGGATGAGCATCCGGGGCGAGGGGAATATCGAGCAGATCGACATTCTCCAGCACCGAGTCTTCAACCGTCAGGACCAGCTCGCGCGTGAGCAGCGCCAGTGACGACAAAGAAAGACTGACCGCATTGAGCAACTGATGATTTTCAATCGGATGAACCACCACATCGCTTTGCGTCTCATTATTGCTGGTCAATGCCACCTGGGTCAGGAAACTTTCGGCCGGTAAACCAAAATGATCAACCAGCAGACTCAGCGGGGCCGCTAATTCTTGCGCGTGTCCGGTTTGTTGCAACGTGTGCGCCAGCGCCAGCCACTGCTGCGTCAGCTCTGGTTGTTCTCCCCACAGTAACGCCCAGGCGTTTGCCCGGGTAGTCAGGTCCAGTGCGGGCAGCAACGTGACAAACTGATACCATAGTGCATCGTCAATTTGCTGCTGGTTTGCCGGTACGCAGGAGCGCCAGAAACGACCAATTGCCGCAACATCATGTGCGGTAATGCCCGGCACCGGGTGACGCTGACGCAGCGTTTGCCATTTTTCCAGGCGCGCCTCAATAATCGATTTCTCGACCTGTCGGTTGCCCGGGAGCGCGCTGAACTGGGCGATAAATAGCTGTACCAGTTCGGCTTCACTGAGTAATCGCAGACGCAACGGCCATTCGCTATCATGCGGATTTTCATCGCGCGTAAAGCGGATCGCCATATTGGTTGGTGCATGGCCCGGATTAATATGCGAGAAATAATCAAAGCTGCGATCCGGGGTAACAATATTCACTTTGCCAGTGGCATTGCAGCACAATGCCGCCAGCAGATGTGCTTTTGCCGATTGTGAGTGTCCGTATAACCCTATACATCCTTGCGATGAAAAGGTCGTCTTCAGCGCAGATTCACTCACTGCGGCTAGCGTAAGCTGTGCCAGCAGGGCATCCGCTTCATCATCAAGACGCGCCGCACGTTGACGGGTATCTACCACCCACTCGATGGCGGCCTGCGCGGTATTTAACATCTTACTCATTTCAGGTACACGCTCCCGCTATCAATCCAGTAATGGCTTCCGCTATGGCGACGGTCTGCCAGCGTATTCAGTTTTAACGTTAAGGCATTGGCGGCAACGGGGGTGCCATCCTGTAACCAGGCATCACTCAGGATGAAGAATTCCGGGCCACTTTCTTTGCTGCCGCCGCGTAGCTGCAGCCGAACATTCAACACGCCATCTCCGGCGATAGTTTTTGCCAGTTCGGCAGAGTTTATGCTGAGCGTATACAGCGGCGTGGCAGGCCAGCGGCTGTTTGCCAGTTGCCGAAATCCTAACGTCACGTTGCCACGTAACGGGAAATGCAACCGGGCATCCAGCTTCGCCCCAGGTTTATCCAGATCAATATCGTGATACCAGATGTTCTCATCGCGCAGGGTATTGACCGTATTATCCAGCACACCGAGAAAGCGTACGGTCGAGTAAGCGCCGATATCGGCAGCTTTAAAGTTAAAACGTGGCAAACGCAAATCCAGCGCCAGGCTGCACAGCATAGCGCCTACAGCAGCGGTGGATTTAGGGTTACCAATCCGCCCCTGTTGGCTGAACGGATACCACTCATGCACGCGGTAGTTATCCATCCAGATCATACGGTTAACCGGAACAGGTTGCAGATGGCGGATCAACGCCTGTACACCCGGTAAACAGGCGGGCCTGCCGGTCACTAATAAGATATCGCAGCGATAATGTGAAATGGCCTCACAAACCGCGTGCAGTGGGGAAGTCAGGGTAAATTGCCCCGTCAATAGTGCTTCTTGTAACTGCCTGAACTGTACCTGTAACGGCACGCTCAGAACATCAAACGCTGGCGACCCTGCTGGCAACGCATGATCGATAGCCTGTTGGATGTAGTTCATCACGTTGCGCGTGGGTTGTTGACTCAGGAGTTCCCCAAAGGTGGCATGTAGTCCGGCGACCGGATCGTTAATATCGCTTTGTTCCCAGGCAGAGAGGACCGCATGACCAAGCGGCATAAAGAGCTGCAATGCCGTTTGTTGACGCAAAATCGCCTGGGTGTCAATGCGACCAGAATCGCCAAATAGCGTGGCCAGCAATGCGGCGGCGTCGGTCACGCCAGCCTGTTGTAAGCGGGTTTGCAGCGCAGGCAACACGCAGCGCTGAATCACGTCCAGCAGCATGTCATCGCCAGCCACCTTAAAACCTTCACGGAACAGCAGATGCGGGGTAATTTTGACGTTCGCGCCAACGCCGTCATCAAGCTGGTAATGAACGACGGCCATATCCGTTGTCCCGCCGCCAATGTCGATCGATGCCACGCGCAGTGCACGGCCTTTAGTCTCACCAGGCTCTGGCAAACGGTCCGGGCGGGCAAGAGCGTTAAAGAACGATTCGGTGTGGCCATCGTAGTGTGAGATAGCCTCGTTATACAGCCACACCAGTTGCCCGCAACTGGCTTCATCCCATTCCATCTGAATTTCAGGTACGGGAACCACACTCTTTTCCTGCTGCTTACGGGTGGTGAAGTCTTCATCCTGTGGGTGCCAGCCCATCGCTTTCCAGACCAGGGCAATAGCTTCAAACATGCGCAGGCGGAAAATCTCGCGCTCCTGTTTGGGCATCGCCGACGGTAGGGTCAGGATCAGCGTCCGCAACTGACGAGGAGACGCCGGGAATCCGAGGCGCAAACGCGTCGCTACGCTGTTAATTTGCCCCAGCGCCTGGGCCAGTATTTCGCACAGCATATGCGTCATCAGCGTGCTGCGGCTGTATTGTGGTGAGAACACTGGCAGACGATCGTCCTGCGGCAGGCTGAACAGCGGTTGCCCGTCATCGTTCATTAGATTCATCAGCGGGAAGGCGGTAGCCAGCGGTTCGCGCTGGGTTTTGCCATTCATCTGGCTAAAGCGCCAGTCATGTAGCACCGGCGTTTCATCCCACAGATAGCGGCGCGGGCTGGAGATCCCACTGTTGCCCTCGGTGCCCATACGTTGCATCGCCAGCTTACGGGCTTCATCACCTACACGCACAATCGACGGCCAGATAAAGGCGTCATCACGTCCGCTCTCAACGGAAAAGTGCTGTTTACCAAAGCGCGCTTCGGAAAACTCCAGCCGACTGGTGAACAGCGGATCGTTGAGGAACTGCGGCTCGCTTAACGAACGGACCTGCAATTCAGCGGTCTGACGCAGCCCGTCATTGGCATCCCCGTGATCTTCAATCAGGACACCACAGGTATGGGTATTACCGATATCCAAAATAAGATCGACGGGAATGGCGGGGGTGCTAAGGGTGTGCGTAACCAGTTTCACTTCCGGGACGGAAAGCTGCTCACCTAACAGGGTCAGCACATTCAGCCAGTGCGCCTGGTATTCAAAGTTACGCAGCGCCTGCTGGATCTCTTGTTCTGAGCGGTTCTCATGTTGGGTGACATGGTGCATAAAAGATTCGCGCAACCAGCCGTCAATCCAGGTCTGGTCAAGGAAATCAGCAATTTCGTTGTCATGCCAGGCCAGCGCAAACCGTGTACCGTTAAGCAGATCATTTTCGTTGGGGGTTAACGCCGCAGGGGCATTTTCAGTAAGCTGGCTGTCCAGCGCTACGGTAACACGGTGGGTGTTGCCCGCGCTGTCCGGCTGCGGCAGCTTTCGCACCTGCACGCGTGCCCAGTTATCCGGGCCTTCAACAAACGTACGCGGCGGGTTAAAGCGCAAAAACGGCAGCGGCAGCCAGACGCCGTCGAGCACGTCCAGCGAATAGTGCAGCGTCTGAGTACTTTCCGGCTTCACCACTTCGGGTTGCGCGCCGGTGCTGCCCGGTAGGGTATAGCGTCCTGACGTCAGATCGAAGTCTAGTCTCAGTAGCGGACCGTTTGCCGTTTTGCGCACAAAGCGTCCATGGTGCGCAGATTCCTGCGGCGTGAGGCCGAAATCCAGAAATTGCACACCGCTATTGGCGATGAGCGTCACGCTCTGTTTGTAATCACACAGATTCACCAACATAAAATCAGGCACCTATCTTTTTGATCGTCAGAGGGATTTCCGCGTGATCGTCATAACGCGCGGTACAGGCGGCGACGTCATTGGTTCCCGCTTTGCAGGTAATTTCAGGCATCGGATAACGTGAACCGTCGGTACAACGGGCATTGCCGCGACTCTTAATCATTAATTCACCCGACTGGTGCAAACCAGAGAAAATCTCGGCACGACAAACAATGTTGTCACCATGAACCACGCGCGCAGTGCCTTTATTGGCCTGGATCTGATAGCGCAGCGACGGCGCTTTGCCGCTCACCGGATCTTTAACATCGACCATGACGCGCCAGTTACCGTTGAGAAAACGCGTCGTTCCTGCCTTCATCTGGTTGGCATCCATCACCAGCGCATCTTTTGGAATTGCGGCAATCACCACCGGTCCTTCGACAGGTTTCTCTTTCTTCGCAGCTGGAGTCACTTCAGCACGATGCAGGGGCAGTGCAGATGTCAGTGCTGGCAGCGGTGCCATATCAACCTTAGCGACTTCAATAGCGGCTACTGCGGGTACGGGCTGGGTGGTCTGTTGCTTCCACAGCAGCGGCCCAACGATGGCTGCAATAATCACTGCGGCAACGGGGAGGCTCCACAGCGGCAGGCGGCGTATGGGCTTCTCATGTACCGGCGGGGCAGTGACTTCAGGTTCGTTAACAATAACCGGGGGGTGAGGTTCAGGTTCAGCCGGTTTTGGCAGATCAACGACCGGCGTCAGTAAGGGGGCATCGGCCTCGGCAAAGGTAATTTCCGGTGCGATTTCTTCTTCCTGTTCTGGCTCTGCTACGGTAACCACAGGAGGAACATCGGCAATGCGCAGGCAGTCGAGCACATCGTCGCGGGGATTTTCATTCAGATTGACGAAGCCCCAGAACGTAATAACGGGTTTGCCATCAACCAGAAACACGTGATTTTCACCGGGAAACTGGATGGCTTTTTCGAGCAGCGAGCCAAACAGCTGTAGGGAAGTTTTCCCCGATTGCAGGCTTTTACGGCTCAGGGTCGCCGCATTTTCCAGCGTGCTCCCCAGATAGCGCAGCGCACGAAAACGTGCTTCTTCATCAGCGGCTTTCCACGCCACGGCTTTCCCTTCTATCGGGGAATACCAGTCAACCCGATCGCCGTTGTCGTTAATTTGTGGGATCGCCAGACAATCCACCATCACCTGCTGTTTACGCAGACGAAGCGTTTCACGAATTTGCAATGCTGAATCAAACACGGCCTGACCACCGCCGCCCACGGCCTGATAGTCATCCAAATTGCCGCTGCGCAAGAGAGTTTTTGCCACGTTGTTACCCCTTAGACTTCTTCACGTATCTACTTTACGTTTTATAAAAGCGAGCAAACGGCGAAAGAGAGGCAAAAAGGGGCTAATTTTCATGGCATAGAGTGCCGGGAAAAATCTTGACGTTTTGAAAAAGACTTAAGGGAAATTAATTCGTTTAGGGTGATGAATTATTCAGCGAAATACACCGGATTAGAATAACCTGATAGTGATTTGTTATTGGTCAGTTTTTGTCAGCTATGCTCTGATATCTCGGTTAATAATAAAATAAGAAGGCTTATAACCATGATTGCAAGGAAAACGTTACTCGCGCTGGCTCTCAGCGCCGTCTTACCGTCAGGCGCTGCGTTCGCGGCCAATACTGACACCATCATCTATTGCTCTGAAGCATCTCCGGAGTCATTTAACCCGCAAATCGCCAGTTCAGGTCCTTCATTTGTGGCCAGTTCACAGGTGCTCTACAACCGACTCATCAACTTTGATCCAGTAAAGAATACCCCGATACCGTCTCTGGCAACGGACTGGACGATTTCCCCGGATGGTAAGACTTACACGTTTACCCTGCGTCAGGGCGTGAAATTCAACAGTAATAAATTCTTTAAACCGACCCGCGACTTCAACGCTGATGACGTGATTTTCTCGGTATTACGGCAGAAAGATGCCGATCATCCGTATCACAAGGTTTCTCAGGGAAGCTACGAATACTTTAACGATGTTGGTCTGGATAAACTGATTAAAGAAGTGAAGAAGGTCGATGATTATCACGTTCAGTTTGTCCTCAATGAACCTAATGCCGCGTTTCTTGCCGACTGGGGTATGGATTTTGCCTCTATCCTTTCTGCGGAATATGCCGACGCGATGCTGAAAAAAGGCACCCCGGAAAACGTCGATAACTGGCCGATTGGCACCGGGCCTTACGTGTTGCAACAGTACAAGCAGGACTCGCAAATCCGCTATCTTGCCAACCCGAACTACTGGGATGGCGCCGTTCCAACGAAGCACCTGATCTTCTCAATCACGCCAAACGTCCAGACGCGGCTGGCAAAACTGCAAACCAATGAGTGCCAGATAATCCCGGCACCAGCCCCCGTACAGTTTGACGAGATTAAAAAGAATAAAGATTTGACGCTGCATTCGGTTGAAGCGCTGAACGTCGGATATCTGGCGTTTAATACCGAGAAAAAACCGTTTGATAACGTACTGGTGCGTCAGGCGCTAAACTACGCGACCGATAAAAAGGCCATTATTAACGCCGTCTTTTTAGGTTCCGGTACGGTGGCAAAATCGCCGATTCCGCCGAATATGATGGGCTTCAATAAAGATCTGCAGGATTACACTTACGACCCGCAAAAGGCGAAAGATCTGCTGAAGCAGGCGGGGCTGGAAAACGGCTTTGAAATGACGCTGTGGTCAATGCCGGTTCAGCGCCCTTACAACCCGAACTCCCGACGGATTGCTGAGATGATCCAGAGCGACTGGGCAAAGGTGGGCGTGAAGGCGAAAATTGTGTCGTACGAGTGGGGGGAATATCTCTCCGGAATGCGTAAAGGTGAGCATGACACCGCGTTGTTTGGCTGGATGTCAGACAACGGCGATCCGGATAATTTCGCCGATGTGCTGCTGGGCTGCGACAGCATAAAAACCGGATCTAACGCCGCGCGCTGGTGCGATAAAGAGTATAATTCGCTGGTTCAAAAGGCGAAGCTGGTGAGTAAACCGGAAGAGCGCGCCGCGCTTTACCAGCAATCGCAAGAGATTTTCTACCAGCAGGCTCCGTGGATAGCCCTGGCAAACGGTAAAACGTTCTATGCTACACGCAGCAACGTTAGCGGATACAGCGTCAGCCTGATGGGCAGTGATTTTTCAAAAGCAAAATTAAATTAATGAGTTAAGGAGAGGTTATGTCGCATCTGGATGAGGTCAGCGCACGTGTTGATGCCGCCATTGAAGAGAGCGTCATTACGCATATGAATGAATTGCTGATTGAGCTCAGCGATGATATCGCGTTGAGCCGGGAAGACCGCTATACCCAGCAACAGCGTTTGCGTACGGCTATCGCACATCATGGCCGTCAGCATAAAGAAGATATGGAAGCCCGTCGCGAACAGTTGACCAAAGGCGGCACAATCCTCTGATATTTCACTTATCCGACCTACAGGCACGTTCTGTAGGTCTGATAAGCGAAGCGCCGTCAGGCAATTAAAATGAACGTCTCGCCACCAGCCACGCCCCGATGACCAACAGCACCGCGCCACAGACCGGACCTACCAGCGCCCGCAGCGGCACGCCGTGACTACGTAGAATATCCAGCACCAGCCCGCCGATTAACTGGCTAGCCACCAGCACCGCGATAGTGGTAGCGGCCCCCACATTTTGGTACCCACTGATACTGGCAAAAACAAAGAACGATCCCAGCAATCCGGGGATGAGTGTCCACCAGCGCACGCTGGATACCAGTTCTCCAAATCCCGCAGCTCCTTGTTTAAACCACAGTATGCTGACAAACAGCACGATCCCGACCAGCGAGTTAAGCAACATGGCGATGAGGATCGTCGAGGATGTCTGGGTGATGCGTACCATCAAGGTATTTTGCACCACCAGACCAATACCTGCGGCAATCAGAAAGGAGAGGGTCAGCGTCTGGTTCATCTACGGGCATCCGGATCGCGGCGATCGTCTAGCTGTAACTGCATGAAGGTCAGATCCAGCCAACGCCCAAATTTGGTTCCAACCTGCGGCATTTGCGCGGTGGTTTTAAAACCCAGCAAGCTGTGCAGATGCAGTGATGCCTGATTCTGAGACTCAATACCTGCCACCATCACATGCTTGCCGCATGCGCGGGCTTCGTCTATCAGTCTGCTGAGCAGTGCCCGTCCTAGCCCTTTTCCCTGATGTTCAGGATGAACATACACCGAATGTTCAACGGTATGACGGAAGCCATCAAAGTTACGCCAGTCGCCAAAGGAGGCGTATCCCGTAACCACGCCATTCTCTTCACTCACCAGCACCGGATACCCCATCAATTGGCGGGCTTCATACCAGGAAATACGGTTTTCGGCATCGACCGTTTGATCGTTCCAGATAGCCGCCGTATGCAGTACCGCATGGTTGTAGATTTCTGCAATGGCGGCGCAGTCTTCTTTGCTGGCAAATCGAATTGACATGTTGAACCTCAGGGCTTGTTCACTATAGTATTACAATATGAATACTATTGAAGACAGCATAAATCAACGGATCAGTGCAAGAATTCGCATCGAGCGGGAATCTCGCGGTTGGTCACTCACGGAACTTGCCGAGCGCGCGGGTGTGTCGCGGGCCATGATCCATAAAATAGAACGCGGCGAGAGTAGTCCAACGGCTACGCTGCTGGGCAGGCTTTCCGGCGCGTTTGGCATTAGCATGTCTACCCTGATTGCGCGGGCTGAAATGCAAGAGGGCAAGCTGCTGCGCTTCGTCGATCAGCCTGTTTGGCACGATCCACAAAGTCACTATCTGCGCCGCCATGTTTCACCGCGCAGCGATCTGCCTATCGATCTGGTGCAGATCGAATTACCTGCCGGAAGTGATATCCCGATGCCAGCCTCTTCCTATGTGCAGGCCAGACAACTTATCTGGTTACAGCAGGGAGAATTAGTCTTTGTCGAAGGGGACGTACGCCATGAAATGCAGGCAGGTGATTGCCTGGAACTTGGCCCGCCGAATGACTGTCGGTTTATCAATGAAACCGCGCAACCCTGCGTTTACCTGGTTGTGCGGTTAAACCACGTCGTCAGCTAAATAGCAGGAACGGGCTGCTACTATTGATGGATTCATGCCAAAAGCAGAGGAGCACATCATGGGTCAACAGACTAATCGTAACCGTCGTTGGGTACTGGCTTCCCGCCCGCATGGCGCGCCGGTCCCAGAGAACTTCCGTCTTGAAGAAGATGAAGTCGCAACACCGGGCGAAGGCCAGATGTTGTTGCGCACCGTTTATCTTTCCCTTGATCCCTACATGCGTGGCCGCATGAGCGATGAGCCATCTTACTCACCACCAGTAGATATTGGTGGTGTCATGGTTGGGGGTACCGTAAGTCGCGTGGTGTCATCCCACCATCCGGACTACCAGCCAGGCGAATGGGTATTGAGCTACAGCGGTTGGCAGGACTATGACATCTCCGACGGTAACGGGCTGGTGAAGCTTGGCGATCATCCCGAGCATCCCTCCTGGGCGCTGGGTGTTATGGGTATGCCGGGGTTTACCGCTTATATGGGCCTGCTGGATATCGGTCAGCCAAAAGCGGGGGAAACGCTGGTGGTAGCTGCCGCAACCGGGCCGGTTGGCGCAACGGTCGGGCAGATCGGTAAGCTTAAGGGTTGTCGGGTGATCGGTGTGGCGGGTGGGGCAGAGAAATGCCGACATGCCACCGAGGTATTGGGTTTTGATGTTTGTCTCGATCACCACGCACAAGATTTTGCGCAACAACTGGCAAAAGCCTGTCCGCAGGGTATTGATATTTATTACGAAAACGTCGGAGGAAAAGTATTTGATGCTGTCTTGCCGTTACTCAACACCTCAGCGCGGATCCCGCTTTGTGGCCTGGTCAGCGGTTATAACGCAACGTCGCTTCCGGCCGGACCTGACAGATTACCGCTGTTAATGGCAACGCTGCTGAAAAAGCGTATCCGCATGCAGGGTTTTATCATTGGTCAGGATTATGGACACCGTATTCATGAGTTTCAGCGGGAGATGGGGCGCTGGGTTAAAGAGGGCAAAATCCACTACCGCGAGCAGGTGACCGACGGTCTGGAAAATGCGCCACAAACCTTTATCGGTCTGCTGACCGGCAAAAACTTCGGCAAGGTAGTGATTCGTCTTGCTGAGGATTGATGCGTAAAGGTGGAAGACGGTGAATGCCTGTAACCAGGCCTGCTTCGTACAAAATGTAGGCCTGGTAAAATGCCAATGTCGTTATCTGGTATTCATGGAGAAAATAAGAAGGTTACTACCCGAAAGCGAATAAACACTCCACATTGAGATAAATAATGATTACTATTCTCATTCTTAAAAAGGCAAAACCATGATTTTGCTCATTGAAGCTATGTGAAGCAGTAACAAACGAATTTATCAAAGGGAGTCGTCATGTCTTTACGTCATCTGTTTTCGCCGCGTCTGCGTGGTTCTTTACTGTTAGGTTCACTGCTCGTTGCATCATCTTTTACTACGCAGGCTGCAGAAGAACTGCTGCGCAAAGCCGTCGGCAAAGGCGCCTATGAAATGGCGTACAGCCAGCAAGAGAACGCGCTGTGGCTGGCGACCTCACAGAGCCGCAAACTGGATACCGGCGGGGTGGTTTATCGTCTTGACCCGGTCACCCTCGAAGTGACCCAGGTGATTCATAACGATCTCAAACCATTTGGTGCCACCATCAACAACGCCACGCAAACGCTGTGGTTCGGCAACACGGTAAACAGCGCGGTTACGGCGATGGATGCCAAAACCGGTGCGGTGAAAGGACGTCTGGTGCTGGATGCGCGTAAGCGTTCTGAAGACGTTCGCCCGCTGCAGCCGCGTGAGCTGGTCGCCGATGATGCTACCAACACGGTATACATTAGCGGTATTGGTAAAGAGAGCGTGATTTGGGTGGTGGACGGTGAGACGATCAAGCTGAAGGACACCATCCAGAATACCGGCAAAATGAGCACCGCTCTGGCTGTCGACAGCAAGGCTAAACGCCTGTACACCGCCAATGCCGACGGTGAATTCATTACCATTGACACCGCCACTAACAAAATTCTCAGCCGCAAAAAACTGCTGGATGACGGGAAAGAGCATTTCTTTATCAACCTGAGCCTGGACACAGCGGGCAACCGCGCATTTGTCACCGACTCTAAAGCGGCGGAAGTGTTGGTAATCGACACCCGTAATGGCAATGTACTGGCAAAAGTCGCCGCGCCGGAATCCCTGGCCGTGTTGTTCAACCCAACGCGTAATGAAGCCTACGTGACTCATCGCCAGGCCGGTAAAGTGAGTGTGATCGACGCGAAAAGCTATAAAGTCGTCAAAACATTCGAGACCCCAACGTTCCCGAATAGCCTGGCGCTCTCCGCCGATGGTAAAACCCTGTACGTCAGCGTGAAACAGAAATCTACCCGCGAGCAGGAAGCCACCCAGCCGGACGATGTTATTCGTATTGCGCTATAAAACATCCGGAGGGGGAAACCCCTCCTGTCATTTCTCTAAACCCCACGATACGCCTCGTTACACCCCGCCAGTAGCCCGAGCCACTTCAGGGACTTACACTACGCCCTCAACGGCTAACTGAATAACACGGGAATACCATGAAAAAGCCATTTATCTGTCTTTGTGCAGGCGTAATGCTGTTTACCCTTGCAGGATGTACCACCGATTACGTCATGACGACCAAAAGCGGACAAACCATCACCACCCAGGGTAAGCCAAAACTGGATAAAGATACGGGAATGACCAGCTATACCGATCAGGATGGAAATGCGCGGGAAATTAACAGCAACGATGTAGCGCAGTTGATTGAAGCGAACTAAAAATGAAGGCCTGAAGGGTTAACCAGTCAGGCCTTCAGCCATTACGGCGCGGTGCGGTGGATTTCCGCGACGCGTTTACGTACGCCGAACCAGCCTGCAACCAGCAGGATGGCAATCAACGGTAATGACGCGATGGTGTAGGTGCCGTTTGGATAGTCAAACGCCATCAGCACCAGCACGCTCAGCAGGAACAGTAGGGTTAGCCACGAGGTAAACGGAGCGCCCGGCAGTTTAAAGCTGACGTCTGCCGTTTTACCTTCTTTTATGGCCCGGCGCAGACGCATCTGACAGACCATGATAAAGCCCCACGACGCAATAATGCCCAACGACGCGAAGTTCAACACGATCTCAAACACCTGCGACGGCACCAGATAGTTCAGAAATACCCCGACGACATAGACGACCAACGTGGCGAGGATCCCAGCCCAGGGTACCTGTTGACGGCTCATTTTAGCCATGAATTTAGGCGCCGATCCGCCCATCGACATGGAACGTAAAATACGCCCGGTGCAGTACAGCCCAGAGTTAAGGCTGGAAAGCGCCGCAGTGAGCACCACAATATTCATGATACTGCCGATATACGGCACGCCCAGTTTGGAGAAGAAGGTAACAAACGGGCTTTGCCCCGCCTGATAGGCATTCCACGGCAGTAACAGAACCAGCAGCACGACAGAACCCACATAGAACAGACCAATACGCCAGATAACGCTATTGATCGCTTTTGGCACCATGGTTTGCGGATCTTTGCATTCTCCAGCAGCGGTGCCCACCAGTTCAATGGAGGCAAACGCAAAAACTACCCCCTGAACCAGTACCAGCGCTGGAAGCAGACCATGTGGGAAGAACCCACCGTTGTCGGTGATCAGGTGAAAACCGGTGGCGTTACCATCCAGCGGCTTTCCAGTGCCTAAAAAGACGGTACCCACCACCAGGAAAATCACAATCGCCAGCACTTTGACCAGCGCAAACCAAAACTCCATCTCCGCGAACCACTTCACGCCGATCATGTTCATGGTGCCGACAATGGCCAGCGCGCCGAGGGCGAACACCCACTGCGGTACATCACCAAATGCGCCCCAGTAATGCATATACAACGCCACCGCGGTGATATCGACAATGCCGGTCATCGCCCAGTTGATGAAGTACATCCAGCCAGCCACATAGGCGGCTTTCTCACCTAAAAATTCACGAGCGTAGGAGACAAAGCTGCCGCTGGAAGGGCGATGTAAAACCAGTTCACCAAGCGCACGCAGTATAAAGAACGAAAAAATACCGCACACCAGATAGACCAGCGCCAAAGCAGGACCCGCCATTTGCAAGCGTGCGCCAGCCCCTAAAAACAACCCGGTACCAATTGCGCCGCCAATGGCGATCATTTGTACCTGTCGATTACCCATCGCTTTGTGATACCCCTCTTCGTGGGCATTCAACCAGCGTCGTTTCGCCGCATGTTGTTCCGCGGCTTGCGTGTTGTTTGTGTTCATTACTTTTCCTGTTGACCTGACAAAAATACAAAATCCTTTTTGCCGCACCTGCTGCGGCGAAAACAGCCTTACCCTTCATTGAGTTATGGGGGAAAACTGCCGGCCGAGCATCCTACATTCAATTGTTCGGTTCCGCAAAGCCCCGATAACAAGAATTCAGCATTTTTGTACAGCCAGCACTGGCGCGGTGTGGCCTCGATTCAGCCAATAAAAGAGAAGGGCGTAAATACGTGGAGAGGTGTGCGCTTATCGAGACATTCACCCGATAAGCACCGTAAGGTTATGCTGATACGCCAAAGACCTGAACGGCCTGCTGTAAGCGCGATGAACGTTGAGTCAGATCGGCGGTAGCATCGGTGACACGCTCCACCATCTCGGCGTTATTGTGTGTCATGGTGCCAACGCGTGAAATCGAATCGTTAATCAGATCCAGCGCCTGGGTTTGCTCACGCGTCGCCAGACTAATATCTTTGATCATCATCGACATCTGCAGGACATCGCCAATCATCCCAGTGAGATGCGTTTCCGTTTGCTCCACCATTTTGACACCGCTGTTAACGTTAGCGACATTCTTCTCAATCAGCTGTTTGATCTCTTTTGCTGCAGACGCCGAATGCTGCGCCAGATTACGGACCTCTGCCGCTACAACGGCAAAACCACGCCCGGACTCCCCGGCCCGCGCGGCCTCAACCGCGGCATTGAGCGCCAGAATATTAGTCTGGAAAGCAATACTGTCGATAACGCCGATGATGTCGACTATCTGCCCGTTGTCACGCGATATCGCCTGCATCATGGCGATAGTTTGTTTCATAATATCGCCGCCTTCTGCCGCATTGGCGCTGGTTTTATCGGCCATGGTCATAGTATGAGCCGCAGTCTCAGCAGTTTGCTGTACCGCGCTACCAATTTCTTCAATGGCGGCAGCGGTTTGTTGCAGGTCGGCGGAGGTTTCTTCTGAACGCTTGTGCAGCGCCGTACCTTCTTTTGATACCCGCTGACTGATGGCGCGAATACCGGATATTTGCGTACTGACATCATCGACCAGGGAATTCAGATTAAGCCCGGACTGATTAACCAGACGCATCAGCATTCCGATCTCATCCACCCGATTTAAATGACAGTTATCAGGTTTTCTCCCGGATACCACTTTCTTCATTTGCGTCAGTAGCGTATTAACTGGCTGACAAATTTGATACTTAAGGTAAATAGCAAGCATCAGAAATAAGAACAATAACCCTCCCGCCTGAATAAATGGATTAACAGGAGCGAAGAGAAATAGCACAGCGAGCAGGGCGATTACCCCTAAAGAATAATTGACGCGCTGGCTAATACTCAGCCATTTAAACATTGATGCCCATGACAATATTCCGCGACGAATGATAATGCCTTTAAAAAGACGAAACCCTTTAAGCTGCTGATTATTAATTTTTTGATATAAGCTTTCGCTTTGAGTTATTTCATCGCGCGAAGGAACGGTACGCACCGAGATGTAGCCGGTGAGTTTTTCATTGTGCCAGACTGGCGTAACGTTGGCGCGAACCCAGTAATGGTCGCCATTCTGTCGACGGTTTTTCACCATCCCCGTCCAGCTGTCTCCCTGCTGTAGCGTGTACCACATATCGGCGAACGCCGCGGGAGGCATATCGGGATGGCGAATAATATTATGTGGTTCGCCCATTAACTGGTGTTCGTTAAATCCGCTGGCATCAATAAACGCGGAGTTGGCGTAGGTAATATGACTTTCTTTATCCGTCGTAGAAAGCAGCGTCGCTTTATCGTTAAGTGCGTGCTCAATTTGTGTAACGGGCATGTTACTTTTCATAGAGGTCCCATGGTGCTATGTATAATCCATACAAAAATCCCCGCAATAAAATCGGGGGATATTAAAATCTGTTTTAAACCGTTTTAATAAGAACGTTGCATTCTCTACTAATCATCAATTCTGTGGAAGTAGTTAAAATAAAAATTCCTATGTAAATCATTCATCCTGTGTCATAAAAGTGAAACAATTAATACAAGCGCATAACGTGACAAGTCGTTTAAACTGACTTAACGTAAATCGCGTTAAAAAACCTTTTCGTAAAAAGAAAACTGGCATGAAATGATTTTGATGCTATTACCGTGATGCCAACGACCCTATTATATTTTGTAGGCTATTAATTGCGGGTGTTTTTCTGTTTAGCGTTACAACCAGTACTGGGCGATCCAAATTTTAACCCTGGCAGCGACAGGGGCTGTTATCTACTTTTTAGCTGAGTAAATGTGAATTAAATGTTTCAGTATGGCTATTTGATAAATTAATAATAAAGACATGTTAACAAACATAGGCTCGTAACATGTCATATCGCCTGAGTATTCTGGATAAAAGCCCCATCGGTGAAGGTGAAACTGCCGCGACCGCGCTTTCCCGGACGTTGCGCCTGGCGCAACTGGCAGAAGAGTGGGGGTACCATCGTTTCTGGATCGCGGAACACCATAATACGGCACAGCTGGCCAGCCCATCGCCGGAGCTGGTGATCGCCTGGATCCTCGGGCAAACCCAGCGTATCCGCGTAGGTTCCGGCGGCGTAATGCTGCAACATTACAGCCCGTACAAAGTGGCGGAAAACTTCAATCTTCTGGCATCACTGGCCCCTGGACGTGTCGATCTCGGCGTAGGGAAAGCCCCTGGCGGCTTACCGCTTTCGACCCAGGCGTTACAGCAGGGACTACATCAGGATGAAAAAGGCAGTTTTGCTGACCAGCTTTCCCAGCTTAACGACTGGCTGGTGCTGCGTGGAACGGAAAGTGGGGTGACGGTATTCCCAACGCCAATTCCACCGATACCACCGGAAGGATTTGTGCTGGGAGCCAGTGTGCAAAGCGCTCAATTAGCAGCGCAATCCGACTGGAATTTTATCTTCGCTGCGCACCTTAACGGTGACAAAGCGTTATTGCATGACGTTTTGTCCTTCTGGCAGACCCACAGTGCACGCCCGACGATAGTCGCCGTCCAGGTGATTGTGGCTGACAGTTACGACACCGCTGCGCAACTGGCGGAAAACGTACAAATCTGGGGCGTGGAGCTGGAAGATGGTCAACGTGTCACGGTAGCCAGCGAAGAACAGGCGCTGGCGTTTGCCGCTCAGTCTGGCAGCCCACCACGCAAAATCGCGCGTCGTGAGCAGGCGTTGCTACACGGCACCGCTCAGGAGGTGATGGCAAAGCTGAATGCTCTGCATACGCAATTAGGCATTGACGAGTTCATTATCGACACGCCAGTGGCGCAAGGGCATGCGCGTCTGACATCGCTGCGTTTGTTAGCGCAAGCCCATAACGCCGTGGAGGTGCTCAGATGACTCTCGGCTCAACGCTTATCGACTGGCGTCGTGAACTACATCAGCATCCGGAGCTTTCCCTGCAGGAGGAAGCAACCACGGCGCGCATTCACGCCTGGTTGCACGCTGCGGACGTCGACATTCTGCCGTTCGAGCTGAAAACCGGTCTGGTCGTGGAAATTGGTCAGGGAGAAGATGTCATCGCGCTGCGGGCGGATATCGACGCGCTACCGATAGAAGAAAGCGCCGATGTTCCGTTTCGTTCACTCACGCCGGGCGTGATGCATGCCTGCGGGCATGACGTCCATACCAGCGTCATGCTTGGTGCAGCACTGCTGCTAAAACAGCAGGAAATAACCTTACCGGGGCGAGTACGTATTTTGTTTCAGCCAGCTGAAGAGAGTTTCGGCGGCGCAAAAACGTTGATCCGCGCCGGTGCGCTGCAAAACGTAGCGGCTATTTTCGGTATGCACAATGAGCCCGGTTTGCCAGTGGGCGAATTTGCCACACGCGGCGGCGCATTTTATGCCAATGTCGACCGCTTCGTACTGCGCATTAATGGCAAGGGCGCACATGCGGCGCGTCCGCATGAAGGTAAAGATGCCATCCTGCTCGCCAGCCAGTTGGTAACGGTGCTGCAAAGCGTTGCCAGCCGCGACATAAACACGCTGGATTCGGTGGTGCTCAGCGTGACCCGTATTCAGGGGGGAAACACATGGAACGTACTGCCGGAGTCCGTTGAGCTGGAAGGGACACTCAGAACGCACCGAACCCAGGTACAGCAGCAGGTTAAGGCCCGCGTTAATGACATCGCCGCCGGATTTGCCCACGCCTTTGGCGCACAAATCGACGTAATCTGGCATGCGGGACCAACCGCATTGGTAAATGATGATCGTTGGGCCGATATTGCCACCGCGGTGGCGAAACAGTCAGGCTATACCACCCACCATGCCGACCTGCATATGGGCGGGGAGGATTTTGCCGTCTACCTGCAAAATACACCTGGCGCATTTGTCAGTATTGGCAGCGCCAGTGAATACGGATTACATCACCCGGGATTTAATCCGGACGAGCGTTTAATTGAACCTGCCGCGCACTACTTTGCGCAGTTAGCAAAAACGGCATTCGCACACCTTTAAGTTTACCTGTTGGGTAGGGGTTATTATGGCTGAAAATCGGCAACTACGGCTCGGCACTATTCTACATGGCGCATCGGGAAATATGTCCGCATGGCGCCATCCGGCGGCTCAGGCTGATGCCAGTATTAATTTTGATTTTGTCAAAGAGACGGCGCTTATTGCGGAAAAAGGGAAGCTGGATTTTATTTTTGTCGCCGATGGTCTGTATATTAATGAAAAATCAATCCCACACTTTTTAAATCGTTTTGAGCCGCTGACAGTATTATCCGCTTTGGCCAGTATCACCACGAATCTGGGGCTGGTTGGCACGGTGTCCACATCATACAGCGAGCCGTTTACGACCGCACGGCAGTTCGCTAGCCTGGACCATCTCAGCAAGGGGCGCGCGGGTTGGAACGTGGTGACGTCGCCTCTGGAAGGATCGGCAAAAAACTATTCTCGCGCTCAGCATCCAGAGCATGCCCAGCGTTATCGTATTGCCGATGAATATTTACAGGTAGTGAAAGGACTGTGGGATTCCTGGGAAGACGATGCTTTTACCCGTAATAAAACAAGCGGGGAATTTTTTAATCCGCAAAAAATGCACACGCTTAACCATCATGGAGATTATTTCCAGGTCGCCGGGCCATTAAATATTGGGCGTACACCACAAGGTCGTCCGATTATATTTCAGGCGGGAGCTTCAGCAGATGGCAAGAAATTAGCGGCGCAGCATGCTGATGCCATTTTTACCCATCAGGAGTCGCTGGCAGAGGCTAAAGCTTTCTATCAGGATGTAAAAAGCCAGCTGGAAGTCGCCGGACGACATCCCGATCAACTGCATATATTCCAGGGCGTCAGCGTTATTGTTGGCGACAGCGCAGAAGACGTTGAGCAGCAGTATCAGACTACCGCTGCGCTGGTCTCCGTTACTGACGCGCTGAACTATCTTGGCCGCTACTTTGAACATCATGATTTTGCCCAATATCCGCTGGACGCACCGTTCCCGGATCTGGGCTCTCTCGGACAAAACAGCTTTCGCAGTACGACTGATGAGATCAAACGCAACGCACGCGAGCGTGGTTTAACACTTCGTCAGGTTGCTCTGGAAGCGGCCAGTCCACGTCCGCGTTTCAGCGGCACGCCACAACAGGTTGCCGACGGCCTGCAGCAGTGGTTCGACGAAAAAGCCGCAGACGGTTTTATCATCCAGGGTGGCACGCCGGATACCTTCCCGCGTTTTGTCGAACAGGTTGTCCCTGTGCTTCAGGCGCGCGGCCTGTTCCGCCATGAATATCCCGGTACGACCCTGCGCGCAAGCCTGGGATTAGCGATACCTGCAAATCAATTCACACAATAAGAGAAAAACGCTATGCAGAAAAAATCAGTATTTCTCGCGCTGTCACTGGCTTTAAGCGCGACCGTTTGGGCAAATGAGGTGACGATTAACGGCACCGGCGTAAGCCTGGAAGCCAATAAAGCGCCGATCAATACAGCTAAGAATCCGCAGGCGATTGCGCAGTTGCCCGCAAACCTGCACCTGGCCGTACCGGGTAAATTCACCGTGGCGATTGCCGGGCTCAGCCAGCCGCCGCTGACCGTCTTTGCCGATGACAATAAAACGCTGATCGGCAGCGAGGCGGATATCGCGCGTCTGGTGGCTGACAGTTTGGGGCTGGAACTCAACGTTGTACCTACGTCATGGGAAGACTGGCCGCTGGGCGTCACTTCCGGCAAATACGATGCCGCGATCAGCAATATTACCGTCACCAAAGCACGCAAAGAAAAATTCGATTTCGCGACGTATCGGAAGGACTCTCTTGGCTTTTATGTCAAAACCGGTAGCAAGCTGAAGAAAATCGAGCAGGCGGAAGATATCGCAGGACTACGCATTATCGTCGGTTCGGGGACTAACCAGGAAGCCATTCTGTTGGCCTGGAACGATGAGAACGTGAAGAAAGGGTTACAGCCGTTTACGCCGGTATATACCAAAGATGATGCCGCGCAAACCCTGGCCCTACAGTCAGGCCGCGCCGATGCCTACTTCGGTCCTAATGTAATCGGCGCGTGGAAAGCTGCACTCAACGGTAAAACGCAATTAGTGGGTAGCGTTGATGGCGGTTGGCCAAAAGCGGCACATATCGCTGTGACGCTGAAAAAAGACAGCGGTCTGGTTCTGCCGGTACAAACCGCCCTCAACGGCGTGATTGGCAACGGCGACTATGACAAGGTGCTGAATCGCTGGGGAGAAGGGGTGGAACGCATTCCACAATCTGAAATCAACCCGGCCGGTTTAGGCGACTAAGGAGGTCATCGTGAGCGATCAATTTCGCGTGCTCTCACCGGAAGCCAGCGAGCTGCAGCCCATTTTGAACGGTCTGTTCGGTGAATATGCCGCCCGCTATGGCGATTACTTTTCTCGCGACGCTGAAGTGGAACTGACCGAATGGTATCTGGCGCCGCAGGGACTTTTTGTGGTACTGGAGCGCCGCGGCGAAATTATCGCCACCGGGGCTTACAAACCTTACGACAAGGACACCGCCGAGATTAAGCGTATCTGGACAAAAAGCAGCCTGCGTCAGCAGGGGCTGGCGGCGCGCGTGGTGCAGGAACTGGAACGTAGAGCGCTGCTCGCAGGCTACAGCCGGATTTATCTAACCACGGGATTTCGCCAGCCGGAGGCCGTCAGACTTTATTTAAGCCAGGGCTACGATCCGCAATTTGATACGACGCGCGATCCCGAAGAGTACAGCCTGCCGCCGTTTGATGGACGGCTGCGCTTTACCAAACTGCTGACTATTGCCGGTCAGGCCAGAATCGCCTGAGGAGAGAAAATGAAAACGACAGATAGCATTAGAGTCGTACCGGCACGTTATCCCATGCGTACCGTAGGCGCGGTCATTGCCTTATTTGCCCTTGCGGTAATTCTTCAGTCCGTGGCGTTTAATCCGCGCTGGGAATGGAGCGTGTTTGCCCGCTGGTTCTTTGATCCGGTTATCTTGTCCGGCCTCGGGCAAACGCTGTTACTGACGCTGATCGGGACGCTGTTGAGTATTGTCATCGGCGGTCTGCTGGCGTTGGCACGGCTTTCATCTTCCTGGCTGTTGAACGGTCTGGCATGGGGGTACATCTGGCTGTTTCGTTCGTTACCGCTGATTGTGGTGCTGATCGTTTTGTACAACTTCTCCTATCTGTACGACACGTTGACGATTGGTATTCCGTTCACTCCCATTCAGTGGGGAAGTTTTGAGACCATCAATGTACTCGGTCAGTTTTCCACTGCGGTGGTTGGCCTGACGCTGGTGCAAAGCGCCTATACCGCTGAAATTATTCGGGGTGGATTTTTAGGGGTCGATCACGGTCAGTACGAGGCAGCGGCAGCACTGGGCTTACCAGCAGGGCGACGTACGCTGCGGATTATTCTGCCGCAGGCGCTGCGCACCATTTTGCCTGCTGGATTCAATGAAATCATCAGCCTGGCGAAAGGGACGGCGATGGTATATGTGCTGGCAATGCCGGAGCTGTTCTACACCATCCAGATGATATATAACCGCACGCAGGAAGTGATCCCGCTGCTGATGGTGGGTGCGGTGTGGTATCTGGTGATCACCAGCGTCCTGTCGTTAATTCAGCACCTGGTTGAACGTGCGTTGGCACGCAGCGAACGACGTTCAGCGATCAACACAGCCCGGGTGAGTCGTGCAGAAAAACGCAGTCGTCAACGTCCACAGCAGGAGGCCGTCCATGTCCCGCTCGCCTGAAGGCCATATTTCTATTACCGGCGTTAGCAAATACTTTGGTCGCCACAAAGCGCTGGATAATGTGTCGCTGGAGATCCCTCCCGGTACGGTAACGGTTATTCTTGGCCCGTCCGGTTCAGGGAAATCCACACTCTTGCGGACCATCAACCATCTGGAACGCGTTGATGAGGGGTTTATTCAAATCGATGGCGATTACATTGGCTATCGTCGGCAGGGAGACAAGCTATATGAGCTGAAAGAGGCGGAAATTTTGCGCCAGCGTGTTAACGTCGGCTATGTGTTCCAGAACTTTAATCTGTTCCCCCACTTAACGGTTCTGGAGAATCTGATTGAAGCGCCCATTGCGCACGGACTGGCAACGCGTAAAACCGCCACCGAGCGGGCATTAACTCTGCTTGATGCGGTAGGGTTACGGAATAAAGCCGATGCCTGGTCGCGTCACTTATCCGGAGGTCAGCAGCAGCGTATCGCTATTGCCCGTGCGCTGGCGTTAAATCCGCGTGTCATGCTGTTTGATGAGCCTACATCTGCACTGGATCCTGAACTGGTCGGTGAAGTACTGGATGTCATTAAAGCGCTGGCGAAGTCGGGAACCACGCTGGTTGTGGTAACGCATGAGATTGGCTTCGCCCGGGAAGTGGCGGATCAGGTGGTGTTTATGGTCGATGGCAAAATCATCGAGCAGGGCAGCAGCGAGCAAGTGCTGAATCATCCACGCCACACGCGCACTCAGCAGTTTTTGTCGAAAGTGCTTTGAGACACATTGCGGCACAAGGCTGTGCCGCACAGAGATTACAGAGTGACGACGATTTTGCCTACCTGGCCGTTGGCTTCCATGTATTGATGTGCTTCGACGATATCATCAAAGGCAAAGGTTTTATCAATCAGCGGCTTGAGCTGGCCAGACTGCAATCCTTCAAAGATAAACCGTTTCGCCCGCGCAAGTTTTTCTGCGTCCGTGGTGATTTCGAAAATCTCATAGCCGCGGAAGGTCAGATGGCGACCGAGTATCTCAA
This sequence comes from Citrobacter sp. Cpo074, assembly GCF_030332745.1. Classification (NCBI taxonomy): domain Bacteria; kingdom Pseudomonadati; phylum Pseudomonadota; class Gammaproteobacteria; order Enterobacterales; family Enterobacteriaceae; genus Citrobacter; species Citrobacter sp. Cpo074. Next base: position 345,032 of record NZ_JAOWHG010000027.1, read on the forward strand.
TGACCGGGATAGAAAGGTCACGTGAATCAAGCGAACCATACTGGAAAAAGAGCCCACCGGCTGGCATCACTTGGGCAATTTTTGCCACCGCTGGGCCACCGACCGGATCGAACACCACGCGGGTTCCTTTACCCTCAGTAATCCGCTGAATCTCGGCCACCAGATCCTGCTCCTGGCTTGCAATAACCTCTGCCGCGCCCAGTTGCAGCAACTGATCACGTTTCTCACTGGTCCGTGTCATCGCAATCGGTTTTGCTCCCCGCATGTTAGCAATCTGAATTGCCGCCAGTCCGACGCTGCTGGAAGCAGCATTGATCAGCACGTTATCACCGGGCTTAATATCCGCATATTCAACCAGCGCACCGAAAGCGGTCACATACATCATCCAGCTGGCAGCAGCCTCGGTAAAGCTCAGGTTTTGTGGATGCTTTACGACCGCGTGAGCGGGGGCATTAACGACTTCACCATACATTCCATATTGATGAAAGCTGAATGCCGGGATGACGCTAACGTAATCGCCAGGTGCAAACTCACGTACGTTGTCTCCCACTGATTCAATGACTCCGGCAGCTTCATAACCCAGTCGCGCCGGGAAATTAGGTTGGTAAATATACTGTCCGGTGCGGTACATAACTTCCGCACGGTTGATACCAATAGCCCGCACGCGGATCTGAACCTCATTTGCATCAGGCGCGCGAACCTGCATCTCCTGAATCTTCAGGACTTCAGCGCCACCAATTTGATTAAAAACTACGACCTTAGACATAGCAGACCTCAGTAAATTGTTCTGTATTGGGTCTGCACAATTTAACGACTCAGATGAGAGTGAAAAACCGTTGTTGCGGAACTTCACTATTACTTATTTTGTAATAATCCCTGAAGCCGTGGTTTTTGTTGGCTAAAAAGTTCGCATAACCAGTCAATGAATACCCGAACCCGAGGGGCGAGATGACGTCTGTCCGGGTAAAGCACCGAAACTGGTTTTGATTCTCCGGTATAATCGGCCAGCACCTCAACAAGCTGGCCTGACTGAAGATAGGGGGCAAGGACAGCATGAACGCCACGTATAATGCCGAGTCCAGATAAGCAGCCGGTCAACAGAATATCGGAGTTATCAACGCTTATCCGCCCTGCGGGGGTGAACGATTCGGTTTTACCTCTGTTGACGAAGGTCCATTCCAGCGCTTCGCGATGACGCTCGCTAAAAAAGTTAAGCGCCTGGTGTCGGGATAAATCCTCTGGTACCTGCGGCACCCCCTGTTTTTGCAGATAATCCGGTGAAGCACAGGTCACCATTTTGACCTCACCAAGCCGCCTGGAGATCAAGGTCGAATCTTGTAGCTCGCCAATACGGATCATGCAGTCGATGCCTTCGGCAAGCATATCGATTCTACGGTCGGTGGAGGTGAGCACCATCTCGATGTCAGGATACCGCGACTGGAAATCTTTCAGCGCAGGAACTAACACGGAGTGCGCCAGCGACAGAGGTGCATTAACCCTGAGTTTTCCGCGTGGCGGGCGAGTTGGCGAGAAAGAAGCCATGATGTCATCAACGTCACTGAGCAGTATTTTTGTGCGTTGGTAAAAAGCATCACCTTCTTCTGTCAGACTCACTTTACGAGTCGTGCGGTTAAGCAACTTTGCCCCCAGGTCGTCTTCAAGATGTTGGATAGCTTTGGTGACCGCAGGGCGGTGCAGGTGTAACACATCTGCGGCTCTGGCAAATCCACCTTGCTCAACAACCTGTACAAAAATGTTCATGTATTCAAACATACTGGAACGCATTGCTTATTCTCTCCCGGTATTCGACCATTGTTATTATGAAAGTAATAATCATGTCTGCATAGGTTGCCGAATGCTGCTCTACACTTAGGGTTTTAACGTTGGGGGTTGCAGCATGATTAAGGTCTATGGGGTACCGGGCTGGGGATCGGCCATCAGTGAAGTGATGCTCACACTGGCGGAGATCCCTTACAGCTTTATTGATGTGGACGGTTTTGACAGCGATGGTCCTTCGCGGGAGTTGCTTAAAACAATGAATCCGCTATGCCAGGTGCCCACGCTGGTACTGGAAAATGGCAGCGTGTTGACGGAAACGGCGGCGATCGCGCTGATGATCCTCGATCGTCGCCCCGAACTTTCACCACCCGTTGGACACGCCGAACGCCAGCAGTTTCAGCGTCTGCTGATATGGTTGGTGGCAAATGTCTATCCCACGTTTACCTATGCCGATTATCCTGACCGATGGGTACCGGACGCCCCGGCGCAGTTGAAAAAGAACTGCATTGAGTACCGTAAATCCCTCTATATGTGGCTGAACAACCAGCTAAGCGCCGAGCCGTACGCATTTGGGGATCAGCTAACACTGCTGGACATTTACATTGCCGTTATGCGCTCCTGGGGACCAGGGCATGACTGGTTTCAGGACAACACGCCGAATATTAGCGCCATCGCCGATGCGGTTTGTCAGCATCCGAGGCTGCGTACCGTACTGAAAAGCAATAAGATTATTTGAGTAAAAAACGCTGTTCCGCAGGAGTGCAAATCCCGGAACAGCGGGCGAACTATCGCCATAAGTTTTAAATTACGCGACAGAAGGGGTCAGCGTAATACGATCCAATGGACCCACGATAAACAGATAAGAAATCAGACCAATCAGCCCCATCGAACCGACGTACAGAATGGCGTAATCAAAAGACTGGGTATTCGCCAGAATGATGCCGATCACCAGTGGCGTGATGATACTGGCCATATTGCCGCACATATTGAAAACGCCACCTGCAATACCGAGCACTTCTTTTGGCGAGGTATCGCTAAGTACGCACCATCCCAGATTGCCAAAACCTTTGGCGAAAAACGCCAGACTCATCGCCGCGATCACCACAAATTCTGACGAGGTGTAGTTGGCGATAACGATGACGCAGGAAAGCAGCATTCCGCAGATAACCGGCAGCTTACGGGCAATCGTCAGGCTGTAGCCGCGCTTTAAAAGCCAGTCGGAGAAAACACCGCCTAATAATCCACCGATAAAACCGGCAATGGCAGGGATACTGGCGACAAACCCCACTTTGAGGATCGACATGCCTTTCGCCTGATACAGATAAGTAGGGAACCAGGTCAGGAAGAACCAGGTAATGGATGTCACGCAGAACTGTCCGATATATACGCCAATCATCATGCGGTTGACGCAGACGCTTTTAATTTGCGCAAAGGTAATCTTCTGTGGTTCTTTTTTATTACCCAGCGACGGTTCACCACCGCCTTCCCGAATATAGTCAATTTCCTGCTGGTTCACCTTTGGATGATGCATAGGGTCTCTGACTTTGACCAACCAGAAGATGCCAAGAATAACGCCTATTGCCCCAATGTAATAAAACACAAAGTGCCAACTGAGATTATGCAAAATAATCGTCATTAGCGGCGTAATAATCCCTAACGAGATATATTGCGCGGCCTGATAGACAGAGGTAACAAAGCCCCGTTCGTTATTAGGAAACCACTGCACGCTTAATCGGCTGTTGGCCGGAAAGGCCGGAGCTTCAATCGCACCCATCAGTAATCGTAAGATAATCAATACGACAAGCGGGCTGGCGTACAGATAAATGGTGCCCTGAAACATAGTGACCAGCGACCAGCCAATCAGTGCGCAGCCGTATACCAGACGCGAGCCATAGCGATCCAGCAGCCAGCCGCCGGGTAGTTGCATAATGACATAAGAAATACCGAAGGCAGAAAAGGCCAGCCCCATTGCTTCAGGATCAAAACCTAATTCTTTGCTCATAATCGGCGCCACGACGGATAACGTCGCGCGATCGGCGTAATTAAATACGGTCGCAAGAAACAGAAATATCAGAATGCCGTAACGCACTTTTGTACGCTTTATTATTGTGTTCATCACCCACTCCTTTCATAAGGTTGAGAGCGTTTTTGTAGGGGAGGATGGCGGGTATTGCTTACCCGCCAAATTAATTAAGGACGTTTGCCAAACTCGCAGGTTAATTGCGTCCAGCGGCGCGCCTGCTCGCTGATGCTGAAGCCCAGACCGTGACGATCGGAAACCCACATCCGGCCATCGCGCAGCTCAAGTTGTTCGTTAAATAACGGGTTCAGCCATTCAAAATGCTCCAGCCATGGCTCAAGCGGATAAGCGGCGGACAGATGCAGGTGAACTTCCATAGCGAAGTGTGGAGCCAACTTGCGACCATGTTTAGCCGCCAGGTCCATAATTTTCAGGAACGGTGAAATCCCTCCCACACGCGGTGCATCGGGCTGCACAAAATCGCTGGCATTGCCGAGGATCAGCTGTTCATGTTCGCGGAAGCTGGTCAGCATTTCACCGGTGGCAATCGGGGTATCAAGCGCGGCGGCCAGTTGGGCGTGGCCTTCAACATCGTAGGCGTCCAGCGGCTCTTCAATCCAGATTAGATTGAACTGCTCCATTTTACGTCCCATACGGATGGCGGTTTCCCGATCCCACTGCTGATTGGCATCGACCATTAGCGGGAAGTCATCCCCCAGCGCTTCACGCACCGCGGTTAAGCGGCGAATATCCTCGGCGCAGTTTGGCTGACCAACCTTGAGTTTGATACCACCAATGCCGTTTTCACGGGAAATAACCACGTTTTTTAGCACCTGATCCAGCGGCGTATGCAGGAATCCGCCGGAGGTGTTGTAGCACTGCACGGAGTCCCGATGCGCGCCAAGCAGTTTTGCCAGCGGCAATCCTGCACGCTTGGCTTTCATATCCCATAATGCGATATCGATAGGGGAGATGGCTTGTACCGCCATGCCGCTGCGCCCCACGGAAGCGCCAGCCCACAGCAGCTTGGTGTAGATCTTGTCAATATCGTTTGGATCTTCGCCTAACAGGTTATCGGCAATTTCTTTGGCATGCGCATATATTCCCTGGCCGCCAGCCCGCTTGGAGTAACTAAATCCCACGCCTTCAAACCCGTCGCGGCTGCGGATCTCGGCGATGATTATGGCGACTTCAGTTAGCGGTTTCTGGCGACCGGTGAGCACTTTGGCATCGCTCACGGGTGTTGCCAGAGGAAGGAAAGCCAGAGACAGCTTTACCCATTCAATACGGTCACCGGTTTCTGCTGCGGTTTTGGCGTTGTCCGATTTGGCATAAGTCACAGCATCGGAATTGGCACTTAAAGACATATTGTTCTTTCCTGATGATAACAAATGATTGCGCTATCATTTTTAATATTAGCGTAATCACTGTGCCAGCGAATTGACTGCGATTTGAACAATTGCTCACAAATGCAGAGAGAAAAGGGTGGTAAATTATAGACGACGTCACATTCCAGTACTTTATGGAGAAATGCACAAATCATTGTGATTGCGCTATCATTTTGGATGACGCTTAATTAACTAAGCTGCTGTTTTCCCTGCGTTATCACTGAGCAACGCTGGCAATAGCCAAAATCATGATGAATAATGCCAGGATAAATCAGCGATTTTTGACAAGGGCATCGACAGTGAAAAATCCCAAACCACCGCGCGCTCCCACGCTGGAAGATGTTGCCCGTACCGCGGGATTGTCACCCATGACGGTGAGCAGGGCGTTGAATACCCCGCAGCTGGTGCGCCCGAAAACGGTTGAAAAAGTGATGCAGGCGGTGCGCGCCACCGGCTATATTCCCAACGCACTGGCTGGGGGACTGGCGTCGCGTCGCAGCAAGCTTATCGCCGTGGTTATTCCGCAAATTAACAACAATATGTTTGTCGATACCATCCAGTCATTAAGTGATGAACTGGCAGAACGCGGATACCACATTTTGCTCTGCGTGTCGGGTTATACGCCGCAAACAGAGGCGGAGCTGGTGGCGACGCTGCTTTCTCGTCGCCCGGATGGTGTAGTACTCACCGGTATTCATCATACCGCTGAGCTGAAAAAAGTGATTCTTAATGCGGCCATCCCGGTCGTGGAAATCTGGGATTTAACCCCAACACCCATCGATATGCTGGTCGGTTTTTCGCATGAAAAGGTCGGGCAAGCGGTGGCAGACTATCTGCTGAATAAAGGCTATCGACGTCCGGGGTTGTTATGGACTGCCGATCGCCGGGCAGGCCAGCGTAAACAAGGACTGTGCGATGCGTTGAGTCGTCATGGTATTGCGGCTGACGCACAGGTGGACGTCCCGCTACCGGCCTCTCTGGCATTGGGACGCACTGGATTAACGCAGCTATTGGCGGAGCGCGAGTTTGATGTCATTGTCTGTAGCTCTGATACGCTAGCCCAGGGGGCGATCATGGAGGCCGAAAGTCGCGGTATACGCGTGCCGCAAGAGTTGGCGGTAATCGGTTTTGGCGATCTGGATTTTGCTGCCAGCAATCGGCCCGCCATCACCACCGTCAGCGTCGACAGACGGGCCATCGGGCAACGTGCTGCCTCACTGCTTGCCGATCGTATCGAACAAATTCCGCGTGAAGACGATATTATTGATGTCGGTTTTCATCTGGTTGAACGAGAGTCCGCATAAGTTACCTGCAACCCAAAACAATAAGGAATCTGCTATGCCGCACGTTGATATTAAATGTTTTCCTCGCTCTCTTACCGACGAACAGAAAACCGCCCTGGCGGCGGATATTACCGAGGTTATTATTCGTCATTTGCAAAGCAAAGACAGTTCAGTCAGCGTGGCGCTCAATGAAGTTGAGCCAGAGGCGTGGCAGGCCGTGTGGGATAAGGAAATTTTGCCGCAGATGGCGAGATTAATTAAAAAACCTGGCTACAGTATGTAAGAAAAAACGGGCGGATTTCCGCCCGTTTTCGTTGTGCTTATGGCGTAACGATGTTGAACCAGAATTCGAATTTATCCATATAGCCGAGCATGGCATCAAGCTTGGCGCCGTCACCGGTTATCTTCACGTCACCGCTGTCTTGTGCCTGTTTCAGCGTCACTTCCTTGAGGATGATTTTGTTCAGCGTATCACGATTAAGCGTGATCGTAGCATCGGCATCTTTCGCTTCGGCATTGGCGGTATGGTTCAGGACGCCATTCTCCAGCTCAAGCTTATATTTACCGCCATCACTGCCAAGATCGATGTTAAACACCGACTTCGCATCACCCGCTTTTTGTCCGTTAATATGCACTGCCAGATAATCGAAGAACATTTCCGGCGTCATAGCACGAACGGTATCCGGGCTGGCGGTATTCGGGGTTGGGCCTTTGACCACGCCGTTACGCAGCTCTTGCGCGCCGGTCAGGTAGAAGTTACGCCACGGGCCGGATTCAGCCTGATAACCCAGTTGCTCAAGCGCATCTGCTTCCAGATTACGTGCGGCCTGGTTATTTGGATCGGCAAACACGACTTTGCTTACCACCTGTGCTACCCAGCGGTAGTTACCCTGGTCATAGTCTGCTTTTGCTTTCTGCAAAATGGCGTCCGCACCACCCATGTAGTCGACAAATTTCTTCGCAGACTCTTCCGGCGGCAGCTCATCCAGCGTTGCCGGGTTGCCGTCAAACCAGCCGAGATAGAGCACATAGGTCGCTTTTACGTCATGGCTCACGGAGCCATAGTAACCGCGGTTAGCCCAGGTATGTGCCAGTGAGTCCGGCAGCTTAAAGTTGGCAGCGATTTCATCGCGGGTCAGACCTTCGTTAGCCATGCGTAGCGTCTGGTCGTTGATGTAACGATACAGATCGCGCTGACTTTTCAGCAGGCTGACCACCTTGTCATTACCCCAGGTTGGCCAGTGGTGCTGCGCCATCAGCACTTCGGCTTTATCACCCCAGCGCACAATCGCTTCGTTGATGTATTTGGACCACGGCAGCGGCTCACGAATTTTGGCTCCGCGCAGGGAGTAGGTGTTGTGCAGGGTGTGGGTAACATCTTCTGCGGATTCAATCAGTTTCTTCTCTTCGATGTACCACAGCATTTCCGACGGTGCTTCGGAACCCGGGGCCAGCATGAAGTCATAGGTCAGGCCATCGATGACCTCTTTTTGTCCATCTTTCTCAATGATATTTGTTGGCGCAATCAGGGTAACGGTTCCCGCGGAGGTCGTGGTTCCCAGTCCCGCGCCGACCTGGCCTTTGGCATCAGGTTTGAGTAGGTTGCCGTACATGTAGCTCGCGCGGCGGCTCATGACGTTACCGGCCATGATATTCTCAGCGACCGCGGCTTCCATAAAGCCGGCTGGCGCATAAACTTTCACTTTGCCCGCTTTAACGTCGGCTTCATCGACAACGCCGCGTACGCCGCCGTAATGGTCAACGTGGCTGTGGGTATAAATCACTGCAACAACCGGTTTTTTACCGCGGTTTTTAAAGTAAAGATCCATCCCGACTTTGGCCGTTTCTGCCGAGACCAGCGGGTCAACAACGGTGATGCCTTCTTTACCTTCAATAATGGTCATGTTTGACAGATCGAGGTTACGAATCTGGTAAACGCCATCCGTTACTTCAAACAGCCCGCTGATGTTGATCAACTGAGATTGACGCCACAGGCTCGGGTTTACCGTATCCGGGGCTTTATCGCCTTCTTTGATGAACGCGTACTGCTGCGGATTCCAGATAACATTTCCCTGCTCGCCCTTGATCACGTCCTGCGGGAGTGGGGCGATAAAGCCTTTGTGGGCGTCGGTAAAGTCGGTGTTATCGGAGAAGGGCAGTTGATTGTAAAGCGCGTTGTTGGCTTGTTGCGTGGCGGCTGTAGCGTCTTTGGGGGCTTCAGCGGCCATAAGGGGAACAGAAAACGATGTGAGTAACCCAGCAAGTATAAAACTTTGTGCGATTCTATTAAGTTGCATCGTAAAACCTCTCTGACACTTCAAAAGTACAGTTGGGGATGCTGCTTTGACGGATAGCGTTTTGATTAGGTATTTGCGTTAGTGCAAAATTAACTATAATTCACATGAATGATTAGGCAAGGAAGGCAGAGTAATTTATCTAACTGGTTTTTCAGAAGTTTTAAGAAAACAGTTGCGGATGACAGAGCAGAACTGCCATCCGTTAGCATACTATCATTCACCTGCGATAATGCGTTTCCCGCTGGAGATAAACGTTCCTGCCCCAAGGTGATGCAGAGTATTGAGCTTGCCATCATCAAACTGCCAGCGTCCTTCCACGAAGGCTCGCTCATCAGCGGCAGCGGAGACCACTTCCCCAAACAGAGTGTCATATTTTTCCTGTGCCGCCGTGGCTGGCAACAGGCGACACTCCATCCAGGCCAGACATTTCGCTTCTATCAGCGGTAAACCTAGCACGGGTCCTTGCACCACGGGAATGCCGTAACAGTTGAATTTATCTTCCACGCGACCGGAAACGCTGCCTACGGCCCAGGTCCAGTTGACGGCGGCGATACCCGGAATAACGATGCCGAATTTACCGCTACGTTCAATGAGATCCCGCGACCAGGCGGTCTTATCAACAACAATTGCTACCCGCGGCGGCTCAAATTCCACGGGCATTGACCATGCCGCAGCCATCACATTTCGCCGCTCGGTATGCTCATCCCGGCTGGTTATCAATATCGTTGGGCCATGATTGAGTAGCCGACTGGCATGTTTTAATTCGATCGGACGAAAATGGCTCATGGATGCTCCTTGGCTGAGAGATAACACACCACAATAAACATAGATATTAACGGTATTAGCGATTTTGTCGCCTCACAGGAATTAACAACGCACAAAATCGACAGCGTAAAACGAAAAATACGTTATAAGTACTGCATTAATCGAACAGGAACTCCGTATGACGCCTTTTTTAACCGCTTATTTTGCCCGTATTTGCTGGTCAGGTTCGGCCAACGTCAACCTTGAAACCTTGCAAGCGCTACATCTACTGCACAACAGCGCAATTCCCTTTGAAAACCTGGATGTATTACTGCCAAGAGAGATGCAGCTTGACGATTTGTCGCTGGAAGAGAAGCTGGTAACGGCGCGTCGTGGCGGTTATTGCTTTGAACAGAACGGCGTGTTTGAGCGCGCGTTACGCGAAATCGGTTTTAACGTACGTAGCCTTCTCGGTCGCGTGGTACTGGCAAATCCGTCAAGTCTGCCGCCGCGCACGCATCGTTTGTTGCTGGTTGAATTGCAGGGAGAGCAGTGGATCGCCGACGTCGGTTTCGGCGGGCAAACTCTGACAGCACCAATTCGTCTGCAGGCTAACACTGAGCAGAAGACGCCACACGGCGAATATCGGCTGATTCAGGAAGGTGAAGATTGGATCCTCCAGTTCCGTCATCACGAACACTGGCAGTCAATGTATCATTTCGATCTGGTCGTGCAGCATCAGAGCGATTATCTGATGGGCAACTTCTGGTCCGCACACTGGCCGCAATCACATTTTCGCCATCATCTGCTGATGTGCCGTCATCTGCCCGACGGCGGAAAATTAACGTTAACCAATTTTCACTTTACCCATTATCAGGATGGACATGCGGTAGAGCAGATTAATTTGCCTGATGTCGCCAGTTTGTATGCGTTGTTGCAAGAACGATTTGGACTGGGTGTGGATGACGTGAAGCATGGGTTTACCGAAGATGAGCTGGCGACGGTCATGGCGGCGTTTGATACGCATCCGGAGGCGGGGAAATAGGGGCATCGGAATTAATGCCGGATGCGGCGTCATCGCCTTATCCGGCTTTCGGGAACAATTAAAAATCTATCGCCCATTCTGCGTGAAACAGGATCACCGCCGAACCGGTAATGGTGACTTTTTCCGGCTGGTTTTCACGGATAGTCACCGTCACATCAACAATCCCGTCGCGCCCGAGCGCACGGCCCTGATGCCCCTGAACACGTAACGTTTTCCCATCATGCGCCATCAGCCCATGGTGGACCAGCCACGCGCCCATTGGACCGTTGGCATTGCCGGTAACCGGGTCTTCCACAATACCAATAGCAGGTGAAAACATGCGGCCATCAGTGGCATTTTCGCCCTCGCGGATTTGAAAAGGGAAAAAGCCGTTACAGCCAATTTGCTGGCTGATGGCGGTCAAAGCCGGTAAATCAGGGGAAAGGGCGTCAAGGTCCACCTCGGGTTTCAGTGGAATCATCACTTTCGAATGTCCGGTCGTGGCAACCTGAATGGGTAAGCCTGCCAGCATATCGTCTTCGCTCAGGTGCAGCGCATCGAGAATCGCAGTACGAACAGCGCCCTCCAGCGGAGGTTCAAAACCCGGTTCACCTTGCTCAAGGCTAATGCGATAGTCGTTCCCGGTAGCGTCAATATCCACCCGATGACGTCCGGCCAGCGAGGTTTGCCAGACCGTGCAGTTACCCAGACCCAGCACCTTAGCCCGCACATAATGCGCGGCGACGGTAGCATGCCCACAGATAGGAACTTCGACCGTCGGGGTGAAATAGCGGATGCGAACATCGCTGTCGTCACTGGTCAGCAGAAATGCGGTTTCTGAATGACGCAGCTCGCGAGCGATGAGCTGCATCTGCGCGTCACTCAGTCCATCAGCATGTAAAACCACACCTGCTGAGTTGCCGCGAAAAGGGACCGAGGTAAAGGCATCGACGTGGTAAACCTGTGGTTTCATTAGTGTTCTCCCTGAAATGGAGAAGCATCATAACGTACAAAAAGCGGGATAGCGATGCAGGCCCGGTAAGCGCAAGCGCTACCGGGCATCAGAGTTCAATTATCGGCGGGAACGCACTATCTGATAGCGGCGAGTGAAGTACTCAAACGGCGCACTCCATACGTGGACCAGACGGGTGAACGGGAATAGCAGGAAGATAGTCATCCCCAGAACCAGGTGCACACGGAAAATCAACGCCACGCCATCCAGATGCGCAGATGCGCCGCCCTGGAAAGTCACCACCGACTGCGCCCAACCGACCAGTTTCAGCATTTCACTGCCGTCTGGATGTTGCGCAGAGAACGGGATGGTGGTTAAGCCGAGGATACACTGAATCAGCAGAACGCAAAGGATCAGAATATCAGCGGTGGAAGACGTTGCACGAATGCGCGGGTTGGTCAGACGCCGCACCAGCAAACCTGCGCCACCAACCAGCGTCAGTACGCCACAAAGCCCACCGGCAATCATCGCCATCTGTTGTTTCACCGCAATCGGCAGGAACCAGGCATACATCCAGTGCGGCGTTAGCATGCCGAACAGGTGACCGAAAAAGATCCCCAGAATGCCGATGTGGAACAGGTTTGACCACAGCACCATGCCGCGTTTGTCCAGCATCTGGCTGGAAGAGGCGCGCCAGGTGTATTGCCCGTAGTCATAGCGTAGCCAACTGCCGAGGATAAATACCGTACCGCACAGGTACGGGTAGATATCGTAAAAAAAGACGTTCAGGTACTGTATCATTTCGGGCCTCCCGCGCTGACGTCGACATACTGCGGCGCAACGTCCTGGCTAAAGCGTCGTTGATAGTTTTGTAACGGTGAACTGTCGCAGGCGGTGGCGTTATCCTCGATAAACTTCACCTGTTCCTCTTCCCACACCGCATCCAGCGCCTGACGAGTATCATCGCGGGTTTCAGCACCAACCTGCTTAGTGACACTGTCACTTGAAAGAGGGCTTCCGGCAAGCAGCAGCAGGGCGTCAAACAGTTGATACCACGGCGTATCGCGCTGTTTTAAGCGCCCGCCCAACAGAGCCAGAATCGGTGCAACGTTCTGCAGTCCTTCTTTGGCCTGGTCCTCCGGCAACACGCTCAAATACTCCAGATACAACGGCAGGTGATCCGGTAGTTCGCGGCAGTCGAGCTGTAGCCCGACCTTTTCATACTGCGCCAGCAGATCAACCATCGCCTGACCCCGGTCACGGGACTCGGCGTGCACGTGCTCAAACAGCAGCAGAGAGGTGGCCCGGCCCCGGTCAAAGATTTCGCACCATTCCGCTTGTTTATCCAGCAGTGGCGCATTGAGCAATCCCTGGCTAAATTCGGTAAGCATGGGGGCATCGCTGGCCACAAGCGCCAGCGCGTCGTCTTTATACTCCCACAGCAGCTCGTCGGGATATTCCATCAGCAGGCCGATAACCTTCAGGATTTGCATTATTCACCCTCCGCTTTATCGCGCACTTCGGTGATGTCGATGGCATCAATACGGCTACTGTTAAACAGGTTGAATTTGGTATCTGAGCCATGGCAGCCGTCACCGAAAGTAAATCCGCAGCCGTTTTTCTCCGGGAAGGCATCGCGTGCCATTTCACGGTGGCTGGTCGGGATCACAAAGCGGTCCTCATAGTTGGCGATGGCCAGATAGCGATACATCTCTTCAACCTGCTCAACGGTCAAACCTACTTCCTCAATCGCGCGGGTGTCCGTCACGCCTTCCACTGTTTGCGCACGCATATAGTGGCGCATGGCCATCATACGTTTCAGCGCGCGCAGCACCGGACCGGTATCACCCGCACTGAGCATGTTGGCGAGGTACTGAACCGGAATTCGCAGCGACTCAACCGCCGGCAAAATGTTGCCATTGTGCGGCAGTCCGCCCGCGTCGGCGACCGACTGAATCGGTGACAATGGCGGTACATACCAGACCATCGGCAGGGTGCGATATTCCGGGTGCAGCGGCAGCGCCAGTTTCCAGTCCATCGCCATTTTGTAGACTGGCGAACGTTGGGCCGCTTCGATGACGTTGTGCGGAATACCTTGTTTTAACGCCTCTTCAATGACCGCCGGATCGTGCGGATTGAGGAATACATCGCACTGACGCTCATAGAGATCGGTCTCATGCTCGGTGCTGGCCGCTTCTTCGATGCGGTCGGCGTCATACAGCAATACGCCGAGATAACGGATACGTCCAACGCAGGTTTCCGAACATACCGTCGGCTGGCCAGACTCAATACGCGGATAGCAGAAAATGCACTTCTCTGACTTACCGCTCTTCCAGTTAAAGTAGATTTTTTTGTACGGACAGCCGCTGATGCACAAGCGCCAGCCGCGACATTTGTCCTGGTCGATCAGCACAATGCCGTCTTCTTCACGCTTATAGATAGCACCGCTTGGGCAGGTGGCGACACAGCTTGGATTCAGGCAGTGCTCGCACAGGCGCGGTAAATACATCATGAAGGTGTTTTCGAACTGGCCGTACATCTCCTTTTGCATCTTCTCGAAGTTACGGTCGCGGGCACGTTTTGAAAATTCGCCGCCAAGCAGTTCTTCCCAGTTTGGACCCCAGATAATCTTGTCCATCCGCTTACCATCGATCAGCGAACGCGGACGCGCGGTGGGCTGATTCTTGCTTTCCGGCGCGCTATGCAGATGTTGATAATCGTAGGTAAACGGCTCATAGTAATCATCGATTTGCGGGATTACCGGGTTGGCGAAAATTTTGGTGATGACGCCCATCTTACCGCCCAGACGCGGTCTTATCTTGCCGTTAACATCGCGAACCCAGCCGCCTTGCCACTCTTCCTGATCTTCCCAGTTCTTCGGATAACCAATACCCGGTTTGGTCTCGACGTTGTTAAACCACGCGTATTCCATCCCTTCACGTCCGGTCCAGACGTTTTTGCAGGTAACGGAGCAGGTGTGGCAGCCGATGCACTTATCCAGATTAAGAACCATGCCTACCTGTGAGCGTATTTTCATTTTTTCGCCTCCTGTACCTGATCGCGACCTTCATCATCCAGCCAGTTAATATTTTTCATTTTTCTAATCATGATGAACTCATCGCGGTTAGAGCCGACCGTACCGTAATAGTTGAAGCTGTATGCCAGCTGCGCATAGCCACCTATCATGTGCGTGGGTTTCGGGCAGACGCGGGTCACCGAGTTATGGATCCCGCCGCGCATCCCGGTCACTTCTGAGCCAGGGATATTCATGATTCGCTCCTGAGCGTGATACATCATGGTCATTCCCGGTGGCACGCGTTGACTCACCACTGCACGCGCGGTGAGCGCACCGTTGGCGTTGAAGGCTTCGATCCAGTCGTTATCCTCAATGCCCAGCTCTTTGGCATCGGTCTCGCTGATCCAGACAATCGGTCCGCCGCGCGACAGCGTCAGCATCAGCAGGTTTTCACTATAGGTAGAGTGGATCCCCCATTTCTGGTGCGGCGTCAGGAAGTTGAGCGCTTTTTCCGGGAAGCCGTTAGGCGGAACCTCGCGCATTTCACTGACGCTGCGGGTATCGATAGGTGGACGATACGCCACCAGACTTTCACCGAACGCACGCATCCACGCATGATCCTGATACAGCTGCTGGCGACCGGACAGAGTACGCCATGGGATCAGCTCGTGGACGTTGGTATAGCCTGCGTTATAGGAAACATGTTCACTTTCCAACCCGGACCAGGTGGGGCTGGAGATGATTTTGCGCGGCTGCGCCTGGATATCGCGAAAACGGATCTTTTCGTCTTCTTTGTTCAACGCCAGGTGCGTATGGTCGCGTCCGGTCATCGCCCCCAGCGCTTCCCAGGCTTTCACCGCCACCTGACCGTTTGTTTCCGGTGCCAGGGCGAGGATCACCTCAGAGGCATCCAGCGCGGTGTCAATCAGCGGGCGTCCTTTTGCCGGGCCTTCGCGCTTGGTGTAGTTCAGCTTGCCGAGGAAATCGACTTCCGCCTGGGTATTCCACGCAATGCCTTTCCCGCCGTTACCGAGTTTGTCCATGAGCGGGCCAAGTGAAGTAAAGCGTTCGTAGGTGGCGGGGTAGTCACGCTCCACAACGGCGATATTCGGTGCCGTTTTGCCCGGGAGGAGATCGCATTCGCCTTTGCGCCAGTCCTGAATGTCAAACGGCTGCGCCAGCTCTGCCGGAGAGTCGTGTTGCAGCGGTTGCAATACCACATCCGTTTCTTGTCCAAGGTGTCCGACGCAAACCTCAGAAAATACTTTGGCGATGCCTTTATAAATTTCCCAGTCGCTCTTCGATTCCCATGCCGGGTCGACCGCCGCAGACAACGGGTGAATAAACGGATGCATATCCGAGGTATTCATATCGTCTTTTTCATACCAGGTAGCGGTTGGCAGAACGATATCGGAGAACAAACAGGTACTGGACATACGGAAATCGAGCGTGACCAGCAGATCGAGCTTGCCCTCTATCGCCGCCGACTGCCATTCAACCTCTTCAGGTTTAATACCCTCGCTTGAACCGAGCGCTTCCCCCTGGATCCCGCTTTCGGTACCCAGCAAATATTTGAGCATGTATTCATGCCCTTTACCGGAGGAGCCGAGCAGGTTAGAGCGCCAGACGAAGAGGTTGCGCGGATGGTTTTTGCCGTTATCTGGCTGTTCGCAGGCAAAACGAATATCACCTGACTTCAGCGCCTGTGCGGTGTATTGCGCAGGAGATAGCCCTGCTTGTTCGGCTTTTGCTTTAACAGTCAAAGGGTTGAGGTTAAGCTGCGGCGCAGACGGCAGCCAGCCCATCCTTTCAGCCCGCACGTTAAAGTCAATCAAATGTCCGCTAAACTTCGACGCATCGGCCAGTGGAGAGAGGAGTTCCTGCGCGGTAAGTTTTTCATAACGCCACTGGCTGGAATGGTTGTAGAAAAACGAAGTGCTGTTCATCTGACGCGGTGGTCGGTTCCAGTCCAGCGCAAAGGCCAGCGGCAACCAACCGGTTTGCGGACGCAGTTTCTCCTGACCCACATAGTGCGCCCAGCCGCCGCCGCTTTGTCCCACACAGCCACAGAACACCAGGATATTAATCATGCCACGGTAGTTCATATCCATGTGATACCAGTGGTTGACGCCAGCCCCGAGAATGATCATCGAACGGCCATGCGTTTTGTGCGCCGTATCGGCAAACTCACGGGCGATCTGTTCGATATGACGGCGTGGCACACCGGTAATTTGCTCGCCCCAGGCCGGGGTGTAGGCTTTCACTTCGCTGTAATCTTGCGCGCTATGAACGTCATCCAGACCACGATCGAGGCCATAATTCGCCAGCACCAGATCATAAACGCTCACCACCGGGCAACGGCTACCGTCAGCGAGGGTAAGATGTTTTACCGGTAGTTGCCGGATCAGCACCGGTTCTTGTTTTACACTGCGAAAATGTGGGTTTTCGTTGCCGCCAAAATAGGGGAATGCCACGCCGGTCACTTCATCATGCTGACCAAGCAGCGAAAGAGAAAGTTCAGTTTCAGCGCCAGCCGCCAGTGGTTCCAGGTTCCATTTGCCTTTTTCCCCCCAGCGAAAACCGATAGATCCGTTCGGGACAACCAGTTCGCCAGCGCTGTTAAAGGCTACCGTTTTCCACTCCGGATTGTTGCTTTCACCCAGGCCATCGACAAGGTCTGAAGCACGCATCATGCGTCCAGGCACGTAGCTGCCATCTTCGCGGGCATCCAGTAAAACCAGCATCGGCATGTCGGTATAGCGACGACAGTAATTGAGGAAATAATCGCTGGGATTGTCGAGGTGGAACTCTTTCAGGATGACGTGGCCCATCGCCATTGCCAGCGCGCTGTCTGTTCCTTGTTTGGGTGCCAGCCACTGATCGCACAGTTTGGCGACTTCCGAGTAATCCGGCGTAATGGCAATCGTCTTGGTGCCTTTGTAGCGTACTTCTGTGAAAAAGTGCGCATCCGGGGTACGAGTCTGCGGCACGTTAGAACCCCAGGCGATGATATAGCTGGAGTTATACCAGTCGGCGGATTCAGGAACGTCGGTCTGCTCGCCCCAGGTCATCGGTGACGCGGGCGGTAAGTCGCAGTACCAGTCATAGAAACTCAGACATGTTCCGCCGATTAGCGAGAGATAGCGAGTGCCGGCGGCATAGGAAACCATCGACATCGCCGGGATCGGGGAGAAGCCGACCACGCGATCCGGGCCGTAGGTTTTCACCGTCCAGACGTTGGCGGCAGCAATCAGCTGATTAAGCTCTTTCCAGTTCGAACGGATAAATCCACCGCGCCCGCGTACCTGCTTGTAGCTCTGGCATTTTTGCGGGTCGTTCATAATGGATTCCCAGGCCAGCACCGGATCGGGCTGGCGGGAGAGGGCGTCGCGCCACAATTCGATTAAGCGTTTACGCACCAGGGGATATTTCAGGCGGTTAGCGCTATAGAGATACCACGAGTAGCTGGCGCCGCGTGGACAGCCACGGGGCTCATGATTTGGCAGGTCAGGACGAGTACGCGGGTAGTCGGTTTGCTGCGTTTCCCAGGTCACCAGCCCGTTTTTAACGTAGATCTTCCAGCTGCATGAGCCGGTACAGTTAACGCCGTGGGTAGAACGCACAATTTTGTCGAACTGCCAGCGCTGACGATAGCTGTCTTCCCAGTCCCGGTTGGTGTGCATCACTTGCCCGTGCCCCTCGGCAAACGTATCGCCCTTTTGTTTAAAGTAGCGAAAGCGGTCTAACAGTTTACTCATGACATAACTCCTGCTTCGATAATATTGCCGACGGTAAATCGAACTCCAGGCCTGATCCAGCCGACCTAAATGTCCGATCCTGCGGTATCCATTTTGTTATTTTTTTTGTGATTTACGGCCATAGACCAACCAGGTCACCAGCACGCAGACGATGTAAAACACGAGGAATATTTTCATGGCACCCACCGGAGAGCCGGTCAACGCCAGCGATGAGCCAAACGCTTTAGGAATGAAGAAGCCCCCCACTGCGCCAATAGCGGAAATAAATCCCAGGGCGGCGGCGGTATCGGTTACCGCTTCCCGCTGAGCCTGTTCTTCGGTACCACCATGCAGCTTCACCCGATAAATTGTGATTTTGCGAAAGATCACCGCAATCATCTGGAAGGTTGAACCGCTGCCCAGACCCGCGGTCAGGAACAAGCCCATAAACACCAGGTAAAACGCGAAAAAGCTACCTTCGCCCGAGCCGGGCAAAGTGAGAAACAGCAGGGCGCTGAACAGTGCCATAAAGATGAAGTTAATTAAGGTGACACGCACACCACCAAACTTGTCAGAGATAACACCGCCCGCCGATCGTGCAAGCGCGCCGATGAAGGGGCCGAAGAACGCCAGTTGCAGGATATTCACGTCGGGGAACTGGGTTTTCGCCAGCATGGCAAAGCCTGCCGAAAAACCGATAAATGAACCGAAGGTGGCGAGATACAGCAGACTTAATAACCACAGATGAAAACGCTTGAGTACCGGTAACTGGGAGGCAATTGAGGCCTTCGAGCTGGCAATGTCGTTCATTCCCATGCCCGCTGCCACGGTGGCTATCAGCAGTAACGGCACCCATATCCATGCTGCATTGGCCAGCGACAATAACGAGCCGTCAGCTTGCGGTACGCCCTGTACGCCCAAAAAGGTAAATATGGGCAGAAAGATCACCAGTGGCGCGATCAACTGCATCACGCTGACGCCGAGGTTGCCGAGACCACCGTTAACGCCTAATGCGCTACCTTGCTTCGCTTTGGGGAAGAAAAAGCTGATATTGCCCATGCTGGAGGCAAAGTTAGCGCCAGCAAAACCACACATCAGCGCAATGATTATAAATACTCCAAACGGAGTAGCGGTATTTTGCACGGCAAATCCGAGCCAGACGCAGGGAATAACCAGAATAATCGTGCTAAAAATGGTCCAGCGACGACCACCAAATATAGGTACCATAAAGGAGTAGGGCACGCGTAATATTGCACCAGAAAGAGATGGCAATGCCGTTAATAAAAACAGTTGGTCGGTGGTGAAATTAAAACCAATTTTATTCAGATTGACGGCTACGGCGCTAAACAACATCCAGACGCAGAACGCAAGCAGCAGACAACTTACTGATATCCAGAGGTTTCTGCGCGCAATGTGCTTGCCTTTATTTTCCCAAAAGCCGGGGTTTTCTGGTTTCCAGTCAGTTAAAAGATAACGATTATTTTTCTCATTTGATGATGACATATTATTCTCCATGCACATGCCGTTCATGAAAAAGAAATAAACGCATGCAGCGCCGCGCGGCTTCTTTTTAGAAACTATTGAAAAGTTTTAGGAATATTGACTGAAAGAATAGATAAAAAAGCGCAATAACGCGGCGTGATGGGAGAATTACACGTTGCTTAAGTGTTACTAATTGTAAACATAAAAGATGTATTGTTAATCCATCTATTACATCAAATAAATAACTCCTGCGTTATCATACGATCAAGGTGACGATCGAATGCAGGATCGGCCATTTCCTCAATACCTAATATGTACATACCATCCAGGCCGCAGACTAATGCGATTAAGCGCCATGCGACGTCGGCGGCATCAGGCGCGGATGAGAACTCACCGGCTTTCTGTCCTTGTGTAATGATGTTGGCGGTTTCTTCGTGCCACATTCGCATGGTCAACAGGTAGGCGCTTTTAATTTCCGGATCTTTACCCGCAACAACCTGTGCTTCACGCCATAGCTTAATATAGGGTTCCAGACCACCATCTTCACTGCCTAGCATCGCATGCAGTCGCTCACGGAAACTGGCGTCTTCGCTGACCAGTTCGGCATCAAGTAGGGTGCGGATAAGGCGCACAAATGCCTGGGATTTGAGTTCGCCGGCAGAGGCGAAATGGTGATGTACCTGGCCCGTCGCGACGTGAGCTTCTGCAGCAATGCGTCGAACCGTCATGGCGGAAAATCCTTCTTCAAGTGCGACACGCATTGCTGCTTGCAGAATCACTTCCCGACGTTCATCCCGATTTAGATAGCTCATCATTCCTCCTGTACCCGTATAGATCGCAGTCTAACAAAAAGTTGGACATATGTTCAATTTTCCGTAGGATCGCTAAAGCTGGACATGTGTCCAGTTTTGGTTTCGTTAGGGAGTTTTATGTTTCGTCAGTGGTTAACGTTAGTCATTATTGTGCTGGTCTACATCCCTGTTGCGATTGATGCAACGGTGCTGCACGTTGCCGCGCCCACGCTGAGTATGACGCTGGGTGCCAGTGGTAACGAGCTGCTGTGGATCATTGATATTTATTCCCTGGTAATGGCCGGAATGGTATTGCCAATGGGTGCGCTGGGGGATCGCATCGGCTTTAAACGTCTGCTGCTGTTAGGCGGTGGATTATTTGGTCTCGCATCGCTGGCGGCCGCTTTTGCTCATAGCGCAAGCTGGCTGATTGCCACCCGGGCGGTATTGGCGATTGGCGCGGCGATGATTGTTCCGGCAACGCTGGCGGGTATTCGCGCCACGTTCTCTGAGCAACGGCATCGAAATATGGCGCTCGGCGTCTGGGCGGCGGTCGGTTCCGGCGGTGCGGCGTTTGGCCCACTGGTTGGCGGGATGCTGCTGGAGCACTTCTACTGGGGGTCCGTATTCTTAATTAATGTGCCAATTGTCCTGGTGGTAATGGCCTTAACCGCACGCTTAGTGCCACGCCAGGCCGGACGTCGCGATCAATCGTTAAATTTTGGTCATGCGATCATGCTGATTGTTGCCATTCTGCTGTTGGTTTACAGCGCTAAAACTGCGCTGAAAGGGCATACGGCGACCGTTGCCATCGCCCTGACGCTGTTAACCGGCGCTTTACTGTTGTGGCAGTTTGTCCGTATCCAGCTTGCGGCAGCTCGCCCGATGATTGATATGCGTCTGTTCACGCATCGCATTATCTTGAGCGGTGTAGTGATGGCGATGACCGCGATGATAACGCTGGTGGGTTTTGAGTTGCTGATGGCTCAGGAACTACAGTTTGTTCACGGTTTAACACCGTATCAGGCTGGATTGTTCATGCTGCCTGTGATGCTGGCAAGTGGTTTCAGCGGACCGATTGCCGGTATGTTGGTTTCACGCCTGGGATTACGTTGTGTGGCAACGGCGGGCATGGCGCTGAGCGCCGTCAGTTTTTACGGCCTGGCGATGACGGATTTCAGTAGCCAACAGATACAAGCCTGGATTTTGATGGCTTTGCTCGGCTTCAGCGCCGCCAGTGCGCTCCTGGCTTCAACGGCGGCTATCATGGCAGCAGCGCCGGCGGAAAAAGCCGCGGCCGCTGGCGCCATCGAGACAATGGCTTATGAACTGGGGGCAGGACTTGGGATCGCTATCTTTGGCTTACTGCTGAGCCGTAGCTTTTCTGCATCGATTCTGCCGCCAGCCGGACTTAATCCGCAGGAAGTAGAACGAGCCACATCGTCAATGGGGGAGGCGGTACAACTGGCGCACTCGCTCCCGTCGTCACTGAGTGAGGCATTGCTGACGGCTGCCAGAGAAGCGTTCACCTGGTCACATAGCGTGGCCTTAAGCAGCGCCGGCAGCATGCTTATCATATTAGCGATAGGAATGTGGTTCAGTCTGGCAAAGGTACAACGTTAATAACTAGTGAGCTAAATGACAGGGGTAATCCATCTCTTCGACTTCTTTCCCACTCAGTCGAGCGTATTGCCCCGTCAGTCTCCAGAACGCAGGTTGCGTTTCCGTATAGATCTCTGCCGCTAATATCAGGCGGCGGCGATCTACCTCATTAAGTTCCAGAAGTGTCCATGGAATAAAGTAGCGATCGCTGTCCGTCAACGTAAACCACAGTGGGCATCCGCAGCCGGAACAGAAGAACCGTTCACCACGATTTGAAGAAGGAAAGTGCGAAGGTTCTGCCGATTCTGGCGACATCAGCGGGTGAGCGCTGGCTTCCAGATACATGGCGATGCCGCCTGACCATTTCTGACACAGCGTACAGTGGCAGGCATAGACATCCAGCATTTCGACGTCAACGGTAAAATGACTCTGTCCGCAAAGACAACGACCAGTGAATGTCTGCACGGCATACTCCTTATGACCGAGTCTACATTAAGAGAAAAAGCCAGCCCTTGGAGGACTGGCTTTGTATTCAGACTAAAACAAAATTAGAACTGGTAGTTCAGACCAACAGCCACGATGTTGTCAGTGCTTACACCGGCAGCATTGGTGAATGCATTGTCATCCAGCAGGTTGATTTTGTAATCAACGAAGGTAGACATGTTTTTGTTGAAGTAGTAGGTAGCACCCAGGTCTACGTATTCAACCAGATCCTGGTCGCCGTAATTGTTGATGTCTTTACCTTTGGATTTCAGGTAAGCAACGGACGGACGCAGACCGAAGTCGAACTGGTACTGTGCAACAACTTCAAAGTTCTGTGCTTTATCAGCGATACCGTTAACTTTAGAACCATAGGTGGTCATGTTGCGGGTTTCGGAGTAGGTGGTTGCCAGGTAGATGTTGTTCGCATCATATTTCAGACCAGCAGCCCATACTTCAGCGTTTTTACCGTCAGCTTTGAACGCGCTGCCAGCATTGCTCTGAGAGTCAGTACGGTCAGATTTCGCATAGGTAGCACCTACGCCGAAGCCTTCATACTCGTAAGTAGAAGACAGACCGAAACCGTCGCCATTAGCTTCTTTGTCGTTGCTACGGTCATTTTTGCCCTGGTACTGAGCAGCAAAGTTCAGACCTTCAACCAGACCGAAGAAGTCGGTGTTACGGTAGGTTGCAACGCCAGTAGTACGGCCAGTCATGAATACGTCAGTCTGGGTCCAGGTATCACCACCGAACTCAGGCAGGACGTCGGTCCATGCGCCGATGTCGTATGCTACGCCGTAGTTACGACCGTAGTCGAAAGAACCGTATTCAGCGAATTTCAGACCAGCGAATGCCAGACGAGTTTTGTCGCTGTTGGAACCACCGGTGGATTCAGTGCGGTTACCTTTGAATTCATATTCCCACTGACCAAAACCAACCAGTTGGTCATTGATCTGAGTTTCGCCTTTGAAGCCCAGACGCGCGTAGGTTTTGTCGCCATCGCTGCCGTTGTCGTCAGAGAAGTAATGCTGAGCGTGAACTTTACCGTAGATATCCAGTTTGTTTGCGTCTTTGTTATATACCTCAGCTGCGTTTACCGCACCTGCCGCCAACAGGCTAGTCACTGCCACTGCAACTAATTTAAGTTTCATTCTAAATAATCCTTATAATTTTTTCTTGGTGTGTTTCCTAAACCATTGCTAAACGAAGGGGTTCGTCAATGGCAAACTATTTTTAAATGACGCAGTGGTATAAGTTCAATAATAAGTTTCATAATATTGCGAAATATTTGAATTTGTGTGATCCAGATCTACATAATATAGCTGATTGTATTAATCTTTATATGTGACAAATCTGAATGGGTATATTTACGTAGGGGACTATTGTGCCGTCTATGGTTTAAATGGAGTTAGTCACGCAGGTATAATATATACATGCTGAGGAATATAGATAAGCATGCAATATTTCCGGGAGTTAATTAATTACCAATTATTTAACATTAAATTAAACAAAAATAAACATAAACCACAAGTGGAATGAACATTTATTATTCATTAATTTGATTACAGTGTAGCCGGGTTTTAGATTTGCGCGATAAAACCCGGATTTTTTTCAGGCGCGGCGTGTTGCCAACCAGCAAAGTAGCGAACCCGCACAAACCATCAATGCACCCTGCCAGAAAGATAGCGACAACGGGGCGCTGAGTAACACAGCAGCCAGAGCGGAGGAGAGCACTGGGGTAAAATAGGAACCTACGGCCATGATGGTCACGTTGCCATGCAAAATGCCAATATTCCACGCCGCATAGGCAAATCCTAACGTTAATGCCGCTGAGAACATTTTAATAGTCACCGAAGTGCTGAAATTCATTTCTGGTTGCGGAGTCATAAAATAGTAAACCCACAAACTTGCAGCCGTTAGTAAAACGAATACGGTAATACCGTTAAAGCCTTTTGCGTATTTATTGGTCACCGTGCAATACGTTGCCCAGATAAATGCGCCAAGAAAGGCGAGGAAATAGCTCAGCGGGCTGCTGGCAACGTTGTTTATAATTTCACCAGGATTAAGGCCATTTTCGCCACCCAATACCCAACAAACCCCGGTCAATGCGATAATTAATCCAGGGATTACCAGCCAGGTTGTTTTTTGACCATTAAATAAAATAGCAAACAATATCGTCAGACTCGGCCAGAGATAATTGACCATACCGACTTCAATAGCCTGGTGACGAGTAGCCGCATAACCGAGAGCCAGCGCTAAACATATTTCATAGGTAACAAAAAGCACGCTACCCGCGATTAAATAACGCACAGGAATTTTTCTGATATTCGGAAAGCCAACGGTAAAAATCAGCAACAGGCCACTTAACGAAAAAATCATTGCTGCGCCACCCGCAGGACCCAGTCCTTCACTTACCCCACGCATTAGCCCGACCATCGTGCTCCAGAGCACGATGGCAATGAGCCCAATTAACGTCGCTTTTTGTTTTGTCATTCTGATTGTCTGTCCATGGTGCTGGCAAAAATTCAAGCTGAAATTTATAGCACTTTTACACCGTAGCGCGCTAACTAATTACCTTTCACCTACCCCCTTATGGGTACAAAGGTTAAACAAAGTGCACTATTTAGTAGCGGAACCGTTTCGTTATTGATTTGACGCAAAAAAAATATGGATATAGCTGATAGTTTCGTCGCGAAGTTGTACATGTCATCTTTCAATTATGCCGCGCTGGCGCGATTTGAGAGATGTCCTGTACGAATCCCTGCAAAAAAGAGGAAAGCAATGGACGTCAGCCGCAGACAATTTTTTAAAATCTGCGCGGGCGGTATGGCGGGAACAACAGTAGCTGCTCTGGGTTTTGCACCCAAAATGGCACTGGCTCAGGCGCGAAACTATAAGCTGTTACGCGCCAAAGAGATCCGAAACACCTGCACATACTGTTCCGTAGGTTGCGGGCTATTAATGTATAGCCTGGGAGATGGAGCAAAAAACGCCAAAGAGTCGATTTACCATATTGAAGGGGATCCGGATCATCCGGTGAGCCGTGGGGCATTATGCCCTAAGGGCGCAGGATTACTGGATTACGTGCACAGTGAAAACCGTCTGCGTTACCCGGAATACCGTGCACCAGGTTCCGACAAATGGCAGCGTATCAGCTGGGATGAAGCATTCACCCGTATCGCGAAGCTGATGAAAACTGACCGTGACGCCAACTTTATTGAGAAGAATGAGCAGGGCGTAACGGTAAACCGCTGGCTTTCAACCGGGATGCTGTGTGCATCTGCGGCAAGTAATGAAACCGGTATGCTGACGCAAAAATTTGTGCGCTCACTCGGCATGCTGGCAGTAGACAACCAGGCGCGCGTCTGACACGGACCAACGGTAGCAAGTCTTGCTCCAACATTTGGTCGCGGTGCTATGACCAACCACTGGGTTGATATTAAAAACGCTAACGTCGTGATGGTGATGGGCGGTAACGCCGCTGAAGCACATCCGGTGGGATTCCGCTGGGCGATGGAAGCTAAAAACAACAATGATGCCACGCTGATTGTTGTTGACCCTCGTTTTACACGTACAGCTTCGGTGGCGGATATCTATGCGCCAATTCGTTCCGGCACGGACATTACGTTCCTGTCCGGCGTCTTGCTGTACCTGATTGAAAACAACAAAATTAACGCTGAATACGTTAAGCATTACACCAATGCCAGCCTGCTGGTGCGGGATGACTATGCTTTTGAAGACGGTCTGTTCAGCGGGTATGACGCGAAAAAACGCCAATACGATAAATCGTCCTGGAACTACCAGTTCGATGAAAACGGCTACGCGAAACGCGATGAAACGTTAAGCCATCCTCGCTGTGTCTGGAACCTGCTAAAACAGCACGTTTCCCGCTACACGCCGGATGTGGTGGAAAACATTTGTGGTACGCCGAAAGAAGACTTCCTGAAAGTCTGCGAAGTGCTGGCTTCCACCAGTGCAGCCGATCGCACCACCACGTTCCTGTACGCGCTGGGTTGGACTCAGCATACCGTCGGGGCACAGAACATCCGCACCATGGCGATGATCCAGTTGCTGCTCGGCAACATGGGGATGGCAGGTGGCGGTGTCAACGCCTTGCGCGGCCACTCCAACATTCAAGGGTTAACCGACTTAGGTCTGCTCTCTACCAGCCTGCCGGGCTACCTGACGCTGCCGTCAGAGAAACAGACAGACCTGCAAACCTATCTGGCCGCAAACACGCCAAAAGCGACATTGGCCGATCAGGTTAACTACTGGGGCAACTATCCGAAGTTCTTCGTCAGCCTGATGAAATCTTTCTACGGCAATGCAGCGCAGAAAGAAAATGACTGGGGCTTTGAGTGGCTGCCGAAGTGGGATCAGTCCTACGACGTCATTAAATACTTCAACATGATGGATAGCGGGAAAGTCACCGGCTACATCTGTCAGGGCTTTAACCCTGTTGCGTCCTTCCCGGACAAAAACAAAGTGGTGCAGAGCCTCAGCAAACTGAAGTATCTGGTGGTTATCGATCCGCTGGTGACCGAAACCTCAACGTTCTGGCAGAACCACGGTGAATCAAACGACGTTGATCCGGCGTCGATTCAGACCGAAGTTTTCCGTTTGCCTTCTACCTGCTTTGCGGAAGAGGACGGTTCCATCGCCAACTCCGGCCGCTGGCTGCAGTGGCACTGGAAAGGTCAGGATGCCCCTGGCGAAGCCCGCAACGACGGCGAAATCCTTGCCGGTATTTACCACCGTCTGCGCGACATGTATCGCACTGAAGGCGGTAAAGCTGTAGAACCCGTTCTGAAAATGAGCTGGAACTATAAGCAGCCGGACGAACCGCACTCCGAAGAAGTGGCGAAAGAGAACAACGGCTATGCGCTGGAAGATCTCTATGATGCCAACGGCGTGCTGGTTGCGAAGAAAGGTCAGTTGCTCAACAGCTTTGCGCTGCTGCGCGATGATGGTTCTACGTCATCATCCTGCTGGATTTATACCGGTAGCTGGACCGAGCAGGGCAACCAGATGGCCAATCGCGATAACGCCGACCCGTCAGGTCTCGGTAATACGCTGGGCTGGGCCTGGGCATGGCCGCTAAACCGTCGCGTGCTGTATAACCGCGCTTCGGCGGATCCGCAGGGTAAACCGTGGGATCCAAAACGTATGCTTATCCAGTGGAACGGTACGAAGTGGACGGGGAACGATATCCCGGACTTCAATACCGCGGCACCGGGCAGTGGCACCAATCCGTTTATCATGCAGCCGGAAGGGCTGGGGCGTCTGTTTGCTATCGATAAGATGGCGGAAGGTCCGTTCCCGGAACACTACGAGCCGATGGAAACGCCGCTGGGCACTAACCCGCTGCACCCGAATGTGATCTCCAACCCGGCAGCGCGTCTGTACGAGGCGGATAAACTTCGTATGGGCACGAAACAGGACTTCCCGTACGTCGGGACGACCTATCGTCTGACCGAACATTTCCATACCTGGACCAAGCACGCATTGTTGAATGCGATTGCCCAGCCAGAGCAGTTTGTGGAAATCAGCGAAACGCTGGCGGCAGCGAAGGGGATCAACAACGGCGATCACGTGAAAGTCAGCAGCAAACGTGGATTTATTCGCGCAGTTGCCGTGGTCACTCGTCGTCTGCGTACCCTGAACGTCAACGGTCAGCAGGTAGAAACGGTTGGGATCCCAATCCACTGGGGCTTTGAAGGAGTCGCGCGTAAAGGCTTTATCGCCAACACCCTGACGCCGAACGTCGGTGATGCAAACTCGCAAACGCCGGAATACAAAGCGTTTTTAGTTAACATCGAGAAGGCGTAAGGGAGGCGAACATATGTCTATGGAAACGCAGGACATCATCAAACGGTCCGCAACAAACTCCATCACGCCGCCGCCTCAGGCTCGTGATTACAAAGCAGAGGTCGCGAAGCTGATCGACGTTTCCACCTGCATAGGCTGTAAAGCCTGTCAGGTGGCATGCTCAGAGTGGAACGATATCCGCGATGAAGTCGGCCACTGCGTCGGGGTTTATGACAACCCCGCCGATCTCAGCGCCAAGTCCTGGACGGTGATGCGGTTTACCGAAACCGAACAGAACGGCAAGCTGGAGTGGTTGATTCGTAAAGACGGCTGTATGCACTGTGAAGATCCGGGCTGTCTGAAGGCGTGCCCGTCTGCCGGGGCCATCATCCAGTACGCCAACGGGATTGTCGATTTCCAGTCAGAGCACTGCATTGGCTGCGGCTACTGTATTGCCGGGTGTCCATTTAATATTCCGCGCCTCAATAAAGAGGATAACCGCGTGTATAAATGTACGCTGTGTGTGGACCGCGTCAGCGTCGGGCAGGAACCTGCCTGCGTGAAAACGTGTCCGACCGGGGCAATACATTTCGGCACCAAGCAGGAAATGCTGGAAATGGGTGAACAGCGTGTGGCCAAACTGAAGGCACGCGGTTTTGAACATGCCGGTCTTTACAACCCGGAAGGTGTGGGCGGCACGCACGTCATGTACGTTCTGCATCATGCCAACCAGCCTGAACTGTATCACGGCCTGCCAAAAGACCCGCAGATAGATACCTCTATCAATCTGTGGAAAGGAGCGCTGAAGCCGCTGGCCGCTGCCGGATTTATCGCCACCTTCGCCGGACTGATTTACCACTACATTGGTATTGGTCCGAATAAGGAAGTGGACGACGACGAGGAGGATCATCATGAGTAAGTCGAAAATGATTGTGCGCACGAAATTTATCGACCGCGCCTGTCACTGGACGGTGGTGATCTGCTTCTTCCTGGTAGCGCTGTCGGGGATTTCATTTTTCTTCCCGACTCTGCAATGGCTGACGCAAACCTTCGGTACGCCGCAGATGGGACGCATTTTGCACCCGTTCTTCGGCATACTGATCTTCGTGGCGCTGATGTTCATGTTTGTACGCTTTGTGCACCACAACATCCCGGATAAGAAAGATATTCCGTGGCTGAAAAACATTGTGGAAGTACTGAAAGGCAATGAACACAAAGTGGCGGATGTGGGCAAATACAACGCCGGGCAGAAAATGATGTTCTGGTCGATTATGAGCATGATTTTCGTGCTGCTGATTACCGGTATCATTATCTGGCGTCCGTACTTTGCGCAGTTCTTCCCGATGCAGGTCGTGCGCTATAGCCTGCTGATCCATGCGGCTGCGGGGATTATCCTGATGCACGCCATCCTCATCCATATGTATATGGCATTCTGGGTGAAAGGATCGATTAAAGGTATGGTCGAAGGGAAAGTGAGCCGTCGTTGGGCGAAGAAACATCACCCACGTTGGTATCGCGAAGTTGAAAGACAAGAAGCGAAAAAAGAGAGCGAGGAAGGGGTTAACTAATCCCTGATGTTCCCTCTACGCAATGGCGCTACATCGGTAGCGCCATTTTTTTGCCAAAAAAACGTCATGTTTCTGTCATCTGCTGAACGTAAGGTGTTGTCTTTCCGATAATAGAAGAGTTAAAAGACAATGCATCTGGTGAAAAAATTACTCGCAGTCAGCGTGTTTCTTTGTGCTTCAGCTCAGGCACAGAACATCCTCGAATTTCCTCAGCCGGAGAACAACCCGGAAGAGTTTTATGCCGTAACCGAAATTCCGGCAGGTGGAATGATTAAATATGAAACCGACGCCAAAACCGGTTTTATCGTTGCCGATCGCTTCCAGTCAATGCCGGTTGCCTATCCCGCCAACTACGGTTCACTCACCCAGTCTTTAGCCGGTGACGGTGACCCGCTGGACGTCATTTTTTATACCCGTGCGCCGCTTGCTCCGGGAACGTTGATTAAGCTGCGCGCTATTGGCGTCCTGAAGATGATCGACGGCGGTGAAAAGGACGACAAAATTGTCGCCGTTCCGGCCAGTAAAATTGACCCCACTTATGACGACATCAAAGAGTTGAGCGATCTGCCCAAGATTGAAGTTCAACGTCTGGAATCTTTCTTCCGCGTGTACAAAGATCTGCCGGAAGGGCGCAAGAAGGTCGAATTAAACGGTTTCAATGACGCCGCTACGGCAAAGCAAGAGATCAAACAGGCCTGGGATGCCTGGAAAGAGAAAAAACCGCAGCAATAAATGGTATGCCGGATGACAAAAGTATATCCGGCATTTATATCACTGTACCGCCAGCTTACGCAGACGTGAAATATCCACGCTTTTTTGGGCCTCTGCCAGACTCCAGGTATTTTGCAGGTTTAACCACATTTCGGGTGAACTGCCAATCACTACGGAGAGTTTAATCGCCATCTCAGGCGTCAGAGCCGCTTTCCCGGTTAATAGTCGACTTGCCGTTGACGGTGCAATCTCCATAGCTCTGGCAAACTCGCGCAGGCTGACATTGAGTTCTTCCAGCGCTTCCTGAATGATATCCCCAGGACGGGGATGATTTGCCATCTTCATCAATGATAGTCCTCGTAATCCAGTATGTACGCGTCGCCATTGACGAATTCAAACGTAATACGCCAGTTACCTGAAACAGAAATTGCCCATATGCCGTCGCGTTCCCCCACCAGAGGATGTAGCTTATAACCGGGCATATTGATATCTGTAACCTTGCTTGCCGCATCAATAACGGCAAGTCTGTGTCGTAATCGTCGGACATGTTTCGCCATAACGCCTGATGTTCGTCCATGAAGAAACAAATCGCGCAATCCCTTGTGCCTGAAGTTCATGATCATCCGTATCATCCTTGTTCCTTCAAGAGGAACACTACCATCAATGTTCCGTTAAACGCAACACCAAGATTGCGATATTTAAAATTGTGCGGCGAATGTGCAAAAAGAAAAAGGGAGAAGGGGAATAACTGGAAAGCGTCACGCAAGAATTGCCGGATGGCTGGCCTACACGCGCATTTTGCTGATGTAGGCCGGATAAGCTTGCGCCATCCGGCAATAAAGGTTACTCCAGTTGTGCGTTCAGACGTTCAATCTCTTTACGCCATTGCGCCTGTAACAACGGTTTTTGATGTTTCGGCTTGCGGGCGAGATCGTCGGCCAGACGCTGCTCAAGATCGAGAAGTTGCTCCAGCAATCTATCGCTGTCACCGCTTATTTCAGTTTTCGCTTCGACCGCCGTTTTGGGAACGGTTATCTCCGCGGACGTTTCCCGAATACGCGCATTGACCGCCTCCAGATCGTGCCATTCACTGAGTTCGCCATTGTCGATTAGCCAGAACCGGTTGCAGCTTTGGCTGATAAGCTGCCGGTCGTGACTGACCAGCAACACGCCGCCGTTATAGCTTTGTAGCGTTTCTGCCAGCGCCTCTTTGCCTTCCATATCCAGATGGTTGGTCGGTTCATCGAGCATCAGCAGACTGTAGCGCGCAAGCGTCAGCCCAACAAATAGTAACCGGGAGCGCTCACCGCCGCTTAACGTGCTGACTCGCTGCGCATGACGAACCCACGGAAATCCCGCGCTAATCAACGCCATCTTGCGAATCTCTGGCTGCGGGGCAAACGCTTCCAGCGCGTCAAACAATGAATCGTTATCGGCAAGCTGATGCAGCGTCTGGTCGTAATAACCCAGGGTAACGCGCGGGTGTAACACCAGTGAAGGTGATGCCAGCTGTGACTGAAACTGTTGCCAGATAAGCCTTAACAGCGATGATTTCCCGCAACCGTTACGCCCGACAATCGCCACGCGATCGCCGCTTTTTAACCGGATACCGGCAATGGAAAACAGCGTATCTGCACCGGGAGCAGGGGCTACAGACAGATTGGTCATCTCCAGCAAACGATCTGCACGCAGGGCATCACCCTGCAATGTTAGTGTCCACTGACTTCCTGACGTTACTTCTGTTTGCACCTCTTTCAGGCGCTGTACCTGTTTTTCCATCTGCTTGGCCTTGCGGGAGAGATCTTCGTTGTCGTAGACCCGCCCCCAGGTAGCCAGCCGTTTGGCGCTGGCAGTCACCCGGTCTATCTCTTTTTGCTCAGCCTTGTGGCGCAGAGCATCGCTGACATCTCTTTCTGCCAGAGCCTGACGCGCCGCGCTACAGGGTAGATCAAACGCATGGAGAGTGCGATCGCGCAAGATCCAGGTTCCGTGAGTCACCGCGTCCAGCAGCTGCGGGTCGTGGGAGACCACCACAAAACTGCCAGACCAGTTCTGTAAGAACTGCTCTAGCCACAGTAATGTAGGCAAATCCAGGTGGTTACCCGGTTCATCCAGCAGCAGCAGGTCAGGATTACGCATCAGTGCCCGCGCTAATAGCAAGCGCGTGTGCTGGCCACCGCTCAACGTTTGCGCAGTCAGAGATAAATTCTCTGGCGTAAAACCCATTTCGGCAAGCAGTGCTTCAACCCGCCACTGCTGAGCTGCGCGTTCATGCTCGGGAAGTTGAGCGAGAACGGCTTCCTGCAGTGTAAGAGGCAATATATTGTCAGGTAGATGTTGTTCTACACGCGCGAGATGGCAGTGATTCGCCTGCGCGATTGCCCCACTGGTGGGCGAGATCGTGCCATCGAGCAGTTTTAACAGCGTGCTTTTGCCGCAGCCGTTGTAACCGATAAGCCCGATGCGGTCGCCTTTTTTCAGGGTAAAGGAAAGATCGTCGAATAGCGTGCCGAATGCCGTATCAACGTGTAAGGATTGTGCGGTTAGTAATGTGCTCATTGTTGCTTACTCAAGAGTTACAGGCGTGAAAACGCCTCGTCAAACATCGCTGACGATAACCCGGTAAGCCCGAGAGAAGGGGATTTAGAAGTTAGCTTCGCTCAAGCAGAAGTTATCGCAGCACGATACCGATAACGCTTGAGCACTGGCGATCGCCAAAAGCATGTGAAACGATAAAACGTTCACAGTACAGCATAAGTATCCTCCTTTTGTTTTTCAGAATGTTAATCGGTGGTGAAAGTGTAATCGTAAGTTACGCAAAAGCGCAAGTGTTGAACGCCCGGCAGCAGTGTGCCGCCGGGCAAACCGTCAAATAGAGGTACGACGGTAGTCGCGATATTCTGCCTGCCAGAAATTATCGTCAATCGCCTGTTGCAGCGCTTCGGCGGAGGTTTTCACTGCCACACCTTGCTGCTGAGCCATTTTACCGACGGCAAAGGCAATGGCGCGAGAAACGGTCTGAATATCTTTCAGTTCCGGTAGCACCAGACCTTCACCGTTGAGCACCAGCGGTGAATACTGCGCCAGCGTTTCACTCGCCGACATCAGCATTTCATCAGTGATGCGCGACGCGCCAGACGCAATCACACCCAGGCCGATACCCGGGAAGATATAGGCGTTGTTACACTGGGCGATTGGGTAAATTTTATCTTTCCACAGTACCGGTGCGAATGGACTACCGGTCGCAACCAGCGCGTTACCTTCGGTCCAGGCGATAATATCCTGTGGTGTAGCTTCAACACGGGAAGTGGGGTTAGACAACGGCATGACGATCGGACGCGGACAATGCTTGTGCATTTCGCGGATGATCTCTTCGGTAAACAGGCCGGTTTGTCCGGAAACGCCGATCAGGATATCCGGCTTAACGTTGCGGACCACATCGAGCAACGACAGCACATCTTCTTGGGTATCCCAATGCTGGAGATTTTCGCGTTTTTGCACCAGTTTGGTCTGGAAGGAGAGCAGGTTCGGCATTTTGTCTGTTAACAGGCCGAAGCGGTCGACCATGAATACGCGTTGACGCGCCGCTTCTTCGCTTAAACCTTCACGCTGGATCTGCGCAATGATCTGCTCGGCAATCCCGCAACCGGCGGAACCTGCGCCGAGGAAGACGATGTTCTGTTCACTCAACTGGCTACCGGCCGCGCGGCTAGCCGCAATCAGCGTACCGACAGTAACCGCCGCGGTGCCCTGAATATCGTCGTTAAACGAGCAAATTTCATCACGATAACGGGTCAGCAGTGGCATAGCGTTTTTCTGGGCGAAATCTTCAAACTGCAACAGCACGTCCGGCCAGCGATGCTTCACGGCCTGGATGAATTCATCAACGAATTCGTAGTATTCATCATCAGTGATACGCGGATTGCGCCAGCCCATATACAGCGGATCGTTCAGCAGTTGCTGGTTGTTGGTCCCCACGTCCAGTACCACCGGAAGAGTATAGGCCGGGCTAATTCCGCCACATGCGGTATACAGCGACAGTTTACCGATTGGAATGCCCATCCCGCCGATCCCCTGATCGCCAAGACCTAAAATACGTTCGCCATCGGTGACAACGATGACCTTGATATTGTGGTTAGGGACGTTTTGCAGGATATCGTCCATATTGTGGCGGTTCTGATAAGAGATAAACACGCCGCGCGCACGACGATAAATCTCAGAGAAACGCTCACAGGCCGCGCCGACCGTTGGGGTATAGATAACTGGCATCATCTCATCCAGGTGATTATGCACCAGTCGGTAAAACAGGGTTTCGTTGGTGTCCTGGATGTTGCGCAGGTAAATATGTTTGTCGATTTCGGTTTTGAATCCCTGATATTGGATCCAGGCGCGTTCAGCCTGTTCCTCAATCGTCTCGACCACTTCCGGCAGTAACCCCAGCAGGTTGAAGTTACGGCGTTCTTCCACACTGAAGGCGCTCCCTTTATTCAGTAAAGGGAATTCCAGCAGTACCGGGCCAGCGTAGGGGATGTAAAGGGAACGCAGTTTTTTGGTTTCGTTTTCCATGTCACTCACTCTTTTTTGAATAACCGTCCCTGGCGCTCTTTATGATCGTATGTGGCCTGTCCGCCAGGGAAACGGGCGAAGTATAAAGCATTGTGAATGGGTTAAGGGGTTTTATAAGCAAAAACACCACTGCGGTTGCAATGGTGTTTATCTCGTTACTCAGTCAGACGTGCGAAAGGCTACTTGCCGTCAGTGCGGCGCTTTCTTCCAGTAGGATTATTGACCACGTTGGTTTTGTCACCTTCGGTCACGATTTTACGTTGATTTGAGATTTTGTGGTCCAGTCCGAGAATATGACGGGCCTGACGGTTCGATTTCATTCTAACTCCTTAATCCTGTTACTGGTTTCAAGGGCGAGCCCGTATGAGAACGGACGAAATACAACCTGATATAAAGCCGATGTTCAACATAACGGCTTTCTGGATGGTCGGTCATTTTATCTGAAAGGTCAATGCTTAAGCGGCAAATGAGAACTATCCCGTATGTAACATGCTTTTTCTCAGCC
This sequence comes from Citrobacter sp. Cpo074, assembly GCF_030332745.1. Taxonomy (NCBI): domain Bacteria; kingdom Pseudomonadati; phylum Pseudomonadota; class Gammaproteobacteria; order Enterobacterales; family Enterobacteriaceae; genus Citrobacter; species Citrobacter sp. Cpo074. The sequence continues at coordinate 380,785 of NZ_JAOWHG010000027.1, forward strand.
GTCCTATACTAGTAACTCCGACGACAACACAGGAGAGTGGTAATGACTATCCATAAGAAAGGTCAGGCACACTGGGAAGGCGACATTAAGCGCGGCAAAGGCACTGTGTCGACCGAAAGTGGCGTGTTGAATCAGCAACCGTATGGGTTTAATACACGATTTGAAGGTGTGAAAGGCACCAATCCTGAAGAATTGATTGGCGCGGCCCATGCTGCCTGCTTCTCGATGGCACTTTCGCTGATGCTGGGCGAAGCAGGGTTTACACCAGATGCCATTGATACCACTGCCGATGTTTCTCTGGATAAAGTAGATGCCGGGTTTGCGATCACTAAAGTCGCGTTGCATAGCCAGGTGAGCGTGCCGGGGATAGACGCCGCCACGTTTGACGGCATCATCCAGAAAGCAAAAGCCGGATGCCCGGTATCGCAGGTACTAAACGCGGAAATTACGCTGGATTATCAGCTGAAGTCTTAATCATGGCGCGCCGGATGCGACTGCGTCTTATCCGACCTACGATTGTGCCGGATGTAAGTCAGTCTTATCCGGCACCTGATGATGTTATTGCGCTACCCAACCGCCATCCATATTCCACGCCACGCCACGCACCTGCGCCGCACCGTCTGAACACAGAAATAGTGCCAGCTCACCTAACTGTTCCGGCGTGACGAATTCGCGCGACGGCTGCTTTTCCGCCAGCAGGGCGTCACGCGCAGCCTCAGGCTCTGCGCCTTCGGCAATGCGCTTATCGATCTGCTGCTGAACCAGCGGCGTGAGCACCCAGCCGGGACACAGCGCATTGCTGGTGACACCCGTCTGCGCGGTTTCCAGTGCGATGGTCTTGGTGAATCCCACCACGCCGTGCTTCGCCGCTACGTAGGCAGATTTCTCTTTTGAGGCCACCAGGCCGTGAACAGAAGCGATATTAATGATGCGCCCCCAGTTTCGCGCGCGCATACCAGGAAGTGCCAGACGCGTGGTGTGAAAAACGGAAGAGAGATTAATAGCGATAATCGCGTTCCATTTATCAACCGGGAAGGTTTCCACCGGGGATACATGCTGGATCCCCGCATTGTTGACCAGAATATCAACGCCACCGAATTCGCTCACGGCATAGCGCATCATGTCGGCAATTTGCGCTTCGTCGCTCAGATCTGCGCCATGATAGCCTGGAGTTTTGCCATATTGGGCAACAGCGTCTTTGGCGGCATCCACATCACCAAACCCGTTGAGGATCAGGGTGGCGCCCGCTTGCGCCAGCACCTGTGCGATACCTAATCCGATACCACTGGTCGAGCCGGTAACCAGGGCGGTTTTTCCCGTTAAGTTCATGATGATTCTCCTTAAACAATTCCGGTGGTGTAGAAGACGCCGATGACAAACAGTACGGCCAGACTTTTAATGACGGTAATAGCAAAAATTCCGCCATACGCCTGACGATGGCTGAGACCGGTGATAGCTAATAAGGTAATGACTGCGCCGTTATGCGGCAGGGTGTCCATACCACCGCTGGCCATAGACGCCACGCGGTGGAAGACTTCAAGTGGGATATTGGCAGCGTGAGCGGCCGCGATAAAGGTGTCAGACATGGCGGCAAGGGCAATACTCATCCCGCCAGACGCCGAACCGGTGATCCCGGCGAGCGTAGTGATACTGATAGCTTCATTGAGCAGCGGGTCAGGAATAGCCGCCAGCGCTTTTGACAGTACAAGGAAACCAGGCAGGGCGGCGATCACTGCGCCAAAACCATACTCTGACGCGGTGTTCATCGCCGCGAGGATCGCGCCGCCAACCGCCGTTCTGCTGCCTTCCGCCAGGCGACCTTTTATGTTGCGGTAGCCGAAGAGCACCACCAGCAGGATCCCAGAAATCAGCGCCGCTTCCACTGCCCAGATAGCGGTGATTTTACCGACTTCGGTGGTAATCGGCTTGGCAAGGCCCGGAAGTTCAAGCTGATGCGTGGCGCCATACCATTGTGGGATCCAGCGGGTAAACAGCAGGTTAAATACCCCAACCAGGATCAGCGGAGAGATCGCGATGATCGGGTTCGGCAGATTAATGTTATCCGGCGTTTCCGGCTCGTTTAACAGTTCAGTGCCATAACCCTCATCCTTAGCCTGTGCTTTACGACGCTGACGTTCGAGATAAACCAGACCAACAATGATGATAAATACGGAACCTATCAAACCCAGCCACGGCGCGGCCCAGGCGTTGGTACCGAAGAAGCTGGTCGGAATAATGTTCTGGATTTGCGGCGTACCTGGCAGGGCATCCATGGTGAAGGAGAACGCGCCCAGCGCAACGGTTGCCGGGATCAGCCGCTTCGGGATATTGCTCTGACGGAACAGTTCGGCCGCGAACGGATACACCGCAAACGCCACGACGAACAGCGATACGCCGCCGTAGGTCAACAGCGCACATACCAGCACAATAACCGGAATGGCATGGCGACGGCCGAGAATGTTGATAGCGGCGGCAACAATGGAACGTGAAAACCCAGATAACTCGATTAACTTGCCAAACACTGCCCCCAGCAAGAACACCGGGAAGTAAAGCTTCACAAAACCGACCATTTTTTCCATAAACAGGCCGGTGAAAGCAGGGCCGACGGCGCTAGGTTCGGTAAGCAATACAGCACCTAATGCCGCGATGGGGGCAAACAGGATAACGCTATATCCGCGATAGGCTGCCAGCATCAGCAGGCCCAACGCTGCCAGGGCGATTAATACACTCATCATGACTCCTCAATATCATTGTTATAGTGGGGTACAGAAAGAGAAGTTACGGTTTCAGGGCAAAGCGCAGTTGATGCTCCCTGCGTTGCTGGATGTATTCCTTGCGCGAATCATCCCAGCGATAAAATCCCTGGCCGCTGCGCAACCCGGTATCACCGTTGGCAACCTTGTCAGCGACCAGCGACATCATGTCGCTGCCGGTTGCCAGTTCCGGAAGCAGATGCCGACAAATGTCCTGCACCGTAGAAAGTCCGGTCATATCAGCAGCCTCCAGCGGACCGACCATTGCATAGCGACGTCCGAGCGAGGCGCGCATCACCTGATCAACCACTTCTGCGCTGGCGATGCCGCTTTTAACGATATGTAGCGCTTCACGCAGCAGGGCAAACTGCAGTCGATTGCCAACAAACCCTGGTGCTGCGCGGTCGAGCACCACCGCCTCAAGTTGCATCGCGATCAGTTGTTGTTGCAATTCATGGAGATACTCTGGCTTCGTTGTGGTGCCAGGTACAATTTCGACTAGCGGAATAAAATGTGGCGGGTGCCAGAAATGGGCGATCAGCAACCGTTCGGGATGGGTGAGTTTTTCTGCCAGCGCATCCGGCGGCAGGCCGCTGGTATTACTGGCAATAACGGCCTCCGGCGCGATCAGCTCTTCCAGTTGCGCATACAGTGCGTGTTTGAGTTCGAGCCGCTCCGGGATCGCTTCAATCAGTAACCTGCATGCGGCAATATCCTGTAGCGAGGTTGTGCCGTGCAGGCGAGCCACGACCGTCGCTTTTTCACCAATTGCAAATTGATCGGTGACAATCAGCTCATCCAGAATACCGCCGGCTACGGCGCTTATTTCTGCAATTCGGCTGCTATCGGTATCGTATAACCAGACATCGTAACCAAAACGGGCGAAGTGGGTAGCAATGCCGACACCCATTAACCCCGCGCCCAGAACGCAGATAGGCTTACTTTGCATGAGCTACCCCCTGCGGACGTTCTACCGCCAGCGCCACCCCCTGACCACCACCTACGCACAGCGTGGCCAATCCTTTGGCTGCGTTGCTACGCGCCATTTCATGCAGCAGCGTTACCAGAATTCGGCAACCTGATGCGCCAATCGGGTGCCCCAGCGCAATCGCACCGCCGTTCACGTTTACCCGGTTGCTGTCCCAGTTCAGGGATTCGCCAACCGCCAGCGCTTGCGCAGCAAAGGCTTCGTTGGCTTCGATAAGATCCACGTCATTTAGCGTCCAGCCAGCACGCTTCAGGCACTGGAGTGACGCTTCTACCGGCCCAATCCCCATAATTGCGGGATCGACGCCAGAAACCGCGTAGCCTGCCACCCGGGCAAGTACTGGCAGATTGAGTTCCGCCGCTTTGGCGGTGCTCATCAACATCACCGCGGCGGCACCATCATTGATGGATGATGCATTTCCGGCGGTCACCGTGCCGTTACCCGGACGAAACGCCGGTTTAAGTTGCGCCAGCTTGTCGGCCTGAGTATCCGGACGAGGTTGTTCGTCATGATCCACCACACGTGGCGGCTTTTTGCCCTGCGGGACGCTAACCGGCGTGATTTCCGCGTTAAAACGACCCGCTTCAATGGCGGCGGCAGCTTTTTGCTGGGAGTGCAGGGCAAAAGCGTCCTGTTGCTCACGGCTGATTACGAACTTATCCGCCAGATTTTCGGCAGTAATACCCATGTGATAGTCGTTGAACGCATCCCACAGGCCGTCATGCACCACGCTGTCTTTCATACTGGCATGACCCAACCGCAGACCGGCCCGCGCGCCGTCGAGATAATAGGGCGCATTGCTCATGCTCTCCTGGCCCCCGGCAATCACGATTTGCGCATCGCCACAGCGAATCGCCTGTACCGCCTGATGCACCGCCTTCAGACCCGAACCACACACCAAGTTGATGGTTAACGCGGGCGTGGTGACCGGCAGTCCTGCCCGTAACGCCGTTTGTCTGGCCGGATTCTGACCGCAGCCCGCAGTCAAAACCTGACCTAAGATCACCTCATCGATTTGCTCAGGTGCCACAGCTGTTTTTTCCAGCAGCGAACGGACTACCGCTGTACCTAACTCTACGGCGGAAAGTGGTGCCAGCGCGCCATGAAAACTGCCAATCGGGGTGCGCGTTGCCGCGACAATTACAACATCCTGCATGGTCAGCTCCTCAGCTAAAGTGCATTTCGGGGACAGTTTCGGGAACGATCAGCTTGCCGGCGGTTCTGGCGACAATTTCATCCACGCTGATGCCCGGTGCACGTTCACGCAGAATGAACGCACCGTCGGTAATTTCCAGCAGAGCCAGGTCGGTAAGCACACGTTTGATGCAGGCCACGCCGGTCAGCGGCAAGGTGCAGGCGGGAAGCAGTTTGGACTCACCGCTTTTGGAAGCATGGGTCATTACCACAATGATATTGTCGGCTCCGGCAACCAGATCCATCGCGCCGCCCATGCCTTTCACCATTTTTCCGGGGATCATCCATGAGGCGATATTGCCGTTAACATCGACTTCAAACGCACCGAGCACCGTCAGATCAACGTGGCCGCCGCGGATCATGGCGAAGGATTGCGCCGAGTCGAAAATCGCCGCGCCTTTACGCGCCGTCACAGTCTGTTTCCCGGCGTTGATCATGTCGGCATCAATTTCGTCTTCTGTGGGAAACGGGCCCATACCCAGCAAACCGTTTTCTGATTGCAGCATCACATCCATGCCATCAGGGATGTAATTTGCCACCAGCGTGGGAATGCCGATCCCAAGGTTGACGTAATATCCGTCGCGCAGCTCTCGGGCGACGCGCATCGCCATTTGTTCACGCGTTAACATGTCAGGCTCCTTTCTGGCGCAGGGTGCGTTGTTCAATACGTTTTTCAAACTGCCCCTGAATGATGCGGTTAACGAAAATTCCGGGAGTGTGAATCGCAGCAGGGTCCAGTTCTCCGGGAGGGACAATCTCTTCGACTTCCACGACGGTAATGCGCCCGGCGGCGGCCATCAGCGGATTAAAATTCTGTGCGGTGTGGCGATAGATGATGTTGCCGTACCAGTCGGCTTTCCAGCCTTTAACCAACGCAAAATCACCGGTTATCGCCTGCTCAAGGATGTAAGGGCGTCCGGCAAACTCGCGAACCTCTTTCCCTTCCGCCACGGGGGTTCCATATCCGGTCGCGGTAAAAAATGCCGGGATCCCCGCGCCGCCCGCGCGCAACTGCTCTGCCAGCGTACCCTGTGGCGTCAGGATGGCTTCCAGTTCGCCGCTAAGCACCTGTTTCTCAAACAGGGCGTTTTCCCCCACATAGGACGCGACCACTTTGCGCACCTGACGCGTTTCCAGCAGCACGCCAAGGCCAAAGCCATCCACGCCACAGTTGTTTGATACAACGGTAAGTCCCTGAACCTCCCGACGGCGTACTTCGGTAATCAGGTTTTCAGGGATCCCACATAGACCAAAACCACCTGCCAGCAGCGTCATGTTGTCAGTCAGTCCTTCCAGCGCCTCTTGATAAGTGGCAACACGTTTATCCAGTCCAGCCATACACTTGCCTCCCCAGTTGTCCTTGCCGACATCATTGGGGGTGAAAAATGATTTGTTAATTTTAAATTTGTGACTCACTCATTGGGTTTTTTTATCAATTTAATGTTAATTAAAGGTATTCAACAAGTTAAAGGAATGCGAAATGGGAATGAGCATCAAACAGTTACGCGCGTTTTTAGCGGTAGCTCACACTCTGAATTTTGCTCATGCCAGCGAAAGACTGAATATGTCGCAACCCGCGTTAAGCCTGGCGATTAAAGGACTGGAAGATTCGCTGGGCGGGGCGTTACTGTTAAGAACGACCCGTAAAGTGACCCTGACGCAGGAGGGAGAAACGCTGCTGAATATGGGGCGACAGTTGCTGGCGGACTGGGAGAATACGGAAGAAGCCATGCGCCAGCGCTTTACGCTGCAGCGCGGTAAAATATCGATCGCCGCCATGCCCTCATTTGCCGCCAACGTCCTGCCATCGGTACTGAAAACATTTCGTGATTCTTATTCCGGTATCAACGTAACGGTTCATGATGTGATCAATGAACACGTGATTGAAATGGTCAGTGAAGGGCGGGTCGAGATGGGCATAGCCTTCGAGCCGGACTATTCGGGACATCTGCATTTCACGCCGCTCGGCGTGGATCGTTTTATCGCGATTGTGCCGCCAACCTGTCGACTGGCAGACAGGGATCGTATTGCGTGGCGCGAACTGCTGACGCTGGATTTTATCACCCTGCAACGCCCGTCCGCCGTGCGGCTGATGCTGGAAGAACAACTGGTGCAAAGCGGACATACGCTGGAAGTAGCGCTGGAGAGCCATCAACTGGTGACCGTTGGCCGTCTGGTGGCTAACGGTCTGGGCGGTAGCGCCGTACCTGCGCTATGCCGCACGCAAATGACAGAGTTAGGCGCAACCTGTATCGATCTGGATACGCCGGTGATCCAGCGTCGGATCGGGGTTTTGCGTTCGGCGCATCATAAATTATCTACCGCTTCCGAGGTGCTGGTGGATTCACTGAAAAAGGCGTATCGCACCTGACTTTTCTCAACGGCTCAGGTCATGTAACCGCCCGCCAGCAGCGAACGTCACATCCGGTATCACTCTTCAGCAATGCCTGTTTCTTCTCACAACCGTGGGTTGCCAATGGACATCTGTCACGGAAAAAGCAGCCCTGAGGCAACGTTCGGTTTCCCGGAAGCTCAGTCTTACGTAACACTAAATCTTCCGCCAGCGGTGTGCCCGTTTTAGGTACCGAGTCCAGTAATAATCGTGTGTACGGATGGGCGGGATGAGTGAGAACCTGTTGGGCATCACCCAGCTCAACAATTTGCCCGAGGTACATCACCGCCACACGGTCGCTCATATGGCGGACCACCGACACGTTATGCGATATCAATACGTAGGTCAGGTTTCTGCGCGCCTGTAGCGACACCAGCAGGTTGAGAATTTGCGCCTGCACGGAGATATCCAGCGCTGAAGTGGGCTCATCGAGGACGATAACATCCGGCTCTGACGATAGCGCCCGGGCAATAGCAATACGTTGGCGCTGTCCACCGGAAAACGCGTGCGGCAAGCGGTCGAGATATTCAGGACGAATGCCTACCTGCCGTGCCAAATCCTCGGCAAGCATGCGTCGTTCACGCTCCGGGCTCCGTTTTTGGATCCACACCGGTTCGGTAATTATCCGCCACACCGGTAAGCGCGGGTCCAGTGATGAAAGAGGGTCCTGAAAGACCATTTGCATACCGTTATGCTGCTTATCACCACGGCGAGAATAGCTTCCCTGACTGGGTTTCAACATGCCCATCAACAGTTGCGCCAGCGTACTTTTTCCACAGCCGGATTCGCCAACAATCCCCAGCGTTTCACCCTGGCGAATCTGTAAATCCAGACCGTTGAGCGCATGCACCCGTTCCGTAACCTTGCCAAGCCAGTTTTTACGCGCAGGAAAGTTGACATGAACATCCTGCAGCGCCAGTAAAAAATCAGACATGTGTTGTCTCCAGTTGCGGATACCAGCAGGCAGATTGTTGATCTGCACCTCCCTGACTACTTAACGCCGGCGTTTCTTCACAACGAGGACCAGCTGCAAAGCAGCGCTCGCGAAACGCGCATCCGGCAGGTAAGCAGGTTAGGTTCGGCACGGTGCCGGGAATGGCGGGCAGCAATGCGCGCGGTTCGCCGTGTTCCGGTGCACATTTCAGCAAGCCGATGGAATAGGGGTGAGTCGGGCGTTGAATAACAGTTTGCGTCGGGCCACTCTCAATCACACTCCCGGCATACATGACATACAACCGGTCGCATAACTGTGAAACCACCGCCATATCATGGCTGATAAATAACACGGCTGTTCCACTGGCGCGCGCTTTTAACTTCAGCAAACGCAGCACCTGCAGTTGCACCGTGACGTCCAGTGCAGTGGTCGGTTCATCGGCAATGATAAGCTCCGGCTCGCACGAAAAGGCCAGCGCAATCATCACGCGTTGGCGCATACCGCCGGAAAGCTCAAACGGAAAACGTTTCATGACCTCCGGCGCGTCCGGGATTTGCATCTCTTCGAGTAGAGCGACGGCTTTCTGGCGGGCATCCGTGCGGCTTAACGCCTGATGATGGCGGATCACCTCCACCATTTGCTGGCCGATACGGCGGGTCGGATTCAGTGCCGTCATGGGCTCCTGAAAGATCATCGCGACACGTGCACCGCGCCATTGGCGCATTTGTTTCTCACTGGCATTGAGCACATCTTCACCCAGCAGCGAAACGCGTCCCTGGTGAATACGATAGCTTCCCTCCGGTAGCAGACGCATGGTGAGCATGGCGGTCACGGACTTACCGGAACCGGATTCACCCACCACACCAACGATTTCTCCGCGGTTGATGTGCAGTGATACATGGTTCAGCGCATGCACGTCAGCTTTATAGCCGGGGAAACTCAGATGCAAATCTTCGATTTCCAGTACGGGTTGTGTCATGACTGTTTTCCTCCGGCTTTCGGATCCAGCAGATCGCGAATACCATCGCCAAAGAGATTAAAGCCCACGGCGGTAATCAGAATGGCGGCGCCGGGAAAAGCACAATACCACCACTGATCAAGCACGTAATTGCGGCCAATTGCGACCATCGCACCCCATTCAGCGCTGGGTTGCTGGGCGCCCAGACCGATAAACCCGAGCGTGGCGGCCATCAGGATCGCACTGCCGATATCCAGTGATGCCTGCACAATGAGCGGCGGCAGAGAATTGCGTAAAATGTGCCAGCTAATCAGATGCCAGCGTGAAGCGCCGTAGGTCCGGGCAGCCTGTACATAAGTAAACTGGCGTACCACTAACGTCTGACCGCGGGCGAGGCGTACATAGAAAGGGATACGGACGATTGCAATCGCCAGCATGGCGTTAAACAGGCTGGGGCCCAGCGCGGCGGCTAACGCCATCGTCAACACCAGCGAAGGAATGGACAGCATAATGTCCATCATCCGCATAATTATCGCGTCGGCACGCCCACCCATGACACCCGACAAGCAACCCAGCAGTGAGCCCAATCCCCCGGCGATACCCACTACCACCAGACCCGCAACGACAGATTGCTGACTTCCTACCAGAACGCGGCTGAACAGATCGCGACCGACTTCATCGGTTCCAAACCAGTGAGCGGCTGACGGGGGCAGCAGGCGCGCACTCAAATTGATGGCATTCGGATCGTGGGGTGTTATCCACGGCGACAGCACCATCAGCAGCAGTATCAATACGATGATGACCCCGCCAACCAGCGTCAGCGGGCTACTTTTCATCATCCAGAACAGTTTGGCCCAGTCCGTGCGGCGGCGTGCAGTCTGAGGGGCGGTCGGCGTTTCTTGTGTGAGCATCATTCAGCACCTCCACGTCCAATTCGAGGGTCTACCCACAGATAGAGTAAATCCACCACCAGGTTGACCAGCACATAGGCGAACGAGACCACCACCGCAAATCCCATTACCGCCGGGAAGTCGAGAGCCTGAATTGAGGTCACCACCCAGGCGCCCATGCCAGGCCAGGCAAAGACCGTTTCGGTCAATACCGCACCGTAGAGCAGATCGCCCAGCGCCAGGCCGAGGACGGTGATTGATGGGATAAGCGCATTCGGCAACGCGTAACACAACACGATGTACCAGCCCGGCAGCCCGCTGGCGCGCGCGGTACGAATGTAATCTTCACTCAGTTGCTCCAGCATGGCGGAGCGAATCTGGCGGGCAACGATTCCTAAGTGCACAAAAGCCAGCGTCAGTGATGGTAGGATCAGGTGCTGGAGCGCATTGAAAAAGACTTCACCATTGCCTTCCAGCAGAGCATCAATCAGGTAGAAACCGGTGACGTGAGCAGGTGGATCCAGCCAGTCGTCTAAACGCCCACCGCCGGGCAAAATTTGCAGATGACCGTAAAACAGCACGATAACCCCCAGCCCCAGCCAGAATGCAGGCGTGGAGATGCCGGTAATCGCCATCAGGCGAACGAGGTGATCAAGCCAGCGGTTGCGCCAGACCGCAGATAAAATACCCAGCGGGATACCTATCACCAGCGCCAGCAACAAAGAACAGAAAGCCAATTCAAGGGTCGCGGGGAAAAAAATGCGCAGCTCATCCAGTACCGGACGCCCGGTGCGAATGGAGGTACCTAAATCGCCGTGAAAAATATCGCTGACATAGCGAAAAAACTGGACATACAGCGGTTGATTCAGCCCCAGCTGTTGGCGAATATTTTCGACAATTTCATCGCTGGCGCGATCGCCCGCCAGCAGCCGCGCGGGGTCGCCAGGTATCAGGTGTGAAATAATAAAGGTGATTACGCAAACACCGATAACCACCAGAATAAGTCCCCAGCATCGCTGGCGTAAAATACTCCAGAACGTCATTAGCTTCCCCTTGCGGAGCCAGAGCGGCTCCGCATAAACGTGGCTTATTTACTCATGGTGGAGATATTGAAGACCTGTTCCAGCATGGGGTTGAATACAAATCCTTTGACGTCTTTGTTCATCGCCAGCTGATAGTTTTTCTGGAATAAATAGACGTAGGCCGCTTCATCAATCACGATGGTTTGCGCCTGCTGGTAGTCATTGGTTCTGGCCACCTGATCGGTCGTGGCCAGCGCGCTGCGCAGCAGTTTATCGACCTCACCGTTTTCATAGAACGAACGGTTACCCGGCAAGCCTTTCTTATCTGACTCAAACCAGTAGTTCATAAACATGTACGGGTCGGCAAAATCCGGACTCCAGTTGCCAATGGCAATGTCGTAATCGCCTTTGCCCACGCGGTCGCGCATGGTGGCGTTTGCCAGTTTTTCCAGTTTCACCTTAATGCCCAGTTTGCCAAGGCTTGCCTGGGTGGCGAGCGCGATAGGTTCCCAGTTAGGGTCATTATCGGAGTACAGGAAGCTCAGGCTTTCAGGTTTGGTGGCAACTTTGTCCCACGCTGCTTTGGCTTTGGCTTCATCAAAGCTGTACTGCATGGCCTTGTCGTCAAAACCCCACATGCCTTCAGGGATCGGGCCACGCATTTGCTTCCCGTTGCCGCTCAGGATCCCGTTGACCATGCCTTTATAATCGGTGGCCCACGAGATGGCGCGGCGTAAATCCACCTGATTAAGCGGGGCCTTACTGTTGTTGAGATACAGATAGGTCACGCGCAATGAGGGATAATCCGCCACGTTCACTTTGCCCTCCTGTTTTAAAGCGGCAAGCTGGTCAACAGGAAGCGCATCGGCAATGTCGATATCACCACGCGACAGTTGCAGGCGACGAGAGGCGCTTTCACCAATGATTTTGACTGAGACACGCTTAAATGTCGGTTTCGCCCCGGCATAATGCGGGTTCGGCACCAGCACCAGTTGTTGTCCCTTTTGCCAGCTCTTCAGCATGAAGGGACCAGAGCCTGCCGTGTTCTGCGCGAGGAATCCGCGGGCATCGTCTGCGGCATGCTCTTTTAAGATGGCCGGGTTAATGATTGAGGCACCGTCATTTGCCAGCGTATACAGAAACGGGGCAAACGGCTGGCTGAGGGTAAATTTCACCGTGTTGTTATCAATGACGTCGACCTTCAGATCTTTTGGGAAAGCTTCCGCAGGTCCCTGACCAATTTTGAGCAAACGTTCAAAGGATTGCTTTACCGCATCTGCCGTTACCGGCGTTCCGTCGGCGAATTTGGCATCGTTTTTCAGGGTAAACGTCCACTCTTTCTGATCGTCAGAGGCTTTCCAGCCGCTGGCTAAATCACCTTCAACTTCCGTGGAGCCTTTACCTCCGTCGGTTTTGTATTGAACCAACCGCTGGTAGGAAGGATAGGTGACTGTCCAGTCATTGTTATCGATGGTCACGGCGGGGTCGAGCGTCTGCGGATCGGCGGCTTTACCAATCACCAACATATCTTTGGGAACGGCAGCCTGTGCGGCGGGCAGGGCAAACGCTAACGCAACGGCTATCAGAGCGGGGCGGAAAAAAGCGTTTAACGCAGGTGTAGTCTTCATAACCAGGCTCCAGAATTAAAGGGGATGTTGTGTTGTTATGGACGTGACAGTGTAACAATCTATTTGATCGTCAAGCAGCGGATAGCGAGCGGCATCAGGTAATTCAAAATGCCACCATTCACTGTTAATACCGACAAAACCACCGCCAAACATAATGGCATTGAGCAGCAGGCGGTTACGCTGCGCTGCCGGAGGTACAGACGGGTGCCAGGCATGGGAACGGTCGTGCATTTCATCAAAACCGGCCCCCATATCAAGGAGATGGCCGCGATCGTCCATCAACGTAACGTCAATGGCCGTTCCGCGACTGTGATTGGAACCAATTGCGACATCGACAACATACTGCGGGTCGGGACAGGCATTCCACAGTATCGCCTGCGCCTGCTGGGGGCGATACGCGTCGTACACCACAAGCTGCAGGCCGGCCAGTTGCGCAATGCTGATGCTTTTAGCCAGCGCGGTTACCGCCTCAGTGTGCAACAGACAACGCGCTTCCCGGTAGATAGGTGCGCCGGTAATGTTATCGGCAGTAGCGTATTTAAGATCGATATGCAGCGACGGAAATATCACCGACAGATCGACCAGTTCTGGGAGTTCTGACATAGCACGTTTCCTGTTTATTGTTCGAATTGACCAAATTGTTGTTGTAACTGGCGATTGGTTTGCAGGCGTCCTGCGAGGGCGTCACCCAGTTGCGCCACCACCGCAGAAAGTAATAAGTTGAACAGACAGCTCACCGGTGCCAGTGAGTCCCAGAAATGCCCGGTGTCAGTTTTTACCTGAAGTAAATCAATGGAATAATCCCTGGCCCATGGGCACCACACATCGGTAATGAGCGCCAGCGGAATACAGCGCTCTGTGGCGACACGGCAATATTGTCGCGAAATAGCGGAGTAGGCGCGCATATCGGTAATAACCACGTAAGGCTGGCTGAATCCCGAGTTCAGCGACTCAACCCAACTGCCGGACAGGCCTTCGGAGTAGCTGACTTTAGGTCGCAGGTATTCCAGGTGACTAAAAAAGGCGTTGGCGATCCCGCGGGTGGACTGGATCCCGAGGATGTATACGGCTTCCGCATGCGCCAGCTGCTGCGCAATGCGTTGAAACGTCTCACCCTGGGCAAGTTGATAGACGTGGGTAATGGCGTCGATCTCCAGTAACAGCGACTGCTGTGCCCGATCCGGCAGGCTTTGTTGCTGGTGCCAGGAATCCAGTCGTTCATTCATTCCCCAGGGCTGATACGGAACAACGGGCAGTTCACGCAGACTGGCTTTTGCATCCTCCAGGTTACGAAAACCCAGTTTACGCAGATAACGTCCGACGGTAATGCCGCTGGTTCCGGTTGCTTTGGCGATGCCATCTGCGGTTTCAAATGGGATCTGCACAGCATGGGCTAACAGCCACCCGGCCACGCGCTTTTCGCTGGGCGTCAGCTGGCTAAAGGTTTGCTCTATGCGGGTAAATAACTCTGGTTTGGCTGTCATTACCTTCTCGCTGTTAGTTGCCTGTCAGATACTGTATTTCTGTTAGCGAATTAACAATGCAGGACGCGTGCCATGTGCGTAACAGCGGCACGTCGGCTGTTTTTGTTAAAAATAAACCGATATTCATTAACCAATGATCAACATTTGTGCAGCGTAGTTCAGTTTTGGTGCAACGGCAGAGGAAGAGGGGTATGAATCTGCTGATTTCGTCGGAACGATCACATTGTGGGCAACATTTATCCCTCAGACATAAGAATCAGTAATGGGAAATATAAATTTCAGCCATATCAATAACAGCAATCTTTATTCTTATGATGGTAGAGGTATTATTTTTCGCGAGCTACATTAACGGTGTTAAGCGCAAGTGTAGATATTATTTATATTATAAATGGAGTACTACAATGAATAAATTCTCCCTTTCTACAGCAGGTATTCTGGTCGCAGCGCTGTTAACCAGTGTCAGCGTCAATGCAGCAACAGATAACGCTAAAACTGAAGTGACTCCGAAAGGCATGAACTGCCAGGAGTTTATTGATTTAAACCCACAAACTATGGCTCCGGTGGCCTTCTGGGTGCTCAATGAAGACGAAGACTTCAAAGGTGGTGACTACGTCGACTATAACGAAACCGTTACGACTGCAGTTCCTCTGACCGTTGAACTTTGTAAGAAACATCCGCAGAGTGAATTAAGTAAAATAAAAGACGAAATCAAAAAAGAATTATCTAAATAAGATTAAACCGTTATTAAAACCCAGCCAAAGTGCTGGGTTTTGTTATTTGTGACGCTGTCACTAATTTGTTTTGTGATACTTAAGAAAACTTTATAAAGATATAAACGCCTGTGCCGATACTGGATAAAAGTTAGCCTTTTGCAGAAGGAGTTTGTATGGCCTGGTATCCTACTCGTATTTCAACGCGTTTAACCATCGGCGGCATTCTGCTGCTTGCAGTAACGACCCTTGTTATCGTGGTGATTATGCTCTGGCGCGGTCAGCCGCGCGTCGTTGAAATCAACACCGCCCTGATCGAAGAAACAGGGCAAGGTTTAACCCGTCAGTTGAGTACCGTATTGTCCCGAATTGAAGGTGAGACCGTCAGCCTGTCGCGATTGGCTGAAGTGTTGCCTAACGATGAATCACTGTACCAAAGCGTTGTTCCGCATCTTATTGGTGAAGGTAAAGACTCGATTATAACCGGCGGCGGCATCTGGCCAGAACCAGACGCCTTCACCCCAGGTGTGGAGAAAAGAAGCTTTTTCTGGGCGCGTAATGCTGAAGGAAAGCTGGTGTATTCCAATGATTATAACGTCGAAGGATCGAGTGGATACCACAATGAAAGCTGGTATCAACTGGCCAAAGGCCATTCACAAAACAGCTGTTTATGGTCTGACGTTTACCAGGATGCCAGTTCAGGCGTCAACATGGTGACATGCAGCGTGCCTTATCAACAGGCGGGCAAGTTTGCCGGTGTCGCTACCACTGATATCCGTCTGGATAACGTCGCCACTTTCATGCAGCAGCAGGGAAACAGCACCGGTGGTTACGCATTTGTGGTAGACAAGCAGGGACAAATTCTCTATTTCCCGCAGGCCGACCTGGCAAAATATAAAACCATTAACGATTTGGCGCAAAGCGCGCAGTGGCTTATCCCGGTGCAAAACGGTCTGAAATCTTTGCGCCCGACAGATGGGGTGAAGACTATCACGCTGGCAAACGACAACGTCCTGAATACCGCGTCACAGGTAATGCTGTTCCCGATGCCAGATACCGGCTGGGTCGTAGGACTTGCAACCCCGGAATCTCGTATTGTCGGTCTTGCCAAAGTGATGATGCAGGACGTTCTGGAAGTATTGATCCCTATCATGACGCTGTTGCTGGTGGGATCATGGCTGGTGGTTCGTCGACTAATTTCACGTCTCGATGATACTCGTCAGGCACTTGATGACATCGCGCAGGGAGAAGGCGATCTTACCCGTCGTCTGGATGTTCGTGGCAAAGACGAGATTTCGGCTATCGCCGAGGCGTTTAACCTGTTCGTCGATAAAATCTCGGCCATCCTGATCACCGTCAGAAGCAGTAGCACAGTGGTAGCGAATAACGCCGTTAGCCTGGCTGACAGTAATATGGAGCTTTCATCTCGCGTAACGCAGCAGGCCGCTGCGCTGGAAGAGAGTTCGGCGGCTATGGAGCAGTTAAATGCGACCGTTCATCAAAACGCCAGTAATACACAACTGGCGGATGAGCTATCCGATAGCACCGCGCAAACGGCCAACCGCTGCGGCGATGTGATGCAGGGCGTGATCTCAACAATGGATAACGTCAGCGCCTCATCCGGCAGAATGGTGGAAATTGTCGCGGTCATCGACAGCATTGCGTTCCAGACCAATATTCTCGCCCTGAATGCCGCGGTTGAAGCAGCCAGAGCGGGCGATGCTGGCAGAGGGTTTGCCGTCGTGGCCTCCGAAGTGCGCACGCTGGCTCAGCGCAGTGCCACCGCCGCCCAGGAAATTAAAACATTGATTGATGAATCCGTTTCTCATGTTGGTAGCGGAAGTCAGCAAATTCACAATGCCGGTGAGCGTCTGGGAGAACTGGTCAACAATGTGCGTCAGGTGCGCCAGTTGATGGGGGAAATACGCGTTGCGGGTGAAGAACAACGTAAGGGCGTTTCCGAAGTTACGCTGGCCGTTACCGAGATGGACAGCACCGTTCAGCAAAACGCCTCATTAATTGATGATGCCGCAGCACGGACGCAGGCGCTGAAAGAGGAGGCGGAACAACTGGCATTGCTGGTCTCATCCTTCAGATTACCTGAGCCTGGCGTTGCCGGATAACCACACCATATCCGGGTACAGACAATGTGCCCGGATAACTCCAGTATAATCTCCCTTAAGCAAGATTTTCCGGTTTAACTCCCTTTTATTGTGTCTTATAAGATTTTGAATCATTCCCAACTTAACTCTATAATATTGGGTGTAAAGTCGTTTTTATCCCAATAAGAGCCAATATTATGGATTTAACGCTAAATACTGCAGCTGATATCGTCAAACTGCTTTGCGACAGATTACGTAAAGAACGACTCGCGCAGCAAATGACGCAAGCTGATGTTGCCGCGCGTTCAGGTGTCGGTGTGAATACCGTTTCAAATCTGGAAACCGGTAAGAATGTAGGATTTGAGAATCTGGTCAAAGTCGCGATGGTGTTAGGCTATGGCGATGCGCTGGAGGGGTTATTCAAACCCAGGATTGATAGTCTCGATGATATTTTGCGTTACGAAAAGAGCGCAACGCGCCAGCGGATAAAAAGGAAAAATTCTGATGCCTGAGCAAGTTGATGTCTTCTATGAAGGCTGGGGTGAGAAATGGCTGTGGGGCAAACTGGTGTCTTCCACAGCCCTGACCGGACGTCCGTTGATCGCCTTTGAATACAGTGAAGAGGCCTTACGTAAGGGGCTGGAACTGTCCCGACTGATGTTACCGCTGAACGGTCCCCGTTTACGCAGGGATTTCCCGGCTCATCAGCTGGGATTATCTGGGCCAGTCTATGATTCGCTACCTGACGGCTGGGGTATGCTGTTGATGGACCGACTATTTAAACGCCGCGGACTCAACGCAGCACGCATAGGTCCATTAGAGCGTTTAACCTGGGTCGGCAACAACGCGATGGGCGCCATGACATTCCAGCCCGTTCAGTCAGATGTCGAGAAGATTTCAAAAGAGGATGTTCCTCTCGAACAACTGGCCGCAGAGGTGCAGGAAGTCCTGAGTGGAGACGGCGGGGAATTCTTGCAAAAATTGCTTCAGATGGGCGGATCGCCACAAGGGGCAAGGCCAAAAGCGTTACTTTATCGTGACACTGTCACGTCAAAATTTACCACTGCGCCGCTACCCGGGAGCGAAAGCTGGCTGATTAAATTTCCCGCCAGGCATGAGCATGCTGAGGTATGTGCCATCGAAGCGGTTTATGCTGAATGCTTGCGCCAATGTGGGATCACCACGCCCGATACTGCGTATTTCAATCTGCCCGGCGGACAGGCGGCATTTGCCACTCGCCGTTTCGACCGTGACCAGTCGATACGTATTCCTATGCAGAGCCTGGCGGCACTTACCGGGGCAAATTACCAGATACCCGGCGCTTTAGACTACCGGGATTTTCTGCGCGCCACGCAGATTTGTACCAATGATGTCAGAGAAAAGGCAAAAGCGTTCGAACGCGTGGTTTTCAACGTGGCATTTAACAACCGCGACGATCATCCGAAGAATTTTGCCTATTTAATGTCATCCGATGGAGACTGGACTCTGGCTCCGGCTTACGATGTCACCTGGTGCGAAGGGCCTGGCGGGTATCACCAAATGGACGTGCTGGGAGAGGCGCTGGATATCAAAAGAAAGCACCTTCAGTCGCTTGGCGTTCAGGAAGCTGAGTTATCTGCTGACCATGTGAACGGCATAATCGAAAAAGTCTGTCACTTTGCCACGGCATTGAGCGCCATCGCCAGGGACAAATACCCCGATCAGATAACGCAATCCACGCTGAAGACGATTCAGAAACAAATTGATGATAATGTCCGTCGGTTAATGTCCCGGTAACGCAGATACAGCCGCTACACTTAGCGAAGAATTAAATCTGAGCGGGGCAATGTTATGGCTGAATTTGTCTTGGGTATGCTGGAACACACGCCAGTTTGGGTGTATCTGCTGTTTGCCTTTCTACTTTACAGAGGGATTAAAGCCAGAACACCCGCCACCGTCACGCTGGAAAAGCTGGCGCTGATCCCGGCTATTTTTCTGTTCTGGGATATCTACGATTTAATAATTTATCGCGACCCGACCCTCATTACCTATATCCAGTGGACGATAGGTATTATCAGCGGCGCGATAATTGGCTACATATTAATTAACCCAGACCGTTTGAGCCGCAGTAGCGCACCGCGGAGTATTCATCGTCCGGCAGATTATTCCGCATTGCCATTTATGTTGCTGGCATTTGGCGTTAAGTACGTTCTTGGCGTACTTAACGCCACTGCTCCCGACGTTTTACGTCAACCCGCAATGAGCGCTCTGGCTATCATTACAGGCGGCATGTTCGCCGGCGTTTTTGTGGGGAAATTTACCCGCTACGTGAGCGTCTGGCTCAGACTTCCCACTCAGGACAACTATTAACGTCCCCAACGATTACGAATATAGGTCACGGCTTCCTGCGTTTGCGGTTGATTAAGATAATCTTCGCGAAACAGGATCGTGCCGTTGATGTACGGTTCGGATTCGTTTAAATCGAGCTGCTTTTTCAGTTCCGGCACACCGCCTTTTACCGTCCAGTCCGGCTCTTTTCTCGATGGTTCACCGACTTTATACAGTGCCACACCAATGTAGAGGCGGGTGTTGGTTGATTTCACGACATCTGCCCACCATTTTGCCAGTACATCGTAACGCGCTGCGTCACGGGCAAAAGGCCAGTAGAGTTGCGGTGCAATGTAATCCAGTAAACCTAGTTGCACCCAACGGCGGGTGTCTGCATACGACTCATCATACGCTGCCGCGCCGCGCGTGTCGGAGCCCGCTGGATCGTGCGAACGGTTGCGCCACACACCCGCAGGACTGACGCCGAATTCAACCTCAGGCTTGAGTTTCTTGATGGTCCGCGATACCTGGGCAATCAGCCGTTGCGTGTTATCGCGACGCCAGTCAGCCTTGGAAGCGAATCCCTGGCCGTATCTTCTGAAGGTCTGGCTGTCGTTGAGCGCAGAGCCGGGAGATTCGGTATAGAAGTAATCATCAAACTGCACGCCATCAACCGGGTAATTCTCAACCACTTCCGCCACGATGCTGGTGATCCAGTCGCGCACGTCGGGAATACCGGGGTCTAACACAAAACGCTCGCCCGCAGTGCGGATCCAGTCCCGATGCAGGACGTATACGCTGGACGGCGTCTGTGACAGCGTGCTGTTTAATTCAGAGACCGTCGAAGGTTTGGTGTTTACGGACACGCGGTAGGGGTTAAGCCAGGCATGAACTTTCATTCCGCGTTTATGCGCTTCATCGAGCATAAACTGCAGCGGATCGTAACCCGGATCCTGGCCAATCGTACCGGTCAGGGTATCTGACCACGGTAGAATCTTTGACTTCCACAATGCGGTCCCATCGGGCTTAACCTGGAAAAAAACGGTGTTAATACCAAGCCGTTTCAGGTTGTCCAGCTTATCCGTCAGCGCTTTTTGCTGCTGGCTGATGCGTACGGCAGGCGAACTGATGTTCACGGATGAGATAGGCGGCCAGTCAAGACGTGAAACCGTCGCCAGCCAGATCCCGCGCACTGGCTCCTTGCTCTGCTGTGGTTTGCTCACCGGAGATAGCGGAGTGGTTTTGGGGCCGGGCGGTTGTGAAGAACAGCTGCCAAGTAACAACATACTGCCCACGAGTACAGCAAACCATTTCATGTTGGTCAGCGGTAGTCTGGCACGAGAACGGGCGAGAATCTTCGCCAGTTTTTTCTGATAATTTCCTGAAAAGAAACCGGATGCTGCCATCTGATTTTGCTCTTATTTCTTTTTATTGCGGCTGTTAGCCCAGGGATCGAAGGCCGGTTCGGGGGTGTTGTTTGAGGCCAGGTCATGCAGCGAATCAAGGTACAGCGCTTCAACTTCTGCCCGCGCCCATGGCGTACGGCGCAGAAACTTCAGACTGGATTTAACGCTCGGTTCATTTTTAAAGCAGTTGATATTAATGCGTTGCGCCAGTTCAGCCCAACCATAACGTTCAACCAGGGCATTGACCTGCATTTCAAGCGTTACGCCATGTAAAGGGTCTTTAGAAATATGAGCATTCATATGAAGTCCAGTTCAGTGGTTCCAGATTTTGTCAGTAGTGTGACGGGAAGAAGGTTACAAGAAAGCAAAGCTGCCAGCAACGGCAGAAAGCGGTATGGCGCGACAAGTCGTACGCCATACCGGCAATGGATGGCTCAATACTCTTTAAAAGCCAGTTCCAGACGGGCAATCAACGGTTTAAACAGGTAACTCATCAGGGTTCGCTCACCGGTCTTGATCGTCACGCTGGCAGGCATTCCCGCTTTAATTTTGTAATCGCCAAGCAAACGCGCCCCCTCTGCTGAAACCTGTACTTCCGCAAGGTAGTAAGGCTGCTGAGTGGCTTCATCAATTAAGCGGTCCGCCGAGATAGTCAGAACCCGGGCCGGAACCGACGGCAACAGGGCATGGTTAAGGGCAGGGAAAAGCACATCAACGGTTAAGCCGGGGACCAGTTTATCAATGGCATGCACGGGTATTTTGGCATCAATTTGCATCGGTTGTCCGGCGGCGACAATATCCATAAGATGTTCGCCGGGTTGAATGACGCCGCCCACGGTACTGACTTTAACATCCAGCACGATACCGTTAATCGGTGAGCGGATCTCGGTGTTATCCAGCTCGTGACGGGTGGACACCAGTTCATCCTCCAGCATTGCCACTTCTTTTTGGTTTTCCGTCAGTTCAGACTCAACTTCACGTAAATATTGATGACGCACCTGGTAGGCTTTAATTTTTAATTCGTTTTGCTGCGATTTCAGTTTGGCAATATTAAGAATATCTTCTGAAACGCTGCCAGATATTTCAGCCGCTTCGCGCTCCAGCACCAGTAATTGCGCTTTGGGGTAATAGTTCTTTTCGCTCAGCGCGCGAATAGCCCCCAACTCCCGGTTAATCAGGGAAAACTGGTGGTCGCGATAGCCTTTTATTTTATTGAGATTATCCGTTTGCCCAACAAGACCATCGAGCGTCTCCTCAATCATCGACAGTTCGTCCTGAATCGTTTTGCGACGCGTATCGAAAAGCTTGGCCTGCAGATTTCTGACTTCTGTCAGCCGTTTATTGCCAGAGAATTGCTGCGTCAGCGTCGTATTAAAGCGGATCGCTTCCAGGCCATCGCGTTCTGCCAACAGGCGATCTTCGATACTTTTTGCAGAAATATACTGGGCATTTAACGCGCTGAAACGCATTTCGAGCTGCATTTTATCCAACCGGACGAGAACCTGATTTTTCTTCACGAAGTCGCCTTCTTTGATAAAGATATCCGTTACCCGACCGCCGCTCAGATGCTGAATGGTTTTGCGGTTACTCGATACGGTTACCGTACCATCAGCGACCACGCCCGCATCTAATGGAGCTTGCACTGCCCAGAGGATAAAACTACCGACACCAAGCACAATGACGATCACGCCCCGGATAATCGGCGACCAGATATTGGTATCTACGCCAGCAGATGCCGTGTTGTGGGGATTCTTTTTCATCATCAGGCCTCACGTTGCTGTTCAGTCGTGGATGGAGAAGGCGTAGCCACCGGTTTCAGTACGTTGGCCTGACGCAAATGGGCAAAAACCTGATCGCGGGTACCAAACTCCTGTATGGCGCCATCGTTAAGCAGCAAAACCTTATTGACCACGCCGAGCAGCGTCGGGCGGTGTGAGATAATGACGGTAGTTTGTCCCTGTGTACGCAGGGTATTGATGGCTTTAACGAGTGCAAATTCACCCGCGTCGTCAAGATTAGCATTCGGTTCATCAAGCACGATGAACGCAGGATTGTTATACACGGCGCGTGCCAGCCCGATACGCTGCCGCTGCCCGCCGGAGAGCTGGTATCCGCCTGCGCCCAACAGCGTGTCATAACCTTGTGGCAAGCGCAGGATCATCTCATGAACGCCTGCCAGTAATGCGGCGGCGACGATAAGCTCACTGTCATTCTGCGCGAAGCGGGCAATGTTTTGCGCGATGGTACCGTCAAACAGTTCCACATCCTGCGGCAGATAGCCAATAGACGGGCCCAGCAGCGCTTTATCCCACTGACAAATATCTGCGCCGTCTAATCTGACTTTCCCTGATATCGGTTTCCAGACGCCAACCAGAACCTTTGCCAGCGAGGTTTTCCCTGAGGCTGAGGGGCCGATAATCCCCAGAACTTCACCTTGCTCCAGCTGGAATGAGATATTACGCAGTAGCGGGGAAGGCTGGCCGGGGGCAGCGGCGAAGACGCTTTCGACGCTGATGTTGCCGTTCGGACGCGGCAGGGTCAGTACCTCTTTCGGTGCCGGATACTCCTTCAGCAAGGTTGAGAGCTGATGCCACGCGCTACGAAACTGCACGAACTGCTTCCAGCTGCCAATAACTTGTTCTACCGGGTTGAGGACGCGGCCAAGAATGATCGAGGCGGCGATCATCAAGCCCGGAGTAATATGGCCGCCGATCACCAGTAAAGCCCCGGCACCCAGCGCAATAGATTGCAGCAACACCCGCACAAAGCGGCTGAGGCTGCTTAACCCGGCCGTTTTGTCGGCAATCTGCGTTTGTAGCGCCAGCACTTTGTTATGTTGCTCCTGCCAGTTGGACTTCAGGGTCGAGAGCATACCCATCGCCTCAATGGCATCAGCGTTTTGCAGCTGTTTATTCAGTTTGCTGGCATTGTTAATGGTTAAGGCGTGCGCTTGCTGAATCGGGCGTTTGGTAGAGATTTCAGATACCAGCGTCAGAATAAATAATAACGTTATTCCGCCGAGAGAAAGGTATCCCAGCAGGGGATGGACCAAAAAGGCGATGAACAGATATATTGGCGTCCAGGGAATATCCAGTAAGGCGAATAGACTATTCCCGGAAAGAAACTGACGAACCTGATCCAGTTCGGCTAAAGATTGCGCCGGATTGTTATCGCCGGTAACCATCTTTCTTTTAAAGGCTGCGTTAAAGACCAACTGGCTTAGCTTTATATCAAGCCTGTTGCCAAGCCTGACCATAACCTGCGCGCGGGCAGATTCAATCATGGCAATAACGATGTACAAGCCGACAATCAATAAGGTCAACATTAACAGCGTGGTGGTATTTTTACTCACCAGCACGCGGTCGTATACTTGTAGCATATAAATTGCCGGCGCCAGCATAAGCATATTAATCACACAACTAAAAAACAGCAGCATCAGAAAAGTGGGTTTCGTTCCTTTTAATGCATCATTCAGTTCTGTTGGCGTATGCTGGCGCGACATAGTCTTCTCCTTATACGATCAATGAACTATTGCCATTGTTGCTGGCAAGGGTGGTGGGCATTTCCAGATAAAAGTCACCAATATTCACGGTGGTTGAGTTGACGCCCACCAATGTGATGGTATCTGTACCGATAGTCACAATGGTGTTGCCATTGTTTCCGGTGATAGACACGCTGCTGGCAAAATTACCCGCGTTGATACCTAACAAGACGAGATCAAGGAAGTCCTGCCCGCCGTTGGGGTTACTGTCAAAACCGGTAATTCGGTCCTGCCCAAAGTTGGCGCCAAAGGCAAAGATATCGCTACCGGCACCACCGTCCAGAATGTCGTTACCTTCCTGACCATTAAGAATATCGTCCCCGCTACCGCCTGAAAGGGTATCCGCGCCCGCACCGCCAATCATGACGTCGTTACCAACTCCGCCTTGCAGGTTATCAGCGCCATCTCCGCCATCGAGGAAGTCATTCCCGATACCACCAAACAACTGGTCGTTACCGCCCATGCCGAACAGATAGTCGTTACCGGTCCCTCCCGTAATGGTGTTCGCAATGGCATTACCGGTACCGATAAAACTACCGCTGCCGGTAAATACCAGTTCTTCCACGTTATCGGTGAGGTCGTAGCTGCTGAGGTTGGTTCGGACAACGTCCGTGCCACCATTCACACCTTCGATAACTACATCACCGAAATCATCAACGATGTAGGTATCATCGCCCGTGCCGCCGGTCATACTGTCGGCACCAAGCCCGCCATCAAGCGTGTCATTACCGGCATCACCTTGCAGAATATCTTGCCCCGCCTGACCAGAGAGGTTGTCGTTTCCCGCACCGCCAATGAGCAGATCGTCACCTGCACCGCCGAGTAAGGTGTCATTACCGCCTTCACCGCGTAGGATATCGCTCCAGGCAGTACCGACGAGGGTGTTAGCCCCGTTGGTACCCACAATCAGATCGCCCACGGGCTGGGTGGTGGTCGACGTCAGGACAACAGGGGGGTTGCCTTCATCGTCGACGACGGTAACGACCACCTGCAACGTTCTGCCAACCATAGCCTGACCCGGCGTATAGGTGGCGGAAGTCGCACCGTTAATGTTGACGAATCCGGTTGGCGAACTCATTCTCCATTGATAAGTGAAATTACCGCCGCTCAGACCATCGGCGTCAGCAATGCCTGAAACCACCGCGGTCAGCGTCAGACTTTCAGTTGGGGTGAGGTCGTTAATTACCGGCACACCGGTCGTGGCCTGATTTCGCGGTAGGATCGCCTGAGTTTGTGCCGACACCAGGGTTTCAGCGTCACCCATGCGGTCGTTAAAGCTGGCTACCACACGCAGCGGTGCGCCCTGAATAGTGCCAGGCACTCTGAACTCAACGCCGGTTGCCTGATCTCGCCATTGGCCGTTGACGAATGCCTGCCAGGTCATGGTGATGGCCACATCCGCCGCCAGCCCGTTACCATCCAGCAAGTTCGCCACGTTGACGCGCAGCAGGTCGCCCACCGAAGGGTTAGGATTGCTGATGGTAAGATCGCCCGTCGCTTGCTGCGCCGTCACCCACAGCTGCTTCCCATCGCCAAACTCCAGTTTTTCGATGTTCAACAGACGATCGATGCCATCATTCAGGTTCAGCGCGGCATCCGGCGTGGCGTGATCGACGCGCAGGCTACCGTCTGCCATACGGGTAAAGACATAGTTGCTGCTGACATCACGGTACACCGCGACGTCAGTTTCCGTGCCGTTACCTTCATGCAGGATTTCTCGCACAATCGACAGCTGATTCGGTTTCAGCGTGCCGGCCAGCATGTACGATTTCAGTTCAGCCATACCTTCGGCGCTGGTGAGTCCTGCCATACCCGTAACGGCAATACGCACGTTGAGCCATGCATCACCATCAATGATATCGTTACCGGCTTTACCCATAATGCGGTCGCTACCGCCACCGCCGAGTAAAATATCGCTACCATCATCAGGATTCAGGAGCACCGCGTCCGGATTTGTAGAACGCTCTACGCCGAGAATAGCCTGTAAACCGGTGATCCGATCCGCACCTTCCTGGGTCAGGTTGTTAGAGAGGGGAACGCCCTGAACAGGCGCAGTACCTATCGGCTGTTCTGTCCCGGTCAGGATATCGTCGTATTTCCAGCCCGACAGCCCTTCAACAAGATCAAAACGGTCGCGTAGAATAAACTCCTGCTGGTTGACAAAAATAGGGATCCCAAGGTCAGAGTTAGCGCCATTTGGGTCGCCTTTATGGATAGCCCAGTCGAAACCGGCCATGCCATTATTGCGCTGGATCCCCGCGCCCTGAACCATGATGTCGTCACCGGCTTCGCCATCGTAGTCGGTGTCGTTACCCTGACCGTTGAGGACATCGTGACCGATAATGGTACTGTTGAAGAACAACTCGGAGTTGTCACCCGCCAGCGTGTCAAACCCGTCACCGCCTTCCAGCCAGTCATCGCCTTCGTTGCCCATCAGGAAATCACCACCCGAGCCGCCAAGCGCAAAGTCGTTATCCTGACCCGAGAAGACCTCCTGCGCATCTTCGCCGACCACCACGAAGTCGCTACCGCTGCCACCAAAGACCAGATCGTTTCCGTTACCGGAGAAGATAACGTCATGTCCGGCATCACCGTGCAGGAAGTCCGCATCACCTACAGGCGTACCGGTATCGGTAATAATGTCATCACCGTCACCACCATGGACCACGTCTGCTTCGTCGCCGCCGTCCAGTCGGTCATCTCCGCCATCACCCCACAGACTGTCGATCCCTTTACCGCCGATTAACGTATCATTGCCTGCCGTCCCTCCAAGCACCACATGCCCATCGCCGGTATATTTCAGATACCCGCCATCGGCAAAACTATCGCCGTCAACATCCGCACCTGGGTCACGACGCACCAACAACGGCGAGAGCAGATCCTTCAGTGGATTTCCCCATTTCGGGTCGATTTCCGTTTGCAGCACGCGGTTCACTTCAAAAATATGGTCCGGTGTCTGGAACAGATTTGCGGGCAGGTGGGAGGATCCCTCATCGCCAAGATCGCTGTTACGCATTACCAGCGCGGAAAACGAGTTGGCCTCCAGTTCATTGAGTAAGTTCAGCCCCTGAACGCGGCTCAGATAGTAGAAACGATCGCCGTCCTGAAGCATTTCCATTTGTGTTTCAAAGACGAAGTTGAAGGTTGAGCCGAGCATGCCGCCAAATTCATTTTTGCGCTCTGCCAGCCCGCCAATCCAGAAATCGACCATATTCAGGCCGGTCTCTTTGGTTGCCCACGCTCCGGTACTGTTAAAGAAATCCATCGCATCCGCAGGCGGGGCATTGTTAGCATCACCAAACAACAGGAAGTTTACCGCTGCACGCTTACCTTCAAGGCTGGTGGCATTGAGGATCAGCTCATGCTGACCATAGGCGGCCATAAAGTTAATGATTGAAGCGGGATTTTTCAGGTAGGTAGTGAAGTCAGCCCAACTGGTATAAGGCTTCAGTTGACTATCACCGCTTAATGCAAAAAACTGCTCGCGGGCCTGGTTCAGCGTCGGCATTGCGGTGTCACGGCCACGGGCTATATTAAGCGCGCCTAAATCGAGGGGCAGGCCGATGAGATTATTACGCAGAGCATCGGTAATAAATTCATCAATTTCGTTACCCACCTGACGCGTCATACCACGCACAATTGCGCCAATAGCCTGATCGTCCGTGACGGTGGCCCCGTTGATTTGATTAAATGCTACCGGATTCAGGAATGCTGAAATCAGGTCAATATCGCCGCTTTGCATATCAATGTCGGTGCGCGCCACGGTTTCAGTCAGCATTGAATGCCCGAAACGGTAAACCACATGCGCAAACTCGGCAAAGATCATCGGGTTTATATCCGCCGTGTTGGAGAAAACAAACGGATCGACGGCGGGTTGTACGGTACGGGCAAACTCCTCGAATACGAGGTGCTGATATTGCATTTCCGTGGAGAAACGACCTGCCTGGAATAGGTACTCACCGTTCCATACCAGCGTACTGGTATCGGCAGGTAATTCCGTGATTTGATGATTGGGCATCAACCACTGATTAATGAGGTCGATATCACCGGTTTCCAGCAGTGTTGTTTTATATTGCTCAACCAGACGGTTATGCTCGCTGTGAAAAACGGCGTGCACCGCGGTTAAACCTATATTTTCGTTCCCACGCCCGTCACCGGTAATAAAGTGACGATCGAGCAGTTCGTTATCATAGGTTCCTGCCGGTTGCGCTCCTTCTCCCCCAATCGCAGTGTCATCATCTGCCAGCAGACCCGCTTTTGGCGCGGCAGTATGCGCAATATCATCAAGAAACGCATGGCCGGTGCGGAATGTTCCCTCAGGCAACAGACCGCCGTTGGCTTCAACCAGTCCCCCGGTGGTAACAATCTGTACCTTTCCATTTTCACTTAAAATCAAATTACCATAGCGATCCGTAGCCAGCAGGGGAACATTAAACACATCCTGATCGGTGAGTTTAATGCCAAGCAGGGTTTCAGCCTGGTTTTTAACGTCGGCCCAGGTCGCCAGTCCACCGTTCGCACCGCCTAATAAATTCCCGGTAGGCTCAGGTTTCCCATCAATAATGACGTATTCGCGGATGAAAATTTGATGTGAAGGATGGGAGGTGTAGGTTTGGTTTTGGTCGATGAAGGGGGTCGTCAGGTTTACTGTCTCTCGATTTTCATCCACCGTTGCCCGGGTTAATAGCATAAAGTTTGTTGACGACCCTTCCACATATAAAGGGTCATCCGGCTGTAGCGGAATGAAAACGATACCGTTGCCTCCTTTGGGAATCAAATCCAGACCGTGGTCAAAAAACTGGCCAAAGAAGGTCATCCAACCGTTAAAAGCAGGGGAGAGACCGATATCGGGAGACTGGTTAGGAATGGATAACGTTTCTCCGTCTCCTGTAATAGTCCCCCCGCCGGGAGCATCTTTTAATGCGTTAAATACCTCCAGTGCGGCTGGGTTAGATGCCGTTTGATCGGAAATTAAGTTACTAATAATACGTGGGTCGGCATCAATAACGGTGCCACCAATTTGGATATAACTGGTCATTTGGTCCGCATCTTGCCAGTTTAACGCGGTTAATCTCGGCATTGTCTGGTCGGCAGAGCCATATAACTCCTGACCCGGTAGAAGATTATTCCATGAACCATCTACCGTGCGAAGTCCATAAGGTAATAGCGGGCTGGAAACTAATTCTCTAAGCAATTCAGCATTAACGCTACCATCTGGGTTAGTTGCCGCTTCGGATATTTTGATCTGCTTAAGAATAAAAGCAAGATCGTGCAGGGTGACAGTAAAGTCATATTGTGAGGCCATAAGTCATTACCCCTATCTTTACCTGTATTAGCTATCATCACTCTTTTCTTCCACTTACAAAAATTGACAGAAGAATGAGTCGTATAAGATACCTGATTGTTATTGCATGATTAAAAGTCCATATTTTAAAAATGATGTATCCATGACCAGATTAGCGTTATTCTCCTGAGGATTAGTTAGCACAATAAGATATTCGCCTCACTTATATATTAGGTTTTAGAGGTTAATGATCATCGTGTCCCATTGAAATCACAGACATATTTGAGACACAATGTTTTGAGAAGACAAGGTCTCCTCAAGGCTGTAAAGGTTTTACTTTTTAAAACGCATATTACAGTTATGTGATGATCATAACTATGGTTTTTCCGTTGGCGACTTCACTCATACTTTTTTATGAAAAGATTAAATTTTCATTTCTTTACATTAGAATTTATGTCAAATCACTTATTAAGAAGAGTTCTCATTAAGTCGGCATTTAAGATGTCGTTGTGTTGAATTATAAAATTTAATATTGGATAAAATTTAACACGACATCATTCCTGATGCCTGATTATGCTATTAGCATAAATCAATACCGTGTGATAGCTGACCCTACGTTTAGTAAAGAACGCCCCCTCCAAACAGGTAATACAATGAAAAAAAATATAATTTTTCTCTCCGGGATGATCTTTTCGTCGGTCGGTCACGCCAGTGCGCTCTATTTCTATGAAATCGGAACGGAAGATACCGCACTGGCTGGTGCAGGGCAGGCCGCTCGTGCTCAGGATGCCTCTACGCTGTTAACGAACCCTGCGGGGATGACTCGTTTACCTGACCATATGGTCACCGGAGGATTACAGGCGATGGGCGGAGATATTCCCTATACGCTGAATAATACGACAGATGGCAGACAAAGCCCCGGTAATGTAATGACGCTTTTCCCCAATGCCAGCATGTTTTATACGCAACGGCTGAGTGATACCGTTTCTGCCGGTTTGGGTTTGTACGGCAACTATGGGTTAGGTATCGACTTCGGCAACTGGGCTGGGGATCGGTTAATTAAACAAAGTACCATGGTTGCGATGACGCTGAGTCCCGCCGTTGCATGGAAACTAAGTGATAAGGTGTCGGTTGGCGCAGCTGCAGGGCTAAACTATGGTTTTCTGTCGCTAAGCAGAGATGTCGATGGCCACGATGAGAAACAAAGCGATCATGACTGGGCGATGAATTACCACCTTGGGTTATTAATGGACTTAACTGACAATACTCGAGCGGGTGTAACCTGGACCAGCAAGACTGATTATCATTTCAATATTGACGGGACAGCGCGTTTTCCCAATATACCTAATATTGGATATGATCTGCCGATCTCCACACAAGTCCGTGCTCCGCAGCAGGTGATGCTTAGTCTGGTTCACGATATCAACAGGCAGTGGTCAGTAATGGGCGATCTAGGCTGGCAGGACTGGAGCCAGTTTGGCAGCCCGCAGATTACAATGAATGGTCAGCAAAGCGATCGTGATAATCGTCTGAAAGATACATGGCATACAGCGCTGGGCGTGCAATATCATCCCGATGAGCAGTGGCGCATTAATGCCGGTATTGCATATGACAGTTCACCGTACAAATCGCAAAGTGATGTAGCGCTTTCGATGCCAACCGGCGATGAATGGCGACTTGCCACCGGTGCACAGTACCAGATTACGCCAGCCAGCAATATTGGCGTTGCCGTTGAGTATTTGCACATGCAGTCGTCCAACGTCAAATCTGATATCTTTGCAGGCCAGTATAAGAACCCGTGGTTATGGTTTGCCAGTGTCAACTACAGCTATCAATTCTAGCGCCGTTATTCCCGATTAAATATCTCACGCATTGTTAATAGTCACCATAGCGGATTATCTATCCGGCGGTGTCTGGTGACCATCTGCTGGTGGTCTTATCACACACGCTCGTTTAAATAAAAATAAATTTGTACTTTTATTATTGAGCAATTTATGGTTTTAATATGAATCTGTACTACCTTCATGGAATATAGGTAAAAGCATATTGTTTTCAATCTAAATAATACAGGTTTGATTATGCAAATTTCACCTCCGGTACGCCCAGAACAAAGCATACAACGTTTAATGCAAGCACTTGAACCGATTGCAGAAAAGATGAAAGTTGTGCCGCGGCGGCGTATCATGTGGAAATACAAGAATAAGCCTCAACTCTACCTTTTTTTGCAAGGGGAGCTGTCCATTTTACGTTCTTCTGATGGTCTGTTAATCGTGACCGTCTATGAACCCCATCTGTTCGGTATTGCCGAAATGATCCAACCGGTACACGGCCATTTATTGCGCGCTGAAGCAGAATCAACCTTATTACGCGTCGATGCCGATAAAGCACGAGAACTCTTTCATCAACAAGGCTTGTGGGAAGATGCGGCGGCAGTGCTTTCATATCATACGGGCTATCTCTTTTATCGTGATGATTTAGTCGTACAGCAGCGTACTTATTCAGTGATACGTAACCACCTCGAAGAGATGATTTTGTTGCCGGAAGAGACGCGCACGCGAGTCTCTATTTTGGATTATATTCAGGATCGGACCCACTTATCGCGCAGCAGTGTTTTAAATGTTGTATCTGCGTTAAAAAAAGGAGGGTATATTGATTTTGAACGCGGAGGGTATCTTACTTCCATCAATAAATTGCCTGAGCGATTTTAAATAAACCCACAAACAAGTTACAAATCGATTATCTAACTTTAATATTCTATTGTAGTAGCATGATATCAATCGTAAAAAATCCTCCTCATCATTCTCTGAGGAGGATTTTTTGTTATTCAATAAGAGAGTTCACGGACTGATTAATGCTTAACAGTCCTGTTTGATTATGCTCCTTATAATAAAAATTGTTCATTTGCTGCATTTGTTCGAGCTTGGTTAAAGAAGCATAAACCTGGTACGCCTGGCTATGAACGTCAAACATCTCTCTTGGCTTAACCTCATGAAGATATTCATTTTTTAACGAACTCACGACGTTTTCAATTTGCTGTTTATTATCCTGATATAAGGACAGGGATGCCGAGTCACTACTTGATTTTGACTCGGGTTGTGCCTGAACAACAGGGATCACCATTTTATTGATCTTAACAACTTTCTCTGGGGGAGAAGTATTACAGCCAGAAAGTATCCCAGTGATGAGAAGTAGATAGAGAGTGCGCATATATAGTGTTCTAAAGACAATGGATGCCAGCCATTATCTTTTTATACAGTCAGGTGTCTACAGCTATTTTGTTTAAATAAAAACAAAAGGAAATTTAAAAATAAATGTCATTGCATTACATTGTTTCAGAAGACCATGTTAGCCTACGAGCATTAGATCATAGAAACCTGATAAATACAGTATTAAGGAAGCTTCTCAGCAATCAGAGCAGCAGGGTTTCTTTCTTCTTGATAATATATTATTAGCGAGGATTTATGAAACTTAATAAACTAGTAAGTTATCTGGCTTTAGCTGGTGTGTGTTCAACATCATTAATATCACTACCTGTATTGGCACAGGAAGGGGCAAAAGATGCGACTGCTCAGACCAAAAGTGCGAATGACGCCTTATATGGTCAATTGCCATTCACTGATAAAACCGATTTTATGAACGCTCATAAAGGTTTTATTGCTCCGCTTCCCAATGAATTGATTAAAGGGGAGCAGGGAAATGTTGTCTGGGACCCTCAGCAATATGCCTTTATCAAAGAGGGCGAAAAAGCCCCCGACACGGTTAATCCAAGCCTGTGGCGTCAGTCGCAGTTGATCAATATTGGCGGCTTGTTCCAGGTCACCGATGGCGTGTATCAAATCCGTAATCTTGATCTCTCGAATATGACAATTATGGAAGGGAAAGAGGGTATTACGGTCATTGATCCGCTTGTCTCGGCAGAAACTGCGAAAGTGGGAATGGACCTTTATTATAAGAATCGCGGTAAAAGACCCGTTGTTGCCGTCATTTATACACACAGCCATGTTGATCACTACGGTGGCGTCCGCGGCGTGATTGATGAAGCGGATGTGAAATCCGGTAAAGTGAAGGTATATGCACCGGCTGGTTTTATGAAGGAAGCTGTATCTGAAAATATTATGGCAGGTAACGCCATGAGTCGCCGAGCCAGTTACATGTATGGCAATCTGTTGAAACCGGATGCAAAAGGTCAGGTCGGTGCGGGTCTGGGGACGACAACCTCCGCCGGTACGGTGACGCTGATTGAACCCACTAACTATATTACCCACACCGGGCAGAAAGAAGTTATCGACGGTCTAACCTATGACTTCATGATGGCGCCGGGATCGGAAGCACCTTCTGAAATGCTGTGGTATGTAGAAGAGAAGGGAATGATCGAAGCTGCAGAGGATGTCACCCATACGCTGCATAACACTTATTCATTACGTGGCGCGAAGATCCGCGATCCGCTGGCATGGTCAAAATATATCAATGACGTTATTGGCCGCTGGGGTGGAAAGGCAAACATTATTATTGCTCAGCATCACTGGCCGACCTGGGGTAATGAAAATGTGGTGAAGTTAATGAAAAGTCAGCGTGATATGTACCGTTACATCAACGATCAGACGCTGCGCATGGCTAACCAGGGGCTGACCCGTGACGAAATCGCCGCTAACTTCAAACTGCCGTCTGGTCTGGAAAAATCATGGGCCAGCCGTGGATACTATGGTTCTGTCAGCCATGATGTGAAAGCAACGTATGTCTTTTACCTCGGCTGGTTCAATGGTAATCCGGCAACACTGAATGAATTACCGCCCGTTGATGCCGCGAAGAAATATGTCGATTATATGGGCGGCGCCGATGCAATCATGCAAAAAGCGAAAACTGATTATGCCCAGGGCAATTACCGTTGGGTGGCGCAAGTCACTAACAATATCGTCTTTGCAGATCCGAGCAATAAAGAAGCCCGTAATCTGGAAGCAGATGCCCTTGAGCAAATGGGTTACCAGGCTGAGTCCGGTCCATGGCGTAATTTTTATCTGACTGGTGCACAAGAATTACGCAACGGTGTGGTGAAAGGCGCGACACCAAATACCGCCAGCCCGGATACCGTTAAAGCCATGTCACCTGAGATGTTCTTTGATTATCTCGCGGTACATATTAACGGAGAAAAAGCGGCAAATGCGCAGGCAGTCTTCAACATCGATTTAGGTGCTGACGGCGGTAAATAC
The DNA here is from genome assembly GCF_030332745.1 of Citrobacter sp. Cpo074. Classification (NCBI taxonomy): domain Bacteria; kingdom Pseudomonadati; phylum Pseudomonadota; class Gammaproteobacteria; order Enterobacterales; family Enterobacteriaceae; genus Citrobacter; species Citrobacter sp. Cpo074. Next base: position 415,585 of record NZ_JAOWHG010000027.1, read on the forward strand.
AAACTGGAACTGGAAAACGGTGTTCTTAACCATAGCGCTGATACACAGGCCAGCAACGCTGATGCCTCCATTACGCTTAACCGTGCAACGTTGAACAAAATTATTCTCAAGGAAGAATCGCTGAAACAGGCAGAAGAGAAGGGTGATGTACAAATTTCCGGCAATCATGCCAAGCTTGATGAGTTCCTCGGGTATTTAGATAGCTTTGATTTCTGGTTTAACATGGTAACGCCTTAATTGTAGAGACAAACCATGCCATAACCCGCCAGCACTGGCGGGTTTTTTATTGTTGCTTATCAGAGTATTGAGTTGTACGAGACTGTATAGCAGTTGCTATACATAAGCCTTATGATATGCTTGTAAAGCAATTGCTATACAAGAGGCTTAATAATGAAATCAGATGTCCAGCTCAACCTTAGAGCTAAAGAATCCCAACGCGCACTTATTGATGCGGCCGCAGAGATTCTACATAAATCGCGTACAGACTTTATTCTGGAAATGGCCTGCCAGGCGGCAGAGAACGTTATTCTCGATCGCCGAGTGTTTAATTTTAATGATGAACAATACGCTGAGTTTATCGAGATGCTTGATGCTCCGGTTGCCGAAGATCCCGCTATCAGGAAGCTACTGGCAAGGAAACCACAGTGGGATTTGTAACCGCACCTGAGCCACTAACTCACATTCATCAATTGGCGGAATTTGTCAGCGGAGAAATTGTTCTCGATGATTGGTTAAAGCAAAAAGGGCTAAAAAATCAGGCTCTCGGCGCAGCCAGGACGTTTGTTGTCTGCAAAACAGACACGCGACAAGTCGCTGGCTTTTATTCACTGGCCACTGGTAGCGTCAACCACACAGAAGCAACAGGCAATCTTCGGCGTAACATGCCAGATCCAATCCCCGTAATTATCCTTGCCAGATTGGCCGTAGATCTTTCTGTTCGTGGAAAAGGGTTAGGGGCCGATCTGCTTCACGATGCGGTACTGCGGTGTTACAAAGTGGCAGAAAATATTGGCGTGCGTGCCGTTATGGTGCATGCGCTCACAGACGAAGCTAAACGTTTTTATCTTCACCACGGATTCAAAGCATCTCAACTGCAGGAACGAACTCTGTTTCTCAGGCTTTCATGATTGTAATGAGCAGAGGAGGTCAATGGCCAAACGTGGGCCACATGGGGACTTAACTGAGTACGTATCAAATTGCATTTAACATAATATACATTATGCGCACTAACGTAGATAAAGGCTGAATCTGATGTTTTATGGTCATCCTTGTGCTGCTCAATAATGACGCCTCAAAACCCTTTCAAGCACAGTTGCCTCAACAGCGCTAACAGTTCTGGATCATGGCTCTCGACTACAGCTGGTTATGCAAATAGCTGTTTTATGTCTTCTACATTTCCACCGCGACTCTCACTTCACTGAACATTAAAACTGATAACTGTAGTTCACACTGGCAAACCACAGATACGGATTATCGTAACTCCCCTGATAAATTGATGGTGACTGTACGTGGGACGACTGCATATGCAGATACGACACAGCAGCACCGATATTGCTTTGTGGTGTAATTTGATATTGCGCTCCGGTAGCAAATCGCCATTCATCACCGGTCGGCAACGTCAGCGCCACATCGCTTTGCGAATTATAGACTGTACTATCAAAAGCTACGCCCGCATTCAAACGCCATTGTTCCGTAGGTCGAAATTGCACACCTAAAGCTGTATGCCACGAATCCTTAAGACGACTGGACTTATCAACTTCTTGCCCGACCACCGTTATTTGCGGCGCGCCGAACTGACTCCAGTCCTGCCAGCCAAGATCGCCCATCACTGACCACTGTTTATTAATGTCATGAACCAGACTTAACATAATCTGTTGTGGAGCACGTACCTGCGCAGAAATAGGCAAATCGTATTCCACGTTCGGTAAGTTCGGGAAACGCGCTTTGCCGTCAATATCAAAATCGTACTCAGTTTTGCTGGTCCAGGCGATACCGGCCCGGGTTTGATCGGTCAGTTCCATCAATAATCCCAGACGATAGCTCATCGCCCAGTCATGATCCTTTTCTTTTTCATCGTTGCCATCAACATTTCGAGTGAGTGACAGAAAACCGTAATTGACGTTAACAGAGCCCCCAACGGAAACCCTGTCACTAAGCTTATAAGCCAGCGATGGACTGAGCGTCATCGCAACCATGGTGCTTTTCTTAATCAGCCGGTCGCCGGACCAATTGCCAAAATCGATCCCCAGACCGTAATTTCCGTATAGCCCAATACCAGCATAAAGATCGTCATTCACCTTCTGGGCATAGAATGCGCTGGCATTTGGAAAGAAGCGCATGATGTCACCGGGGCTTTTACGCCCCGTCTCGTCTTCAAGGGTGTAGGACACATCACCATCCATTGCCTGTAATCCACCGGTGAACATATGATCCGGAAGTCGCGTCATTCCTGCGGGGTTAGTCACGATGGTGGAGGCATCCTGCGCACGTGCTGCCTGCCCCGCCCCTGCCAAAGCCGTATCTTCGGTGCCTATTTCATAAAAATAGAGTGCGCTAGCTTGTGCTAACGGCGAGCAAAAAAGACTAAGATAAATCAAGGTCAATTTTTTCATAGGCCACCTGCAGAATTTCTTCATTATTGAAGTAGTTAGCGTCTGTAAAAGCGTAGCTTGCAGCATTTAAATTGTCAGGCAAAAGCACCGGATTAAAAGCGCGACTTGTGCATACGTTCGAGCTGGATTTTGTCTGCTTCACTCGCTGTGTCAGCCAGGGACTGAAAACTATCTGGTGCGTAATAAGTTTTCGGTCGCGGAAGCGATTGCATGGAAGTGCCCGGGTAAATTTGTAACTCGCCCAGGCGCGCAAGCCGATATCCTTCGATCACGGCGGGAAAAGTCAGTTGCAGTGGCGTGGCGTTCTCGTACGAAACTGGGGTTGGTAACCGGTTATGCTCAAGATTATAGTTACGCTTTAACACCAGAAATTTATCTGGAACCCTACGTTTACTGTTCCACCAGTCACCGTCCAATTCGCGAAACTTACGCTCAGTTTCAGTCCGGGTTGCGACGCCAAGTTGCAGTAAAACCCGCTGCAGTTCGCGATCCACCGCCGCGTTGTAGGCCGCAATGGATTCCACCCTGCCCTGTAAAATCACGTTGATGGCGATACGAGCACCCAGTAGATTTGAATAGAGATCTTCCGGGGAAAATGCAGAAATCTGCTCAGAAAAACCGGGAACAGACTCGAATCCATACCACTGTGCAATTTCGTGCCATTGAGCCAGTTCAAAGGCCAGATTCCCCGCCAACCAGGCGGCCAATGTGTAACGCTGCGCCATTGCTGCAGGAGGTGTGAAACCGTGTAGCTGTATCCGTCTGACGCCCAATTCTTCACTGTAAAAAAAACGCCACTGTTGACCAAGTTTTGGATAAATACGAGAAAAGAGGTAAAGGGTGTTATCCGCCGTATCGCGAACGTGCGCTATGTCGATAAAACCCCCACGGTGGGTATAAAGCAGTCCGTTTTTTTCCTCACTCAGTCCAACGATATTTTTCACGGCCCCCAACGCACTATCGTTATAGTGATGACGCCCCAGTGAATCTAACGTTAATACATTGCCAATCTGGTAGACAGGGATCGGCACACCTATCGCCCTGACATGAAGATCATAGCCAAACGCGCAGCATGGGCGTAGTGACTCCGGCGGTGCTAAATGGCCGACAACGGGATATGCCTTATGCGCTTGTTTAAGAGTGAGGCCAGGAACTTCCGCGCAGGCAAATCCGGCTACCAGCAGTAAAAACAGAAATCCTTTAGCCATTCAGAATGCCTCCGCAATTTGAAAATAGAATCCTGCACTCTCTCTCCCAAAACCTAAATCCAGGCGGATATTCATGGCGGGCTTCACTTCAAAGCGATAACCGACACCCGCATTAGGTAAGATCGGATGATGTCCCATATCGTCAATGTTTCTGCCTAAAGCTCCTGCGCCCAACCACAACACGTAACCATGTCGCCAGTTGAGTTTTTTTCGATATTCCACCTGCCCACTTACCACATCCTTATCCCGATAACGCCCCTGGTAATACCCCCGCAGACGGCGGTCATCTCCGGCCATTGATAAACGATCCCACGGCACGTCTCCACGAGTGAAACGTCCCCATAAATCGAACGCCAGCACAGTCCTGTCATCAAGTAAAAGGTAACGATCGTATTGAACCTGTGCTGCCGTAAAATGAGTATCTGAACCAAAAGACGGATCAAACCAGGTGTACTCCAGCTTAAAATAGTGTCCATGCTGTGGCCGCGTGACAACGTCACGTGTGTCGTAACTCAGACTTACACTGGGTCCAGACGATAACGGCGATGTCTGCGCATTATTTAGGCTGAACACGTCCCCCTGATGCGGATCGTCAACGTCCGCCTGCATAGAAGAAAAATCCCAACCCGCGCCAAGATAAACGCGTTCAGCGATTTCTCGCATCAATACAGGATGCAAACTCACGGAGTTGTTGGTGTAATCCTGTTCATTACCCTGGGCTGCGTCGTAGCCAATGCCCCAAAAACCCGTTGGCACTTTGTTCACTGAGCCGTCCACAAACAATCGCCAACGGTCGTCGGTAAAAAAGGTATAACTGCTGATCCCCATTCCCAACGCCCCGCTGGCACTGACATAACCCGTCAAGGAAACAGAAGAGTTCTGAGTTGTTTTATCTGCCGCATCCACCCGGTAGATCCCCGCCACCGCCATGCCAAGACCCAGCTTCAGCTCTGGAGTGTAAAATGGCCCCGGCAACACGCTCCAGTTCACCCCTTTTGCCGGATCGTACTGGTTATCCGCACCCAGCTTCCCGAGGAAAGCGTCAATTGAGGGTTGATCCAATGTTAACGCCTCCGCAGACCAGGTCGTCAGAGCCAATAGCGATGTCAACATGACGCGAAAACCGTTCATCAGAAGCGATATTCACCGGCAATAAAGAAGCTATTGCGTTCGTTAAATCCAAACTCCGTCAGGACGTTAAATTGTGGTGTCATTTCAAACTGAGTCCCCAGCAGCATGTTCCACGGAGAGGTCAGATTCTGTTTAACATCAAATCGCCCGTTGCCATCCTGGTTTACGGCCTGGATCAGTGGCTGAAGCTCAGCGGGCATATGCAGATCGGAGAGGCTACCCCTGAACTCCTGCTGCACGTTCTGGTACATACTCCCCACCCAGACGCTCAGATGAGATTCGCCCACCGGCCCCTGAAATTTAAAGCGATACCCAACACGGGGAGACACGGTAAGGGCTGAAATTTTGCCATCCAGAATGTCAAAATCAGTACGGGTATAGTTGGTATCCACCAGGGCAAACCAGTTTTCGTATCCTCCTGCCAAAGTAATACCGGTTCCCCAGGTTGTGCCTTTAAAATCGAGAACAAAATCAATATCCTGTAGCTCACCGCTCTGATAAAGCTGATGCACAGATGATGCGATAATGCGGTCAACACCGGTGTAGCGCGAAGGGTCTGCATCTACTGAAACATTCGAGACCGACGATCCGCGTGTGTGCCCTACCAGCCCGTAAATGTTCAAAAACGGGAAGACCCACATGTCCAGACGTAGGTTTTCAGTTTTGCTCTGTTCACGCGTATGGTCGGCATCAATATTGAACATATCGACAGGAATCGGGTGATTGCCAAGCGCCAGTCCGGAAAAACTGATGCTATCGACATCAATATTTTGCCGCATGTTCATATAGCTCAGGTTGATGCCAAACGGTAGCGGAATGGCATATCCCCGCGCCCTGGCCTCCTCGCCCCAAATCGGAAACGTGCTGGCATCAGTTTCAGCTGCGCTGGCCACGCCGGAAACCCACAGCAACGGAACAACCGCGTGGAACCATTTCATTATTTGTCCTCATTCATTCCGCTCATCCCTACAGGCCAGAGCCAACATTAAAATAAACTGCTTGTTCGTTATCGCTAAAAGCGACATCTACACCGGTACGCAGTCCGTATTCGCGCGCAATCAAATATCGAATACCGCTGCCCCAGGCCACTTCTGCGCTACGGTAAAGCTCTGATGTACTGTCTGCCGCACTTCCAGCACCGACAAAACCCAAAACAATCCAACGCGACGACATTTGCCAGGCTAACTGCGTCTGAACGGTACTCACGTCATCCCCCTGGTAGCGATAGCGAGAGATACCACGAAGTTCGATATAAGGGCGCGCCATTGGTGGCAGATGTTTATCCTGCTGCGACAGCGTTTGATAGTCCCCTGCAAGTGAAAGCGTCCAGTCGGCGTTCAGTGGCAGGAAAAACTTGCCTTCGAGCGTCAGCAGGTCGTAGCGATAGTCCCCCCCAAGATAGTGGCCGTAGAATTGATACTCGCCGCTAAGAGAAAGCCCGCGTCCGGGCCAAAAGAAGTTATCAGTTGTGTCGTATTCCGCTACCACCCCCAATGCAGAGGTGATGCTGCTTTCACCCAATAGCTGCCGCCATACCTGGTTGACGAGCGGATTATTGCGGGCAGAGATATCCATCTTTGCCCAGAACTGTGATGCTCCCAGAAAAACGGGAGAATCCCCTGCGCGAAAGAGAAGCTTTTGCATACCGCCATAACCGCGAGTTTCGGTTTCCACGGCCCGGTTATTGCCAAAGCCCAATACGTCACCGGAATATATATCCAGATTGACATCGGCATAGCCTCCTGCAACCAGATAGCGAATGTGGTCATCCTGCCAGGTGTGGCGATGCCCCCCACCTACAAACCAGGTACCGTTTTGCGTTCCGCCACCGCCAAACGCGCTCATGGCCGGAGGAATAAACTGCCCATCAACCTGTCGTCCCTTGCCATGCAGAAACAGACCGAACAGGCCGCCGCCATAACCAACGGCCGGTTCGGTAATAACCAGCGGAATCGGTAGAAAACCGTACGGGTTTTCTTGTAAATAACGGCTCATGTCCACCATGCCGTCTTCAGGATCGATAAGCCCTGTCGCCATAGCGCGCCAGCACAGCAGAGGAATTAGCAGAAAAAGCCAACGCATTATTTCCCGCCTTCTGGAGGTGTTGCGGGTGCGGTATACCAATTCTCTTTGGCCACCATCACGCTGTTTTCTGGCTGTAGCACAAAATTCGGAGACATAATCTGCACGTTAAATTCGTTGAAGACGTCCTGAATATTGCTATGCAGTTCATTACGGGCATCTGCCAGAGATACATCCGGCAGCAGGCGCACCTGCAATTCATAGGAAATATACCAGTCCATCAGACTCAGCTGACGCACCAACGGCGGCTGTGAAAGATCGATTCCTTTGGCACGCTTGGCTGCCAACTCCAGCATTGCGTGGACCTGGCGCCAGGGCGTGTCGTAGCCAATGGTAACGCCGACCGTCAGGTTGACGCCGCCGTTGGTGCTTTGCGCGCTAAGGTTAGTAATTTTTCCACTAACCACTACCGCATTTGGCACGGTGACCACGTAATTTTCACGAGTGATAATTTTGGTCGCGAGCATACCAATTTCGCTTACCAATCCCTCGTTGTCCGCTACCCGAATCATGTCGCCTTTGCGCAGCGCGCGCGAATAGATCAAAACCAGTCCACTCATTGCGTGGTTCATCACCCCGGCCGACCCCAGCGTGAGCATCAGGCCAAAGAAAACGCTGATACCTTTAAACGCCAGTGAATTGGCACCGGGCAAAAAGGGATAGGCTGCAGATAGCGCAAAGAGCCACACCACCACAGAGATCAACTTACGGGTTGCGCCCACGGTTTCAGGGTGAATTCCAGGCAACTGCAAACGCCCTGCCTCCACCTGGTTGAGAACCACTTTAAGCAACTTCAGGATGAAGGCCGTGATGAGAAAAATGATCAGGACGATCATCAAGCCAGGTAACGCTGAGACAATCGACAATGCAATATCACGCACTACGCGTACAGACCAGTCACCAAGGGACTCTCCCCAGACGCGCGTCCAGGGAAACAGGCTAAAGACCCAACTCAGCCAAACGTAAAGTGCAACGATACCCAGCAGGATCATCAACAGTGCGTACAGGCGTGTCTCGATAGCGCCGATAAAACGCCGCCAACTCTGGGGGATCCAGCTTTTGTTCTCAAAAATGCGACGACGATAAACGCGTCTGACCCAACGCCAGGAACGGTATGCACCGAACCAAAACAGCACCAGTCCCACCAGACCAGCCACCGTTTTCACCGCCGACAGCGCCAGCCAGCCGCTGTTATACTGATCGCTCAATGCAGACCGCTGCGCCTCCATGCGCGCCAGTACGCGCTGCGCCGCCTGGTCGAGCGTAAGATCGTCTCCTTCGTCGAGATCGCCTTGTGTCAGCAACATCACCGGTTTACCGTTCATCACGATAAGCCTTCCCGGCTGGTTATAACGCGTGACCGACACAACCTGTAGCGGTTCGCGAACATCGGCTTCAGTGAAATTTCGTAGCGTATTGCGGATGCGCAGCACCCGCTCTTCTGGCGTGGTAAGGCCGAATTTCGCCTGGAGCATGACAATCGGTTGATGAAAAATATAAACCGTTCGCGCGCGTTCCTTTTCGGTGGGCTCCTGACGAGGTTCCGCCGCATATGTGTTAACAACCAAAGAGGAAAGAAAGCACATTAAAAAAGCGATCACAATCCTGTTCATATTCGCCACCGAAAACACGAGAATTATCGTTATTATTCAAAAAGCCAACGCAAATTTGATTGCTTTTTTTAGCATAGACCAGCCTTTCACTTACGCAATGTTAGTGATAAAGAGATCTTCATTTCATGTGAAAGATGACATTGCCTTTCAAAGGTTCTTTTCCTCATTACTAAATATAAGCGTTCGATTATCCCCTCTGATAAAAAGGTAAATAACGCTTCCCTACGGGGTCAGTCAGCGTATCCATTCGTAAAGAAATAGCGCCTCTTTGACCTGAATAGAGCATTTGGCAGCTATGTATCCGCGTGGCTTGCATAGCGTCCTGGTGCATAAAATTAACTGTCAGTGTGTGTTGCATCGATTCAGCATTATGTTGAAATCCAATAATGATAACTTCTTCCATAATTTATTATTAAATAACTTCCAGATGGAATAACCCCTCCGCCTTAATTAAGCTGCATTAAATTAATCACGATGCGAAAGATATGCCCTGCATTATTCATATTTTTGCAGGAATTCTCGAATAGTTATCTTGTGAAAGTAATTAACCTCCATTAGAAAAAATTTGGAGGATTTTTTTCGTGTCTATACTCAAAAGGCTTTCCTAATGAACGGAGTTCCCCACCATGCATAAAAGTGTCCCTTTTAGAAGGACGATGATTGCCAGTGTGCTAACGTTAGCAGCTGGCGCTGTGTCCACTGTTCATGCTGCACCGGCGACATCTACCGCACCGGAAAATGCGCCAAAGCAAGACTCATCTAAACCAAATATTGTCGTTATATTTGGTGATGACATCGGCTACTGGAACCTGAGTACCTACAATCAGGGCACCATGGGATATAAAACCCCAAATATCGACAGCATCGCTGCCGAAGGTGCCAAGTTCACCTCCTACTACGCTGAGCAAAGCTCGACCGCTGGCCGTTCTTCATTCATTACCGGACAAATGCCGTTCCGTACCGGGATGAGTAAGGTGGGGATGCCGGGTGCGCCACAGGGTCTGCAAAAAGAAGATCCGACCATTGCGAACATCCTGAAGCAACTGGGCTACGCTACTGGCCAGTTTGGTAAAAACCACCTCGGTGATCGCGATGAATTCCTGCCAACCGCGCACGGATTCGATGAGTTCATGGGTAACCTTTACCACCTGAACGCCGAAGAAGAACCGGAGAACCCGGACTACCCGAAAGATCCGGCCTTCCGCAAAGAGTTTGGCCCACGTGGCGTCATTAAGAGCACCGCCGATGGCAAGATTGAAGATACCGGTCCGCTTACCGTCCAGCGTATGAAAACCGTGGACGAAGAAACGCTCGCGGCCAACAACGACTTCATGGAACGTCAGGTTAAAGCCGGTAAGCCATTCTTCACCTGGTTCAATACCACCCGTATGCATAACAAAACGCACCTGAAAGACGGGAGCATTGGTGCTACGGGCCTTGGAACCTACGCCGACGGCATGGTGGAACATGACAAGATGATTGGTGAAGTGCTGCAGAAGATTAAAGATCTCGGCATCGAAGACAATACGATCCTCGTCTATACCACCGATAACGGCCCGATGACAGCAACCTGGCCGGATGCAGGCGAAACGCCTTTCCGCGGCGAGAAGAACACCGGTTGGGAAGGTGGTTTCCGCGTACCGGCGATGATTCGTTGGCCGGGCCACGTTAAGCCAGGCACCATTGTTGACGGCATTTTCGGCAGTAACGACTGGTTCCCTACCCTGGTTGCGGCTGCGGGCGATCCGAACATTAAAAACGAGCTGTTAAAAGGCTACAAAACGCCGTCCATTACCTACAAGGTGCACCTGGATGGCTACAACCAGCTCGACTACCTCCAGGGCAAGGGCCCGAATCAACGTAAAGAGTTCTTCTACTGGAGCGATGACGGCGATCTGCTGGCTATGCGCTACGAGCGTTGGAAAGTTCACTTTATGATTCAGGAGCATACCGGTCTTGATCTGTGGAAATACCCGTTCACCAAGCTGCGTACGCCACTGATCTTTGACCTTGAAGTCGATCCGCTGGAGAAAGGCAGCGACGGTATGGGCTACAACTCCTGGTTCTACGACCGTCTGTTCCTGATGGGCGGCGCGCAGAAATACGCGAAAGAGATGCTGGAAACCTTCAAAGAGTTCCCACCGCGTCAGAAACCGGGTTCGTTCACCATTTCCGACGCTTCGGCGATGCTGGAACAAGGCTCTAATATCAATAAATAACCTAAGCCTCCGGGCAGGCTGTTCAGACAGCCTGCCCGTTTTTTGAAGAGTAGTGACGTTTTCTTGTTAGGGGTCTGCTATATGAAGTACAGCACCACACTACCGGTTAAAGCGCTTCCGTCGGCGGAAAAATATGACGGCAAAGGGCCAGAATACAAGCGCCGCTTTCATGTGATGGCCAAGCCCACCGGCTCGACCTGTAACCTTGACTGTTCCTACTGTTTTTACCTGCACAAAGAAGAGCTGCTGCATCAGGACAGACATACTGGCATGAGCGATGAGGTGCTAGAGAATTTCATTCGTCAATACATTGATGGCCAGGACGGCGACCAGGTGGTCTTTTCCTGGCAAGGTGGCGAACCCACATTGATGGGGTTGGAATTCTTCCAGAAAGTAGTCAAATTTCAGAAGCAGTACCAGAAGCCCGGCCAGCGCGTCGAGAACGATTTACAAACTAATGGCGTGTTGTTGAACGACAAATGGGCTGAATTTCTTAAAGAACATCAATTTCTGGTGGGGCTGTCAATTGATGGCCCACGAGAACTGCATGACCGCTACCGTGTCACCCGTAGCGGCAAACCGACATTCGACAAAGTGATGGCGGGCGTTGAGGCCCTCAAGCGTCACGGCGTCCCATTTAACGCCCTGGTCACGGTAAACCGCACCAATGCCCGCTTTCCGTTGGAAGTATACCGCTTCGTCACCCGTGAACTGGGCGCAACCTACGTACAGTTTAACCCGTGCGTCGAACCGGTTGATTTCAAGCAAACCGCACCGCAGTTCTGGCAGGACGAAAGTATCCCGCTGACCGGTAGCCGCCGCGCGCGCCCTGGCGATCTCGATTCGATCGTCACCGACTGGTCAGTTGACCCGGAGGACTGGGGCACATTTCTGATCGCCGTGTTTGAAGAGTGGGTTAATAACGATCTGGGCCGCGTACAGGTCAATCTGTTCGAAACGGCGGTCGCGCAGACGATGGGAATGCCTGCTCAAATCTGTACCCATTCAGAGTTCTGCGGTAAAGGGCTGGCGATCGAGAAAAACGGCGATATTTTTTCCTGCGATCACTACGTCTATCCCGAGTACCAGATCGGCAATATTGAACATGCCCAGCTTTCACACCTGGCTTTTTCCGAACGGCAAAAAGCCTTCGGCATGGGCAAACGCGACACGCTACCCAACTACTGCAAAACCTGCCCTTATCTGAAGCTGTGCTGGGGCGAATGCCCGAAAAACCGCATTGTCCGCACACCGGACGGCGAGCTGGGGTTGAACTACCTTTGCCCGGGCATTAAAGCCTTTTTTAACTATGCCGAGCCGATTCTGGTGGGCATCACAACCTTACTTAAACGTGATTTTGCAGGGCTACGCCGATGATAAATCGAGAAAAATTATTACAGCTTGAACAACGCATGAATGATCAGGTTCTCGGTCAGGAAGAGCTGGTGCGCATGCTGATCATCGCCCTGCTTTGTGATGGACACGTTCTGCTGGAAGGCCTACCGGGTCTGGCGAAAACTCGCGCTGTGCGTGAGCTTGCGCGCCACGTTGAGGGGGATTACCGCCGTATTCAGTTCACGCCGGACCTTCTGCCTTCAGACATCACCGGCAGCGAAATCTATCAGCAAAACGCATCCCGCGAAGAGGATCAGTTCCGCTTCCGCCCTGGCCCGGTGTTCGGCAATATCATTCTCGCCGATGAAATTAACCGCGCCTCGGCGCGCGTGCAGTCCGCTCTGCTGGAAGCCATGGAAGAACGTCACGTAACGGTGGCGGGCAACAGTTGGCCTCTGCCCGGTGTTTTTATGGTCCTTGCCACGCAAAACCCGGTGGATCAGGAAGGAACCTGGCCGCTGCCGGAAGCCCAACTGGACCGTTTTTTGATGAAGGTGCTGGTGCATTACCCGTCTAAAGAAAACGAACAGAAAGTGATGCAACTGGTGCGCAGAGAACAGCAGCAAAAGTACCAACAATTGACGAACGCCACACCGACCGCACCTGAACAACCCGATGCGCTGATGCTGAGCCAACAAGAAATTGCCGAATGTTGGCAGGCTATTTCCGCCGTTCATGTTTCCTCTACTGTCGAAAACTATATCGTCAATCTGGTGGACTTAAGCCGCCATCCGCAGTCGGTGAGCGATACGCTGGCCGGGTACCTGACCTTTGGCATTAGTCCCCGCGGCACCCTGGCGCTGGAGCGCTGCGGTCGCGCGCAGGCCTGGCTGGAAGGTCGGGATGCGGTGCTGCCAGAAGACATTAAAAAGATAGCCCCGGCCGTGTTGCGCCACCGCCTGATGCTCAGCTACCAGGCCAGCGCCGACAACTGCACGCCGGATGATGCCGTACGGATGCTCCTTGATGCCGTGGTAGCGTGATGAACAGTGCCGTTCGCGTTGACCGCGATACGCTGCTGAAGCTCGCTGGCGATGCGCGAGCCATTGCCAATCCGCCAGGGCAGATCCCACCAGGTGCACTTGGCGGAGAGCGCACATCACGACAGCAAGGTCGCGGGCTGAACTTTGACAGCCTACGCCGCTATCAGCCCGGCGACGACGTCCGGCTGATTGACTGGCAGGCCACCGCGCGCATGCGTACGCCGTGGATTCGCCTGTATAACGAAGAGAAAGAACGTCCCGTGTTCTTGTTGGTCGACCAGAGGCGGGATATGTTTTTTTCGACGCGCGTGCAGACAAAATCCGTCGCTGCGGCTAAAACCGCCGGGCTGCTGGCCTGGCGCAGCTGGCACGACGGCGATCGTTTAGGCGGTATCGTCTTTGGTGACCAGGACTTTTCCCTGCGCAAATGCCGTGCGCCAAACGCTTCACTCCCTGCATTTCTCGACGATTTAGTGCAGTACAACCACGCCGTGGCGGACAACTATCCGCATGAAACCCCCCATCCGCTCACGCTGGCAGCCATCCTGCGCCACAGCCTGCCGTTGATTCCAACCGGCTGCTGGGTCGCGTTAATCAGCGACTTTCACGATATGGATAGTGAATGCGATGCACTGCTGGCGGCCCTGCGCCGTCGGGGAGAAGTGAGCGCGTTCGTGATGCTCGACGATCTGCATTTGCGCCTGCCTGCTCACGGGCGACTGGCGGCCCGTTATGAAGGGCAAGAGGCGGCATTTTCACTCTCGCCTGCACTACAGGACGGCATCAAACAGAGTATTACAGCGCGGCTTTCGGCGCAGGCGTCGCGCCTCACGCGGCTTGGCGTCCAGGTGAAGCAGATTGTTGTCGCCGGGGATCTGCTCAGACAGCTACAAAAAGGGGTTTAGATGCTGGAGAAAGGATTTACGGTACCCGAACTGGCGGAACCGGTTCTCCCCGATTCACCGTCATGGTTTCCCCTGCCGCCGGGATGGTTCGCTCTGGGCGGCGTCGTGCTCCTCGTGATACTGGTTTTTCTCATCTTTCGCGTCGCCAGATGGCGCCGCAATCTGTGGCGTCGTCAGGCCCTGACGGCCCTCACTCAACCGCAAACGGTGGACAGCTGGCTGCTGCTGATGAAACGTATTTTGCTGGTGCATCAGCCGCGTGAACAGGTCAGCGGTGCGCTGGCCCCTGCCCAATGGCTCCCGTCTGTCCCACTGGATAATGCGCTGCGCCAACGTCTTTGCGAACGATACTGTCAACCAGACAACCAGTTGAGTGATGCCGATACCGCACGGCTGCGTGTGCAGCTTCGCACCTGGCTTGAAGGACTACCCCATGTCTGAATACTTCTCACGACTGGCGTTCGCCTGGCCATGGGCCTGGCTGCTACTTATCCTACCGTTGGTAGGCCACTTTGTGATGGCCAAAGAGCGCTCACTTAAAGAGTATGTTCGGGTCCCTTTTTTGCCCGGGCTGATCAATGAACTCCAGCTCAATAGCCAGCCTGCCCACAGCGGAAAGTTATCGACCGGGCTGTTCTGGCTGGTCTGGGCGCTGCTGGTCTGCGCGCTTGCCCGCCCGGAATTGCTGACTCCGCTACAACATATTGAAAAACCAATGCGCAACATCATGCTGATTCTGGACGTTTCTGGATCAATGGAAAAAAACGATGTTGCGGGGGGCATTACCCGGCTACAGGCGGTGCAGGAATCGGTTAAAAAATTCGTGGCCGCCCGCAAATCAGATCGTATCGGTCTGGTGATCTTTGCTAACAGCGCCTGGCCATTTGCGCCCGTCAGTGAGGATAAACAGGCGCTGGAAACCCGTATCAATCAGCTTGCGCCAGGCATGGCGGGGCAACAGACGGCGATTGGCGACGCGTTGGGCGTGACGGTGAAACTGTTAGATTCCAGCGGTGATAATGAAGCCAGCAAATTGGCCATTCTTCTGACCGACGGTAACGACACAGCTTCGCAGTTGACACCTCGCCTTGCCGCACAGCTGGCGGCCAGCCATCACGTACAGGTCCACACCATCGCTTTTGGCGACGTCAACAGCAGCGGCGATGACAAGGTGGATTTAGGTCTTTTGCAGGATATCGCCCATACCACCGGCGGGCGCGCATGGACGGCGCAGAACAGCGGTGCGTCGCTGGATGCGGTCTGGCAAGAAATTGACGCCATCACGCCGGTGCAGGTGAAGAGTATTGGCTGGTCATGGCGAATACCGTTGTTTGCCTGGCCTCTCGCTGCCGCACTGGTTTTATTGCTGGCTTTGAATATTTATCGCGCGCTCAGGGAGAGAATGGCATGAGTGATTTTCACTTTTTATACCCCTGGCGTTTGCTGCTGTTGATTCCTGCCATCGCACTGTGGTGGTTACCCTCTGCAGGGCGTAGCGCCTGGTCGCGCATTATGGATAAGTCGCTGGCAAACGCGCTGATCGTCGGGCGACAACGTAAACTCAGTCGGGCGCTGCCGTGGCTGGTGATACTTGGTGTTATCGCGCTCGCAGGCCCAAGCTGGCAGCGTCAGCTTCCCGCCGCCCTGACGCCAGAAAGCAACGTGATGGTGATTTTGCAGCAGGATACCGCGATGCTTGCCAGCGACCTGCCTCCCAGCCGACATCAGCGGATGCAGACCAAAATCATGTCGCTGATGGAACGCATGCCGGGAACACGCTTTGGCCTGGTGGTCTATAACGCCGGGGCCTGGCTTACCACTCCACTTACCGTCGATACGGCCTTTTACTCGCTGTTCCTGCATGCGCAAACGCCTACACTATTACCGTCTGGCGAAGGTTCTGGATTACAACATGCGGTCTCGCTGGCAATGCACAATATGCCCGCCGCGCCGCGCAGCATTATCCTGGTGACCGATACCTTAAGCGCGGAAGACGCCAGATGGCTTGGTGAACAAAATACGCCGCTACAAATCTGGGTGCCC
This sequence comes from Citrobacter sp. Cpo074, assembly GCF_030332745.1. Taxonomy (NCBI): domain Bacteria; kingdom Pseudomonadati; phylum Pseudomonadota; class Gammaproteobacteria; order Enterobacterales; family Enterobacteriaceae; genus Citrobacter; species Citrobacter sp. Cpo074. Next base: position 431,776 of record NZ_JAOWHG010000027.1, read on the forward strand.
GGAACCGCGCAAGGGGGCGTGCTGCCCGAGAAATATGCCGCCAGCGGTACGGATACACGGTTGAACGTTTCGCGCTTCGAGCAGATGCGCGACGACGGAATTCCGGTCACGCTGGTAACCACCGATGATGAAGACCTGCCCGTGGTACAGAGCCACATCCAGCAAAGTGTCACCGCGCAAAACAATGCCCGCAGCGATTTACACTGGCGGAACGATGGCTGGATGCTAACGATCCCAATACTTGCCCTGCTGTTAATCTGGCGACGCCAGCTCTTTTGCTGGGTGTTGGTCGCGCCGCTGCTGCTCTGGCAGCCTTCCGGCCACGCCGCCTGGCTGGATGCCTGGATAAGCCCCGATGTGCAGGGGCAGCGTGCGTTCTCCAAAGGGGATTACGCCCGCGCGGCCCAGCATTTTAACGATCCACTCCGGCAAGGTATCGCATGGTATCGGGCGGGAAATTATCCCGCCGCTACCGCCGCGTTCCGACAGGCGGAACAAACCCCGGAAGCACTGCTCTGGACAGGCAATAGCTACGCCCAGCAAAAGCAGTGGCAACAGGCGTTGAACAGCTACGATCGGGCGTTAAGCCTGCGCCCGGACTGGAAGCTGGCGCAGGGTAACCGCGCAAAAATCGCCGCAATCATCATGCAACTGCGACAAAAGGAGCGCGAAAATAAATCGGCTCAGGGAGAAGAAGAAGATTATAAACCCGATGATATTAAGCACGACCTGAAGCCCCACCAGGGGGTAGAACAAAAGGATATTCAGCCCATTGCCGGAGGGAATCCACAGGTGAATCAGTGGTATGAAAATCTGGCGGTTTCACCTTCTGGGCTGTTAGAAAGCCTCTACCGAACCCAGCCAGGAGAAGACCAATGAAGCTTATCTGGTTATTACTGCTGGCGGTACTTCCCTGCCAGGCAGCAATGACGGTCTCCCGCGAATTGATCGCCCCCGAACACGTTGTCCCTGGCCAGCCGGTGCGGGTAGCGGTAACGTTCTGGACAGATTCCTGGTTTAACCCGCCGCCGCAGTGGCCTGATTTCCCAGTAGAAAATGGCGACATTCTAACCAGTACGTCACCGAATCAGTTGCTGACCCGTCACGATGGCGGTACAAGCTGGAGCGGCGTGCGCATGGAACGCCAAATCACTGCATGGGATCAGGGTAAGCTGGATTTACCGGCTTTCGAAATGACATTAACCGCATCCGGGCAAGCCCCCGTAACGGTCAATCTGCCTGCACTGGAAACGGCGGTTAGCTGGCCGACAGGCGTCCAACAACCGGACCGTTTTCTGCCCGCGTCCAGCTTGTCGCTCAGCCAGAAGGTCAATATTTACCGCAGTGGTGAAGATAAAACGCTGCGCGCCGGTGACGTAATCGAACGCGTCGTCACCGCCAGCGCTACCGATGTGATGCCCGCTCAGATCCCACAGCTGCTGTATGCTATAAACGGCACGCACACCCAACGGTTGACACCTGAAAACCGTATGCTGACGTCGGGGCGCGGTGACATTACAGGCGCTGAACGCGTGGAAACACTCCGCTATTTACCGGTTGTTGCAGGAGAAATCACACTACCGCCGATTAAATTACGTTGGTGGGATACAACCCATCAGCAATGGCAAATCGCTGAACTGCCCGGCAGTAAATATACCGTTGCCGCTTCACGCACCGCTGGGGCAGAATCTGTGTTAAAAGGCAGCCGCGACACCTTCACATGGTCGACCGTGCTGCTGCTGACGGGCAGCCTCGCTTTACTCGTTCTTATGTTTATTTTCCGCCGCACATTGCTGCGTAGCGCGCGTTATTTATCTCACCGCTGGTGCCGATTCTGGCAGCCGATTTCGTTACCGGGACAAACCCCAGATAACAGGAACTCACAATGAAGCGTACGTTAATTACACTGGCTTTATGCGGCCTTTGCAGCACCGCCGCGGCTGAGCCCCTCTCCGCATGGAATGACACGGCAGCCAAACACGCTATTGAAGAATGGGTACAAAATGCCACCAACCCCGATCGTCCAACGTTTATTCCCACTGATAAACGCTACGTCGTATTTGATAATGACGGGACACTGTGGCCGGAAGCGCCGATGACGTTTCAGATCCAGTTCGCGCTGGACGAGATTAAACGTCTTGCCCCAGAAAATCCCAATTGGTCGAACGATCCGCTGGTGCAGGCCGTATTGAAAGACGACCTCAAAAGCGTCGTCGGTTCAGGAGAAAAAGGGCTTATGCACCTGCTATCGCTCACGCACAGTGGCATGACAACGGAGGACTTTACTCAGCGGGTTGCCAACTGGGTTTCAACGCATAAAGACCCACGTTTTGGCTGCCAGTATGACCAGATGGGATATCAACCTATGCGTCAGTTGCTGGATTATCTACGAGAGAATGGCTTTAAAACCTGGATTGTTTCCGGCGGCGGGATAGATTTCATGCGCGTGCTCTCGCAAAAAATGTATGGTATTCCGCCAGAACAGGTGATCGGATCGTTCGCGCTCGGCGAGTTCGCGTTATCCGGAGATGGGACAACAATCACCAAGACGATGTCGGGAGCCTTCAATGATGACGCGGCGAACAAGCCCGTGGCGATCCACCTGTTTATGGGGCAGCGCCCCGTGGGCGCATTTGGCAATAGCGATGGCGATCTCGCCATGCTGCAGTACACGGCCGCCAATCCGGACGCGAAAACCTTCGGACTGCTGGTCCATCATACCGATGCCGCACGTGAATACGCCTATGATAGTCACCCACCCGCAAGCGGAAAACTTGTTGATGGATTAACGCAGGCGAAATCGCATGGCTGGACCGTGGTTGATATGAAACAGGACTGGAAGACCGTATTTGACCCGGCGCAGTGCGTCGTGAAATCATCACCATAACGATCTGTTTAAGGCATCAGTCCATGTTCCTAAAAGACGATAACATCTTCTTACGTATCATATTATTACTACTTTCTACCTCTACGCTGTCGAGCTGCACATTAACCCGTGTTTCCGACAGCACACATGCCAAAGAGGTCGATGAGCTGAATGTTATTGGTCTGAGCCTGGAGGGAGCAAGGCAAAGAGCAACTGAAAAAGGTTTTGTGTGCAGCGAATACGGAAACGTGAACACGGTTGTAACCGAACAGGGTGAGCATCGATGGCTACAAACTGAATGCAGCAAGAAAAGTGCAGAGCTGTTCTGCCCGCAAATGCGTTTTGTCGTTCTTAATGTCGATCCCAACACGAATAGAGTCGTTGATGTTGGCAATTATGTTAATCAACACACCTGTTTTTAAAGACAACACCTGCATCTTGCGCTAATTATCGTATCGACTAAAGGACGTTATCTTGCTCATCAGAATCATCATCGCAATGGTCGCATTTGCCGGCAACTCCGTACTTTGCCGACTCGCATTGAAGGGGATGCATGCTGATGCTATTTCATTCAGCAGCCTCCGGTTGATAAGTGGCGCAATTGCCCTTTTCTTTTTTATTGCGATAACATCTGACAGCAGAAAATTTGAGTTCAAGTGGTTAAATGCCCTGCTCCTTTGTATCTATGTTTTTTCATTCTCCATTGCCTATGTTTCTCTCAGCACCGGTGCTGGTGCCCTGCTGCTCTTTGGTACCGTTCAGCTCGTCATGACAGTTTGGGGGATAGCTCAGGGAGAAAAGCTCGTAATTTTAAAAATAACAGGAATACTCGGGGCATTGGCTGGAATAGCCATATTGCTGCTTCCTGGTGCAGAACGCCCTTCCTTGTATGCTGCAATAATGATGGTTATTGCTGGGTTAGCCTGGGCTTTCTACAGTATCACAGGGAAAAAAATCACGGATGCTGCTGCCTCAACCGGGGGGAATTTCATCCTGGCAATCCCGGTCGCATTGATTATCCCTCTGTTCTTCCGCTCTCATCTTCATATTGATATATATGGATTAGTTCTGGGCGTGCTTTCTGGTGCAATTACATCGGGAGGTGCATATCTGCTCTGGTATTCATTGCTCCCCTTACTCAGGTCCACAACGGCCAGTACTATTCAACTCAGCGTACCTTGTCTGGCCACTCTCGGTGGGATCCTATTTTTGGGCGAAACGCTCACCGTCAGAATTCTTCTCGCAAGCGTCATTATTTTGGCTGGAATTGGCTTAGTTATTTTCTCTGATATGAGAAAAGGAGCAAAATAGACTAATTAATTATCGGCAAAGACGATACAGAACATGTTGTGCCAATCGATGATCTGGCGGCAACGCGGGATGCGTGAACTCTTCTGTTTTATTCATACCAAGTCGTATCATCAGATTCTCTGACGGTTTATTCAGCACAGAAGTAAATGAAACGACTTCATTTAGCGCCAGTACGTCAAAAGCAAATGCAAGACTCGCTTGCGCGGCTTCTAACGCCAGACCCTGGTGCCAGTATGCTTTAGCAAGGCGCCAGCCAATTTCGGTACAGGGTGAAAAATGAAATTTATCAGGTTGTGGATGCAACCCCACACAGCCCACAAACTGGTGTGTTTCTTTTAGCTCTACGGCCCAAAATCCCCAGCCGCGTTCTGCAATACCTTCACTAAATCTATCGGCCAGGTTATCGCTTTCAGCTTTCTGTAGCGGCGCGGGGAAAAAACGCATCACGTCAGAATCGGCATTGAGTGCAGCAAAAGGGGCTCGGTCTTTAGCCTCCCACTGTCGTAATATCAACCTTGATGTTTCCAGCATATTCCTGCCCTTATCATTCATTTTCATATAATCTTCTAAAATAAGTGGCTCATCGGCAAGGTCTTATACCGTCCTTTTCCGACTTTTCCTCTCATACTGGAGATTTATACATGGCCGACTGGAACCCTTCGCTTTATCTGCAATATGCAACTGAACGTTCAAGACCCGCAGCAGAATTACTCAGCCGTGTGGCGTTAGAAAATGTCCGCTCAGTTGTTGATCTTGGTTGTGGTCCGGGAAACAGTACGGCATTGCTGCATCAGCGCTGGCCCACGGCAAAGACAACAGGTGTCGATTCTTCACCTGCTATGCTGAATGAAGCACGCAACGCATTACCTGACTGCCATTTTATCGAAGCGGATATTAGCCAGTTTAAGCCCGAGCATCCCGTGGATCTGCTTTATGCAAATGCGTCGTTACAGTGGGTGCCCGATCACTATGAATTATTCCCACATTTGGTCTCACAGCTGAGTCACAACGGCGTTCTGGCCGTGCAAATGCCGGATAACTGGCTGGAGCCCACGCATGTACTGATGCGCGAAGTGGCTTATGAACAAGATTACCCCGACCGGGGGCGTGCTCCGCTTCCTGGCGTTCACGCCTACTATGATATTTTAACCGAAGCGGGTTGTGATGTGGATATCTGGCGTACAACGTATTATCACATTATGGATTCGCATCAGGCGATTATCGACTGGGTAAGCTCAACGGGACTACGCCCCTGGTTGCAGGATTTGAGCGAAAGCGAGCAGCGTCATTACCTGGCTCGCTACCATGAACTGCTTCAGGATCAATATCCGTTGCAGGAAAACGGCAATATTTTGCTGGCCTTTCCGCGGTTGTTTATTGTTGCCAGACGCAATAGTTAAGCGTTTATCATCAGACAGATCACAGGACAGGGCTACCGAGTATGCGCGCCCTCGCCTTTTTATCATAAGGATCTAGTGGCTATGTCAGGCATCTGCTAGTGTCTTGCCACATGTTTCTGACGGGGGTTGTTATGTCTAAAGTCTACATTGGTGGGTGTCTGTGTGGCTCGATCCGCTTCACTGCCAGCAGTCCTAATAATTCCCATACCTGCTCATGCGATATATGCCGGAAACATACGGGGGCCCCGACTGTCGTCTGGATTGAGTTTGATGCAGAAAATGTAGAATGGACGGGAAAAGCCGGAAAACCAACAACCTGGCGCTCATCTGAAACCACCAGTCGGGCTTTTTGCCCTCAGTGCGGTAGTTCCGTGGGCGCCATCGATGACGCTCCGGTCATTGCGCTTTTAGCCGGCGCTTTTGACGATCCTAATGATGAAGATCTGGCGCCGGAGTTTCATTCGTTTTCTGATATGCGGCCAGCATGGTGGGAAACAGAACGAAACTAAGTTAGTTGGTAATGTTTATCCGGCATATGTTTTGCTGGCACATTGGTTTCATCGTTCATTTGCAGTAAATCGATTTCGATTGCATTGCAAATCGCATCCAGCGGCAGATCATTGTTCTCAGTACCAAACGGATCTTCAAGCTCTTCCGCAAGCGCATCGAGTGAGATAAAAGTATAGGAAATAAGCACTGAAATAAACGGCGTCATGTAGTGAAGATCCACCACCAACGCGAATGGCAGCATGATACAAAACAGATAAACAGTGCGATGAAGGATCAAAGTATAAGCAAACGGAACTGGTGTATTCGCGATTCGCTCACAACCTGCCAGTACTGCCGACATATCATTTAATCTGTTGTTTAAACTATGAAATAATATATCGGACAGCTGTCCATCACGTCTGCGTATGGCCAACCACTCCCCCATCAGCAACAAAATGCGGTTTGCTGGCGATTGTGCGGCAAATACCGTCTGCAGATCTTTCTCGATGAGATATTTCGCCAACGGCTCTGCCTGTGGGTTTCGACGTAATGTCATGCGTAAACAGTGGGCAAATGCGATTTGCAGACGAACAAACTGCCCCAGTTCGGCGTCATCCGGTAAGGTGGTTTTCACCTCGCGAAGTAGTGATCGGGAAGCAATCATCAACTGCCCCCACAGGTGTCGGGCTTCGACATAACGTGAATAGCAGGCGTTATTGCGAAAACCTAAAAAGATAGCAATCGCCACGCCCAGAATACTGAACGGTGCCAGGGTAAATTTGATACCCAACATCGTATACCAGGGCAACATGATGATAACGGCGATGGAGAGCAGGAAGTTCAGCAGCAGCCGTGAGAATATTTTAGATAATACGGAACCATGCCAGACGAATATCAGGCGCAGCCAGTGTTGTTGGGGACGAACGATCATGGTTATCTTCGGGAAAATGTGAAATCCGTCACATTAGACGCGATAGCGATCAATGTTGCAAGTTAATCGCAACATTATCCCAACAACTTTGGCCCTGCTTAAAATGAAGCCGCACCTAAGTTACAGACCGGGTTTATGATATAAACCACACAGTATGTTGTAACTAATGCATATCCACAAAAAACCCGGCCTGAGCCGGGTTGTCGGTAGTCGTCTTAGCACAGTGGCTTAACGGCTTCACGCATACCTTTTGCCAGAATGGTATCGAGATCGGCAGAGACCTGTTCCACCAGTCCAGAAACCTGCGTCAGATCTTGTTCCCAGTGTTCTTTGACACCCAGTACAGATTTGACCAACGCTTCGGTACTTATCTGGCGATCGCGATGCTGGGACCACAGCTGTTGAAAACGTTCTATCCAGTGCGCATCATCCTGAACCGGATAAGACTCACCGTTGCGCTCTCCACGATAAAAAGCAATTAACGCGGCAAGCGCAAACGTCAAACGCGCCGGCAGCTTACCGCTGGCCTGTTGCCCTGCCAGCAGTTGCGGCAATATACGGGTGCGGAATTTGGTCATGCCATTCAGGGCAATCGACAGCAGCTGATGTTTTATATACGGGTTGCAGAATCGACCGGTTACCGCGCTGGCGAAAGAAGCTAACTCATCACGTGGTAAATCCAGTACCGGAATGATCTCTTCATAGATCGCTTTCTCCACGAAAGCACAAATCTCAGCGTCATTCATCGCCTCGCCCACGGTGTCCAACCCTGCCTGCCAGGCAACAGGGACCAGCGCGGTGTGAGCACCGTTGAGAATCGCCACTTTGCGCTCTTTGTACGGTTTGATGTCATCCACGATCAGGACATTCAGCGGATACTTATCCAGACGTAGTTCTGCGGCTAATGACTTCGGCCCCTGAATGACAAACAGATAGAAATGTTCTGCGGTATCGAGGAAAGCATCATGATAGCCCAGTTCAGCTTCGAGCTTAGCTACCTCATCACGCGGATAGCCGGTAACAATACGGTCCACCAGCGTGGAACAAAATGCGTTGGCTTGATCCAACCACTGAATAAATGCTTCCGGTAGCGCCCACTCCTGAGCGTAGCGCAGAACCAGTTCACGCAGTGCATCACCGTTATAATCAATCAGTTCGCAAGGGATGATAATCCAGCCTTTATCCAATGCGCCGTTAAAATAGCTGAAGCGTTCGAACAGCAGACGCGTCAGTTTAGCCGGATAACTAACCGCTGGCGCGTCGTCAAACTTATCGCCTGCGTGGTAACTGATACCTGCTTCCGTGGTGTTAGAGAACACAAAACGCATATCAGGATTATGCGCCAGCTTCAGGAACTCATCGTATTCGCTATAGACGCTGATTTCACGGTTAACTGAACGAATTAGACGGGCATCACTGACGGCCTCGCCCTTCTCATTCAAACCACGAATGATAGTGGTATAGAGGCCATCCTGCGTACTCAGCGATGGCGGGAAGGAACTTTCGATAGGACGAACAATGACCACACCAGCGTTCAGATCGGTATGCTCGTTGAGCAGATCTACCTGCCAGTCTACAAAGGCGCGCAGGAAGTTTCCTTCACCAAACTGAATAATGCGTTCAGGATACTGAGCACCGGGGAAATCGCGACGATTTAGTGTTTGCACAATGGGTTCCCTTTATGATTAGTCATACAACCTGATTGAATTGGTCCAATAGGTTAGCAAACTTTAATACATTGAAACCCTGTTTTGATCAATCCCCGGCGACAAATTAGAGCGTTTTATAGAAAAGTGTGGTTCCGGTCAGCGTCCCGTTGGGCATTTGGGCATAGTCAGGTATCACCCCTACCTTTTTCCACCCACAATTGTGGTAGAACAACTCCGCACCACTGCCCGTCGCCGTATCAAGCACCAGCAGCGTTTTACCTTGTTGACGCGCGCAACTTTCCAGTTCGTTCATCAATTCACGGGCCAGGCCACCGCGTCGCGCTGAAGGGTGAACCAGCAGTTTGGCGACATCAGCACGATGAGGTTGATTTTCGGGTTGATCGATAATGAGTTGGACGGTACCGACAAGCACCCCCTGCGCATTCTGCGTACCAAGAACGATCCGTTCACCGCGAGAAACACTTTGCGCGACCTTCATCCAGAAAGGCTCTGATTTTTCGCGATTAAAGGGCAGCATAAAACTGATGGAGGCGCCGTCATTGACGCACTGTTCAAGAACATCGCTGAGCTCGTCGATTCTCGACAGAATCTGTGCCGCGCTCAGCACAAAGCAGGGTTTGCCGGAAGCCATGGTTTCTCCTTAGATTGACCCCTTCATACTGCTTTTAACAATTACACAACACAAGGGGGCATATCATAGGATAATGTTATCTATGGCTTGTTCATTTGGAGCACTAACCAGTGGTAAATAACCGTGACAACGTAACGTTGCTGTTCATCGTTTAGCGCTACACCCTGAGGTATATCATGCCATTTCGCCAGACACCCTCGACAGCACGTCGCCGTAGCATGTTGAGCAATAAATACCGGGTGACCACGCATAGGAGTCTGTTTTCCATCATTGGCGGGAAACGCAGGTGCCAGTCGTTTAGCTATAAAATCCGCAGCATGTTGCTCGATAACTGGCGCCCCTTTATCCAGACAATACTGCCTTTCTTTCTGACCAAGACGAAACCGCGAGCGAAACGTTGATTTCGCCAGCCGGGCAAAAAGAGGATCGAGCGTTTTCATCAGTAAACCGAGCGCCCCAGCTGTTGTGTTAATTGCTCCAGCACGGCGATACCGGCCAGTGAATTTCCCGCCGGATCCAGTTCCGGACTCCAGACAGCAATCGCCATCTCGTGTGGCACGATCGCCACGATGCCGCCACCCACACCTGATTTCGCCGGAAGCCCGACCCGCCAGGCAAATTCCCCTGCGTTCTGATACATGCCGCTGGTCGCCATCAGCGCATTGATCTGCCGGGCCTGCATAGGAGTGACCACAGGCTCAGCAAGATGAAAGGCATGCCCTTGATTTGCCAAAAAGACAAAAGTCCGCGCCAGTTCCACACAGCTCATTTTCAGCGCGCAGTAGTGAAAATAGTTCTGCAAAACGGTGGGCACGTCATGGTGAAAATTGCCGAAGGATTTCATCAGCCAGGCAATAGCGGCGTTACGCGCCGAGTGCTCAAACTCCGATCGCGCGACCGTCGCATCATAGGCGATATCCGAAACGCCGCTTAATGCCCGCACCACTTCCAGCATCCGTTGACGCGGTGCGCTTAGACGCCCTTGCAGCATATCGCAAACCACCAGCGCCCCGGCATTAATAAAGGGGTTGCGAGGGATACCCTGCTCCATTTCCAGCTGCACCAGGGAGTTAAAAGGATGACCGGAAGGATCTTTGCCGACACGCTGCCAGATCTCCTCTTCCTGATAGTGACGCATCGCCACGACCAGACTGAGCACCTTTGAAATCGACTGAATAGAAAAACGTTCTTGCGCATCTCCCGCCTGATAGTGCTGTCCATCAACGGTACAGATAGCAATACCCAGTTTTGAACCGTCGACGGAGGCTAATGCCGGAATGTAATCAGCGACTTTACCCTGACCAATCAGCGGACGAACCTGCTGCACAATGGTCTCTAAAATTGAATTGTCCATGGCCCTGGCCACAACATGCTCCTTGCTCGCAGGTATGAAAGGCCTGCGAGTATAACAGAGCTGAATACGCAGCGTCAGGCCGGAAGGCGGAATCTGGCCACGGCCTGCATAAGCTGGTTAGATTCATGGTGAAGCTGTAAGGAAGAATCAGATGCAGCATTCACCAGATCACTGGTTTGTCGGGCTTCGCCGTTCAGGACATGGAGCTGACGGGTTAACTGATGAATACTGTTCCCCTGATTTAACGTTGCAGTCGAAATGTCGTTCAGTAACGCGCCGAGGTTTTCCACCAGTGCGATAACCTGCTGCAAATTCTTATCCAGTCCGTTAACCGCGTGAAAGCCCTCTTCAATGCCCTGTAACGAGTGTTTAATCAGTGTCTGAATGTTTTGCGTAGACTGACCACTTTTTCGCGCCAGCAGCCCAACTTCTTTCGCAACCACGGCAAACCCGCGCCCTTGCTCCCCGGCATGTGCTGCCTCGATTGCCGCGTTAAGAGCCAGGATATTTGTCTGAAATGCAATGTTGTCGATAAGCGTTGTAATCCCTCGCATTTCAGACGAGCGAGTCACAATCGCCTGCATTGACGCATTTACCGTCGCCATCATTCGGTCTCCACCTGCCGCAATATCACGCGCCTGCACTGCGCGTTGATTCGCCAGTTCAGCAAAGCCACTGTTATCCTCAACATGCGTTTCCAGAACCGAAATATGCGATGTCACAGTGCTCAACTCTTCACTTTGTTTTGCCGACTGCTGGTATAGTTGTTTATTGTTCTGCGCAAGTTCGTTGATATTTCCTACCATTGCGGTGGTGGCATCATTCACCTGCCGCACCAGCGCGCAGAGCCCCTGCTGCATTGCAGCAATACGCGAACTTAATTGCGTCACTTCCCGATTAAACTGACTCACCTGCGGGGCTGGCCGAGAAAGATCACCCGCCGCTAAAATATCGATATGATCGATCAGCCGTCGCAGCGGCATAATCACCCAACGGAACATACTACGCCAGACCAGAAAGGCGATAACCACCAGCACCAGAGGAATAAACAAAAATAGATTTTGTAAACGCTCAAGACTGGTCAACAGCTGCTGACGCCCAGCTTCCGCATGTCGCCCACTGTCCTGCTGAAAGCGCGCGTAATTAGCGTTAAAGTCTGTCTGAAAGGCCTGCACGGGTACGGCAAAAAACGCATCAATGGAACCTGACTGCATCAGCCCATCCGCCTGCTCCTGAATACCGCTATAAAAACGCTGATAGCTCTCCGTTAGATCCGGGTCCGACTGCGGCTTCATATCCCGCCAGGCATCCCATGCACTTTTTGACTGCGCCAGCGCCCGATACGCCTCTTCCATTAACGGACGCCAACTCCCGTCCGAACCGGTGGCGGCATCCTGCATAAAATAAATTCCCGCACGGTTAAGTAAATCGCTGGCAGATAATAACGCCACCCGCGCTTCATCGACCTTTGCCTGCTGCAAAAGCGCGAGTTGATTACGCCCTTCATTATGCTGTGCGTCGCTGACTGAGGCCGAGAGCATCAAGGAGGACACGACCTGCAAAACAGAGAACAGCGCAATAATGCAAAAAATGCCGGTTAACAGACCGAACTGACGGGGTATTAGACGATGGAAAATTTGCGTTATGTTCATATTACTCTTCTGTATCAAAGCGTTAGCCGCGAGTGTACGGAGAGTAAATGACAGAAAAATTGCAGAAATAAGACAGGTGCCCCCAGCGGAGGCACCCACACCATCAAAGGCGGTTTTTCCAGACGGTCTGCACGTTACAAAACTCATGCAGGCCAAAGTGAGAAAGTTCGCGGCCAAAGCCACTTTTCTTCACACCACCAAACGCAACGCGGGCATCGCTGGCGCTGTAACCATTGATAAATACGCCACCACACTCCAGGCGTGACGCCATCTTCTGCGCCAGCGCTTCATCCGCAGCGAACACCGTGGCGGATAAGCCGAAATCACTGTCATTCGCCAGCGCTAAGGCATGTTCAGCATTCTTCGCCACGGTAATTGCCGCAACTGGACCAAACAGCTCCTGGCGGAACGCCGTCATCTTTGGAGTGACATCGCCCAGTACCGTCACGGCATAGTAATTTCCCTGACCAGCAATTTTTTCCCCGCCGAGAAGTAACCGTGCCCCTTCGGCAAGGGTAGCTTCTACCTGCTGGTGCAGCTCATCACGCAGATCAAATCGCGCCATCGGCCCCAGATCGTTTTCTTCGTTCAGCGGATCGCCCATTTTGAGCGCGCTCGCAGCGGCCACAAAGCGTGAAGTAAATTCTGCCGCAATCCCTTCTTCGATAATAAAGCGCTTGGCTGCCGCACAAACCTGCCCGGTGTTCTGATAACGCCCAGCGACCGCTGCCTTAACGGCCAGATCGAGGTCAGCATCATTGAGGACAATAAACGGATCGGAGCCGCCCAGTTCAAGCACACATTTTTTCAGCGCGGCACCCGCCTGGGCGCCAATCGCCGCACCGGCACGTACACTGCCTGTCACCGTTACCGCCGTAATACGCGGGTCCTTGATCATCTGACTGACCCCAGCGTTATCGGCATTAACCCAACCGTAAACCCCCGCGGGTACACCAGCATCAGCGAAAACCTGCGCAATAATTGCAGCACAGCCGGTTACGTTAGGCGCATGCTTTAACAGGTAGCCATTTCCGGCCAACAGTATCGGGACGGCACCTCGCATTACCTGCCAGAGCGGGAAGTTCCACGGCATGATCGCCAGAATGGTTCCTACCGGGCGATATTCAATCACCGCCTGATTATTCTCCACCAGCGTAGGTTCCGGATTGAGCATCGCCGGTCCATGCTCGCCGTACCAGTCACACAATGCAGCTGACTTGGCGACTTCAGCACGCGCCTGCTTAATGGGTTTACCCATTTCACGTGAGATACACTGCGCCATCTCTTCCGCACGATGGCGCAGAGCTTGCCCGATCTGGCGCAGCGTTTGCGCACGGTGCTCAACGGAAGTATGTTTCCATTCGCTATAGCCATTCGCGGCAAGGTTCAGCGCATGATCAATCTCTTCCGCGCTGGCCCACGGCGTCGCCGTCAGCCTTTCACCGCTGGCAGGGTCAATGGAAATCGCATGTGTTGCTGCTGTGATAGTCATAAGTGCCTCTCTTTATCGCAGGGTATGGTTATATCATGAGCATATTTACTCTTTCTGAAAAATGAATAATATTAACCATACCATTCACGAATAGAGAAGATTATGGATCTGACGCAGCTGGAAATGTTCAATGCCGTCGCGGAGACTGGCAGTATTACGCAGGCCGCCGCGAAGGTGCATCGCGTGCCATCCAATCTCACCACCCGTATACGTCAGCTTGAAGCCGACCTGGGCGTTGATCTGTTTATTCGTGAAAACCAGCGCCTGCGGCTTTCCCCATCCGGGCACAACTTTTTGCGCTACAGCCAGCGGATCCTGGCACTGGTTGAGGAAGCCAGGATGGTCGTCGCCGGGGATGAGCCACAAGGACTCTTCTCTCTCGGCTCGCTTGAAAGTACAGCAGCAGTTCGCATCCCCGCTACGCTGGCTGAATATAATCAGCGTTACCCCAAAATTCAGTTCGCGCTGGCGACAGGTCCTTCAGGCACAATGCTGGACGGCGTACTCGACGGAACATTGAACGCGGCCTTTGTCGATGGCCCAATTACCCATCCGGGACTTGAAGGAATGCCGGTCTACCGTGAAGAGATGATGATCGTGACGCCGCACGGCCATCCCCCCATTCAGCGGGCCAGCGACGTCAACGGTTGCAGTATTTACGCCTTTCGCGCCAACTGTTCCTATCGCCGCCATTTTGAAAGCTGGTTTCATGCCGATCGCGCCATGCCCGGCACCATTCATGAAATGGAGTCATATCACGGTATGCTGGCCTGCGTCATTGCCGGCGCGGGTATCGCACTGATCCCGCGTTCGATGCTGGAGAGCATGCCAGGGCATCATCAGGTCAACGCCTGGCCGCTAAGCGAGAACTGGCGCTGGCTTAATACATGGCTGGTCTGGCGCAGAGGTGCAATGACACGTCAACTGGAAGCGTTTATTGAGGTGTTGAACCCTCAGTTATCACACGACCCGGAGTAACTGGCGATCCTCAAAAAACATGAGTACCTGTAAATCCGGGTGAAGTCATACGCCCGGAATTTCATTATTATTGAAATACTTAAAAATACGAGGAATGTTCGGCAGCAAATTGTAGCGCCCTACCAATGAAATGAGATCCATATCACAAAATGATTGTATTTTCGCCAGCAAACGTTTTAAGATCGTGGCCTTACCTTTTCGCAGCTAATCCTCTTTTTTGATATGACAACAGACACTGTTTCCCGCAAGGTCGCGTGGCTACGGGTAGTTACGCTTGCCATTGCCGGTTTTATTTTCAATACCACCGAGTTTGTCCCTGTCGGCTTGCTGTCCGACATCGCACAAAGCTTCAATATGCAGACCGCTCAGGTCGGGATCATGCTGACGATCTACGCCTGGGTTGTCGCCCTGATGTCGCTCCCTTTTATGTTACTTACCAGTCAGGTGGAGCGCCGAAAACTGCTGATCTGTCTGTTTGTTGTGTTTATCGCCAGCCATGTGCTCTCTTTCCTGGCATGGAATTTTACCGTGCTGGTAATTAGCCGTATTGGTATTGCTTTTGCGCACGCTATTTTCTGGTCGATTACCGCATCGCTGGCGATCCGCCTGGCCCCTGCCGGTAAACGTGCACAGGCTCTCAGCCTGATTGCCACCGGCACCGCGCTGGCGATGGTGCTTGGCCTGCCAATCGGACGTATCGTCGGTCAGTATTTTGGCTGGCGCACGACCTTCTTCGCCATCGGTATGGGGGCGTTAGTTACCCTGCTTTGCCTGATTAAGCTCCTGCCCAAACTACCCAGTGAGCACTCCGGCTCTTTAAAAAGCCTGCCGGTGTTATTTCATCGTCCGGCATTGATGAGTCTGTATCTACTGACGGTGATTGTGGTCACCGCACATTACACGGCCTACAGCTATATCGAGCCGTTTGTGCAGACCGTCGCGGGTCTGAGCGCAAACTTTGCTACCG
Organism: Citrobacter sp. Cpo074; assembly: GCF_030332745.1. NCBI lineage: Bacteria > Pseudomonadati > Pseudomonadota > Gammaproteobacteria > Enterobacterales > Enterobacteriaceae > Citrobacter > Citrobacter sp. Cpo074. The sequence goes on from NZ_JAOWHG010000027.1 coordinate 447,517, forward strand.
TGCTGTTGCTGGTTCTGGGTGGCGCGGGAATTGTCGGTAGCGTCATTTTCGGTAAGCTGGGGAATCTGCATGCATCCGTGCTGATTAGCAGTGCCATTGCCCTGTTGACGGTATGCCTGGTGCTGTTACTTCCCGCTGCTGACAGCGAAATGCACCTTGCTGTCCTGAGTATTTTCTGGGGCGTCGCCATCATGCTGATAGGTCTGGGTATGCAGGTGAAAGTGCTGGCACTTGCTCCGGATGCGACCGACGTCGCAATGGCGCTGTTCTCAGGTATCTTTAATATCGGTATTGGCGCTGGTGCGCTGGTAGGCAACCAGGTGAGTTTACACTGGTCGATGTCTACGATTGGTTACGTCGGCGCAGTGCCTGCCGTGGTGGCGTTGATATGGTCGGTGATTATCTTTCGTAAATGGCCGGTATCGCTGGAAGAACAACCTCAGCATTCATAAAAAAATATGCCCGGTAGATATTACCGGGCACAGTGTTTTAAGCGTAGGTTTTGATAATTTCCAGCACGCCGTTAATAATAAACTGCACGCCCATACACACCAGTAAGAAGCCCATCAAACGAGAAATCGCTTCGATACCACCTTTGCCGACGAGGCGCATGATCCCCCCGGAACTGCGCAAACAGCCCCACAGGATAATCCCAACAACCGCAAAAATAATCGGCGGTGCGACCATGATCACCCAGTCCGGAAATTCGGAACCATGACGCACGGTTGACGCGGAACTGATGATCATCGCAATCGTCCCCGGACCGGCAGTGCTTGGCATAGCCAGCGGTACAAAGGCGATATTGGCAGTCGGCTCGTCTTCCAGCTCTTCTGACTTGCTTCTCGCTTCCGGAGAATCATGCGCCTTCTGCTGCGGAAACAGCATCCGAAAGCCGATAAACGCAACGATTAACCCACCCGCAATACGTAGTCCGGGAATCGAAATCCCGAAGGTATTCATCACAAGTTGCCCGGCATAGTACGCCACCATCATGATGGCAAACACGTAAACGGAAGCCATGAGTGACTGACGGTTACGCTCTGCGCTGTTCATATTGCCGGCAAGGCCAAGGAACAACGCTACGGTGGTTAACGGGTTTGCCAACGGTAACAGGACTACCAGCCCAAGTCCTATCGCTTTAAACAAGTCCATCATAATGTCATCTTTCCTGTGCGTTAATCGTCAACGGCAAGTATACGGTGAAATCCGCGAGATAAGCCATTTTCGCGATGTAAGGATTCATTTTTCATCCACGCGTATAAACCATAATTATCAGATCGTTAAAATTTCACTCATCGGATGTTGAGTCTGATGATTTAACAAAACGTGGCATTTGCTGACTCATTCATTTGACTTATATTTGCCTAAGCAATAATATCAGCCGTGACTAACTACTTGCCAGGGCAACCATTGTGAAAAACACCAGTGATCTGTTTAACGAAATCATCCCACTGGGTCGTTTGATCTATATGGTTAATCAGAAAAAAGATCGTTTGCTAAACGACTATCTGTCACCGCTGGATATCACGGCATCGCAGTTCAAGGTGCTCTGCTCCATCCGTTGCGCGGTGTGCATCACCCCTGTCGAATTGAAAAAAGTGCTGTCTGTCGACCTTGGCGCCCTGACGCGAATGCTGGACAGACTGGCCTGTAAAGGCTGGATCGAAAGGCTTCCGAATCCACATGACAAGCGTGGCGTGCTGGTGAAACTCACTGAGCATGGCGCAGCAATTTGCGAGCAGTGTCATCAATTAGTAGGGCAAGACCTGCACCAGGAACTAACAAAAAACTTAACGGCGGATGAAGTAGCCACACTTGAGCACTTGCTTAAGAGAATCCTGCCGTAAACAGAAAGAGGTATGACGATGTCCAGACGCAATACTGACACAATCACTATTCATAGCATTTTGGACTGGATCGAAAATAACCTTGAATCGCCGCTCTCGCTGGAAAAAGTGTCTGAGCGTTCAGGTTACTCCAAATGGCACCTGCAACGGATGTTTAAAAAAGAAACCGGCCATTCACTGGGTCAATACATTCGCAGCCGTAAAATGACTGAAATAGCGCAAAAATTAAAAGAGAGTAACGAGCCCATTCTTTATCTGGCAGAGCGTTACGGTTTTGAGTCTCAGCAGACGCTGACCCGGACATTCAAAAACTATTTTGATGTTCCGCCGCATAAGTACCGTATGACGAATATGCACGGCGAATCACGCTATTTGCTTCCACTCAATCAATGTAATTGCTAATCGCCAGTTAACGACGTAACCGAGGAAATCATGAAACTTCTGTCTTATGCAATGCTGGCCCTGCTGTTTGTTGTTTCGGGCCAGAGCATGGCGGAACAGACCGCGCAACCTGCCACCCAGAACAGTCGCGACGCGATGATTATGCCCCCTGCGCACGATCAGTCCCCGTTCGATTTTAATCATATGGGTGCAGGCAGCGACAAGTCCGACGAATTAGGTGTGCCTTATTACAATATGCGCAACCTGTAATTATATTGCCCAGCAACTGCGGTAATGCCTGTCAGTTAGCGCCTCAGTTTCAGTAAGCATCAACCTGTGCTGGCGGAGGTAAATAACATGCTATCTAGGAGAAAGAGTTCCGTTCACCTCATGTGCATTGCTTCTCTAAAACACTGACTCCTGTGAACGTGTAAAGGGCGTTCTCCGCCACGCCCTTTACAATCCCGGCTCCCGGCAGGAAAATCGATGAGGTGTTGACGGCTGACCGGGTCTGTCCGCAGGGATGCGGACAGAGGGGACGGCCCGCAGGGACGCAGGCTCGGCCCCGACCCGACAGGCAGACGACATAAGACGAATAACTCGCGCAGCGACGATTTTCCCGCCGGGAGCCTGGGATGCAAGGGAGACGGCGGTGAGTCTCCCTTGCACGTTCACGGGTATCTACGCTTCAGAGAAATGACACCGCTGAGGTGAACGGAACCATGAGCAATAATCACATGTTCACCATACAGCTTAACTGACGAGCATTACTCCACAGCGGGGCTTTTTTAGCCCCTCACCGACGCAACCTTACGCAACCGAAAGCCAAACACATTGATATACAACCCTGCCATGATCAGTAGCGCACCGAGCAGTTGCAATCCGGTCAGCGTTTCATCCAGCAGCACGGCGGCGCTTGCCAGTCCAACGACCGGCACCAACAGCGACAACGGCGCGACACGCCAGGTTTCATAGCGTCCGAGTAACGAACCCCAGATACCGTAACCCACAATGGTCGCCACAAACGCCAGATAAACCAGTGAAAGAATGGTGGTCATATCTATCTCCACCAGACTGTGGGTCATTTGCGTTGGACCATCCAGAAGCCATGATGCCAGGAAGAACGGAACAATGGGAATTAACGCGCTCCATACCACCAACGACATAACGGCCGGACGCGAGGTATGCTGCATGATTTTTTTGTTAAAGATATTGCCGCAGGCCCAGCTTAGCGCCGCCGCCAGCGTCAGCATAAAACCGAGCATGCCAACATGCTGACCGTTCAGACTGGCCTCAATCAGCACCAGCACGCCAAATACCGCCAGCGCAATCCCAACCAATTGTTTACCCTGCAGGCGCTCACCGAAAGCAAATGCGCCCAGAACAATGGTAAAAAACGCCTGAGCCTGCAATACCAGAGAAGCTAACCCTGCAGGCATACCGAATTTGATAGCGCTAAAGAGAAATGCGAACTGCCCAAAACTGATGGTCAGGCCATAGCCGAGCAACAGCGAAAGTGGGATTTTCGGCCTGGCAACAAAGAGTATTGCCGGAAACGCAACCAGTAAAAAACGTAATCCCGCCAACATTAGCGGTGGCATATTGTGCAGACCCACTTTAATAACGACAAAGTTCAGTCCCCAAACCACGACAACCAGTAACGCTAACAACCCGTCTTTACGCGACATACCACCGCCCCTGCAAATATTAAATTTTTGTAAACAAGTTAAAGTAACGGAAATCGTTGTGCCGTAACAGATCATTATTTCAGGTAGGCCACGCAAGGCATTTTCGGACAACTTATTGAGTGTACATCACAGTTTTGACATGCTATTTGTTTCTTATATCTAAAAAAAACATAACAACATGCATTGTCGGGCAGGCAAATGAATATCTCCTTGAGAAGGTCCACTCTCGCGTTACTCGCGTCATCTTTGTTATTAACAATTGGCCGTGGCGCCACTCTGCCATTTATGACGATTTACCTCAGTCGGCAGTATCATCTGAGCGTTGACCTGATCGGCTATGCGATGACGGTCGCGCTGACCATTGGCGTGGTGTTCAGCCTTGGCTTTGGTATTCTGGCCGACAAGTTCGATAAAAAACGCTATATGCTGCTGGCAATTTGTGGCTTTGCTTCCGGCTTTATTGCAATCCCGCTGGTGCATAACGTGGTGGTAGTGGTTTTACTCTTTGCCCTGATCAACTGTGCCTACTCCGTCTTCGCCACGGTGCTGAAGGCCTGGTTTGCCGATAATCTGTCAGCCACCAACAAGACTAAAATTTTCTCGCTTAACTATACCGTGCTGAATATTGGCTGGACCGTTGGTCCACCGCTGGGCACTCTACTGGTGATGCAAAGCATTAACCTGCCATTCTGGCTGGCTGCCGCCTGTTCAGCATTGCCACTGGTGTTTATCCAGACCTGGGTAAAACGTTCGACAGCACCATCAGAAGGTTTAAACGCCGCGGTGTGGTCCCCTTCGGTACTCCTGCGCGACCGGGCATTATTTTGGTTTACGTTATCGGCCTTTCTGGCATCGTTTGTTGGCGGTGCTTTTGCGTCCTGTATTTCGCAATACGTTATGGTGGTAGCGGATGGCGATTTTGCCGAGAAAGTGGTAGCAGTCGTCCTGCCCGTTAACGCCGCCATCGTAGTATCACTGCAATACGCACTTGGTCGTAGGCTCACCGCCACGAATATCCGCCCGTTGATGACAGTGGGTACAGTCTTCTTTGTCGTTGGCCTGGTCGGTTTCGCTTTCTCCGGCAACAGTCTGTTGTTATGGGGAATTTCTGCTGCCTTTTTCACTATCGGCGAAGTCATTTACGCGCCGGGTGAATACATGCTTATCGACAACATCGCGCCAGCAGGCATGAAAGCCAGCTATTTTTCCGCCCAGTCGTTGGGCTGGCTTGGCGCAGCGGTTAACCCATTAGTCAGCGGCGTCATTTTAACCACATTGCCGCCATGGTCGCTGTTTGTCGCGCTGATAGTGGCGATCGTTCTTGCCTGGGCGCTCATGATAAAAGGCATGCGCGCCAAGCCCTGGGGGCAGACGGTGGTCTGCTGATGAGTATAGCGACAGAGCCGAAGCCGCTCTGTCGCATACCTCAGATTGCAACCAGTCCCCGAACGCCCTCGGCCTCCATATTTTTACCATCGCCGCTTTGAATAATGCTGCCCCGCGACATGAGCAGGTATTTGTCGGCCAGCTGCTGCGCAAAATCGTAGAATTGCTCCACCAGCAATATAGCCATATCCCCCCGGTGCGCCAGTTGAGAAATCACCTGACCAATCTCTTTAATCACCGACGGCTGGATCCCTTCCGTTGGCTCATCAAGAATCAACAACTGTGGGCGACTTGCCAGCGCTCGTCCAATGGCCAGTTGCTGCTGTTGCCCGCCGGACAAATCTCCGCCACGCCGATGCTTCATCTCCTGTAAAACCGGAAAGAGCGCGTAAATATCATCAGGCACATGTCGGGCCTCCGGTGCTGAAAAACGGGAAAGACCGAGCAGCAGATTCTCTTCGACCGTCAAACGCGGAAAAATATCACGCCCCTGTGGGACATACGCCACACCGGCTCTGACCCGCTGGTGTGGCTTCCAGTGAGTGACATTTTTATCCTGCCAGAGTACGCTTCCGCTACGGGCCGGAATAAGCCCCATCAGACACTTTAGTAGTGTTGTTTTCCCCACGCCGTTACGCCCCAGCAAGCATGTCACCTCACCGATACGCGCTTCAAAGCTCACCCCGCGCAGAATATGGCTGCCACCATAATATTGATTCAGTTCTTTCACCTGCAGCATGTAAACTCCTTAACGCCCGAGATAAACTTCAATAACCTGCTCGTTGGCCTGCACATCGCGAAGACTCCCCTGAGCGAGGACACGTCCCTGATGTAATACTGTGACGCGATCGGCAATGGTTTCAACAAATCCCATATCGTGCTCAACAACCATCAGAGAGTGCTTACCGGCAAGCTGGCGAAACAGCTCCGCCGTGTATTCCGTTTCCGCATCCGTCATCCCCGCCGCGGGTTCATCCAGTAGCAGTAAATGCGGCTCCTGCACCAGCAGCATGCCAATTTCGAGAAACTGTTTTTGCCCATGCGAAAGCAGACCGGCGCGGCGGACCCGCTCATTACCCAGCCGCAACAGCGCCAATACTTCATCAATACGATCCCTTTGTTCGCCTGAGAGTCGTGCCCGTAGAACCCCCCAGACAGATTTATCATTTTTCAGCGCCAGCTCCAGGTTCTCTTCCACCGTTAATGCTTCAAATACCGTGGGCTTTTGAAATTTCCGTCCAATCCCCTGACGCGCGATGGCAATGGGATCCAGCGTTGTTAAATCGGTCGACTGATCGTATATCGCACGACCACTTTGCGGTCTGGTTTTACCGGTTATGACATCCATTAACGTCGTCTTCCCGGCGCCGTTAGGGCCAATAATACAGCGCAGCTCCCCGACGCCAATATTGAGCGAGAGATCCGTTAACGCCTGGAATCCGTCGAAATTAACGTTAATTTTTTCCAGTTGGAGCACTGGGTCCGTTTGTTCGCGAAACCGATCGCCAGGCATCTGGCGAGTAAAAAGTCCTTCATCCGGCTGCATTATTTGTCTCCTTTGCGAAACAGGCCAATCACACCACGGGGTAAAAAAAGCGTAACGCCAATAAAGATCAGGCCAAGAAACAGCTGCCAGTATTCCGGCATAATGACGGTAAACAGGCTTTTAGCACCGTTCACCAGTACAGCGCCAAATACCGGGCCGATCAGGGTTCCACGTCCGCCGAGAGCAACCCAAATCGCCGCTTCAATCGAGTTGGTCGGCGACATTTCGCTGGGGTTGATAATCCCTACCTGCGGGACATAAAGCGCCCCGGCCAGGCCGCAAAGTACAGCGGAAAGCGTCCACACCAGTAACTTGAAACCTTTCGGATCGTAACCACAGAACATCAAACGGTTTTCGGCATCGCGCACGGCGGTCAGAATACGACCAAACTTACTGCGGCCCAGCGCAAGTCCCAGCCATATTGCCAGCACCAGCAGCATAACCGTCGCCAGAAACAGCGCGATCCTGGTGGACGTCGCGGTCACCGGAAACCCCAGAATGGTGGTAAAACCGGTAAAACCGTTATTTCCACCAAAGCCGGTTTCATTGCGGAAAAACAGCAGCATTCCGGCGAAAGTCAGGGCCTGGGTCATGATGGAGAAATAGACACCTTTGATTTTTGAACGGAAGGCAAACCAACCAAATACCAGCGCCAGCAAGCCCGGCACCAGAACAACCAGCAGCATTGCCCAGAGAAAATGTTGCGTCCCCCACCAAAACCAGGGCAGCTCGCTCCACGACAGGAACGACATAAAGGCCGGTAATCCTTCGCCGGAAGCCTGGCGCATCAGGTACATTCCCATCGCATATCCCCCCAGCGCGAAGAAGATACCGTGTCCCAGCGAGAGCATTCCGGCATAGCCCCACACCAGATCCAGCGCAACGGCCACAATGGCATAGCAGAGAATTTTCCCGGCCAGCGTCAACGTCCACACCGATATGGCCAGCGGATGCTCCGCAGGTAACAACGCAAGAAACGGCAGAATAATCAACGCCAGCAGTAAGCCCAGACCCAGCACGCGTGTTGTACGCGGCGCTTTACGCGCCAGCGTTATTGTCATTGGCATCGTCATCAGTCAATAACCCTCCCTTTCAGCGCGAACAGTCCCTGAGGTCGTTTCTGAATAAACAGAATGATCAACACCAGGATCATGATTTTGCCGAGAACCGCTCCCACCTGAGGCTCCAGAATTTTATTGAAGATCCCCAGCCCAAATGCCGCAGCCACGCTCCCGGCAAGCTGTCCAACGCCGCCCAGTACCACCACCAAAAACGAATCGATAATGTAGCTTTGCCCCAGCTCCGGCCCTACGTTACCTAGTTGCGAGAGCGCCACACCTCCCAGTCCGGCAATTCCTGAACCAAGGCCAAAGGCCAGCATATCGACTCGTCCGGTAGGTACGCCGCAACAGGCCGCCATATTGCGATTTTGCGTCACGGCACGCACGCGCAGCCCGAGGCGCGTTTTATTCAACAGCAGCCAGGTGAAGAACAGCACCAGCATGGCAAAGCCAAGCACCACTATTCGGTTCCACGGCAATATCAGATTGGCATAAACCTGAATGCCGCCGGAAAGCCATGCCGGATTGGCGACTTCCAGGTTTTGCGCGCCAAAAGTCATACGCACCAACTGGATGAGCATCAGGCTGATACCCCAGGTCGCCAGTAGCGTTTCAAGCGGACGGCCATATAAATGGCGTATCACCCCACGCTCGAGCAGCATTCCTACTGCCGCAGTCAGCAAAAAGGCGACCGGAAGTGCAATAACCGGATACCAGGCTAACCCGTGCGGGAAAAACTGCCCCATCAACTGTTGCACCATCCAGGTACAGTACGCCCCGAGCATCAACATCTCGCCATGCGCCATATTGATGACGCCGAGTAATCCATAGGTTATCGCCAGACCCAATGCCGCAAGCAGCAAAATAGAACCCAGTGACAGTCCCATGAAAGCCTGCCCTAGAAGATCCCCAACCTTCATGCGATGCGAGATGGAATTCAGACTTTCGTCAGCGGCAGCACGCACTCGGGCATCGGGTTCATGTTCAGCCCTGGTGAATGGCTGCAGGCGCGCCTGAGTTTCAGGATCATTTGACGCCCCTAATAGTTCGATTGCCTGAAGCCTGACTTCCGGCGAGGTGCTACCCAATTGCAGATTTGCCAGTACAATAGCGAGTGCGGATTTCACATCACCATCTGACTCCTGAGCCAGTCGTTGTTGTAAAAACGGCAGCATGTCCGGCTGCGCCTCACGCTGTAATGTACGAGCTGCCTCCTCCCTTACCGTGACACTGTCACTTAAAAGCTGATGGACAGCCAACGCTCCGGCTACCAGATTACGCAGGCGGTTAGTCAGGCGAATTTTTTTTAGCTCGCCGTTTGGGGCTATCGCTGTTCCTAACGGCTGTACGTGCGAGCCGTTCATGATGAAGGCATTTTTCGTGTTATCGGTCAGCAGGTTCTCATCTCGCAGTGCGCTGAGCAGCGGGATGCGCTGAACGTCAGGATTCACCGCCCATTGTTCAAGCAAGGCGGCCTGCTGAGCACGGTTGGCGGCGGTAAAGGTATCAGCATCTGCGGCCTGGGCTATCCACGGCAAAAACCACATCAGCAACAACACACCACGAATAAAGCGCATAGCTTTCATGAGCGTTCTCCAAAGCATTACCCTCCCGCAGGAGGGCGTTAGATCAGTTGCTGGCGGTTTTCACAGGCTGTTCAGATTTTTTATCATTACCAGCGATGTACGGACTCCACGGCTGGGCGCGGACCGGCTCATCGGTTTGCCACACCACGTTAAACTGGCCGTTGCCTTCAATCTCGCCAATCATGACGGGTTTATGCAGGTGATGGTTGGTCTCATCCATGGTCAGGGTAAAACCTGATGGCGCAGCGAAGGATTGCCCCGCCATAGCAGCACGAACTTTATCCACATCGGTAGTTCCGGCTTTTTCTACCGCCTGCGCCCACATATGCAGGCCAACATATGTGGCTTCCATTGGGTCGTTCGTCACCACCGAATCAGCATTCGGTAATTTGTGCGCTTTGGCATACGCCCGGTAATCAGCGACAAACTTTTTGTTGGCCGCATTATCGACGGACTCAAAGTAGTTCCAGGCGGCAAGGTTGCCCACCAGCGGTTTGGTATCAATACCGCGTAGCTCCTCCTCACCCACGGAAAAAGCCACCACCGGCACATCGGTGGCTTTCAGCCCCTGATTCGCTAACTCTTTATAGAACGGTACGTTAGAATCCCCATTGATGGTTGATACCACCGCCGTTTTTCCCCCTGCGGCGAATTTTTTAATACTGGCGACAATGGTCTGGTAATCGCTGTGTCCGAATGGGGTGTACACCTCTTCGATGTCTTTATCGGCGACCCCTTTTGAGTGCAAAAAGGCGCGTAAAATTTTGTTGGTCGTGCGCGGATAAACATAATCCGTGCCCAGCAGGAAGAAGCGTTTCGCGCTACCGCCGTCCTCACTCATCAGATACTCAACCGCAGGGATCGCCTGCTGATTGGGGGCTGCGCCGGTATAGAAGACGTTAGGCGACATCTCCTCACCTTCGTATTGCACCGGGTAAAACAGCAGACCGTTCAACTCTTCAAATACCGGTAGAACCGATTTACGCGAAACCGATGTCCAGCAGCCGAAAACTGCCGCCACCTTGTCCTGACTCAGCAGTTGTCTTGCTTTTTCAGCAAATAACGGCCAGTTCGAGGCCGGGTCAACCACCACCGGTTCCAGCTTTTTACCCAACACACCGCCCTGAGCATTTATTTCATCGATGGTCATCAACGCCACATCTTTTAGCGGCGTTTCGGATATGGCCATCGTGCCGGATAACGAATGCATGATGCCAACCTTAATGGTGTCGGCTGCCTGAACGCTAAAACTCACGCCCATTGCGACAACAGAGGCAGAAAGTGCAAAAGCTTTTAAAAATGTACGACGCTGCATAGTTTCACTCCTGAAATTAGACTTGCTGAAAGCTCCGGTGCAGCCGGGCAGACAAAACGGTGCAAATTAAGGGTGTTCAGAAGTGATAAGGCAAAAACGATGCCAGATATTAAAACCTCATATAAAATCAACAAATTAGCATCTCGCGCACATAGATCAGTATTACATTTCCCCGCCAAAAGGATTAATCACACGAAAAATTGAACCACCATGAGACAACTCTGCATTATAAACGTGCAACAATCTGTATCAGCAGCACACCGTCATAACAGCGTCTCAGGGTTTAAAAACAGGGTTATTTGTGCGCAGATAAATGTGTCTCGTCACTATTATTTATTTTATTCGACGTGATCATGTCAAAAATTTACTTTTCAGTCGAAATAATCACACAGTTCAGCCTTTGTTTAAGATTGAATAGCTACTATAGTCATAAGCGAGGTGAACTTAAGGTAAGAGAGGAAACTCACAGATAAAGGAGCATTTACTATGCTGGGTAATATGAATATTTTTATGGCTGTTCTGGGAATTATTTTATTTTCCGGTTTCCTGGCCGCGTATTTTAGCCACAGATGGGATGATTGATGAACGGAGATAGTCCTGCACCGACCCGGCCCCTTGTAGCGTAACTGCACAAGGGGCCATTTTTTTACCTGAATCGCACTCGCTGTGCCTTTTTCTTGATTTACAGATAAAAAAAACCGCCGGATAAACCAGCGGTAAATGCTTGCATGGATAGATTTGTGTTTTGCTTTTATACGCTATCTGGCAATTCCCTGCGAAGATAACGGATAGTCAGCTAACCTATCACCGACAACCCCAATGAAAGTTAAACGAAACGCAACTACCTCAAAGCGTTTTTCGAAAACTCACGCACTGAGGGGATACGAGGTTCCGTCATTGGTGTCCACCAACGCAATTTGCTCATTTTCATCTATAAACATGCAGCGATTCCTGCCGGTCTGTTTCCCCTGATACATCGCCCTGTCGGCCCGACCAAGCGCGGTATCCAGCGTTTCACCCTGTTGAACCCGGGTTATGCCTGCCGTCACCGTGATACCGATCTCTCCCTCAGTGTAGGGAATTTTTTTCTGACCAATCAGACGACAAAGTCGCAAACCCGCCTGGCATGCCTGCTCGTCCGTTTTTGTTCTGATGATGATAATGAACTCTTCTCCACCGTAGCGGTACGCCGCCTCATCATATCGCGTCCATGACAATAAATTTGATGCCAGAGCCCGCAATACCACGTCACCAACCAAATGGCCGTAGGTATCGTTAACGTATTTAAAACGATCGATATCTAACAACAATATATAAAGATTAAGCGGTTCGGCATCGAGCAACTGCCGATCAAAAGACTCATCGAGCATTCTTCTGCCAGGTAAACCTGTTAATGCGTCGATATTACTGCGGATACTCAATAAATATATTTTGTAGTCCATTACAGATGAGGTAAATGCCAGCAGCGCATCCTGGAAGCTGTCGAAATGCCATGAATGGCTACGATTCTCCACGATAGCCATTAGCAATTTCTTGCCTGATAAATGCATCTTTTCGTGGGTGGCGCTTATCTTGCTTACGTAACTACAATCATCCTCATTGTACCGTGATTGATTATTAAGCCACTGTCCAAATCGACAAGCAAAATGCGAGTTTTCACCCATAATATCTGGCTGCGTAACATCTGAAGACACCACGCAGCGGAACATTGTCACTAACCATTTGTAGTGGGCATCAATGGACTTGTTCAACTCAATCAAAATTGCATCTATTTCCTTCGTATTTCTCATCATCACGTTCTCCCTCCCTGTTCGAGCGTTTCTGATGGAATTATCTTAACGATAAAAAAGAAAATTTATGTAAATTTTTTAATAGTAATTAATAAATCGTAATTAACAGGATATTACGCTATACCATATGGTGTGGCATAGCGTTGTCAATAAAGTGGTCAAACCAATGACGGTTCATTCAGCATTTCATTAAGCCCAATCACCTCTAATTGATCGGATGTGTAGGTTTTGTCGCCTCTGGCATATTGATACGCAGAACCATGGGAAAACCCGGATTCACGCGCTTCCTTATACCGTGCGATGATTTCAGCATTTGAGCGTGAAACATGTGGCGTAAACGGAGTGACGCTGGATTGCACAATTGTACTATCTGCACATCCGGACATAACAAGCACAGCTATTAGAACCCCTATTTTCATTAACAATTACCTGAGAAACCTGCCCGTACATGAACGCTAATCTTATCAAACATCCAAAGGCATCATCATTATTAAACTAGCATTCCTGAATATATTTCATCATCATTTGTTGATAACCATTATTGTCAACTTTCATATAAAACCCTAAAAATTGCCATCTTTAAAAATAATAAAAAACCGGGCATCACGCCCGGCTCAATATTCTGGCTAATAATCTCTTAGACGCTCAAACCACGATGTTCCAGCATTGGCTCCATTTTTGGATCACGCCCGCTCCATTGGCGATAAAGTTCAGTTAAATCAGTACCGTTACCGCGGGACAAAATCGCTTCACGGAACTTTTGCCCGTTTTCACGAGTTAATCCGCCCTGCTCTACAAACCACTGATAGCCGTCATCGGCCAGCATTTGCGTCCACAAATAGGCGTAATAACCTGCGGCATAACCGCCGCCGAAGATATGGGCAAAATAGCTGCTGCGATAACGAGGCGGCACAGCCTTGAGATCCAAACCTTCAGCCGCCAGCGCCTGCTGTTCAAATTGATCGACCGAAAGAGATAACGCGCTCTTTTCCAGACTGTGCCAACGCATATCCAACAATGCGGCACTGAGCAGTTCGGTCATGTCGTAACCTTTGTTAAACAGGCTGGCCCGCTGCATCTTATCCCGCAACGCCTGTGGCATTTGCTCCCCGGTATCAACATGACGAGCAAAACGAGCAAAGACCTGCGAATGACTCGCCCAGTGTTCGTTGATCTGCGAAGGAAACTCAACAAAATCACGCGGAGTGTTGGTCCCTGAAAGCGTGGCATAACGCTGAGTGGCGAACAGGCCGTGCAACGTGTGCCCAAACTCATGAAATAACGTAATAACATCATCCCACAATAACAATGCAGGCTGACCCTTTGCCGGTTTTTGATAATTACACACGTTGTAAATAACCGGCCGGGTTTCATTGAGTTGCGATTGCTCAACAAAATTGCCCATCCAGGCACCACCGCTTTTCGATTCCCGGGCAAAGAAATCGCCGTAAAATAACGCCAGCCCTACGCCATCGTGATCGAATATTTCCCATACCCTAACATCCGGGTGATAAACAGGAATGTCGAACCGTTCTATAAATTTTATGCCAAAGAGTTGATTAGCTGTCCAGAAAACGCCCTCGTTCAGCACCGTATCAAGGGCAAAGTAAGGTTTGAGCTGCGCCTCATCAAGTGCATATTTTTCACGACGAACCTGCTCGGCATAAAATGTCCAGTCCCAGGCCTCGACGTTAAATTGCCCCTGTTCGTGATTGATAACATTCTGGATTTCGGCCTGTTCATCCAATGCCCTGGCTCGCGCAGCGGGAACAATCGCCCGCATGAAATTGAGTGCCGCTTCCGGTGTTTTTGCCATCTGATCGGCAATTTTCCATGCAGCGTAATTGGCAAAACCGAGTAGTTTCGCCTGCTGCATCCGGATCTCGACCAGTCGCTGAATAATCGCCCGAGTATCGTTAGCGTCATTGTTTTCTGCTCTCGCCCATGCGCGGTTGAACAGATTCTCACGGGTCTGGCGATCGCGTAACGCCGCAAGCGCCGGTTGCTGAGTCGTGTTCAATAGCGGGATAACCCAACGCGCTTCAAGCCCTTTCTCCTTTGCAGCTTCGGCGGCAACAGCAATTTCCTCTGCGCTGAGTCCGTCCAGGTAACGTGCATCATCCACCACCAGAGCACCGGACTTGTTCGCCGCCAGCAGCCGTTGATTAAACTGGCTGGTCAACGTGGCGGACTCTGTATTGAGCGCTTTAAGGTTCGCTTTATCGACCTCATTCAAACGCGCGCCGGCTAATACAAAACGCTGGTGGATGACCTCCAGCAAGCGTAATGATTCGCTATCCAACCCCAGCGAACCTCGCTGTTGCCAGACCGCTTCAACGCGCGAAAAAAGCGCGCCATTGAGATAAATATCATTGGCAAGGCTCGCCAGTTCTGCGGAAAACTCTTCGTCAAGGCGCTGTAGTTCATCGTTGGTGTGCGCCGCCGTCATCGCGAAGAAAACGCTGGTTACGCGTGTCAGCAAAGCGCCGCTTTGTTCAAGCGCCAGCAACGTATTGGCAAAATCTGGGGCCTGCGGGTTTTGCACAATCGCCTCGATCTCTGCACGTTTTTGCCGCACGCCTTCATCGAACGCTGGGCGATAGTGCTGCACCTCTATCTGATCAAACTGCGGTGCCTGGTACGGCAACGTGCTGTGACGTAAAAAAGGATTCGTTAACGACATCTTTCACTCCTGAAAACGATTTGTTTACCAGAGTAGACTTACCAGGAATCAACCGCAATCGCGTTACGCAGGAATAGCTCTGAACGGAAATGACGTGCTATGGTAGTACGACATAAAAAGCGTTGAGGAACAGTGAGATGATCGTTTTAGTAACCGGAGCAACCGCAGGTTTTGGTGAGTGCATTACGCGTCGTTTTATTGAGAATGGGCATAAAGTTATTGCCACCGGACGCCGCCAGGAGCGCCTGCAGGAACTGAAAGAGGAATTGGGTGACCGCCTCTATACCGCGCAGCTGGACGTACGTAATCGTGCATCGATTGAAGAGATGCTGGACGCCCTTCCTGCTGAATGGCGCAATATTGATGTTCTGGTCAACAACGCGGGTCTGGCGCTGGGCCTTGAGCCTGCTCACAAGGCCAGCATTGAAGACTGGGAGAATATGATCGACACCAACAACAAGGGGCTGGTTTATATGACCCGTGCCGTTCTGCCTGGCATGGTTGAACGCAACCGCGGTCATATTATCAATATCGGTTCTACCGCGGGCAGTTGGCCATACGCTGGCGGTAACGTCTACGGTGCGACCAAAGCGTTTGTTCGCCAGTTTAGCCTGAATTTACGTACTGATTTACACGGCACTGCAATTCGCGTTACCGACATCGAGCCGGGTCTGGTTGGCGGTACGGAGTTCTCTAATGTCCGTTTTAAAGGTGATGACGCCAAAGCTGAAAAAGCCTACGAAAATACCACGGCGCTGACTCCGCAAGATGTTACAGAAGCGGTATGGTGGGTGGCTTCTTTACCGGCTCATGTCAATATCAACACCCTTGAAATGATGCCTGTCACACAGTCTTTTGCCGGGCTGAGTATTCATCGTGGCTAATTTCTCTGCCCGGCCTTGTGCCGGGTATAGATAGCCTGAAAGAAGTGATAAAATATCCGGGTTAACTCTCTAAAAAGTAAGAATGAATGACCGTAGAAACGCAGCTCAACCCTACACAGCCAGTAAATCAACAGATTTACCGTATTCTTCGCCGTGATATCGTGCATTGTCTGATCGCACCCGGTACACCGCTGTCGGAGAAAGAGGTTTCTGTACGCTTTAATGTGTCACGCCAGCCGGTACGAGAAGCATTCATCAAACTGGCTGAGAACGGTCTGATTCAGATCCGCCCGCAGCGTGGCAGCTACGTGAATAAAATTTCGCTGTCGCAGGTGCAAAACGGCTGTTTTGTTCGCCAGGCAATTGAATGTGCCGTGGTACGCCGTGCCGCATCGCTGATCAACGATCAACAGTGCTATCAGCTTGAACAGAATTTGCATCAGCAGCGCATCGCAATTGACCGAAAACAGATTAATGATTTCTTCCAGCTTGATGATGAGTTTCATCAGAAACTGGCTTTAATCGCCGAGTGCCAACTCGCCTGGGATACCGTTGAGAATATAAAGGCTACAATTGACCGCGTTCGTTATATGAGCCTGGATCATATTTCCCCGCCTGAGATGCTGCTACGCCAGCATCACGATATCTTTGCCGCCCTTGAGAAGCATGATGGCGATGCGGTCGAGCGCGCAATGATGCTCCATCTTCAGGAAATTGGTGAGTCCGTTCAGCTTATTCGCCAGGAAAATAGCGACTGGTTCAGCGAAGATTAATACTACGCTCACCTCACTCCGGGGTGAGTTTCTCCTGCGTTTTCCCCGCGCCCGCATAACTGCATAAAAAAAGCTGTGATTTTGATCGAAAACAAAAAAAATCATTAACAAGAAGCGTATTTATATTGCGCCCGTTACGTGGGACTAAAAGCCCACGGGCTTTGACGGTAAGTTGGAAAGGAGAAAACACCATGAAAACATACGATCGTAACCGTAACGCAATCACCACTGGCAGCCGCGTCATGATCAGCGACACCGGACTCACAGGCCGCATTACAGCAATAGATACCGATGGCCTGACCGCTGAGCAGATTCGCCGCGGGAAAACAGTGGAAATCGAAGGATGTGAAGGCAAATACGCCCCCCTCGAGCTGATTCGTTTAGGCATGAACTAATTGGTGTGAATGCCAGAAAACACAGCGCCATCTGGCCGTTGCAAGCCAGATGGCGACATAAAGCATAATCTTCGTTACTTCAGTTTTGCTGCATACTTCGCAACCGTCGCCTTCGCCCCTTCAGCCAGTAAAGTAAGATACGCTTGTGTGACCTGACGGTTGAACAGTTCAACCTGTGGCAGTTCACGGCCAAAAATAGCATCGATTGCCAGTAGCGCCTGAACGCGCTCTTCGCCTTCGTTGCTGCTACGCACCGCATTCTGGATCACCGGCAACAGTGGATCGCTAATTTCAATCGCCTGGCCCTGTTCATCCACACCACCTACGTAACGCATCCAACCAGCGACACCCAGTGCCAGCAGCGCAAAGTCACTACCGTGCACAATGTGCCAACGAATGGAATCAAGCATACGCTGCGGCAGTTTTTGGCTACCGTCCATGGCGATCTGCCAGGTACGATGACGCAGCGCCGGATTGCTGTAGCGTTCAATTAACAGATCGGCGTAACGCTGTAGGTCAACACCTTTTACTTTCAGCGTAGGTGCTTGTTCCTGCAACATCAGCGCACGTGCAGCAAGACGATAGTTTTCATCGCCCATGCAATCGTTAATGTGTTGATATCCCGCCAGATATCCAAGATACGCAAGGAAAGAGTGGCTGCCGTTGAGCATACGCAGTTTCATCTCTTCAAACGGAATGACATCAGCCACCAGTTCCGCCCCGGCCTTTTCCCATTCAGGACGGCCGGCAACAAAGTTATCTTCAATTACCCACTGGCGGAACGGTTCGCATGCCACGCCTGCCGGGTCGCGTACACCGGTGATATGTTCAATTTTGTCCAGCGTCTCCTGCGTAACTGCCGGGACAATGCGGTCAACCATTGTTGATGGGAATGTCACATGTTGTTCGATCCACGCGGCCAGTTCCATATCCACCGCTCGGGCATATGCAGTGACAACATTGCGCATCACATGACCGTTTTCTGGCATGTTATCGCAGGACATCACGGTAAAGGCGGCTAAACCGGCAGCTTTGCGACGCGCCAGGGCTTCAACCACCACGCCCGGCGCAGTTTTTGGTTGTTTAGGGTTTTGCAGATCGGCTGCAATCATCGGGTTGTCTAACATCAGTTGGCCGGTCGCCGGAGAATGGCAGTATCCTTTCTCGGTGATGGTCAGGGAAACGATCGCGACCTGCGGTTCACACATCGCTGACAGTACGCTTTCCAGACCATCAACCTGCGCATGCAATGCATTTTTCACCACGCCCACGACTCTCGCAGTCCAGGCATCAGCAGACATCTCTGCAACGGTATACAGATTATCTTGCTGTTTCAGATCGAAAATCTGCTGCTCGCCGCCAATCAGGTTCACTTCGCAGTAGCCCCAGTCACTGCCGTGATCGGCGGCCAGAATGTCAGCGTAAACACCCTGATGTGCGCGGTGAAACGCGCCAAACCCCAGATGAACAATACGCGGAACCAGTTTTGTACGTTCGTATTCAGGAAGTGCAGCCTTTGCCGCTAAGAGCTTGTTTTGCATGGTATGGCCTACTTATAAATGAAATCAGGACTGTTCCAGAGTAACGCCTGTATGGTTGTATGTTTTGATTTGCATTAAGCTTTTTATGATTGGTATGACATCATTTGTTGAGTTATATACCAAAGTCAGTGAATTTGGCGGCATACTGCCGCCAAAGGATATTAATGTTTCTGCCACTGCTGGTATTCACGCTTAAGTCTTTGCGGAGCGGTTTCCGGCATCATCAACAAACCAATAATTGAGATAACTCCAAGTACAATCACATAGGTTGCAAGTCCATAGTAATGTCCACCTGTTACTTGCAGAATTTTTACTGCTACCAAGCCAAGAATGCCACTGCCTATTAGCGACCCCAGTTGCCAAATTAAAGCTATTCCGCTACAGCGAATATGAGTTGGGAAAAGCTCCGGAAAATAAGAAGCCTGAGGTGCATAACACATACTATGCCCAACACTCAGCACCAGGATCATTACTATTTGTGTAAGCCAAAAACTATCCTGATTAATCGCAAGGAAGAAAGGAATAATCATCACGACCTGCAGCAGCGCACCGATAATATAGACTGGTTTACGTCCAATTTTATCGCATAGCGACCCCATCAACGGTATTGCAATTATTTCTATTATGACCGCAACGATCATTGTCTCCATCAAAATATTAGCATCAAGATTGTTTGCCTTACCGTAAGCCAAAACAATCACTGTGAACATTGCAAATGTGCAAGCTTCAATCAGTTTCGCGCAGACCCCCTTGACAACAATGCCAGGAAAATCGCGGATAACTTCAACTAATGGACGTGATTCTTCTGCTTTTGTCTCCCTAATCTGAGCAAAGACAGGTGATTCATCAATTTTTAAGCGGATAAACAGTCCAACAATAACCAGTAACAGACTCAACAGAAACGGTATACGCCACCCGTAATCCATCATTGCCTCTGGAGAAAGTGTGGCATTTAACAGCGCAAAGAGCGCTAACGGCAGGAGGAAACCAACCGGCGCACCGATTTGAACCCAACTGGAAAAAAATCCACGATGTTTGGGTTCAGAATATTCAGCCGTCATCAGTACTGCACCGGCTTGCTCACCTCCAACACCAAATCCCTGTAATACACGAATAAAAATAAGTAAAGCTGGAGCCCATACACCTATTTTCTCATATGTAGGTAATAACCCTATACAGAACGTCCCCAAACCAACAATTAATATAGTAATAACCAGTGCTTTTTTACGCCCAACCTTATCGCCAATATGCCCAAAGACGATTCCTCCTAATGGTCTTGCGAGGAAACCAACAGCATAGGTTGCAAAAGCAGCGAGAGTACTTATTAACGGATCGTCACTCGGGAAAAATAGATGACCAAAAAAGAGTACAGCTGCTGTCCCGTATGCAAAAAAATCATAATACTCAGCAGCAGTACCAATTGCGGATGCTGAAGCTACTCGACGAATAATAGGCTTATTATCTACGTTATTTTTAATATCGACTGAACTAACCATAAGTTTAACCTTCTGTAGGGTATTGGGTTAATCAACATCTTTCGTACGTAAAATTTATATTTACCAGTTCCACAGCGTGCCATCTTCCAGGCGAGCAACGGGCAGATATGCAGGGTCATACGGATATTTCGCCGCCAGTTTTTCGTCAAACTCGATCCCAAGACCAGGTTTGTCTCCTGGGTGCATATAGCCGTTATCAAAGGTCCAGTTATGTGGGAACACCTCCAGCATTTGCTCGGAATAGCCCATATATTCCTGTACGCCGAAGTTCGGTACCCACAGATCAAAATGCAGCGCGGCGGCCATGCACACAGGCGACAGATCGGAAGGTCCATGTGAACCTGTACGAACCTGATACAGCGACGCGAAATCGGCAATCCGGCGCATACCGGTGATACCACCCGCATGGGTGATGGTGGTGCGGATATAGTCGATCAGTTGTTCTTCAATAAGCTGTTTACAGTCCCAGATGCTGTTGAACACTTCCCCTACCGCAATCGGCGTGACCGTATGCTGGCGGATCAGGCGGAAGCACTCCTGGTTTTCAGCTGGCGTTGGATCTTCCATCCAGAACAAACGGTACTGTTCAATGCTTTTGCCAAAACGGGCCGCTTCAATTGGCGTCAGACGGTGGTGCATGTCGTGCAGGAGATGTTCGTTAAAACCAAACTTGTCACGCACGGCAGCAAACAATTTTGGTGTGAAATCCAGGTATTTCTCCGTTGACCACAACTGCTCTTCCGGCCATTGCCCTTTGGTGGCGGGTTCGTAGGCCTGTCCTTTGCCTTTAGACATACCGTAAGTGGTTTTCATACCCGGCACGCCGCACTGTACGCGAATCGCTTTAAAGCCCATTTCTTTATGACGCGCATAATCTTCGAGTACGTCATCAACGGTATGGCCTGTGGTGTGGCAGTAGACCATAACCCCTTCACGAGAAGCACCGCCGAGCAACTGGTACAACGGCATATTCGCCGCTTTCGCTTTGATATCCCAGAGAGCCATATCCACCGCAGAAATCGCCGACATGGTGACCGGACCACGACGCCAGTAAGCGCCTTTGTAGAAAAACTGCCAGATGTCCTCAATACGATGCGCATCGCGACCAATAAGCTGCGGACACACGTGATCTTTCAGATAGGACGCCACGGACAGCTCGCGTCCATTTAACGTGGCATCTCCCAGCCCGGTGATCCCATCTTCTGTCGTAATTTTCAACGTTACAAAATTACGCCCAGGACAGGTGACAAACACTTCAGCCCCAACAATCTTCATTTCTTATTCCCTACATCTGTTCTTGTGATGCAGGAAATTTACTCAACTGAACTACTACCATACAAGTATGAAGATCAAAAAAGCGCTGTTTGATCACAAAAAAGGCGCTATGCGCGCCCCCATCCAGCCACAATGATCAGCATGCCGCACAACGCCACCAGCGCGCCAGACCAGTCATACAAACTGAGTTTTACACCATCGACAATACGTAGCCATAGCAGCGCGGTCACCACGTAAACACCGCCATAGGCTGCGTATACACGCCCGCTGGCTGCCGGATGCAGTGTCAGCAACCAGACGAATAAAGCCAGTGACACCCCGGCGGGTATCAGCAACCAGGCTGTAGCTCCTCGCTTAAGCCAAAGCCAGGGTAAAAAGCAGCCAATGATTTCGCATAACGCGGTGATGAAAAAAAGAAATGTGGTCTTAAGCATTGGTGTTATTCAGTTACCTTCGGTTTAACCATGATACGACAGAATCTCGTTAGCGTATCCATATCCACCGGGTGGGTATGCCCGCAAACTGGAATAGTGTAGAATTTAACCCTGTTTTATCGTTTTTACCCTTTCCCATAAAAGGAATTCACCATGAAAATTACACTGACCAAACGCCTGTGCCTGACGGCTATGCTGACGCTGGCTGCGGCTGTGTACACCTCTTCGGCATTTGCTGAAACCAGTAAACTGGTCATTGAATCCGGAGACAGTGCGCAAAGTCGTCAACAAGCCGCAATGGAAAAGGAACAATGGAACGATACGCGTCAGCTTCGCCAGAAAGTCAATAAACGTGCAGAGAAAGAGTGGGACAAAGCCGATACGGCCTTTGATAGCCGTGATAAGTGCGAGCAAAGCGCTAATATTAATGCGTACTGGGAACCTAACACCCTGCGCTGCCTCGACCGCCGTACTGGCCGCACCGTTGCCCCATAATCATTGCACTTTGAAGGATATTGAAAGGATACGATATGACTAGCGCCCTCAGTGTTAAGTTGCGCCCGCTGGAGCGTGAAGATTTACGATTCGTCCATCAGCTTGATAATAATGCCAGCGTAATGCGCTACTGGTTCGAAGAGCCTTACGAAGCGTTTGTTGAGCTGTCAGACCTGTATGACAAACACATCCACGACCAAAGCGAACGCCGCTTCGTGGTGGAGTGCGACGGTGAAAAAGCCGGGCTGGTGGAATTGGTTGAAATTAACCATGTACACCGCCGGGCCGAATTCCAGATTATTATTTCGCCGGAATATCAGGGGAAGGGTCTGGCCTCACGGGCAGCAAAGCTGGCAATGGACTATGGCTTTACCGTGCTCAACCTCTATAAGCTGTATCTGATCGTCGATAAAGAGAACGAAAAGGCTATCCACATTTACCGTAAACTCGGTTTTATGGTGGAAGGCGAGCTGATCCATGAGTTCTTTATCAACGGCCAATACCGCAACACGATTCGTATGTGTATCTTCCAGCAGCAGTATCTGGCAGAGCACAAAACGGCAGGCCCTAATCTGCTGCCGCCTACCGCTCAGTAAACACGACTAGTAGTAGTCGATCGTGTTTTCAATCGAGTAATGATGTTCAACTGCCGGCTTCACGCTCTCATCAACGATAACAAGCTGGCAGTTGATCGGATTTGCGTATTCATCGTATTTGCACGTTTGTTTGACATTGCCTAACGGATGATTGTTGAGCATGCTCACCGCGGTGTAATCTAACTTCTTCAATGGGTCAACCGACGGTTTAGCATCAACCTGCAAAGTACTGTCCTTACTGACGGTTGTTTTGCCCAGCGGGTAGCCTTCGGCATCATATCGATACTGCACCTTCATCTCTTTCCCCGTGGCGGAAACGACAAAACCGTTATCGTCGGTATCCCACACCACACCTGCAGCAGGCAGTTCCGCCAGTTGGCATTTGCCCTGTAAACGGATCCGTTTTTCCAGCGTTTCGGCATCCCGATAGTAGTTAGCATCCAGGACCAGCGCCATACCGGTATTGTTTTCGATATCGTGCAGTTCAAGTGTATCGAAACACCCTTCCTGTGACAGGGTACCAGCGACGCGCTTGGTGACCTCACCTTTGTCGTTGAGCAGCGTTTGACTGAAATCTTTCACCGGCCCGCGCAGCGGATCGAAATCAAACTCATTGGAAAAACTGGCCATTTCCGGCGTAAAGGAAACCAGCCCTTTGGCGTTATCACACCCAACCAGCACGACACACAGGAAACCTAACAGGGTCTGTTTCTTCACATTTTTCACCGGGATAAGAAGATAATTCTCAATCATATTAGCAAATACAGTTATTTACACCAGAAATGCTAATCTTAGTCTATGTCGATCATAAAGGAGCTGATGATGAAATACGTAACAGGAATTGCCGCGATCTTACTGGCAGTTGCATCCCCACAGGTTCTGGCCGCACCTGCGTCATGTGAACGCGTGAAAAGCGATATCGAGCAGCGCATCATCAATAATGGCGTCGCAGAGTCCAGTTTTACGCTGAACATTGTCCCCAACGATCAGGCCGATCAACCTGATTCACTGGTGGTAGGACATTGTGCAAACGATACGCACAAAATTCTCTACACCCGGACTAACAGTGGAAACGCCCCTGCCAACAGCTCGCCTGCACAGGACGGGCACGTCGCCGAACCGCAATAAATCATACCCTCCGTACGCGGAGGGTTACTCCAGTTTGATATGCATTAAGATGCCATACTCATAAATGGGTAAACTCACTCTATTATTAGCATGCTATTAATTTCGCTGTAGAGATTAATATATAGCGATAACTATAATGGAGTGAGTTATGTCTGATACTGAGCAATATGGAGGCATTAGCCGCAGGATGTTAGTGAAATCCTCGGCTATAGGTTCGTTGGCGCTTGCCGCTGGCGGGTTATCGTTACCTTTTGGGATGCGCACCGCAGCTGCTGCGGTACAACAGGCGATACAACCGGCTGAAGAGAAAGTGGTTTGGGGCGCTTGTTCTGTGAACTGCGGCAGTCGTTGTGCCCTGCAACTCCACGTCAAAGATGACGAGGTCGTATGGGTGGAGTCTGATACGACCGGAGACGATATTTATGGTCAGCACCAGGTGCGTGCCTGTTTACGTGGACGCTCAATCCGTCGACGGATCAATCATCCGGATCGCCTCAATTATCCTATGAAGCGCGTGGGCAAACGCGGTGAGGGTAAATTCGAACGCATAACCTGGCAGGAAGCGCTGGATACCATCAGCACCAGTTTAAAAAATACCGTACAAAAATACGGTAATGAGGCCGTGTACATCAACTACACCTCTGGCATTGTCGGCGGCAATATTACTCGCTCCTCCCCTTATGCCTCGCTGGTCGCTCGATTGATGAACTGCTATGGCGGATTTCTGAGCCATTACGGCACATACAGTACCGCACAAATCGCGGCGGCAATGCCTTACACCTACGGCTCAAATGACGGCAACAGTACCTCCGACATTGAAAACACGAAGCTGGTGGTGATGTTCGGCAATAACCCTGCCGAAACGCGCATGAGCGGCGGTGGCATAACATACTTCCTTGAGCAGGCCCGCGAGCGTTCTAACGCCCGCATGATCGTCATCGACCCGCGTTATACCGATACCGCTGCGGGTCGTGAAGATGAGTGGATCCCTATCCGTCCGGGGACCGATGCCGCACTGGTGGCGGGAATCGCCTGGGTCCTGATTAACGAAGATCTCGTCGACCAGGCATTCCTTGACACATATTGCGTCGGTTATGACGAGAAAACCCTACCCGCTGACGCCCCCGCTAACGGACATTACAAGGCCTATATACTTGGCAATGGCGATGACGGTGTCGCTAAAACGCCCCAATGGGCCTCGCATGTCACAGGGATCCCGGCCGAGCGCATCATTAAACTGGCACGAGAAATCGGTAGTACAAAACCGGCGTATATTTGTCAGGGTTGGGGTCCACAACGTCAGGCTAACGGCGAACTGACTTCGCGCGCGATCGCAATGCTGCCAATCCTGACCGGCAACGTTGGCATCAACGGCGGCAATAGCGGTGCACGAGAATCAACCTACACCATCACGATTGAACGCATGCCGCTGCCGGATAATCCCATCAAGACCCAGATATCCTGCTTTAGCTGGACCGACGCCATCGCCCGGGGTCCGGAAATGACCGCAACCCGCGATGGCGTGCGCGGGAAAGATAAGCTCGATGTACCGATTAAATTTATCTGGAACTACGCGGGCAACACCATTACTAATCAGCACTCAGATATCAATAAAACGCATGAGATCCTTCAGGATGATACGAAATGCGAAATGATAGTGGTCATCGAAAATTTCATGACATCTTCGGCGAAATACGCCGATATCCTGCTGCCGGACCTAATGACCGTCGAACAGGAAGACATCATTCCTAACGACTATGCGGGCAACATGGGATACCTCATTTTTATTCAACCCGCGACGTCACCGAAGTTCGAGCGCAAACCGATCTACTGGATAATGAGCGAAGTCGCCAAACGCCTTGGCAATGATATCTATCAACGGTTTACGGAAGGCCGTACTCAGGAACAATGGCTCCAGTATCTGTATGCAAAAATGCTGGCCAAGGACCCCGCGCTCCCTTCTTATGACGAGCTGAAAAAAATGGGGATCTATAAACGCAAAGATCCTAACGGGCATTTTGTCGCTTATAAAAAATTCCGCGACAATCCGCAGGCCAATCCGCTCAAAACACCGTCTGGAAAGATTGAAATTTACTCCAGCCGGCTGGCGAAAATTGCCAACACATGGGAGTTGCAGAAGGATGAAGTAATTAGCCCACTTCCCGTCTACGCCTCCACGTTTGAAGGGTGGGACGATCCCAAACGCAGCGCATTTCCGCTGCAGTTGTTTGGCTTCCATTACAAATCCCGTACGCACTCCAGCTACGGCAATATCGATGTTCTGCAGGCGTCCTGTCGTCAGGAAGTGTGGATCAATCCCGTCGATGCCCAAAAACGTGGTATTGCAAATGGCGATATGGTGCGGGTCTTTAACGACCGCGGGGAAGTACGTATTCCGGCCAAAGTGACGCCACGGATCCTGCCTGGCGTCAGCGCAATGGGCCAGGGTGCATGGCACGATGCGGATATGGCCGGCGACAAAATTGACCATGGTGCCTGCGTTAATACGCTGACAACACAGCGCCCTTCACCGCTGGCAAAAGGCAACCCACAGCACACTAATCTGGTCGAGATCGAGAAGGTTTAAGGACTAACCCATGACAACTCAGTATGGATTTTTTATTGATTCCAGTCGTTGCACCGGGTGCAAAACCTGCGAGCTGGCCTGCAAAGACTACAAAGACCTCACCCCTGACGTCAGTTTCCGGCGGATTTACGAATACGCAGGTGGTGACTGGCAGGAAGACAACGGTGTCTGGCACCAGAACGTTTTTGCCTACTATCTCTCCATCTCCTGTAACCACTGCGAGGATCCGGCCTGCACCAAGGTTTGCCCAAGTGGTGCGATGCATAAGCGTGAGGATGGTTTTGTGGTGGTCGATGAAGACGTGTGCATTGGCTGTCGCTACTGTCATATGGCCTGCCCGTACGGTGCGCCACAGTACAATGCTGCAAAAGGACATATGACCAAGTGTGATGGCTGCCATGATCGTGTGGCAGACGGCAAAAAGCCCATCTGCGTCGAGTCCTGTCCGCTGCGTGCGCTGGATTTTGGCCCCATCGACGAACTGCGCAAAAAACATGGTGAACTGGCTGCCGTCGCCCCGCTGCCGGGTGCGCACTTCACCAAACCAAATATTGTGATCAAACCAAACGCCAATTGCCGCCCGACCGGGGATACCACGGGTTTTCTGGCTAATCCAAAGGAGGTGTAAAATGGGAAATGGATGGCATGAATGGCCGCTGGTACTGTTCACGGTGCTGGGCCAGTGCGTAGCCGGGGCGCTGATCGTCAGTGGTTACGGCTGGCTGACCGCTAAAGACGAGTTGGCAAAACAACGTATCGTTCGCAGTATGTTTTTTCTCTGGCTGGTAATGGGCATCGCCTTTCTCGCCTCGATCATGCATTTAGGTTCGCCGCTGCGCGCGTTTAACTCGCTGAACAGAATTGGCGCATCGGCGCTAAGTAACGAAATCGCCAGCGGTTCGCTGTTTTTCGCCGTCGGTGGCCTGTGGTGGCTGGTGGCGTTTCTCGGTAAAATGCCCGCAGCGTTAGGTAAAATCTGGATGCTGTTGAGCATGTTGCTGGGCCTGGTATTTGTCTTTGCGATGACCAACGTCTACCAGATAGACACCGTCCCAACCTGGTATAACGGTTATACTACACTGGCGTTTTTCATGACGATGCTGCTCAGTGGACCGCTATTTGCCGCTCTGCTGCTGCGTGCTGCAGGTGTTTCTTTTAACGCCGCCAGATTCGCCGGTATCAGCGTATTGGCTCTGCTGGTTACGGTGGCCGTTATTGTGTTGCAGGGACTGTCACTCGGCGAGATCCACAGTTCGGTACAATCCGCCAGTGCACTGGTTCCCGACTACGGCAGTTTACAGGTCTGGCGAGTCCTGCTGCTGGCCGCGGGTCTGGGTTGCTGGATATGTCCGTTGATCCGTCGCAAAGGACCGTCCGTTGGCGGGTTGGCGCTCGGGTTAATTCTGGTGCTTGTCGGTGAAATCATTGGCCGCGGTTTGTTTTACGGTTTACATATGACAGTCGGAATGGCTGTCGCAGGTTAACTTTCGGGTGCGGGGCAACCCGCACTGTTCAGGATTGTTTGCATGACCCATTTTTCACAACGTGACAACTTTTCTACCGCAGCGCGCGTGCTCGGCGCGCTATTTTACTATGCCCCAGACAGTGCAGAAGCTTCGGCACTGGTCAGTGCGTTAAGAACCGATGGCTGGCAGTCGCAGTGGCCGCTTGAAAAAACAACGCTTTCGTCGTTAGTCGATCAGTTTCAGGCTGAGGCTGATGAGTCTCTCCCGCAGGCCTGGCAACGTCTGTTTGTTGGGCCTTATGCGCTCCCTTCTCCGCCATGGGGTTCCGTCTGGCTGGATCGTGAAAACGTGTTGTTTGGCGACTCCACGCTGGCATTACGCCAGTGGATGCGGGACAACGGCATCCAGTTTGCCATGCAGCAAAATGAGCCAGAAGATCACTTTGGTTCGCTGCTGTTGCTGACGGCCTGGCTTGCCGAGAACGAACGCCACACCGAGTGCGAGCAACTGCTGGCCTGGCATCTGTTCCCATGGTCATCACGCTTTCTTAATGTGTTTATCGAAAAAGCCGATCACCCGTTCTACCAGGCGCTTGGTGAGCTGGCGCGCCTGACGCTGGCACAGTGGCAATCACAGTTACTGATCCCGGTAGCCGATAAGCCTTTGTTCCGTTAATTTCGTCACAGGCAGGAATTGTCCTGCCTGTGGTGCATCCTGTTGCGCACGCTGAGCTTTTGCTTCTGTTGCCTAATAGCCGCAAAATAGAGCGTCTGAATTTTCCAGTCTGGTCACTCATGCATCATTTACATGCTTACCCTGACCTGCGAGCAATGTTCCGCCGCCTGCTGTTCGCCGCGTTGATTGGCGTCCTTGCTGCGCTGGCCGTCGCAGGATTTCGTCATGCCATGCTGCTTCTCGAATGGTTGTTTCTGAGCAACAACACGGGAAGTCTGGTCAACGCAGCGACAAACCTTTCGCCTTTAAGGCGTATGCTGACACCTGCACTCGGCGGCCTGGCGGCTGGATTACTACTGTGGGGTTGGCAAAAATTTAACCGTTTACGTCCGCAGGCCCCCACTGATTATATGGAAGCCCTGCAAACCGACGGACAATTTGACGTCAGTGCAAGCCTGGTGAAATCGCTGGCCTCGTTACTGGTCGTCGCCAGCGGGAGCGCCATCGGACGTGAAGGTGCCATGATTTTACTGGCGGCGCTGGCGGCCTCCTGCTTTGCTCAACGCTTTACCCCGCGTACAGAATGGAAGTTATGGATTGCCTGCGGCGCCGCTGCAGGTATGGCTGGAGCCTATCATGCCCCGCTGGCGGGCAGTTTATTTATTGCCGAAGTATTGTTTGGCACGCTGATCCTCGCCTCACTGGGACCGGTAGTGGTGTCCGCCGTAGTCGCATTACTCACCACCAATCTGCTTAGCGACAGCAATGCGCTGCTGTATACCGTGCACCTGTCGCGGGAATTACATGTTCTGGAATACGTTATGATTATCAGCACCGGTCTGGCTGCTGGCATCTGCGGACCGCTCTTCATGTGGTTGATGACCGCCAGCCATAATGTATTTTTGCGCTTAAAACTCTCGCCACCGTGGCAACTGGCGCTTGGCGGGTTGATCGTTGGCCTGCTTTCATTGCTCACGCCTACGGTCTGGGGTAATGGCTACAGCGTGGTGCAGTCATATTTACTTTCACCACCGCTGCTGGCAGTGGTTAGCGGGATTTTTATCTGCAAATTACTGGCGGTGCTTGCCAGCAGTGGATCCGGTGCCCCGGGTGGCGTGTTTACGCCAACGCTGTTTGTCGGCTTGTCGGTGGGCATGTTGCTGGGTCAGGTATGGGGATTATGGCTTCCGGGCTCGGATGAAATTGCCATTTTGCTGGGATTAACGGGGATGGCCACGCTGCTGGCAGCTACCACGCATGCACCAATAATGTCGACGTTGATGGTTTGTGAAATGACCGGGGAGTATCGCCTGCTCCCCGGATTACTGATTGCCTGTGTCCTGGCGTCGGTACTGTCGCGTACGTTACGCCACGACTCTATCTACCGACAGCACGCTGCCGAGCATTGACAGGCGGATGTACTGCGACAACTCACGCTGCTCTGCACGAGGCAGATAAGGCAGTTCACCGATCAGCGGTGCAGGTAATTTTTTACCCAGCACATCAATGATTTCCGCATAATGCGCCAGCCCCGGGTTAATGCGATTCGCAACCCAGCCAATCAACGGCAGTCCGTCGCTGGCTATCGCCTGCGCGGTGAGGATCGCATGATTAATACAGCCTTCCTGGATACCCACTACCATCAGCACCGGCAGTTGTTCCTGCACCACCCACTCCGATAACGGACGCAGATCGTTCATCAAGCTCCGCCAGCCTCCGGTGCCTTCCACGACAACGTGATCGACTTTTTCGCTGAGGCTTGCGAGACCGTTGGATAACAGGGTGTAATTGACCGGACCACTATGCGCCACGCTACTTTCATCTTCGCTCAACGCAATTGGGTTAATCGCCTCATAAGGCAGCTCGATAGATGACACACTTTGCAGTACCAGTGCATCTTTGTTGCGCAGACCTTCAGGCGTCTCTTTGCTTCCTTTGGCTACAGGTTTGTAACCCGCAACGCTTTTACCCCCTGACGCTAACGCTTGTAGTAATGCGCGGGAAACCACGGTCTTCCCAACAGAAGTGTCTGTACCTGTAATAAAGAAACGCTTCAGCATCACTAACTCCACCGTTATGCTTTGAAAATATAAGTCAGGAAAATAAAACAGTGGAGAAAGTCTAAGGTATGACGACCAGGATCAGCTTGAGATAGCGCAATTTTTCGTACAACAGTTAAAAAATGTTAACCCTGTAATAGACGAATCAACAAAGAACCGTTATACATCGCGTCCTTCACGAGTGCCGCCCCCGCCATCGTCCCCTGATTGGTAAACTGGGTACTTTCAACGACTATGTGCTGACTGTAAGCCGGAAGCGCCTGCTGACGAATGCTGTCAGCGATGGTTGGGAACAAGATATCTGCCGCTTTACTGAGCGGAGAGCCAATCAATATCTTTTGCGGGTTGAACAAATTCACCATGATGGCAAGAATTCGACCGACGTGGGTCCCAACGCCGCTAATGATATCTTTCGCCAATAAATCACCCTGCATGGCCGCCAGGCACAGCGCGTCTACCGTTAACGGTTGTCCATGTAGAGAAGAACTCATTGACTGCTTCAGCCGCACCTGCGCCAATTCGAGCACGCTGTCGACACTGGCGATTGTTTCCAGACAACCATGGTTGCCGCAGTAGCAGCGTTTACCGTAGGGATCGACCTGCGTATGGCCAATCTCCACCAGGCTACTGCTGCCTGCATGCAGCAAATGGCCGTCAGTGATCACCCCTGCACCCACGTTATGATCGATCACCACCTGAATGACGTCGCGCGCACCGCGCGATGCGCCAAAAAGCGCCTCGGCCATCGTCCAGGCGCTGATATCGTGCTGAATATACACCGGCACGCCGGTATGGTTCTCAAGCGCTTCGCCCAACGGCATCTCTTTGACATCTTCGTAAAATGGCATGCGATGAACGATACCGTTTTCAGTATCGATAATACCGGGTAAGGTGATGGCAATGGAGGTTAAGCGCTCCAGCTTTTGCTGGTGGCGGATGAAAAACTGATCGACCTGGGTTATCACGCGATCCAGCAACGGTGTTTCGCTGACCAGCGCCATTTCAAGACAATCTTCAACCACCAGCTTGCTGCTCAGATCGCGTAGCGCCAGAAAAATCTCGCCACGACTGATACGAATGGATAAGTAGTGCCAGGCCTCCGTTTCGACAACCAGCCCAACGGCCGGACGACCACGGCTACCCGCTTCCTTAATTTCCAGCTCTTGCACCAGATGCGCTTCGAGCATTTCGCGGACAATTTTGGTAATGCTGGCAGGCGCCAATTGTGCCAGGCGGGAGAGATCAATACGCGATACCGGACCCAGCTGATCAATCAGGCGATAAACCGCACCCGCATTGGTCTGCTTAATTTGATCGATATGCCCAGGCTGACTATCAGCAACCACCACTTACTCCCTTTATTTTCGCGCTCCGAAATAATCTGCGGGCTATGGTGAAGCACTTCAATGGCTTCCGTCAACTTTTTACTTAGCCTTGTGATTTACTGCACATTTTCGCCCATTTTTAAACTAAATTAACCGCTCTGAACGGCCGCCAGAAGCTGCTCGCGAAAGCGTTGCGCGGCGTGACTTTGCTCATGATGCTTTGGCCACACTAACCACATTTCCGAGACAGCATCTTCTTCCGCTATCGGGATCCAACACATTTCATACAGTTGCACCCGTTTAAAAGAAGCAGGAAGTATAGAAACCCCTAATCCTGCGGCCACCAGCCCAATGATAGTCATCGCCTCGCCAACCTCCTGCGCAATCGTCGGCTTCAGTCCATAGCGACGCATCAGGCCCAGAATATCGTCATACAACCCTGTCCCCACATGGGGGTCAAAAAAGACAAATGGCTCATTCGCCAGCTCGGCCAACGTGACCACGGGTTTTTGCGCCAACGGATGCGCGCGTGGGATCATCGCCATCAGTGGTTCATGCAGAATGATTTCACGCTCCAGCGTTTCCGGAAGCTGCGTATTACGCAGAAGTCCCAAATCCAGCGTTCCTTCATTGAGCGGGGCAATTTGCTCACGCGTGTTCATTTCACGGGTTTGCATATGCACTGCCGGGTAGCTTTGGCGAAACAGCGATAACGTATCTGAAACCGCTTTGATAAACGGCGCGGACGACGTAAAGCCGATACGCAATTCCCCTGCTTCTCCCAGATGCAAACGCTCAGCCCTGGCGGCGGCTTCATTAACCAGCCCGAGGATCTGCCGACTGTCCGCCAGAAACTGCTTTCCGGCAGAGGTCAGCGCCACGCTACGGTTAGTTCGGGCAAGTAACCGGGCGCCAACCTGCTGCTCAAGGATCTGGATCTGCTGGCTTAGCGGCGGTTGCGAAATGTTTAACCGCGCCGCAGCCCGACCAAAATGCAACTCTTCGGCAACGGCCACAAAGTAACGTAAATGACGCAGTTCGATATTCATATTTTAAAAGTATTATTTGAGATTATTAATATATTAGACAGAATATTGTGATTTTCATACTCTTAAGGCTGGTCCTGTAGACGTAATTGAATGAGCAAGGATTTCAAGTGAGCCGTACAACAACTGTCGATACCGCGCCAACAAGCGATGTTGATGAACAGATAGTTACCCCGCCGGATGGTTTTATCAAACGCGGAACATCCCCATTTATGCGCGTCACGCTGGCGCTGTTTTCTGCCGGACTGGCGACTTTTGCCCTCCTCTATTGCGTTCAACCCATACTGCCAGTGCTCTCGCACGAGTTTGGGGTTTCTCCCGCAAGCAGCAGTATCTCGCTTTCCATCTCGACGGCGATGCTGGCGATAGGGTTACTGTTTACCGGCCCACTTTCAGATGCTATTGGCCGCAAGCCGGTGATGGTTACCGCGCTGCTGCTCGCCTCTTGTTGTACGCTGCTTTCAACGATGATGACCAGCTGGCACGGTATTTTAATCATGCGTGCTCTGATAGGACTTTCACTGAGCGGCGTCGCAGCGGTAGGGATGACCTATCTGAGTGAAGAAATTCATCCCAGTTTCGTCGCCTTCTCAATGGGCCTGTATATCAGCGGTAACTCAATTGGCGGAATGAGTGGTCGCTTGATCAGCGGCGTGTTTACCGACTTTTTTAACTGGCGTATCGCGCTGGCGGCGATCGGCTGTTTTGCCCTTGCCTCTGCACTGATGTTCTGGAAAATCCTGCCGGAATCTCGTCATTTCAGACCAACGTCGCTGCGCCCGAAAACGTTGTTTATCAACTTCCGCTTGCACTGGCGCGACAAAGGTTTGCCGCTGCTGTTTGCGGAAGGTTTTTTACTGATGGGATCGTTTGTCACGCTGTTTAATTATATCGGCTACCGCCTGATGCTCTCCCCGTGGGAGCTCAGCCAGGCGGTTGTAGGTTTGTTATCTGTGGCGTATCTGACCGGGACCTGGAGTTCGCCAAAGGCGGGTTCTATGACCACTCGTTATGGCCGTGGCCCGGTAATGCTCTTTTCAACAGGCGTGATGCTGGTTGGACTTTTGATGACCCTGTTCACATCGCTATGGCTGATCTTCGCCGGGATGCTGCTCTTTTCAGCCGGGTTCTTTGCCGCGCACTCCGTAGCAAGCAGTTGGATTGGACCACGAGCAAAACGCGCTAAAGGCCAGGCTTCTTCCCTGTATCTGTTCAGCTATTATCTGGGATCCAGTATTGCCGGTACGCTGGGCGGTGTGTTCTGGCACAGCTATGGCTGGAACGGCGTGGGCGGATTTATCGCCCTGATGCTGGTGTTGGCGTTGCTGGTCGGTGCGCGTTTGCACCATCGTCTGCACGTATAATCCGCGATGCCCGGGTTCCGGGCATCACCTTCATCACCCTGGCTGTAACGTCTGAGCCGCCATCTGCAGAGCAACAACTGTCCCGTTCATCACTATATGCAGCAAAATTGGCATCAACAGACCGTTGCTTTTCAGTCTGGCCAGGATCAACACCTGCGACACAAGAAACAACATCAGCAACGTGCGTAGATCCACATACTGCGTATGCATGATGGCAAAAATGACCGATACCACCACTGACGACAGCCAGGTTTTATTATTGAACCAGTACTGGAACGCGTTGAATAAACAGCCTCTGAAAACAATTTCTTCATAAACTGGCGCGATAAATATCAGGGTCAACGTAGATAACCACAACGCATAACTACTTAAGGATATTTGGCTGGTCACCCACGCTTCAGTTTGTCTGAGACCCAAAATCAATGGCAGGATAAGCTGAATAAACAGCAGCGCCGCGAACAAAATGGCAAACCACCTGGCGTTGAAAATGCCTTTGCCCAGTCCCTCTCTTTTTCTAAAGAAGAAATAATACAGCGGAACCAGCACAACAAATTCCAGCGCAAACAGCAGCGGAAAAAGTAACCCTTTGGCAAGCAGGTCCTGACTCGCGGGGAAAAACAACGGGGTAAACGTGAGGCCAAACATCAGTAAAAACATTGAAAAGCAGCCAGCAACTGCTTTAGTCCTGGCGATATACTGGTTGTCGGCATCCTGTGACATACGATCTCCTTGCGCTCATCGAAGATAAGTTGATGAATTACCTATGCATGATAAAAATTCTCATTATCACTGACAACCTACCAACTTTTACGCAATGCCCATGAGTACAATGCCAAAACCCTCTTTACTCCGGAACTTCACCGTCAACTACTCAGTGGAGAATCCGCCAACGGCAACGAGAAACGGAAGCAGGCCCCTGCCGTTGAGTTAACCAGATGTATATCTCCTCCATGCAGTTCGAGCATTCTACGCACGATCAGTAAGCCCAGGCCGCCGCGCTCGGCCCGCTGCTCACGGGGAATTAACGCGGTCGGGCGCTGAAACAATACTTCTCGCACAGCGTCTTCTACCCCTGGCCCACTGTCCTGCACTTCGGCGAATAAACGGTCTTCATCACGCCAGACTTTTAGCCGCACTTCGCCTCCGTCAGGCGTATGACGGATAGCGTTATCCAGCAAATTCGTCACGACTCTTTCTATCATCGATAAATCGGCATTCACCAGCGGTAACGGCCCCGTTACGTCAAGGTGCAACTGCAAATGACGCGTGGCAACAGGGAGATCAAATTTCTGTGCCACATCCTGGATCAATTCACCAATAGCAAAACGTTCACGCTGCGGTTTTATACCGCCATGCTCCAGCCTTGCCAGCTCAAACAGCTGTTGTGACAGATGGCGAACTTTATGCCCCTGGCGCAGCGCGATGCTAAGATAATGCCGGTTTTCCTCCGGCGTCATCGTATCGGCTTTCAGCGACAGCATTTCCAGATACCCCAACAGCGAAGTCAACGGCGTGCGTAGGTCGTGCGAAATATTGGCAATAAACTCTCTGCGCTGACGATCGCTGTCTGCTAATAAATCCCACTGCTGGGCAATTTTCTGCGCTAACTCAATAAACGCATTGTTCAGCAGCGCTATTTCATTCTCCGGTACCGGATCGGGATTTTTTTGTGCCAATTGTTTGATGACGGTAATGCTGTCCTTCTCCAGTTTTACCACCTGTCCGGTTAGCCTTTTTACTGGATTCGTCACCCATCGCCACACCAGAAAACCTGCAATTCCACCGGCGAATAAAACCAGTATTAACGTCCAGGCCACGGTATTCCAGAGCGTTTTTTGCCAGGCGGTATTCGCCAGCATATTCAGATCTTCGCCCTGCAGAATAATGTACAAATAGCCATGTAGCTCACCGTTATATAAAACTGGCGCGGCGCTGAATACCTTTTGCTGGCTGCTACGCGGATCGTTGCCATAGACGGGCAACGCATCTGAATTAAGGAAATCCTGTATCGGCTGTACGCTAATTTTCTGCCGCTGGATATGCCCCGGCGGTGCGGCATCAGCAAGTATTTCACCTGACGGTGAAATCAGATACAGCTCCACGCTGGGGTTAAGCGTCATCAGGTGATTAAACAATCCTTTTAAGGTCTGGCGATTAATCTGCCCGCTGGCATCAATAAGCGACTCACTTTTGACAATCTTGCTCGCCAACTCCAGCGAGAGCCTTTGCACCATGGCGTCGCCATACTGTTTACTGCTGCGGATCTGGACAACACTGACGGTAACCGCACAAATCAGCATAATGGCGGTAAAGACGAGGGTCAGACGCTGGCTCAGCGACAGGCGATAAATCATGGCTGATGCTCCGCGTTAACCGCAGCAAGCTTATAGCCTCGTCCCCAAACCGTGAGAATAATTTCCGGCTCGGCAGCATCCTTTTCAATTTTGGTCCGCAGGCGATTAATATGACTGTTCACCGTATGCTCATACCCTTCATGCTGGTAGCCCCACACCTGATCTAACAGCGCCTGACGCGAAAAGACCTCGCCTGGATGACGGGCGAAAAAATAGAGCAGATCGAATTCGCGCGGCGTTAAATCGAGGGATTTACCATGCAGCCGGACTTCCCGGGCTAATGGGTCAATCTCTACGCCATGAACGGTGATAATCCCCGCCTCCATACGTAGGTTCTGACTCATCGCTTCCTGACGACGAAACAATGCCTTTACCCGGGCCATCAACTCCAGCACCGAGAAAGGTTTGGCCAGATAATCATCGGCACCCATCTCCAGCCCCAATATACGGTGCGTTTCGCTGGTGCGGGCGCTGATGATAATGACGGGCAAATAAAAACTCATTTGGCGAATGCGACGACAGATCTCCAGCCCGTCGACACCCGGCAGCATCAGATCGAGGATAACGGCATCCCAGACGTGTTTCTCCAGTTGTTCAAGCGCACGAGCTCCGTCTGCCTCATGAACAATCTCGTAACCCTCATCCTTCAGGCTAAGCTGCAAAAGTGAGGCAATATCGCTGTCATCTTCAACCAAAAATATCTTTTTCGCGCCTGCCATCAGTGTCATCCCCCTCTCGTCGTGCTGAAAGCTTACCTCAGGCAAGGGGCGGAAGTTATCACAAAATTTTTAACTTTTCGTGAGGATCCAGGGATACGCATGCGAGCAGTATGTCGTTATAGACACGTCAGACATCAACAGGGAAACGTCGCTTGTTTTCCTTAACATGAAAATAAGAAGGCAAAGTCATGCTAAAAAAACGTCCACTTCGGGAAGCAGATGTTACAGCCGAGTCAGTATTTTTTATGCAACGACGACAGATCCTCAAAGCACTTGGGATAGGTGCTGCTGCGGCCACGCTGTCCTCCCCTACACAGGCTAATTTGCTGGATTGGTTTAAAGGCAACGATCGTCCACCCGCACCCGCAGGCAAAGCGCTTGAGTTCACAAAGCCCGAACGCTGGCAAAACAGCCTGTCACTGACGCCAGAAGACAAGGTGACGGGCTACAACAATTTCTACGAATTTGGTCTGGATAAAGCCGATCCTGCCGCCAATGCCGGTAGCCTGAAAACCGATCCCTGGACGTTAACCATCAGCGGTGAGGTCAACAAACCTTTAACCTTGGATCATGATGCGCTGACCACACGCTTTCCATTAGAAGAGCGTATTTATCGGATGCGTTGCGTTGAGGCCTGGTCGATGGTTGTGCCGTGGGTGGGTTTTCCGTTGCATAAATTACTGGCGCTGGTTGAGCCAACCAGTCACGCCAAATACGTCGCTTTTGAAACACGCTACGCCCCTGATGAAATGCCGGGTCAGAAAGACCGCTTTATTGGCGGTGGGTTGAAATATCCCTATGTCGAAGGTCTTCGGTTGGATGAGGCTATGCACCCGCTCACACTTCTCACCGTAGGCGTATATGGCAAAGCATTGCCGCCGCAAAACGGGGCGCCAATACGTCTGACTGTACCCTGGAAGTACGGCTTCAAGGGCATTAAATCGATAGTCAGTATCAAGCTGACGCGTGAGCAGCCACCGACGACCTGGAATATGTCAGCACCGAATGAATACGGTTTTTACGCCAACGTAAATCCGCAGGTGGATCACCCTCGCTGGTCTCAGGCTACTGAGCGTTTTATCGGTTCGGGTGGCATTCTCGATGTACAGCGACAGCCCACGTTACCTTTTAATGGTTATGCCGATGAGGTGGCATCGTTATATCAGGGCATGGATCTTCGGGAGTATTTTTAAGTGAGGTTGACTGCAAAACAGATAACCGGCCTGAAAGTGCTGCTGCATCTCGCCGGTTTTTTACCCCTGCTATGGCTCTTCTGGGCCGCGCAGCATGGCGGGTTGGGTGCCGACCCAGGAAAAGATATCCAGCACTTTACGGGCATTACCGCGCTGAAGTTTTTGCTGGCTACCCTGCTGGTATCGCCGCTTGCACGCTACGCAAAGCAACCTTTGTTGTTTCGTACCCGGCGGTTGTTAGGTTTATGGTGCTTTGCATGGGCCACACTGCATATAACCAGCTATGCTCTGCTGGAACTGGGTATACAAAACCTGGGATTGTTGGGTCGTGAACTGGTTTCACGCCCATGGCTCATGCTGGGTATGGCCGGTTGGATTATCTTATTCCTGTTGACGTTGACCTCGACACAAGCCGCTCAGCGTAAAATGGGCAAACGCTGGCAAACATTGCACAACTACGTCTACCTGGCCGCCATTTTGCTACCGCTGCATTATCTGTGGTCGGTAAAAGTGCTATCACCGCTCCCTATTATCTACGCCATCTGTTTTGTGGTTCTGCTGGCTTTTCGCTATAAAAAGCTGTTACGGAAAACCGGGTACAAAGGTGTGTTTATGAAAAGTGAGTGAATCACGGTAAACTTCTTAACCACACCTAAACAGAACGAGAACAAAAAATGAGTAACAATGATAATTACCATCAGCTCACCCGCACGTTCCAGCGGCTCTCTCGCTTCTCCCACCTCTCGGCAATCGCCAGTTGGGACATGTTTACCATGATGCCGCCAGGAGGCAGTAAAGCCCGAGGCGAAGCGCTGGCCGAGCTGAGCGTGCTTGAGCACCAACTGTTAACCGATCCGAAAGTGGCAATGTGGATCGCCGCAGCGCAACAGGAAGATCTCAACGATGTAGAACAGGCGAACCTGCGCGAAATGTCGCGATTGCATCACCAGGCATCCTTGTTGCCCGAATCGTTGGTAGAAGCAAAATCACTTGCAGGAAGCCGCTGTGAGCATGCCTGGCGTAGCCAGCGACCAGCTAATGACTGGGAAGGATTTTCCGAAAACCTGAAAGAGGTTGTGAAGTATAGCCGCGAAGAAGCCCGACTGCGCGCAGAAGCAAAAGGTTGTTCTCCATATGATGCACTCCTGGACATCTTTGAACCAGGTATGACCAGCGGTCAGTTGGATATCCTTTTCGCGGACGTTAAAAGCTGGCTGCCCGATCTGCTAAACAAGGTGGTGGCAAAGCAGTCTCAACAGTCGCTCATCGCCCCGGTAGGTCCCTTCCCAACAGCTGTACAGCGAGAGCTGGGTCTTGAAACAATGGCACAGCTAGGTTTCGACTTTACCGCTGGTCGGCTGGATATCAGTGCACATCCTTTCTGTGGCGGCGTACCAGAAGATGTTCGCATTACCACCCGCTATGATGAAAACGAATTACTCAGCGCGCTGTTTGGCGTGATCCATGAAACCGGTCATGCGCGCTATGAGCAAAACCTGCCACGCAGCTGGTCTGGCCAACCTATTGCTCTGGCACGCTCAACCGCCATTCATGAGTCCCAGAGTCTGTTCTTTGAGATGCAACTGGGACGCAGTAAAGCCTTTCTGATGCGGTTGATTCCGACTGTAACGCGCCACTTTGGCGATCAGGCAGCGTTTGAAGAAAGCAATTTCATCGCCTGGAACCAGCAGGTCAAACCCGGGTTTATCCGTGTTGATGCCGACGAGGTAAGCTATCCCGCTCACGTGATCCTGCGTTATGAAATCGAACGTGCGCTTATTAATGGCGATATTGAAGTGGATGATATCCCGGCATTGTGGAACGAGAAAATGCAGGCCTGGCTGGGGCTGTCAACGATCGGAAACTACCGTAACGGTTGTATGCAGGATATTCACTGGACTGACGGCGGCTTTGGCTACTTCCCTTCCTATACCTTAGGCGCCATGTATGCAGCGCAGTTGTTCAGTGCCGCTAACCGCGCATTGCCTGATTTGAATCAGTCTATTGCCCAAGGTGAGTTTGGTGCCCTGTTTGACTGGTTACGTCAGAACATCTGGCAGCATGGCAGCCGCTTTACTACTGAACAGCTTATTACCCAGGCGACCGGAGAGCCGCTCAGCAGCCGTTATTTCCGTTCTCATCTGGAAGCCCGCTATTTGTAATCTCATACCGTGAGTCATTGTACATATCGTTACACGCCGAAACCAATGACTCACGGAAGCCCTGTGTTTACAGCGATATAGTTATTTCAACGGCCCCGCAGTGGGGTTGAATGAAAAACCAAATCGAGGGTATGAGAATGAAAAAAGTATTAGCTCTGGTTGTTGCCGCTGCTATGGGTCTGTCTTCTGCTGCTTTTGCTGCTGAAACAACTGCTACTACCGCTCCGACTGCTGCTGCAACCACCAAAGCAGCGCCGGCAAAAACCACGCATCATAAAAAACAGCACAAAGCAGCGCCGCAGAAAGCGCAGGCTGCCAAGAAACACGCTAAAAAATCCACCACTAAACCGGCTGTAGAACAAAAAGCGCCAGAGCAGAAAGCTCAGGCTGCTAAAAAACACACCAAAAAAGCAGCAACCAAGCCAGCAGCAGAACAAAAAGCCCCAGAGCAGAAAGCTCAGGCCGCTAAAAAACACACCAAAAAAGCCGTAAAACACGACACCGCTAAACCAGCAGCTCAACCTGCAGCATAACGCATTTGTAGTCACTATGGCGTCCCCCACGCCATAGCATACGGCGCTAGATCAACCTGATGTAGCGCCGCCTTTCGGAGGGTAAAATGGTGTCACATTACCGCTTTGAGTTCATTCTTATTACTCTGATAATTTGCGCCCTCATTGCCATGCATTTTTATCTTTCCTGAGTGTAGTTATCTGATTTTACTCCCACTTTCTCGCCGTCCCGTCTATAGTATTAACTGAGGGTTTGCTGTTTATAATCATAATTCCCCACCAGAGTGTGATATGCATAAAACCATTGCTGTATTACTGGGCTCAATTTGTTTTTTTCCTGTTGTTGCGCATGCGGATCAGCCAGCAACGACCACCGCTGAAGCAGAAAGCATAAAAACGCTGTTTTTTGGTCATGACGATCGCACGAAAGTAACGGACCCAACGCAATCACCGTGGGACGCTATCGGACAACTGGAAACCGCCAGTGGTAATCTGTGTACCGCCACGCTCATTTCACTGCATCTGGCCCTGACTGCCGGACACTGCTTGCTCGCTCCACCGAAAGGCAAACCGGATAAAGCCGTCGCGTTACGCTTTGTGTCGAAAAAGGGTGTCTGGCGCTATGAAATCCATGGAATCGAAGGACGGGTTGATCCCTCACTCGGTAAGCGTTTGAAAGCCGATGGCGATGGCTGGATTGTGCCGCCATCCGCAGCCCCGTGGGATTTTGGTCTGGTGGTGCTGCGTTACCCGCCTTCCGGAATCACGCCCCTACCATTATTTGAAGGTGATAAAGCGGCGTTAACCGCGGCGTTGAAAACCGCCGATCGCAAAGTCACACAGTCGGGCTATCCGGAAGATCATCTGGACGATTTGTACACCCATCAGGATTGCGTGGTGACCGGCTGGGCGCAGAATACCGTCTTGTCGCACCAGTGCGACACGCTCCCGGGCGACAGCGGTTCACCGTTGATGCTGAAGACAGATTCAGGCTGGCAGTTGATTGGCGTACAAAGCTCCGCTCCGGCGGCGAAAGATCGCTGGCGAGCCGATAATCGCGCCATATCCGTGACCGGTTTTCGCGATAAGCTGGAAGAGTTGGCGCAGGAGTAACATATGCTGCCCGCATTAACGGGCAGCACGGATATCAGGCAAGTTTAATCATCACCATTCCGGCCAGCAGCAGCGCCACACCGATCCAGCCTTTATTATTCAGGCGCTGACCAAACAACACCCAACCAGCCGCTAACGTCGCGGCAATCCCAAACCCGCCCCACAAAGCGTAGGCAACAGAAAGGTCAATACCTTTTACCGCCTGCGACAGTGCGCTAAAGGCCGCTAACACGGCAGCCAGCGACAGCACGCCATAAACCTTGCGGCGAAATCCATCAGAAAATTTCAAAAAGACGTTAGCGACTATTTCCAGCACGATGGCCATGCCAAGCCAGGCACCATGAACCCACTCAAACTGCTGCATGGGTCACCTCTTTGCTCGTTTTGGCAGGTTTTCGAGTACCAGACTTGATCAGCACAATGCCTAATACCAGCGAGACCAGTCCAGCCACTTTCATCGTGGACAAGGTTTCGTCAAATAACAACACACTAAACAGCGTAATAAATAAAATACCGATACCTTCCCACAAGGCATAGGCCACACCAAGGGCAATTTTTTTAACAGCGAAACTAAGAAAAATATATGATAAGGCGATCATTACCAGCATTAAAATAAAGCCTGAATTACCATGGCCAACGCTTGCCCATTTCATTGACAGCGTACCAGTAATTTCAGCCGCGATGGCCAGACCTAATAATATCCAGTAAAACATGATACTTCTCCTGCTTGAGAATATAGTCCTTTAGGCCTACTGCATGCAGTAAACCAAAAAATAAAATTAGTTAGCTCAGCGCACAGCGCCAGCTCAGGCAGAAGAAGGGACTAAAGCGCGTTGCGCCAGTGTTGCTCACCCGCAAGCAAGAAAGTGGAGGAGGTACGAAGAAGTGTAGGTAAACGCAAAAACATCCTGAACATATTGTCCATAATATTACAATTATCCGCAGTGTTGCTTCTCATCATCGCGGATGATAATTGTCCTCGGTAGTTAAACACAGATGATTTGTATCATAGCTTCAAGACGAACTCAAAGTCTTTTCACTTCTTTACCTGCCCCGTTTGATTTTTGTTATAACGGCTCGACGCAAATCACATTATTATGCAGATTCAAAAATGAAAAATGCGGGAATACACATGGCGAAACCGATCATCACGCTTAACGGTCTAAAAATAGTCATTATGCTGGGCATGCTGGTTATCATCCTGAGCGGTATTCGCTTTGCCGC
This sequence comes from Citrobacter sp. Cpo074, assembly GCF_030332745.1. Lineage (NCBI taxonomy): Bacteria > Pseudomonadati > Pseudomonadota > Gammaproteobacteria > Enterobacterales > Enterobacteriaceae > Citrobacter > Citrobacter sp. Cpo074. The sequence goes on from NZ_JAOWHG010000027.1 coordinate 491,617, forward strand.
AGATATCATCGTCCCCTTTATTCTGGCGTTATTTATAGCCGTTGTGCTCAATCCCGTGGTGCAGCGGATGGTCAAGCTTCGCATACCGCGCGTAATTGCGGTGTCATTGCTTATCGTTATTATTGTAATGTTAATGGTGCTGCTGTTGGCGTATTTAGGTACATCCTTAAATGAACTTGCGCGAACGCTACCGCAATATCGCTCTTCACTGGTTATCCCACTGAAAAATCTTGAACCATGGTTACAACGCGCAGGGATCGGCGTTTCCGTGGACGAGCTCGTCAAATATATCGATCCGAACGCGGCAATGACGCTGGTGACCAATTTACTGGCGCAGCTTTCAAATGCTATGTCATCGATATTTTTACTGCTACTGACGGTAGTTTTTATGCTGCTGGAAGTACCGCAACTGCCCAACAAACTCAAACAAATGATGAGTCGCCCCATTGAAGGTATGGCGGCGATTCAACGCGCCATCGACAGCGTCTCCCACTATCTGGTGCTTAAAACGGCAATCAGCATTGTGACCGGGTTGGTCGCCTGGGGCATGCTTGCTGCATTGGATGTGCGCTTTGCCTTTGTCTGGGGATTACTGGCCTTCGCCCTGAACTACATCCCTAATATCGGTTCTGTATTGGCAGCCATTCCCCCTATCGCTCAGGTGCTGGCATTCAGCGGTCTTTACGATGCGCTGGTGGTTCTGGCAGGCTATCTGGTCATCAACCTGGTATTCGGGAATATCCTCGAGCCGCGGATCATGGGCCGCGGGCTGGGGCTGTCCACGTTGGTAGTATTTCTGTCGTTAATCTTCTGGGGCTGGTTGCTCGGTCCCGTGGGGATGCTGCTTTCTGTGCCGCTGACCATCATCGTGAAAATCGCGCTTGAACAAACCAACGGCGGTCAAAGCATTGCCGTGCTGCTTAGCGATCTGAACAAAGAATGAGTTTTCGCCCCGCCATTACGGGGCATTTCCTTTATCGTTTCACGCGGAAAGCCAAAACGGCGCTTAACAGCGTAAATAGCGCTATTATCCACGCCATGGTCCAGGGCGTGCCATCACTGAAGGCGGCCAGCAGCAACGATGAGATAATACCGCTGCCATATTGCAACGCGCCAATCAGCGCCGAAGCTGAACCCGCAATGTTCGGTACCGCGTCCAACGCCGCAGCAGTCGACGTCGCGGCAATAATGCCATTCATCGAGAACAGCAGAAAAATGGAAACGATAATGGCAACAATTCCTCCTGACTCCAGCTTAACCAGCAGTGCAAGCGCCACTGCGGCCAGCGCCGCCAGCATCGTCGCATATTTCAGCAGTTGTTCCAGAGCATGTCGTTGAACCAGACGACGGTTAACCACGCTCATCGCCATAACACCGATAATGTTTAGCGCAAACAACCAGCCGTAATGCTGTGGATCAACATGGTAATAGCTAATATAAACAAACGGTGACCCGGTAATAAACGCGTACGCACCGACGTAATAAAACGTCAGGCTCAGGGTATAGCGCATAAAACGCCCATTCGTTAACAACGAGCGGTAATTACGAAATGCGCCAGCCAAAGAGGCTTTCACCCGTTTATCTTCCGGCAATGTTTCGGGCAGCCAGTTTAGGGAGATAAACATCAGCGCACCAATCACCACCAGCAGCCAAAAAATAGAGTGCCAGGTGCTCAGGCGAATAATTTGCCCGCCAATCAACGGTCCGGCGATTGGCGCAATCGCCATCACCAACACCAGGGTCGAGAGCATTTGCGCCGCACGAGTACGTGCAAAGAGATCGCGGATCATCGCTCGCGCCAGCATAGGCCCGGTACAGGCTCCAAGCGCCTGAAACACCCGCCAGAAAACAATTTGCGTGATACTTGTAGACAGCGCACACCCTGCGGAACCAATGATAAATAGCACCATGCCGATAAACAGCGGCTTGCGCCGTCCCATATGATCGCTAATCGGCCCCCAAATCAACTGTGCGATAGTAAAACCAATTAAGAAACCAGTAATCGTCAGCTCAACATTGCCATGTAAATCCTCGGCCATCGTCGGCATTGCTGGAAGATAAATATCGGTAGAAAGCGATGTAAAGGCCATCAGGCCACTGAGGATCAGAATAAAAGTAAGACCGGTCTGGCTTGCGGTAGTTACCGGTGAGGCATGTTCACGTGTACGCATAGTGCCCTGTCATGTTCTAAAAAGTCAGGTCGCAGTATATAGACAACGTATTACCGTGATTAGACGGTTAAAACCGCATGAGTTTATGAAATGAAATCATGAATGGTGAAATCATATGCGTCATATTTTGTGACTGACTTCCAACAATTACCTTTCAGAAATGAATTCTACTCATAGGTCCATGCGAATTTCACAGGCTAATCGTATCAACACAGATTTGCTAATCTGCAGCCAATGCAACGATGATGCTCAGGAGAACCCAATGAATACAACAGTTCTGAATAACGGAGTTGAGATGCCCCTGCTCGGATTTGGCGTTTATCAAATGACTGATGCCAGCGAATGTGAGCAAGCCGTACGGGATGCCATTGATACAGGATATCGCCTGATTGATACCGCAGCCTCCTACCAGAATGAAACTCAGGTCGGCAATGCACTTAAGCAAAGCGGAGTCCCCCGCGAGGCGCTTTTTGTGACTACCAAACTGTGGTTACAGGATACCAACTATGCAGGCGCAAAGGCGCAATTCGCACGTTCTCTGCAACGGCTTCAACTGGATTATATTGACCTTTATTTGATTCATCAGCCCTATGGCGATGTGCACGGTGCCTGGCGCGCGATGGAAGAATTATATGAAGAAGGGAAAATCCGCGCGATTGGCGTGAGTAACTTTCATCCGGATCGTCTGGCGGATTTAATCGCTTTCAATCGCATTATTCCAGCCGTTAACCAGATTGAGGTGAATCCTTTTCATCAGCAACCGCATGCCGTAGCCTGGATGCAGAGCCGGAATATTCAACCGCAAGCCTGGGCGCCGTTCGCTGAAGGACGCAATGACCTGTTTCAGAACCCGGTCTTATCGGCTATTGGTGAAAAATATGGCAAAAGCGTTGGTCAAGTCGTGCTGCGTTGGATTTATCAACGTGGGATAATTTCGCTGGCGAAAACCGTGCGTAAAACGCGGATGGCCGAGAATATTCAGGTGCTGGACTTTGCCCTAACGGCGGAAGAGATGACGCAAATTGCCGCGATGGACAGCGGAACCAGCGCGTTCTTCTCGCATCGCGATCCGGCTCGTGTGGAATGGATCACCCAGCGTAAACTGGATGTATAAAAAAACGGCCTCCGCAGAGGCCGTCTTACTTTTACTGGCAATTACAGCGCTTTCAGGATCGCATCCACGCTGGCTTTGGCATCGCCAAACAGCATATGGGTGTTATCTTTAAAGAACAGCGGGTTCTGCACACCTGCATAGCCGGTGTTCATTGAACGTTTGAACACAATTACGTTCTGCGCTTTCCACACTTCCAGCACCGGCATGCCGGCGATCGGGCTGCGCGGGTCATCCTGCGCCGCCGGGTTTACCGTGTCGTTGGCACCAATGACCAGCACGGTATCGGTATCAGCGAAATCATCGTTGATCTCATCCATTTCCAGCACGATGTCATAAGGGACTTTGGCTTCCGCCAGCAGCACGTTCATATGACCAGGCAAGCGCCCTGCTACCGGGTGAATACCAAAACGCACTTTGATGCCGCGCGCGCGAAGTTTCTCAGTGATTTCCGCGACCGGATACTGTGCCTGAGCCACTGCCATGCCGTAGCCCGGGGTGATGATCACGGAGTGCGAGTTCTTCAGCATTTCTGCTGTGTCTTCCGCAGTAATCTCACGATGTTCACCCACTTCTTCATCAGACCCGGTAGAAGAACCGTCAGAACCAAAGCCACCCGCAATAACGCTGAAAAATGAACGGTTCATCGCCTTACACATAATGTAAGACAGGATCGCACCAGAAGAACCGACCAGCGCACCGGTAACGATCAGCAGATCGTTGCTCAGCATGAAGCCCGCCGCCGCCGCCGCCCATCCTGAATAGGAGTTAAGCATTGAAACAACAACCGGCATATCCGCACCGCCAATGGACGCCACCAGATGCCAGCCAAAAGCCAGTGCAATAATGGTCATCACCAGCAGCGCCAGAACCTGCAGGCCCACACTTTCGGTACGAACAAACACCACCAGCAGCAGGAAAGAAACAACCAGCGCCGCCAGGTTCATTTTGTGACGATTCGGCAGCATCAGCGGTTTAGAGGAGATCTTGCCGCGCAGTTTGCCAAAGGCCACCACAGAACCGGTAAAGGTCACCGCACCGATGAAGATACCCAGGAACACTTCCGTCAGGTGAATGTTCACCAGAATCGGCTCCAGGCCCGTATCGTGATACAGGTAGCTGTTGAAACCCACCAGTACCGCAGCCAGACCGACGAAGCTGTGCAGAATCGCCACCAACTCCGGCATCTCGGTCATTTCGACTTTATTCGCCAGACGAATACCAATCGCGCCGCCGATGATCATCGCTACCAGGATCCACGCAACGTTGCCGGTATCCGGGCCAAAAATCGTAGCAATCAGCGCAATCGCCATCCCGGCGATGCCGTAGTTGTTACCCTGCTGAGAGGTTTCGTGTTTCGAAAGCCCCGCCAGACTAAAAATAAACAGGATCGCGGCAACAATGTATGCAGCTGTAACTAATCCTCCAGACATATGTTACCCCTTAGTTTTTCCGGAACATTTTCAGCATGCGCTGAGTCACGGTGAAGCCACCGAAAATATTAATGCTGGCAATAAGCACCGCGATAAAGCTCAGGAAACTCACCCAGCCACCCTGGCCAATTTGCAATAACGCCCCAACCACGATAATCCCCGAGATGGCGTTAGTCACAGACATCAGCGGAGTATGCAACGCATGTGACACATTCCAGACCACGTAGTAACCCACCACGCAGGAAAGCGCGAACACCGTAAAGTGACCAAGGAACTCTTTCGGCGCGACGTCGGCGAGCCAGCCAAACAAAATCACTACCAGCGCCATCAGCGCATATTTGCGCCACGGAGAGACAGGTTTTTTCTCTTCTTTCGGCGCAGGTGCGGCTTTTGGCGCTGCCTGCGGCTGAGCAGAAACCTGGATCGGCGGCGCAGGCCAGGTGATTTCACCCTCGCGAACCACCGTGACACCACGTACAACCACGTCGTCAAAATCGACAGTGATATTGCCGTCTTTCTCTTTACACAACAGTTTGAGCAGGTTGACGAGGTTCGTGCCGTACAATTGGGAAGACTGCGTTGGCAAACGGCCAGGCAGATCGGTATAGCCGATAACCTTCACCCCGTTCTCGGTGGTGGTCACCTGATTAGGCACGGTATATTCGCAGTTACCGCCGTTTTGCGCGGCAAGATCGACAATTACGCTGCCCGCTTTCATCGAATCGACCATTTCACGAGTGATCAGTTTCGGGGCCGGTTTGCCCGGAATCAGCGCTGTGGTAACGATAATGTCGACGTCTTTCGCCTGCGCAGCGAAGAGTTCCATTTCAGCTTTGATGAACGCTTCGGACATCACTTTGGCATAGCCATCGCCGCTGCCCGCTTCTTCTTTAAAGTCCAGTTCAAGGAACTCTGCGCCCATACTCTGCACTTGTTCCTTCACTTCCGGACGGGTATCAAAAGCGCGCACGATAGCGCCCAGGCTGTTTGCCGCACCGATCGCCGCAAGACCTGCCACACCCGCACCAATCACCATGACCTTGGCAGGTGGAACCTTGCCTGCGGCGGTGATCTGGCCGGTGAAGAAGCGACCGAATTCATGTGCAGCTTCAACAATAGCGCGATACCCGGCGATGTTCGCCATCGAGCTTAAGGCATCCAGCGACTGTGCACGCGAAATACGCGGCACGGAGTCCATCGCCATGACCGTCACGTTGCGCTCTGCAAGTTTTTGCAGCAGCTCAGGGTTTTGCGCGGGCCAAAGAAAACTCACCAGCGTCGTGCCCGGATTGAGTAACGGAATTTCCGCCTCCTCCGGCGCATTGACCTTCAGGATGATCTCTGACTGCCAGACTGCATTTCCATCAACAATTTCTGCGCCTGCTTGTACAAACGCCTTATCGTCAAAACTCGCCAGTTGACCTGCACCGCTTTCAACCGCGACGCTGAAACCCAGTTTAAGCAACTGCTCAACCGTCTTCGGCGTGGCTGCAACGCGGGTTTCATTGGTTAACCGTTCTCTTGGTATGCCAATTCGCATAATGTTCCCTTCCATCTGTAATTATGATGATGGTTTATCAATGTTCGCACGAGGCATGCGCGCACTCTCGAGAGAGGTCAGTGTTACCTCAATAAAATAAAACAGTAACAAACTCTGTATAACCTACTGAAAATGACGCCTGTGATCTAGCGCCAAAAAACAGTATTTATTATGAAATTCGCGAAATAGAGATGAATCGAACCTCAGACAGATAAAATGCCCTAAAAATAGCCCACAAAGGCTGATAATTCGCTCAAGCGAAGCGGCAAAACATGATTACCTACCTGCCAAAAACAATTAATTAACATTAAATTAACTTATGAAATTCAACTGCTTTATCAGTTTTGGTCACCAAACGCCGAAATTTTCGGCATATCACAAAATGTTATCGCTGTTGTTACCTAACGTGACACGATGAGTGAAAAATGACGCAGACACTGACACAATTTAAATGCAATAATCAGCGACGTTTCTAGTCAATAACAATACCAGTACCTGGTTTGCGCAAGGCGAAGGATTATTTTTATGAAGCTTAAGAACACTCTCCTGGCGTCCGCACTAATTTCTGCGACTGCTTTTTCTGTAAATGCAGCGACAGAATTGACGCCGGAGCAAGCGGCTGCCCTGAAACCCTATGACCGCATTGTGGTCACCGGCCGTTTTAATGCTATCGGTGATGCGGTTGCTGCCGTTTCGCGCCGTGCAGATAAAGACGGTGCAGCCTCCTTTTATGTTGTTGATACCTCAGATTTTGGCAGCGGCGGTAACTGGCGCGTTGTTGCCGACGTCTATAAAGCCGACGCTGAAAAAGCGGAAGCGTCAAAAAACCGTGTCATTAACGGCGTTATGGAATTGCCAAAAGATCAGGCCGTTCTGATAGAACCTTACGACACCGTTACAGTGCAAGGTTTCTACCGTAGCCAGCCTGAAGTAAACGATGCCATCACCAAAGCAGCGAAAGAGAAAGGTGCTTACTCCTTCTATATCGTGCGTCAGGTCGATGCTAACCAGGGCGGCAACCAGCGTATTACTGCATTCATCTATAAAGCTGATGCGAAAAAACGCATTGTACAAAGCCCTGATGCGATCCCAGCAGATTCAGATGCTGGTCGTGCCGCATTAGCAGCAGGTGGCGAAGCCGCGAAGAAAGTTGAGATCCCGGGCGTAGCAACTACCGCTTCTCCGAGTGCTGAAGTCGGCCGCTTCTTCGAAACTCAATCTACCAAAGGCGGACGTTACACTGTCACGTTGCCTGATGGAACCAAAGTTGAGGAGCTGAACAAAGCGACCGCCGCCATGATGGTACCGTTCGACAGCATCAAGTTCACCGGTAACTACGGCAACATGACGGAAGTCTCTTATCAGGTAGCAAAACGCGCAGCGAAGAAAGGCGCGAAGTACTATCACATTACCCGCCAGTGGTCAGAACGTGGTAACAACGTGACAATCAGCGCCGATCTGTATAAGTAATACCCAATGCCTTATCAGGTCTACAGTCCTTGTAGACCTGATAATTTCGCGCGGTTCTGTTTCCAGATAAAACAAAAACAGCAGTATTAAGACAACTTTTCACACTATTAGTCACAAATCTCTCTATCCCCATTGCATGCGTTCTCTTCTCTCCGTAAAATCCCGCGCCTTAGTGGCTTTCACCATTTTTATGCGGTTTGCCAAAATAATTATTCTCTCACTCTCGTTTTTGTAACTGGATACAAATGGAAAAGAAATTGGGTCTGAGCGCACTGACCGCGCTGGTTTTAAGCTCAATGCTCGGCGCTGGCGTTTTCAGCCTGCCACAAAATATGGCGGCAGTAGCCAGCCCGGCTGCATTACTGATTGGTTGGGCGATTACCGGTGCGGGTATTCTTTTGCTCGCCTTTGCCATGCTGATCCTGACGCGTATCCGTCCTGAACTGGACGGCGGTATCTTCACCTATGCACGTGAAGGTTTCGGCGAGTTGATTGGCTTCTGCTCTGCGTGGGGATACTGGCTGTGCGCTGTTATCGCTAACGTTTCGTATCTGGTCATCGTCTTCTCTGCGCTCAGTTTCTTTACCGACACACCGGAATTACGTCTGTTCGGCGACGGTAATACCTGGCAGTCGATTGTCGGCGCATCGGTACTGTTATGGATAGTCCATTTTCTGGTGTTGCGGGGAGTACAAACCGCGGCCAGCATTAACCTGGCCGCTACTCTGGCAAAACTACTGCCGCTAGGCCTCTTTATCGTGCTGGCATTCATGCTGTTTAAGCTCGACACCTTTACTCTCGATTTTACCGGCGTCGCGTTGGGCGTGCCTGTGTGGGAGCAGGTCAAAAACACCATGCTCATCACCCTGTGGGTTTTCATTGGTGTGGAAGGCGCGGTGGTGGTATCTGCCCGCGCCAGAAATAAACGCGATGTTGGTCGCGCCACGCTGTTAGCTGTACTCGCCGCACTGGGCGTTTACCTGTTAGTCACCCTGCTATCTCTCGGCGTTGTCGCGCGACCAGAACTGGCAGAGATCCGCAATCCATCAATGGCCGGTCTGATGGTTAAAATGATGGGGCCATGGGGCGAAATTATTATTGCCGCGGGTCTGATTGTTTCCGTGTGCGGTGCCTATTTAAGCTGGACGATTATGGCGGCGGAAGTGCCGTTCCTCGCCTCCACGCACAAAGCGTTTCCGCGTATTTTTGCACGACAGAATGCACAGGGTGCGCCATCGGCATCGCTGTGGCTAACCAACATCTGTGTACAAATCTGCCTTGTGCTAATCTGGCTCACAGGCTCCGACTACAATACGTTACTGACAATCGCCTCAGAGATGATTCTGGTGCCCTATTTGCTGGTCGGCGCATTTCTGTTAAAAATTGCCACCCGTCCGATTCATAAGGCTGTCGGTATCGGCGCGAGTATTTATGGCATCTGGTTATTGTATGCGTCAGGTCCGATGCATCTGCTGCTGTCTGTAGTGTTGTATGCGCCAGGGCTGTTGGTTTTCCTTTATGCCCGTAAAACGCACACGCATGAAAACGTATTAAAACGCCAGGAGATGGCGCTGATCGGCCTGTTGCTTGTTGCTGCTGTGCCAGCTACCTGGATGCTGATAAGCTAACGTTATACCCATCGCTGGCTTCGGAAAATATCAGACTATGAATATCCTGATAAAGGACTATCGGGATATCATGGTTAACGCTGATTAATCGAAAATAATCGCTCTTGCTCTCCCTTCATGCTTGCCCCCCACACTATTTGTTGCTGCGTGTGAAGCGCTTATCACGGCTCTCCAGATGATGACTCATCACAAGGTGTGATCCCCCTATTGAGTTCGAGTTATTCTTTCTACACTTCACAATCGCAAACTGCTTTACGGCGCAACAGTCAGTCACGATCACCTGCTTTATCTTCTTATGAATCACAACATAACATACAGAAACACATCATAACCTTCTCAATTCTTTGTTCACTTTTTATATTGATAAAAGATAAAAAAGAAACACTTAACGAACACATACACATCATAATATATGGATAAATAAAAGAACAATTAATCATCACACAATTAACTATTTGTGCTTTATCTTGTGTTGAGTTTATCATGCAGTTGTGTTGGTATTTGTGTTTGATGATAATGCAACCCGTGCGCTGGTCCCACCAGCTACACTCCCCTCGTCAATTATGTCGGAAATAAAAAAGGTTTATTAATAGCTGTTACTGCATCGATTAATTATGTAGTCGGCAGTATTTAGTCATTGAAGGACAAACAAAATGATAAATAAAGAATTAATGATGACACCCCCTATTAATCCTAAATGGAGTATTAAAATGTTTAAGAAATCAGTGGTTGCAGTATTAATAGTTCTTCCAATGTCTGCTTTTGCTCATGGTCACGGTGGCCATGGAGGTATGGGCGGTCACAATTTTGGTGGCCATGGCCATGGTGGTAACATTGGTCATGCTTTTAGTGGTCATTCGTTTGGTGGTCACTTTGCGGAGCGCATGAATGCAGGTGGTGGCTTCACAGGATTCTCTAAAGGCTCCATCAATATGAGCGATCACCCCATTGCAGATAACACGACACGTTCCATCAGTGTGAAAGATGGTGTCGTTACTAAAAACATTGCCTACAACGGTGTTAATGAACAATATTCTGCGACAACCACAATCAGTCAAGAAACAGGTGTGGTTCGTACCTCAACAGTTACTCGTGATGGTGTGACCAAAACAGCATCAACTGTTGTGTCGCCTGAAATGCGTTCCCACACCGTTGACGTGACGAACGGTGATGTAACGCATTTCTCCGACCATAGCTATGTTGAAGGCGTTGGCGGCCTGTCGATTCACGGCACTAAAGAAGGTGATGAAGCTATTGGTACAGTCACTGCATACAACGATGTATCCAACGCAGTGAAAACTACCCACGCGCTCAAAAACGCTGACCTGACTCGTGTAGCATCAACAGTGATTGCACCAACCATGCGTACTCATAATGTTATGGTGAAAGAAGGTGATCTCACAATCACTCACCTTCGTGGTTATGTTGGAAATGAGACTGTTGGGTATGGTTTCTCTAAGGGCGTAGCTAAAGAAGATGGTTATGCAATCGAAACTTCAGTCAATTCACTTGGCATAGCAACTGTTGGGGCATATGGCCCTAGTCACTATGCAGAGAAGGCAGAAAATCTGAAAACGGGTGAAGTGAAAACAATCACCGATATCACTCCGCCACAACCACAACCAACTCCAGTTGTCGTACACGTTGTACCCGTAACTCCTCTGACTCCTGCGACGCCTGTGAATCCTCCTGTCGTGGTTCACGTTGTTCCAGCATCAACGATTACCCCAGCCACACCAGCGACTACCGTGTATAACGATAAACTCGGTGATAGTGTCATCTTGTATTGGAATATCTAAACTAAATGAGGCTGGAGCAATCCAGCCTTTTTAGAGGAAATAATTATGTCAGTTTTAACAGCAGCAGATTTTCTAAAACTTATTGATCTTGAACCATTCAAGAAGCTAAACAATGAAGCAGGTGTCTCTGTTCAGCGTGGTATTGAATTAGAAAAGCTACGCCTTGCTGTAAAAGAAGGTAATGTAAATCTCCGCTTTTTCCTCAAATGGTTAAATGCATCTGCTGGTTGCCGTTTACAAGAACGATGGTTAAACAAGTTTTTCGCCGATGATCTCGGAGAAATTCCCGCACGATTTCAGCAGTCCCCCAGTAAGAGCACAGAAGAAAAGCTAAAGGAAGAAGTTGCCCGTCTCACAGCGGAACTGAGAGCGTCACAACAACAAAATCAGGTTATTGCTTCTATCGCTTCTGAGGACAATCAGAAAGCCATTTTTGCGGGTATCGTCGAACGTATCGAAGAAGAATCACAAGCTGAACTAAAAGCTTTTGCAGAGAAGGCAGCAACACGGGCAAAACAGAAAGCAATAGAGATGATGATAGCTATCTTTCCTAATTGGAAGCCATCAGATTGAACACAAGAGGCTGTGTGTATTATCATGCTCCCTTAATCATTTAAGGGTAGACAATGAAGAACGTAAATCTGATCTTACTCGGAGACAGCACACAGCCACAAGAACGCCGAATGAAAGAAGCGTTAAAGATAAGCAAGGACGTAAAACCTGCCGCTGTGTTAGATGCTGTGAAAGAGGCGTATGAAGGCACAGGCAAGAAACCTAAGCTGAACTATGCACAACTATCACGATGGAGAAAAGGTTTAACCTTCTATCGTTCACCACCGCCAGAAGACGCTGTAGATCAGTATTCAGATTTATTTTCCCCACTCTACCAACTCTTAGAGAATCCGGTGATTGTTGCTTCTATCGACATATCAGAATTTGAACAGAGATTGAAGATTCAGATTAAAGAACGAGAACAAAGATTGATTGAAGCAAGAAGGCTTGAAGCCGCTCGTATTATGCAAGAAGCAGAAGAAAGAGATCACAGAAAGTTCACAGAAGAATTCAATAAAATAATGGATAAACTGAGAGAGCTTAGGAAAACATAGCTACAATGGGGAGCCTGTTTTCTGGTTCCCTTTTTTAATGACTAATCATTCTATTACGTTAATCCCCCTCTCTCTATTACTCCTTCGACTATAGCCCGACTAAAATGTGCTCGCCGCTAAATCAGGATGCTGTAACAAACCCCAACAACTTTATTCCTGTGTGCTACTGTGTACACATGAGTTTGTACTGATCACTACACCACTTACACCCTTTCTCTTGTAAGATGCTGTTTTTAACGGAGCCTGAGTATAACAATGGGTAAAAAACCTCCTTTGCCAATTCTTATCACCGGAGGTGGTCGTCGTATCGGCCTCGCCGTCGCATGGCACTTTCTGAACCAAAAACAGCCAGTTATCGTCAGCTACCGAACTCACTATCCTGCCATTGACGGCCTGCGAGAAGCGGGCGCGATTTGTATCCCGGCTGACTTTTCCACGGATGAAGGCGTACTGGCCTTTGCTGATGAGGTCAAAGCGCAGACGGATGGCTTGCGCGCCATTGTGCATAATGCCAGCGCCTGGGTCGCCGAAAAACCCGGCACACCGCTTAGCGAAGTACTGTCACGTATGATGCAGATCCACGTCAATACGCCCTACCTGCTCAACCACGCGCTGGAAGGATTGCTACGCGGTCATGGGCACGCAGCCAGCGACATCATCCATTTCACGGATTATGTTGTGGAGCGTGGCAGCGACAAACACATTGCTTATGCTGCCAGCAAAGCGGCGCTGGATAATATGACCCGTTCGTTCGCGCGCAAACTGGCACCGGAAGTGAAAGTGAACGCGATTGCCCCCTCACTTATCCTGTTTAACGAGGGCGACGATGCAGAGTATCGCCAGCAGGCACTAAACAAATCACTGATGAAAACCGCGCCTGGTGAAAAAGAGGTCATTGATTTAATTGACTATCTACTAACCAGTTGTTTTGTCACCGGACGTAGTTTTGCCCTTGATGGCGGGCGTCATCTACGTTAGTGCAGTTTGATCCAACAAAAGATCAGCAACCACGCGCTCAGGCTCCAGCACACTACTGCACCGCCGAGCGCGATGGGTAAGCGCATAAACCCGGTGAAATACCACAGTGAAACAAGGTAGACAAAATAGGGAATAATCGACCACATACTGAATACAATGGTTGTACGTAACGCCTCGATCCCACGCTCACTGGCCACGATGTAGTGGGCAATCAACGCAAACGTCGGGAACAGTGGAATTAATCCAGCAATATAGTAATTCTTTGTTTTCGCCAGCAAACCTATCAACACCACCACCAGCGCACCGAGCGCCGCTTTTATAACGAGTCCCATCACTCTGCCTTAACACATCAATAACATCAGCCTCTAGCATAACGGAAGCGTTCTTGTTTAGAAAAGATTAATGGAAGGAAAAACCGGGGCGGTGTATGTTGGCGTTTTATATTCAAAATGAATGATATGAACACCATCGTATTTGTTGAAGATGATCCCGAAGTTGGCTCACTGATTGCAGCCTATCTGGCCCGGCATGATATTGAGGTTATCCTTGAACCTCGTGGTGATTTGGCCGAGGAGAAAATCCTGCACGTTCAACCCGATCTGGTGTTATTAGATATCATGCTGCCGGGCAAAGACGGGATGACTATCTGCCGCGATTTACGCGGACGCTGGCAAGGCCCGATTGTTCTGCTCACCTCGCTGGACAGCGACATGAACCATATCCTGGCGCTGGAAATGGGCGCCTGTGACTACATCCTGAAGACAACGCCGCCAGCTGTGCTGCTGGCTCGCCTGCGCCTGCACCTGCGCCAGAATGAACACTCAGCACAGTCTAAAGGCATTCAAGCGGCAACCATCACACCGCACACAACGCTGCGCTTTGGCACACTCACTATCGATCCCACCAACCGCTCCGTGCTGCTCGGCGGCGAGCAAATCTCTCTTTCCACCGCTGATTTTGAATTACTGTGGGAGTTGGCAACCCATGCCGGGCAGATTATGGACCGTGATGCGTTGCTAAAAAACCTGCGTGGCGTAAGTTATGACGGCATGGATCGCAGCGTCGATGTCGCGATTTCCCGCTTACGCAAAAAACTGCTCGATAACGCGACTGAACCCTATCGAATCAAAACGGTACGCAACAAAGGTTATCTGTTCGCACCGCACGCCTGGGACGACGAGCCGCAGAAGTAATCCAACCGGGCCGGTCACTTTGATCGGCCCTCTTAATTACCTGGCGTTACACTGTCACATTGATAGCTAACTAAACGTCAGTCCGTCGTATTTTTTCCAACGGTAGTTTACGGCGGAGATAATCCAACAGCCGATAAAGACGCCAATAATCGCAAAACCGACATTCCCCATATGGTCACTCAAATTGCTGACGGTATCCCACAAACCACCCTGAAGCGAAAACGCGTCAGAGAGAAGTCCCAGCGCCTCCAGCCCGCCAATAAATAGCGCAACAATCACGGAAGTCCCGGTAATGGTCATATTGTAATAGAGCTTACGTTGCGGCTTATTGAACGCCCATCCGTAGGCCTCAACCATCAGAATACTGTCGAGACAATCAATTAACGCCATACCGCAGGTAAACAGCGCCGGGAACACGAGAATTGACCAAATCGACATGCCGCTGGACGCGCTTGAAGCAGAAATTCCCAGCAGAGAAATTTCAGTGGCGGTATCAAAACCCAGACCAAACAGAAAGCCGACAAAATACATATGCCAGTCTTTACCTACCAGCCGAAACGCTGAGCGGAAAAGCCAGTTCAGAGGGCCTGAAACTGTAATGTCTTCCGTGGTGCCATCGTAAGTACCGGTGCGTTTAAGATGGCGGAATGCCTTCCAGACCTGGCAGAAAATAATGAGATTGATGGCAGCCAGAATCAGCAAAAATACGGCAGAAACCGTAGTTCCGATCAGACCACCGACATTCTGAAACCATGCCATATGTTGCTTAAACACGCTGGTAGTTAGCGCAATGCCAATGCTGGCTAGCACCACAATGGTAGAGTGTCCCAGAGAAAACCAGGCCCCCGTTGTCAGGGCACGTTTTTTCTGCTGCATGAGTTTACGCGTCGCGCTGTCTATCGCGGCGATATGATCGGCATCAACGGCATGGCGCAAACCATAGCACCACGCAATCAGACTCAGTGCCAATAAGGAAGTATTGTTGCTAAACGCGGTGAAAGCCCACAGCCACGCTACGATGTTTGCCCCGATGAGTAAGACCATCAACAAAAGAATATTCGGGCGTTTTTTTAATAATGAAAACAATGCGTTCATTGTTTCCGGCCTGTCAAATTTTCGCTCAACAACACACCACACCGCCGTTCATTAATTGATTAATACAACGTTTACCAGGCTAATGATAACTCTTAAGAATTACTAACCCAGTGTCGTAGATCAAAATTGATTACCACCTGAAGCAAGTTCTGCCATCGCTAGCTCCGCAATACGCAGAGGTACCGTTGCGCTGTCACCCTCTTGCAGAAACCAAACGGACGACAACCCACACCAGGCAACAATCCACATCAGTAAACGCTGCCGTTCAATTCTGGCGATTTCAGACACAATGTTGACTCGTTGCGTGAATATTTCCGGCTCAATGGCGACAGGTCTGGTAGGTTCGGCAAGATCGGGGTTAGTAAAGATATTGGCATAATCAAAGCCACGCTCGCCCACCAGCCCTTTGGGATCGATAGCCAGCCATCCTCTCGTTCCGAAATCAAGAATATTGCCGTGGTGTAGATCGCCATGTAATACGACTGCATCATGGGGTGAAGATAGCAGTACGTTTGCCACCGCAGCACAACGCGTCAGGATACCGCCATGCTTTTTCGCGGCAGGAGCCAGATCGCGAAACCAATGGTGCAGAGGTGTTAACGCAGGCGTAGAAGCATTTCGGGAGAGATGGAGTCTACTGGCAGCATGGCAAATAATGCGACAGGCCTGCGCATCGTTGCCAGTCCAGGACATGTCCGCTAAAGACCCTTTCCCTGTCGCACGTTCCAGCAGAATCGCCCCTGCTGCATGAGCAAGTACTTTCGCTGCGCCATTTCCGTTCCACCAGACCATGAGTTCACAGCCGATCCGTTCACTGTCATCATCGGTGATCTTTAGTATGGCTTTCTGCCCGTCCTTGACCACCACCACAGGCAAAAGCTGCGATGTGTGCGTTTCAAACGGTTCACCATCTGGAGTGAGCCCCCAACGGTTGAGCCAGGTGTTGAACAGACGATTTTCCAAACAATATCCTCATTTTTCTCTGGAAGATGGTAATCAAAAAGATCCGTGTCGGCATTATTCCTGTTTTCTTTTGGTTGAGCCACAACCCCCACTTCCATCATCACTGACTTATCGGGTAGAGCACTAACAGGCACATCCTTGTGTATCTGTGTGCCATGCTGACTGTGTTCGGTATATGAGGAGGACACGATGATCACGTTATGCAAAACCTGTGGAACATCCTATGAGGTAACTGGCGCCCATCCGGAACATTGCGGTATCTGCCTGGATGAACGTCAATATGTCCCCACAAGCGGGCAGAAATGGATCGATTTTGACACCCTGTGTGCATCGCATACAAATAAGTGGAAGCAACACGACAGTACCCTCCTCAGCATCCGCACCGTTCCTGATTTTGCAATTGATCAGCGCGCGTTTCTTGTGCGTACCCCAGAAGGAAATATTCTGTGGGACTGCATTGCCACGCTCGACGATGCCACAAAAACGCTAATAACGTCCCTTGGCGGCCTTAAGGCTATCGCGATTTCGCATCCTCATTACTACACCACCATGCAGGACTGGGCTGCGGAATTTAACGCGCCGATTTACCTTCATACCAGCGACAGAAGGTGGGTAATGCGTGACAGCCCGTGGATTAGATTCTGGGATGGCGACACCATTGAGTTAACCCGTGACGTCACGATGATACGTCTCGGCGGGCACTTTGCTGGCGGCTGCGTCCTGCACTGGGCACGTGACGAAGGCGTGGTGCTTTCTGGCGACATCGTTCAAGTTACACCAGGTGCCCATGCAGTCTCTTTTATGTGGAGCTACCCCAATATGCTACCGTTGCCAGCCGCCACCGTCAGCGACATCATCCAACGCCTGAGAACAGTGAAATTTAAGCAACTTTACGGCGCATTTGAAGGAAAAGATATTACGCAAAATGCCGATGAAATTGTGCGCCGTTCAGGTGAAAAATATATTTCCTGCCTCAAATAAACCGGCAGTTTATTCACCAACCATGCTCAGGAAGGAAAAATGGATAGAACTTATAAATCACGCCCATCACAGAAACACTCACTATCACACTGATAATGAAGTAGGTTTTGAAAGGCTGCTTTTGTGTTTTATGGCGAAAGATTTGTTGACCCGCTATCGCGCCGCCCCATCCGCCCACAACGCCAAACACCAGCAATGTGGATTCCGGCACTCTGCGCCAGTCCTTGCGTGCCGCCATTTTGTCCACGCCGTATAACAGCAGCGTCAGAACGTTGGCGAGTAGAAACCATATAACAAGAGGATAAGCGGTGAAAATGCAGCCGACCGCTGCGAAAATGAGTAGCGAATAACAACAGCGATTGAGATTCATATTTTCAGTCACAGCACTTTTCAGGAAGTATCGGCACACATTATACGCAAGGTCAGTCATCCCTGCCACGGGTGAGAATATCCCTTTTATTATTATGCCTATATCCCCAAAGATAGCGCAAATTCTCTGGTCTGCGGCGTACCTAACAATTCAAACAAGAGAGCCGTTTTCATTATTCAAAACAAATGGTAATTTATTAAACCCAAATGGAGAAATTGTTCTGGAGTCACAAGGATGAGAAAATACTCATATCCATATTTGTTTTTTGTTACCGTCTCATCTCTCGGCGCAATATTTCTCTTTTACTGGTGGAAGGTAACGATATACAGAGCGACATTTCTCTACCCGCTCACATCCAAATACCTCATGCTTATTTCTCTGGCAGTGTCATTGTTAATTACCTTATTTCTGGTAGGTAATGGGATAATGAAAAAAAGTCCCTTCCAAACCTATCTGAAATTATTTGGTGGCATCAGCATTGCCATGGTGCTGTTTTCAGTGATCATGGTTATGGCGATAACCTGGTTCATTCCGGGTGTCCCCTCGTCCTATACCGCCACATACGTCTATGCTACAGGAAGTTCTAAAAGCTGTTCGGGGGCTGATGTTGACGATCCGGATCTCGGGACTAACATAAGAATTTGCTATCCCGAAGGTAACTACGAATATAACAACACCATCTACGTTGAGAAACGAAGTAACCTTTTAGGTGCGGTCGTGACATACGCCAGAACAACTCCATCCCGATTTTGATTAACTTACAGCGTAGAAAGCAATGCGTGATCCAGCTAAAGGTCATTCCGCGCCCCCAGGAGCCATAAGAATGCAGAAAAGAGATATACAGTGTACTCTGCGTGGACAAGCACGCCGGATGGTGATCGGAGAACCTTTCTGAACCCACGCATCGGCGGATACCGCTGTGCTCACTTTTCCCCTGAGGGACACGTGCACTCGCTAACTTATTGAGCGTTCGGTGATTTTTTATGAAGAAACTGTTTGTGCAGTTTTACCTCCTGCTGTTTGTCTGCTTTTTGGTGATGACCCTGTTGGTCGGTCTGGTATACAAATTCACCGCAGAACGCGCAGGCAGACAGTCGCTCGACGATTTGATGAAAAGCTCGTTGTACCTGATGCGCAGTGAACTACGCGAAATCCCGCCACGTGACTGGGGTAAGACGCTGAAGGAGATGGATTTAAACCTCTCATTTGACCTGCGCGTTGAACCGCTGAATAAGTACACACTGGATGCCCCAACCATGCAGCGTTTGCGCGAAGGCGATATTGTGGCACTTGACGATCAATACACCTTCATTCAACGCATTCCTCGCAGCCATTATGTGCTGGCCGTCGGTCCGGTTCCCTACCTCTATTTTCTCCATCAAATGCGCTTGCTGGACATCGCGCTGATGGCGTTTATTGCTATCTCACTGGCCTTCCCGGTACTGATCTGGATGCGCCCGCACTGGCAGGAAATGCTCAGACTCGAATCCGCCGCACAACGTTTTGGTGAAGGACATCTGAGTGAACGCCTTCATTTTGACAGCGGTTCCAGCTTTGAGCGCCTGGGCGTAGCGTTTAACCAAATGGCCGACAATATCAATGCGCTGATCGCCAGTAAAAAACAGCTCATCGATGGTATTGCCCATGAGCTTCGTACCCCGCTGGTACGTTTACGTTACCGGCTGGAAATGAGTGATAACCTCACCGAGCAGGAATCTCAGGCGCTGAATCGTGATATCGGCCAACTGGAAGCGTTGATAGAAGAGTTACTGACCTACGCCCGCCTGGATCGCCCGCAAAATGAACTGAAGCTCAGCGTACCGGACCTGCCTGCTTGGTTGACAACCCATCTGGAGGATGTGCAAAGCGTAAATCCTGACCGTGCGGTGCAATTACGTCATCTCGAAACTGGCGACTACGGCGCGTTGGATATGCGCCTGATGGAGCGGGTCCTGGATAATTTGCTGAATAATGCCCTGCGCTATTGCCAGTCAACGGTGCAAGCCAGTCTGCTGCTGAACGGCAATCAAGCCACGCTGGTAGTGGAAGACGACGGTCCCGGTATTGCACCAGACGCTCGCGAACAGGTTTTTGAACCGTTTGTACGCCTTGACCCCAGCCGTGACCGGGCGACCGGGGGTTGTGGGCTTGGGTTAGCCATCGTCCACTCAATAGCGTTGGCTATGGGAGGGACGGTCGTCTGTGATGAAAGTGAACTTGGCGGCGCCCGGTTTACTTTCTGTTGGCCCGTCTGGCATAACATTCCTGAAATTTCGGCTGCCTGACCTATTCTGCTCGGTGGCCAGGCGGTGGATGTTGTGCTATAAAAAAGTATGTTGTAACTAAAATGGTAAATCTATGGCCCGTTACGATCTCGTTGACCGCCTGAACGGCACCTTTCGCCAGATGGAACAAGAACTGGCGCTTCTGAACGAAAACCTGTTGCAGCAGACGCTGCTTATTGCCCGCGTATTCTCGTTACCGGAAGTGGTCAAAGAGGCAGAGCATGCCCCTCTGCAGAGCATTGATGTTAAGCAGCATTTAGGCAAAGAGGCTGAAGCGCTGGCACTGCGCCATTACCGTCACCTGTTTATTCAGCAGCAGTCCGAAAACCGCAGCAGCAAAGCGGCCATCCGCCTACCGGGTGTATTGTGCTACCAGGTTGATAATGCGGCGCAATGTGCTCTGGAAGAACAAATCCAGCGTATAAACCAGTTGAAAACCACCTTCGAGCGCATTGTTACAGTAGAGTCAGGGCTGGCGCCGGCCGCACGTTTCGAATGGGTGCATCGCCACCTGCCGGGGCTGATTACACTGAATGCCTATCGCACGCTCACCGTTGTCAGAGATCCTGCCACCCTGCGATTCGGCTGGGCTAACAAGCACATTATTAAAAACCTGAAACGCGATGAAGTACTGCAGCAACTGGAAAAAAGCCTGACCTCACCGCGCAGCGTACATCCCTGGACACGTGAAGAATGGCAGGCGAAGCTTGAACGCGAATATCAGGATATCGCCGCCTTACCGCAGCAGGCCCGCCTGAAAATTAAAAGGCCGGTAAAAGTGCAGCCTATTGCCCGCGTCTGGTACAAAGGAGAGCAAAAACAGGTGCAATATGCCTGCCCGACGCCACTGATTGCTTTGCTTAATAACGACAACGGTATGACCGTACCGGATATCGGCGAGTTACTGAATTACGATGCCGATAACGTTCAGCATCGCTTTAAACCTCAGGCGCAGCCGTTGAGATTGATTATTCCCCGGCTGCACCTTTACGTTGCGGATTAACTGCCTGGCCGCATGCTGCCAACCATCAGCTCCGGACGTACCCAGTTGTCGAACTCCGCTTCGGTTAGATATCCCAGCGCCAGAGCGGAGGCTTTTAGCGTCAGCCCTTCTTTATGCGCTTTTTTGGCAATTTCAGCCGCTTTATCGTAACCGATATGGGTGTTGAGCGCGGTCACCAGCATCAGCGACTCATTGAGCAGTTGATCTATTCGTTCACGGTTGGGCTCGATTCCCGTCGCGCAATGTTCATTGAAGCTTTCCATACCGTCCGCCAGCAGGCGTACCGACTGCAGGAAGTTGTGGATGACCATCGGTCGATAGACGTTGAGCTCAAAGTTACCTGACGCCCCGCCCATATTGATGGCGACATCGTTACCCATCACCTGGCAGCACAACATGGTCAGCGCTTCACACTGGGTAGGATTGACTTTACCCGGCATGATCGAGCTGCCCGGTTCATTTTCCGGAATTGAAATTTCGCCAATACCACAGCGTGGGCCAGATGCCAGCCAGCGTACATCGTTGGCGATTTTCATCAGCGACGCTGCCAGCCCTTTTAGCGCTCCGTGGGCATGAACCAGGGCATCGCAGGTGGCCAGCGCTTCAAATTTATTCGGAGCGGTAACGAACGGCGCGCAGGTAATGACCCGCAGTTCATCCGCGACCCGGCGGGCGTATTCGGGATGAGTGTTCAGTCCGGTACCTACCGCGGTTCCCCCCAACGCCAGTTCTGCCACATGCGGTAAACAGTTTTCAATGTGTCTGAGGTTATGTTCAAGCATTGCTACCCAGCCGGAAATCTCCTGGCCAAGCGTAAGTGGAGTTGCATCTTGCAGATGTGTACGACCAATTTTAACGATATCGGCGAAAGCGTGGGACTTATCACTGAGCGTTTTGGTCAACACATTTAATTGTGGGATCAAAGATTTACGCAGCGACAGCAGTGCGGCAACGTGCATTGCGGTCGGGAAGACATCGTTCGAGCTTTGGCTTTTATTGACATCATCGTTGGGGTGTACTTTTCGCTCCATCCCCCGCACACCGCCCAGCAATTCGCTGGCCCGGTTTGCCAGCACCTCGTTCATATTCATATTGCTTTGCGTGCCTGAGCCGGTTTGCCAGATGGCCAGCGGAAACTCATCGCGGTGTTTATCTGCCAACACCTCATCTGCAGCCTGCATAATAGCCCTGGCTTTATCCTCCGCCAGCAGCCCCAGATCCAGGTTAACCTTTGCCGCGGCGCGTTTCGTCAGCGCCAGCGCATGGATCAGCGAGACCGGCATTTTCTCCGTAGAGATACGAAAATGCTCCAGCGAACGTTGGGTTTGCGCGCCCCAAAGCTTATCGGCAGGAACATCAATCGCCCCCATTGAATCATTCTCGCGGCGTACCGTTACCATTACCTGCTCCTTACATTAACAGTTGATTAGGTTATGTTTCGACATTGCCCATTTGCATTGGTCTTATGAGTATTAACGAGGATAAAGCTGTCGTTTGGTGGTTCGTGCGGTAAAAAAAACCGCCCCGAAGGGCGGCTGACGTTACTTAACGCAGCGTGCGCACTGCGACGTCTGAATTTGCTTGAAGAAATCGTTGCCTTTGTCATCTACCAGGATAAATGCCGGGAAATCTTCTACTTCAATTTTCCAGATGGCTTCCATCCCGAGTTCCGGGTATTCCACGCACTCCAGGCTCTTGATACTGCCCTGAGCCAGCACCGCGGCGGGGCCGCCAATACTGCCCAAATAGAAGCCGCCATGTTTATGGCAAGCATCGGTCACCTGCTGGCTGCGATTGCCTTTCGCCAGCATAATCATGCTCCCACCAGCGGCCTGAAGCTGGTCAACATACGAGTCCATACGTCCGGCAGTGGTTGGCCCCAGCGAACCAGAGGCATAGCCTTCCGGCGTTTTTGCCGGACCTGCGTAATAGATCGGGTGATCTTTAACATACTGCGGCAAACTTTCGCCGTTATCCAGACGTTCTTTCAGTTTCGCATGCGCAATATCACGGCCAACGATAATTGTACCGTTGAGCGACAGACGCGTGGAAACCGGATACTGGGAAAGCTGAGCCAGAATCTCTTTCATCGGACGATTGAGGTCAACGCGCACCGCTTCGCCCTCTCCCGCCTGGCGCAGCTCTTCCGGTATAAATTTGCCAGGATTATGTTCCAGTTTTTCGATCCAGATACCTTCACGGTTGATCTTGGCTTTGATATTTCGATCGGCTGAGCAAGAAACGCCCATTCCAACCGGACACGACGCGCCGTGACGCGGCAGGCGGATCACGCGGATATCATGCGCGAAGTACTTCCCGCCAAACTGCGCGCCAAGCCCCAAATTCTGCGCCTCAATCAGCAGCTCTTTTTCCAGCTCTACATCGCGGAATGCCTGGCCATGTTCGTTACCTTCTGTCGGCAATTCGTCGTAGTATTTTGCAGAAGCCAGTTTGACCGTTTTCAGCGTGGCTTCTGCCGATGTTCCACCGATTACGAACGCGATATGATACGGCGGACAAGCCGCAGTGCCCAACGTACGCATTTTCTCAACCAGGTAATCTTTTAATTTGCCCGGTGTTAGCAGCGCTTTGGTTTCCTGGTACAGATAGGTTTTATTCGCCGAACCACCACCTTTGGCAATACACAGGAATTTGTATTCATCTCCGTCGACGGTATACAAATCGATTTGTGCTGGCAGGTTGGTACCGGTGTTCACCTCTTTATACATATCCAGCGCTGCGTTTTGTGAATAGCGCAGGTTGTCTTCGATGTAGGTGTTATAGACGCCTCGTGCCAGCGCCTCCTCATCGCCCCCACCGGTCCAGACACGCTGACCTTTTTTACCCACGATAATCGCAGTTCCGGTGTCCTGACAGGTCGGCAAAATGCCTTTTGCCGCGATGTCAGAGTTACGCAGGAATTGCAGGGCCACATATTTGTCGTTTTCGCTGGCCTCCGGGTCGCGCAGAATATCAGCTACCTGCTGTTGATGTGCGGGACGCAGCATAAACGACGCATCATGAAAGGCCTGACGAGCCAGCAGGGTTAAGGCTTGAGGTGCAACTTTAACAATCTCCTGCCCTTCAAATTCGGCAACAGAGACATAGTCGCTGGTCAGCAGATAGTATTCGGTATCATCCTTTTTGAGGGGGAAAGGATGCTGATAATGAAAGGGTTTGTTTGACATTGTGCTCTCACTTACTGCTCGGTCTGGTTATTCTCTGGGCAGATGTTCCATTGCCCTGCTTCCCTGCCGCAGATCCGGTTGTAGAAGGAAGAGCTTTCTGCAACCGGAATTACTCAGGGTATTAAAAGCGAGTCACCATATCCTACACATTTTTTTAACAAAAACTGAGACAAGTACGACTTTTTACATGTGCAGGTTACTTCCCTCAGGGTTTCTTGGTTTAATAGCCGTAGAAAATTCAACATTGAAACAGGGCTTGATAATGCAAAAACTCATCAACTCAGTGCAGAACTACGCCTGGGGAAGTAAAACGGCGTTAACGGAACTCTATGGCATTGCCAACCCCACTCAGCAACCGATGGCTGAGTTGTGGATGGGCGCGCATCCGAAAAGCAGTTCGCAGGTTCTGGGCGCTGACGGTCAGACGGTTGCTCTGCGCGACGTTATCGAGCACGATAAATCCGCACTGCTAGGCGATGCCGTAGCGCAACGTTTTGGTGAACTGCCCTTCCTGTTTAAAGTGCTCTGTGCTGCTCAACCGCTTTCGATTCAGGTTCATCCTAACAAGCACAATTCTGAAATTGGATTTGCCAAAGAAAACGCTGCGGGGATCCCGATGGATGCCGCCGAGCGCAACTACAAAGATCCTAACCACAAACCAGAACTGGTATTTGCTTTGACGCCTTTCCTGGCGATGAACGCATTCCGCGAGTTCTCTGACATTGTTGCATTGTTACAACCCGTTTCCGCCGCACATCCGGCTATTGCACATTTCCTGGAAGAGCCGAGTGCGGAACGTCTGAGCTATCTTTTCGCCAGCTTGCTGAATATGCAGGATGAGGAGAAATCCCATGCGTTGGCGATCCTGAAATCAGCGCTGAACAGCCAGCAGGGTGAACCCTGGCAAACCATCCGTCTGATCGCTGACGTCTACCCGAACGACAGTGGGCTCTTCTCCCCGCTGCTGCTCAATGTGGTGAAACTCAATCCAGGCGAGGCTATGTTCTTATTTGCCGAAACCCCGCACGCTTACCTGCAAGGTGTGGCGCTTGAGGTGATGGCTAACTCGGACAACGTGCTGCGTGCCGGACTGACGCCAAAATATATTGATATCCCGGAACTGGTCGCCAACGTGAAGTTTGTCGCCAAGCCAGCAAACCAGTTACTGACCACGCCGGTTGAATCTGATGGTGAACTGGACTTCCCAATCCCGGTTGACGATTTTGCGTTCTCCCTGCATGACCTTACTACCAATGGCGCAGATATCAGCCAGCAAAGTGCAGCCATTTTGTTCTGCATCGAGGGTGAAGCCGTGCTGAGCAAAGGCGAGCAACGTCTGGTTCTGCGACCGGGTGAATCGGCCTTTATTGGCGCGAATGAATCGCCGGTTAACATCAGTGGCGCAGGTCGTTTAGCCCGGGTTTATAACAAGCTATAGCAAGATACTGATATTTTTAACAACTCTTGCTAAGCTGTAGTGAGTTAAAGACATGTCACTCCTCCAGGCGTCTTCAAACGCCTGGTTTTATTTTATGGATATCGAAATGAAAAAATCGCTGGTAGCTGCGGGTGTGGTGGTTGCGCTGGGTATCGTCTGGACGGGCGGCGCCTGGTACACAGGTAAGAAACTTGAAACGCATCTCGCCGAGATGGTGACACAGGCAAACGATCAGTTAAAACGTTTCTCCCCTGAGGCGGGCATTGAACTGAGTTATCAAAACTACCAGCGCGGGGTGTTCAATAGCCAACTGCAATTGGTGGTGAAACCAATCGCCGGGCAGGCAGATTCCTGGCTAAAACCGGGGCAAAGTATCGTCCTGAATGAAACCGTCGATCACGGTCCATTCCCGCTGGCTCAGTTGAAATCACTGAATCTGGTCCCGGCTATGGCCTCCGTGAAAACGACGCTGGTCAATAACGACGTTACCAAACCGCTGTTTGATATTGCTAAAGGTGAGTCGCCATTTGTCATTAACTCCCGTATCAGCTACAGCGGCGATACCCGTTCCGATCTCTCCCTCAAACCACTGAACTATGAGAAAGGCGACGAAAAAGTAGCCTTCAGTGGCGGGGAATTCCAGTTTACAGCAGACAAAGAAGGTAATGCTGTCTCGCTGACAGGCAATGCGCAAAGCGGCGTGGTCAATGCGGTCAACGAGTATGACCAGAAAGTACAAATGACTTTCAATAACCTGAAAACTGAGGGTTCCAGCAGTATTGCCAGCTTTGGTGAGCGCATCGGCGACCAAAAATTGTCACTCGATAAACTGTCGATTTCCGTCGAAGGTAAAGAGTTGGCGGTACTGGAAGGCATGGGTATTGATGGCAAATCCGATCTGATCAACGAGGGTAAAACTGTCAACAGCCAGCTGGATTACACGCTGAACAGCCTGAAATTGCAGGGTCAGGATATGGGTAGCGGTAAACTGACGCTGAAAGTTGGCCAGATTGACGGTGAAGCATTACACCAGTTCAGTCAGCAGTATAGCGCCCAAACCAAGGCGCTGATGGCGCAGATTGATGTGGTACAAAATCCTGAGCTTTATCAGCAAAAAGTCACTGAAGCCTTCTTCAATGCGCTGCCGATTCTGATGAAAGGCGAGCCGGTTATCACCATTGCCCCGCTGAGCTGGAAAAATGCAAAAGGTGAAACTGCATTTAATCTGTCACTGCTGCTAAAAGATCCGACAGCAAATACTGAGGAACCACAAACGCTGGCTCAGGAAGTGGATCGTTCGGTCAAATCACTGGATGCTAAGCTGACGATTCCGGTTGATATGGCGACTGAGTTCATGACGCAGATTGCCAAAATTGAAGGCTATCAGCAGGAACAAGCGGCCGATCTGGCGAAACAACAGGTGAATGGCCTGGCGGCAATGGGTCAGATGTTCCGGATTACAACGATGCAGGACAACGTCATCGGCTCCAGCCTGCAATACGCAAACGGCCAGGTTACCTTAAACGGACAAAAAATGTCGCTGGATGAGTTTGTTGGCATGTTCGGTATGCCTTCTCTCGGCGAACCGGATGCCCCGGCTATTCCGCAACAGTAAATACGCGTGACAACAGGCCCGATAACCGTGTGTTTA
This sequence comes from Citrobacter sp. Cpo074, assembly GCF_030332745.1. NCBI lineage: Bacteria > Pseudomonadati > Pseudomonadota > Gammaproteobacteria > Enterobacterales > Enterobacteriaceae > Citrobacter > Citrobacter sp. Cpo074. The sequence goes on from NZ_JAOWHG010000027.1 coordinate 519,020, forward strand.
TCGGGCCTTTTTTATTTTGCCACCACCAGACGGGCGGAAAGCGTTAAGTTACGCGAATGACCATCATCGTGCCCAATGCGCTGTAGCATGCGCTCAGCAAGGGTATATCCCATTTCACGCGCGGGCGTACAGGCCCAAATAATGGGGATATCGTCCAGTGCATTTTCCGCTACATCGGCAAATCCAGCTAACGAGACCTGCTGTTCGAAGTAGCGATCTACGCCAATTTCACCACTCTGACGCCCTGCTCTCATCAGGCCAAACCAGGCGCCAACGGCTATGGTTTCGTTGTAGCACACCACTGCGCTGATCGTTGGGTTACGACGTAATAGCGCGGTCACCTCCTCTGCGGCCTGCTTTTGGCTGGATGAGCACTCCAGCACCCAGTCGCTATGAAACGGTAAACCATACTTTAGCAACGTCGTACAATAGCCGCCGACACGCTCTGCACGGGTCAATGAAGAACTCTGTCCCCCCAACCACGCGATGCGCTGATGTCCATGGCGTATCAGATGTTCAACCAGCAATTGCGCTGCCTGCATGTTGTCAGGCCTGACGGTGTCGACGTCATCCAGGTAGCTGGCCCGAGACGCAAACACTACCGGAATCCCCTTATCGGCGGCCAGTTGTTGTAGGTCGTCGCTACTGCCGGCAGCCCCGGCGATCACCACACCATCAACCCCTTGATTAAGCAGCATAGCGAAACGCTGCGCCAGCTGTTCGCCATCTCTGCCACCATGTAATAAAAAGACCATGCGCCCCTGCGCTTCTAAAGCTTCCGTCAGACCCGCCGTCAACTCGGCGTAAAACGGGGTGGAAAGGTCGCGCACGATCAAACCAATTACCCCGCTCTGCCCGCCACGCAGCGCTGATGCCTGGCGATTACGCACAAACCCCAGTTGCTCAATAGCGGCATTCACCCGTTCGCCGGTCGCGGATGAAATACGGCCTTTTCCACTGAGCACCAATGAGACGGTACTAACCGAAACGCCCGCGGCCAGCGCAACATCATGGATGGTTATTTTTTTGGCTATAGCCATAAAAACGGAAAACTCCCTGATAACGTGACGGATAAAACGTTTTATCAATCACATATATTTATACGCCCTATTATCGTTCGATAATGTGATTTATACCGCACTAAAATTAGGTAAAACGTTTTATCTTCTCGCCATCATTAGTCAGCTAGCTTTTACGAGGAGTCGTTTGATGACGACGAGAACCACACCAAAAATTACGTTATGGGAATTTTTCCAGCAGTTGGGCAAAACCTTTATGCTGCCCGTGGCTCTGCTCTCATTCTGCGGGATCATGTTAGGGATCGGCAGCTCGTTAAGTAGTCATGATGTCTTAACGCTGATTCCGGCATTGGGTAATCCGGTACTGCAGGCTATTTTTACCTGGATGAGCAAAGTAGGCTCATTTGCGTTTAGCTTCTTACCGGTGATGTTCTGTATTGCCATACCTCTCGGCCTGGCCCGCGAGAACAAAGGCGTAGCGGCATTTGCCGGTTTTGTTGGTTATGCGGTGATGAACCTTGCCGTCAACTTCTGGTTAACCGCGAAAGGTATCTTGCCTACCACGGATGCCACGATCCTGAAGGCTAACAACGTACAGAATATCCTGGGGATCCAGTCGATCGACACCGGGATCCTCGGCGCTGTTATTGCCGGGATCATCGTCTGGATGCTGCATGAACGTTTCCACAACATTCGCCTGCCGGATGCACTGGCCTTCTTCGGCGGTACCCGCTTTGTACCAATTATCTCTTCGGTGGTGATGGGACTGGTCGGCCTGGTCATTCCCCTGGTTTGGCCGGTTTTCGCCATGGGCATTAACGGGCTCGGCCACATCATCAACAGCGCGGGCGAATTTGGTCCAATGCTGTTTGGTACCGGTGAACGTCTGCTGCTGCCGTTTGGTCTGCATCATATTCTGGTGGCGCTCATTCGCTTCACCGAAGCTGGCGGCACGCAGGAAGTCTGCGGTCACAGCGTGAGCGGCGCACTGACTATTTTCCAGGCTCAACTGAGCTGCCCGACAACACAAGGTTTCTCTGAAAGCGCAACCCGCTTCCTGTCGCAGGGTAAAATGCCGGCGTTCCTCGGTGGTTTGCCGGGGGCAGCGCTCGCTATGTACCACTGTGCTCGCCCTGAAAATCGTCATAAAATTAAAGGGCTGTTAATTTCTGGTCTCATTGCCTGCGTGATCGGCGGTACAACCGAACCCCTCGAGTTCTTATTCCTGTTCGTTGCCCCTGTTTTGTATGTAATCCACGCCCTGCTGACCGGTCTTGGTTTCACCGTGATGGCGGTGTTAGGCGTCACCATCGGCAACACGGACGGTAACCTGATTGACTTTGTGGTATTCGGCATCCTGCACGGACTCTCTACCAAGTGGTATTTGGTCCCTGTCGTGGCTGCGATCTGGTTCGCGGTGTACTACGTGATCTTCCGTTTCGCCATCACACGCTTCAATCTGAAGACCCCGGGTCGGGACGTCGAAATTGCCAGCAATATCGAAAAAGTCATGGCGGGAGCACCGGGTAAATCCGGTTACAACGTCCCTGCCATTCTGGCGGCGCTGGGCGGTGCGGAAAACATTGTCAGCCTTGATAACTGCATTACCCGTCTGCGCTTGTCAGTGAAGGATATGTCGCTTGTGAACGTACAGGCACTGAAGGACAATCGCGCCATTGGCGTAGTGCAACTCAATCAGCATAATCTTCAGGTTGTTATTGGTCCGCAGGTCCAGTCAGTGAAAGACGAGATCGCAGTTCTGATGAACACCGTACAGGCTTAAGGACAACAATATGTTTGATTTTTCAAAAGTTGTGGACAGGCATGGTACCTGGTGTACCCAGTGGGATTACGTTGCCGACCGTTTTGGTTCAGCCGACCTGCTGCCGTTCACCATCTCCGATATGGATTTTGCCACCGCCCCCTGCATTCTGGAGGCGCTGGCTCAGCGCCTGTCACATGGCGTTTTGGGTTACAGTCGCTGGAAAAATGATGAATTTCTGGCGGCGATTAGCCACTGGTTTCTATCGCGTCATAATACCCAAATCGATCCTCAGTCGCTGGTTTATGGCCCCTCGGTCATCTATATGGTATCGGAGCTGATCCGCCAGTGGTCTTCTGCGGGTGATGCGGTGGTTATTCATACGCCGGCTTACGACGCGTTTTACAAAGCGATTGAAGGTAATCAGCGTCAGGTATGCGCTGTCGGACTTGAAAAACGCGCTGACGGTTGGTTTTGCGACATGGTTGCACTAGAAAAAGCTTTGTCCCGGCCTGAAAGCAAAATTCTCCTGCTTTGCAGCCCGCACAACCCAACCGGTAAGGTGTGGACGCGCGATGAACTGGAAACCATGGCGGAGCTGTGTCAGCGCCACGGTGTAAAAGTCATCTCTGATGAGATCCATATGGATATGGTATGGGCAGACCAGCCACACATCCCGTGGAGTAACGTCGCGCGCGACAGTTGGGCGCTGTTCACTTCCGGTTCAAAGAGCTTCAATATTCCGGCATTAACCGGGGCTTACGGGATTATTGAGGATGAGCAGAGTCGAAACGATTACCTCAGTGCGTTAAAGGGTCGGGATGGTCTTTCCTCACCTGCAGTGCTCGCGCTTAGCGCACATATCGCAGCCTACCAACAGGGCGCTAGCTGGCTTGATGCGCTGCGGGATTATCTTGCCAGTAACCTGCATTACATCGCGCACGAGCTGAATGACGCATTCCCCGAACTGAACTGGCAGGTTCCGCAATCCACCTATCTGGCATGGATTGACTTGCGTCCACTCAACCTTGATGACCACGCACTGCAGGAAGCACTCATCCATCAGCAGAAAGTCGCCATCATGCCCGGATACACATACGGAGAAGAAGGACGCGGTTTTGTGCGCCTCAATGCCGGATGTCCACGTTCCAAACTTGAAAAAGGCGTTCAGGGGTTGATTAACGCCATCCGCACAATACGTTAAATAGTCTTGCGCAATGAAGAACTCATTGCGCAACTCCTTATATAAAAAAACAAATCTGTTTTTTATCGTTTTTTTAAATACCAATTCCCCCCTGACTTTTCCTGCCAGTCAAAATTAACAGCAATAAAAATCAAAAAGACAAAATACAAAGCTGAGAAGATAGCCGAAATATAGCGCTGTTTTATATACATAAAAATCATGAATACAACACAAATAAACATTCACAAAAAGAATTTAACTTTTTTTTTACTCCTGTCCCTAACGACATCCATTTTTCTTTGGTATATCCCTTTTAGTAATCAGCGTTATAGCCTCTCTTTTTACCCGGTTATTGCAACCTTTGCTGGTGTATTGCACATTCAGACGGGGTGCTTTATGACGATGAATTACATGAGTTATCGGCGCAAAAAATATCTTTTACCCCTGGCCTGCGCGTTTTATTTCTCGGGGGTTTTCTTATTTCTTGCGCTCTATATTTATTTTTATAAAAACGGCCTTCCTGGTGTCATCTACAATGACATTGCTGTTTTATACTTTATGAGGAACATGTTAATTACGGGGTTGTTTTTTGCAACATACTATTTATATACGTTTAAAAATAAAAAAGAAAAACATGGTAAAACAGTTATTTACGCCACTTATTTATGGTGCATGTTGCATCTGGTAATGGCTATCCTCTACTCCATCCGTATTACGCCAATATCGTTTCAGTTGGTTGACACAGAAACGTTTGAATGGCTTAGACCCTGGCGTGGTAGCTTTATTTATGTCCTCATTATCTTGTGGACCTGTATCGTTTTATTAGGGGCAAAATTAACCCGGCTAAAAACACAGTTTTGGGTAAGTATGTCACTGGTTGCCCTGAGCAATCTGTTAAGTGTCATCATTATGCTGAAGTACACGCATATAGACTCCGCTGGATGGTATCTCGCCAGAGGCCTGGAGTGCCTTAGCGCAATGGCCGTGATGATCGTGCTCATGTCTGATATTTTCAAGCGCTACAAAGCCTCACGTCAGGCCTATGAATTATCCTATGAAAATTCAGTCCGCGACCCGATGACCAGACTTTTCAACCGTGGCTATTTTTATAACGCACTCAGCAATGAGATTAAAATGACAGCGCCCCATAAACCCCTGAGCATTGTCTTTTGCGACATTGATTTCTTTAAGTCGGTCAATGACACCTGGGGACATTTGCAGGGTGACAGAGTGATAATCAAACTGTCAGAAATTATGCAGCGACTGAGTCGGCGTAACGACATCGTGGCACGCATTGGCGGAGAAGAGTTTGCTATTCTGCTACCTGAAACTAACGCTGATGCAGCATTTAACATCGCAGAGCGAATCAGAAAACACGTAGAACAACAAACTCAGGCCACGACTAAAGGTGATTTTCCACGCATCATCACCATCAGCCTGGGTATCGTAACCTCGGTTGATAACCGTTCAGCCCCCGAACAACTTGCTGATTGCGCAGACCGCGCCCTGTATATGGCAAAAAACCGAGGCCGTAATTGCGTTGTGGCTTATTCTGGCGAAGAAGTTTAATAGCAAAGGAAAAGATCACCACCAGGGCGATCTTTTCCTCATGATCAGTTGGTAATTTTCATGTGCAGCTGGAATGCGTTGGTTTTCCCCTCATCCTTCGCCGCGCCTTTTTGATATATTCTGATGGTATACTTACCGCTGGCAGGCAGCGTATTTTTATAAGTGTCACCACTCATCATGCCATCAAAAATGAATTGTTCGCCCGGTGCAATAATACTCATGAAAGGATGAGGCCAGGCGCTTTTCAGAACTGCTTGCATGGTCTGCCCTTTTTTGGCGACAAACGTATAATCTTTTGTTTTATCACCCGTAATTGTCCCCTTGATATCTGCGCCACTGGTACCTTTCTTAAACTGGATTACATGCGTTTCATCCGCTTTATACGCCGCATGCGCAGGCACAGTTGCCAGCAGCAAACTTCCACAGAACATTGTACTGACAATTAGCTTTACACTTTTCACTTTATTAATACCCTCAGTCGTTATTGTGTTTTTATAACATACCTTGCAGCACATTCATAAACTGGAAAGTGTCCATTTTTCGCTATTAGCAATGTTATTCAATAAATATCCGAATGAAATAACACTGACAGACAGTAATTAAATAAAAACGAGGTAAATAATCTTAAATTAAAATCATTTTATTACACACATGCTGCAGGAAATGCGTTATTGCTTACTTTACGCCCGTCTTACCACCGCAAGGCAAAAGCATCGTGATACGGTCTCAAGGATCAGGGAGTCGGAACACCACTCTGTTAGTACGCTAACAGCATGGTCAACAATTTGGCGATGCTTGCTTCCCCATAACCCCGAACTCTGCACTGCTTTTTTTAAAGTTTTTAGAGGAACATTTTTCTGTTGTATAATGGCCTGCACTTTACCTAAATACACGAGTGCGACCATGATTGATACTTCCCTCCCCCTGACCGACGTCCATCGCCACCTTGATGGTAACATCCGTGCACAAACGATCCTGGATCTGGGCCGTCAGTTCAACTTAACGCTTCCGGCACAAACGTTGGAAACGCTGATCCCTCATGTGCAAGTCACATCAACTGAGCCAGATTTAGTGAGTTTTTTATCCAAGCTCGACTGGGGCGTGAAGGTACTGGCCTCGCTGGATGCGTGTCGTCGCGTGGCATTTGAAAATATTGAGGACGCAGCACGTAACGGCCTGCACTATGTTGAACTGCGTTTTTCCCCAGGCTACATGGCGATGGCGCATCAGCTCCCGGTTGCAGGTGTAGTTGAAGCCGTCATCGCAGGCGTACGCGAGGGCTGCAAGACCTTTGGCGTCGAAGCTCGCTTAATTGGCATTATGAGCCGTACTTTCGGCGAAGCCGCCTGTCTGCAGGAACTGGATGCGCTGTTAGCCCACCGAGACCATATTACGGCACTGGATCTGGCCGGTGACGAACTGGGGTTCCCGGGCAGCCTGTTCCTGTCTCACTTCAACCAGGCACGCGACGCCGGCTGGCGTATTACCGTGCATGCGGGCGAAGCCGCGGGACCAGAAAGCATCTGGCAGGCCATTAAAGAGCTAGGCGCTGAGCGTATTGGCCACGGCGTTAAAGCCGTTGAAGATCGTGCGTTGATGGATTACCTCGCCGAGCACCGTATCGGTATCGAATCCTGCCTGACATCAAACATTCAGACCAGCACCGTTGCCTCACTAGCGAACCATCCGCTGAAAACGTTCCTTGAGCATGGTGTTATCGCCAGTTTGAATACGGACGACCCGGCTGTTCAGGGTGTGGATATTATTCACGAGTACACCATTGCCGCACCAGCTGCAGGCCTAACGCGCGAACAGATCCGTCAGGCCCAAATCAACGGTCTGGAAATGGCATTCCTGAGTAACGAGGAAAAACGAGCCTTGCGCGAGAAAGTCGCCGCAGCGTAACAGGTAAAGTGCCGGATAGCGCTAACGCTTATCCGGCCTACGTTGGTTTTCATTGTAGGCCGGATACGATACCAGGAAGGTATCGCCTTGCGCCATTTACCTAATCAGGCAAGGCACAGCGTCGAACGATGTTTCGCAGATTCTATACCCAGCTCAATCAGCTCCATAATTTGGATAGCCTGTCTCGCCGGTACCGGGTTTTCACCGTTGCCGTTTAGCGCATCACGAATGCCAGCATAGTACGCCGGATAGTTGCCCGGTACGGTCAGCCAGGTTTCTTCAACCTGCTCTTCGCCTTCTACTCGGGTCAATATGCCATCGCGCATATCATAACCCCAGTCTTCCTGAGGCAGGCGCTCGCCATTTTTCAGGCGCTCTTCCTGCGGGTCAAGACCATACTTCACATAGCTGCCACGCGATCCGTGCACAATATAACGGGCCGATTCTGCAGCAGCAAGCATGGTGCCATGCAGGATCACACGACGCTGCGGATACGTCAGGATGGCATGGAAGTAATCCGTCGCCTGCGCGCCCGGACGCAGCTGGGCCAGGTCTACCGTCAGGCTGACGGGCAAACCAAACAGATTAATCGCCTGATCCAAAAGATGCGGTGCTAAATCGTACCAGATACCGCTTCCCGGACCGCCCTGTTCACGCCAACGGTCACGAACCTGTGGGCGGAAACGATCGAAATGGGACTCGAAATACGCCACCTCTCCCAAAACACCATCCGCCAGCAGAGCTTTCAGCGTCAGAAAATCACTGTCCCAGCGACGGTTATGGAATACAGACAACACACGCCCCAGGCTACGTGCCAGCGCATCCAACTCACGTGCTTGTGACAGTGTCACGGTAAAGGGCTTATCAACAACCACATGTTTGCCCGCTTCCAACGCTGCTTTCGCTAACGGGAAGTGCGTGTCGTTTGGCGTGGGGATCACAATCAGGTCGATATTTGGATCGTTAAAAAGATGCTTAGGCTCAGCAACAACCGTTACCGTAGGCCAGTCTGCCTTCACTTTTGCTTCATCACTACTGGACACTGCAGCCAGTTCCAGACCCGGCGTGCCCACAATCAGTGGGGCATGGAAGGTTTTGCTGGCATAACCATAGCCAATTAGCCCAACGCGGATGTTGTCACTCATGTTATTGCCTCTCAATTCAGGACTGACCTATTTCACACCATACCTTGCAACGTCTCAATAGTTTAATAACCTTTGCGCTACAAAGGTTGTTTTTTAACTTAAGTCAAACATATGCCACTTATGCTTAACTTGCAGCGAAAAAGAGGTAGAAATCGTTCCCAATCATCTTGCTGTATTAATGAGAGATTAGTAACATTTGCAGCCTGTGTTTATGGATAAATCAAAACAAATGTCATCAGTAATGAATCGTCTTATTGAATTAACAGGTTGGATTGTTCTCGCCGTCTCCGTGATCCTGCTGGGTGTTGCCAATCATATTGACAATTACCAGCCACCAGAGCCCGTTGCGGCAGTGCAGAAGAAATAAGCATCCGCAGCCTTTTATTGCCCGGCAATTAACATTGGTAGTTGCAGGGTCTGCCGGCAAAAGATCGCTTTCTGTCAAAAAAAGCGAATTATGCCGCGTCCCGCTCCGCTGCATATTGCCAGCGATCGCTAAGCGCGTTACCCTTGCTCAAGACGCGCATAGCGCCTGATTTTTCACAGGTATGAACACTCTTCTTACATTTGCACGTAAATGCGTTTTTACCTGTGCTCGTTGTTTATTTTTATATTTTCTACTCCGTTGGTATTATTTTATTAATATGGATCTGCATTTATGACCGTTCAGGATTACTTATTAAAATTCCGCAAAATCAGTTCGCTCGAAAGTCTGGAAAAACTGTTTGACCATCTTAACTACACGCTCACCGATGATAACGACATTATCAATATGTACCGTGCCGCAGACCATCGCCGTGCGGAGCTTATCTCCGGAGGTCGTCTGTTTGATGTTGGTCAGGTACCTAAATCAGTCTGGCATTACGTGCAATAAAGAAGAAAGTAGCGCTCAACGTTAAAAGCTTTATAATAATTGCCCCAAAATGAATGGCATGATTGATTGCGCGCGTAAACCTGGAGAAGAGATGACTACGACACCGGCACAACGTATCGGAGGCTGGCTACTTGGGCCACTGGCCTGGCTGTTAGTCGCTTTGTTGAGCGCTTCGCTGGCGTTATTACTTTATGTCACTGCGCTGGCTACACCGCAAACCTTCAAAACGCTGGGTGAGCAAAGTACGGCCAATTTGCTGTTATGGGGTGTTTCTTTTATTACCGCGATCGCCATGTGGTATTACACACTGTGGCTGACGATTGCGTTTTTCAAACGTAGAGCCTGTGTACCTAAGCATTACATTCTGTGGCTGCTGATCTCCGTGTTGCTGGCGATTAAAGCGTTTGCGTTTTCACCCGTCCCAGACGCTTTTGCCGTGCGCCAACTGCTGTTCCCATTACTGGCTGCAGCACTGTTGGTGCCCTACTTCAAACGATCGCAGCGCGTTAAATCGACGTTTGTGAACCCGTAATAACCCTACAGTTAACCTGTTGTCGCCTGTTGAAGATTGTCAGATAATAGGCGGCTTTTTATTTCAGGCCGAAAAATGACTGATTACCTGCTGCTGTTTGTCGGAACTGTACTGGTCAATAACTTTGTACTGGTGAAGTTTCTGGGCCTTTGCCCGTTTATGGGCGTTTCCAAAAAACTGGAAACCGCAATGGGTATGGGCCTTGCCACGACGTTTGTCATGACACTGGCATCCATCTGCGCCTGGCTGATTGATACCTGGATCCTAATTCCGCTCAATCTCATCTATCTGCGCACGCTGGCTTTTATTCTGGTTATCGCCGTCGTCGTGCAGTTTACCGAAATGGTTGTGCGCAAAACCAGCCCTGCGCTGTACCGCCTGCTGGGGATCTTCCTGCCGCTGATCACCACTAACTGCGCAGTGTTAGGTGTGGCGCTACTGAACATTAACCTCGGCCATAACTTTTTACAGTCGGCGCTATACGGTTTTTCCGCCGCCGTCGGCTTCTCGCTGGTGATGGTACTGTTCGCCGCGATCCGCGAACGCCTCGCCGTGGCGGACGTCCCAGCGCCGTTTCGCGGCAATGCGATTGCGCTGATTACCGCTGGTTTAATGTCATTGGCCTTTATGGGCTTTAGTGGTTTGGTGAAGTTGTAATGAATGCTATCTGGATTGCCGTTGCCGCAGTGAGTCTACTGGGTCTGGCGTTCGGCGCTATTTTGGGGTACGCCTCACGACGTTTTGCCGTTGAAGATGATCCGGTCGTGGAGAAAATTGATGAAATTCTCCCGCAAAGCCAGTGTGGCCAGTGCGGCTATCCGGGCTGTCATCCTTATGCTGAAGCGATCGGGTCTCAGGGTGAAAAAATTAACCGTTGCGCCCCCGGCGGCGAAGCGGTGATGTTAAAAATTGCCGCCCTGCTGAATGTCGATCCGCAGCCTATTGATGGCGATGAACAAGACGTTACGCCGGTGCGAATGCTGGCGGTCATTGATGAAAATAACTGTATTGGGTGCACTAAGTGTATTCAGGCCTGCCCGGTCGATGCCATCGTGGGCGCGACCCGCGCCATGCACACGGTAATGAGCGATCTCTGCACCGGGTGCAACCTGTGCGTTGACCCATGCCCGACGCAATGTATTGAATTACGCCCGGTAGCCGAGACACCCGATAGCTGGAAATGGGATTTAAACACCATCCCTGTGCGCATCATTCCCGTGGAACAACATGTTTAAGTTATTCTCTGCATTCAGAAAAAATAAAATCTGGGACTTTGATGGCGGCATTCATCCACCAGAAATGAAAACCCAGTCAAACGGAACGCCGTTGCGACAGGTTCCACTGGCGCCGCGTTTCGTTATTCCGCTGAAACAACATATTGGTGCGGAGGGTGAACTGTGCGTAAACGTGGGTGACACCGTGCTGCGTGGTCAGCCCTTAACCCGCGGACGTGGCAGAATGCTTCCAGTCCATGCGCCAACATCAGGCACCGTTGTTGCGATTGCCCCGCACTCCACCGCGCATCCTTCGGCACTGGCTGAGTTGAGCGTCATCATAGACGCCGATGGCGAAGATCGCTGGATTGAGCGAGACGGCTGGACCGATTATCGCTCCCACAGCCGGGAAGAGCTGATTGCGCGTATTCATCAGTACGGCGTCGCCGGGCTGGGTGGCGCAGGTTTTCCCACCGGCGTTAAACTGCAGGGCGGCGGAGATAAAATTGAAACGCTGATCATTAACGCCGCCGAATGCGAGCCGTACATTACGGCAGATGACCGCCTGATGCAGGACTGTGCCGCTCAGGTCGTCGAAGGTATCCGCATCCTGGCGCACATTCTTCAGCCACGCGAGATCCTCCTGGGTATCGAAGATAACAAACCGCAGGCAATATCTATGCTGCGCGCGGTGCTGGCTGATTCACACGACATTAGCCTACGCGTGATCCCCACCAAGTACCCGTCCGGCGGGGCCAAGCAGTTAACACAAATCCTGACCGGCAAGCAGGTTCCCCACGGCGGACGCTCCTCTGATATCGGCGTATTGATGCAAAACGTCGGAACCGCCTATGCAATTAAACGTGCAGTAATCGACGGAGAGCCGATCACCGAACGTGTCGTGACGCTAACCGGTGAAGCAGTCAGTCGTCCGGGCAACGTCTGGGCGCGTTTAGGTACGCCGGTTCGTCATCTGCTCAACGACGCGGGCTTCTGCCCTTCCGCCGACCAGATGGTGATTATGGGCGGGCCGCTGATGGGCTTTACGCTGCCGTGGCTGGATGTCCCGGTGGTGAAGATAACCAACTGTCTTCTGGCCCCCTCTGCCAGTGAAATGGGTGAAACGCCAGAAGAGAAAGGCTGCATTCGCTGTAGCGCATGCGCCGATGCCTGTCCGGCCGATCTCCTGCCACAACAGCTTTACTGGTTCAGTAAAGGGCAACAGCACGACAAAGCGACGGCCCACAATATCGCCGACTGTATTGAATGCGGTGCCTGCGCCTGGGTATGCCCAAGCAATATTCCACTGGTACAGTATTTCCGTCAGGAAAAAGCCGAGATTTACGCCATTAGTCAGGAAGAAAAGCGCGCCGCAGAAGCAAAAGCTCGGTTTGAAGCCCGACAGGCGCGCCTTGAACGTGAAAAAGCGGCACGTCTTGAACGCCATAAGAGCGCCGCTGCTCAGCCGGCGGCCAAAGATCATGATGCCATTGCCGCCGCGCTGGCTCGCGTAAAAGAAAAGCAGGCTCAGGCACTGCAACCGGTGGTCATTCAGGCAGGTGAAAAACCTGACAATAGCGCCGTGATTGCCGCACGCGAGGCGCGTAAGGCGCAAGCTCGTGCTTCCCGTAAGGAAAATCCGCCGCAAAGTGAAGGCAGCAGCACGGGTACAGACCCGCGTAAAGCTGCCGTGGAAGCGGCAATTGCCCGCGCCAAAGCCCGCAAGCTTGAGCAAGAAACGGTAACAGAAACGGCCGAGCCGGTTGACCCGCGTAAAGCCGCCGTCGAAGCAGCAATCGCTCGCGCCAAGGCCCGCAAGCTCGAGCAAGAAGCGGTAACGGAAACGGCCGAACCGGTTGATCCGCGTAAAGCTGCCGTGGAAGCGGCAATCGCCCGCGCCAAAGCTCGCAAGCTCGAGCAGCAGGCGGTAACAGAAACAACCGAACCGGTTGATCCGCGTAAAGCTGCCGTGGAAGCGGCAATCGCCCGCGCCAAAGCCCGCAAGCTTGAACAAGAAGCGGTAACAGAAACAGCCGAGCCGGTTGATCCACGTAAAGCCGCCGTCGCGGCCGCCATCGCACGCGCTCAGGCAAAGAAAGCCGCACAGCAGCAGGTTGTAAACGAGGAATAAATGGTATTCAGAATAGCAAGCTCCCCTTATACCCATAACCAGCGCCAGACATCGCGTATCATGATGCTGGTGTTACTTGCTGCATTGCCGGGGATCGCCGCTCAGCTGTGGTTCTTCGGCTGGGGCACGTTGTTCCAGATCGTTCTCGCTGCCATCAGCGCTATTGCTGCCGAAGCGGGTGTGCTTAAACTGCGTAAACAACCCATTGTGGCAATTTTAAAAGACAACTCTGCGTTACTCACCGGGTTGCTTTTGGCCGTCAGTATTCCGCCCCTCGCGCCATGGTGGATGGTGGTATTAGGCACGGTATTTGCGGTTATCATTGCGAAACAGCTGTATGGCGGGCTCGGGCAGAACCCGTTTAACCCTGCCATGATTGGCTATGTCGTGCTGCTCATCTCATTTCCGGTACAGATGACCAGTTGGCTGCCGCCGCATGAAATTGCGGCCACGGTGCCTGGTTTCTTTGACGCCCTGAACGTTATCTTTAACGGGCATACCGCCAGCGGAGGGGATATGAATTCGCTGCGTATGGGTATCGATGGTATCAGTCAGGCAACACCTCTTGATACTTTTAAGACATCCCTGCATGCCGGACGTACCGTTGAGCAGGTGATGCAATACCCGATCTACAGCGGCATGCTGGCAGGCGCTGGCTGGCAGTGGGTGAACCTTGCCTGGCTGGTTGGTGGCATCGTGCTGTTATGGCAAAAAGCGATTCGCTGGCATATCCCGGTTAGCTTCCTGCTGTCGCTCGCCGTTTGCGCCACTTTAGGTTGGATTTTTTCGCCAGACTCACTGGCATCGCCTCAGTTGCATTTGCTTTCCGGCGCGACGATGTTAGGTGCGTTCTTTATTCTTACCGATCCCGTTACAGCATCAACAACCAACCGTGGTCGTCTGATTTTTGGCGCGCTTGCGGGCCTGTTAGTGTGGTTGATACGCAGTTTTGGTGGTTATCCTGATGGCGTGGCTTTTGCCGTGTTGCTGGCCAATATCACGGTTCCCCTGATTGATTATTACACCCGCCCTCGCGTGTACGGACATCGCTAAGGACTAGATATGCTGAAAACGATTCGTAAACACGGTATTACACTGGCGCTGTTTGCTGCGGGCTCAACGGGGTTAACCGCAGCAATCAATCAATTAACCAAGTCAACCATTGATGAACAGGCCGCGATACAGCAAAAAACGCTGTTCGATCAGGTTATACCTGGCGATCGCTACAATAATAACTTGTCTGAAAGTTGTTATCTGGTCAATGCGCCGGCGTTAGGCAAAGGTACGCACCGTGTATATATTGCCCGCCAGGACGATCGTCCTGTTGCTGCGATTCTTGAAGCTACGGCGCCAGATGGTTATTCCGGGGCGATTCAACTGCTGGTGGGTGTCGATTTCACGGGTACCGTGTTGGGTACGCGGGTTACCGAACACCATGAAACACCTGGGCTGGGCGATAAAATCGAACTGCGACTGTCCGACTGGATCACCCATTTTAGCGGTAAAACAATTTCTGCGGATAACACCTCTCACTGGGCAGTGAAAAAAGATGGCGGCGACTTTGACCAGTTTACTGGCGCAACCATTACACCACGTGCGGTGGTTAACGCGGTTAAACGTGCCGGCCTGTATGCGCAGACGCTGCCTGCGCAACTCCCTCAACTTAGCGCCTGTGGAGAATAACCATGAGCGAAATTAAAGACGTGATTGTCCAGGGGTTATGGAAAAATAACTCCGCGCTTGTGCAACTACTCGGGATGTGTCCGCTGTTGGCCGTCACTTCTACCGCAACTAACGCGCTGGGTCTTGGACTTGCGACTACGCTCGTCCTGACGCTGACCAACCTGACGATTTCAGCCCTTCGCCGCTGGACACCGCCAGAAATTCGTATTCCGATTTATGTCATGATTATCGCCTCCGTGGTGAGTGCGGTACAGATGTTGATCAATGCCTACGCCTTCGGCCTGTATCAGTCTCTGGGTATCTTCATCCCGCTGATTGTAACCAACTGCATTGTTGTTGGCCGTGCAGAAGCCTTCGCCGCCAAAAAGGGCCCTGCGTTATCCGCACTTGATGGTTTCTCCATCGGCATGGGCGCAACAGGTGCCATGTTTGTTCTGGGCTCGCTGCGTGAAATAATTGGTAACGGTACACTGTTTGATGGTGCAGATGGTTTATTGGGTAGCTGGGCCAAAGTCTTGCGCGTTGAGATCTTCCATACTGATACGCCGTTTCTGCTGGCCATGCTGCCACCGGGCGCGTTTATTGGCCTGGGTCTGATGCTGGCGGTGAAGTATCTGATTGATGAGAAAATGAAGAAACGTCGTGCCGAGGCGGCTGTCGTGGACAGTCCCGCGGGTGAAACAGGGAATGCGTAATGAACAAAGCAAAACGTCTGGAAATACTGACGCGCCTGCGGGATAACAACCCGCATCCGACAACCGAGCTTAATTTTACATCGCCGTTTGAACTGTTGATTTCGGTCTTGCTCTCCGCACAAGCGACCGATGTCAGCGTCAATAAAGCGACAGCTAAGCTATACCCCGTCGCCAATACGCCGGCTGCGATGCTGGAGCTCGGTGTTGAAGGTGTTAAGTCCTACATCAAGACAATCGGTTTGTTTAACAGCAAAGCAGAAAACGTAATTAAAACCTGCCGCATTCTGCTGGAACAACATAATGGTGAAGTGCCTGAAGACCGTGCGGCGTTAGAAGCTCTCCCTGGAGTTGGGCGAAAGACGGCTAATGTAGTGTTAAATACCGCCTTTGGCTGGCCCACTATCGCCGTAGACACCCACATTTTTCGCGTCTGTAATCGCACGCAATTCGCCCCGGGTAAAAACGTCGAGCAGGTTGAAGAGAAGCTGCTGAAAGTCGTACCCAGTGAATTTAAAGTCGATTGCCATCACTGGTTAATTCTTCATGGTCGCTACACCTGCATCGCCAGAAAGCCGCGCTGTGGTTCCTGTATTATTGAAGATCTCTGCGAATTCAAAGAGAAAGTCGATATCTAATGCTGCCGGGGCATCCTCCTAGCCCCTTACATACATAACGATTAGTTATGCACTCCCTAGCGTTTATTTTCCCGATAATGATGCCATTCAATTGCTCATATCTAATGCAATATTCTTGTTAATTAACACCTGAGCAGGTTAATCGTTTTTTTAGCAAAAGAAATTTCTATCTATACGTGATCCAGATCATCCAGCTAACACAATGTTAATAAATTTTTATTTTTTAGTTAAGGTGACAATTAGATGACCTAACTGCACAGTTTCTAAACAAAACATTACACTGCCTATTTTTCAGATAATGGCCTATATCACTGGATTCAACCTTAAATAGCAGAACATATCGCCACATTGCGGTTATGGCGGTGATTAAACAGTGTAAAAATCTGCCATTTTAGAAATGAAGAAATTTAACGCTAGATAACATTTCACAGCCCCGACGATTTCACCAGTCATGATATATGTAACAGATTATTACAAACCACTTGTCTGAATGGTCAAGATAGTGAACATTACTTGCCGTTTCCCCTCCCACTATAACAATCGGACGGATGAACTTGACTCATCACGTACCTGAACACCCCCGTTGATATGGGATGTAAAAAAAGAGGTAAAAGTGTCTACTGCAAACAATAAACCAACAGAAAGCGTAAGTTTAAACGCCTTCAAACAACCAAAAGCGTTCTATCTCATTTTCTCTATTGAGCTGTGGGAACGTTTTGGTTATTACGGCCTGCAAGGGATTATGGCCGTCTACCTGGTTAAACAGCTGGGTATGTCAGAAGCGGATTCCATCACCCTTTTCTCGTCCTTTAGCGCCCTGGTGTACGGTCTGGTTGCCATTGGCGGCTGGTTAGGTGATAAAGTTCTGGGAACAAAACGTGTCATTATGCTGGGTGCCGTTGTGCTGGCCATCGGTTATGCGTTGGTAGCATGGTCCGGTCACGATGCAGGTATCGTTTATATGGGCATGGCGGCCATCGCGGTCGGTAACGGCCTGTTTAAAGCAAACCCATCCTCCCTGCTCTCTACCTGCTATGCCAAAGATGACCCGCGTCTTGATGGTGCATTTACCATGTACTACATGTCCGTCAACATCGGTTCATTCTTCTCTATGCTGGCAACGCCATGGTTGGCTGCGCGCTACGGCTGGAGCACCGCGTTCGCTCTGAGCGTCGTGGGTATGCTGATTACCGTTGTTAACTTCGCATTCTGTCAGCGCTGGGTTAAACAGTACGGTTCTAAACCTGACTTTGAACCGATCAACTTCCGTAACCTGCTGCTGACCATTGCTGGCGTTGTGGTACTGATCGCGATTGCAACCTGGTTGTTGCACAACCAGCAGATCGCACGTATGGTTCTGGGCGTCATTGCGCTGGGTATCGTGTTCATCTTCGGTAAAGAAGCCTTCACCATGCACGGTGCTGCGCGTCGTAAAATGATCGTCGCCTTCATCCTGATGCTGGAAGCGATTATCTTCTTCGTGCTGTACAGCCAGATGCCGACTTCGCTGAACTTCTTTGCGATTCGTAACGTTGAGCACTCTATTCTTGGCATTGCTTTTGAACCTGAACAGTACCAGGCGCTGAACCCGTTCTGGATCATCATTGGTAGCCCAATCCTCGCTGCTATCTATAACAAGATGGGCGATACCCTGCCAATGCCGACCAAGTTTGCGATTGGTATGGTGCTGTGTTCCGGTGCGTTCCTGATCCTGCCACTGGGCGCGAAATTCGCTACCGATGCGGGCATCGTTTCCGTTAACTGGCTGATTATCTGCTACGGTCTGCAAAGTATCGGTGAGCTGATGATCTCCGGTCTGGGTCTGGCAATGGTGGCACAGTTAGTTCCGCAACGCCTGATGGGCTTCATCATGGGTAGCTGGTTCCTGACCACTGCCGGTGCAAACATCATCGGTGGCTACGTAGCTAACATGATGGCTGTACCAGAGAACGTGACTGACCCGCTGATGTCCCTTGAAGTCTACGGTCGTGTGTTCCTGCAGATTGGTGTCGCAACGGCAGTTATCGCTGTTCTGATGCTGCTGACGGCTCCGAAACTGAACCGTATGACTCAGGACGATGACGTCAATGAGAAAGCCTCTAAGGCCGCGACAGCGTAATTCTCAGGGAAACTCATTTTCAGGCCGCTAACTGTTGTTAGCGGCTTTTTTTTTGCCTGAGGTAGCACTACCATACGATATACCTCAGCCAAAAGGAGTTACCGATGAAACTGTTCTACAAACCGGGCGCTTGTTCTCTCGCTTCCCACATCACACTTCGTGAGAGCGGTAAAGATTTCACGCTGGATGGTGTTGATCTGATGAAGAAACGTCTGGAAAATGGCGATGATTTTTTCGCGGTAAACCCAAAAGGGCAAGTTCCCGCACTGTTGCTGGATGACGGTACGCTACTTACCGAAGGTGTCGCCATCATGCAATACCTGGCGGACAGCGTGCCAGACCGCCAGCTCCTTGCCCCTACCAGCAGCCTCTCCCGTTACAAAACCATCGAATGGCTTAACTACATTGCGACTGAACTGCATAAAGGCTTTACGCCACTGTTCCGTCCCGATACGCCGGAAGACTTTAAGCCAACCGTTCGTGCGCTGCTGGAGAAAAAAATGCAGTATGTGAACGACTCGCTGAAAGATAACCAATGGATCTGCGGCCCGCGCTTCAGCATCGCCGATGCCTATCTGTTTACCGTACTGCGTTGGGCCTATGCGGTTAAGCTGAATATGGCAGGATTAAGTAATATTGATGCCTATATGGCGCGAATGGCTGAACGCCCGGCGGTTGCCGCCGCGCTGAAAGCAGAAGGCTTAAATTAATTGTTGTTGCCGGGTGGCACTTGCACATACCCGGCCTACAGCTAAAAATATGCCCGATAAGCGTGAGCGCCATCGGGCATCGATTACAGCTGCGTTGCGCTAAAGTAGTGTTCAGGCTTGGCGATACGGTCCTGCGCGGCCACGACCTGCAGCTCATACTCGTGCATCTCTTTGGTAGTGATCATCACTTCGTACACCGCCGCAGTCACATGCTCAAGCGCCTGTTGTAAAGATGCGCCCTGCAGCAGTTTCACCAGCAACAAGCCACTCGTCACATCACCCACACCAACCGGTTGACGTGCGCCAAAATCGACTAACGGACGACTGATATGCCACGCCTGTTCAGCGGTGACCAGCAGCATTTCGAAACGGTCGGTGCTGATACCTGCGCGTGCCAGATGCTTCACCAGTACAATTTCAGGTCCCTGAGCGATCAGTTCACGCGCTGCTGCAACGGCCTCATCGACGTTGTTCACCGCATGCTCGCACAGAATTTCGAGCTCAACCAGATTTGGGGCAATAATGTCACTGGCCGGAAGCGCATGGCGTACATGAAATTCCGCCACTCCGGGTGCAACAATACACCCCTTTTCAGGGTGTCCCATCACCGGATCGCAAAAGTATTTTGCCTGCGGGTTTGCCGCTTTTACTTTGCGAACAATACCCAAAATATGCTCGCCCTGTTCTGCTGAGCCAAGATAGCCGCTCAGTACTGCGTCACAGGTCTGGAGTTTATCGATATCAGCAATGCCCTGAACAATTTCAGTCAGGTGGCTCGGCGGCATAACGCAACCGGTCCATTTGCCATACTGCGTGTGGTTTGAAAACTGAACGGTATTCAGCGGCCAGACATTTGCGCCAAGACGACGCATCGGAAATTCTGCTGCACTGTTGCCCGCATGACCAAAAACAACGTGGGACTGGATGGCGAGGATATTCTTCATTTTACTTACCACAACCCTGAAAAAATAAAGGGGCGTAGTTTCCCACGCCCCTGCTAACTCAATCTTACTTCCAGCAAATCAGACAATAGTTCTTCTTGCCACGGCGCAGTAAGGTATAGCGCCCGAACAGGATATCACTATCCTGGAAGAAATATTCCGGATCGGACTGCTTCTCACCGTTGATGGTTACCGCGTTTGACGCAATGGTCTTACGTGCCTGACCGCGAGAAGGTTGCAGCTCGGAGTCCACCAGCGCCTGCATCAAATCGGCACCTTTGTCCATCTCGATCATCGGCACACCATCCTGCGCCAGCTGTTCGAAATCTGCTTCACTCAAATCGCTGAGATTGCCGTTGAACAAACTTTCGGTAATGCGTTTTGCCGCGACCAGACCTTCTTCACCGTGAACCAGACGCGTAACCTGTTCGGCCAGAACATACTGGGCACGCGGCGCTTTACCGCTGTTTTTATCTTCTTCTTCCAGCGCATTGATTTCTTCAATGTCCATGAAAGTGAAGAATTTCAGGAAGCGATAAACGTCCGCATCGGCGGTGTTGATCCAGAACTGGTAGAATTTGTACGGACTGGTTTTCTTCGGATCCAGCCACACTGCGCCGCCTTCCGTCTTACCGAATTTGGTGCCATCAGCTTTAGTGATCAGCGGAACGGTCAGACCAAACACCTGATTCTGGTGCAAACGACGGGTTAAATCGATACCCGAAGTAATGTTACCCCACTGGTCAGAACCACCAATCTGCAGTGCCACGCCGTGCAGTTTGTTCAGGCAGGCAAAGTCATAACCCTGCAGCAGGTTGTAAGAAAACTCGGTAAAGGAGATCCCCTGATCGTCACGGTTCAGACGCTGCTTAACCGCTTCTTTGTTGATCATCTGGTTAACGGAGAAGTGTTTGCCGATATCACGCAGGAAAGTCAGTACGTTCATACCGCCAAACCAGTCGTAGTTGTTCGCAGCAATCGCCGAGTTGTCGCCACAGTCGAAATCGAGGAACGGTGCAACCTGTTTGCGGATTTTATCCACCCACTCCTGCACAGTGTCTTCGGTATTCAGTTTACGCTCGGCGGCTTTAAAGCTCGGGTCACCAATCAGACCGGTTGCGCCACCTACCAGTGCAACAGGCTTATGGCCTGCCTGCTGGAAGCGTTTCAGGCATAACAATGGAACCAGATGCCCCAAATGCAAGCTGTCAGCGGTAGGATCGAAGCCGCAATAGAGCGCGATCGGGCCTTGCGCCAGTCGCTCTGCTAACGCTTCCTCGTCCGTCACCTGGGCCACCAGCCCCCGCTCTTGCAATTGTTTAATCAAGTTACTGCTTGCCATCAAAATCTCCATGTATAAAACGACTGCACCTTTGCCGGTACACGACTTTTCGCCTGATGCGAAAGAAACATAGAATAAAGCGCCGGATTGATCAGCACCAGCGCTTAAAACAAGAAATTTGCATCTTTAGGGGGCCAGACGATCAATTTTCCACGCGTTATCTTCGCGTTGGTATAAAAAACGATCGTGCAGACGGTTTTCACCGCCCTGCCAGAACTCCATTTGTTCAATACTCACGCGAAAGCCGCCCCAGAAACTGGGCAGAGGAACTTCCCCTTGCTGAAACTTCTGCTTCAGTTCGAGGAATTTGCTTTCGAGAATACCGCGCGCGGAGATTCGACTGGATTGTTTTGAGACCCAGGCGCCAATCTGACTGTCGCGTGGGCGACTGTGGAAGTATTTCACCACTTCGAGTGTGGAAAGACGCTCTGCCTTGCCGATCACCATCACCTGCCGTTCCAGCGTATGCCAGGGAAATAAAAGGCTGATGCGTGGATTTTTCTCGATCTGATGCGCCTTACGGCTACCAAGGTTGGTATAGAACACCAGCCCTTTGTCATCATAATGTTTGAGTAACACGATACGCTGATACGGCTGACCATTTTCATCGACGGTCGCAACGACCATTGCGGTGGGATCGGCCAGTTTGGCATCACAGGCTTGCCCCAGCCAGCGCTCAAACAGCGCAAGGGGTTCGGCGGGAAGATCGCGGCGGCGAAGACCGCCTTTCGTGTATTCACGGCGCAGATGCGCAATTTGCTGCAATTCGTCGTTATCAGACATGATGTTGGGCTACGGATTGTCAGTGGGTGACGCTATTGTGCGCCGCCCAGGTGAAAATCTCAACGCTTCGGGTTCTGTAACTGACAGTTATTTAGCACAATTCTGTCTCGTTTATAGACCGTTGCCTCGTCGCCTTTAGACCAAAATACGTAGATACCATCGGTATAACGTGCACCTGATGCCGACACGCCCTGTTTGAGGTTCAATAGCTGATTATCATAAACAAAGCTTGCCGTCTGGCGGGTATTGTTCAGCTTCACGGTCAGCGGTTTTTCGTCGCAGCGGTATTCAAGCGTATCCGTTTGCATACGCTCGACAAATTGGTTGTACACACTACAACCGCTAAGCAGTACGGGCAGACACACTAACAACAGTTTTTTCATAGCCATATCCTGAAGACTTTCCTGGTCCTGGAGGGTAATGGCACCCTCCCTAATATCCTTAGTTTACCGGCACACCGCGCTGAATAATTTCAGTTAACTCTGAGTTCGTGGATTGGCAGGATAAATTGCCCCTAAAACACTCGGCTCTGACGCCCCAGTCACAGACGGTAAATTTCCCGGTAATCCGGCCAGCGTTCGCCACGCCAGCCAGGCAAAGGCTAACGCTTCCATATCATCACCGCTGATCCCGGCTTCATCAGTAGAGGTAACCTCTGTACCCGGTAATAATGCCGCCAGACGCATCATCAGCAGTGGATTACGGCTCCCTCCACCGCAAACCATGAGTCGATCACAGCCGCCGCTTAACAAGACCTGCTCTGAAATGGTTACTGCCGTCAGTTCGGCAAGCGTCGCCTGTACATCTCGTGGGCTAATTCCCGGAAACTGCGCCAGATGACGCTCTATCCAGCCGTAATTAAAATACTCACGGCCGGTACTTTTCGGCGCAGGCGCGGAAAAATAAGGGTCGTTAAGCATATTCTGCAGCAACGGCAGGATCACCGTTCCTGAAATGGCCCACTGCGCATCTTTGTCGTAGGGCTGGCCACATTGCCGCCAGATCCATGCATCCATCAGCATATTGCCCGGACCGGTGTCGTATCCGCGAACGGGTTGTTGCGGAATAAGCAGAGACAGATTGGCAATTCCGCCGATGTTTAACACCATTCGCCGTTCCGTTGGATGTGCCAGAAGTGCCTGGTGAAACGCGGGAACGAGCGGTGCACCCTGCCCGCCGAGGGCGATATCA
Source organism: Citrobacter sp. Cpo074 (assembly GCF_030332745.1). Lineage (NCBI taxonomy): Bacteria > Pseudomonadati > Pseudomonadota > Gammaproteobacteria > Enterobacterales > Enterobacteriaceae > Citrobacter > Citrobacter sp. Cpo074. The sequence goes on from NZ_JAOWHG010000027.1 coordinate 542,453, forward strand.
CGTCGACGAAAATCGCCGACTACGGTTATCCCGGTACGCGCGACAATCTGGTTGTTATCACCAATTTGCAGCGTGTGCGGCGCAGCACCGTTCGGTTCATGCCACACGGTTTGCCCGTGGCAACCAATCGCAACGATATCCTGCGGTTTCAATTTTTCTTGCGCCAACAGCGCATTCACCGCCTCAGCAAATAGATAACCGAGCTGTGCATCTAACTGACCAAACTGAGAAAGTGTAAGCTGCTGCCCCTGGCAGATATCCAGAATCGCTTGTTTAACATGAATGGGGATGGGCCAGGTCAGACTCGCCTGCTGCGCAACCATCGTTTCATCTATTGTCGCCAGCACAACATCGACGCCATCAAGGCTGGTTCCAGACATTACACCGATAAAACGGCCCGATTTCATAGGTCATCCTTTTAAGCAAATTAGCCTTGACACTCAACCATAAAGTGTCGACTAATGCCATGCTTCCTTAATGATTTTTGGTGGCTAATCATTACAATGATCGTTTAATTACATCAATTACATGAATGATTCGTTTATACTCGGTTGATCCGATTTCGGTTAAGATATTCATATTGTTCCAGTAGAACATGTGACCTTAGGCTCACAAATGCCATATAATTTAGCCATGAAGGGTGCTTTATTAGCGTTTCGTGGTGACAAAGGAGATTTGTAAATGATTAAACGTGTGCTGATTGTTTCATTAATGGGCGTATCTTTAGCGGGTTGCGTTAACAATGACAGCCTTTCAGGCGACGTATATACCGCATCCGAAGCGAAACAAGTTCAGAACGTTACCTACGGTACGATTGTTCATGTTCGTCCGGTGCAAATCCAGGGTGGCGATGACGCAAACGTGATTGGTGCTATTGGTGGTGCGGTACTCGGCGGGTTCCTTGGTAACACCGTCGGCGGCGGTACGGGTCGTTCATTAGCGACGGCTGCAGGTGCAGTTGCCGGTGGCGTAGCGGGTCAAGGCGTACAAGGTGCGATGAATAAAACCCAGGGTGTGGAACTGGAAATCCGTAAGGATGATGGTAATACCATCATGGTGGTTCAGAAACAGGGTGCGACCAAGTTTTCAGCCGGCCAGCGCGTTGTTATGGCTAACAACGGCAGCCAGGTTACCGTGTCGCCACGCTAATCGAATTCACGTGTGGTCAGGCTCTGGCCACACGTAACTTATCGTTTCAACCTTGTGACTGCAGTTCAATAATATTGTGTTCGAGTTTGGCAACCAGCTTAATCAGCAGATCAATTTCCTCAGCTGAAATCCCTTCCAGAATTTCTCCACGTGTTTTGTTGATCACCGCTTCCATATCAGCGATCAGCGGCTCAGCCTTCTCTGTCAGTTTAATTCTCTTAGCTCGACGATCGCTGGCGCAAGTCTGTCGTGAAATGAGTCCCTTTTCTTCCAACTGGTCAAGCGTACGTACCAGCGAAGGCTGCTCGATGCCAATCGCTTTAGCCAACTGAATCTGCGATTGATCCGGCGGCAACTGATGAATGTTGTGCAGCGTAACCCAATGCGTCTGCGTCAACTCCAGAGGTTTCAGGCGATGGTCAATCAGAGCACGCCAAATGCGCACCAACCGTGCCAGATCAGAACCTAATGGCGATTCCAATTTCATCTCCTTATAATTAGCTTGCTAAGTTATTGTGCTGATTTTAGAATAGTGTGCAGCATTTGTATTCCCAAAACAAATGTATTGCCAAATTTGCTTACCGGCTGACATTTTTTCAGACATTATGCGTTACGGAGACTCATTGTCTCTTTTTTGCTAAACCTATAGCAATGCTCTCTTCCGCCAAGGATTTTGCCCGTGAAGTTTATGTTTAATGCAACAGGATTGCCCCTACAAGATTTAATGATCGGCGCATCTGTCTACTTCCCTCCTGTTTTCAAGGCGATTGTAGCAGGATTTATTCTCTGGCTGGTTGTTCATCGCCTGCTGCGCGACTGGATTTACTCCGGCGAAATCTGGCATCCCCTGCTAATGGATCTATCACTCTTTACGCTTTGCGTATGTCTGGCCTTTGTTATGCTGATAGCGTGGTGATTATGTCGCTTAAAACCGTTAAATACTTCTCAACTATTATAGTCGCTGCAATCGCAGTTTTCGCCGGATGGTGGATGTGGAATTACTATATGCAATCGCCCTGGACACGTGATGGCAAAGTACGCGCTGAGCAGGTCAGCATCACGCCGCAGGTGTCAGGCAGCATTAGCGAACTCTATATAAAAGATAACCAGTTTGTGAATAAAGGCGATGTCCTTTTTGTTATCGACAAGACGCCATTTCACATTGCTGAACTGAATGCGCAAGCGCAACTGGCAAAAGCGCAGTCTGACCTGGCGAAAGCCAATAACGAAGCCAACCGCCGCCGTCATTTATCGCAAAATTACATCTCAGCCGAGGATCTGGATACCGCAAATCTCAACGTGAAAGCCATGCAGGCAAGCGTTGAAGCGGCTGAGGCCAGTTTGCGCCAGGCCCAGTGGCAACTGACGCAAACGGTGGTCAAAGCCCCCGTGGCGGGTTGGGTCACAAACCTGTCTACCCGTACCGGTGATTACGCCTCAACCGGTAAGCCCCTGTTTGCCCTTGTCGACAGTCACTCTTTTTATGTGATGGGATATTTTGAAGAAACCAAATTGCGCCATATTCGAGAAGGCGCACCTGCGACGATTACACTCTACAGCGGCAATGTAAAGTTACAGGGTCACGTTTCCAGTATTGGCCGTGCCATCTACGATCAAAGTGTGGAAAGTGATTCCGGCCTGATTCCCGACATCAAACCCAACGTGCCGTGGGTGCGTCTGGCGCAGCGTGTCCCGGTACGCATCGAATTCGACGCCCTGCCGCGGGAGGTCACGCTGGTGTCAGGTACAACCTGCAGCGTATCCATCGGCCAGCGTAAATGAAACTGCCCCGCCTGACACCAGGCAATTTGCCGTGGTTTAAAGCCACGGCGGCACAGTGGCGTTATGCGCTGCGTAACACCATTGCGATGTGCCTGGCGTTAACTTTTGCTTATTATCTGAATCTGGATGAGCCCTACTGGGCGATGACCTCTGCGGCGGTGGTTAGTTTTCCCACCGTTGGCGGGGTTATCAGCAAAAGTCTGGGTCGCGTGGCGGGTAGCCTACTGGGAGCCACCGCCGCACTGATTATTGCCGGTCATACTCTCAATGAGCCGTGGCTGTTTTTGCTGAGCATGTCAGTGTGGATCGGTTTTTGTACCTGGGCATGCGCGCACTTCACCAATAACGTTGCCTACGCCTTTCAACTGGCGGGTTATACGGCGGCGATCATTGCGTTTCCCATGGTCAATACCGTGGAAATTACGCAGTTATGGGATATCGCGCAGGCACGCGTGTGTGAAGTCATCGTCGGTATCCTGTGTGGCGGCGTGATGATGATGATCCTGCCCAGCACCTCCGATGGCACCACGTTACTGACTGCATTGAAAAACATGCATTCACGTTTACTGGAACATGCCAGCCTACTCTGGCAACCAGAAACCACGGATGCCATTCGCACAGCCCATGAAGGTGTTATCGGGCAGATTCTGACCATGAACCTGCTGCGTATTCAGGCTTTCTGGAGTCATTACCGCTTTCGTCGCCAGAATGCTTTGCTCAATTCGCTGTTGCACCAGCAGTTACGGATGACCAGCGTGATTTCCAGTCTGCGCAGGATGCTGCTGAACTGGCCTAATCCCCCGTCCAACACCCGGGAAATCATTGAGCAGTTGCTCAGCGAACTAATAAAATCCAATGCGAATAGCTACACCGTCGCACGTATAATTGCCCCACTGCGGCCCGTCGATGCCCGCGACTATCGACACGTCGCCTTCTGGCAACGACTGCGTTATTTTTGTCGGCTCTACCTGCGCAGCAGTCATTATCTGCATTTACTGGAAAATGGTGTTACCGCCGAGCGTATTAATATCGCCCGCACGCCGGGACTTGCCCGTCATACCGATAATGCGGAAGCTATCTGGAGCGGGTTGCGTACGTTCTGCACTTTGATGCTTATCGGCGCATGGAGCATTGGTGCACAATGGGAATCAGGCTCTGGCGCACTCACGCTCGCTGCGATCAGTAGTGTGCTGTATTCCGCCGTTGCCACACCGTTCAAGTCGCTTTCTTTGCTGATGCGTACGCTGGTTCTACTGTCGCTATTTAGCTTTGTGGTTAAGTTTGGCCTGATGGTGCAAATTTCCGACCTCTGGCAGTTTATTCTCTTTCTCTTCCCGCTACTCGCCACCATGCAACTGTTGAAGCTACAAATGCCTGCCCTGGCAGGTCTTTGGGGGCAGTTGATTGTATTTATGGGTTCGTTTATCGCGGTGACCAATCCGCCGGTATATGATTTTGCTGATTTCCTGAATGACAATATGGCGAAAATCACCGGCGTGGCGCTGTCATGGCTGGCCTTCGCCATTCTGCGCCCCGGATCGGATGCACGGAAAAGTCGCCGCCATATTCGCGCCCTGCGCCGGGATTTTGTCGATCAGCTCAGCCGACATCCATCACTCAGTGAAAACGAATTTGAATCGCTGACCTATCATCACGTCAGCCAGCTCAGCAACAGTCAGGATGCGCTGGCGCGACGCTGGTTATTACGTTGGGGGGTCGTTTTACTGAACTGCTCGCACGTGGTGTGGCAACTGCGCACCTGGGAGGCGCGTTCCGATCCGCTGGCTCGCGTCAGGGACGTGTGTATCTCGCTGCTGCGCGATGTAATGAGCGAACGTGGCGTCCAGCAACGACCACTTAATGCCACGCTGAATGAGCTACAGCGCATCTGCGATACGCTTGCCCACCATCATCAACCCGCTGCGCAGGAACTGTCGGCACTGGTCTGGCGACTACACTGCTCGCTTTCACAACTCGAACAGGCGCCGCCGCCGGGTACTCTCAGTCGTTGATTATTTGATAACACCACAGGCGTAGCGCGCTCCTCCACCGCCAAGCGGTTTCGGTTGATCGGACATATTATCGCCGCCCACATGGATCATCAGCGCTTTACCTTTAACCTCATCGAGCGTTTTAAGCCGCGGCGCAACGACCGGCGTTGTGGCGTTACCGTCGTTATTCACCACCAATAGCGGCAGGTCGCCCATATGACCTGCGCCTTCCGGGCCTTCATGTTTACCGGTTTGGTGCGGATCATAATGGCCACCAGCCGATTCTGCGGCTGAGGCTTTCCCTTCTTTAATCGCGGGTTGGCAGCTGCCGTTCATATGCACATGGAAGCCATGTTCACCTGGCGGCAACGCTTTCAGATCGGGCGTAAACTCCAGCCCCTTTGCGGTTTCAGCAATAGTGACCGTACCAATCGCCTGGCCGACGCCTTGCGACGTGACCAGATTCATCGTCACTTTTTCTTCATTGGCAGCCTGCGCACCTGCACAGGCGAGTAGAGTGATGATGGCCAAACTCAAACGCTTCATAAGACCTCCGTCCAAAAGGTGTCTGATTGTTAAGTGTAAACCAGTGACACAATTTTGAACGGAGATGCGCCAAAAACGCGATTAGGGTACGTCGTAACCCAGCGCCGCTTTACGAATGCGGAACCATTGCTGGCGAGACATGTTCAGCGACTCAGACTCAATGGCAGCACGTACACGCTCTATTTTTCCTGAGCCAATAATCGGCAGCGGCTGAGACGGCAGACGTAAAATCCAGGCGTATACCACCTGTTCAATAGACTGCGCATTCAACTCTTCTGCGATCACGGCAAGCTCATTACGTAAAGGCTGGAAAGCATCATCATTAAACAGGCGACCACCGCCGAGACAGGACCAGGCCATCGGGCGAATGCGCAGTTGTTGCAGTTGATCTAAAGTACCATCCAACAGGAGCGGCTGATGTACTGGTGAAATTTCTACCTGGTTGGTCGCCAGAGTAAACGGCAGACGCGATTGCAGCAATGAGAACTGTGCCGGGGTGAAGTTGGAGACGCCAAAGTGACGCACTTTGCCACTATGGTGCAATTTTTTAAAAGCGTCGGCGACATCGTCAGCATCCATAAGCGGATCGGGACGGTGGATCAGCAGCAGATCAATATGATCGGTCGCCAGCAGCTTCAGCGACTCTTCCGCACTGGCAATAATATGTGCACTGTCGGTGATGTAGTGGCCCAGCGCATTTTCCGCGCGCGCCGTCGTCGCGATCCCGCATTTGGTCACAATCTGCATTTTTTCACGCAAATGCGGAGCCAGTTTCATTGCCTCACCAAACGCCGCTTCACACTGGTATCCACCGTAAATATCGGCGTGATCGACGGTGGTCACGCCAAGATCCAGATGCTCTTCAATAAAGCTGACAAGCTGGCGCGCGGACATATTCCAGTCCATCAGGCGCCAGTACCCCATCACAAAGCGAGAAAATTCCGGGCCTTGCGGCGCAATAGTAATACGCTGAACCATAGCAGCTTCCTTTTAAGTGAATGTGCCTCGAGTATACGCAATTACGCTTTTAAAAGAGTGAAGGTTGTTGCGGTTCTTCCGAAGGGTTGGCTTTGTTTGCACGTAATTTACGCATCAGGCGCTGACGACAAAGCCGCAGCACTTCCTGCTTTTGGGTATCGCTCATCTTTTGCCAGTTAAAACGCTCATCCCGACTGCGAAAACAGCCACGGCAAAAGCCGCGTTCGTCAGACTGACATATTCCACGGCATGGGCTCTGGACGGGGAAAAACTCCAGCTGTTCGGCCACATCCCCTCCTTTAATAAGATTGATATACCTATTGAAGACGTTAACTGAATTTCTCGCAAGCGCTATTGCATTAGACCGACTGGTCTATTACACTCCTTCCCATGAACAAAATCACTGAACACGATACACGCGAACATCTGCTGGCGACTGGCGAACTGCTGTGTATGCAGCGCGGCTTCACCGGCATGGGGTTAAGCGAACTACTGAAAACCGCTGAAGTACCCAAAGGTTCGTTTTATCATTACTTTCGCTCTAAAGAAGCGTTCGGTGTCGCGATGCTGGAACGCCACTATGCGGCCTATCATCGGCGACTGGCTACGCACTTTGATACGGGAGCGGGAAACTACCGCGATCGCATTCTGGCCTACTATCAGGAAACCCTGAACCAGTTTAGCCAGCACGGCATTATTAGCGGCTGTTTAACTGTAAAACTGTCTGCCGAAGTGTGCGATCTGTCAGAAGATATGCGCACAGCGATGGATAAAGGCGCGCGGCACATTATTGTGCTGTTAGCGCAGGCGCTGGAGAAAGGTCAGGCCAGCCATTGTCTGTCTTTTGTTGGCGAGCCGTTACAGCAGGCGCAGGTACTGTATGCGCTGTGGCTTGGCGCCAACCTGCAGGCCAAGATTTCTCGTAGCGCCACTCCGCTGGAAAATGCGCTGGCGCACGTTAAAAACATCATCACAACGCCTGCCGTTTAACAGGCGTTTTTATTTTCTTCATTACTAGACGACCGGTCTATTCAGGAGTACCACATGTCATCTGAAAAACTGTTTTCCCCACTGAAAGTGGGTGCCATTACGGCAGCAAACCGCGTATTTATGGCGCCACTGACGCGTCTGCGCAGTATTGAGCCTGGCGACATCCCTACTCCGCTGATGGCCGAGTATTACCGTCAACGCGCCAGCGCGGGTCTTATCATCAGCGAAGCGACGCAGATTTCCGCACAGGCGAAAGGCTATGCCGGAGCACCCGGCTTACACAGCGAAGCGCAAATTGCCGCATGGAAGAAAATCACTACTGCCGTACACGCTGAGCAAGGTCATATTGCTGTCCAGTTGTGGCACACTGGACGCATCTCTCACGCCAGTCTGCAGCCAAACGGTCAAGCTCCAGTTGCACCTTCCGCGATTAGCGCTGGAACCCGCACCTCGCTGCGCGATGAAAACGGCCTGGCAACGCGTGCCGATACCTCAATGCCGCGTGCGCTGGAAACCGAAGAGATTCCGGGCATCGTTAATGACTTCCGTCAGGCGATAGCCAATGCGCGCGAAGCGGGTTTCGATATGGTTGAACTGCACTCTGCCCACGGCTACCTGCTGCACCAGTTCCTGTCGCCAACGTCTAACCAGCGTACTGATCAATACGGTGGCAGCGTCGAAAATCGTGCGCGTCTGGTACTGGAAGTGGTTGATGCCGGAATTAAAGAATGGGGTGCCGATCGCATTGGTATTCGCGTCTCCCCGATTGGCACTTTCCAGAACGTAGACAATGGTCCAAACGAAGAAGCCGATGCGCTGTATCTGATTGAACAATTGGGCAAGCGCGGAATCGCTTACCTGCACATGTCTGAGCCGGACTGGGCCGGTGGCGAGCCGTATTCCGATGCGTTCCGCGAAAAAGTTCGCGCGCGCTTCCACGGCCCTATCATTGGTGCTGGTGCTTACACCCCAGAAAAAGCAGAAGCGCTGATCGAGAAAGGTCTGATCGACGCCGTTGCTTTTGGTCGCGCCTATATTGCTAACCCGGATCTGGTGGCGCGTCTGCAACGAAAAGCAGAACTGAATCCGCAACGTGCCGAGAGTTTCTACGGCGGCGGCGCGGAAGGTTACACCGACTATCCTACCCTCTAACGTCACAATCTCCGTTCTGCCATTGATAGCGGCGTAACAACGCCGCTATACTAAAACAACATTTTGAATGTATTAGCCATTTTCGAAGGGGAAAAAGATGCGTTTACTCCATACCATGCTGCGCGTGGGTGACCTGCAGCGTTCCATCGAGTTTTATACCAACGTGCTGGGCATGAAGCTGCTGCGTACCAGCGAAAACCCTGAATACAAGTACTCTCTGGCTTTTGTCGGCTACGGTCCTGAAACCAGTGAAGCAGTAATCGAACTGACCTATAACTGGGGTGTCGACAAGTATGATCTGGGTACTGCCTATGGCCATATCGCCCTGAGCGTAGACAACGCGGCTGAAGCCTGTGAACGTATTCGCCAGAATGGCGGTAACGTAACGCGTGAAGCAGGTCCAGTAAAAGGCGGCACCACAGTGATTGCGTTCGTTGAAGATCCGGACGGCTACAAAATTGAGCTGATCGAAGAGAAAGACGCCGGGCGCGGCCTGGGCGATTAATCTCCCCCTCGGGCGCAGATCGTCTGTGCCCATAGTTTTATACTCATCATTTTGCCATAATACGCGCTGCAATTTTCCCGTATTAAGAGACCCAGATGTCCGATAACGCTCAACTTTCCGGTCTGTGTGACCGTTTTCGTGGTTTTTATCCTGTCGTCATTGATGTCGAAACCGCAGGGTTCAATGCCAAAACCGATGCGCTGCTTGAGATTGCCGCCATCACACTGAAAATGGATGAACAAGGCTGGCTGATGCCGGACACGACGTTACATTTCCACGTAGAGCCGTTTGAAGGTGCCAATTTGCAACCGGAAGCGCTCGCCTTTAACGGTATTGACCCTAACAATCCGCTACGCGGTGCGGTCAGCGAATATGATGCTCTGCATGCCATCTTCAAAATGGTGCGTAAAGGAATTAAAGACAGCGGCTGCAATCGGGCGATCATGGTGGCGCATAACGCTACGTTCGACCACAGTTTCATGATGGCTGCAGCAGAACGCGCCTCGCTCAAACGTAATCCGTTCCACCCATTTGTAACCTTTGATACGGCGGCATTAAGCGGTCTGTCTCTGGGGCAGACTGTGTTGTCAAAAGCGTGCCTGGCGGCGGGAATGGAGTTTGACGGGAATCAGGCGCACTCGGCGCTGTATGACACCGAACGCACGGCCGTGCTGTTTTGCGAAATCGTTAACCGCTGGAAACGTCTCGGCGGTTGGCCTCTTCCCGTGCCTGAAGAAGCGTAACGGCGACATAAAAAAAGCGACCATTTCAGGTCGCTTTTTTACTTCTGCTGGTATTACTCAGCGTCCGGCTCTTCGGTTTTGTATTTCGCTGCTGTTTCTTTAATCAGCTGCTGCAACTCACCGCGCTGGTACATTTCGATCAGAATGTCACAACCGCCAACCAGCTCACCATCAACCCACAGCTGTGGGAAAGTTGGCCAGTTTGCGTATTTCGGCAGTTCGGCGCGAATATCCGGGTTCTGCAGAATATCAACATAAGCAAAGCGTTCACCACAGGCTGACAGCGCCTGCACAGCCTGTGCGGAGAAACCGCAGCTTGGCAGTTTAGGGGAACCTTTCATGTACAGGAGAATCGGGTTTTCAGCGATCTGGCGCTGGATTTTTTCGATAGTGGTGCTCATTATCTTGCTTCCTTAAACTTCTTTTACGGCAGTAGTCTGACATTGTAACGGGTCAGACAGGCAACGGAAAATAACATTTTCATTACGCGTTATTATTTTATCCCCTGACGCTAAAAGTTGCATTCACAATCTCACTTATCCCCTTTAAACATGTGGATTTGATTATCTGTTCACCAATTCTATCTCTATTTGCTGTTTTTTTTTGCGGTCGGTTACGAAACGCAGTTTTAAACTAAAAAAGCTATTAACTTTCCCTCTTTCTATAGATTAGAATCGTCAAGTTTTGAAAATCACACGCAGGCACGATAGACCTGCCTTACCAGAGGACTGCTCAGTGGCGCGGATAAACCGAATCTCGATCACGCTCTGTGCTTTACTTTTTACTACACTGCCCTTTACGCCTATGGCTCATGCTTCCAAGCAGGCCAGGACGACACCTACCAATTCTCACACCATCAAAACGGTAGATAAAAAGAAAAGCGCAACAACCAGCCAAAAAACAACAAAGACCAGTAAGAAAACGGCGACAAAAACCACCAGCAAAACCAGCACCAAAACCGCTTCCTCTTCTAAAAAACGCACTGCCACTCCGGCAAAGTCGACTAAAACTGCAAATCGCCGTGGTAAAACTGCCGCAGCACAAACCGCAGCCGTTACCTGGACGGAAAAATGCACACCGCGCAAAGGTCATAAACCACGCTGCGTGAAGGTGAAAACCACTGCACCGACTACGCTTGCTGACGCACATAAAGTGAAAGTACAGAAAGCGACTAAAACCGCTATGTCCACCTTGATGAACCAAATCGGCAAACCTTATCGTTGGGGCGGCTCCTCGCCAAGAACCGGGTTTGACTGCAGCGGTCTGGTTTATTACGCCTATAAAGATCTGGTGAAGTTCCGCATTCCGCGTACCGCGAATGAAATGTACCATCTGCGTGATGCCGCACCAATTGAACGTGGCGAACTGAAAAATGGTGATCTGGTATTCTTTCGTACCCAGGGTCGCGGAACAGCCGATCACGTCGGCGTCTACGTCGGCAACGGTAAGTTTATTCAGTCACCGCGCAGCGGGCAGGAAATTCAAATCACCTCTCTGAGCGAAGATTACTGGCAGCGCCACTATGTGGGCGCTCGTCGGGTAATGACGCCAAAAACAATTCGCTAAAAACTTACCCTACAGAACATGCTGTAGGGTAAGTTCTTCTTTTGCATAACCTTTCAATTTGCTACCCTATCCTTACTCACAATGAGGCTATTGTGTGTACTCAATATAAATAATAAGGAGAGAAGCAATGTCGTTTGAATTACCTGCATTACCGTATGCCAAAGATGCTCTGGCACCGCACATTTCTGCCGAAACGCTGGAATATCACTATGGCAAACACCATCAAACCTACGTGACCAATCTGAACAATCTGATTAAAGGCACGGCGTTTGAAGGCAAATCACTGGAAGAGATCGTTCGTAGCTCTGAAGGCGGTGTATTCAATAACGCAGCACAAGTATGGAACCACACGTTCTACTGGAACTGCCTGGCACCAAACGCAGGTGGTGAACCGACCGGTAAACTGGCTGATGCAATCGCCGCTTCCTTTGGCAGCTTTGCAGATTTCAAAGCGCAGTTCACCGATGCCGCTATCAAAAACTTCGGTTCTGGCTGGACCTGGCTGGTTAAAGGAACGGATGGCAAACTGGCTATCGTCTCCACCTCCAACGCAGGTACTCCGCTGACTACCGACGCGACGCCGCTGATGACCGTTGACGTATGGGAACACGCCTACTACATCGACTATCGCAATGCTCGTCCTGGCTACCTGGAACATTTCTGGGCGCTGGTGAACTGGGAATTTGTTGCGAAGAACTTCGCAGCATAAAAAAGATAACGCAGAAGGACTTCCTTCTGCGTTTTTGCATTAATTCGCGGTAGTGAAAGCCTCTTCAGGCTGTCTTCTTGCGGAAATGAACACCAGCAGCAGCGCAAGACCCGCCACAATCGCCCCCATTACCGGCACAAAACTGTAGCCCAGGCCGCCAGATATTACCGCCCCACCGGCCGCAGCCCCCAGAGCGTTCCCCAGATTAAACGCGCCAATATTGACTGACGATGATAATCCAGGTGCTTCGCTGGCAACGCGCATCACACGCATCTGCAACGGTGGAACGACCGCAAACGTCGCCGCGCCCCAGACCACCATACTGACCGCCGCTCCCAGCTCATTACGCGCAAGGAAAGGAATGGCCAGCATAATAACCATCAGCAGCAGTAAAAAGCCTTTCAGCGTACCGTTGACTGAACGGTCAGCCAGTTTGCCGCCAAAATAGTTACCGATCGAGAAGCCAACGCCTATCAACACCAGCATCCCGGTAACAAATGCCGGTGTAGCATGAGTGATAGTATGCAGAACCGGCGAGATGTAGGTATACAGCGTGAACATCGCCCCAGCACCCAGTACGGTAGTCAGTAACGCCGACAGCACCTGTGGGCGCATCAACACCGCCAGTTCGCTGCGGACATCCGGGCGCTCTCCTGCTCCACCCTTGGGTAATGAGAAGAACAGGCTGACCATCGCAATGACACCCAGCCCCGCAGTGGCCATAAACGACATGCGCCAGCCGATGGTTTCACCAAGCCAGGTCGCCGCCGGAACGCCGCCAATATTGGCGATGGTTAACCCCATAAACATCGTTGCCACAGCGCTGGCCTGCTTATGTTTGGGTACCACACTGGCTGCAACCACAGAACCGAGACCAAAAAAGGCTCCATGATTAAGACTGGTCAAAATACGCGATAGCATCAGCGTGGTGTAATCCGGCGAGATAGCCGAAAGCACATTACCCAGCGTGAAAATCGCCATCAGGAATATCAAAGCATTACGTCGCGCACGATGAGACAGCAGCAATGTCATCAGCGGTGCACCTACCATCACACCTACCGCATAAGCGCTGATCAGCATGCCAGCCGCCGGAATCGAGACGTCCACACCTTTAGCAATGACGGGCAACAACCCCATTGGCGAAAACTCGGTGGTGCCAATACCAAACGCCCCGATTGCCAGCGCCAGTAAAGGGTAATTGATTTTCATATTTCGACTCCGTATCGTCGAGCCGTGGCACGACATAAAATAAGAGTCAAAAGCATGACATTGATCGCAAAATTAATAAAGTTAACAAAACTGCAAAAGACTTTTGCTTATTCGCAAACAATAGAGGGGAAAAACGAGTCGAAGGGATGAGGGAGAGCTAACTCCCTCGGGGAAATCAATGCAGCGCTGCGGTCAGACCACCCGCGACGATCAAACCCAGAACAATAATGGTAGTCACTAACGAAAATTTCAGATCGGTGCTCATCAAGTTTTCTCCTTTTTATTCCCACACAAAAAGTGATATTGCGCATTTTTACACACTTGAAAGCAAAAATCTCTCACGATTTATATTGATAACTGCTTTTAACTCTTCCCCTTTTCGTTAAGATCAGACAAAATTCCACGCTTACTTGATTAGCGTACCGGCCATTGACCCCTTCCTGACGTTCCGTGTCGTTTTCCCGGCGTGCCGCAACCCTTACGTTGCGATAAGGGTGTGTAAAGGCAAACGTTTACCTGGAGTATTCTCAGGAGCTTAGGATATGGTCTGGAGTGAGATGTAATGGCAACAATTAAAGATGTAGCGAAGCGAGCAAACGTTTCCACTACAACCGTATCACACGTAATTAACAAGACGCGCTTTGTCGCGGAAGAAACACGTAATGCTGTCTGGGCAGCAATCAAAGAACTGCACTATTCTCCGAGCGCAGTTGCCCGCAGCCTGAAGGTAAATCACACCAAGTCTATCGGCTTGCTGGCGACCAGCAGCGAAGCGGCCTATTTCGCCGAAATTATCGAAGCCGTTGAGAAAAACTGTTTCCAGAAAGGCTATACCCTGATCCTGGGTAACGCATGGAACAGTCTCGAAAAACAGCAGGCTTATCTGTCGATGATGGCGCAAAAGCGCGTTGATGGTCTGCTGGTGATGTGTTCTGAGTATCCGGAGTCGCTGCTTTCGATGCTCGAAGAGTATCGCCATATCCCGATGGTCGTCATGGACTGGGGCGAAGCAAAAGCCGACTTTACTGATACGGTCATTGATAACGCCTTCGAAGGCGGTTACATGGCGGGCCGGTATCTGGTAGAACGCGGTCATCGTGAGATTGGCGTGATCCCTGGCCCAATGGAACGTAACACCGGGGCCGGGCGTCTGGCTGGCTTTATGAAAGCGATGGAAGAAGCGCTGATTAAAGTGCCTGAAAACTGGATTGTCCAGGGCGATTTTGAGCCTGAATCCGGCTACCGAGCCATGCAGCAAATTCTGTCGCAGTCTCATCGTCCGACCGCGGTCTTCTGCGGTGGCGATATTATGGCAATGGGTGCGCTGTGCGCCGCTGACGAAATGGGACTGCGCGTACCGCAGGATGTCTCACTCATCGGCTACGACAACGTGCGCAACGCCCGCTTCTTCACGCCGGCCTTGACGACCATTCACCAGCCGAAGGATTCACTGGGTGAAACGGCCTTCAACATGCTGTTAGACCGTATCGTGAATAAACGTGAAGAGTCACAGTCTATCGAGGTGCATCCGCGCCTGGTTGAGCGTCGCTCCGTTGCCGACGGTCCGTTCCGCGATTACCGCCGTTAAGCCTGTTGTGCGGGAGTCTCATCTGGCTCCCGCAGCCATTCCTTGTTCAACGTTTCACTATCTCCTAAATAGTCCAGCAGCCAACTCAATGCCGGTGACGTATCGTTCTGCTGCCATGTCAGACAACATGCGGCATCAGGAAAGGGGTTCTCCAGTTGCAGCGCAACCCATTTACCACTATCGATCCACGGCTTGGCAAAATGCGTCGGTACCATGCCCACGCACAATCCCGCGGACAAACAGGTCGCAGAGGATTCCCAATCCGGCACGACGACGCGCTTTTGGTTATCCAGCAGCCAGGTAATACGCTTCGGCAATGTTCGGGAGGTATCTTCGCGCACCAGTGACGGCCAGTTGCGCAACGTGTCATCACTTAACGGTCCGGGCATTGACGCCAGTGGGTGATGACTGGCTACCACGCAGCTCCAGCTCAGCATTCCCATATCGCGGAAGGTATAGCGCCCCCCGACCGGAATGGCCTGTGTGGCCCCGATGGCCAGCTCCACACGCCCATCAGACAGTGCGTCCCACACGCCGTTAAACACTTCCTGAAAAACTAACAACTCCACATCATCAAAGTGACGGTAGAAATCCACGATCATCTGTCGGGTACGATCCGGGCGGACAATGTTATCGACGGCGATCGCCAGCTGTCCGCGCCAACCGTTGGCAATTTGCTGACATTGTTGGCGCGTGATCTGCATTTTTTTGATAACAGAGCGGCCTTCTTTTAAAAACCATGCCCCGGCAGGCGTTAATTCCACATCCCGATGGCGTCGCTCAAAAAGTGGCACCGCCAGCCATTCTTCCAGCTGGCGCACGGTGTAGCTTACTGCCGAAGGTACACGGTGCAACTCCTGCGCAGCCGAACTAAAACTGCCGTTACGCGCAACCGCATCAACCACTTCAAGTGAATATTCCGACCACATATTCTGCCTGCAAAAAATTTGAAATCAGTAAGCAAATATTAGCGTTTCACAGCGAGAATTACACTCACTACACTCAGCGGCATTGTTCTACTGCTAAAAAAGAGAAATGATGATGCAACCTGGGAAAGGGTTTTTAGTCTGGCTGGCAGGTCTTAGCGTGCTCGGTTTTCTGGCAACGGATATGTATCTACCCGCCTTTGCTGCTATTCAGTCCGATCTGCAAACACCTGCATCTGCCGTCAGCGCCAGCCTGAGCTTGTTCTTAGCGGGGTTTGCCGTCGCGCAACTGCTGTGGGGGCCGCTTTCTGACCACTATGGTCGCAAGCCTATTTTGCTGCTGGGTTTATCTATCTTCGCACTGGGCAGTCTGGGCATGCTATGGGTTGAAAACGCCACTGGTCTGCTGGTACTGCGATTTGTTCAGGCCGTTGGCGTCTGTGCGGCATCGGTTATCTGGCAAGCGCTGGTTACCGATTATTATCCTTCACAAAAAGTAAACCGCATCTTTGCCACTATTATGCCGCTGGTCGGGTTATCTCCTGCACTCGCCCCGCTTTTAGGCAGTTGGATCCTGGTACATTTTTCCTGGCAGGCCATTTTTGCAACTCTGTTTGCCATTACTCTGATTCTGATGCTTCCGGCTCTGCGTCTAAAGCCAACGGCTAAAGCGCGCGATGACAGCCAGGATAAACTGACTTTCGCCACCTTGCTGCGCTCGAAAACTTACCGTGGAAACGTGCTGATTTATGCCGCCTGTTCCGCGAGCTTTTTCGCATGGCTGACGGGTTCCCCGTTCATCCTCAGCGAAATGGGTTATAGCCCAGCGGTAATTGGTCTGAGCTATGTTCCGCAAACTATCGCCTTCTTAATTGGTGGTTACGGCTGTCGTGCAGCGCTGCAAAAATGGCAGGGTCGTCAGCTGCTACCCTGGTTACTCATTCTGTATGCCTTCAGCGTTGTAGGCACCTGGGCGACCGGCTTTATTCATCATGTTGCATTGGCTGAAATCCTGATCCCATTCTGCGTTATGGCGATTGCGAACGGCGCAATCTACCCTATCGTTGTCGCGCAGGCATTACGCCCTTTCCCACAGGCCACTGGACGCGCAGCCGCATTGCAGAATACGCTGCAACTGGGTTTATGCTTCCTGGCAAGCCTTGTCGTTTCCTGGTTGATTGCCACCCCACTGCTCACCACCACCAGCGTTATGCTGACAACAGTATTGCTGGCTGCTGTGGGTTACAAAATGCAGTCGCAGAAAACTGACGCCCCGCAAACAGATGATCGTGCGCAAGTTGCCCACGGAGAGTCGCACTAATAATGGTTGCGGGCATTTAGTTAGCCCGCTAACAATTATTGGTTGAATCGTCAAAAATTCAGGCATATACTGATTTCCAGTTGTTAAAAAAACGATAATTTTAATGCGTTAACGGGGACAAGAACGTTCCCGTTTTACCACGGATGGCCTTTTCGGCAAGGGTTTCTCCCTTCCTCTGTTCTACGTCGGATTATAGATTCGCGGATTAATTCCGTGAGATTTCTCACAAAGCCCAAAAAAGCGTCTACGCTGTTTTAAGGTTCTGATCACCGACCAGTGATGGAGAAGCTATGAGTTCATCATGTATAGAAGACGTCAGCGTACCGGATGATGACTGGTACCGCATTACCAATGAATTATTGAGCCGTGCAGGCATTGCCATTAATGGCAATGCACCGGCTGATATTCGAGTAAAGAACCCCGATTTTTTCAAACGCGTATTGCAGGAAGGATCGTTAGGGTTGGGTGAAAGTTATATGGATGGCTGGTGGGAATGTGACCGGCTGGACATGTTTTTTAGTAAAGTCTTGCGCGCCGGTCTTGAAAACCAACTCCCCCGCCACTTTAAAGATACGCTACGTATCGCCACGGCTCGCCTGTTCAATTTACAGACCAAAAAACGTGCGTGGATGGTCGGCAAAGAACATTACGATTTGGGCAACGATCTCTTTACCCGCATGCTTGACCCCTATATGCAGTATTCCTGCGCCTACTGGAAAGATGCCAACACTCTGGAATCTGCCCAGCAGGCGAAGCTCAAAATGATTGCTGAAAAATTGCAACTGAAGCCAGGAATGCGGGTGCTTGATATTGGCTGTGGCTGGGGTGGTTTATCCCAGTTTATGGCATCGCAATATGGCGTGAGCGTGGTGGGTGTGACCATTTCGGCAGAACAGCAGAAAATGGCACAGGAACGTTGCGCTGGGCTGGATGTCACCATTTTGCTGCAGGATTATCGCGACCTGAACGACAAATTCGACCGCATTGTCTCCGTCGGCATGTTTGAACATGTTGGACCGAAGAACTACGCCACCTATTTTGAGGTGGTCGATCGTAATTTAAAACCGGATGGTCTCTTTTTACTGCATAGCATCGGCTCCAAAAAGACCGACAATAACGTTGATCCGTGGATCAATAAGTATATCTTCCCAAACGGGTGTTTGCCGTCAGTTCGCCAGATTGCCAACGCCAGCGAACCGCATTTTGTGATGGAAGACTGGCATAATTTTGGCGCGGATTACGACACGACGCTGATGGCATGGCACGAGCGTTTCATGAGTTCCTGGCCTGAAATCGCCGATAACTATACCGAACGTTTCAAGCGGATGTTCAGCTATTATCTGAACGCCTGCGCCGGGGCGTTTCGTGCTCGAGATATTCAGCTATGGCAGGTGGTCTTTTCACGCGGTGTTGAACACGGTCTGCGCGTTCCCCGCTAATCGTTTTCGCCCCCGTAGCAACGGGGGCTTTCCTCTCAGGCTTAGGCTCCCGCTTCGCCCGTTATGTTGCTGATGGCGCTTTCACGCGCCGCCAGGACACGCTCAACGGTATCAACCACCGCCTGCGTTTGGGGATCGATTTCGATATTAACCCGTGCGCCCAGCTTTTTCTTGCCAAGCGTCGTACGCTCCAGCGTTTCCGGGATCAAATGTACACAGAAACGCGTCGGCGTCACTTCACCGACCGTCAGACTGATACCGTCAATACCAATAAATCCTTTGTACAGGATATATTTCATCAGCGACGGATCCTGGACTTTAAACCACACCTGACGGTTATTCTCCGAGGTCAGAATTTTCGACACTTCGGCAGTGGTCATAATATGGCCCGACATTAAATGTCCGCCAATCTCATCACTGAATTTTGCCGCACGTTCAACGTTAACCAAATCTCCAACCTTCAGATCGCCCAGGTTGGTGATACGCAGCGTTTCTTTCATCAGGTCGAAGCTTATCTGGTTACCGTTAATTTCGGTGACCGTCAGGCAGCATCCATTGTGGGCAACCGATGCGCCGGTCTCCAGCGCATCCAGCATATATTCAGGCAACTCCACAACATGCGTACGAAAATTCGGTTTTTCATCAATGGACACCAATTTTGCAGTGCCCTGCACAATACCCGTAAACATACTTCCTACTCCTGAACTCAATTAAGACATCTCTGCACAGCACAATAGCAGGTGGAAATTCAGGTTGCCAGCAATGCGCCACCAGCGCCTGTTTTTTCACTGGAGAATTACGTATTCCTCGCTACAATAGACTGAAATTTCCCCTGCTTTTTCTCCTTGCTGCCATATAAGGCGGCTTTTTTAGTCTCTCAAATAACAACAATATAGTGGTGTACACGTGCAAAAGTATGTAAGTGAAGCGCGTCAGTTATTAGCTCTGGCAATTCCGGTGATTCTTGCGCAAATCGCTCAAACCGCAATGGGATTCGTTGATACCGTCATGGCGGGCGGATACAGCGCGACGGATATGGCGGCAGTCGCCATTGGTACGTCCATCTGGCTACCGGCCATTCTGTTTGGTCACGGACTACTGCTGGCGTTGACGCCGGTGATTGCGCAACTCAATGGTTCCGGACGCCGCGACCGTATCGCCCATCAAATACGTCAGGGATTCTGGCTGGCGGGCAGCGTCTCCGTGCTGATTATGGTTGTGCTATGGAACGCGGGGTACATTATTCGCTCCATGCATAACATCGACCCGGCGCTGGCAGATAAAGCCGTTGGCTACCTGCGTGCCCTGCTGTGGGGCGCACCGGGTTATCTGTTCTTCCAGGTAGCCCGTAACCAGTGCGAAGGATTAGCCAAGACTAAACCGGCGATGGTGATGGGATTTCTCGGCCTGCTGGTGAACATTCCGGTTAACTATGTTTTCATCTATGGGCATTTAGGCATGCCGGAACTGGGTGGCGTGGGTTGTGGTGTGGCAACAGCAGCGGTTTACTGGGTGATGTTTATCGCCATGCTCTCTTACATCAAACGTGCGCGTTCAATGCGCGATATCCGTAATGAGCGTGGTTTCCAGAAACCTGACACCGCAGTAATGAAGCGTCTGGTACAGCTGGGTTTACCTATCGCGCTGGCGTTATTTTTCGAAGTGACGTTGTTTGCGGTGGTCGCGCTGCTGGTTTCTCCATTGGGGATTGTCGACGTAGCCGGACACCAAATCGCACTGAACTTCAGCTCGTTAATGTTCGTCCTTCCAATGTCTCTGGCTGCCGCCGTCACCATTCGTGTCGGTTATCGTCTGGGCCAGGGTTCCACGCTGGATGCGCAAACCGCAGCCAGAACGGGTCTGGGGGTTGGTGTGTGCATGGCGGTCGTAACAGCGATTTTCACCGTGACATTCCGCGAGCATATTGCCCTGCTCTATAACAATAACCCGGAAGTTGTCGCCCTGGCGGCTCAGCTCATGTTACTGGCCGCTGTGTATCAAATTTCGGACTCTATCCAGGTTATTGGCAGCGGGATCCTGCGTGGTTATAAAGATACGCGTTCCATTTTCTTTATTACCTTTACGGCATACTGGGTGCTGGGCCTGCCGAGCGGTTATATTCTGGCGCTTACCGATCTGGTAGTTGACCGGATGGGACCGGCGGGATTCTGGATGGGCTTTATTATCGGCCTGACCTCTGCGGCGATACTGATGATGCTGCGGATGCGGTTTCTACAACGCCAGCCGTCAGCGGTTATTTTACAACGCGCTGCGCGATAACCTCATAAAAGCCGCCACCAGGCGGCTTTTTTCGCCTCAAAACGGGCTGGCGTTTTTGGCGTTCATCCACGCTTCACTAATGGGATGCCTGAAATGCAGTTCACTGGCATGCAGCATCAGCCGTGGCGTTTGTTCAGTCCCCGGCAGCAGACGTCCACCGTACAGATCGCACCCCAAAATAGGATGTCCCAACTGCTGACAATGGATCCGTAGTTGATGGGTGCGCCCGGTTTCAGGGGTCAGTTGTACCCGCGTCAAGGGGAGCAACGTCCCCTCTTCCTGACGATGATAAAAACGCTCGACAACCTGATAGCGCGAGCACGCGGGTTTGCCGTTGAGAGCACAAATCGACATCAATGGAAACAGCGCCGGGTCTTTGGCAATTGCGGCGTCGATAACCCCTTCGTCGTTTTCCAGATGCCCGCATAACAGCGCACTGTACACCTTAGTGACCGTCCGCTGGCTGAACTGCTGGCAAAGCGCGGCGTTAATAGCCTTGTTACGAGCGACCACCATCAGCCCAGAAGTGCCGAAATCAAGCCGATGTACCAGCGTGCAGCCAGGGTAAATCTGTACCAGCCGGTGATGTACCGAATCGAGATTCTGCGGATTTTTGCCCGACAGGCTAAGCAACCCGCTGGGTTTATTGATGAGCACCAGATGCTCGTCCTGATAGAGGGTCTCTATCTCGTCATGGCAAGGCGGGGCAATAAAGGTATCGAGGATCGTAGACATCAGGCGGCCAGAATGAGGTGTGGGAACGGATGATAACGAATTTTCACCACAGTGGCGAATCTGAGCATTGACCCAATGGCTGGCATGGTAGAGTGTGATTTATCCTGAGTGCGATGAGAGGGTTACTCTGTGCAACAAATCGATTTTTACATGGTGGATGCCTTTACCACCACGACATTTGGTGGTAATGCCGCAGCAGTCTGTCCGCTCACGGACTGGTTGCCCGATGAAACATTATTAAAGATGGCGCAGCAGCATAACCAGTCAGAAACCGCTTTTTTTGTCGCCAATGAGAATGGCTTTGAGCTGCGTTGGTTTACCACTCAGGGTGAAATTAATCTGTGTGGGCATGCCACGCTTGCCGCCGCGCATGTCATCTTTGAACATCTGGATTACCCGGATACCAAAATCCAATTTGCTACCCGCTTTGTGGGACCGCTGACGGTCACGCGCTGCAGTGAATGGCTGACGCTTGATTTTCCAGCCTGGCAAAGCGAATCTGCCGTGCCGCCCGCTTTACTGCTGGAAACATTAGGCATCACCGAATACAAAGAGGTGCGTGTGGCACGCGATTACATGGTGGTGCTGGAAAATCAACAGCAGGTTGAGGCTGTGCGCCCAAACATCCACGCCATGATTCCGCTGGGGAAAATGGTATGCATCACCGCGCCAGGTGACGGGGAATACGATTTTGTCAGCCGTTTCTTCTGCCCGGGCGAAGCCGTCGCGGAAGACCCGGTCACAGGCTCGGCACATAGCATGCTGATCCCTTACTGGGCTGGAAAACTGAATAAAACACAGATGCTGGCACGCCAGGTCTCTGAACGCGGCGGGGATTTACGCTGTCAGTTAGCAGGAACGCGTGTATATATCAGTGGGCAGGCGATAACTTATCTGACCGGTAAAGTGCTGTTGCGCTAGCAGCCTTACCCAAAATAACCAATCCATGGAGGATTTATGTCGAACAAACTCGTGCAGATACACTTTGATTTTCATGGTCCGTTTGGGGCTGAGATGTCGAATCAGCTCGTTGAACTGGCCGAATCAATCAACCAGGAGCCGGGGTTCATCTGGAAAATCTGGACCGAGAACGAAGCAAATCACGAAGCGGGAGGCATCTACCTGTTCCAGGACGAAGACACCGCTCAGGCCTATATCAAAAAGCATACCGCCCGCCTGAAGCACCTGGGTGTGGAGGAAGTAACGTTCAAAATCTTCGATATCAATGAACCGCTAAGTAAAATTAACCACGGTCATATCAGCTAAACTTTTGCCTTAGACGCCCCCTACCGGGGCGTTTCTTCATTTCCCCCTGCTTTCCCCTTTCAACAGCGATATCCCCGTCACCGCTCCAGGACAGTGATTTAGCCTGGGCCACGTTTGCAGTAGTTCACAAAATCAGCGTTAGCGAAAACTATCGCTGGCCGAACGCACTATGAAGGAGTATAAAATAATACAAACAGTATTATTTTATACAAAATGAATCACAAACTGCGACTGGAGATTCTCATATGACCGCGGACATTACACTGAACTCATCTGCTGGAAGCTTCCCGCCAGCAGGTCATTACTCGCACAGTACAACGGCTGGCGGATTCGTCTTCATTTCTGGGCAATTGCCGGTCACTTTCGACGGCGAGAAAAAAGCGGATGCCTCTTTTGAAGATCAAACCCGGCTGGTACTCAAGAATATTGATGCTTGTCTGGCTGGTGCTGGGGCATCACGTCAGCATCTGGTGTCTGTTCGCGTCTATGTGACGGATATGAACCAGTGGCCGACGTTTAACAAAATCTATGGAGAGTGGATCGGCGATTTCCGTCCATCTCGTGCAGTAGCAGGTGTTGCGGAACTTCATTATGGTTTTGCGCTGGAAGTTGAAGCTATTGCGTTGGCCCCGCAAGCGTGACGTTTAACAACATACAGGTGAACAACAATGACTGAAATGACACTGCCTGATTATAACGATGTTGCCGCTGCGGCAGAGCGCATCGCAGATTATGCTAACAAAACGCCGGTGATGACCTCCCGAACGGTTAACGAAGAATTTGGCGCGGAAGTCTTCTTTAAGTGCGAAAACTTCCAGAGAATGGGCGCCTTCAAATTTCGCGGCGCTATGAATGCGCTACGCCAGTTCACGCCACAACAACGCGCTGCGGGCGTCGTGACATTTTCTTCCGGCAACCATGCACAGGCCATTGCCCTGTCGGCAAAGTTGTTGGGTATTCCAGCAACAATTATCATGCCGCATGATGCCCCGGCGGCCAAAGTTGCGGCGACGAAAGGCTATGGCGGAAAAGTGGTAACTTACGATCGCTATACTGAAGATCGTGAAAAAATTGGTCGGGACCTGGCAGAGAAACAGGGGTTAACGCTAATCCCCCCTTACGACCATCCGCACGTGATAGCAGGCCAGGGCACCGCCACAAAAGAGCTAATTGAAGAAGTGGGTCAGTTAGACGCTCTTTTCGTGTGTCTGGGCGGTGGCGGCCTGCTCTCAGGATCCGCCCTGGCGGCCAGACATCTGTCTCCTGACTGCATCATCTATGGTGTCGAACCTGAGGCGGGTAACGATGGTCAACAGTCGTTCCGAAGTGGAAAAATAGTTCATATCGATACGCCCAAAACCATTGCTGACGGTGCTCAGACTCAACATCTCGGGAACTATACATTTCAGATTATCCAGCAAAATGTGAACGATATTCTGACTGTTTCAGACGCTGAGTTAGTTGCCTCAATGAAATTTATCGCTGAACGCATGAAAATCGTCGTAGAGCCAACCGGGTGTCTGGGTTTTGCTGCCGCCAGAGCGCGTAAAGCTGAGCTTCGCGGCAAGAAAATCGGCATTATCATCAGCGGCGGAAATGTGGATATCAGTCGCTACAGTGAATTTCTGGCCGGATGATAAACAGGGTATCTGCCATGCAGATACCCTACTTTTACTGTCTGTACACTCCCGTCTGGAAAAACGCTCCCAGGTCACTGTAAACTGCTCGCAATCATGGCAACAGACATCACCGCAGGAGACTGGCATGCCAAAAAACGACAATAACTCGCTTCTCAGCCAAATTGATACTATCGCCAGGGGATTGAGTGAGACCTTCTCTCCGTTTTGCGAAGTGGTGGTTCATGACCTCAAAAATCCTGAACATGCCATTTTGTCCATCCATAATAATCTTTCCGGACGTCAACCCGGCCAGCCAGCAACCGAGCTTGGCCTGGCGAGAATCGCGTCACCTGACTTTCCCAGCATCATTGCGAACTACAGCAATCAGTTTGCCGATGGCCGCCCGGTGAAAAGTACCTCCATTGGCATCAAGGACGAAGACGGCAAATACGTAGCGGCACTTTGCCTGAATGTCGATATGACGCTGTTCCGTGGTATGCAGAGTGCTCTTGCGCGTTTTACTGAAACTGAAAATTCCCCCATTAAGGAACATATCGATCCCGGCAGTAATGAAGTCATCCGCCAGCGTATTGATGACTTTGCCGCTAAACGCGCGACGACGGCCCGAGCCCTTAAACCTCAAGACCGTAAGCTGCTGATTCAACAATTACGCCAGGACGGTTTGCTGAACGTACGCAAATCTATGGATACGGTTGCACAGCATCTGGGCGTATCGAGGGCCACCGCCTATCTGTATGCCCGCCAGTCAGCTCAGGCGGGTGAATAAACGGGTTCAGATAGACCACACTTGCCACGTAGAGAATTTCTGTCCTTGATTACCGACACGAAGCGCTCCCGCTCCACTAAAGGCGGCTTCGTGCCCGATATAGTTACCCACCAGTAAACAACCAAATCCAGCTACAGTGAAAAAAATTAACCTTTATTTTCGTGCGCATTTATTGGCACTGAGTAAATAGATGATTTATTTTTGTACATACATAGTGAAATTTAGCTTTACTCAAATAACACACTAGCATTTTAATGCACCACAGCAGAACAGGTAACAACTAACTAACTGATTTAAAAGAGTTAAAAAACCATTGAAGTTATTACACCAATAATACCCATGCAATATATATAAATAGCGTGATATCTAAATTATAATTCTTTAACATCCGGCTGATTGGTGAGGTAAGAATGCGATTAATGGTCATGTTGGTAAGCTTTGTACTCTCCACCCAGCTATGGGCAGGTGAACTTTCCAGGCCCACCGGTAAAGTGCTTTTAACGCTGTCGGGTAATATTGAAAATACAAATGCAGACGGGAAAGCCGTTTTTGATACCGCCAGCCTTGAGAAGCTGGGCATGGTCAGTTTCCAGACCACCTCCCCCTGGTATAATGGGCGCACTACCTTTACGGGTATTCCGCTACAAAAGCTCATGGATTATGTCGGGGCGAACGGCTCTGTTGTTAAGGTCACTGCACTCAATGACTACACCACTGTTATCCCTCTTAGTGATTTCAAAAAATACAATGCTATCCTTGCGTTAAAAATCAACGGAAAATATATGCGCATCCGTGACAAAGGCCCGTTATTCATTGTGTACCCCTATGACAGCATGCCAGAATTGAATAATCAGATTTATTATTCAAGGTCTGCATGGCAGGTCAGTAGTATGGATATTGAGTAAGCGTTCAGAGGAACATCATGAACAGAATACTGGCTGGCATCATCTTTTTTCTTTTTATATCTACCGGGTATATCTCTTTCCTCGTGCATGAACGGCAACAAGAGTTACAGAAACTGACTCACTACACCGATTCCTGGTCTGCTGCTCAGCTGGTATCACAATATTACCGATTTGAATCGTTGCTTGGTCTTTACACTATCGATGATACGATGAATCTCGATGATGTACGCATGCGCCTCGACATTATGCTTAGCCAGAGTGATTTGATAAAAGAAGGTGACCTGGGGCGCTACATCGAAAGCAATATAGCCCACCGTGAACTGGCGGTAAAACTTGAAAATACCCTTAGTTTTCTGGATGTTAATCTAGAGAAAATGAACCGTTCAGCACTCCAGGCTTATCTGAAAAAAATGCATACTCTGGATGCGCCACTGGGTCGTCTTTCATCTGGTGCGTTAAACAAAGATGTTAACTCGATCAATAACGCCAACCAAAAAATTCAGACGCTGTACTATATTTATTCTGCAACCTCTGTGCTGCTGATAATACTGAGTGCGATTCTGGGCGTGCTCATTTTCTATCAAAACAGAAATATTCTGCGGGCGCACCTGCAGGTCAAGAGTCTTGCCGAAGAACTGCAGAAATCTAAAGAAAAACTGCAAATTCAGAATGCTAAACTGGAATATGACGTCTACCATGACTCTC
Source organism: Citrobacter sp. Cpo074 (assembly GCF_030332745.1). Taxonomy (NCBI): domain Bacteria; kingdom Pseudomonadati; phylum Pseudomonadota; class Gammaproteobacteria; order Enterobacterales; family Enterobacteriaceae; genus Citrobacter; species Citrobacter sp. Cpo074. The sequence continues at coordinate 569,344 of NZ_JAOWHG010000027.1, forward strand.
TTACCGAGATGAATAACCGTCAGCTATTCTGGAGCGATTTAAATAAAACAATTGAGAGAGCAGAAAAAAATCACGATTCTGTGACTGTGATGTTGTTTGATTTAGATCGATTCAAAGAAGTAAATGATACGTATGGTCATGATGCCGGTGATATGTTGCTACGCCAGATATCTGACCGACTGGTTTCGATGAGCCTTACTTCGGATACGCTGTATCGCCTGGGTGGAGATGAATTTGCGTTTCTCTCAAGTGGCCTGACAGAAAGCCACGCTGTTTCGCGCGCCCAGAAAATATGTGAATTTATCAGCCAGCCCTACACTATTTATAACACGATTATCAACATAACCACCTGTGTTGGCATTGTTATCTCAGACACTGAACGTCGTTCCGACTATCTTTATAAATTTGCCGATCTGGCCCTTTATGAAGCCAAAGGTGAAGGCTCTGGTAAGATAAAAGTCTTCCGACAACGAATGTTAGATAAACTACAAGAAAGCAGAACGCTTGAGCATGATATGGCATTGGCAATAGTGAACAAAGAATTCGTGGTTTATTATCAGCCCATTGTTGACTCCTTCAGCCAGGAAATTTATAGCTATGAAGCCCTAATTCGTTGGCTCCATCCTCTAAAGGGCCTCCTGTCGCCGGATAACTTTATTCCTGTTGCTGAAAAAACCGGAATGATTAATGAGATGGGGAAAGCTGTGCTTGAAATTGCCTGCCGGGAAGCGGCTTGTTGGGCGGTTCCGGCTAAAATTTCAGTGAATGTCTCTCCTGTCCAGCTAAGCAGCAAAGCCTTTGTCGGTATCGTACTGTCTATTCTGAAAGAAACTGGACTCCCAGCCGATCGTCTTGAACTGGAAGTAACAGAATCCTCTCTCTTCACTGAGAGTACGACGCCGATGAATACACTTAATAAACTCAGAGCCATGGGTGTAAAAATCTCGATCGATGATTTTGGCACCGGATATTCTTCCCTTTCGCGCCTGAGCAGGCTTGCCTTCGATAAAATTAAAATAGACAAGTCGTTTGTCCATTCAATATCCACACAGGAAGATGCGCTTAATATCATCAAACTGATCACCGGCATGGCGAAATCCCTCAATATGAAGGCTGTTGCTGAAGGTGTTGAAACGCAGGAACAACTAAAAAGCCTTCAGGCGCTGGGCTGCGATTTCGCCCAAGGATATCTGTTTGGTAAACCTCAGCCTTGTATCGATGAGAAAATCAGAAACGGTTGAATCGCTCTCAGACTATTTGATCATCAACCGTAGCGCTAAATCATTCGGATAAGGATCAAAATAGTTCTGGGTAAGCAGATAGCTGTCTGGGTATTCAGCCAGATAGTGCTTGAGTAGCGTCAGAGGCGCCAATATTGGCAGCAGCCCACCGCTATAGTTGAGGATAACGTCACGTAACTCTCCGCGCTGGCGGGAGTTCAACCGTTCGCGGAAGTAGCCCTGGATATGCATCAGTACGTTGGTGTGATTTTTTCGTGAGGCGGGCTTTTTGAGGATCGTCATGAGCTTTTCACGATAGACAACGAAAAAAGCGTCCAAATCATCCCACTGGTGAAGCGAGGCAACGAATGGGCCGATTTCCCGGTAACCGGCCTGGTGATGAGCCAGAAGCTGTAGCTTATAGCGACTGTGAAAGTTGAGTAAGCCATGGCGAGTAAGACCATTGGCCCGCAGCCTATTAAGCTCATGCAATGCGAACACACGTTCGACAAAGTTCTCCCTCAGCACTGGATCGTGCAAGCGGCCATCTTCTTCGACTGGCAACCACGGGTAGGTTTCCATTAACGCGCCAGTAAACAGACCAGTCCCTTCTTTTCGCCCACGATTTCCCTTCTCGTCATACAGTCTCACTCTTTCCATACCGCAACTCGGTGATTTAGCACAGACGATAAAACCCGAGAGGCCACCAAGTCCCTGAAGATATGAGTTGGTGAAATCGGACATTTTATCGGTTACATCCTCACCAGGCGCATGGCTAAAACAGATGCGGACATTCCCTTGGGCGGTTTGAACCAGACGCAACGCGGGACGTGGTACAGGCAAACCGATGGACATCTCTGGGCAGACAGGTTTGAAAGTCACCCACTGAGCCAGCTCGTCCGTTACAAACCCCATCCGTTTATGCCCACCGTCGAATCGCACGGCTGAACCAGTTAAACATCCACTAATCCCGATGACAGGCTGAGTGTTCATAGCGACCCCCTCGTTAATTGACGACCCTTTTCGGGAAAAAATGACGGTTTCACTATTAAATCATAGCGTAAGTTATCTGCTGTGAGTTGAACTGATAGATGCAAGTGTAAGTATCCCCCATAATCGTGCCATTCCTAATGAATATTTAGGCGGGATACAAACCAGGCAATCAAAGAATCCAATTAAAACAGCAAAGGCAGGTACTGTAGATATATAGATCTCTAAATTGATGTTCATCACATTGACAGGTTCTTACGTGAATGCGACTTCAATCTCTTTATATACTCTTTATTTGTTCATATCTTCATGAGGAATAAAGTATGTTCGATCATGTGAAAATCGGTGTAAGTGATTACGAAAAAAGTAAAATTTTCTTTCTCAACGCGCTTCAGCCGCTTGGCGTAGAACTCATCGATGAAGGCACACCAAGCTACGGTGTTGAAATGGGCTCCGAGAATGTTTCACTTTGTCTGTTCCAGACGAATGACAAGCCGGCTCCTCTGCATCTGGCGTTTGTCGCAAAAACCCGGCAGCAAGTTGATGAATTTTACAATGCTGCTTTGCGCACGGGAGCCCAGGATAACGGAGCACCTGGCTTACGTTCCTATAGTGAAAACTACTATGCCGCATTTGTCATTGCACCTGATGGCCATAATATTGAGGCTGTCTGCCATGCGCCGGACTGATTAAGGTGCAGTTTGGATATCGAAAAATTATTCGACGTTGATATTGAATCTGTCTGAAGAGCTGTAATAACGCTGCTTATTTGAAGTCAAGACATAAGAGTATCGTTGAAAAGAAGGAATTCGTATATGTCTAAGATTAAGTTTGAACTGAGGCGAGGATAGCTCTCCCGCCAGTGAAGCAAGGACAATAAGAATGTAGCCTTAGTGCAACATCTTTATTCTAAATATCTGCAGCTAAAGTTGGTAAATCCCCTGAACGGTTCTATAGTCGGGACTGCTTCTCATTACAGGGTTTACTAATGCGATTTAACGGACTGACTAAAGGTTTCTTCATTTTCATACTTGCCCTCGTGACCTGGGCGTTCTTCGATGTATTGTCCCCCTACTTTTCCGCCATTTTGTGGGCCGCGATATTAACGACTATCTTTAACCCGGTAAAAAACAGACTGCGTAGCGCGCTTGGCGAACGCAACGGGCTGGCATCGTTGATTACCATCGTCATTATCTGTCTGATTGTCTTTATCCCGCTGATGGTAATCCTGTCATCGCTGGCCATTGAACTGAACGTGGTGTACACCAAACTGCAACAGAATGACACGCAGTTCCCGGAAGTCGTCACTTCTATTCTTTCGTACCTTCCTGATTGGGCCAGAGGATTTCTGGCAGAACACAATCTGGATGATGTCGCGCAGATCCAGAAAAAACTGTCCGATGTCGTGCTGCAAGGCGGGCAGTACCTTGCTGGCAGTGCATTTCTGATTGGGAAAGGGACATTCGGCTTTGCTATCAGTTTTGGCATCATGCTGTATCTGCTGTTCTTCTTACTGAAGGATGGACCGTATCTGGTGCGCCAGATTCTGGACTCATTACCCCTTTCTGATTTTGCCAAACAGCACCTGTTTGCCAAATTCGTCGGCGTGACGCGGGCAACCGTCAAGGGCACGGCGGTCGTCGCTTTGGTTCAGGGTATTCTTGGCGGCATCGCGTTTGCAATTGTGGATATCGACGGCAGCGTTCTGTGGGGGGCGTTGATGGCGTTTCTCTCGCTCGTGCCTGCCGTGGGCTCAGCGATCGTCTGGGTACCTGCAGCAATATTCCTGTTCGCCACCCACCAGCTATGGCAAGGGCTGTTTATCGTTGGCTTCTTCGTGATTATCGTTGGGCTGGTGGACAATATCCTGCGCCCGCTGCTGGTAGGTAAAGACACCAAAATGCCGGACTATCTGATTTTGATTACCACTCTCGGCGGCATGGAGATCTACGGCATTAACGGCTTTGTGATTGGCCCCCTGATTGCTGCACTATTCATAACCTGCTGGAACCTGTTTTCCGGGCGTGACCATGAAGGTAACGTGGAAGGAATCGACGAAGCCTTTATGGAAGAAGGAAAAAATCCTCCAGATTTATGATTGCAGGACGATAACAGAAGGCGGTTTCGGGACCGCCTTTTTTATTTTCACGCAAAATCATGCGTTTCCTATAATTGCAATCATGCGTATTCATTAATCGTCGCAGAAGGAACTAATCAGTGCGAATTGCCACAATCACCAACTGGGCCTATAGCGCGACGGTATGCCTGACCATCGCTTCAGGCGTTGTCATGCTGATGGCATCCAGCGCCGATAACACAGAACGCCAGGTGGTAGAACAGCGTTATCAGTTCGATCAACTTACCGAAGAAGTCGAACTCGATGCCTGGTCGCTGTCAGACCTGGCACGCGACTATGTTATTGCAAAAGATCCTGAGGTGCTTAACGCCTACCGTCAGAAAGAAGCGACGCTGAAAGCTGTTGAGCATCGGCTGTCAAAGCTCAAAGACCTTGGGGCAACGGATGAAGAGCTGGCGCTATTGCACGAAGGGCTGCAGATTGTTGATGCCCTGCAGGACGAGCAAGCTGCGGCGTTTGCCAGCGTCGCGCGCGCAGAAGAGTCGCAGGCTATTGCCCTGCTCTATGGGAAAAGCTATGAACAGGAACTGGAACGCGCCCAGGACCGGATAGATCATTTCCGCCAACTGCTCGATAACCGCGTACGTAATACGATTGAAGATGCAACCCAGTCATCCCGCATGCTACGAACAGCCTCTGAAGTGATGGTCGGTCTGACAGCGCTGCTGTTTTTATTCGTTCTTGGTTTCATTTTAAAGCGTCGCGTACTGCGTCCCGTCGTGCGTTTGAGCGATGTCGTAAACCGTCTCGCATCGCAGGATTATGCCGTTGAGACGCCCAGCTTTAACCAGATAGATGAAATAGGCGACATGGCGCAGGCGATCCGGATATTTCGCGAGAACGGTCTGGCGCGTCAGAGACTGGAGAAAGAGCGAGATGCCGACTGGGCAATCCGCGATCTGCTGGCGCGCATGACGCAACGTCTGCAGGGTTGCGAGAGTTTTGCCGATGTCATCAATGTGGCAGAGCTGTTTGCACCGAATATTGCTCCAGGTATCGCCGGGCGGCTTTACATACTGGACCAGGAACCCTGGCAAATGCGCTGCGTTGCACAATGGCTTTCTCCGCAGGGTAAAGCGGATGCGTTCCACCCGGACGAATGCTGGGCTGTGCGCCGCGGCCAGAGTCATCCTCCGGTACAAGGTGAACCCGATATCGCCTGCTACCATCTGCCAGAGTCATGCCAGCACCATACTCTGTGCGTCCCGCTGATTGCCCAGGGCGAAGCCATCGGTCTGCTCTCATTCCAGAACCTTAGCGATGATTCCGCCCCCTCCCGTGCATATCTGGAGCTGATGGCAGAAGCACTCGGCCTCGCATTAGCCAACCAGCGTCTGCGTGACGCCCTGCTGGAGAAAGCGCTCTACGACCCGCTAACCGGACTGCGCAACCGTCATCATCTTGAAGATACACTGCGTACCCAGATGAGCCAGGCAGTGCGTAACAAAGAACCAATCAGTTGCTTGATGATCGATATCGATCATTTTAAAAGTATTAATGACCGCTTTGGCCATGAGGCTGGCGATAGTGTGATTAAAAGTATCGCTGCGACTATTCAGCGCGTTGTCCACGACAGCGGCATGGCCTTCCGCTACGGCGGTGAAGAGTTTCTGGTACTGCTGGCCAATACGGATGAACAGGCCGCTAACCGCTTTGCTACGGAAATCTACAACGGCGTACGCGAACTGTCGCTGCGCTTTGGCGTTTCCGATATTGGACACGTGGATGTCTCTATAGGTGTCGCCAGTTACCCGCAGCACGCCCAGAGCGACAACCTGTTACGCGCCGCAGATGTCGCACTGTACCGCGCGAAAGAGTTAGGTCGTTCGCGCATTGTGAGCTTTGGCATGCTGGAAGCGAGCTGATATGCGCCAGCACTTCGGGCATTGCTTTACCTCTACGCCAGGTGGTATGTTAATTGGATGAACACAAAACACGATATCAACGGTTTTAATCACAACCTGTGGTGGCTGCCTTCTTAAAGGCGGTCAGAATGTGTTTTCCTCATTTTAAATAACCGCCGAAAGGCGGTTATTTGCATTTAGAGACCCCTTTCGGTTTTATGACTAAGGAGTCTGACATGAACAATAAAACCATCATCCTCACAGGCGATCGTCCCACCGGCCCGCTGCATCTTGGCCATTATGTGGGGTCATTGCGCCAGCGCGCCACGCTGCAATACGATTATCAGCAGTTTATATTGGTGGCTGACCTACAAGGGTTAACCGATAACGGCAGCACACCGCAAAAGATCCGCAACAATATTCCCGAAGTACTTGCCGACTATCTTGCCGCAGGAATAGACCCGTCACTTACTACCATCTGTCTGCAATCGGCACTGCCTGCTCTCGCAGAGTTAACCGCGCTTTATATGAACATCGTCACCGTGGCTCGCGTGGAGCGTAATCCTACGGTCAAAAACGAAATTGCGCAGAAAGGGTTCGCTCGCTCATTACCGGTTGGTTTTCTGGTTTATCCCATCAGTCAGGCGGCAGATATTACGGCCTTCAAAGCCGAAGTCGTTCCCGTCGGCGACGATCAGTTGCCAATGATTGAACAGACTAATGAGATAGTACATAAGATGAATAGCCTGTTACCGGCCCCCGTCTTATCGCACTGCAAAGCGCTGCTGAGTGAAACCAGCCGCCTTCCAGGGATCGACGGAAATGCCAAAATGTCAAAATCGCTTGGTAACACATTGCTCCTGTCAGCCAGCGAAGAAACCATTCACCGCGCGGTCAGCGCAATGTACACCGACCCTAATCATCTGAAAGTGTCCGACCCAGGGCAAATAGACGGCAATATGGTATTCACTTACCTCGATGCTTTTCATCCGGATAAAGCAAAAGTGGCGGAAATGAAAGCGCATTACCAACGGGGTGGACTGGGTGACCGGACATGCAAAAACGAGCTGGAAGTGTGCTTGCAAGAACTCATCGCGCCAATGCGCGAGCGGCGTGCAACCTACATTCAGGATAAAGGCATGCTGATGGCGATGCTCAAAAAAGGAAGCGAGCAGGCGCACGAGATTACGCAGCAGACATTAAGAGAAGTGAAGCAAGGACTGGGTTTGCCGGTGTTCTGATATCGAGTTGCAACAGGAGCGATAAGTAACGATGACTCCCGTCTGAATGCCACCGCCGGGAGTTATCAGAAGCTGGCTCGCGTTTTATCGACAAAATGTAGGGTAAAAATCAATCTCCCTTAACCCGCTGAAAAATCTTGTCCCGATACGCATCAAGATGATGTTTTTGCAGATAACGTTCCACCTCCGTAGCCCATTGGGTTCCCTCACCGAGAGTAGCGCGGCTATGCGTTGACGCGTAAAGATATCGTCTGTCATAGAGACTAATCAGCGTCTGATTTACCGCATTGACACTGTAATTGGAGTTGTTAGCCAGCTGCTTTTCCAGCGACTGAACGATACGCGCCTGATGGGCAGCATCGGCAGGATATTCCGTTTCATTAAGCTCGCTCAGCACCAGAAATAAAGGGGGGATCTGCTCTTCGATCGCCGCCTGTAATCGATAATGCCCATCAAGGATCACATAAGATCCTAATCCGGCGATATACCAGACCAGTATCGGCGGCAACGTCCCCTCTCGGCATTTTTTACGCCACCATTTTACTCTCCCCGTATTGGGTTGAATGGCATAACGCCCCCGCAGCAAATAACCGCCCCACCACCAGTCAACTAATCTGACGTTTTCCGGCTGCGTCAGATCAGGGAAATCTTCACCGTACAGCGTCCACTGGCAGTTAATATTTTCAGTGCTTTCTGGCGCTGAGAAACGCCAGTTTTCTAACGCAACGGGTTGGGGACTGGAATAGCGCGATGAACATTGAATCGGTAACATCGGTCTTATCAACCAACGCTGCGGTGAGAGTAATGGTGTTGGCGCATTCATTAACTGACGAACAAAATACCGGCACCATTCGCCGATCCGCACCTGCTCGCCTTTGGCTTTTATCCGTTCAATATCTTCAGAAGTTACCTCAGGTAATATCTCCTGGCTCCGTGGATGATCTGCATTAAAAACCAGCCAAACGCCGGAATGATCTTCAAGCATTGAGGCCCAGAATAACGGCTCTCCGGCGAGCTGCAATGCCATACGCCCAAAATGGCCACTGAGCATTTCCATCGCTGGCTCAGTTCTTTGATTTTCTTTGAAGATCAGTTCCAACCCTTGCCACTGGTTATTACGATCAACCAGGTCTTTCCACCAATAATCTGTCATTGCCGCCTTCCCTGAGTAACGGGTTAATATCCCATGAGCTTCGCCATCGGTCAGCAAGGGTATCTTGCGTTGAGAATAAGATGCATTGTGCCAAAATCCAACCTCCCTATCGATGAGTGGCGTCAATCCCCCTCCAGAGAGGGGGTTGATTAGCGTCAGTATGAGGTCCGTCTGTATTGACGATACTGCGGATGCCAAAAAATCTCGTCAATTTTGCCTCGTAATGATTCCTCCGGTATACGAATGGCTACGCCATCACGTTGCGCTGCAATACCAACACTAAAGGCAATGGCCTTTGTTACTTCCTGAATATTATTTATATCCGGTAATAATGGAGAATCTTTATTGCTTTTCATTGGCGAAAAAGAGGCTAACGTTCGGCTTGCCGTTATTAGCATATTTTCTGTAATTCGTGTGGCGCGGCTTGCCAGACACCCTAGTCCAATACCAGGGAAGATGTAAACATTATTACATTGTGCAACGGGATACTCCTTTCCTTTGTATATTACGGGATTAAATGGACTTCCCGTTGCAACAATGGCGTTTCCCTCTGTCCATTCAATAATATCTTCCGGCCTCGCCTCGACCCGTGAAGTTGGGTTGGATAACGGCATGATTATTGGGAGCTTACAGTACTTGTACATTCCCCTAATAATAGCTTCGCTAAACAAGCCTGGTTGGCCGGTAACACCTATCAACACCGTAGGATACGCGTGACAAACAACATCCATCAGCGTCATTTTTTCGCTTTCCACACCCCAGCTTTCGACGATCGTTCGAGGCTGTGACAGTTGTCGCTGAAAAGGTGGAAGGTTTGCCTGGTCATCAGTCAACAATCCGAACCGATCCACCATAAAAATTCTGGCGCGAGCTTCCACTTCAGACAAGCCTTCAGCGACCATCTGTTGAACAATATGCTCAGCAATACCGCAACCAGCCGATCCGGCCCCCAGAAATACGACTGTTTGCTCGCATAATGAACGACCAGAGACTGAGCTTGCCGCCATTAAACATCCTAGCGCGACGGCAGCAGTTCCCTGGATGTCGTCATTAAAACAGCACATCTCATCTCTGTATCGCTCCAGAAGAGGAAGTGCCGTTTGCTGAGCAAAATCCTCGAATTGCAGTAGGACCTCAGGCCATCGACGTTTAACCGCGTTTATGAACATATCCACAAACTCAAAATATTCCTCCCCGGTAATTCTTGGGTGACGCCATCCCATATAAAGAGGATCATTTAGCAGTTGAGAATTATTGGTTCCAACATCCAGCAGAATGGGTAATGTATTTGCCGGATTTATACCACCGCAGACGGTATACAAAGACAGTTTTCCGATTGGAATCCCCATACCGCCAATACCTTGATCCCCAAGTCCCAGGATCCGTTCACCATCGGTGACGACGATGACACGAATATGCTGTTTCGTGGCATTATGCAATATATCATCAATTTTATGGCGATCCGGCCATGCGATAAATAACCCTCTGGCCCTACGGTAAATATCAGAAAAATGTTCACATGCATGGCCAACAACAGGTGTATAAATAATAGGGAGCATTTCTGCTAAATGTTTATTTACCAGATAATAGAATAGCGTTTCGTTAGTGTCCTGAATGTTCCTAAGGTAGATATGCTGTGCGATAGCAGACTTAAAATCGCTAAACTGGCGATATGCTCGATGGGATTGCTCCTCAATTGTTTCAACTGCATTGGGTAGCAATCCTTCCAGATTGAATATCACTCGTTCCTCTTTGCTAAAAGCACTTCCTTTATTAAGAAGAGGAGATTCGAGTAGGACAGAACCTGAGTAAGGAATATAGAGTAAATTATCTACATTTTCATTTAACATAGTGTTCATCCAGATAAAAATCTTCCGTATTCAGTTACTATTACATACTGGAAATTAGCGTATTAGCGATTAGCATAGTTATGATTCCACCAAGTGCCGGAATGACCGTTCTGCGCACGATCATAAATGGGGAACACTCACCCGATTTACTGACGGCAATAATAATACCGGCTACAGGCGACATTGCGCGCCCCATCCCAGCCATCAGTTGCATCGGCAGAAGCATATGTACGGCGTTCATACCAAACTTTGTTGCAATAGACTGCGCCATACCGGCAAATGAAAAGAAGGCTGCAACCCCCGATCCTGTCAGTACAGCCGTTACCCCGACCAAACATGCCATTACAATCGTCATGCTGGTGAAACCAAAGCCAGCGTTATGTGTCGCATCGAGTAAATAATCCACTGCACCAATTTTTTGTAATCCCTGTGCGAAAATTTCGGCGCATACCAGTAATGAAACGATACTGGTAAACATACTCCCCATACCTTTAAAGAAGACTTGTACTCCCTTGCAGCACTCTTTAAAGTTTCGTTTTACACATAGCTCAAAAATAAAGGCGACAATAGTTCCGATAACCATTGCAGTCACGACATCGACTTTAATGGTATCAACAACCAACGGACTGAACACCAATACCAGAACGACAGGAAAAATGGGCAATAACCCGTAGAACTTAGGTGCTGGCGCGTCATCTTTTTCAGCAATCTCGGGAGGCATAGCACGTTGTGACGCAACAACATGTCCATCTTTTTTGTCAAAATATTTCGCCGTAAAATAGATTAATATAGAAACGACAACCATCACCGCCGCAGCTACCGGCATCTGATAATGAGCAAAATACAGTGCTGTTTCCATGCCAGCATATTCAGCAGCTAAGTTCGCGGTGCCAACGGCCGGCCCAAGATCCATAAAGGCACACATGCCAATCATAGCCGCGGCAGCAGCCTTACTTACCCCAAGCCGAACCAAGACCGGGAAAAATGTCACCAGCAATAACATTGCAAGGCCCGCAGCACTGGAGATGGCAACATGGAGCAATTGCGCAAAAATGTAGCCGATGGCAAGGATCAGGTAAGGTGCTTTTAAAGCCTCCAGCGGCCTAATGCAGACGTCAACCATGGCCTTTGAAGCTTTAATATGATCCATATAGCTGGCGAAACCACCGGCCGCCATAATAATCAAACCGATCCCTGCTACCTGCGTTGATAATGAACCTTTTACAAAAGCAAATATATCAATCCAGACAGACCCTGTGGATTTTGCATTTCCATATAAGATACTTTTTTCAGGGTAGAAAATAGCTGTAATTGTTAACAAGGAAAGCCCCGCTAACAGCAAAATAGTTTGCGGCTGGTAATTCTTGATAATTAACCAAGCCGCAACGACAGTAATAACTATCGTAATAATAAAAGCACTCATGGATATGTCCTGTTATTTATTCGTCAAGATATTAATAATCCATATAGCCACAGTGGTTACATGAGGATAACAAACAATAATGTCGTTGAGTGAGCATGATGTATTTAGCTAAAATTTTGCCCCATCATCAGAATTAATATCGTTAAGCATCATTCCAGCAACCAGTGCGGTTCTGGTAACGATATTTTCGGGTAATATATGCTCATGGAGCGCATGGATACCGGCTCCTGTCGCACCAAGGCCATCTAATGTAGGAATACCTAACGCCGCGGTGAAGTTTCCATCACTACCACCTCCAGCCGATTTCGCGGTAATCGTAATGCCCAGTATTTCCGCAATCTTTTGCGCTTTTTCAAATAGCTGTTCGGAAGCTGAAGAACGTTCCATCGGTGGGCGAGTTTGCCCTCCTTCAATCCTGAGTTGGCTACCCTGCAAATGAGGTGTCAAACGGGTGATAGCATCATGGATCCGTGCAGCTTCTGACTGATTTTCCACTCTGGTATCAATTTCTAATTCGGCATAATCCGCGACGACATTGACCCTACTGCCACCCCGTACAATACCAACGTTAACGGTGGTACCGCGCTCAGGATCATTCAACTCTCGCAATTTGAGGATCTGAAAAGCCATTTCCTCAATAGCACTAACCCCCTCACCAGGATTATTGCCTGCATGCGCAGCAAGACCTGTGATAGCAATGCGGTAGCGGCCAGTGCCTTTACGGGCAATTTTTAAATCACCATGAGTTGTCGCCGGTTCAACAACCAATACTTGCTCAGATCCTGTAGCATTACGGATAATCCATTCCTTCGAACTTGGACTTCCGAGTTCTTCATCACTATTGCACAGGAAAACAATGCGCTTACCGCCGAGCTGCCCGCTCTCTTTTAACGCACGAACTGCCCAGATAGATTGAATCATCCCGGCTTTCATATCGAGGATCCCCGGGCCATACCATTTCCCCTCTTCTTCGCGAAGTGAGAGTACCCCTTTATCCCAGACCGTATCAAAATGCCCCAAAATTGTGGTTTGCGGGCCCTCTTTTCCCAGAACAAATTTTAACTGGTTACCGTAATGTGTCTGTTTTTCAGTTTCAGCCTGTATACCCAGACGCTTTTCGAAAATAGCTTTTAAAACGTCACCACAGTGGTCAACAGCAGCTTTATCCGTTGAAGGAGACTCAGCCAGTACCAAATCGCTGATATCTTCCATGATAAGGTCAGTATGTTTCTGTAAGTAATTAACAACGCTCTTCATTGCCACACTCTCCGTATAGGTATTTAGCATTAGTATGTAATGAATCCCGGTTGAAAAAGAATCAGGCTTCTATGCTATTATTGTTGCCTTCAGGTCAACAATAATGGCAAAAACATGACATTGAGCACCTATCCAGAAAAAGCGATCCGTTATCTATATATGGTCGGATTGTACGGTGGGATCCGCAGAGCCGCCGACATCCTTGGCTTTAACCCTTCGGTTGTCAGTCGCCAAATCTCTCTTCTGGAAAGAACAATACAGCTGCCATTGTTGGAGAAAAGAGGACGTAACGTTGTCCTCACCGAGGCGGGAAGATTACTGGCTGATGACTACGCCATTACTCAACAAAAACGCAATGAACTTGAGCGGCAACTCAGCGATATGCGCCATATGCGTGGAGGGACCGTTACGCTGCGCGTTGGACAAGGAATGGTCCAGGAAATCATTACCCACGTCGTGAGCGATTTTGCCCAAATCTACCCGAATGTGTTTGTCGATATCACCTCTGGCAACATGGAAACGTCGATGGAACTCATTGCAAGAGGTGAAGTGGATATGGCCGTGGGATTTGGTCCCGTTGGGCAACCGGCACTTAAACGATATAGCTATAATCGGGGAGCCATTTGTGCCATTGTCAGGAAGGATCATGTTATTTCTGATTTAAAGAAAGTAACGCTTCAGGAACTTTCCCGGCATCGCCTGATTGCTATGCATGACAATTTTGGGCTTCAGCGATATCTCACTGCGATGTTTCGCGATGAAGCGATTATGTTCAGGCCATCCTACTGCTGTAATTTGTTTACCAGCGCAATAGCCCTGTGCCGTGCGGGACTGGGGATTGCTTTTATGACAGAACAAACCGCTAATGCAAATTCTTATCCTGGGGAATTGACGGCAATACCGATTGATCATCATATTGCCAGAGAGTGTCAGTGGCATGTATTGCGTAGCTCCGATCATCGTTTTACACCGGCTGCTCATTACTTATGGAAGTTGCTGTGTAATTATTTAAGTGACTCCAGCACGTAGAAATGTAAAAACATCACGCAGTTTAACAATCAGGTGTGACTCGCCCGACGCACAGCCTGAGTAAATAGCATTCTGCAAAATTAACAAAATACAATCATTTCAAAACTCAAAAAAAACATATAAATCATTACGATAAACAATTACTGGGACAGTTAATAGCGGGTTATAGCAGCTATTAATGTGTCCCTTTTTATGTCCCTGCTCCTAAAGATGCCCCCAAAATCACGCCTCAAGTGGGGTAAAACCACTCCAAAACCACACAGGTTATTCAAGCCTCTCATCATCCGTACTTATGGCCTTCAACTATTCAAATTTCACGTGAAAAACAGTACCTCCTCATACGACTGCTCAGAGCCAGGAGCGGACATCGCAAACGCAACAACGACGAATCCGTCAGTCCACAATAAAGAGTTTTGCTCCTGTCTCCGTTCTGGACTGATGTGGTTCTGCGTTATCACCAACCTGATAACTCATCCCCGCAGTTAAAGTGAATTTGCGGCCATCTGCGAGCAGTGTTTCGAGTTCTCCCTCCAGGCATAAAAGGACATGACCTTTACTGCACCAATGATCCGCAAGGTAGCCTGGGGTATATTCAACCATTCGCACACGGATTTGGTTCGGCTTGTGGCCAAAAAATTGTGTGCGCCAGTAGGCTATGCCTGTTTCCCCTGGATGTTCTGTTTTTTCGACTTCACCCCAGTTGGTGGTACCAAAAGCAAATGCTTCGATATTCATTTTATGACCTTCCGTCGTTAAGAATGATTTCTTGAGCTCAGGTTAGAATGAATTAACATAAGAAAAAATAATTATACATCAACACTTTATTTTCCATATGTAGTGACGAAGTTGAACCTGATTCAAGTTATATACCAATTTGAAGTGCTACATTAATGAAAATCCGCTGGTGTCGGTAACGACCGCTGTTCGCTCACAGCAGACCTTCTGTCCGCAAAACCTCGAGTTATTTCTCTTTCCTGTAACTGGAAAGGCGGTGCTCAAGGTTGGTCCGAACCTGCGGCCACTCATCATCAATTATGCTGTACCGTATGGAAGTACGTTTTCGACCATCAGGCATAATTCGTTCATTTCTGATGATGCTTTCCTGGATCGCACCAATACGGAGAATGGCAGCCTGCGAGCGCTCATTCAATACATCAGTCGTAAACTGAACGCGAACACACTTCAGTTGCTCAAAGGCGTACCGCAGCAATAACAGTTTACTCTCGGTATTTGCAGCTGTTTTTTGCCAGCTTTGTGAATACCAGGTATGACCAATTTCGAGCTTTCGGTTTTCTCTATCAATCTTCCAGAAACGTGTTGATCCAATGACACGTTGATCGGACAAAAGCGTTACAGCAAACGGCATGACTGTGCCTTCGATCTGCCCCTTGAGGGCTTTCTGAATGTACAAATCTGCGGTATCAGCAGACGGAACTACCGTAAATGGCAGAGACCAGAGTTCCCCATCCGCTGCCGCATCAATCAATAGCTGAGCATCTGTCTCAAGCAGAGGACGGAGCGTGACAAGAGATCCTTGCAATGTAGGCGTCATATTTGTGACCTCACAATTATTTTGTGTCGATGGATTGAGCTGCATAATCCTGTACTGAATGAATTACTATGCCCCGTTTGCATTGAATAATCGACTCATCAAGAGTCGATTATCTGCTCACTGCTCATGATGGTAACTTGTCCACTCCGTGCCAGTAATGGACTTCCCTCTTTTGTAAAACAACGATGTTGAAACGAAACCGTTTCATGATAAATCTATAAATGTAATGAGGCGATTAAAAGAGGGCTGAAACAGTTAACCTTGACCTCAACACCAAACGCGCAAACTTTCTACGAAAAGCATGGTTTTATGTTTATCAAGGAATCGACATCCCCATCAAGACTTGCCCAAACAGATCTGCGTTGTATGGATATGTCCATCGCATTATCAGCCGGAGTTTTCTTTTGCTCTTGGCAGGAGAACTCACCAACGGAAATCTAATCGCTATGAGTTCAGTACGGCAGCTTCGAAGTCTTGGGCGGATAACTTCTGTGTTCAAACTCACCCACCCCTTTGTGATACGATATTTGCTTTAGATTGTCACATGGGATCAGATTTTGAATTCATACATTTTCCTTGCCGGGGCCATCGTAGCTGAAGTCATAGGTACAACCCTGATGAAGTTCTCTGACGGATTCACACGCCTATGGCCATCTGTAGCAACTATTGTGTGCTACTGCACGGCCTTTTATCTTCTCTCCCAAACTCTGTCGACCATTCCAACGGGTATTGCGTACGCAATTTGGTCAGGTGCTGGAATCGTATTAATCAGTCTTTTGGGCTGGTTGGTAAGTGGGCAAAAGCTAGATTTTCCGGCGATCGCAGGTATGCTTCTTATTTGTGCTGGGGTTCTGGTTATTAATATTTTTTCAAAATCCTCCCCACATTGATCCTCTTATCTTGATCGAGTAGGAAAAGTGCATATGAAAATACCAATACTCCATACGGAACGCTTGCTGTTAAAACCATTAGAAGCCAAAGATGCCTCGCAGATTCAGGTGCTTTATCCCCGCTGGGAGATAGTTCGTTATATGGTCTCCTCAGTACCCTGGCCCTATCCTGATAACGGTGCGGAGAATTACGTCAATAACGTTGCCCTGCCTGATATGGATAAAGGGATTGCGTGGATCTGGACTATCAGACTCCGTGAGGCCCCTGACGTTCTCATAGGTTTAATTTGCCTTTATGACGTTGAGGATAATAACCGTGGATTTTGGTTAGCTCCGGAATATCAGGGGCAGGGTTTTATGCGTGAAGCCAGTAATGTCGCTACGGATTACTGGTTTAATACGTTAAATAAGACGGTATTGCGTGCGCCGAAAGCCTCTCTCAATATCCGTTCCAAACGTATTTCAGACAGTAGCGGCATGCGGCTTATCAAAACGGAAAAGAAAGAGTATGTCAGCGGTTTGCTGGATTCTGAACTTTGGGAAATCACGCGCGACGAATGGAACGCTCGTCAGGTTGGTTAAAATAAATTATGGAATGTCCATAACCGAACCGCAGAGAATTTCTATTTTTGCCCTGCACCAATGGCAAGTTTATTAAAACTACAGTTGCGATCATAATAAATAGATACGCAGCGAAGCCTGTCACTCGCGGGCAACATGAGTAATGCTATCTTATTTGAGGATTCTGGCATGGCCCCCTTTCATCAACTGACTGCCACCAGTTTGCATGGCCAGCCCATCTGTATGGCCGACTACGCTGGCAAACTGGTTCTGGTGGTTAATACCGCCAGCCATTGTGGTTTCACTCCACAATATGCAGGCCTCGAAGCGCTCTACAAGAAGTACGCCGCGCAGGGTCTGGTGGTGCTTGGTTTTCCCTGCAACCAGTTCGGTAACCAGGAGCCCGGTGGAGCCGACGAAATCGCGCAAACCTGTCACATCAACTACGGTGTAAGCTTCCCGATGTTTGAGAAAGTGGAAGTCAACGGTGCCGCTACGCACCCGGTATTTCGTTACCTGAAAGACGAATTACCTGGCGTGCTGGGTAGTCGGATCAAGTGGAATTTTACTAAGTTCCTGATCGGGCGTGACGGCAAGCCGCTTAAGCGATTTGCCCCCTTCACTACCCCAGAGAAAATTGAAACCACTATCCTTACAGCGCTTAAAGTCTGAGCACCTCTGTAATTCAAACCGCCCCTGGTATGCCCCAGTTCGCTGTCTGAATAAAAAACACGCTGCAAAATCAACAAAATATAATCAACTTGCTTAATTACTCTGCAATCGCGTGAGATCAGGAAGAAAAATGCTATTTCCCTCTTGCCTCATTCGGTCTGTGCCGCTAATATTCGTCCCCGTTGTCACCTACAACGTTGCGTTCATAGCTCAGTTGGTTAGAGCACCACCTTGACATGGTGGGGGTCGTTGGTTCGAGTCCAATTGAACGCACCATTTTGCGTCCGTAGCTCAGTTGGTTAGAGCACCACCTTGACATGGTGGGGGTCGGTGGTTCGAGTCCACTCGGACGCACCAAATCATATCCCTTTGATTTGGTGCTATTTCACTTCAAAACTATCTTTTTATCTTCAGTTTGTATCCGTCAGTTTTATCATTTCCTTTGATGATTCAATAGCACTGCGCTAAATCATTCTAAATTCCATGCTCAACGCGTATCATTCATCTTCTTCGCATAATGTCATTCGCCAGAGATCGGATACCATGCCCTCTTCCATATTCCTGTTAGCCGCAGGCAGTTTGCGCCCTGCATTTACGCCACTGATAAGCCAGTTCACGCGCATGAGTGGAATAGACGTTAAGGTTGAATATGGTCCGGCCGGTTTATTGCGTGAACGTATTGAAGCGGGAGAACCGTGTGCGCTCTTTGCCTCGGCCAACAGGGAACATCCGCAAAACCTGTTAGCACGTAATAAAGCCGTCTCTACGCACACTTTTTGCTGGAACAAACTGAGCCTTGTCAGCAACCGAACCGGTGTCTGGCTGGATTTACTCCACGACCCAACGCTGCGACCTGGTACATCAACGCCCGGCTGCGACCCTTCCGGAGACTATACCTGGGCATTTTTCGACAATATGGATGTACTGGAACCAGGACTCGGGCAACAGCTTCGGACACGCGCAATCCCGCTGGTGGGTGGTCGTGATACGGTAAAAATCCCGCAAGGAGAACTGGCGAGCGCCTGGATCCTGCGCCAGGGACTGGCCGATCTGTTTATCGGTTACGCGCATTACGCACACGCGCTGCGCGCAATGCCCGACGTACATTACGTGGCTATTCCCGATGAGCACAATATTCGCTGCGAATACCAACTGGCGGTGCTTGATGCATCCAATGAAGTCATGGCGCTGGTTGAATTCATACTCTCCCGCGGCGGGCAGGAATTTCTTAGCGCCGCAGGATTCTTAACGCTTAACGACGAATAGAAAACAACGGTGCGATAAACGGCGTCTGGTAGTTCTCCACGCTGAGTTTTCTCAGCGTTAAGCCATAGGCCAGGAATAAATTCTCCTCCGTCACAATGCTGTTCGTGGGCCCTGCCCGCCATTTTCCTTCAGGGAGTAGCAGCAAAGTATGGGAAGCAACCTGTAACGCATGAAGCGGATCGTGGGTCGAAAAGAGAATGCTGCATCCCTGTTGATGGGCCAGATCGCTGATGAGCTGCAGCACCACCTGCTGATTGGCGAGATCCAGCGCGGAACACGGTTCATCCAGTAACAGCGTTTGACACTCTGTCACCAAAGCCCGGGCAATCATCACCAACTGTTGCTGCCCGCCAGAAAGTGAGCCAAATGAGCTGGAGGCGAGATACGCGATATTCAACTGCTCTAACGCCTGCATTGCTCTTTTTTGATCCTGCGGACTGGGTTGCGCAAACAGCTTCACGTGCTGTGCTCGCCCCATCAGCACCACGTCACTGACCGTGTACGGAAACGGCAGATGGCTATGCTGTGCCACAATCCCTATCCCACCGTTATTTTCAATACTCCCGCCTAAAGCAGGCAACGTGCCGGTTAATGTATCGAGCAGTGTACTTTTACCCAAGCCGTTGCGTCCCAGCACGGCCCAGATCTCACCTTTCTGGCAACAGAACGTTAGCGGCTCAAATAGCGGCGTACGATACCCATAAGTAAGCTGATTTACACGCAGTGCGGCAGGTATCATGATTTCTCCCGACGGCTGGTACGAATGAGTAAGAAAGCAAACAACGGCGCGCCGAACAATGCGGTAATAATCCCCAACGGTATCTCCGCGTGCATCAGGGTGCGAGCAATATCGTCCACCACAATCATAAATCCGCCCCCCAACCAGAAGGCGCACGGTAGTAAACGACGATGATCAACCCCCACCAGCAAACGCGCCAGATGCGGAATCACTAATCCAACCCAGGCAATACTGCCGCTGACCGCCACCTGAGCAGCGACCAAAAATGCGCAGCACACCAAAACGCTGCGTCGCAGAGGAACCACCGCCACACCCAGTGCTCTGGCATCTTTGTCATTGAGCGACAACAGGTTTATCCGCCAGCGTAGCTGGTACAAAACCGTCGCGGCGATACCGACCGGGACCGCCAACAGCAGCACTTTATGCCAGTTGGCCGTCGCGAAGCTGCCCAGTAGCCAGAACACAATATTAGGTAACGTCTCTTCGGTATCAGCCTGATACTGGATCAGGCTCACCAGCGCGGCAAAAAAACCGCTCAAAATGATACCCGACAGGATCAATACCAGCGTATTCTCCAGCCCCTGTAACGCAGCAATGGCATACACCAGGATCAACGCTGTCAGACCAAAGAAAAACGTTGATCCCATCATCAGCCAGGGCGAAAGACCGAGCAGGATGGCCAGTGTTCCACCAAAGGCCGCCCCCGACGTCACGCCGATAATATGCGGGTCGACCAGAGGGTTATGAAATACCCCTTGCAGCGTCGCGCCGCATAACCCAAGCGCGCCCCCCGCCAGCAGTGCCATCAGAATACGCGGTAGCCTGACCGTCCAGATAACCTGGCTGCCTATTCCCTCAGCGTCGCTATAGTGCGTCAGGTGGTAAAACACTTCGCTTAACGACAGCGGATACTGTCCGAGGCATAGCGAACTGACGCCCAGCAACAGGACCACAACGATTAAGAGCGGTTGCTGGGGCAAAATACGGTTACTTAGCTGCATCAGGCTGCCAGTTCACACGATAAAAACGTTGATAGTAGTCCTGGGCCTGCGCATCAACGTCCACGTTTTTATAGGCATCCGGATACAGTTTTTTGGCCATCCAAAGTTCACCGATCGCCAACGCTTCCGGCATCGGATAGCCCCAGGCTTTGGCATATTCAGGCATCAACCAGACGCGATGATTTTTCACCGCATCAATCCCCTGCCAGTTCGGATCGTTTTGGATCTCAGTTACCACCTGCGGATAGCGATCCTGGACAAAAATCACCTGCGGGTTCCACGCTAATACCTGCTCCAGCGCAACCTGACGGGCACCTTTCACACTGGCAGCCGCCACATTTAATCCCCCCGCGTGCTGCATCATCAGTCCCGTGTACTTCCCGGAGCCGTAAGTCATCAGATCGGGGTTAGCCATATAAATACGGACTTTTTGTGCATCCGGGATTTTTGCAACCGGCGCATTGAATTTTGCCCGCGCGGCAAAAACGTAGTCGATTAACGTTTCGGCCTGCGGTTTGCACCCAACCACGTCCGCAATCAGGCGAATACCCTGCTTCAACCCTTCGTTGTAGACCTGCTCTTCATCGGCCATGGTCGGGTTCATTTTATTCTGTTGCCCGGTGGCATCCTTGCGTAATGAGATAGCCACGACCGGAATACCGGCGTTCTGAATCTGCTGGATCATTTCCGCGGGCGCATAGTTGGCGACAAAAACCACCTGCGGATGAATCGCCAACAGGCTTTCGATGTTCACGCTGGTGAGATCGCCTGGCGTCGGCAATGTAGTAATCGTCGGCATAAAGCGCGCAAATTCAGGCCCGAGCTGCTTTTTCCAGCTCGACATCACACCAACAATGTCCTGCTGGGCATTGAGCTGGACCAGAATATTCAACGTCTGGTGTTGCAGCACGACCACTTTGTCCACGTGGTCAGGAATCGTGACCTGTCGACCAAGCTGATCGGTGATCGTTCGGTCGGCCTGAGCAGAAAACGCAAACAACATGCTGGCGCAAACCAGCACAAAAGAGCGGAAAGTTAACATGGGATACCATATGAATAGAGGAGTAAAAACGATATGTATTAAATTATATAACGAGAGGCCTGGCAAACCATTTTCATCATGAGCGCACCAAACCCCACATTTCAGAGGGGTAAAAATGGCGTGCAATCCTTATCACGCCTGTCTTTATACGTGAGCGCTACTCCTGTGGGGGTAACGCGTTTAAAACTCGCATCGCCTGCTCCTGAGTGAGCGAATAATCGAAGAACTGGCGATAAAAATCTCGCGTTACGCTGACCATATCCAGGCCGCTAAACAATGCCGGATGCAGTTTCGATGCAGCCCACTGTAGCTGCAACGCGCTTTCAGTGCCGTAGCGATCCCAGGGGAACACGCCCGCCGGATTGCGCCAGACGTTACCCTGTTTCACTGCGTTAAGTTCTTTGAACAATGCTGCGTATGGCGAACTGGCGATATCACCACACCCCGCACCGAGAATAATGACCTGCGGTTGCCAGTAGAGCACCCTCTCGGGCGACACCTCTTTCATGTTGCCGTCAACTTCACCTGCCGCATTCCGTCCACCCGCCAGCGTAATCCAGGTATCGATCAACGTGTTCCTGCCGTCGACTTTAAGCGGATTTAGCGATTGAATATGAAGTACCCGAGGGCGCTGATTTTCCGCCAGCTCCGCAGTTTTAGCCTGCACATCCGCGAGTACACGGTTGAGATACTGATTGTAAGCCGTTGCACGGACGCGAGCCTGCTCGGTACCCAGAACCTCTGCGGTCGTAGTGACCGATTTTTCCATCGAAGCATAGTCAGTAAATGCCATTTCAAGGGCCGGAATACCCGCCTGACTGTAGCTTTGAGCATCCCCTTTTCCTTTTGCCACAAACACGACGTCGACGTGCCGGGCCAGCAAATCCTCGCTATTAAATGATGTTCCTCGTATCTGTAAGGCTTGTCTCAGAGAAGGATTGATTTTGAACATCCATGGCTGGTTTTCCTCATGGTTGACCGTCGCAACAATGTTACGACCAGCACCCAGCGTCATCAGCACCGAATGATGGGCAAACCACCCATCCGCGATACGTTCAACATGCGCGGGAACGGTAACTGTGTGGCCAGCATCATCCACAACCTGGCGTGTTGCCAGGGCAGGAAACGCCAGCCACACACAAAGCAGCCATGTGTGGCACGTTTTCATAAGCAACCCCTAAAAATCAACCTGAACAGAAAACTGAGCCTGGCGCGGTGCGCCAAGTTGAGCGCTGGCAGCCCCTGCGCCGGTGTAACCAGTCAATGCGCCCGGAACAATATTGGTCCAATAGTGACGGTCGGTGAGATTGGTGATATCAAACCGGAAAGTGGTTGATGTGTTCCACAGTCTGGTGGCATAACGCGTACCGATGTCCACCGTGGTGTAACTCCCGACCCAGCTGTCGTTGGCATTATCGGTAGCCCGACGTCCGACGTAATGCACGTTCGTGTCGATATCCAGTCCCGGAACCCGTTCGATGGTGTAGATTGCGAGGATATTCGAGGCGAAGCGCGGCAAACCAACAACTTGCTTACCATCCGCATTGCTGGCCGCGGTATTATGAAGCGTTGGATCAAGCCAGGCTCCGCCGCCTAACACGCGCAAATTACGGGTGATATGCCCATCAGCCATCAGTTCCAGCCCACGGTTTTTCTGCGTACCATCCTGAGCAAAATCGCCATTGTCGTTGGTATAGGCAAAGGGGCGTTTGGCTTCAAAAAGCGCAGCGGTGAGCAGCAGATCTTTTACTGGCGCATATTTTGCGCCCACCTCCAGTTGATGGCTACGGTAGGGATCTAACACCTGCCCGGCATTGCGCGCCCCAGCGGGCGCGGTATCGCCCTGCTGCAAACTGTCCGCCCAGGTGGTATACAGCGTGACGTTCTCCACCGGTTTATACATCAGGCTGGTAGAACCGCTCATGCCATTGTCCTGCTGACGGCTGCTTTCATGTCCAGCTTTGTTGTAGTTACTGACGGTAAACAGGTTCTCGCTGCCGGAAAGCAGCAAACTCCACTGCGGGGAAAAATGCAGCGTATCGCTGAGCAAAAATGCATGTTGAGTGGTGGTCGCTGAATGATAGCGATCGTTAAAATCTGGATACGGTGGTCGTGGGTAGTCGGGATGTTGATCGAGGGAAGAATGCCCCAGAGTGAAAGTGCCGCCGTTTCTTGGATTATAGTTTTTCCACACAAATCCACGCATTCCGGTAGCAATATCCTGCGTCAGCCAGCCGGTATCAATGCTACCGGTCAGGTTCGCTAAATAACTGTTGATGGTAAACCGACTGGCCGCCGAATTAGAGGTTGTAGTGGTGTAATCGCCCCGGTTATCCGTCAGGGTGTTGGTCACGGCCGTCGACTCGCGGTCTGCAACCTGGTGCAGCGCCCCCAGATCCAGCATCCAGTTGCCGTCAAAATCATGCTTAATATGCATATCGACGGTAGTCGTTTCGTCATCATGACCCGCATAAGATTGACCATATTTACTGTCCGTAGGATCAAATGCCGCGGGAAAGTGAACGCCTTTCGCCAGGGCAAAGCTACCCGGCATGCCTTTTTCGTAATAATGGTAATAGCTGAAATTACTCTCCAGCACCGTTTGATCTGTCAGTTGAAAGTCCAGCCCCAAGCCAGCGTACTGTCGACGGACATGGCTATCGGTGGTGTAGCTATGGCCCTCATCGTTCAGCAAGTTGAGGCGATATTTCACCCGGTCTCCCGCATCGATTGGGCCGCTGAAATCCATCGATGCCAACGTTCCCGACCCTGTACCTTGCCCTACTGTGACACGATGCAACGGTGTATCGACAGGTCGTTTAGACACCAAATTAAACATCCCTGCTGGATTAGCAGGGCCATACAGCGATCCAGCGATGCCGCTCAACACCTCAATGTTCTGGAACTGTTCGGTCGAATATTCCGTCGTGGAGACGGCGTTCAGGCCATCAATCATATGGTTTTGTACCACGCTCCCCTGCATGCCGCGGGTTTGTGGGCGGACGCCGTCACCCTGAACGGACGGTAGGTAGCGATAGGCGTCTTTCACATCTTTGATTTGTTGCTGATCCAGCACTTTTTTCGACAACGTCTGCACCGACCAGGGAACGTCTATCAACTCTCGCTCGCCGAGGCTACCTAACGTGACTTTTTTTTCGCTCGCCGGAGGTTCATGTTCCGATAACGAGGATTGTGACGTGGCTGGCGCCGAAACGATGACGGTATCTTCAGCATGAGCCGTGACGGCGGTGGAAAAACAGGCAAAGGTTAACAACCCAGAGGCCACTGGGGTAAATTTGTTATTTAACATTCGTTAATTCAATTCGTTAGATAGGAAGACTGGAGGCCGCTAACGCAAGCGCCTTCTCTTGAAGAGTACAGTTATTATATTTGTATGATGAATAGAATAGATCCAATCGATATATATGTAAATATATAACGGCATGTGGTTGGTAAATCCACGGCAACAAAAAAGCCGACGGTGATGACGACCGTCGGCTTTGGGTAAATGACAACTAACGAATTACTTGGTTGCTGCTTTGATAATATCGAGCGCCTTAGCGAACTGATCCTGCGGAATTGTCAGCGGGTAAAGGAAACGAATAACGTTGCCATACTGACCGCAGGTCAGTAGCAGCAATCCTTGCTCAAGGGCTTTCTTCTGCACGCGTTGTGCGGCGGCAGCGTTGGGTTCTCCTGTCGCTGCATCACAGAATTCAGCAGCAATCATAGAGCCTAAACCTCGCACTTCGGCCAGTTCAGGACACCCTGCTTGCGCGTCTGTCAGAGCGGCGCGCAGCTGTTCGCCGAGAGCCGCCGCACGCTGGCATAGCTGCTCATCACGAATGATATCCAGCACCGCATGGGCCGCTGCGATCGACAGCGGGTTTCCGGCGTAGGTTCCCCCCAGACCACCCGGCGCAGGCGCATCCATAATTTCGGCTTTGCCCACGACGCCTGACAGCGGCATGCCGCCCGCAAGGCTTTTCGCCATGGTCATCAGGTCCGCTTTATCGGCGTAATGATCCATCGCAAACAGCTGACCCGTACGGGCAAACCCGCTTTGTACTTCATCAGCGATCATCACGATGCCATGCTCGTCGCAAATACGGCGGATGGCAGCCACAAATTCTGGCGGTGCCACCACGAAGCCTCCTTCGCCCTGGACGGGTTCGAAAATAATCGCCGCAACCTGGGTTGGATCGATATCGGCTTTAAACAGACGCTCAATCGCTTTTAGGGAATCCGCCGTGGAAATACCCTGCAATTCAGAAGGATACGGCGCATGGTAAACAGAGCCAGGGAACGGGCCGAAACCTTTTTTATAGGGTGCCACCTTGCCGGTTAACGCCATCGTCATGTAAGTTCGCCCATGAAAACCACCGCCAAATGCGATAACGCCAGGACGGCCGGTATGCGCGCGCGCAATTTTCACCGCGTTTTCTACCGCTTCAGCCCCGGTAGTGAAGAATGTGGTTTTACGCTTGCCGTCGATTGGCGCAACGGCGTTGATTTTCTCAGCTAAAGACACATAGCTTTCGTACGGGACAATCTGATAAGCCGTATGGGTAAAAGCCTGAAGTTGCGCTTCGACTGCCTGCACCAGGCGAGGATGGCGGTGTCCGGTGTTCAGCACGGCGATCCCGGCGGCAAAATCGATGTACTGATTGCCTTCGATATCGGTAATCGTGCTGTTTTCTGCCGACTGGGCATAAAAATCACACATCACACCCACGCCACGCGGGGTGGCATCCAGACGACGTTGTTGCAGGTTTTTATTGTTCATTCTCTACACCTTGTCCATTAATACATTTCGGTTGAATTACCCTTTAAATTTAGACGCCGTCTGGTACTTTAATCGAGAGCCAAATCGTTTTATTTTAAGGATCCAAATGCGTTCACTTGCCGGAGATGTGATCAAGCATGCATTTAATCAGCAGACTGACGAAAAACTACATCGCCGCCTGTATGCCGCCATTTGTAGTTGCATCCTCGAAGGTAGCCTGAAACCGGCTACCCGAATGCCTCCGTCGCGTGACCTGGCAGGAGAGCTGACGCTATCGCGCAATACCGTCCTGCGGGTGTACGAACAGTTGCAAGCTGAAGGGTATATTTCCGCGCGCACCAGCAGCGGCACATTTGTGACCGACAGCGTGCTGGACAATCTCGACCTGCGTCCTGAAAAAGAGCCTGTTGCTGCCGCTCTGGAAGATCACACCCGCTTATCCGACCGCTGCCTTGAGCTGCTGGGTCATGCCAGCGCCAGTCCCCGTCAGTGGGGGGCATTTATTCCAGGCGTACCTGATGTAGAGCATTTCCCCCACCGGGTGCTCAAGAAAATTCAGGACAGGCTGGCAAGACGACTGCGCCCGGAGTATCTCACTTACGATGCCACAGGCGGCGTGAATGAGCTAAAAGAAGCACTGGCAGACTATCTGCGCACCGCTCGCGGCGTACGGTGCTCACCGGAGCAAATTCTGATTACTGAAGGTATTCACCAGGCCCTGGATCTGGTGACCCGGACTTTATGCAACCCCGGCGATCACGCCTGGATTGAGGAACCGGGCTACTGGGGAATCAAAAATATTCTGCGCATCAATGCCGTTAATTTTTCGGCTATCCCGGTTGATGAACAAGGCATGGTCCCGCCGGATGCAGGTGAAACACCGCCAAAACTTATTTTTGTGACACCGTCACATCAATACCCGCTCGGTTCGGTAATGAGTCTGAGCCGCCGCCGGCAACTTCTCTTTCGCGCACGTGAAACGCGAAGTTGGATAGTGGAAGATGATTACGACAGTGAGTTCCGCTTTTCCGGCCAGCCGATTCCCTCTTTGCAGGGGCTGGAAGAAGAGACACCGGTCATTTACATCGGGACATTCAGTAAGACACTCTATCCCGCACTGCGACTCGGGTATGTCGTGCTACCTAAATCGTTAGCCGCTCCGCTGAAAAAGGTTCATAACGACCTCTATCGTGGTGGGCATCTGTTGATTCAGGCCGCACTGGCGGAGTTTATTCGCGAGGGTTATTACGCGGCACACATTCGGAAAATGCGTCAGCTATACAGTCGTCGTCGCCAGATGCTGGTAGAGCTTATCAGCCGCCAGCTTGGTGAACATTTTCTTGGTTCTTTCAGCAGCAACGCCGGACTGCATATGATCTTACAGCTACCCACCGGGAGCGATGATGCGGTCATTGCCCAACAGGCGAATGCGCAAGGGTTGTTGGTGCGCCCACTGTCACGCTACTACGTGAATGAAGAGAAACGCAGCGGCCTGTTGCTGGGATTTGCCAGTATAGAAGAAAATGAAATGACGGCGGCGTTTACCCGACTCGCGGATATTATCAGGGTAAACACCGTGTAAGCACTGCCGGATGACGGTGCAAGCACCTTCTCCGGCATACTGTTTAATGTGACGCTTTTTTAACGCCAGCCAGGTCTTCCTGGCTTACTTCGCTATTCCCTTCACCCCAACTTTTACGCACGTAGTTGATCACGTCGCGCATTTCGTTATCGCTTAACAAGCCACCGTAGGCAGGCATCTTAAAGGAGACGCTGCCACGCGTTGTCGGTGTTTCTGCGCCGTGAGCAATCACTCTGAACAGCGGTGTCGGGTCATCAACCATCACCAGTGGATTGTTAACTAAAGAAGGCGCGTTATCATCCGTACCTTTCCCTTCCAGACCGTGACAAGTTGAACAGTAGCGGTTATAGGTCACTTTGCCCGCCTCAGGTGAATTCGACCAGGATGCTGTAGTCGCCGCAGCACGTACCGTTTCAGGCTTCGCACTTTTCAGGCTCAACAGATATTGGGCGATCGCCGTGGCATCTTCGTCGGTCAGATACTGTGTACTCTGCGTGACGACTTCAGCCATCGAACCTGAAACCGCGGCATGCTTGCTTTTACCGGTCAGCAACAGCGATTTTAACTCCTGCTCAGACATACCGGTGCCGCGCAGCGACGGTGCATACCAGCCGTCAATCATCGCGCCGCTCAGGTATTCGGCATCAGCATTAGTATACGCTTTTTCGTTCATCGCCATGCCTCTCGGGGTATGGCATGAACCGCAGTGTCCGGGGCCTTCCACCAGATAAGCACCTCGTTTTACCAGGGCAGCATTATCATCCGTTTTCGCGCCCTCTACAGCCGTCACTGGCGCGTCGGTAAACAGCCAGTTCCAGATATGCAGCGGCCAGCGGGCGGAGAGTAGCCACGGAATGGCATTCTCTTTATTGGGCTGTGCTGACGGCGTGACGTCATGCATAAAATAGCTATACAGCGCCTTAACATCCTCGTCAGAAAGTTTCGCATAGGAGGGATAAGGCATAGCCGGATAGAGCGGATGACCATCTTTGGCGATCCCCTGCCGTACGGCCTTTTCAAAATCCTCGTAAGAATAATTTCCAATACCCTGCGTTTTGTCCGGGGTAATATTGGTCGAATAAATATCCCCCACCGGAGTAGGAAACTTTTTGCCCCCCGCCATCGCCGCACCACCTTCAGCGGTGTGACAGGCGACGCAGTCTGAAATTCGCGCGATGTATTCACCGTTAGATTCAGCAGCGGAAACCGAAGCGGTAAATAAACAGGCGGCGAGAATGGTTACATTACGCATAGATCACCCCATATCCTTGAGTTCATTAACCGCACGCCATGCCTGATCGATTGCCGTGTGGGCATAAGCACTCCAGTCAGAATCAGAGTTAGCGATGGCAATGCGACCGACTGGCTTACGCGCCCGTTCGATAATTTCTGGCATCTTATCCATATCATCGAACAGCGAGTTGGCGTAGTACGCATAGCCATGCGCCCAGCGGTTAACCGTAATGGCGGAAATATCGCGTTGATTATCAAATCCGGTTGAGCCAAACATCTCCTGCAACTGGGAGCGAATCATCTCCTCATGCGCCGCAAAGGTGGTCCCCAGCAAATAGGCTCGTCCCAGACGGAACTGCTCTCTGGCCGACAGGTTACTGCCCGGATAGGTCGGCACATAGACCATATGAATGACCATCGGATCGTCCGGGGAGGCCGGATGTTGATACCCACCAATACTGACCGGATAGTCGAGCTTAACCCTGCTATAAGGTGCCGCCGGAGAATAAAACTCATGTACGCCAAGCTGTTTGAACGCCTGCCAGTTTTTGACCACCACGTTGGTGTACACCAGCGGTGCCTTCACGTTCAGTTTAAGATCCGCCTGCTGCTGTTCCGGCATCTCAGGCACCAGATACGGGATCATCATGTTATAGCCTGCCATGATGGTGTTCTTACCGCGCACACGGTGCATTTTACCGTCACGCAGATAGGTCACCGCCACGCCATCCTGCACGTTGGCCGCATTAATCACCGTGCTGTTCAGGCGCAGGCGCGTGGTGTTTTCCGGCAGATCCAGCTTTTCGTAATGTAGTCTGGCGAGGACAGAGTCTTCCATCGTGTTGCCCGATAGCGCATCCGGCAGCATATATCTGACTAACAGGCGGGCTAACCCGGCGTTACCGTCCGGGAAGTGGTAAACATACGGCTCTTCGAGGTCGGCCAGTGACTCACCGTCCAACGGCGGTAACCCCATCCCTTCCATGCCGGGTAAGGCGCACGCACGGGCATCGCTACAGGAAATACCTTCAATACCAATAGCAAAGAAGTCGTTGGAACGCTGCTGGAAATAGAGCAGCGCCATTTTGCTCAAACCAACTTTTGTTGCCAAAAATTCACTGTAGCTGTGGGTATCCAGCCATTCCATTTTCTCATCGACCGTCATCCCCGGCAGGTAATCACCGGGCCGGACGTGCAGGTCGATCAGCGCTTTTCTGTCGTTCTCACTTAGCGGAAAATCATTGATAAAGTCTTCAATTTTACGCCCATTGAGCCTGTCCGGCGGAATATCATCAGATACCGCGCGTCCCGGATCGCCGCTGACGATTTTTGTTTCGCCAAAATTCTTCTTATCGAAGAAAACGCCGCGACTGAGCTGCCAGTCGGGGTAGAAGTTTACGTCAAAACTCTCTTTTAACCGCGTGACGCTGACGCCCACGGTTTCCATCAACTTTTGTACTTCAGGGCTGAAATTATGCGCAGGTGACTGGAATGCTTCGCTGCCACCATAACCGAGTAATTTCTTACCCGAGCTGGTAAATTCATTACGTTTGGCATGTCCACCAAAGTCGTCATGGTTATCGAGGATCAGGATCCGGCTATTTTGCCCGGCAACTTGACGCCAAAAACAACCGGCAGCTAACCCGCTAATCCCGCCACCCACAATCACCAGATCGTACTCTTCCTCAACGGGCAGAGCGTTTAAATCAAAATGTTTATGCTCGCGGCCTAGCGCATGCGCCATTTCAAACGATCCAGGATGATTACCCCGCAGCCCCGTCAGCGCAGGAGGATAATAATTTCCATCTATAAATGCGTTTCCCTTTCCTGCCGCCCTGACCCACTCCAGCGGGGTAAGTCCCGCCGCAATAGTCACCGCGACGCCGTTGAGAAAATCACGTCTGGTAATTGCCATTAACTTTTTTCCTTATTGCTACACACTGCCTTTAATACGACACAAATAAGAGAGATACCCCTTCTTATTTATAAAGGGGTACAACCGACTACTTCACTGGCTTTAACTCTTCATCCAGTTTTTTAGAATCATAATAATCACCCTGCCAGGTGATTTTTCCTGCTTTAACATGAATATAGCTGACGCCTTCAAATTTGATCGGATTATTTGTCGGCGGACTCCCTGCCCATTCACCACTATTTTTGCCTGAAAATTCCCAACGAAAGGCCACGGTATCTTCGTCGTAGACGGGTTTTCCAACCATTTTCCAGCTAAGATCTGGAACCGCCTTAATAAAAGCGCCGATAACCTCTTTTTCTGCTTTTTCCCTGCCGTTTATCGGTTCCCCTGCGGCGGCATCATAATAGACCGCATCATCAGCAAGAAATTGAGCGGCTCGCGAAGCATCATGCGCATTCCACGCCGCCATATACTCTTTTACGGTATTCAGCGATGTACTTTCTGCCAGGCTATAGCCCGAGAACATCACTAATGAAAGCACCGCGATTTTTAATGTTTTCATCGTAATCCTCTCTATTCAGAAATGTCGCACATGATATGTTTCACCCGAGTGTATTCCTCGAGTGAATAAGATGAGAGATCTTTGCCGTACCCCGATTTTTTGAACCCGCCGTGCGGCATTTCGGCACACAGAGGAATGTGATTGTTAATCCACACCGTGCCAAAATCGAGGTCAATGCTGAAGCGTTGGGCGCGACCATGGTTACTGGTCCAGACGCTTGCGGCAAGACCATACTCCACATCATTCGCTTTGTGTAGTACCTCTTCGTCAGTAGAAAACGACTGAATAGTCATTAGCGGGCCAAATACTTCATGCTGAATAGCTTCATCATTTTGATGCAAACCGGAGACGATCGTCGGCTCAAAATAGAAGCCTGGACCAGATCCTGCGCGCCCACCGGTTTCAATTTTTGCATGTGCCGGTAAACGCTCAATAAAGCCTTTCACCTGCTCCAGCTGATTCCGGCTATTCAATGCGCCGTACAGTGCATTTTGATCTTCTGGCGGCCCATATTTGATACTTTTTGTTTTCTGGATCAGTTTTTCCAGAAACTCTGCGTAGATGGATTGCTCTACCAGAATCCGCGTTGCCGCTGTGCAATCCTGCCCGGCATTGAAAAAGCCTGCTGTGGTAATCGTCGCAATCGCCTTGTCCATATCCGCATCGGCGAACACGATTGCGGGCGCTTTCCCGCCCAATTCCAGGTGTGCTCGGGTCAGATTTGCCGCCGCCGAAGCCGCAACCTGCAAACCCGCACGGACCGAACCGGTAATCGAGACCAGTGAGGCTTTCGGGTTTGAAACCACCAGCGAACCAGTGCTGGCTTTGCCCAACACAACGTTAAACGCCCCTCTCGGGAACAATGGTGCGGCCAGTTCAGCCAACAGCAGCGTACTGACTGGCGTGGTGTCGCTTGGTTTTAACACCACCGTGTTGCCTGCCGCCAGCGCTGGTGCAATCTTCCACACCGCCATCATGAACGGGTAGTTCCACGGCGTCACTTGCCCAACAATACCCAGCGGTTCACGACGAATGGTTGAAGTAAATCCTGCGGAATATTCTCCGGCCGCCTTTCCTTCAAGACAGCGCGCCGCTCCGGCAAAAAAGCGGATGGCATCGCAAGATGCCGCGATCTCCTCTTTCTCAATAAAATGGCGAAGCTGACCGGTTTCCTGACTCTGCGCGGTTACCAGTCGCTCAACGTTACGTTCAATCTCATCGGCCAGCCGCAATAACGCCTTTTGCCGCTGTGCCGGCGTCGATTTTCTCCAGATGCTAAACGCCGCCTCCGCCGCTGAGTAAGCCTGCTCTACCTCCGCCTCGTTAGCGTTGGGAGATATTGCGTACGTTTCACCGTCAACCGGACTCACCAGTTCGAAGCTATCTTCGCTACTGCCTGCTACATAGTGCCCATTAATAAAATGCTTCAGGGTTTTCATGTTTGTCTCCTGCCAATTAATACATAAAGAATCTTATGTAATATATATATTGTAAAATTTTTTCAAATGCGCAACATTGACACTATGATAAGCCTCGCATTTTTAACTTAATCTTCACATTTGCAGGATGAGGCTTTTTATTGCCAGCTGACGCGTTACGCCCAGCTCATCATAAGGTTATCGGGACACACATCCGCTTGTGCAGTGACGTTGCGCCCAGGCATGTAAAATAACTCGGCCATTCTTACCTTCCTTGCCCGACGGGCATGTGTTAAAAATGGTCGTTGTTTCAGGGAATTGAGTACAGAAAAGATTATGATTACTCACGCGGTCATATTTGCGCCTATCGGGCAGGTCAGTCGTTCAGACCAGATAGTCCAACGCCTTTCAAATGCCATTATCACGGGGTTGCTGGAGCCAAAAGAACAGCTCCCCAACGAAACTGATTTGGCAAAGATGATGGGTGTCTCACATATCACTATCAGGGAAGCGCTAAACACGCTTCGGGCTAATAATCTTATCCATACGGTTCGTGGTCGTAATGGCGGGAGTTTCGTTTGCGAATATATTGATGGCAAAAATAGCGCCCTGCATCCGTTCAAGGCGATCAGTACGGATTATCTGTCTGATCTGGGTGAAATGCATTGCGCCATTATTAGCCATAGCGCGAGGCTGGCTTCCCGACGGATGACCGGTGCGGATATCGCCAAATTTCGCGAGTTTGTCGAGGTGCTCAGAAAGGCAAACTCACCTGAGCTGATGACCCAGGCCGATATGCGTTGTCTGCTGGCGATTGCCGCCAGTTCGCATTCAGCGCGACTGGCCAATCAGGAGCTGCAGGTTCAGGCTGAATGGGCATCGCTGGTGGCGATACTTTATCGCACAGACAGTATTCATGCAGAAATTATCGCGCTTTATTCGGCGCTGGCCGATGCGCTGGCTGCTCACAACGAGGCAGAGTCAGTACAGTTTGCCACGCAGATCATCGACACGTTTACCTACTACCTTATTGAAAAAAAGCTGAAATATAACTCGAACTGACAATCAGTGAAGGCAGGACAGACAATGAGCTCTTCGACATCCCTAAGCGCATTAATTCGTAAAATTGATGACATTACTGTTTCTACCGTAGATTCTACCGTTGCGCTGGCGAGGAGCATCCATGAGGCGATTTCAGGGGTACAAAAGGCCTCAGCCGAGGTCGTTCTCGACCCCTCAGTCAGATCCACCGTTCAACAGCACATCAAGCGCACGCTCAATAACAACCATTACTGCTCAGGGGCAGGATTCGCCAGCCATATTGAGAGCACCGCAACCACAAAAGAGTACTGGTTGCTGGAGTGGTGGTATAAGAAAGATAATGGTTTAAGCCAGGCGCATCTGGATTTGGATCAGGCCACGCAACAACGACTGGATTTCAGAACCTTTGAGTGGTTTAAGCATTCTCCTCCGGCAGGCAAAGCCTATATCCACGGCCCCTACGTCGACTATATTTGCAATATCTCCTATACCCTAACGTCAGCCGTCCCGGTCTACTACAACAACCAGTTTCTCGGTGTTGCCGCGGTCGATCTGCTGGTCAGTCAGATAGAAGCCGAACTGCTTTCCTGTGCCCATCCTGACTATGTGATTCTGACTAATCTGGAAAACAGGATCATTTTCTCCAGTTGGCCACGTTTTCGCGTGGGTGAATTGCTGTCACCTGCAAACAGTACCGTGGTGTATCGGAGCGACTACTTTATCCTTTATCACTATCAAAACTAAGGGCCCGAAGGCCCTTAGTTTTTAGTTATCCTGCCCCATATTGAGCTTATTGGCGTAGGCAATGGCGTCGTTTTCCGGCGCCGCTGAACGACCAAACGGACGGGTCAGGAACATATAAATAAGCCCCGAGCCAACAACAATCGCCAGGCCGAACAGGACCGTCCAACGGTCGATGAAGTCGCTGCTGTCTGCCGGTTGCGCCAGTAACCAGATCCCGCACAATCCGTAAGCTAACGCCAGCACATTCACGATTACGCCCCAACCGCCAATGGTCCACTCCCCCGCCGGTTTCCAGCCTTTCAGACGCTGACGCAGCGCGGCCAGCACAACCATCTGGAACGAGATGTAAATCCCGATAACAGCAAACGCGGTGATACGCGACAGGTTATCTGGCTGGAAATAAACCCAAACGCAGATGATCACTGGCAGCAGGCAACTGACGACCATGGCATTATCCGGAACACCATTTTTAGAGATTTTGGCCATCCATTCACTTCCCGGCAGCATTCTGTCGCGGGAGAAAGAAAAGATAAGACGGCTTAACGCAGCCTGCAGAGACAAAATGCACGACAACATAGCGATAATTGCAACCACGATAAAGACAGTCGCGCCAGTTTCGCCCAGAGCTTCATTAAGGATTGCCGGGATCGGATCGGACGTTTTGCCATTCACGATGCTGACTAGATTCGGTGAAGCCAGCAAATAACCCATAACAGAAATAATGGCGGAAATCGCGCCGAATACGATGCTTAAAATCATCGCCACCGGGATCTTTTTACTCGGATTCTGCACCTCTTCCGCAACGTTACCGCAGGCCTCAAAGCCAAAGAACATAAACAGTCCCATCAGCGCAGCAGACATAAATGCGGTGGAGTAGCTGCCGTCATGAGCCAGCACGCCCATCGAGTCAAAAATCACAGAGAACGGCTGTGAACGGTGGAAAATCAGCAGATAAATCCCCAGCGCGATCACACTGACAATTTCACACCAGAAGCCAATTTTTGCCACCCGGGCCAGATTTTTAGTCCCGGACATATTAACGGCCATCATCAACAGCAGCAGCAGGACGGAAGTCACCAACATCGTGGCCGGCGTCTGACCATAGTGGAAGAGTGATTCAACAAACGTTGATGTATATTCCGCGATCGACGTAATGGTGACCACCAGCGCCCACAGGTAGATCCAGGCGGCGATCCACGCATACTTCTTGCCCCACAACCTTCTGGCCCAGGGGTAAAGCCCGCCGGTTATCGGATACTGGGAAGCGACCTCACCAAACACCAATGCCACCAAAAGTTGCCCACATGCGACGATTAAAATCCACCATACTGCGGGCGGCCCCGCCAGCGTTACGGCCAGTGCAAACAGCGAATAGACGGCAGTAAGCGGCGACAGGTAGGTAAA
The DNA here is from genome assembly GCF_030332745.1 of Citrobacter sp. Cpo074. NCBI lineage: Bacteria > Pseudomonadati > Pseudomonadota > Gammaproteobacteria > Enterobacterales > Enterobacteriaceae > Citrobacter > Citrobacter sp. Cpo074. The sequence goes on from NZ_JAOWHG010000027.1 coordinate 605,896, forward strand.
ACCCAACGCAAAGTTTGAAATAAGACCGATCGAGCGATTGAACTGTTCTTTGCCATCTTTTTGAAAATTATCATTTTTCTTATCAGGTGTCTGTTCCATATTGCTTTCTCTTTTGTGGAATAGTCGCAGGGTTGAACAATTAATGTATAAAAGATATTAAGTTATATGTATAGTGATTTTGTCGCAGGTTTGTTAAAAATGATCGCGCATCACGTTAATGAAAAAGTGGAGATAAAACGGTAGAGAGAGCGAGGATTTTGCGGTATTTACAACCAACGATTCTTTAGCAATTGCGAACCATAGGCTATTTTGGCGGATAAATACGCACAGCGGATTGCGTTCGATGCTAAGTAGCAAGAATCGCTGCTGTTAAGCAACATTTTTGCAATATAATAACGTGATGTTAAACGCTGAACCTGAGCAGGTGAATGATGGAAATTGATCTCGATAATCTGGTCTTTGATGGACTGGAAGAAGCGCAAGAGCGTAACGCTGAACGTCTGGAAGATGCAGACAAGAAAGCGCAGGAAATTATTGCTGATAATGACTGCGGCGACGCCTGCAAAATCTGATTTCCAAACCGGCGCAATGCCGGTTTTTTATCGCCTGTTAACCCCACCCACTTCAGCCCGTATACCGTAAGGCCTCAATCAGTTGCGCAAAGGCGGCGGTATGTTGTTTTCGGCTGGGATAGTACAAATAATAGCCAAGGAAAGGTTCGCACCAGTCCTCCAACACTTTTTCCAATGCCCCCTCTGCAACAGCCTGCTCGACGGTGTCTTCCGGCACAAAAGCCAGCCCCATTCCCGCCATCGCTGCGCTAATTCGCGGGGGTAGATTGTTAAAAATAAGCTGCCCTTCCACCCGTACGCGCAAATCTTGCCCGTCTTTAGCAAACTCCCAGGCGTATAATCCGCCCAACGTCGGCATGCGCATGTTAATACAGCTGTGATTTTGCAGGTCGTGAGGGGTTTGCGGTTTGCCATGACGAGCAAAATACGCCGGTGACCCCACCACTACCATGCGCCAGTCCGGGCCAATTCTGACGGCTACCATGTCTTTTGCCACCTGCTCACCGAGCCGAATACCCGCGTCATAACGGCCAGTCACAATATCCGTCAGACTATTGTCGATGGTCATTTCCACATTAACATCAGGGTAAGCCTGCAAAAACGGCTCCAGCGCGGGCCAGACGGTAGATTGCAATGCATGTTCGCCCAGCGTCAGGCGGATGTTACCGGCCACGCGCTGACGGACATCGGTTAATGCCAGCAGCTCTGTTTCAATGTCATCAAAACGCGGGCTGATACTGTTGATAAGCCGTTCTCCGGCTTCGGTCGGCGCAACGCTGCGCGTGGTGCGGGTCAGAAGCCGTACATCCAGCCGCTCTTCAAGCCCACGAATCGCATGGCTTAGCGCGGATTGCGAAACCCCAAGTTTTGCCGCTGCCCGGGTAAAACTACGCTCGCGGGCAACGATAATGAGATAATAGAGATCGTTAAAATTATCACGCAGCATGCTTATCCCCACTCCAGACCTGTTGTGATATATGGTACAGGTCCGGAGGGTATTCCAGTAGCATTTCTGGACATTAGCACAGCTCAATCTTATTCAAGCGTGCTCTCACACAAAAACAAAATGCGAATTATTACCAGGCTTATGCACGATTTTACCTTTCACTCATGCATTATTTTCACCCGCTATTAACACATCCTTCACTAATAACATTTTGTATATAGATAAGAATTTTTTCTTATTTTGTCCCAACCGTAAGTTATGGGAGCGTAAAAAGCACAAACCAAAAACTACAGGGATTTCATACAATGATGGCAACGAAAACTAACCGCGCTAAAAAAACACTGCTGGCATTGGGCGTGCTGCTGGCCTCAGGACTTACCGTCTCGCAGGTTCAGGCTGACCAACTGGCCGATATCAAAGCCGCAGGCGTCGTAAAAGTCGCGACATTTGACGCGAATCCTCCGTTTGGCTCCGTCGATGCCAAAACCCATAAGATTGTCGGCTACGACGTTGATTTTGCCGAAGCGCTGGCCAAATCCCTTGGTGTAAAACTGGAACTGGTAGCGACCAATCCGGCAAACCGCATTCCGTTATTACAATCTGGTAAAGCTGATTTAATCGTCGCGGATATCACGATTACACCTGAACGGGCGCAGGTAATAGATTTCTCCGTCCCTTATTTTGTTACCGGCCAGCAGTTCCTTGTGCCAGCAAAATCTCCGGATAAGCTCGATGAATACAGTAAAGCACGCATCGGCGCGGTAAAAGGCACTACTGGTGAACAGGCACTGCATCAGCGCTTCCCGCAGTCGCGCGTGTTGGCCTACGACGATATCCCGCTGGCGTTAACCGCGTTACGCAACGGCAATGTTCAGGCCATTACCCAGGACAGTACGATTCTGGCCGGGTTATTAGGCGCTGCGCCGGATAAAGCTGATTTCAAAATTCTGCCGGACCTGCTGAGCAAAGAAGAGATCGGCGTGGGGGTGAAAAAAGGTGAGCCAGCGTTGTTAAAAGCCGTCAACGATGAACTTTTGAAGCTGGAATCTACCGGGCAGGCAGCCAAAATTTATGATGTCTGGTTTGGTCCTGAAACCAAAAATCCGCAAGCCCGCGCCTTTAAAATAGAAGCCAAGTAATATGCTCTCAGCCCTTTTTCCTCGATCCGCAGCTTCGGCTGCGGATTTTACCCATTTGCGCCAGGCGAGCGTCGAACTACGCAATGTGATTAAACAGTATGACGCTCACACCGTCCTTAACGGCGTTAGCCTGGCGGTTGAACCCGGTGAAGTGGTGACTATTCTGGGGCCTTCCGGCTCAGGAAAGTCCACTCTTATTCGTCTTATCAACCAGCTTGAGTCGCTCAGCGGTGGCGAAATCTTCATTGATGGTAAACCGATTGGCCAGTTGCGCGGGGCGGCGTTACGCCAGCTACGTAGCCGTATCGGTTTCGTATTTCAGCAATTCAATCTCTATTCGCACCTGACTGCGCTGCAGAACATCGCACTGGCGTTGGAATATGTTCACGGCTGGAACAAGACGGAAGCGGATCGTCGGGCACTTGAGTTGCTGGAAAAAGTGGGACTGGCGGAAAAAGCCAACGCCTATGCCGCGCAGTTGTCCGGTGGGCAACAGCAGCGCGTGGCCATCGCCCGCGCACTGGCCTCGTCGCCACAAATTATTCTGTTTGATGAGCCCACTTCCGCGCTGGATCCGGAAATGATCGGCGAGGTATTACAGGTAATGAAAAATTTGGCCCACAGCGGTATCACCATGATCGTCGTGACCCACGAAATGCATTTTGCCCGCGAAATTGCCGATCGGGTGGTTTTCATCGATGGTGGCGATATTCTGGAAGTGGCCGCGCCGGAGGATTTTTTCGTCCGACCACAGCACCCGAGAACCCAGCGTTTCCTGAAAAAAGTGCTCGACCCGTTACACCAGGAGTCATCGTCATAATGCATGCAATGGACTGGCAGGGAGTGCTGAGCGGGCAACCCCTGCAATGGATAATTTCCGGTTTTCTCACCACGCTCTGGGTGACGCTGGCAGGTATCGTGCTCGCCACGCTCATTGCCATCTCACTGCTCGGCCTGCGCCTGACGGGCAATCGTCTCGCTAAAGCGATGGTCGGGGTGTGGGTCTCGGTGTTTCGCAACACGCCTTTACTGGTGCAACTGATGTTCTGGTATTTTGCCGCCTGGAACTGGCTACCCCGTAACGTCATTAGCTTTATCAATGCCGATCATCCATGGTCAATTTTGCCGGGTGATGTCTGGTGGTTAACGCCGGAATTTATCTGTTCAGCATGGGGGTTGGGGGTATTTACCTCAGCATTTTTGGTTGAAGAGATCGCTTCGGGTTTACAGGCTGTTTCTGCCGGACAACGCGAGGCTGCCGTGGCGCAGGGGTTTTCATCCTGGGCGATATTTCGTCACATTCTGCTGCCTCAGGGGCTGGCAAACGCCTGGCAACCGATTGTTGGGCAATATCTCAACCTGATGAAGCTTTCCTCGCTTGCCAGCGGTATTGGATTTGCTGAGCTCACCTACCAGGTACGGCAAATTGAGAGCTACAACGCGCACGCGCTGGAAGCCTTTGCCGTTGGCACCGCACTCTATCTGTTTACCGGCATCGTTCTGGGTATGCTGCTTACCCGCCTTGGCCCGCAGTCTGCGTCGGGTAAATCGTCAAAGATAAGAATGCGCATCTTCAGCGTCAGGAGCATACTGCATGATCGCTAATATTTCGGTCATTACCGACAATCTTGACTATCTCCTGTGGGGACGTGTAGCTGAGGGGCAACCCGGTGGCGTCCTGCTCACTTTGCTGATGGCTATCGGTGCGGCTTTGCTGGCGCTGCCTGGCGGGATCGTTCTTGCCTGTTGCGCCTGGCGATTTCCGGGCGCGGTTCGCAGCGGGTTGTTTATCTGGGCGGAATTTATTCGCGGCATTCCGCTCATCTTTGTAATTTTCTGGATGTGGTATTTGCTACCCATGCTGACCGGAAGCGATCTGCCCGGTGCCGTTACAGTGACGCTGGCGCTGGCATGGTTCACCGCCGCCTCGGTGATGCACTCGGTGTATGCTGGAATTAGCGCACTGCCTGGCGGGCAATATGAAGCGGCAGTCGTTCAGGGTTTTCGCCCGGAACAGGCCCTGTGGCTTATCTTGCTGCCGCAGGTGCTGCGTAACGTACTGCCGTCGCTGACAGGGATTTTTATTGGGCTACTGAAGGACACGTCACTGGCGTTTATCGTTAACGTGCCGGAACTCACGACGGTTGCCGGTCAGGTTAACAGCCGGGTGCAAATATACCCCGCCGCCATTTTTATCTTTACCGGGCTGGTTTATTACCTGCTGTGCTTTAGCCTTGAAAAAATCACCCAGCGCCGATTCGCACTAAAATGACCTCTCGGCTCAACATTCCACGAACTGATGGTCTTCGTTGAGCCGATATTTCACGCCCGCCCGAATGTTATTTTCCCCTTCAACGGCAAGCGCAAAACGCATTCTTTCGCCATCGTGATAAGCCAGCGCCGCACATCCGCCGGGACCAAGAATTATCGAGTCGACAGCACCGGTACTGGCAACAACGGCGTTCTCTCCGCTGGCAATAATGTGGATATTGTCCGCGCAGTTAGCGATTTTCGCCTCTGCGCCAAAACAGGCCAGCTGGGTTAAATCACCGCTACTGGCAATCCGATTTCGGTCGCCGAGCGAACTGATACGTACGCGCATGCCGGTACTGGCAATACGCGTTCCGTCGCCCACACTGCTGATACGCGCCGAGTTTCCCGCAATCGCTATTCGCCCGCGATCGCCTGAACTGCCGATATGCGTGTTATAGCCTACACTGCCAATCCGTGCGCTATAACCGGCACTGGCGATCTGCGCAGCATACCCGGCGCTGGCAATTTTAACGTTGTCACCCGCACTGCTAAATCGGGCATAATCTTCCGCACTCGCCAACGGACGACTGGTTTCCCCTGCAGCTTGCTCACAGGAAATATTCCCCATTGCGTCAATATCCTGCTGAGCAAAACTCGCCTCTTCCCGCCATTTTGACCAGCCGTATTCCACCAGGCTATTTGCCCAATCGGTATACCCTTCCCGCTGGAGCGCACGATGAACATCGGCATAGCTTCCTCCTGCGGGAAACGCACGTAGAAACCAGCGGTACATGACGGGCCCAACACGCCAGGCCCGTAAGTCACTTCGCGTAATCATCATCGCTTAATGCCGGTGGTAGCCATCCACCATACACTTAAAGGTTTCGCCCGGCGTGCGCCCCGTAGTGCAGAGATAAAGATGCCCAAAAATGAAAAACAGACTGACTATTGCCAGCGCAAAATGCGCCTGAAGCAGCCAGTAACGCACCCCGGGGAACAGATCGCCGACAGCTACCGGGTAAAGCGATAACAATCCAGTGATCAGTAGCAGTGGCAACAAACCATACATCACGCCAACATAGGCCGCCTGCTGTAACGGATTAAATTTAGAGCGAGGTGAGGCCGGAAATGGGTGTGACTCGCCCTGCATAATGCCAAACAGGTAAAAACGAGTTTGTCTTTGCGCACGTGCGATCCAGCCCTGACGTTGAATAATATAGTGATGTCCGTTGCCGCCAATCAGGTTGATCAGCACAAAACCAATCCAGCAGGCAAGTAGCAAAAAGCCGCAGACCTCATGAACGGTAAGCAGGCTTTTCATTACCGGCGCGCTGACGGCAGAAAAGTGATTGACCAGGCCACTAACCAGAAGCAACAGAAACAGCAGCGCATTCGACCAGTGCCACAGGCGGACAGCCTTCGAATATAAATAGACCTTCTCACCGTGCCCTGCCGACGCTTTATGAGCCGCCCGAAAGCGCAGCATGGCGTGAAGCGCCAGCACCAGCCACATTCCCACCAGCATTAACCCGGCAACGACTAACCACACAGGCCAGTAGTCCGGTGAAAACAGGGGAACATACTGTGCAAGCTGGGCGTGAAACTGTTCGGCATTCTGCGACGCGTTCATACATTTTCCTTTTTAATCAAATGTTGACCGAACCGACGATACAGATGGGGTTTCCCGGCGCCTGCAAGTTGATATTCGTAATACTTGTTTTCTCGCAACCAGGTTTGAATTTCCGGGCTATCTTCACGACCGAAAATCAGCGCATGTTCCGGGCAAGCGTTAACACAGATCGGAGGGAAACCTTTCGCCAGCCGAGATTCAGCGCAGAAGTCGCATTTATCCGCCACTTTGGTTTGCGGGTTGAGATAACGCACCTGATAAGGACACGCGCCAATACAGTAACTGCAACCAATACAGCAAGACGTATCTACTCGCACAATACCGTTCTCATCTCGCCAGGAGGCACCGGTCGGACACACCTCAATACAAGGTGCATCATCACAATGCTGGCAGGACTGACGGAAGTAGTGATACAGCGTTTCGTTGTCGTTATCGGTTACAGGAATATGAGCGATCGACAAACGGCTGCCCTGGTCAGGTACATGGTTGGTTTTCCGGCATGCACGAGCGCAAATATTGCATCCGTTACACAGTGATTCATCGTGAATCATGACGTAACGAACGGCTTTAGGGCTCCTGGTACTCGCTAACAGATTTTGACCTGGGCCGGTAAAAAAAATCACCGTCCCCATGCCAATGACAAATTTTCGTCGGGTGAAGGACATCGGGTTATCCTCTAATGCTGTGACAGTGGTCGTCCACACATTCCATGACATCAACCTGAAGAATTCAGGGGTTCTGATACTGCTCAACCTCAAACCATTCACACAGGCCGTACGCTTTGCCATAACTCATAAAACGTTCGCTGAACAAATAAGGCTCCGCATTTGACGATTCCACAGTACGTATATCTGCGTAATCAGGATGCGTTTCCATGGCCGTTAGCGCCGCTGTAATTTGTTGGGACTCGAAGCTGTACGGCGGCTGCGTCAACATGGCGACCTTATAGGGGCGAGGATACGTACGACCGTCGAAGCGTACCGCCTCGGCAATCGCACGGCAGATGTCGTTTTCCACCACCTGCACGCACATGTCGGCGTAGTTTGCCGTCATGGTTTGCGTTGAGTAGAAATAGACATCTTCCGCACCCTGCACACGGGTGATATCCGCGTTATTCGCTTCCTGGCACAGCACATCCAGCAGCGCGGAGAGATCGGCTTCAGGAACCGAATAAGGTGGCTGCAGAAACACGCTGCGCGCTACCAGGTGCCCCGATGCCGAATGCTGACGGATAAAATCTGCAACAATCGACTCCGGGCTGGCGGCTTCCTGAACCTGCGGCACAGTCACCTGCTCGACCGGCGGGTGAAACGCCTGTAGCCAGTGTCTCTTTTGGCTATCAACCTCGTCAGGAAGCGCCCCAACGGGTGCCTGAACGTTGCTCACGTTAGTCATCTCGCGTTCCTTACGCTGGCAACAGATCCTGCGCAGCCAAATCGGCTGCCACGTCTTCAAGCCCTAGTCGGTTCAGGGTTTCGCGCGTTGGGCAACCCAACTCGGGATCCCAGCCCATTTCCTGATAGAACATCGTCAGTGACTGACGCATATCCTCTCTGTCCATCTTGTCGGTGCCTTCGGTGAAGACCGGAATTTTCGGGTCTTTATCAAACACCCAGGAGCAGATGAGATCGTGTTCATTACGCATATCTTTGGTTTGCATCAGTTTGACCGTATAGGCACGATGCAGGGTAAAGATGCGTTCAGCGGCCAGGTCCAGACTCGCCTGCGTGGTTTCATCACCGGTGACAGCCTGGAAGAATTTCGCTTCCAGATCCAAATCTCCGCGATAGTTGCGGCTCTTGAGTGGTGAAACCGTCATCGGCCAAACCCAGTTACACAGCGTAACCGCGTTATGCAGGCAGACTTTCAGCAGCGTCCATTTGGCATATTTGATCTTGGCGGCATTGATTGGGGTATAGTTTTTGGTCTCGTCGTAGGCGTCCTGCGACCCAAATAACTCGCCCGCCACTTCGCGCTGTAATTTCAGCGGTAAGCCGGAACCAATGAAGTTGATATGGGTGTGCGCCATACAGTCACGGTTAAACATACAGTTGGTGATCGCCCCCACCTGCGCCGAGGCTTCGTTTGCATGATGGACCGGAAAACCAAACGGCGACCACAGTTTATTTTTGGCATAACCCCAGTACTCTTCGCCCAAATCCCAGCGTTCAGCAATGGCATACGAGCCGTCCGCAAGATGACTGAGTTCCCCCACACGATGCGCCAGTCGATAGTAGAAATCTTTGATAAAGTTAGGATCGCCCGCCTCCAGTTGATCCCAACGGATCTCCGCGTACTCTTCGGCTGGCAGCACGCGTTTAAAGACGCCTTTCGAATAGCAGTAGGTAAAGTCACGGTGCAACTGGCCGTAGTTACACCAGATACCGTAATCGTCAAACAGGTTCAGTCCGATCAGGTTCCCAACGACTCGCCCATCGTCTTTATCGTCAAAATCTTTCGGGCCATTGGGGAAAATGGTGGTGTGAACAAAGTTCGCCACGCAGGTGTTGCCGCCGGTACTCGGCACGCCAAAATCCTTCACCCGCGGGACATTGAGCTGCGACATACAACGAATAGGGCATGAATGGCAGCCGCTCATTTTGACCGTGTATTTTTCTGCGGCTGGACCCAGATCGAACACCGATTTATAGGTACGGAAACCCACCGTATTTTGGTTTCCCGGCGGGATTTCACCGGTCTCGATTGGCCCCCCTTCTGCCGCGCCCCAGAAAAGTCCCTTACGGGCTGTCCAGCGCGAGTTTGGCGAAGAGTATTCTGCCCAGGCCTGCGGGGTGCTTGGCACAACGTGGTTGTTGTTGGCGCCGATAAGCTCGGTCATCATGTAGTCATTGAGCCGCTTCATCTCTTTACGATCGGCAATGTTGACGCCTTTAGTCCCTTCTACCGCAATGGCCTTCAGGTTTTTCGAACCCATCACCGCACCCGTACCGGCACCGCCGCTGTGGTTGCGGCTGTTGATCATGCAGGACAGTGGCACCAGATTCTCACCCGCCTGCCCAATAGCGGCAACGCAGGTTTCCGGGCTGGTAATCCGGCAAATCTCTTCGGTTGTGGCGCGAGTCCCCTTGCCCCACAAGAAATCGGCTTTTTCGATGCTGACTTTATCGTCTTTGATGTTGATCCAGACCGGTGATGCAGACTTGCCTTCAATAATAATTGCGTCGTAACCGGCGAATTTCATTTGTGCAGCAAAGAAACCGCCCATATGGGCATCTACGACTAAGTTACCTTTGGTAAACGTCGATAAGGAGGTGATATTGACGCGGGAGCTACAGGGAGCGCCAGACCCCGTTAATGGTCCGGTGGCAAAAACTAGCTTATTCCCTTCATCAAAAGGCATGGTGCCTGGCGGGACTTCGTCGTACATAATTTTATAACCAAAGCCCATCCCACCGACAAATTTTTTAAATTTACTGGAATCTTCAAGGGTGATATTACCCGTGGTGAGATTGACCCGTAAAATATTACCTGTCCAACCATTAGCCATCATGTTTTCCTTTGCAAGAAGGTTTAATAGATATACCCGCCATTCTTCAGGCAGTTTTTTATCCAAAACTGCAGTATTTTTGGCAATTAATGGCGCGAATCAGGTATGCCTGTCATCTATCAAACAGTAATATCTTTCCACTCGATAATTTTTAATGCTCCAGTCGGACAAGCATTGGCGCATTCCCCGCATAACACACATTTTGAGGACTTTTTCGTTTCGGTATTTACGGTCGCCATCATCCACGGGCAGGCTGTGGTACACGCACTACAGCCAATACAGCGTTTGTGGTCCACCGCGATACAACCATCTTCCTGTTTCCAGGTAATTGCACCAATTGGGCAGACCTTCATGCACTGAGGATCTTTGCATTGCCGGCAGGTATCAGCGGTATAGTTTAAATCGCCATACAGCCCACCACCGGACCCGACGCCATCATCGCCAAAGAAGAAATTGCGATGGATTTTTATCCGGGAAAAGAAGGTCCCTACGGCACCATCGTTATAATTGGTACAGGATATTTCACAGCGGTGACAGCCCGTACAGCGCGCTCGCTGGGTCACCAGAACCCCTTTCGGCGTATTGATAAGCCCCACGGTCCCACTATCGATATCTTCCTGCTTACAACCAAATAGGGATAACAGCGCGGGGGCAATCGTTAATCCCGCCAGTCCTTTCCCTGATATCCGCAGGAATTCTAGTCGCGTTAAACCACAATCTAAAAATGGACGATCAACCTGGTTCATTTATTTCGCATCCTCTTCGCAAATGCTGTGGTAGCAACACCTCCAGGCTAATTTAAACCAGCGCAGCTCAAGCCATATCGGGCGGTTAATGTTGCCAACAACACGTAAATTTTTGCCCTAACCTGATCGCGTAAATGACGGTGGTTAAACTGAATGAATCTAATCCTTTAGGGTTAGGCGCAGAAATAATGTGGTTATTCAGCATGCATAGTCTTGATCGTCATCAATTAAAAAACGGAAGGGATATAATTAATGCGGAGTGAGATTTATTATCATTAAGAAATAGAGTGAAATAGCAGCCCATTTAAATTACAAATATTTGTGAACCCTCTCCCAAATATAATGCCGTACGACAACCGATATATAAATAAATACATATCGATTTATAGTTCTCTACAACCAATTATTAACGGAGATAAATTATATAGATTGATAGATTAACGTATCGAGAATAAGAGGACGGCAAAAAATTTCTGCGGTCCTCTTTTTATGAATTAACCGGCCAATGCTTTAATTACAGTCTCAATAGCCTGTTTTTCTAACTCACTGCGCTTCACGCGCTGGTTAGCAAGGGTGGTTCTCAGTACTCCCGCAATGACGATATGCTTAGGTTCTTGTCCCAGATCGCGCATTTCCAGCACTACTTTACCGACTACTCTGCACATTTCACGGTACAACTCGTCGTCTTTCGTCTGATTTCCCATTTTTGCCCGCTCGTCATTAACTCAAACCAACAGCATATATCACTCTGACGATTTAGACAAAATTCAATGAAAATCAAATAAATGTCATCATTCTACTGAACTCTCTGAAGTCGATTAACGAGCTCAGCAAGACTTCCTGCCTGCATTTTTTCCATCACCCGCGCCCGGTGCACTTCAACCGTACGCACGGCAATATTCATGGCATCAGCAATTTCCCGATTCATTAACCCTTTTGCTACCAGATGCGCCAGTTCCCGTTCTTTTGGCGTAAGTTGTTGGTAGCATGAGATGATCTCTTGTCGCGAGAACGCCGCTGCCGAGACCTGCAAGGCATGTTCTAATGCTGCCTGAAGCGGCACGGCTGACACGGGTTTTTGCAAAAAATCGACCGCGCCACGTTTCATTTGCTCAACCGCCATCGGCACGTCGCCGTGCCCGGTGAGAAAGACCACCGCCAGCGTACTTGCTTTCTGACGCATGATTTCATGCACAGCGTGCCCATCCAGTACCGGCATACGCATATCCAGCAGTAGTACGCCCACCTGGTGCAGATTTGCCTCGGCGAGGAATTTCTCGCCTTGCTCCCAGCAAGACACTTCATATCCCAGACTTTCCAATAAAAACGCACAGGCCTGGGTGACGGCAATGTCGTCATCCAGCAGATGAATTATCGCCACTACGGCCTCCTTCCTGATTTGGTTTAAAATACAATGTCACTCTCGCCCCCGCTTTACCGTCCGGGGCCTGCTGATTTTTGATCTCAATATCTCCGTTTGCGTAGCGCACCAGTCGCTGACAAATTGCCAGTCCTAGTCCCATACCTTCTTTACGGGTGGTCATAAACGGCTGAAACGCCTGATACAACTGAGCCTCGTCAATGCCTCCGGCATTATCCTGCACCTGAATACGCACGCCACCATCCTTGTGCAGGGCGCTAAACCATACCGTCGTAGCGCCTGCCTGGGCGGCATTGAGTACCAGATTAGCCAGCACCTGCTCAAGAAGAACGCTTGGCAGCATCAACGTTAACGCCTTGCTAACCTGCGTGTGCAGCGTTACCGCCGGGAATTGCTGGGGCATGCGCAGTAATTGCCAGACGTGATGGATAGCATCGTGAACGTTGATGGCTTGCCAGTCATCGGAGAGTACCGGATTGCCCTGTGCCTGGCTGACCCACTGCCGGAGATTGCGCAGCGTATCGGCTCCTCGTTGTGCCTGGGCGTCTATGTGCTCAAGCGCGGGCAGCAACGGATGCTGCTCATCCTGACCACGCAGGCGAATCAGACAGCCTTGGGCATAATGGCGGATAGCCGACAACGGCTGATTGAGCTCATGGGCAAAACCGGAGGTCATCTCCCCCAGCACGCTCATTTGGCGGGCAGTCTCCAGCGCCTGTTCCTGTTTGTGCAACAACACGTTGTTCCGCTCCAGCTGCCTGCCACGTCGGCGAACCAACAGCATCACCCAGATGTAATTGAGCGTAAGCAACAGCAATACGATGACCACGCCCCCCATCGCCAGTCGGTGTTGAATAAACCAGCTTTTGACATCCAGCCACAGCTGACGCTGCTGCGGATGCTGGCGGACGTCGCGCAGCAACGCTTCTACTTCACGGGTCGAGGCGGGCGCGCCCCAGCGAAACGCCGCGTTTTGCGGTGCATTGAACAGTACCCGCGTCACGCGATCGGCCAGCTCGTCACTCACTGCAGGTAGTGCGGCAAATGACCAGTCCGGATAGAGCGGCGTACTGGTTAAACAGGGAATTGAAGTCGGATGATTCAACACGGTCATAAAATCGGTTTTACGGATGAGGCCTTCTTCATCCATTTTTTCCAGCAGGCACACCGGCACGATCACCGCCTGCACGGCTTTTTCACGTAATAAATAGAGTAAGGCATCGGCGGGAAATCCGGTAAACGTCAGACGTAAATCACGTTCAGGGCGCAGACCGGCATCACTGAGCGCTTTATATCCCAGCAAATAGCCGCCAAACGCCTGAGCATCAATGGCGCCAACCGTTTTGCCGATCAGATCGTGTGCGGAGGTTAACCCACTGTCGCGCCTGACGAGAATGGCGCTGCCAATCACGTTACTGGTGGCTTTCCCACCACGGGTGGAGCGTAACGACGCCAGCCAGCGTAGCGCCGAGCGGCTGTTAAGCTGGACAAACTGCGCCGGATTGGTGACCACAAAGTGTACCGTTCCACGATTCACCGCCTCCTGCATCTGCCGCAGGTCCAGCGGTTGAATATGAAACTGCTCACCGGGGATTTGCTGATTCAACAAGGTTTCCAGCGGCTGCCAGTGATTACGTGTTGAAACCTCCCCGCGCATCGCCAAAACGCCAATGTTCCATGTCTGCGCCCTGACCGCGCCGCTTAGCATCCACAGCGACGCCAGCACCGTCAGACATCTTACTACGTTGCGTCCCACTCAATTGTCCCTGTCAATTATGTTGTTTTAGATCAACAACAAGCCGGGTATGTGGTTAACCACAATAGAGTATACCCCGTCACGATTTTTACACTGTAAATCATTGAGATTCTTTATTCATCACACGCAAATCAACGGCGTGACCAATGTTTCGTTGTTGCATCGTGACGGGAGAAAATATGGACAGCAGTAAACGGCAGTTTCTCCAGCAACTGGGCGTCCTGACCGCTGGCGCATCACTGGTTCCGCTGGCTCAGGCGCAATTTCCCTTTTCGCCTGAACGCCACGAAGGCTCACAACAGCATCGCTACGCCATGCTGGTTGACCTGCGACGCTGTATCGGCTGCCAGGCCTGTACCGTCAGTTGCGCCATTGAAAACCAGACGCCACAGGGCGAATTTCGTACCCTCGTCAACCAGTATCAAGTACAGATTGAAGGCCAGCAAAGCGTTACCAACGTCCTGCTGCCGCGACTGTGCAACCATTGTGATAATCCCCCTTGCGTGCCCGTTTGCCCGGTACAGGCCACTTTCCAACGCGAAGACGGTATTGTGGTGGTCGACAACACACGCTGCGTGGGCTGCGCCTATTGCGTGCAGGCCTGCCCTTATGATGCGCGATTCATCAACCATGAAACGCAAACCGCCGATAAATGTACCTTTTGCGTTCACCGCCTAGAAGCGGGGCTGCTCCCGGCCTGTGTGGAATCCTGTGTCGGCGGCGCGCGCATCATTGGCGATATTAAAGATCCGCACAGCCGCATTTCACAAATGCTGCATGAACACCATGACGCCATCAAAGTCCTGAAGCCGGAAAGCGGTACGTCTCCTCACGTGTTCTATCTGGGACTGGATGAGGCGTTTGTCACCCCATTGATGGGACGAGCTCAACCCGCTCTCTGGCAGGAGGTTTAAATGAACCATTCACTGATTATCGACGAGGTTCTGGCCCATCCCCAGGACGTAAGCTGGTTACCCTGGGCCGTACAATATTTCTTTTTCATCGGCATTGCCGCCTGCGCCGCGCTGTTCGCCTGCGTTCTTCACTGGCGCAAAAAAGAAACGGCAGACCTGGAGAATCTGACGCTGTTAATCGCCCTGACCTGCGCGATTACCGCGCCACTGGCGCTGACCGCTGATCTACACCAAACCGCCCGCGTCTGGCATTTCTATGCGTATCCGACGCCATGGTCCTGGATGCCGTGGGGCGCACTGTTTTTACCGCTGTTTACCGGTTTTTTAGGTCTGTGGTTTCTGGCGCAACATGTGAAACGGCTAACGCTAAAAAGTTACAGCGTCACAAAATGGTTAGCGCTTGGTAGCGCGCTGTCCGCCATCGGATTGCTGGTTTACACCGGCCGTGAAGTGTCGGTGTTACAGGCGCGTCCCATTTGGTTCAGTTACGCCTTTCCGGTTGCGATGTTCCTCAGCGCGCTGCAAACATTTCTTGCCCTGCTTATTGCCACGACAAATAGCAAGGACGCACTACCGCGTAAGCTAGCGTGGGGGCAAATGGTCACGTTGATTGCGCTTGCTATCGTGGTGGCGACCTGGGCGAGTGGTAATACGCTTTCCGGTTCGGCTATCCGTCAGTGGCTGGATGTTGCCTCTTCAGCACAACACTACGCTATCGGTTGGGTTGCGCTATGGCTTGTTTCGCTTGCTCTTTGCGGGTTGGTTGTACGATACCCCTTGTCGCTACCGCTGCGCATATTACTCGCTTTTAGCGCTATGGCGCTGTGCTGGCTAATGCGCTGGACGTTACTCATCCAGGTGCAGACCGTACCGAAATTTAACGCGCAGTTTAATCCCTATACCCTGCCCGGCGGCACCGATGGCTGGCTGGCTATTGTGGGTACCTTCGGCCTGTGGATAGCACTGATTATTATTGTTCGTGAAGCCCTGAACGCGATCGCAAGGAGAATGCAACATGGCTAATTTAACCCGTCGTCAGTGGCTTAAGGTGGGCCTTGCCGTAGGTGGTATGGTGACTTTTGGCCTGAGTTATCGGGATGTGGCAAAGCGCGCGATAGACGGTTTGTTGGACGGAACCTCGGGCAAAATTACCCGTGACCGCATTTTTGCCAACGCGCTCATCCCCGAAGCCAACGCCCGGCCTCACTGGCAGCAAAACCCGCAGCAGGTGATCTCGATGACGCAGTGCTTTGGTTGCTGGACGCAGTGTGGTGTACGGGTTCGCGTTGACACAGAGCAAGGCAAAGTGCTGCGCATTGCGGGCAACCCTTATCATCCGTTGTCGCACGAGCACCATATAGACGCCTCCGTCCCCTTTGCCACGGCAATGGAACAGTTGACCGGGGAGTCAGGTCTTGACGCACGTTCTACCGCCTGCGCCCGTGGCGCAACCTTACTCGAAGGTCTGTACAGCCCGCTACGAATTCTGGAGCCTATGAAGCGCGTCGGTAAACGCGGTGAAGGAAAATGGCAGCGCATCAGCTTCGAACAGCTGATCAAAGAGGTGGTGGAAGGTGGCGATTTGTTTGGTGAAGGCCACGTTGATGGTCTGAGAGCCATCCACGATCCCACTACACCGCTTGATGCGAAACATCCCGGCTTTGGCCCAAAATCCAATCAACTGCTGGTCACCAATACCAGCGATGAAGGACGTGATACCTTTTTACGTCGCTTCGCACTGAACAGTTTCGGCAGTAAAAACTTCGGTGCTCATGGCGCTTACTGCGGCCTGGCCTATCGGGCCGGTTCCGGCGCGTTAATGGGCGATCTGGATAAAAATACCCACGTGAAACCCGACTGGGATAACGTCGAATTCGCGCTGTTTATGGGCACCTCTCCGGCGCAATCCGGCAACCCGTTTAAGCGCCAGGCCCGCCAGCTGGCCAGCGCCCGTTTACGTGACGACTTCCGCTATGTTGTGGTGGCACCAGCCCTGCCATTAACCACGGTGCTGGCTGACGATCGCGGCCACTGGCAACCCGTACGACCGGGAAGCGACTCCGCGCTGGCTATGGGAATGATAAGCTGGATTATCGATAAACAACGCTATAACGCTGATTATCTCGCCATTCCCGGCGTGCAGGCCATGCAGCAGGCTGGAGAAAAAAGCTGGACTAACGCTACGCATCTGGTAATTACCGATGAAATTCCAACGCTTGCCGGACAACACCTGACCCTCGCCCATCTGAGTGCAAACGCAGCCCAGGAGCCGGTGGTCGTCAACGAGGCCGGTGAGATTGTCGCCGCCAGCAGTTGCCCGCGCGCTCAGCTGTTTGTTACCCGTGAAGTGACGCTGGCCGACGGGCAGACAGTAACGGTAAAAAGCAGCTTCCAGTGTCTGCGTGAGTCCGCAGAAAAACTGTCGCTAACGCAGTACAGCCAGCAGTGTGGGGTGTCAGAAGCAGACATTGCCGCTCTGGCCGACGCATTCACCCGCCACGGGCGTAAAGCGGCAGTGATCACGCACGGCGGAATGATGGCAGGCAATGGATTTTATAACGCCTGGTCGGTGATGATGCTCAATGCGCTGATTGGCAACCTCAGCCTTGAAGGCGGCGTGTTCGTCGGCGGCGGCAAGTTTAATGGCGCCACCGACGGTCCGCGCTACAACATGGACAGCTTCGCCGGGAAGGTAAAACCGAAAGGGTTAAGCATCGCGCGCAGTAAAACCGCTTATGAGTCTTCGGAAGAGTACCGCAATAAGGTGGCTGCCGGGCAATCGCCCTTCCCGGCTAAAGCGCCGTGGTATCCGTTTGTCGCCGGTCAGCTTACCGAACTCCTCGTCTCGGCGCTTGAAGGTTACCCTTATCCGCTGAAAGCCTGGATCTCCAACATGACCAACCCGTTTTACGGCATTGCGGGGTTACGCGGCGTGGCGGAAGAAAAGCTCAAGGATCCTGCTCGTCTGCCGCTGTTTATTGCCATTGACGCCTTTATGAACGAAACCACGGCGCTGGCAGATTACATCGTGCCGGATACCCACAACTTCGAAAGCTGGGGATTCAGCGCTCCGTGGGCGGGCGTGGCCAGCAAAGCCACCACCGCGCGTTGGCCAGTTGTCAGATCGGCGACCAGCCTCACGGCTGACGGTCAACCGGCCTCGATGGAGTCTTTCTGTATCGCAGTGGCAAAGCGCATCGGGCTACCTGGATTCGGCGACAATGCAATTACCGATCCGCAAGGTAATCACTATCCGTTAAACCGTGCGGAAGATTACTACCTGCGTCTCGCGGCCAATATTGCGTTTATGGGCAAAGCTCCGGTTGCTGAAGCACAGCCGGAAGACATAGCGCTGACCGGGGTCCAGCGGATCATGCCTGTGATGACCCAAACGTTGAAAACCGATGAAATCAGCCGAGTGGCGTTTATCTACTCCCGCGGCGGGCGCTTTGCGCCGGACAACAGCGGGCGAGTTGATAACCGCGTCGGCAATGCCTGGGAAAAACCGCTCCAAATCTGGAATGCGAACGTCGCCGCGCACCGCCATGCGATTACCGGCGAGCGCTTCAGCGGCTGCCCGGCCTGGTATCCTTCACGTCTGTCAGATGGACGTGCGGTCGAGGAGTTGTTCCCGGAACAAGAGTGGCCGTTGAAACTGATTTCCTTTAAATCCAATACCATGTCCAGCGCCACGGCGGTTATCCCACGCCTTCATCATCTGAAGCCGGTTAATCTGGTGGCGCTCAATCCACAGGATGGTCAGCGGTATGGTTTAGCACACGGCGATATCGTGCGTATTACCACCCCAGGTGGTCAGGCGCAAGCGCAGATAAGCCTGCTGCATGGCGTCATGCCGGGTGTTATCGCCATCGAGCATGGTTACGGGCATAAAGAAATGGGCGCGGCACGGCATACCCTCGACGGTGAGCCGATGGCGTTTGATGAGCAGATTAAGTCGGGGATTAATCTCAACGAGTTGGGTTTTGCGGACCCAACCCGACAGGTAGCCAATACCTGGCTTGACTGGGTGTCGGGTGCGTCGGTGCGTCAGGGGTTGCCAGCGAGAATTGAGCGAGTGTAGCTCTGGTGCCACATGGCAACGCGAACGCGTTTTACCCGGCCTACAGGACATCGTAGGCCGGATAAAGCACTGCCGCCACCCGGCAAAAAGCAGATCAGTTGTTTACCGGGATCACCGCACCTTTATATTTAGTACGGATCCAGTCCTGGATCTCTTTTGAATGCAGGACATCAACCAGCGCTACGATATCCTTTTTCTTCTCGTCGCCACGATGCACGGTAATGATGTTGGCATACGGGTTGTTTTCACCACTTTCAACAGCAATAGGATCTTTCACTGGATCCAGCCCGGCGTCGATGGCGTAGTTGGCGTTAATCACCACCGCATCGCCTTCGTCGTTGTTATACATCTGCGGTAACAGCGCGGCTTCCACGTTTGGCAGGAACTTCAGCTTTTTCGGGTTTTCGACGATATCGCTAATGCGCGCAGTTACTTTATCCACGCCCGGCTTCAGCTTGATCACCCCCTCTTTTTCGAAAATCGACAGAATACGGCCTTCCTCAGATACCGCGTCACGCATGATGACTTTGCCGCCTTCCGGCAGATCTTTAAGTGATTTCACTTTTTTCGAATAGATACCAATCGGCTCAATGTGAATCGCTCCGGCGCTGACGAAGTCATACGTTTTATCGCCTGCATGGTCTTTAATCACGCTGTTCAGGTACGGAATATGCTGGAAGTAGTTGGCGTCAATCTCACGGCCAGCCAGCGCAGTGTTCGGCAGAATGTAATCCTGGAACGGTTTAATCTCCAGATCGATCCCCTGCTTCGCCAAAATCGGTTTGGCCTGTTCAAGGATCTCCGCATGCGGCACGTTAGACGCGCCAACGGTCAGAGTATCAGCCCAGGAGGCAAAGCTCAGGGCGCTTAAGGTTGCTGCGGCGAGTAACGTCAGTGATTTTTTCATGATTATGGTTTCCGTATTTTATTAGCGTTTATCTAACAGAGAGGTGATCACATCGCCGCAAAGCTGGATGATGAAGACAATGAGCAAAATCGTCACCGTCGCCACCAGCGTGACGTCGCTGTGGTTGCGCTGGAATCCTTCCAGATAGGCCAAATTCCCTAAACCACCGGCACCAATTACCCCTGCCATCGCGCTGTAGCTCACCAGCGCAATTAGCGTCACGGTGATCCCGGACACCAGAGCAGGAGATGATTCCGGCAGTAAAACTCGAAAAATAAGTGTGCTCAGTCGTGCACCCATTGAACGCGTCGCTTCAATAACGCCTTTATCCACTTCACGCAGAGCGATTTCGACCAGACGCGCATAAAACGGCGCTGCCCCCACGATCAGCGCAGGCAACGCGGCATTGGCGCCGAGGATGGTGCCTACCATCGCTTTGGTAAACGGGATCAGCAGCACGATCAAAATGATGAATGGGATCGAACGAAAGATATTCACCACCAGCGAAATAGCGCTATATACCGCGCGATTAGGGAACAATCCGCCGCGCGCGGTCAGGAACAATGCCAGGCCAAGCGCGATGCCCAAGATAAAGGTCGCCGCCCCCGAAAGAGCTGTCATATACAGCGTTTCCTGGGTTGCCGCTAACAGTTGTTCCCACTTCAGATGGGGAAACAGTTCTTCAGCCATGTTGAATCACCTCGCCTTCAATGTCGCTCTGGCGCAGGTCGGCCAAAATATTGTTCAATTGTTCCTCAGAGGCCACCACGTGCACCCAGAGTTGCCCAAACACGCCATGTGCGGTTTGCGTCATCTTGCCGTGCAAGATGTTGAACGGCAGGCCATAGCGCAGGGTCAATTCCCCAACCACAGGGCGGTGGGTACGTTGCCCGGTAAAGGTTAATTTGATAACCAACCCACCCAACTCGCTTGCCAGTTGCGGATTAAACTCGTCTTCTTCGGTGTACTGGCTCACCTGACGAACAAATTGTCGGGTAATAGGCTGCTGAGGATGGGTAAAGACGCTGAGCACATCACCTTCCTCAACGACCTTGCCGTTTTCCATTACCGCGACGCGGTCGCAGATTTTGCGTACCACGTGCATTTCATGAGTGATCAGCACTATGGTCAATTTGAAACGACGGTTAATATCGAGGAGTAAATCGAGGATCTGATCGGTAGTTTGCGGATCCAGCGCCGAGGTGGCTTCGTCACACAGCAGGACATCTGGATTGTTCGCCAGCGCACGAGCAATTCCTACACGCTGTTTTTGCCCACCGCTGAGCTGGGAAGGATACGCATTTTCACGACCGCTCAGCCCAACCAGCGTAATCAGTTCAGCAACCCGCGTTTTGATGGACGCTTTGGACGCACCGGCGATTTGCATAGAGAACGCAATGTTTTCGCTAACGGTCCGCGACCACAGCAAATTGAAGTGTTGAAACACCATGCTGATTTTCAGTCGCGCCTGGCGTAACGATTCCCCACTGGCGGCCGAGATATCGTGGCCGTTAATCGTCACGCTGCCGGAGGTCGGTTTTTCGAGACCATTGAGCAAACGAATTAAGGTGCTTTTACCTGCCCCGCTGTAACCAATAATGCCGTAAATCTGCCCCTGTTCAACCGTCAGGTTGACGTTATCGACAGCGGTGATGGCAAGCCTGCCTGGCGTAAACACTTTCGAAATATTTTTCAGGACAATCATGTCGTTTGGGTATCCGCTGCTGCTTATTGTTCTTCTGCTAGCGCTTTTGGCTGTTTAGCAGTATGGATGTCCAAACGAGTGTAATCAGTGGAATTGGCTTTTAAAATGAATTAAAACGCATTTGATATAACTTTTAGAAATATAGTACTGCATCGACGTCAACGGCATAAAACGTAGTCATCGAGATGTTAAATGCAGTTTGTTGCGCAACAAATCGCAACGCCGGATAACCTCTTTATCCATACCGATGAACAAATTAATGAATAATTTTTGTAAAACTGCACAGAAGTGTTTTGAAACGCTGTTTCCATTTTCCTTTTTGATAATTTTCAGCGTATAATGCGCGCCAATTGTCTCTTGAATGGTTTCAGCACATTGACCTGTAAAACTCAACGACTACAGAACTCACCATCCCGTTGGGCTGAAACACAAGCACACATTCCTCTGCACGCTTTTTCGATGTCACCTATCCTTAGAGCGAGGCATCACAACTTTCGTAACTCAGGTTTAGCTTCCCATCCGTGCGCGATGGGAGCCAGATTTCCATATCCTTCTCAACTTAAAGACTAAGACTGTCATGAAAAAGACGAAAATTGTTTGCACCATCGGTCCGAAAACCGAATCCGAAGAGATGTTAACCAAAATGCTGGACGCGGGCATGAACGTCATGCGTCTGAACTTCTCCCACGGCGACTACGCAGAACACGGTCAGCGCATCAAGAATTTGCGCAACGTTATGAGCAAAACCGGCAAGAAAGCCGCAATCCTGCTCGACACCAAAGGTCCGGAAATCCGTACCATCAAACTGGAAGGCGGTAACGACGTTTCCCTGAAAGCGGGCCAGACCTTCACCTTCACCACCGACAAATCTGTCGTAGGTAACAACGAAATCGTTGCTGTAACTTACGAAGGCTTCACTAAAGATCTGTCCGTCGGCAACACCGTTCTGGTTGATGATGGTCTGATCGGCATGGAAGTTACCGCTATCGAAGGTAACAAAGTTATCTGTAAAGTGCTGAACAACGGCGACCTGGGCGAAAACAAAGGCGTTAACCTGCCGGGCGTTTCCATCGCGCTGCCAGCACTGGCTGAAAAAGACAAACAAGACCTGATCTTCGGTTGCGAGCAAGGCGTTGACTTCGTTGCAGCGTCCTTTATCCGTAAACGTTCTGACGTCGTTGAAATCCGTGAGCACCTGAAAGCACACGGCGGCGAAAACATCCAGATCATCTCCAAAATCGAAAACCAGGAAGGCCTGAACAACTTCGACGAAATCCTCGAAGCGTCTGACGGCATCATGGTTGCGCGTGGCGATATGGGCGTTGAGATCCCGGTTGAAGAAGTTATCTTCGCGCAGAAGATGATCATCGAAAAATGTATCCGTGCACGTAAAGTCGTTATCACTGCGACCCAGATGCTGGACTCCATGATCAAAAACCCGCGTCCGACCCGCGCTGAAGCCGGTGACGTAGCGAACGCCATCCTCGACGGTACCGACGCAGTAATGCTGTCTGGCGAGTCTGCAAAAGGTAAATACCCGCTGGAAGCCGTTACCATCATGGCGACCATCTGTGAGCGTACTGACCGTGTGATGACCAGCCGTCTGGACTTCAACAACGACAGCCGCAAACTGCGCATCACCGAAGCCGTTTGCCGTGGCGCGGTTGAAACTGCTGAAAAACTGGACGCGCCGCTGATCGTCGTCGCAACCCAGGGTGGTAAATCCGCTCGCGCAGTACGTAAATACTTCCCGGATGCCACCATCCTGGCGCTGACCACCAACGAAACTACCGCGCGTCAGCTGGTGCTGAGCAAAGGCGTTGTTGCACAGGTGGTTAAAGAAATCAGCTCTACCGATGATTTCTATCGTCTGGGTAAAGAAGTCGCTCTGGAAAGCGGTCTGGCTCAAAAAGGTGACGTTGTGGTTATGGTTTCTGGTGCACTGGTTCCGAGTGGCACCACCAACACCGCATCTGTTCACGTGCTGTAATAATTCCATCGCGAATTAATTTGCTAAAAAAAGCGCCCTGGTGGCGCTTTTTTTATTTTATCGATAGCCACAATTAATAAAAAATCAAATCGGATTTCACTATCTAATCCGTGATTATCTAAGATGAATCCGATGGAAGCTTTCTGTTTTCACTCGGGTTTTTAGCCGTTTTTGCACAATTCGATGCTTCTTTGAGCGAACGATCAAAAATAAGTGCATTCCCATCAAAAAAATATTCTCAACATAAAAAAGTTTGTGTAATACTTGTAACGCTACATGGAGATTAACTCAATCTAGAGGGTATTAATAATGAATCGTACTAAACTGGTACTGGGCGCGGTAATCCTGGGTTCTACTCTGCTGGCAGGTTGCTCCAGCAACGCTAAAATCGATCAGCTGTCTTCTGACGTTCAGACTCTGAACGCTAAAGTTGACCAGCTGAGCAACGACGTGAACGCAATGCGTTCCGACGTTCAGGCTGCTAAAGATGACGCAGCTCGCGCTAACCAGCGTCTGGACAACGCAGCTACTAAATACCGCAAGTAATAGTATCTGTGTAATAAAAATGGCGCACATTGTGCGCCATTTTTTTGCTCTGAATTCCCCTTCCCTGTTATTGCGTAGCGCGCACCTCAGCATCTCCTCCCGGCACGCCATTTTGCGCAGACTTCACTTCTGGCCCATTGCTCGCGACCGATGCTTGCCCGGCAGTGACGGTGACTGGATAACCTGCGCGACGATACAACGCCCTTTCCACCAGACTGTTATCCACCGCTTTATTATCTTTAAACTGGGTGAAACCGGCTGGCAGCACATACGGCATGGTCTGGACGTTTTGCTCCTCTTCCGGCGACAGCGGTCGATGCACTTCGACATACCTCATGCCGTTCGGCTCAATCGAATATTTTATCGGCTCATTAATCACCCTGACCGGCGTGCCTGTGCGGACCTGAGCAAACAGTGCTTTAATGTCCGGCGCGTTCATGCGAATACAACCAGAACTCACACGCAGGCCCACGCTGTCCGGCGCGCTGGTGCCATGGATCAGATACTCACCGTTTCCATGCGCCAGACGCAGTGCAAAGCGTCCTAACGGGTTATTTGGCCCGGCAGGTACAACAGGCGGTAATGTGATGCCGCGCTCCAGAGAGCGTTTACGGATGCCTGGTGTAGGGGTCCAGGTAGGATTTGGGATTTTCTGCCCAACCCGGGTTTCCATTACCGGCGTTTCCAGCCCCTGCAAACCGATACCAATTGGGAATACCTGAACAATATTCTCTCCCGGCGGGAAGTAGTACAGACGCAGTTCCGCCAGATTCACAATAATGCCTTCGCGTGGTGCATCCGGCAGCAGTAATTGTGAGGGAATAGTAATCAGGGTTCCGGGTTTAGGTACGGGGGCAATAGTATTGTTGGCTTCAAGGATCAGCATGGCAGCGGTATCAAACTTACGGGCTATCGCCTGTAGGTTTTTATCGCCTTCCTGCACGGTGTAGGTTTGGTTTTGCCCAACAAGGCGGCTGTTCGCCTGGGGCAAAGGATAATCGACCGCCCATGCGGCCTGAATAGCGCTGTAAGCGCCGATTAGCATTAACGTAATAACAGACGCGCGTTTCATACTCACTCACCCCCCCTGGCGTTCTTGCCGGACGGCGGCGAGCGCCCAATCCGGCTTACGAGTCACTGCGTTGCCTTACACGAACGCTTTCAAGTCGGTCTGAAAGTTAACGTGTTTTATCAGTTTAGCTAAGAGTTGCGGCTTTGGCGCGAATAGCCCGAATCATCGCCTCCAGCCCTTGTGAACGAGACGGCGTGAGGTGCTGTGCGAGCGCCATTTTTTCAAACCACGGACGCACATCAAAATTCACAATATCCTGGGCCGTCATGCGATCATACAAAATGAACACCACGGCAATAAGTCCTTTCACAATTGCCGCATCACTGTCGCCCTGTAATTCAATAATCCCTTCGCCATTCTGGTTCATAACAATCCATACCTGACTTTGACATCCCTGGATGCTATTTTCCGGGCAGCGTAAGTCGTCGTTTAATTCCGGCAAACGCTGACCCAGCTCAATAATGTACAGGTATTTCTCTTCCCAATTAGCGCAACGCAGAAAATTACGCAACAACTTTTCTTTATCCGGTAGCGCAGCCATAACGCCTCCCTGTTAGCCCAGTAAGTGATGAATACGCTTGAGGCCCGTTACCAGGCGATCCACTTCTTCATGGGTGTTGTACATTGCAATCGACGCCCGGCACATAGCAGGAACGTTATAGTAGGCCATCAGCGGCATAGCGCAGTGATGCCCCGTCCGCACGGCTATTCCATAGTTATCAAGAAAACTGCCGACGTCAAAGGCGTGATGTTTACCAAGGTTAAATGCAATCACACCCAAGCGGTTATCCGGTCCGTAGAGTGTCAAATCCGGCACATCCGCCAGCTGCTCCAACGCATAGCGCATCATGAACTGTTCATATTCGCTGATTTCAGTAAGCCCCAGTGCTGAAACATACTCAATAGCCGCGCCGAGTCCGATAATACCTCCGGTATTTGGCGTTCCGGCTTCAAAACGCCAGGGGGCTTTAGCCCACGTTGTTCCCTGACTCAAACTCACCGTCGCAATCATTGAACCACCGCCTTCCCAGGGTGGCATCTCCTGCAACAGCGACTCTCTGGCATACAGAACGCCAATACCGGTTGGTCCATAAAGTTTATGCCCGGAGAAAACATAAAAATCGCAATCCAGTGCCTGGACATCCACCTGATGATGCATCACCGCCTGTGCGCCATCCACCAACACTTTTGCGCCGTATTGATGCGCCAGCTCAATCATTTCTGATAACGGGTTCTCGGTACCCAACACGTTAGAAACGTGGGTAATCGCCAGCAGTTGCGTACGATCGTCAAACAGCGTCGGCAGCGTCTCCAGCTGCAACGTACCATCGGCATTGAGCGGAATAACGCGCAGCTCTGCCCCTACGCGGGCACACAGCATCTGCCAGGGCACAATATTGGCGTGGTGCTCCATTTCGCTGATGATAATGTTATCGCCCGCTCGCACATTGCTGCTGCCCCAGCTGTTCGCCACCAGATTGATGCCTTCCGTCGTACCACGAACAAACACCAGCTCTTCCGCTGAGCGGGCGTTAATAAACAACGAGGCAAGCTTGCGCACATTTTCCATTTTTTCCGTGGCCTGGGCGCTCAGCGTATGAATACCGCGGTGGACCGCCGCATAGCCGTGACGATAAAACTCGGCCTCGGCATCAATCACCTGATTGGGTTTTTGCGCGCTGGCAGCGCTGTCCAGATACGCCAACGGTAAACCGTTCACTTCACGCGTCAGGACCGGAAAGTCAGCCCGTACTTTTTCAATGGGAAATGTCATGCTGCGCCTCCCGGCAAGCGTTGGGCGATCCGTGCCAGTACCTGTTGTTTCAGCGTTTCATCGCCCAGGGCTTCCGTCAGCTCAGCGGCAAACGCATAGAGAATCATGTGTTGAGCATCCTGCTGGCCGATCCCTCGCGAACGCAGATAGAACATCTGTTCGTCGTCGATCCGCCCTACCGTCGCCCCGTGGCTGCATTTCACATCGTCGGCGTAAATTTCGAGCTGTGGCTTGGTATCCACCTCCGCCAGCTTTCCGAGCAACAAATTATTGTTGGTCATCTGACCGTCGGTTTTGATGGCGTGCTGGGCGACGTTGATCAGACCATTGAAGACCGCTCGTCCCTTATCGCTGACAATCGTTTTATGCAGCTGGCGACTGTTGCAATACCCTTTGTTGTGCTCAAGCCAGGTCCGTGTATCACAGACTTCATTTTTCACCGGCATCGCCAGACTGTTCAGCCGAAGCGTGGTGTTTTCACCGTTAAGCTGCGTACTGGTGTTATGGCGCAATACCGCATCACCAAGCAAGAAACTGTGGCTAACGGCAGTAGCATCCGCGCCCAATTGAATGTCATTATGCGCGAAGTGGTGACTAAACGGATTTTCGAACGCCAGTTTGATATGGCGCAAATGGGCGTTTGCCGCGACGTTCATCGTTAAGCGTGCGCCGGTGAAATGGCGACGCTCGCTGAGGCTGGCATAGTGTTCAATGACGGTGGCTTCTGCGCCTTCCGCTAGCTCCAGATGGTGGCGATAGTGCGCCGTATTCACCTCATCGCCCGCCAGCCCCTGGGTTATGTGCAGCAGCAGCAGCGGTTTCGCGGGGCGCTGGTTACGCTTCACCTGAATGTGCGTTACGCTACGGGACAGGCTTTCGGTAAGGTGCAAAAACACTTCCGGTTGGATAGCCGCTGGCAGCGCCTGGCGCGCATCGTCAATGGTAATGTCAAAACCGCTACCGTCTGTACTGTCGCTGAGCGTCGGAGAGAATTGTCCGTCAACAAACACCAGTCGTACAGCATCAATTGTCGGCGACAACGCTGCACATTGGGCTGACGTTATCTCAGCGACATGACTGACAAACTGGCTGTTGGTTAATCCCTCCAGCGGCGTGTATTTCCAGTCCTCATGCTTCCGCGTTGGCAGCCCCAGACGCAGCATCTGTTGCAAGTGCTGCTGCGCATGGTGTGAGCGTGTCTCCCCTTGCGTCTCAAACAGATGATGCCACTGTTGCAGCACGTTACTGCTGTTCGCTAAGCCAGCCATAACCTTGCTCCTCCAGTTGTTTGACCAGCGTAAAATCACCGGACTTCACAATTCGCCCCTGGTAGAGAACGTGAACAAAATCGGGTTTGATATAGTCCAGGATGCGCTGATAGTGAGTGACGATAATGAATGAGCGTTTCCCGTCACGCAGCGAGTTCACGCCATCCGCAACGATTTTCAGCGCATCAATATCCAGCCCGGAGTCTGACTCATCAAGAATGCACAACTGAGGCTCCAGCACGGCCATTTGCAGAATGTCATTACGTTTTTTCTCACCGCCGGAGAAACCGACGTTTACCGAGCGCGTGAGCAAATCCTCCGGCATCTTCAGCAGCGCTATTTTCTCTTCCATCAGATCCTGGAAGTCGAATCGATCCAGCGACTCTTCGCCACGGTAACTCCGCACCGCATTCAGCGCCGTTTGCAGGAAAAACTGGTTACTGACGCCAGGGATTTCCACCGGATACTGGAATGCCATAAAGATCCCTTCACCGGCCCGGTCTTCCGGCGACAGTTCCAGTAAATCCTTGCCGTTGAACTCTACCGTTCCGCCAGTGACGTCGTAGTCTTCCCGTCCAGCGAGAGTTGCGGAAAGCGTACTTTTCCCCGAACCGTTTGGTCCCATAATGGCGTGAACTTCTCCGGGTCGAACCTCAAGGCTCAACCCACGCAGGATCGCCTTATCTTCCACACTGACCTGTAAATCTTTGATGCTTAACATGTGCTTTCCTTAAAATTTAACCGACGCTGTGCTCAAGACTTATGGCGAGAAGTTTTTGCGCTTCCACAGCAAACTCTAGCGGCAGTTCAGAGAACACGTCTTTACAGAAACCATTCACGATCATCGAAATGGCATCCTCTTCACTGATGCCGCGCTGCAGGCAGTAAAACAACTGGTCTTCACCAATACGCGACGTGGTGGCTTCATGTTCAAGCTGGGCGCTATTGTTACGACACTCCACATACGGGAAGGTGTGTGCCCCACAATCCGCACCGATCAACATCGAGTCGCATTGGGTATAGTTGCGGGCGTTAGTAGCGGCCGGCATGATTTTCACTAAGCCGCGATAACTGTTCTGGCTGTGTCCGGCGGAGATCCCTTTCGAGATAATGGTCGATTTGGTGTTTTTGCCAATGTGGATCATTTTGGTGCCGGTATCGGCCTGCTGATGTCCACTGGTCAGCGCGACGGAGTAGAATTCGCCGATCGAGTTGTCGCCACGCAAAATGCAGCTTGGGTATTTCCAGGTAATGGCCGAGCCGGTTTCCGACTGCGTCCACGACATTTTGCTGTTTTCGCCTTCGCAGAGTGCGCGCTTGGTGACGAAATTCAAAATACCGCCCGTATTGCCATCGCCGGGAAACCAGTTTTGCACCGTGGAGTATTTCACTTCGGCATCTTTGTGAATGATGACTTCCACCACCGCCGCGTGTAGTTGGTAACTGTCGCGCACCGGGGCTGAACAGCCTTCGATATAGCTGACGTAGCTGCCCTCATCCGCAACCAGAATGGTGCGTTCAAACTGCCCGGTTTTTTCCGCATTGATACGGAAATAGGTCGACAGCTCCATTGGGCAACGTACGCCTTTCGGTACATAAATAAACGTGCCGTCAGATGCCACCGCCGCATTCAGCGCGGCAAAGAAATTGTCATTGCCGGGGACAACCGTGCCCAGGTACTGTTTTACCAGCTCAGGATGATCGTGAATGGCCTCACCGAACGAACAGAAAATAATGCCCTGCTCCGCCAGTTTGTCGCGATAGGTGGTCGCTACCGATACCGAGTCGAAAATAGCATCAACCGCCACTTCTTTGCCTTCACGTACCGGCACGCCAAGCTGTTCGAATGCGTCCTCAACCTCTTTGCTTAAAAATGCATTCGCGCCCGTTTGCTGTACCGCTCCCGGTTCGGACGCACAGGTTTCATCGCAGTTACCGCAGGAAGGTGCGGAGTAATAGCTATACTCCTGATAATTCAGTTTGTCGTAATGCGCTTTAAGCCAGTGTGGTTCTTCCATGGTCAGCCACGCTTTAAAGGCATTCAGGCGAAATTCCAGCATCCAGTCGGGTTCATTTCGTTTTGCCGAAATCGCGCGCACGACATCTTCATTGATCCCTTTTGCCAGCTCATCGGTTTGCAGTTGGGTGAAGAAGCCCTCTTTGTAATTAAGGTGCCCGCCAGCCCAGGTGTTGACATCGTCAGTTGCTTCAGTATTACGAGACATAGTACCGCCTATACCCCAAAACTTTCGCCACAGCCGCATTCGTTCTGGGCTTTCGGGTTATG
Organism: Citrobacter sp. Cpo074; assembly: GCF_030332745.1. NCBI lineage: Bacteria > Pseudomonadati > Pseudomonadota > Gammaproteobacteria > Enterobacterales > Enterobacteriaceae > Citrobacter > Citrobacter sp. Cpo074. The sequence goes on from NZ_JAOWHG010000027.1 coordinate 636,371, forward strand.
AAATTTAAATAACTGGTTTAATCCTTCGCGAACGAAATCGACTTCTGTACCGTCAATGAACGGCATCGCCTGCAACGGCACATAAAGTCTGGCGCCCTCCGTTTCAAACAGCAGATCGTCTTTTTCGGGTTGGCGGACGGTATCCAGCACGTAGCCGAATCCCGCGCACCCTGTTTGCTTCACACCTAGACGCACACCCAACATGTCAGGTTGCTTTGCCACCAGTTCACGGATATGCGCCGCAGCCGCTGGCGTTAACGTCAGCCCACGCCAGGCAAAATCGTCCGGGTTAAATGTTCCTGAATGCAATTCCATAGAGTTACCTCGAGTCACTAGCTTTTAAGCTATAACACCATGTTAGTGATAATGATTATCACTTCAACCCCTCAACAGCAGGGGCATTCGGGTTAATCGCCCTTTCTGACTACTTTTACTAAGCATAGACCCTGCAGCGAGGGTTTACAGGGATGGATTATTTTGTTCAATGCATTGATTAATAATGGATTATGAAAATCCAATCGTTCAGTCAGGTCAAATGACATAAGATGTATAGAAAATGTCTATTTAAAGGATAGGTGGGGATGAAGGTAGGGAAAAACAATTCAAATAATAAACAAACAACAAAAAACCCTTAAGTCTGCTTGCTGGCAGGCTTAAGGGTTCCGGCCCCATCCGGCGCTTATCTCCGGCACTCATATTGGCTTAGCTCTTGAAGGGGCGATAAGAAGAATCTCATACACCGATTAGTTTTTTTTAACACTAATTGCGGTTTGACTCTTTTATAAACGCGTTCAATCACATATTTAACGCTGTGCCTCACTGAGCGTGTCCAGCAGCAGGCGTAGCCCTGCGGGTTGATGTTCACGTGAAAGGTACAAACCATAAATCGGCAGGCATTTAGGTTGAAGTTCTGGCAGTAATCGAATTAGCTTTCCCTGCTCCAGCCCTTCCTGCGCCTCCAGCTCTGGCACCAACGCGATCCCCATTCCGGCCACCGCCGACTCGCAGAGCAGCGAAGAGATCCCTGCACTCAAATTCCCTTTGATTGCAACGGAGACAGACTGCCCCTGAGGATCCAAAAAGTGCCAGGATTGCCCGGCAAAACCGCTGTAGTACAGGCAATTGTGCCGTGTGAGATCGTCGATTGTCTCAGGTGTGCCATGTTGATGCAGATAATCTGCAGACGCGCAAAGCACCGATTTACAGTCGCCCAACCGACGGGCAATAGTCCCTGGCTCTGGATTATCTGTTATGCGGATCGCCACATCGATGCGTTCCCCCACAAGGCTTACCGGTTGATTATTGATCTCCACCTCAATACGTAATTGCGGATATTGCGCCATAAACGTCGGCAGAACCGGAGCAAGAATATGCATCGCGGTAAAATGGGCGCAGGCTACACGTAGCGTGCCGGAGGGAATTTGCGCGGCACTGGCGGCACCAATATCCAGCGAAAGTTGCGCCAGAGAACGTGTTTTCACTAATGCCTCTTCACCCGCTGGCGTGATCGTCAAACGACGCGATGAGCGATGGATAAGCCTTGCGCCTGCCCATTTTTCCATCTCGTCGAGATAACGACTGACCATCGGACGGGAAAGCCCCAACGCACGCGCGGCTGCGCTCAGGCTACCCAAATCACAGATATGGTTGAATACCGTTGCCGCCATCACTCTGTCCATTGTTCCCATCCGATCGTTTTATGAAACTCAGCATGTCCTAATGAGGGAATTCTAACAGATCCGAATATCCTTAAAATACGGGAACTATCAAAAGACAATTTCCTGCACAAGGTTACCTGGTATGAAAGTTAAAACTCTGGCCCTGCTGTTACCTCTGTTTGCGTCTTCAGCTTTCGCCGCGCCACTACAGCTGGACGTCTATAATCCACAGGATAAGGCTATTTTCCCGGTTTCTTCGACGCTGGTGTCTGGCCCAAAAGAGGCGATTTTGTTTGACGCCCAGTTCAGTACCAAAGATGGCGAACAACTGGTGCAAATGATTCGAGCCAGCGGTAAAACGCTGAAGGCTATTGTGATCACCTCCGGCGATCCGGATTTCTATTTTGGTTTGCAGCCCATCGTTGAGGCCTTCCCACAGGTAAAAGTCCTGGCAACGCCGCAGGTGGTAGACCATATCCGCGCCACCAAAGAGGCCAAGCTGCAGTTCTGGGGCCCGCAAATGAAGGACGGCGCACCAACATCGCTCACCGTTCCGCAGGCGACTACGCAAACGCAGTTCACGGTTGATGACGAAACGCTGGAACTGCGTCACGCCAACGATTATGCAGCGTATATCTGGATCCCGGCGAATCGAGCCATTATTGGCGGCACAGGCGTGGCTTCAGGTATTCACGTCTGGACGGCGGACACACAGTCTGAACAACAACGTAGTGCATGGCGTAGCGTACTGAGCGAAATGCAGAGCTTACAGCCCACTCAGGTGGTACCGGGTCATTACATTGGCGACCGCCCAACCGGTGATAAAGCTATTCGCTTCACCCAGGACTATTTGCAGTCGTTTGAGCAGGCGCTAGGGGCGAAAAAAGGATCGGGTTATGTGATTAAAACCATGACGGCAGCATGGCCAGGCCTTGCAGACGTAAGCTCGCTGGAACTAAGTGCAAAAGTTAACAGCGGCGAGATGAAGTGGTAATGAAGATTTAAGGCAAAAATAACCCCGAACGCGTGTCGGGGTTTCGTTACGATAAGCATACCGGAATCAATGAACGCCCATGCGCCAGGCAAAATAGATCTCTTCTTTCAGTTCAGTGGAAGAGAGCGCCAACAGATCTGCAAACTCCAGCTCAAGCTGTTTCAGCCTTTTCAGGTACTGAGCCGGTGAAAGATCGGTTTTATCACGACGTAAAAATTCTATTGCCAGTTGGGCAGGGTCTAATTGGGTAGACATATCATCCTCGCTTGTGTTCAAAACCTGCACAGTATAACACCATTCCCTGTGCAGATAATGACCAAAAGCAATATGCATCACAAAATTGCGGTCGTCAGACGCGACGTGCAGCACAATCGACCCTGCTCATCGAAGATTTCTATTTGCCACACCTGGTGACGAGAACCTGTATGTAACGCGCGACATACGCCCCTGACGAGCCCTTCCCGTGCAGAACGGATATGGTTGGCGTTGATCTCCAGGCCCACCACTTTCTGCTCACCCTGAGTACACAAGTAGCCAGCTACCGAACCAATGCTTTCCGCCAGCACCACGGATGCGCCGCCGTGTAACAACCCAAAGGGTTGTTTGGTGCGATGGTCCACCGGCATCGTAGCTTCCAGCGTATCGTCGCCAATGTGCACAAAACGAATATCGAGCAACCCAACCATATTTCCTTCACCCATGGCATTGAGCGCCTCGAGTGTGACTTCACGTTTCCAGATCATCCTATAATCTCCAGCAGTGCCTGTAATGGGTGGCGAACGCCCGTACCTTCAACGCGTTTAACCTGGCTGCGACAGGAGTACCCTGTAGCCAGACAACGGTTACGTGGCAATCGTTGCATTGCCTGGTGCCATGATAACTCATAGATACCCAATGAGTTTTGGTGATTCTTCACTTCGTGACCGTAAGTGCCAGCCATACCACAGCACCCCACGCTGACGTTCTCCAGCTTTGCGCCAAAGCGAGCAAAAATAGCCGCCCATTGTGCAGGCGCGCCCGGTAAAGCCGTCACTTCGGTACAGTGGCCAAAGAAGTACCACGGTTCACCGCCAACAGCGACTGACTGCTGTGTTTCCACAGTTTTTGATAACCATTCGTTGGCCAGCAGCACATGGAAATCACCCCGCTGTTCTCCCAGCGCCAGCTTGTATTCATCGCGATAACAAAGCACCAGCGCCGGATCAACACCCACCATCGGAATATTCAGCTTCGCTACCCGGTTAAGAAACTCGGATGTCTTTTTCGCCGTTTTGGCAAAACGGTTTAAAAAGCCTTTAATGTGCTGCGCCTTGCCGTTTGGCGAAAACGGCAGCAGTACCGGCTGCATACCCAGTTTTTCTACCAGACGTATAAAATCAGCCACCACCTGCGCATCGTAATAGCTGGTGAACGGATCCTGTACCACCAGCACCGTGCGGGCTTTTTGCTCGAGGCTGAGTAATTCGAGCTGTTCCAGCGTCATATTGGCAGAACGATGCCCCACCAGTTGGCGTTGCAGCGACGGCGCAGACAACAGCGGTAAATCAACCATTCCAATGTGCTTTTTAGCCAGATTTCGCACCAGCGGCTGATTGATGAAGAAGTTAAACGTTTTAGGCGCCCGCGCCATTAGCGGTGCATAGCTCTCAACGGTCGCCACCATATGATCGCGCAACGGGCGCAGATAACGCGTGTGGTACAGTTGCAGGAAGCGTGAGCGGAACTCCGGCACATCAATTTTAATCGGACACTGTGTGGAACAGGCTTTACACGCCAGGCAACCTGACATCGCCTCTTTTACTTCGTGCGAGAAATCGTATTCGCCCTTGCGTGCATGCCAGCTGTTGCGGGTACGGGTAATCAGCGTGCGTAAACTGGCGCGTTTCTCCGGTAGCTCTTTTTCCAGTTGCACAGGATCGATCCCGCGATCGGCCAACAGACGCAGCCATTCACGTACCAGCGTAGCTCGCCCTTTCGGAGAATGGATACGGTTAAGGCTGATTTTCATCGACGGACACATGGGGCTTTTCGCATCGAAGTTAAAGCATAACCCGTTGCCATTACACTCCATTGCCCCACGCCACTCCTGGCGTACGGCCAGCGGGATTTGACGGTCATACGTTCCGCGTTTCACCGCGTCCACTTTCATCATCGGCGCATCAACGTCCTCCGGTGGACAGATTTTGCCGGGGTTGAGCCGGTTTTGCGGATCAAACACCGATTTCACTTTGCGCAGTTCACGATACAGTTCATCACCGAAAAACGCCGGACTGTATTCCGCACGAAAACCTTTCCCGTGCTCACCCCACAACAAACCGCCATATTTTGCCGTCAGCGCGACGACATCATCAGAAATGCGTTTCATCAGCACTTCCTGCTGCGGGTCGCACATATCTAAAGCCGGCCTGACGTGCAGCACGCCAGCATCCACGTGGCCGAACATACCGTAACTCAGACCATGGCTGTCGAGCAGCGCGCGAAACTCGGCAATATAGTCAGCCAGATGCTCCGGAGGAACGCAGGTATCCTCGGCGAACGGAATGGGCTTCGCGGAACCTTTTGCATTGCCCAGCAGACCGACAGCCTTTTTGCGCATGGCGTAAATTCGTTCGACGCCCGCCAGTTCGGTACATAGCTGCCAGCCAATAACGCCCGCTTCCTGGCGAGCGATTAACCCATCCAGGCGTTCGCAGAGTGCGCTGACTTGCGAATTAATCAAGGTTTCGTCGTCACCGGCAAACTCGACAATATTCAGGCCCAGCATCTCTTTATCCGCGACATCGGTAATCAGTTCGCTTACCGAGTGCCAGACGATGTCTTCACGCGCCAGATTGAGTACTTTGGAGTCGACGGTTTCTACCGACAATGCGCGCGCTTCCACCATCACCGGCGCGTTACGCAACGCCGAATCAAACGAATCGTACTTAACGTTAACCAACTGTCTGACTTTGGGCAGTGGCGTGATATCAAGGCGGGCTTCGGTGATAAACGCCAGCGTACCTTCAGAGCCGGTAAGAATGCGGGTTAAATCAAATTCGGTCATCTCATCGTTAAAGACGTGCCGCAGATCGTAACCCGTCAGGAAGCGATTAAGTTTCGGGAATTTATCCATGATCAGCTGTCGGTTATCACGACAACGCTCATAAACGGTCTTATAGATACGGCCAATCGTGGTATTGCTTTTACCCAGCATTTCGGCAAGCTCGACCGGCATGGGCTGGGTATCCAGAATATCACCGCCCATCAGCACCGCACGGATGCCCAACACATGATCGGAAGTTTTACCGTAAACCAACGATCCTTGCCCGGACGCATCGGTGTTGATCATCCCGCCGAGCGTTGCCCGGTTACTGGTGGATAATTCCGGGGCAAAGAAATAGCCATATGGCTTCAGAAACTGGTTGAGCTGGTCTTTTATCACCCCGGCTTCTACCCGCACCCAACCTTCTTGCGGGTTGATTTCAATAATCCGGCTCATATAGCGGGACATATCAACAATAATGCCCTGGTTCAGCGCCTGACCGTTGGTCCCGGTGCCGCCGCCGCGCGGGGTAAAAATCAACGACGAGAATAGCGGTTCTGCCGCCAGACGGGCGATTAACGCCACATCTGCGGTTGAACGAGGGAAAACGACAGCATCAGGAAGCAGCTGATAAATACTGTTATCCGTCGACATTGTCAGACGATCGGCATAGCTCGTTGCCGTATCACCCGTGAATCCTTGCTGCTCCAGCGCCTGCAAAAAATTGAGCACCAGCTGAACGACACCTGGCGCCTGAGAAATTTGTGGAATCATTATAGTGACCCTTTCCTGCGGTCTGTGTTGTGAATTTAATCGTTTGCGTGTTGCTTTGTTTGTTGTATCACATTTTTTTCTAATACGCTCAGCAGATTTACAGGCAGAATCCGCCTGTTCAAAACCGCTGAAATTGCTCATCATTATAGAGTGTGATTAACGTGTTCACGTCGCGTCAACGTTCTGGCGCAAAGACAAAGGTGAAAAGTATTTATGGTAAATTTCCGTCAGCCCAGGGATATTGCACAAGTGCTGCTATCGGTGCTGTTTTTAGCCATCCTGATTGTGGCCTGTCTCTGGATTGTGCAACCCTTTATCCTCGGTTTTGCCTGGGCAGGCACGATTGTCATTGCGACATGGCCTATCCTGCTACGCTTACAAAAATTGCTCTGGGGACGTCGTTCACTTGCCGTACTGGTGATGACACTGTTGTTAGTGCTGTTGTTCATCATCCCTATCGCGCTGCTGGTTAACAGTATCGTCGATGGCAGCGGGCCGCTGATCCATGCCGTAACCGCAGGTGATATGACACTACCGGATCTGGCATGGTTGAACAGCATTCCACTGGTGGGTGCCAAGATGTATGGCGCATGGCACAGTTTACTGGATATGGGCGGTTCGGCCATTATGGCCAAAGTTCGTCCTTATATCGGTACCACCACCACCTGGTTTGTCGGTCAGGCCGCCCATATCGGCCGCTTTATGATGCACTGTGGTCTGATGCTGCTGTTCAGCGCCCTGTTGTACTGGCGCGGTGAACAGGTCGCATTAGGTATTCGTCACTTCGCTTGCCGCCTTGCCTCAAAACGTGGCGATGCTGCCATTCTGCTGGCCGCGCAAGCCATTCGCGCCGTCGCATTGGGCGTTGTGGTCACCGCTCTGGTGCAGGCAGTGCTCGGGGGAATTGGTCTTGCGGTAACAGGCGTGCCTTACGCCACGCTGCTGGCGGTATTGATGATCCTGTCTTGTCTGGTGCAACTGGGGCCGTTGCCGGTGCTGATTCCGGCCATTATATGGCTGTACTGGACGGGTGATTCAACCTGGGGCACTGTTCTGCTGGTCTGGAGCGGCGTAGTCGGAACGCTGGATAACGTAATTCGACCAATGCTGATTCGTATGGGTGCCGATTTGCCACTGATCCTGATTCTCTCCGGGGTCATCGGCGGACTGATTGCCTTCGGCATGATTGGTCTGTTTATCGGTCCAGTAGTGCTGGCCGTTTCCTGGCGTCTGTTCTCCGCCTGGGTAAACGAAGCCCCTGCGCCAGGTACCAATCCGGATGAAATCCTCGAAGAAATTGCTGAAATCGAACGCAATAAGTAATCCAACACCAGGCGGCAGCGCCGCCTGATTGTTTAACAATACTAATCAATCCCTCCCTCTTACGGGATTAGACCCAATCTCGTCTTTCTTAAAATAATCATTTGTGTCGCAAATTCTTTACAGTTTTTAAACTATTGAGATGAATCTGATCGACGTAAAAAATCACTATGCCTACTATTAGCCCATGGCTTTAGATCAACACATTGATTTATAAGCATGGAAATCCCCTGAGTGAAACAACGAATTGCTGTGTGTAGTCTTTGCCCAACTCCCACGTTGGGCTTTTTTTTGTCCTTCGCGCGCCACTCCACCAACCTTAACGCACCAACACATTATCTTCCCCGTCAAGAAACAAATAATATTGCACAAAATACTGTGACTCTCTTCAAGCAGAAATATCCACAGCAATGTTATTACTATTCCACCGTCTTTTATGAAGTGACCAAATAATGAACGCATTAGAACTACAGGCGATCCGCCATATTTTTGCTATGACGGTGGAAGAAAGCGCCAGGTATATCGCGCGCGATAACAATGTTGCCGCCTGGCAGCAATGGGAAAAGGGTGAAAGAGAAATTCCAGAAGACATCATCCGCATTTGTTCAGAAATGAAAGCAAGGAGGAAGTTAAGAATTAATGCAATTATCGACAAAATAAATAATCGTATCGGTAATAACACCATGCGTTTTTTCCCCGATCTGAACGCTTTTCAGGCGGTTTATCACCACGATAGTTTTCTCGACTGGAAAATCTATCAGTCGGCTGCCGTTGAACTCTATGCTCACGATCTCGAGCGTATGTGTTAAGAGATAGCAACGCCATACCTATTTAGCCTCTTCGCTGAGTAACACATTATGAAAAACACCTATTTCTCCACTGCGATAGGGCTGTACCTAAATTACCTGGTGCACGGCATGGGGGTCATTCTGATGAGCCTCAATATGTCTTCGCTGGAACAACAGTGGCAAACCAATGCTGCGGGCGTCTCGATTGTTATTTCCTCACTCGGTATCGGCCGCTTAAGCGTTTTATTAGTGGCAGGGATGCTTTCCGATCGCTACGGTCGCAGACCATTCATTATCCTTGGTATGACCTGCTACCTGATTTTCTTTATTGGCATCATCAATACTCACAGTATTTTTCTTGCCTATGCTTTTGGTTTTTTAGCAGGAATGGCAAACAGTTTTCTCGATGCCGGAACCTATCCCAGCCTGATGGAGGCATTCCCCCGTTCCCCCAGCACAGCCAATATTTTGATAAAAGCCTTCGTCTCCAGCGGTCAGTTCCTGCTGCCGATGATCATCAGCCTGCTGGTGTGGAGCGAACTTTGGTTTGGCTGGTCCTTCCTGCTGGCGGCTGCCGTTATGATACTCAACGGCGTGTTTTTGTTTCGCTGTCGGTTTCCTCCACACCCAGGGCCTCATATCGTCATCCGGGCACAACCTGCTAAACGAGAAACCGCACAACCTAAACATCGTTGCTCCCTGCTCGACCTTGCCAGTTACACCCTATACGGCTACATCGCAATGGCAACATTTTACCTGGTAAGCCAGTGGCTGGCGCAATACGGACAGTTTGTCGCAGGAATGTCCTATACGTTATCTATCAAACTGTTAAGCATTTATACCTGCGGCTCTCTACTGTGCGTGCTGATCACCGCCCCGCTGGCGCGAAAAGCAGAACGCGCGACATCGATGCTGATGCTGTATACGTTTATCTCATTTGTCGCATTGCTGATGGTTTGTCTGCATCCGACACCCTACGTGGTCATTATCTTTGCGTTTGTCATCGGTTTTTCTTCCGCTGGGGGCGTTGTGCAAATCGGTTTAACGCTCATGGCCGCACGCTTTCCGCATGCGAAGGGTAAAGCGACCGGGATTTACTATAGCGCGGGCAGCATTGCGACCTTCACCATTCCATTGATAACAGCAAAACTCTCAGAAACCAGTATTGCTCACATCATGTGGTTTGATACTGGTATAGCCGCTGTTGGGTTCCTGTTGGCGTTGTTTATTGGTTATCGCAGCCACATCGCGTCAAAGCATCAGCTAAAAATGATACAAGCCGTAGAATAGCGTGGATGCAATATTGTTCCCCCCTTCTGCAAAATAATTGGCATATGTTTTAAAACATCAACAAAACACCGGCTGGCAGAGTTCAATTTCACAGTGTGTTATGCAATATACCTGGTAACTTAAACGCCATGCTATGTAGGCTCTGTGGCTGCTGCCCGGTATATTAATTACAAGGTCGCCGCAATTTAAACAATATCGACGAGCACAGAACAATTTTAAAATCCGCAAGGAGTTGTGAAAATGTCTCAAAGCAAGGCCTTTAATACGCCATTTCTTTTGGCGATAACCTGTATTTATTTAAGTTATTTCCTACACGGCATTAGCGTCATTACACTGGCGCAAAATATGACCTCTCTTGCAGAAAAGTTTTCCACCGACAATGCAGGAATTGCCTATTTAATTTCAGGCATTGGTCTGGGGCGACTGGTGAGCATCTTATTCTTTGGCGTGCTCTCAGATAAATTTGGTCGTCGGGCTATCATTCTGTTAGGGGCTATTCTTTATATACTGTTCTTCTTCGGTATTCCCGCCAGCCCTAATCTGATGATTGCCTTTATTCTGGCCGTTTGCGTTGGCGTGGCAAACTCGGCACTGGATACCGGTGGGTACCCGGCGTTAATGGAATGCTTCCCTAAAGCCTCTGGCTCAGCCGTTATCCTGGTGAAAGCTATGGTCTCGTTTGGGCAGATGATCTACCCCATCGTCGTCAGCACCATGCTGCTCAACCATATCTGGTACGGTTATGCGGTCATTATCCCAGGTGCGTTGTTTGTAGTCATTACCCTGATGCTGCTAAAAAGTCGTTTCCCCAGCCAGATGGTGGATGCCGGCATCGCAAAAGATCTGCCACAGATGAACAGTAAACCGTTGGTCTGGCTGGAAGGTGTGGCATCCGTCATGTTTGGTGTTGCTGCCTTTTCGACTTTTTACGTCATCGTGGTCTGGATGCCGAAATATGCGATGGCCTTTGCTGGCATGGCAGAATCCGACGCACTGAAAACAATCTCTTACTACAGTATGGGTTCGTTGGTCTGCGTATTTATCTTTGCCGCACTGTTGAAAAAATGGGTACGGCCTATTTGGGCGAATGTATTTAATGCCGGACTGGCAACCATCACCGCAGCCGTGATCTATTTATACCCATCTCCGCTGGTATGTAACGCCGGTTCATTTCTCATTGGATTCTCTGCCGCTGGCGGTATTTTACAGCTCGGTGTCTCGGTGATGTCAGAGTTCTTTCCCAAGAGCAAAGCCAAAGTCACCAGTATTTATATGATGATGGGTGGCGTAGCCAACTTTATTATCCCATTAATCACCGGATACCTCTCTAACATTGGTCTGCAATACATTATTTTGCTGGACCTTGCATTTGCTCTGTTGGCTTTTGTCACCGCCATCATCGTCTTTATTCGTTACTACCGCGTATTTGATATCCCCAAAAATGATGTGCGGTTGGGCGAGCGTTATTTTCAATAAATTGTTTAGAAGGAGTATCAAATGGACGTAACTGCTAAATATGAACTGATTGGTTTGATGGCTTACCCTATCAGACACAGTCTGTCGCCTGAAATGCAAAATAAGGCATTAGAAAAAGCGGGATTGCCATTCACTTACATGGCATTTGAAGTTGATAACTCAACGTTTGCTAATGCAATTGCCGGGCTGAAGGCCTTAAAGATGCGGGGTACCGGGGTCTCAATGCCCAACAAGCAGCTGGCATGTGAGTATGTTGATGAATTAACACCCGCAGCCAAGCTGGTCGGCGCAATTAACACTATCGTCAATGATGATGGTTACCTGCGTGGTTACAATACCGATGGCACAGGCCATATTCGTGCAATTAAGGAAAGTGGTTTCGATATCAAAGGTAAAACCATGGTACTGTTGGGCGCAGGCGGTGCGTCGACGGCTATTGGTGCACAGGCAGCGATTGAAGGCATCAAAGAAATTAAACTCTTTAACCGCCAGGATGAGTTTTTTGCCAAAGCGCAGGAGTTTGCCAAACGCGTCAATGAAAACACCGACTGCGTGGTCACCGTTATCGATCTCGCCGATCGCCAGGCTTTTGCTGACGCACTTGCCAGCGCAGATATTTTGACCAACGGCACTAAAGTCGGCATGAAGCCGCTGGAAAATGAATCTCTCGTGACCGACGCGTCCCTGCTGCGTCCGGAACTGCTGGTAACCGAATGCGTCTACAACCCGCATATGACCAAATTATTGCAGCAGGCACAAAGTGCTGGTTGCAAAACAATTGATGGTTACGGCATGTTGTTGTGGCAAGGGGCTGAACAGTTCAAGCTCTGGACCGGGAAAGATTTCCCACTGGAGTATGTGAAACAGGTTATGGGTTTTGCCGCCTGACAGGCAAGCATTTGTACAATAGTTAAAGGGTAATCAATGAAAACCGTAACCGTAAAAAACCTCGTTATTGGCGAGGGTGCGCCGAAGATCATTGTCTCGCTGATGGGTAAAGACATCGCAACGGTAAAAAGCGAAGCGCTGACCTATCGCAAAGCGGATTTCGACATTCTGGAATGGCGCGTAGACCATTTCACTGATGTCTCTTCCATTGAGGCGGTGTTGGAAGCTGCGCGCACCATCCGCGATGTGATGGCTGACAAACCACTGCTTTTCACCTTCCGTAGCGCCAAAGAAGGCGGTGAACAGGCTCTGTCTGTCGAGCACTATGTTGCACTTAACCGCGCGGCGGTAGACAGCGGTCTGGTGGATATGATCGATCTGGAACTGTTTACCGGAGACGAACTGGTCAAAGCGACCGTCGAGCATGCGCATGCGAAAAATGTCTTTGTGATTATGTCCAATCACGATTTTCATAAGACACCAGCCGCGGAAGAGATTGTCCAGCGCCTGCGTAAAATGCAGGAGCTGGGTGCAGATATCCCGAAGATTGCCTTGATGCCGCAAAATAAAACGGATGTTCTGACGCTGCTTAGTGCCACGCTGGAAATGCAAGAACGCTATGCCGATCGCCCGATAATCACCATGTCGATGGCTAAAACAGGGGTGATTTCACGTCTGTCTGGTGAGGTTTTCGGTTCAGCGGCAACCTTTGGGGCAGTAAAAAAAGCCTCCGCACCAGGACAAATTTCGGTCACCGACCTGCGTACTGTATTGACAATATTGCATCAGGCTTAATTACAGATATATCCATATAAATATCAGTAATGCCCTACCCCAGATATTCGTTTAACCACGGATATCTGGCCGGTAATTAAGCGTTATTAAATAACTCACAATATTATTGTCGAATATAGTGACAGGTAGTCGCACGCATATAATCTGGAGTTCACATGAAATTTTCAAGGCCAAATCGTATAGATGGTCGGGTACCCGTATTATCCGCTGCAGATGCAGTCAATTATATCCCTGATGAAGCAACGCTTTGTGTATTAGGTGCAGGCGGGGGTATTCTCGAAGCAACAACATTAATTAATGCACTGGCTGAAAAATATAAAAACTCACAGTCACCGCGAAATTTAGCGTTGATTAGTCCTACAGGTTTGGGTGACCGTGCCGACCGGGGAATTAGCCCACTGGCACAGGAAGGTTTAGTCAAATGGGCATTATGCGGACACTGGGGACAATCACCGCGAATCTCCGATCTGGCTGAACAAAATAAAATTGCCGCCTATAACTATCCTCAGGGCGTATTAACCCAAACCCTGCGTGCATCGGCGGCTCACCAGCCAGGGATCCTTAGTGATATCGGCATCGGTACATTCGTTGACCCTCGCCAACAGGGCGGTAAGCTGAATGAAGTGACCACCGAAGATCTGATCAAATTGGTGGAAATTGATAACAAAGAGTACCTGTATTACAAGGCCATTGCGCCAAACATCGCCTTTATTCGCGCCACCACTTGCGACAGTGAAGGCTACGCCACCTTTGAAGATGAAGTGATGTATCTTGATGCGCTGGTGATTGCCCAGGCCGTACACAATAACGGTGGCATCGTGATGATGCAGGTGCAAAAGATGGTGAAGAAAGCCACGTTGCATCCGAAATCGGTGCGTATTCCCGGCTATCTGGTCGATATTGTGGTCATCGACCCCGACCAAACGCAACTGTATGGTGGCGCGCCGGTTAACCGCTTTATCTCCGGCGATTTTGTTCTCGATGACAGCCAACAGACTGCCCTGCCGCTCAATCAGCGTAAACTGGTGGCCAGACGCGCCCTGTTTGAAATGCGCAAAGGTGCGGTCGGCAACGTTGGCGTAGGCATTGCCGATGGCATTGGCCTCGTCGCGCGCGAAGAAGGCTGTGCTGACGATTTTATTCTGACAGTCGAAACGGGTCCGATTGGCGGCATCACCTCTCAAGGTATTGCTTTCGGCGCCAACGTCAACACCCGCGCTATTCTGGATATGACCTCCCAGTTTGACTTCTATCACGGTGGTGGACTGGACGTGTGCTATTTAAGTTTTGCCGAAGTCGATCGCCACGGCAACGTCGGCGTACACAAATTCAATGGCAAGATCATGGGTACCGGCGGTTTTATAGATATTAGCGCCACTTCCAAAAAAATTATTTTCTGCGGCACGTTAACTGCCGGAAGTCTGAAAACGGAAGTTGCCGATGGCAAGTTAAATATTGTGCAGGAAGGTCGGGTGAAAAAATTCGTCAACGAATTACCTGAAGTGACTTTCAGCGGAAAAATTGCTCTCGAACGTGGACTTGATGTGCGTTACATCACTGAACGCGCTGTCTTTACGTTAAAAGCAGATGGTCTTCATTTAATCGAAATTGCACCGGGAGTCTCTTTACAGGAAGACATCCTGGACAAGATGGATTTCACGCCAATTATTTCGCCAAATCTGAAGCTGATGGACGAAAGATTATTTATCGATGCCTCGATGGGTTTTGTATTACCCGACGCCGCCAATTAAAAGGAGTACCCTGATGGACTTTTCTTTAACTGAAGAACAAGAACTGCTGCTTGCCAGTATTCGAGAACTGATTACCAGCAATTTCCCGGAAGAATATTTCCGTACCTGCGATCAAACGGCGACCTACCCGAAAGAGTTTATGCGTGCCCTGGCGGACAACGGTATTTCGATGCTGGGCGTTCCGGAAGAGTTTGGTGGCATCCCGGCGGATTACGTCACACAGATGCTGGCACTGATGGAAGTTTCAAAATGCGGCGCACCCGCTTTTTTGATCACTAACGGTCAGTGCATTCACAGTATGCGTCGTTTTGGATCCGCCGAACAGCTGCGTAAGACCGCAGAAAGCACCTTGGAAACGGGCGATCCAGCGTATGCGCTGGCATTAACCGAACCGGGAGCTGGCTCCGACAACAACAGCGCGACCACCAGCTACACCCGCAAAAACGGTAAGGTCTATCTCAACGGGCAGAAAACCTTTATTACCGGCGCGAAAGAGTATCCCTATATGCTGGTACTGGCCCGCGATCCGGAGCCAAAAGATCCGAAAAAAGCTTTTACGCTGTGGTGGGTCGATTCGAAGAAACCCGGCATTAAGGTTAATCCGCTGCACAAAATCGGCTGGCATATGCTCAGCACCTGCGAAGTCTATCTTGATGACGTTGAAGTGGATGAAAGTGATATGGTCGGAGAGGAAGGCATGGGTTTCCTCAACGTCATGTACAACTTCGAAATGGAACGTTTGATCAACGCTGCGCGCAGTACCGGTTTTGCTGAATGCGCCTTCGAAGATGCCGCCCGTTACGCCAACCAGCGCATCGCATTCGGTAAGCCAATTGGTCACAATCAGATGATCCAGGAAAAACTGGCGCTGATGGCGATTAAAATCGATAACATGCGCAATATGGTGTTAAAAGTCGCCTGGCAGGCCGATCAGGAACAGTCTCTGCGCACCAGTGCAGCGCTGGCAAAACTGTATTGTGCACGTACTGCAATGGAAGTGATTGATGACGCCATTCAGATTATGGGTGGGCTGGGTTACACCGACGAAGCACGCGTTTCCCGCTTCTGGCGCGATGTTCGCTGTGAACGCATTGGCGGTGGCACAGATGAAATCATGATTTACGTCGCGGGTCGCCAAATCCTGAAAGATTATCAGAATAAGTAAGCAGTAATGCTTGCCGGATAGCGCAAATGCGTTATCCGGCACGTGCCAGGTGAATCATATTTCTGGCATCAAACATTCTTGTTCTACAAGGTTATTTTTAAACTGCTTACGATAATCGCTGGGGGTACAACCCACATGCCGCTGAAAGAGTTTGGCAAAGTGATCGACATTTTCATACCCTACCCGCCAGGAAATTTCTGCCAACGAGGACTCCGTATTCGTCAGGGCAAATTTTGCCTCTGTCATTCGCCGCTGAATCACATAATTAATCGGCGAAATACGATACTCCTTAGTAAACTCGTGACAGATATAGCTCACGCTGGCACGAAATTTCTTAGACAACTGTTCCAGCGTAATTTTCTCTCGGAAATTGTTATTTAAATAAACCAACACATCTTTAATTAAGATATCTTTTTTAATATATCCCTGCTCAGAACGATAAGCATTTTTAAAGTTTTCGTAATATAAAACAGTTAATGCATAAGCGAAGGCGTCATAAGCGGAAGACGTCAGGTTATTCTTGCTCTGCGGGATCATAACACTCAGTTCATTAAAGATACTTTTAATAACCTCTTTGCCCTGGCTGACGTTAATAACCGGACACGAGTGCATCTGCAAGAGTTGGTTCTCCTGCCAGTCGTTAAAACGAAAGCCGTAGAGCGCACAGGTGTAAGTGGTTGCAGGTGCGCTGCTATCGGAAGCAACCGCATGTAACCGCCCTTGTTCTATCACTACGATGTCACCCGCATGTGCGACATACAGCGAAGAGTCGATAATTAGCCTTGCGACACCTTTTTTTACATAGATAAGCTCTGTTTCATTGTCATGAACATGATGACCCGACTCCCAGTTAGGATCATCACTGATGACGAATCGCGAAAATCTCGGGGTTTTTCCCTGTTCAAAAAGGGTCTCCATGGCATTATCAAAACAGCGTTGATACATGACAACCTCCACCGAAAGGCAGTAATTTTGCGGATAATTAATATCGAAAAGTAAAAACGATGAAGACGTTATACAACGTTATTCTGTCCAGGCGAAACAAAATTATTTGCGTCGTCTGCAAGATGACACCTCCAACTTCAGCACGCTGCTCGCACAAATTGTTTTTATTTTAAAATAACAGGAAAGTGTAAATGTTATTAAGTCAGCAATAATAATTTACACACCAGAAACAAAGTGCATGCAGAAACGGATAAAAATATGATCCATTTCTCAAAAAAAAGTCTCGATTTTATTTCCATATTTATCACTTTAACACCCGACGTCGTCTTTACGTTCATAAACTCAGCATTCCTAAAGTCCTTTTTTTTGCAAGATTGTTGGGAATGAAAACAGATTGCCCCGTCGAAAACAGTCTCCCTCTGCCGCACACTATTTTCAGTCAATTTTCCCTACTGTTGATGATGGCACTCCCCGTCATCATCAACACGAGAATCACTGGAGATGCCATGAAACTAATAACCTGCTTTAAGTTGGTGCCTGAAGAACAGGACATTGTTGTTACCCCAGAACGTTCGCTTAACTTTGACCGGGCCGATGCCAAAATCAGTCAGTTTGATTTGAATGCAATAGAGGCCGCGACGCAATTTAGTGCGGAAGGTGATGAAATTGTCGCCTTAACGGTTGGCGGCTCGCTACTGCAAAACTCCAAAGTGCGTAAAGACGTACTGTCCCGCGGGCCGGACAGTTTGTTTATGGTGCAGGATCCCCAACTGGAGCATTCATTACCGCGAGACACGGCTCAGGCGCTGGCCTGCGCGGCCAAAAACATTGAATTCGACCTGATGCTGTTCGGCGAAGGGTCTGGAGACATCTACGCCCAGCAGGTTGGCTTACTGGTTGGCGAACTCTTACAACTTCCGGTGATTAACGCCGTCAGCAACATCCAACGTAACGGCGATCGCATTGTGGTTGAACGTACGCTGGAAGACGAAGTTGAAGTGATTGAACTGCCGCTCCCCGCCGTGCTGTGCGTAACCTCGGATATCAACACGCCGCGTATTCCCTCGATGAAAGCCATTCTGGGCGCAGGTAAAAAACCGGTCACACCGTGGCAAGCCAGCGATATTGGCTGGACACCTGCCTCACCGTTAGCAGAACTGGTGAGCCTCACCGTTCCGCCACAAACAGAACGTAAGCACATCATTCTGGAAAATGACTCAGCAGAAGCCATCGCCGAGCTGGCTGAGCATCTGAAAAAAGCCCTGAACTAAGCCCAACGGAGAGAAATTATCATGAGTAAATTAGCTAACGTATGGGTGTTCAGCGATAACGTAGAACGCTATGCAGAATTAATGGCCGGCGCACGCCTGTGGGGTGAACAGGTACACCTTATTGTACAAGGCAACGAACAGGCCAATCAGGTTAAACCTCTGGGTGCCGATGAGATTGTCGTGCTTGAAACAACGTCTGGTTTACAGCGTGTTGAAAATTTTGCCGAGACCATCGCCGCCCTGATACAAGAACACACCGGGCTATTGCTGATGCCAGCTACAAAACGCGCTAAATCCCTTGGTGCGCGGTTAAGTATTCAGCTCAATGCAGCGATGGTAAATGACGCCACGTCGGTAACGCTTGATGATGGCTCACTGTTCGCAGAACACCGTATGTACGGTGGCCTGGCATTCGGCAAAGAAAAAATCAAAACAACTCAGGCAATTATCACCCTTGCCCCAGGCGTACTTGAACCGGTAGAGGCTAATGCTTCACATACCTGCCCTGTTGTCTCTGCACCTTACATCGCACCACACCATGAAATTATGTGCCAGGAACGTCGCGCCAAATCCGTGAGCAGCGTGGATCTCAGCAAAGCCAAACGTGTGGTGGGTGTGGGCCGCGGCCTGGTTGCGCAAAACGATCTGGAGATGGTGCACCAGTTGGCGTCTGTACTGGGTGCAGAAGTGGGTTGTTCACGACCGATTGCCGAAGGCGAAAACTGGATGGAACGCGAACGCTACATCGGCGTTTCTGGCGTGTTACTGAAATCGGACCTTTACCTCACCCTCGGCATTTCAGGACAAATTCAGCATATGGTTGGCGGTAACGGCGCGAAAGTCATTGTTGCCATCAACAAAGATAAGAAAGCCCCTATTTTCAATTACGCCGATTACGGACTGGTCGGCGACATCTACAAAGTCGTTCCGGCTCTTATCGAGCATCTCAGCCGCTAACCCCCACATTTAACGCACATATCCCGCTGCCCTCGCAGCGGGAAAGGAGCATAAAGCATGTCAGATGAAAAATTTGATGCCATTGTGGTCGGTGCTGGCGTGGCGGGTACGGTTGCAGGCTACGTGATGGCTCAGGCCGGACTGGACGTACTGGTCATCGAGCGCGGAAACAATGCAGGCAGTAAAAATATGACCGGCGGAAGACTCTATGCACATAGTCTTGAGCGCATCATGCCGGGGTTCGCGCAGGAAGCGCCGCTCGAGCGTAAAGTCACCCGCGAAAAAATCTCCTTTCTGACCGAAGAAAGCGCCGTCACTCTCGATTTCCATCGTGAAAAAGCTGACGCACCAACGCAGGATTCGTATACCGTTTTGCGCAACAGACTTGACCCATGGCTAATGGATAAGGCGGAACAAGCTGGCGTGCAGTTCATCCCCGGCGTGCGCGTCGATGCCCTGATCCGCGAAGGTAATAAGGTTACCGGAGTTCAGGCCGGTGACGATATCCTGGAAGCCAATATTGTCATCCTTGCCGATGGCGTCAACTCTATGCTGGGGCGTTCTCTGGGGATGGTTCCGCCCTCTTCTGCACATCACTATGCCGTTGGCGTAAAAGAGCTGATCGGCTTACCTCCAGCGGTCATTGCAGATCGCTTCAATCTTTCAGGTAATGAAGGCGCGGCCTGGCTGTTTGCAGGCTCACCGTCTGATGGGTTGATGGGAGGCGGATTTTTGTATACCAACCAGGACTCCATCTCTCTGGGTCTGGTGTGTGGTCTGGGGGATATTGCCCATGCCACAAAAAGCATTCCACAAATGCTGGAAGACTTTAAGCGACATCCAACTATTCGGCCATTGATTGCCGGTGGAGAACTACTGGAATATTCCGCGCATATGGTGCCGGAAGGCGGTCTGGCAATGGTTCCAAAGCTGGTCGATGACGGTGTGATGATCGTGGGCGATGCCGCCGGTTTCTGTTTGAACCTGGGTTTCACGGTGCGAGGTATGGATTTGGCCATCGCTTCCGCAGAAGCCGCTGCCCAAACAGCTATTGCAGCAAAAGAACGCCAGGATTTCTCTGCCAGCAGCCTGATGGACTACAAGCGCGCGCTCGAACAGGGCTGTGTGATGCGTGATTTACAGCATTTTCGCAAGATCCCGGCGTTAATGGAAAACCCACGGTTGTTCACTCAGTATCCGCGTATGGTGGCCGACATCATGAGCGATATGTTCACCGTTGACGGACGTCCAAATCAACCGGTTCGCAAGATGATTATGTCCCACGCAAAACAAATCGGGCTGATGAACTTACTGAGAGACGGTATCAAGGGGGCAACTGCACTATGAATCAGGACAATACCGTTAACGTTGACGTCAAACTGGGCGTCAATAAATTCAATGTCGATGAAGGCCACCCGCACATCATCCTGGCCGAACATCCAGACCTTAATGAATTTCGCAAGCTGCTGAAAGCCTGCCCCGCCGGGCTGTATAAGCAGGACGAGAGTGGAAACATTCATTTTGATTCTGCTGGTTGCCTGGAGTGCGGAACGTGTCGAGTACTGTGCGGCGACACAATCCTCGACCAATGGGAATATCCGGTCGGAACATTTGGCGTTGATTTTCGCTACGGCTAATGGATTTTGCCTGTAGTACACCGGATCGGCCACGCCGGCCATCCGGTCAGATGTATGCCGAAATCATCCTGGGAATAACTTCATGAGTATCACACTAACGTTTAACGCCGAACGCCGCGAAGTCTGGCGGCAACAGGGTTTATGGGGAGATGCTTCGCTTGGCGATTACTGGAACCAAACTGCCAGAGCCATGCCAGATAAAATCGCCGTGGTTGATAACCATGGCGCTTCATACACCTATGCTGCACTCGACAGCGCGGCCAGCAGTCTGGCAACCTGGTTTTTAGCCTGCGGTATTCAACCCGGCGATCGCATTGCCTTCCAGTTACCGGGCTGGTGCGAGTTTACGATTATCTACCTGGCCTGCCTGAAAACCGGGGCCGTTTCCGTACCGCTGCTGCCAGCGTGGCGTGAAGCAGAGCTGGTATGGGTGCTAAATAAGTGCAAAGCGAAGATTTTTTTCGCACCGACGCTGTTTAAACAGACCCGACCGGTCGATCTGATCCTCCCCTTACAAAACCAGTTGCCGCATCTGCAACAGATCGTTGCCGTGGATAAACTGGCTCCGGCAACTACCTCGCTGGCGCTCAGTCAACTGCTTTTAGCTCCGCCTTTAACCCAGACGATTAATGTTCACGCCGATGAACTGGCGGCGGTGTTGTTTACCTCCGGTACCGAGGGAATGCCAAAAGGCGTAATGCTGACCCACAACAACATCCTTGCCAGCGAGCGCGCCTATTGTGCCCGCCTCAATCTCACCTGGCAGGATGTGTTTTTGATGCCCGCACCACTGGGACACGCTACCGGTTTTCTGCATGGCGTTACCGCACCGTTTTTAATCGGCGCACGCAGCGTATTGTTAGACATTTTCACCCCAATCGCCTGTCTTGAACTGCTGGAGCAACAACACTGTACCTGTGTGCTCGGCGCAACGCCCTTCGTCTACGACATGTTGTGTAGCATGGAAAAACGACCACGCGACCTCTCATCGCTACGCTTTTTCTTATGTGGGGGCACAACCATTCCACAAAAGATTGCCCGTGACTGCCAGCTGCTCGGCATAAAATTATTAAGCATTTATGGCTCGACAGAGAGTTCACCGCATGCGCTGGTCAATCTCGATGATTCGCTTTCTCGCATGATGAATACCGACGGATATGCTGCTGCAGGCGTCGAAATTAAAGTGGTCGACGAAGCACGCAATACGTTGCCCGCGGGGGTAGAAGGTGAAGAAGCTTCGCGTGGTCCCAATGTGTTTATGGGCTACCTCGATGAACCCGAACTCACCGCCCGCGCGCTGGATCAAGACGGCTGGTATTACAGCGGCGACTTATGCCGAATGGACGATGCGGGGTACATCAAAATCACCGGACGGAAAAAAGATATCATTGTCCGCGGTGGAGAAAACATCAGCAGCCGCGAAGTTGAGGATATTTTATTGCAGCATCCTCGCATTCACGATGCCTGTGTTGTCGCGATGCCGGACGAACGGTTAGGTGAAAGGTCGTGTGCTTACGTGGTCCTAAAACCCCCGCATCATTCGTTGTCGCTGGAATCAGTGGTGGCCTTTTTTAGCCGCAAGCGGGTGGCAAAGTACAAATACCCTGAGCACATTGTGATCGTGGAGAAATTACCGCGCACGGCGTCCGGTAAAGTACAAAAATACCAGCTTCGTCAGGATATTATTCAGCGTTTGAGCGTGGAGAGTATTACAGGATAAAGCGCCGAATGGCGATGCTCACGCATCTTATCCGGCCTACGTTGAATAGGCCGGATAAGGCATGATATTACTTGTTCAGTTCCGCCAGACTCAGCCAGGTTTGTACGACGGTGTCCGGGTTCAGCGACAGACTGTCGATCCCCTCTTCCATCAGCCAGGCCGCGAAGTCTTCGTGGTCAGAAGGTCCCTGGCCGCAAATACCCACGTATTTACCCTGTTTCTTGGCTGCACGAATCGCCATCGACAGCAGCGCTTTCACCGCGTCGTTACGCTCATCAAACAGTTCAGAAACCACACCAGAGTCACGATCCAGACCCAGCGCCAGCTGCGTCATGTCGTTTGAGCCGATGGAGAAGCCGTCGAAGTACTCGAGGAACTGCTCGGCCAGCAAGGCGTTAGACGGGATCTCACACATCATGATGATCTTCAGTCCGTTCTCGCCGCGTTTCAGCCCCTGGCGTGCCAGCTCTTCCACCACCGCTTTCGCCTGGGCAACGGTACGTACAAACGGTACCATCACTTCAACGTTAGTCAGGCCCATGTCGTTACGGACACGTTTTACTGCGTCGCATTCCAGCGCGAAGCAGTCGCGGAAGCTGTCGGCAACATAACGGCCCGCCCCACGGAAGCCCAGCATCGGGTTCTCTTCATGCGGTTCATAACGCTCACCGCCGACCAGGTTGGCATATTCGTTGGACTTAAAGTCAGACATACGCACGATGACGCGTTTTGGATAAAACGCCGCACCCAGCGTCGCGATCCCTTCCATCAGACGACCGACATAGAATTCACGCGGAGAATCGAAACCTTTCATCATGGCGCGGATTTCATTTTGCAGCTCAGGCGTCTGGTCATCGAACTCCAGCAGCGCACGCGGGTGTACGCCAATCATGCGGTTGATGATAAATTCCAGACGCGCCAGGCCGACGCCTTCGTTTGGCAGACAGGCAAAGTCGAAAGCCCGGTCCGGGTTACCGACGTTCATCATCACCTTCAACGGCAGATCCGGCATGGTCTCCACGCTGGAACTCTTTACGCTAAAATCGAGCATGTCAGCGTAAACATAACCGGTGTCACCTTCGGCACAGGAGACAGTTACCTTCTCACCATCTTTCATGCGCTCGGTCGCATCGCCACAGCCAACCACGGCCGGGATCCCCAGTTCACGGGCAATGATTGCCGCGTGACAGGTACGACCGCCACGGTTAGTGACAATTGCTGCCGCTTTCTTCATGATCGGTTCCCAGTCCGGGTCGGTCATGTCGGTAACCAGTACGTCGCCTGGTTCGATGCGGTTCATTTCGCTGATGTCATGAATGACTTTGACCGGACCCGCGCCAATGCGGTGGCCGATGGCGCGACCTTCAGCAATAATTTTACCCTGAGCATGCAGCGTATAACGCTCCATCACCTGACCGCGAGAGCGCACGGTTTCTGGACGCGCCTGAACAATGAACAGCTTGCCGGTATGGCCGTCTTTCGCCCATTCGATGTCCATTGGACGACCGTAGTGCTTCTCGATCTGCACCGCTTGCTTGGCCAGTTCCTGCACTTCTTCGTTAGTCAGGGAGAAAATGTCGCGTTGTTCCTGCGGGACATCTTCAATGGTCACCTGCTTACCGTGTTCCTGGGTCGGCGCGTAAATCATGCGGATTTTTTTCGATCCCATTGTGCGACGGACGATCGCCGGACGGTTAGCCGCCAGGGTCGGTTTGTGCACGTAGAATTCATCCGGGTTAACGGCGCCCTGCACGACCATTTCGCCCAAGCCCCAGGCGGACGTGATAAAGACAACCTGGTCGAAACCGGATTCGGTATCGATGGAGAACATTACGCCTGAGGACGCGAGGTCAGAACGCACCATCCGCTGAACGCCAGCAGAAAGTGCGACGCCACGGTGGTCATAGCCCTGGTGAACACGATAAGAGATCGCGCGGTCGTTAAACAGCGAGGCAAATACGTGTTTGATGGCAACCAGTACGGCATCAAATCCCTGGACGTTGAGGAAGGTTTCCTGCTGACCGGCAAATGACGCATCTGGCATATCTTCTGCGGTAGCGGAAGAACGCACGGCAAAAGAGGCATTGGCATCGTCCGCTGACAGCTGCGCGTAGGCATCGCGGACGGCATTTTCCAGTTCGGGCTGGAAAGGAGTGTCGATAATCCACTGGCGGATCTGTGCCCCGGCTTTCGCAAGCTCAGTGACATCGTCGATATCCGTTTTATCCAGCAGCTCATAAATGCGCTGGTTTACACCGCTCTGGTCCAGAAACTGGTTAAACGCATCGGCGGTCGTTGCAAAACCATTCGGTACGGAAACACCCATACCTGAAAGGTTAGTAATCATTTCACCCAGGGAGGCATTTTTGCCTCCAACTCTGTCTACATCATTCATGCCGAGTTGGTTATACCAAAGCACCAGCGGTGACGAGCCATTGTTGGACATCGAACAATCCTTATATATGAACGAGGTTAGGAAACTCAATTTTGCGTAATTATCTTGGCATATTTACTCCGGCGAAAAAAACGGTGAATCGTTCAAGCAACTTTATTTTTTATTTTTTCAGATTGTTTCCGCATTTGCGCAAACCCGCGAGCCACACGGGATCACCACAAAAATGACCGGTATAAACATTTGTTCCGAAAAATGAAATGTACTTTTCATTAAATATAAAAATACCGTTTCATTTTATAAAATAGATGCCGCAATATTCGCTTCTGGCGAATTTTAATTTATGCTTTCAGAGAATTATATCTGCCCCAGGATGAGCAAAATGGATAATGCTGTTGATCGTCACGTATTTTATATTTCTGATGGTACGGCCATCACCGCCGAGGTATTGGGTCACGCGGTGATGTCGCAATTTCCGGTCACGATCAGCAGTATTACGCTGCCGTTTGTGGAAAATGAGAGTCGTGCGCGCGCGGTTAAAGACCAGATTGACGCTATCTACCAACAAACTGGCGTGCGCCCTTTAGTGTTTTACTCCATCGTCCTGCCGGAAATTCGCTCGATCATTCTGCAAAGCGAAGGGTTTTGTCAGGATATCGTGCAGGCCTTGGTTGCCCCACTGCAGCACGAGATGAAACTCGACCCTACGCCTATCGCCCACCGCACGCACGGTCTGAATCCCGGTAACCTCAACAAGTACGACGCGCGCATCGCTGCCATTGACTACACCCTCGCCCACGACGACGGTATTTCGTTGCGCAACCTCGATCAGGCGCAGGTAATCCTGCTCGGCGTTTCCCGTTGCGGCAAAACCCCGACCAGTTTGTATCTGGCCATGCAGTTTGGTATCCGCGCGGCCAACTACCCCTTTATTGCCGATGATATGGATAATCTGGTGCTGCCCACCTCCCTGAAGCCGTTGCAGCATAAGCTGTTCGGTCTGACTATCGACCCTGAGCGCCTGGCGGCCATCCGCGAAGAACGCCGTGAGAACAGCCGTTACGCCTCGCTGCGTCAGTGCCGTATGGAAGTCGCTGAGGTAGAAGCGCTGTACCGGAAAAACCAGATCCCCTGGCTGAACAGTACCAATTATTCGGTAGAAGAGATTGCTACCAAGATCCTCGATATCATGGGACTGAATCGCCGCATGTACTAGAATGCTAGTGCATTGGTTCGATTTTTTGTTATTATGCTCGCCACCAGGCAGGATGAGTGTGATATTGTGATGTACATCACTTCCCGGTAGTCCTGCCGTTGAAGCAACAAATTTCTGAGACAAGTAATGAACAGAACCGATGAACTCCGTACTGCGCGTATTGACAACCTGGTCACTCCAGCAGAGCTTGCGCAACGGCATCCTGTTTCGTCCTCCGTCGCCCGTCATGTTACGGACTCCCGACGTCGGATAGAAAGAATTTTAAATGGTGAAGACCCCCGTTTACTGGTGATCGTAGGTCCCTGCTCGATTCACGATCTTGATGCCGCGATGGAATACGCGACACGGTTACAGGCGCTGCGCACTAAGCACGAGGCGCGTCTGGAAATCGTGATGCGTACCTATTTTGAAAAACCACGCACCGTCGTAGGCTGGAAAGGCCTGATTTCCGACCCGGATTTGAACGGCAGTTATCGTGTAAACCACGGTATTGAACTGGCGCGCAAACTGCTGTTGCAGGTCAACGAACTGGGCGTCCCCACGGCGACTGAATTCCTCGACATGGTGACCGGCCAGTTTATTGCCGATTTAATCAGTTGGGGAGCTATTGGCGCGCGCACCACCGAAAGTCAGATCCATCGTGAAATGGCCTCCGCGCTCTCCTGCCCGGTTGGCTTTAAGAACGGAACGGATGGCAACACGCGCATCGCCGTCGATGCGATTCGCGCCTCCCGCGCCAGTCACATGTTCCTCTCGCCGGATAAAACCGGTCAGATGACCATTTACCAGACCAGCGGTAACCCTTACGGGCATATCATCATGCGTGGCGGTAAAAAGCCGAATTATTATGCTGAAGATATTGCAGCCGCCTGCGATACCCTGCACGAATTTTCCCTGCCTGAGCATCTGGTGGTCGATTTTAGCCACGGTAATTGCCAGAAGCAGCATCGCCGTCAGTTGGACGTTTGTGATGATGTATGCCAGCAAATTCGCAATGGTTCGACGGCGATTGCCGGGATTATGGCGGAGAGTTTCCTGCGTGAAGGTACGCAAAAAATCGTTAGCGGCCAGCCGCTGGTTTACGGTCAGTCCATTACCGACCCGTGCCTGAACTGGGAAGATACTGAACTGTTGGTTGAAAAACTCGCCTCTGCGGTTGATAGCCGTTTTTAATGCTGTTCGCCGGGCAATATCACCTTGCCCGGCGCTAATCCCTTGTTTTCCCCTTGCTTATTGCGCAAAAAACGTTCTCGTCACAATTATTTCACAAAAACGCTTGCCGCAAATTTGTAGTTTGATGATAATGATTATCATTGTTACATTGATTGTTATTTTTAAACACTATATCACGTATGGATAACACAACGGCAACGCCTGCAAAAGACAAAACACCGCCTTCCGTCGCGCCAAACGAGCGACGAATTGACAGTAAAACCCTGCTTGGTAACGAAGGACGCGTGATCATAGAACATGATGGTCAGCACTACCTGCTGCGCCAGACACAAGCCGGAAAACTCATTCTGACTAAATAAACAACACATTTCGCCAGCCACCCAGGTCATACCCAGGCAGCCAGCGCTTTTCGATTTCCTAATGGAGAGTTGCTATGCCTTACCTGCACACCGCTTCCCTGCGCCCATCGCTGTTGGCGCTGGCGATTATCAGTAACCTGCCCGCCGTCGCCTGGGCGGCGGTCGAGGATATGACCGTTACCGCCACCGGCAATGCCCGTAGCGCCTTTGAAGCGCCAATGATGGTTAGCGTCATTGACGCCACCGCCCCAGAAAACCAAACCGCCAGCTCCGCTGCCGACCTGTTACGTAAGGTTCCAGGCCTGACCCTTGACGGTACGGGCCGTACCAACGGCCAGGACGTGAATCTGCGCGGCTATGATCGACGCGGAGTTCTGGTACTGGTTGACGGCGTTCGTCAGGGAACCGACACCGGACACCTGAACAGTACCTTCCTCGACCCGGCGCTTATCAAACGCATCGAAGTCGTGCGTGGCCCTTCCGCACTACTGTACGGTAGCGGCGCGCTAGGCGGCGTGATCGCCTATGACACTGCAGATGCCAAAGATCTACTGGAAGTCGGGAAAAACAGTGGTTATCGCGTGTTCGGTACCTCGGCGACCGGCGATCACAGTCTCGGCATGGGCGCCAGCACGTATGGCCGTACCGATACGCTGGACGGACTGCTTGCCTGGTCCAGCCGCGATCGCGGTGATTTACGCCAGAGTGACGGTACTACTGCGCCGAATGACGAAGCAATTAACAATATGCTGGCGAAAGGTAGCTGGAAAATTGACAGCGCCCAGACGCTGGCCGGTTCGCTGCGTTACTACAATAATGACGCCCGGGAACCTAAAAACCCGCAGACCAGCGCGGCGGATGCCAGCAATCCGATGACCAACCGTTCAACGATCCAGCGTGATGCGCAACTGACCTACTCGCTCGCTCCGGCGGACAATAACTGGCTGAACGCTGACGCCCGTATCTACTGGTCCGAAGCGCGCATTAATGCTCAGAATGCAGATAACACTGGCGAATTCCGCAAGCAAACCACCAAAGGCGGGAAGATCGACAACCGCAGCCGCCTGTTTACCGACTCTTTTGCATCTCACCTGTTGACCTACGGCGGTGAATACTATCGTCAGGAACAACAACCGGGAGGAGCAACAACTGGTTTCCCGGAGGCTAAGATCGATTTCAGCTCCGGCTGGCTCCAGGATGAAATCACCCTGCGCGACCTGCCGGTTACGCTGCTGGGCGGTACCCGTTATGACTCTTATCGCGGCAGCAGCGACGGTTATGAAGATGTCGATGCCGATAAATGGTCGTCCCGCGCCGGATTAACGGTTGCGCCAACTGACTGGCTGATGCTGTTCGGTTCATACGCTCAGGCTTTCCGTGCCCCGACTATGGGCGAGATGTATAACGATGCGAAACACTTCTCGATTGGTCGTTTTTACACCAACTACTGGGTGCCGAACCCTAACCTGCGCCCGGAAACCAACGAAACACAGGAATACGGATTTGGCCTGCGCTTTGACGATCTTCTGATGGCGAGCGACGCGCTCGAATTTAAAGCCAGCTATTTCGACACCAAAGCGAAAGATTACATCTCCACCAGCGTCGATTTCGCCGCTGCGACAACCATGTCCTATAACGTACCCAACGCCAAAATCTGGGGCTGGGATGTGATGGCGAAATATTCCACCGATCTGTTCAGCCTCGACATGGCCTATAACCGCACACGCGGAAAAGATACTGACACCGGCGAATACATTTCCAGCATTAACCCGGACACCGTCACCAGCAAACTGAATGTGCCAGTTGCGCACAGCGGTTTCTCTGTCGGCTGGATAGGGACATTTGCTGACCGTTCAACGCATATCAGCAGCACCTACGCTAAACAGCCCGGCTATGCGGTAAACGATTTCTACGTCAGCTATCAGGGCCAACAAGCGCTGAAAGGCATGACCACCACGCTGGTACTGGGCAACGCCTTCGACAAAGAGTACTGGTCGCCGCAAGGCATTCCGCAGGATGGTCGTAATGGCAAAATTTTCGTGAGTTATCAGTGGTAATCACTTTTCCCCGGTTCGCCGGGGCCGCAATCTGGAAGGAAGAGACAATGAATCATTACACACGCTGGCTGGAACTGAAGAAAGAAAATCCTGGCAAATACGCACGTGATATTGCGGGGTTGATGAATATTAGCGAAGCCGAACTGACCTTTGCACGCGTCGGTCACGATGCCTGGCGCTTACGTGGCGAAGTGCGTGAAATTCTCAGCGCACTGGAAGCAGTTGGCGAAACCAAATGTATTTGCCGCAATGAATACGCAGTACATGAGCAGGTGGGTGCTTTTACCAATCAGCACCTCAACGGTCATGCCGGACTGGTTCTCAATCCGCGCGCCCTCGATCTGCGTCTTTTCCTGAATCAGTGGGCCAGCACCTTTCATATCAGCGAAACAACCGCCCATGGTGAGCGTCAGAGCATTCAGTTCTTCGACCATCAGGGAGATGCGCTGCTGAAGGTCTATACCACGCAAAATACCCTCGTTGAGGAATGGGCAGCGTTGCTGACCCGTTTCATCTTTGCAGAAAACCCGCCGCTGGCACTGCAACCCGCCAACAATTCTGCGCCTGCCGCCGTCACGGTCGATGCGCAGACCGTTGATCAAGAGTGGCGAGCGATGACCGATGTCCACCAGTTCTTCGGTCTGCTGAAACGCCATGAACTCACTCGCCAACAGGCATTTAATCTGGTGGGCGACGATCTGGCCTGTAAGGTTTCTAATAGTGCACTGGCGCAGTTACTCGACACCGCGCGTCAGGATGGCAACGAAATTATGGTTTTTGTGGGTAATCGCGGCTGTGTACAGATTTTTACCGGCGTGATTGAAAAACTGGTACCGATGAAAGGCTGGCTAAACATCTTCAACCCAACCTTTACCCTACATCTGCTGGAAGAGAGCGTGGCTGAAACGTGGGTGACGCGCAAACCGACCGCCGATGGTCACGTCACCAGTCTGGAACTGTTTGCTGCCGACGGTACGCAAATCGCACAACTGTATGGTCAACGTACGGAAGGCGAGCCGGAACAGACGCAATGGCGCACACAGATTGACGCGCTAACGCCGAAAGGACTGGCCGCATGAAAAAACTGCTGGCCCTGATCGTGCTGCTGCCCTTCGCCGCACTGGCTGCGCCCGAGGAACGAGTTGTTGCCCTCGGTGGCGATGTCACCGAGATCGTATACGCACTGGGAGCACAACCCTCCCTTGTGGCGAGAGACAGCACCAGCCAATGGCCTGCTGCGGCAACCGCGTTACCTGATGTTGGTTATTTGCGCCAGCTCAACGCCGAAGGGATCCTTGCCACACGCCCTACGCTGGTCCTTGCCAGCGCGCAGGCGCAGCCTTCTCTGGTGTTAAAACAGCTCGAGCAGAGCAACGTCAGGGTTGTCACGATCCCAGCAAGCAACGATCTTAACGCGATTGATGAAAAAGTTCGGGTTATCGCCGAGGCTACTCATCGGGAGGCCGACGGCGAAACGCTGCGCGCAACGTTACGTCAGGAACTGGCGACGCTCCCGTCATCTGAACTTAATAAACGTGTGCTGTTTATTCTCAATCATGGCGGGATGACCGCGATGGCGGCGGGCCAGCAAACCGGAGCCGATGCGGCGATTCGTGCCGCAGGTCTACGCAACGCGATGCAGGGCGTTAATCGCTATCAGCCGCTGTCACAAGAAGGCGTCATTGCCAGCCAGCCCGATCTGGTAGTGATTTCACAAGAAGGTGTTAAGGCGATGGGTGGCGAGGCAAATCTGTGGGCGCTACCGGGACTTGCGCAAACACCTGCCGGAAGGAATAAACAGGTATTGCAGGTTGACGATATGGCGCTGTTGGGCTTCAGCGTTCGCACGCCACAGGCTATTTTGCAGCTTCGTGCTAAAGCGGAGCAATTGCCCTGATGTCCCGGCGGATCACCTGTTCATTGTGGATGTTGGCATTGATGCTGGTTGTAATGACGGTTCTGGCTACCGGTTTTGGCGCGTTGCGCCTGCCGGTAAGTCTGCTCTGGCGTGATGGCGATGAGGCATTGCGTCAAATCTGGCTCACGATTCGTCTGCCCCGCGTCCTGCTGGCGCTGGTGATTGGCGGCTCTCTGGCGCTCGCGGGCTGCGTGATGCAGGGGCTGTTTCGCAATCCACTTGCAGACCCTGGATTACTGGGAATAAGCAGTGGCGCCGCCTGCGCTGTGGCCCTGTGGGTGGTGCTGCCTGTATCCTTGCCCGCGCTGCTGATGTTGTATGCTCCAATGCTGGCCGCTTTTTTCGGCGCGCTGGCGGCAACCGTAGTGATTTTTATCCTTAGCCAACAGCGCGACGGTTCACTCTCACGCCTGCTGCTGGTCGGCATTGCCATTAACGCGCTCTGTGGGGCGGCGGTTGGCGTTTTGTCGTGGGTCAGTAATGATGCGCAACTGCGCCAGCTGTCGCTATGGGGAATGGGAAGTCTGGGGGCCGCGCAGTGGTCCACACTGTTGGCTGTCACTTCACTGACAATCCCGACAGTGCTGATCATCTGGCGACTTGCTCCGGCGCTGAATCTTCTGCAACTGGGTGAGGAAGAGGCGCATTATCTCGGCGTTGATGTGCGTACAATCCAGCGTATTTTGCTGCTTTGTAGCGCACTACTGGTTGCCTCAGCCGTGGCGGTAAGCGGCGTGATTGGCTTTATCGGGTTGGTCATCCCACATTTAATACGTATGTGGCTCGGCTCAGACCATCGGGCCGTTATTCCGGGTTCCGTGCTGGCGGGCGCGTTTTTATTGCTGATTGCAGACACACTGGCCCGTACGGCGGTTGCGCCTGCGGAGATGCCGGTCGGTCTGTTGACCAGTCTTCTCGGCGCACCGTGGTTTTTATGGCTTATTTTTCGTCAGCGAGGACCGCATGGCTGAACATTTCATCGCTGAAGGGCTTCACTATCACGTAGCTGGCAGAGCGGTGATCGACGACGTATCACTCGCCCTTACAAAAGGTGAACTGGTGGCGCTCATCGGCCCAAACGGTGCGGGGAAATCCACTCTGCTACGCTTGCTGACCGGTTTTCTGAAACCGG
This sequence comes from Citrobacter sp. Cpo074, assembly GCF_030332745.1. Classification (NCBI taxonomy): domain Bacteria; kingdom Pseudomonadati; phylum Pseudomonadota; class Gammaproteobacteria; order Enterobacterales; family Enterobacteriaceae; genus Citrobacter; species Citrobacter sp. Cpo074. The sequence goes on from NZ_JAOWHG010000027.1 coordinate 669,069, forward strand.
CTACCGGGCGCTGCGTGCTGGCGGGCAAACTGCTGGAGGAGTGGCCTACCCAAATGCTGTCGCGACACCGGGCGGTAATGCGTCAGCAAACGCAACTTGGATTTGACTGGCCGGTAGAGGCCGTCATCGCGATGGGTCGCGCGCCCTGGACCCAACGACCGGAACCTGGGCTTATTGCACAGGTAATGGAGATGACCGGATGTACGCCTCTGGCAGGCCGGCAATACGCCGCGCTTTCCGGCGGCGAGCAACAGCGAGTGCAGTTAGCCCGTGCGCTGGCGCAACTCTGGTACGACGGTGCGCCTCGCGGTTGGTTATTCCTTGATGAACCGACCTCCGCGCTGGATCTTTACCACCAGCAGCATCTGTTGCGCATGCTAAAAACGCTAACCGCTTCGGGTGAGCTGCATGTGTGCATTGTGCTTCACGATCTGAACCTCGCCGCACTGTGGGCAGACAGAATAGTGCTGCTGCACAACGGCAGGCTGGTGTCGCAGGGAACACCGGAAACTGTGTTAAAGGCCGATGATCTGAAGCGCTGGTACGGTGCTCAGGTACACGTTGGCCAGCATCCGGCCAACGCCTCCCCGCAGGTATTTCTGGCCCCTTAGCTTGAACAACTTACTTCCAGCCGTTTGCCCCAGTCAGGTGGACGGCTGGCATAGTCATCATCGCGATCGGCAAACGGGGTACGCAACGCCTGGTGCAACCGATGCAGTTCGGCATAATCCCCCTGCTCTGCCTGACTAATCGCCCGTTGCGCCAGCCAGTTACGTAATACCATCGCCGGATTTACCGCCTTCATCTGTGTTTGTCTGACTGCATCGGCAATATTGTCTTGCTGAAGGCGCGAGCGATACCGCGTGAACCAGTCGTCAAATGCTGCGCGGTCGATAAACTCATCGCGCAACGGAGATTGCGCACTGTGCTGCTCCGTTTCGCTGAGCATGCGAAACGTTCGCGTATAGTCGCTTCTTTCTCGCGCCATCAGGCTAAACAGTTCGCTAAGCAGTTCGTTATCGTCTTCCTGCTCGCTAAAGAAGCCGAGCTTTTGCCGCATCCGCTGACCATAGCGAGTTAACAGCGCCAGCTGGTAACTGTCCAGCGCATCATTTAGCGCCTCGACCGGGATAAACGGCGACAGAGTTTGCGCCAGACGTTGCAGGTTCCACAACGCGGCAGCCGGTTGATTATCGAAGCTGTATCGCCCCTGATTGTCAGAGTGGTTGCAGATATAATCGGGCACGTAATCATCAAGAAAACCGAATGGACCGTAATCCATCGTCAGACCCAGAATCGACATGTTGTCCGTGTTCATAACACCATGCGCAAATCCTACCGCCTGCCAGTCAGCGATTAACGTCGCAGTACGCGTGACAACATCGTTAAACCACAGCTGATACTTATCGGCTTCTTCCTGCCATTGCGGCCAGTAATGGCGAATCGCAAAGTCAGCCAACTCGCGCACTTTTTCCGGCTCTCGGCGATAGTAAAAATGCTCAAAATGGCCAAACCGCATATGGCTTTGCGCCACACGAATGAGCATCGCCCCTGCTTCGACCGTTTCGCGATAAACCGGCGTGTCACTGGTGACAATCGACAATGCCCGCGTGGTCGGTATTCCCAGGTAGTACATCGCTTCACTGGCCAGGCTTTCACGAATGGTCGAGCGCAGCACGGCACGCCCATCACCCATGCGGGAATACGGCGTGAGTCCGGCGCCTTTCAGGTGCCAGTCAAACGTTGAACCATCCGCGAGCTGTTGTTCGCCCAGCAGGATCCCTCGTCCGTCGCCAAGCTGACCAGCCCAGACGCCGAACTGATGCCCACTATAAACCTGGGCTAAAGGCGACATCCCGGGAAGCAACGATTCGCCGCCCCAAACGCCTGCACCAGTCGGAATATCAAATAGCGCCGCAGGAATTGCTAATTGCTCCGCCAGCGCATCGTTATGCCAGATAAGGCGCGCGTTTTTCAGAGGGGTGGGTGAAAGCGCGGTATAGGTTGCTGGTAGTTCATCACGCCAGCGAGTGGTAAAAGACAGGGTCATAGGGCCTCCTGCCTCTAGTGTAGACTGTTAATAGGCTGTTAAACACCAGCAAATAAAAGGGTTATATCTTAGCGAGCGAAATTATCTGCGCAGGAGGCACCGCAGGCCACAATCCTCCCTGCATGGCACTAAATCCCACAGGCAAGACGCGCTCCAGCATCTCTTGTGTATCAATTCCGCTAATGATTATTGACTCACAGCTGGGCGATAGTTGCGCCAGAATAGCCCGCATAAACGGTTCAAACGAAATATGTGCAATCCTTTGTTGAACAAAGTTTTTATCCAGCACGACGCGTTTGAACAGGCCGTCAAAAATTGCCCGGGTTGATATACCGCCAGAACCATAGTTTGTCAGGACTAATGGAAATCGCGCAGCAAGTGCGGCCAATATTGGATTATCTTTACCTTTGTTTAACTCCGGATAGCTTTCATTAATAGTCAGCTCCAGAAATGAAAATCGTTCAACTTGTGAAGCAAGTTCAGTATCTGATAATAAAGTATTAGCAACTGCTGGCGTTAAATTAATCCAGGCGGATACTTTTCGCTGAATAAAAAAATGTTGGCACGTTTCGATTAATTCTAGTTTTTCTACAAATAAACGACATTGTTCGTCGTCTGACATCCGAGGTAGGACCAGCTCGGTGGGTATACGCACATCCCCATGCGCACTGGCGAAACTGGTGATGATATCGACGAATTCAAGATCGCCTTTTTCGCTTCTCGCAGGAAGAAAAGAGAACTCAGAATGGTAAAGATTATCCAGTGAAACAATCATCGTGCCAGCCCCGCTGCATGGGTGTTATCCGGCATCCTGTAGCAAAGGATGGAGAAATACGTTACTGCTGATGCAAGTAGAGGCCCTTTCATTTTTCCCTTTTTAGCCGGTAAATCGAATCCTTTTTTTTAGCTTATCCTGATTATAAGCGAATATCCAGCTTTGCACTTTTTAATATCTCGGAATAAATCATATTTTTAGCAAGATACGCTCTTAATGTTCAGGGGTATTGTCTAACCAAAAGCAGAAATAAAAGTTAACTTTCAAATGGTGATGTTGAGGCTGCGCACTCGATGGCAGCCTCGGAGTTGCGGGGGATTAAATACGTCGTGCCTGCCAAAAGTTTTTACGCCAGTAAACGTTATCCAGAGACGAGCGCATCACGCCACGGCTGGTTGAAGCATGAATAAATTGATTATTGGTATCGTAAATACCAACATGCAGACCGCTTTCCCCAGACCCGGTTTTAAAGAAAACCAGATCGCCGGGCAGCAAATCGTCTTTATCAATTTCGGTACCAATCTTTGATTGCGTACGCGTATCGCGCGGAAGTTGCAGGTCGAATTTATCGCGCATCGTCATCAAAACAAATCCAGAACAATCCACCCCACTACGACTCATACCGCCATAACGATAGGGTGTGCCATGCCAGGTTTGTAGCTGATCATTAAGACCGGCGATAACGGCAATAGAATCCGACAAGCGGGCATTTGGCGCAGGCGCACGATGGCTGCTGCAGCCCGCCAAAAACAATGCTGTGATGAAAAGGAGCCAAAAGCGCATTCAGTACGAATCCTCTGAATTTTATTTTTATGCCAATTTAGCGTGGAAATTATATGATTTTCAAGAACCCATTTCACTTAAGTGGTTGATATGAGCATTCTGTGCCCTTCAATATCCAAACGTCGGAAGTTGACGCCATAGGCCGCAGACAGATTGGCCGGCGTCAGTACCGCATCTCGTGAACCACTGGCAAGCAGTTTCCCGCGTTTGAGTAGCCAGGCTTTATGCGCATGGCGTAAGGTGTGATTAAGGTCGTGGCTACTCATCACAATCGCTATGCCCTGCAAACAAAGCTGACTCAACAAGCGGTCCAGTGCGTTTTGTTGCGCGACATCCAGACTGTTCATCGGCTCATCCAGCAGTAAAAGCTGACCTAATGGATTCGCTTGTGGGCAAATCTGCAGGATAACCGCAGCCAGGCGCACACGCTGCCACTCACCGCCGGAGAGTTGGTTCACGCCGCGCCCCAGTTTATCTCCCAGGCCGAGCGCATCGGCGATCTCCTGTAACAGATCGGTGCGTGCTTTGTCGGGTTGATGCAGCGTCAGAAAATGCCAGACCGGCATGGCAAACGGCGGATTTTGCTGTTGCGCAAGATAGGCGCGATATTGCGCCAGCCTGGCGGCGGGCCATTCCTCCAACGGCATATCACCAAAAGTGATACTGCCTTCTCCGTTTGTCAGACCCGCCATACGCGCCAACAGCGTACTTTTTCCGGCACCGTTTGGTCCCACTAAATGCAAGATCTCTCCTGCTTTGATCTCACCAGAAAGCGGGCCGAGACGGGTCGATTCCGCGACGTCCTGTAGCTGCATCAATCGAGACATTAGTTTGCCAGCGCCTGCTTGATGGTTTGCACCAGGATGGGATCCTCAGGCGTCATATCCGGTGAGAATCGTTGCAGCACTTTTCCATCGCGACCCACTAAAAACTTCTCGAAATTCCACAGGATATCGTCCGGGTAGAGCGGCGCACGACCTTTGCTCGCCATTCGCTCGTAGAACCCACTATCCGCAGGCGCAACGGCCGTTGGCGCGGCATCAATCAGCTTCTGATACAGCGGATGGCGTCCCTCGCCGTTGACGTCAATTTTGCTGAACATCGGGAAAGTTACGCCCCATGTGGTACTGCAGTACGTTTTTATTTCCTCTTCGCTGCCCGGCTCCTGGCCCAGAAACTGATTGCAAGGGAAACCAAGAACGCTGAAGCCCTGTTGGTGCCAGGCTTTCTGCAGATTTTCCAGTTGCTCGTACTGCGGCGTCAGTCCACATTTTGAAGCAACGTTGACGATTAACAGCACATTCCCGGAATACGGCTGCAGTGAGGTAACCTCGCCGTCGATGGTCGTCACTTCTGTATCGAGGATAGTGTTTTGCATAGCATCTCCAGAACAACAGGTGGATTTTCAGTTTTTAATCATAGACCGAACCAACGCGTTCTAGCGCGCGGCTTTTAACAATAGCCAGATAAATACCGGTGCACCCATGGTGGCCGTTACCACGCCGATAGGTAACTCAGCCGAGGCCAGCACCAAACGCGCGACAACATCAGCAAACAATAATGCGATTGCGCCAGCCAACGCACAACCTGGCAGTAAAACACGGTGATCGGTGAGGCCGCACAGTCGCAAAATATGCGGGATCACAAGCCCAATAAAACCAATCGCCCCTGCCAGAGCCACGCTCACGCCAACCATCCAGCCTGTGGCAACCACCAGCAGGTTGCGCCAGAACCATAATGGCAGTCCTAGCTGACGCGCAGAAGTCTCTCCTAACGCCAGCATATTCATCGGCTGCGACTGACAGCAGATCCACACCAGCACCGGAATCAACGCCACCATGAGCCAGGCCTGATGCCAGTCTACGCCACCGAAGCCCCCCATCATCCAGTACATCAGCTGTCGTAAGTCAAACGAGGTAGAGAAGTAGATAGCCCATGTCATCAGCGCGCTGCAGATAATCCCCAGCGCCACTCCCGCCAGCAGCAGACGACTGGTAGACAGATGTCGACGGGCGAAACGTAGCAGAATAAGTGTGATAATCAGCGCTCCGGCAATGGCGCAAAGGCCCAACGCCCAGCCGGGGAGTTGCCCCTGCCCCAGCAGCACCGCCGCGATAAGCCCGACTCCCGCGCCGTTAGATACGCCCAGTAATCCAGGCTCTGCGAGCGGGTTTTCAAACAGAGCTTGCATCACTGCGCCAGATAAGGCCAATGCAGCGCCTACCAGCAAAACGGCAAGGGTACGGGGAAGTCGAATTTGCCAGACGAACAGATCGCCGCGGGCGCTGAACCAGTCGCCGGGAGCGATCCATTGTTCTCCTGCGCACAAGCTTAGAATCGTTGCCAGTAGCATAAGTACTGACAGTGACAGTATCCAGCGCACGTTTCGGCGCTGTTGTTGATGGGCGAAAGTCAGCATGTTTTCCATTCTGCTGAAAAGAGATGGAGGTGATTCTACGGTGCTGATTCGGTAGTGAAAAGGAAAAAGGCCGCATAGCGGCCTTTTTAGTTATACGCGTCATACTCTGCGTATCGTTAAATCACTCTTCTTTGGGCGTTGCGTTTTCAACCCGGCTTTTTAACTTCTGTCCGGGTCTGAAGGTCACCACGCGCCGTGCTGTAATGGGAATATCTTCGCCCGTTTTCGGGTTACGGCCCGGACGTTGATTCTTATCACGCAGATCGAAGTTACCAAAACCAGAGAGTTTTACCTGCTCACCATTTTCCAGAGCACGACGGATCTCTTCGAAAAACAGCTCGACCAGTTCTTTGGCATCCCGCTTGCTAAGCCCAAGCTTATCAAACAGATATTCTGACATTTCAGCTTTTGTAAGCGCCATAGGTTCAATCCCTCAATGATGCCTGGAATCGCTCTTTTAATGCCTCTACACATTTGGCGACGGTAGCGGCAATCTCCTCTTCTTCAAGTGTACGGCTGGTATCCTGAAGGATCAGGCTGATAGCGAGGCTCTTATAGCCCTCCGCAACACCCTTACCGCGGTACACGTCAAATAAGTTTACGCCAACTACCTGATTTACGCCAACTTTCTTACACTCGGATAAAATATCCGCAGCGGGAACGTTTTCTGCCACAACGACTGCGATATCGCGACGGTTCGCTGGGAAGCGAGAAACTTCACGCGCCTGAGGCACCACGCGGTCTGCGAGCTTATTCCACTCCAGTTCAAACACCAGAGTGCGACCGTTCAGATCCAGTTTACGTTCCAGTTCAGGATGAACAACCCCAATGAAACCAATACGTTCACCTTTCAGATAAATCGCCGCAGACTGACCCGGATGCAGTGCTGGATTCGCTTCAGCTTTGAACTGAATGTCTGCCAGTTTGCCTGTCAGGTCGAGAACCGCTTCCAGATCGCCTTTCAGATCATAGAAATCAACGGTCTCTTTTGCCAGATTCCAGTGTTCATCATGACGGTTACCGCAGATCACGCCAGCCAGCATCAGATCCTGACGGATCCCGAGGTTGGCCTGCGTATCTGGCACGAAACGTAAACCCGTTTCGAAAATACGTACGCGGTTCTGCTGACGATTCTGGTTATACACTACCGTAGACAGCAAGCCGGTCCACAGGGACAAACGCATTGCCGACATATCAATAGAGATTGGGCTTGGCAGCAGCAGCGCTTCTTCACCCGGGTGCAGCAGCGACTGGACTTTCGGGTCGACGAAGCTATAGGTAATGACTTCCTGGTAGCCTTTGTCATTCAGCATGGTTTTTACACGTTTCAGCGACAAATCCGCTTCACGATGCGTACCCATGATAAGACCCGCCTGAATCGGCGTGTTCGGGATATTGTCATAACCGTATACGCGGGCGACTTCTTCGACCAGGTCTTCTTCGATTTCCATATCGAAACGCCAGCTCGGCGCGACCGCTTTCCACTCATCCTGCCCTTCCGTCACGTCACAACCCAGACGACGCAGAATGTCACTCACCTGCTCATCGGCAATATGGTGTCCGATCAGACGATCCAGTTTGCTACGACGAAGCGTAATGGTTGCGCGTTTTGGCAGCGTGGCTTCGTTCGTCACGTCAATGACTGGGCCCGCTTCACCGCCGCAGATATCAATCAGCAGGCGCGTTGCACGTTCCATGGCCTTATGTTGCAGCGCAGGATCGACACCACGCTCATAGCGGTGAGATGCATCGGTGTGCAGGCCGTGACGACGCGCGCGACCGGTAATAGACAGCGGGCTGAAGAATGCACATTCCAGCAGGACGTTTTGTGTTTCATCGTTCACACCGGAATGTTCGCCACCAAAGATGCCGCCCATCGCCAGCGCTTTGTTGTGGTCCGCAATCACCAGCGTATCTGCATTCAGCTTCGCTTCGCTGCCGTCCAGCAATACCAGGGTCTCACCCTCTTTTGCCATACGGACAACAATTCCGCCTTCAATGCGGTCTTTGTCGAATGCGTGCATCGGCTGGCCCAGTTCGAGCAGCACATAGTTAGTCACGTCAACCACGGCATCGATAGAACGAATACCGCAACGGCGCAGTTTTTCTTTCATCCACAGCGGGGTCGGCGCTTTAACATTGATGCCTTTCACCACGCGGCCCAGATAGCGTGGGCAGGCTTCCACGGCTTCAACCTGAATCGGCAGGACGTCGCTAATGGTCGCGGCTACTGGCGCGATTTCCGGTTCAACCAGCGGGGCTTTGTTCAGTACAGCAACATCACGCGCTACACCGATGATGCCTAAGCAGTCGGCGCGGTTCGGCGTGACGCTGATTTCGATGGTGTTGTCGTCAAGCTTCAGGTATTCACGGATATCGGTGCCAATTGGCGCATCGGCAGGCAGTTCGATAATCCCGTTATGATCGTCGGAAATACCCAGCTCGGAGAACGAGCACAGCATGCCTTCAGACGGTTCACCGCGCAGTTTCGCGGCTTTAATTTTGAAATCGCCCGGCAGAACGGCACCAACGGTTGCCACAGCCACTTTCAACCCCTGACGGCAGTTTGGCGCACCGCAGACGATATCCAGCAGGCGGTCGCCGCCTACATTCACTTTGGTGACGCGCAGTTTGTCAGCGTTAGGGTGTTGGCCGCATTCAACCACTTCACCTACCACAACGCCATTGAACGCGCCGGAAACAGGTTCCACACCGTCAACTTCAAGACCCGCCATCGTGATTTGGTTTGACAGCGCATCGCTATCAATCGCCGGATTTACCCATTCGCGTAACCACAGTTCACTGAATTTCATTGTTTTATCCTGCCTTTATTTAAACTGTTTGAGGAAACGCAGATCGTTTTCGAAGAAAGAACGCAGATCGGTAACGCCGTAACGCAGCATGGTCAGACGCTCCATACCCATACCGAATGCAAAGCCGGAATAGATTTCCGGATCGATGCCAACATTACGCAACACGTTCGGGTGAACCATCCCGCAGCCCAGCACTTCCAGCCATTTGCCGTTTTTGCCCATCACGTCAACTTCCGCAGATGGTTCAGTGAACGGGAAGTAGGAAGGACGGAAACGAACCTGAAGGTCTTCTTCAAAGAAGTTGCGCAGGAAATCGTGCAGCGTGCCTTTCAGGTTGGTGAAGTTGATGTTGGTATCAACAATCAGCCCTTCCATCTGGTGGAACATTGGTGTGTGTGTCTGATCGTAATCGTTACGATATACGCGGCCCGGGGCGATAATACGGATCGGCGGCTGTTTTTCTTTCATGGTACGGATCTGCACGCCGGAAGTCTGTGTGCGCAGCAGACGCGTCGCGTCAAACCAGAAAGTGTCGTGGTCAGCGCGCGCCGGGTGATGGCCAGGAATGTTGAGCGCATCGAAGTTATGATAGTCATCTTCGATTTCCGGACCAGTCGCCACGGTAAAGCCCAGCTCACCGAAGAAACTTTCAATCCTGTCGATTGTACGCGTTACAGGATGCAGACCGCCGTTTTCGATACGACGCCCAGGAAGGGAGATATCGATCGTTTCTTCAGCCAGACGAGCATTCAGCGCAGCACTTTCTAATTCGGCCTTACGCGCGTTCAGCGCTTGCTGTACCTGCTCTTTGGCTTCGTTAATCACCGCACCTGCTGCCGGGCGCTCTTCTGGCGGCAGTTCGCGCAGGGTTGTCATCTGAAGGGTCAGGTGCCCTTTCTTGCCCAAATATTCGACGCGGACATTGTCTAACGCGGCAACATCTGAAGCCTGGTTAATGGCGGCCGTTGCACTGGCAACCAGCTCTGCGAGATGTGACATGGTTTTCCTCGTTATGTTGCGATATTCACTAGTCGCTCGTATATACGCAAAATCATTCAAGTTGTATCAACGCGGCCAAAGAGCGAATGCAGCCAATACAGAGACAACTTGAAGGATGACGCGTATAAAAAAAGCCTCCACCAGGGAGGCTTTTAGGCGCTGTTTTCCGTTTCTTCTTTCACGCGCAAGCCTCCTGAGTTCAGGTGCTAAAGTAAAAGAAGAAGCGGAAAATAGCAGCATTCATGCTTGCGTTACCTTGTGTGGTAAAAACCGGACAACCTTTATTGAAAAGGCTTACGGATAAATTGTCAACTAATTGATTGCACTACAAATAAAAGAGAGGGAGCCAGGCTCCCTCTTTTCACCGGCTTATGCCAGAGCTGCTTTCGCTTTTTCGACCAGAGCGGTGAACGCTACTTTGTCGAATACTGCGATGTCAGCCAGGATCTTACGGTCGATTTCAACAGAGGCTTTTTTCAGGCCGTTGATGAATTTGCTGTAAGAAATACCGTTCTGACGTGCTGCTGCGTTGATACGCGCAATCCACAGTTGACGGAACTGACGCTTTTTCTGACGACGGTCACGATAAGCGTACTGACCAGCTTTGATAACAGCCTGGAAGGCAACGCGGTATACGCGAGAACGCGCACCGTAGTAGCCTTTAGCTTGTTTCAAAATTTTCTTGTGACGTGCACGGGCAACTACACCACGTTTTACGCGAGCCATATGTGCTCTCCTGTATCTATATTCTTAGTAAAAAAATGAATTAAACGTTAACGGCTTATGCGTACGGCAGGCACGCGATAACCAGACCCAGATCGCCTTTAGACACGAGGCCTTTTGGACGCAGGTGACGTTTACGCTTAGTAGATTTTTTGGTCAGAATATGACGCAGGTTTGCGTGCTTACGCTTAAATCCACCACCACCGGTTTTTTTGAAACGCTTAGCAGCACCGCGTACGGTCTTAATTTTTGGCATTTTAATAACTTCCACTTCGCATTGTTAATAAACGAAACGTAGGCGAACAACGGCTGTGGAACCCGTAGGCTCCACAGACATTGCTACTTGAAGGCCTTACTGTTTCTTCTTAGGAGCGAGCACCATGATCATCTGGCGGCCTTCGATCTTCGTAGGGAAGGATTCGACTACTGCCAGTTCACTCAGATCGTCACGGACGCGGTTGAGCACTTCCATACCAATCTGTTGGTGGGCCATCTCACGACCGCGAAAACGCAGCGTGATCTTAGCCTTATCGCCATCTTCCAGAAAGCGTACCAGGCTGCGGAGTTTTACCTGGTAATCGCCATCGTCGGTGCCAGGACGGAATTTAATTTCCTTAACCTGGATAACTTTTTGCTTTTTCTTCTGTTCCTTAGAAGACTTACTCTTTTCATAAAGGAACTTGCCGTAGTCCATAATACGACAAACTGGCGGTTCGGCGTTAGGGCTGATTTCAACTAAATCTACTCCAGCTTCTTCAGCTTTTTCGATCGCTTCTCTCAGACTCACAATACCCAAAGCTTCGCCTTCCAGACCTGTTAAGCGAACTTCCAGGGCGCGAATCTCGCCATTGATACGATTCGGACGTGCCGTTTGAACTCGTTTTCCGCCTTTAATACCTTATTCCTCCAGTTGTTGAAGACTGCGGCTGCGAATCTCTTGTTGCAGCTTCTCAATCACTTCATTTACGTCCAGGCTGCCCAAGTCTTTGCCACGACGGGTGCGCACGGCAACTTTGCCTGCTTCTACCTCTTTGTCGCCACAGACCAACATGTAAGGGACACGACGTAAAGTGTGCTCGCGGATTTTAAAGCCAATCTTCTCATTTCTCAAGTCTGCTTTTACACGAATACCCGCATTTTGTAGTTTCTGCGTTAATTCGTTAACGTATTCAGACTGAGAATCGGTGATGTTCATGACCACAACCTGAACTGGTGCGAGCCAGGTCGGGAAGAAGCCAGCGAACTCTTCGGTCAGGATACCGATGAAACGTTCCATCGACCCAAGAATTGCACGGTGAATCATAACCGGAACCTGACGCTCGTTGTTTTCGCCAACGTAAGAGGCGCTTAAACGGGACGGCAGGGAGAAGTCCAGCTGTACAGTACCGCACTGCCATGCACGATCGAGGCAGTCATACAGGGTAAATTCAATTTTCGGACCGTAGAACGCGCCCTCACCCAGTTGGAACTCAAACGGGATGTTGTTTTCTTCCAGCGCAACGGCCAGGTCAGCTTCAGCACGGTCCCACATTTCATCGCTACCGATACGTTTTTCGGGGCGAGTGGACAGTTTGACGACGATTTTCTCGAAGCCAAAGGTGCTGTACATATCGTAGACCATACGAATGCACGCGTTAACTTCATCACGAATCTGCTCTTCAGTACAGAAGATATGTGCATCATCTTGAGTGAAGCCACGAACACGCATCAGGCCATGCAGCGCACCTGACGGTTCATTACGGTGGCAGCTACCAAACTCAGCCATACGCAGCGGCAGATCGCGATAGGATTTCAGACCCTGATTAAAGATCTGCACGTGGCCTGGGCAGTTCATTGGCTTAATGCAGTATTCACGGTTCTCAGAAGAGGTGGTGAACATTGCATCTTTGTAGTTATCCCAGTGACCTGTTTTTTCCCACAGCACGCGGTCCATCATGAACGGACCTTTCACTTCCTGATACTGGTATTCTTTCAGTTTTGAACGAACGAATACTTCCAGTTCACGGAAGATAGTCCAGCCATCGTTGTGCCAGAACACCATACCCGGTGCTTCTTCCTGCATATGATACAGGTCAAGCTGTTTACCGATTTTACGGTGATCGCGTTTGGCCGCTTCTTCCAGACGTTGCAGGTAGGCATTCAGGGCTTTTTTATCTGCCCATGCAGTACCATAAATACGCTGCAGCATCTTGTTATTGCTGTCGCCACGCCAGTATGCCCCTGCGGTCTTCATCAGTTTGAAGTGATGGCAGAAACGCATGTTCGGCACGTGCGGGCCACGGCACATATCGACATATTCTTCATGATGGTACAAGCCAGGCTTGTCATCATGGGCAATGTTTTCATCAAGAATGGAGACTTTATAGGTCTCGCCACGCTTCACGAAGGTTTCACGCGCTTCGTACCAGCTGACTTTCTTCTTAATGACATCGTAGTTTTTCTCAGCGAGCTCGTGCATCCGCTTCTCGAGCGCGTCGACGTCTTCCTGGGTTAACGTACGGTCAAGATCGATATCGTAGTAAAAACCGTTATCAACAACCGGTCCGATCGCCATTTTGGTGTGCGGCCAGAGTTGTTTGATCGCGTGCCCTAACAGGTGCGCACAGGAGTGACGAATGATCTCCAGACCTTCTTCATCCTTCGCGGTGATGATGGAGAGCTTCGCATCATGCTCAATCAGATCGGAAGCATCTACCAGCTCACCGTCAACACGGCCAGCAATAGTGGCTTTCGCCAGACCTGGACCGATGTCCAGCGCAACATCCATGGGGCTTACAGCGTGGTCGTAATGGCGTTGGCTGCCATCAGGAAGAGTAATAACAGGCATGTTATATCCTTATTTGCAGTGGTGACCCACACGTAAGATCACATACAAAGATTCAATATTTAAAATTATCAAAAAGGTGTGGGCTGATTCCCGCTTCACTCTGCGAAATATGTCACTGGTTGCCTTAAAGACCACACTGGACCTACACCCGCTTTTTGATAACACCGCTTGACAGTGTACACGGCATTACGGGTCGATCAAAGCAACAATCAACGCGCGCTCTATGATGTAAATCAATTCACTGACACCCAACCGTCTTTGTTACACTTGCACAAAGTCATCTAACCTGAGCAGGAAAAAAACAATGCCCACAAATCGCTTTGCGAAGAAACACTGGAAGATGGTTGTGATTCTGCTCGTTATTTGTGCGGCCATGTTGATGCTGCGCTGGGCTGCGATGATCTGGGGCTAAATGACGCTCACCCACGGTTCCGCTTTCGTTTATTTATCGATTAATCGAATTTGTCTGAAAATAGCGCGTTATGACCAGATAAAAAATAAAACGCAAATTAAATATTAAATAAACTTAACTTTAACTTAGAAAAGCCAGGTCATTTATTTGACCCGGCTTGTCATTACATCCGATAGCCGAGGGAAACTGTCGTGCGACGATCGGTATGCTCCGGCGCTGTTGCCGGCGGTTCAGAGTTCCAGGTCACGTTGTAAGCCAGCTTTAACCCAAAGTGCTCGTTGATGGCAACGTTCAGGGCAGTTTCAGAGTTGAGCGTGGTATCGTCAGCGCCGAATACCGACACACCCTGAGTAAACTTGGTATTGTCCGTCATCTGCCATGCATAGGCCCCGGACGCATAGCCCAACGGCTGTGTTTCGGTGGTGCCATCCGTGTGCTCGTCATAGCGCACGCCAGGACCGAATTCGAAACGGAAGCTGTGCACAGGTCCGTTGAGGAACTGACGACCGTAACCTGCGGTCAGTACGTCACGCTCGCGATAACCGTTGTAACGGTCGGTCAACCAGCTTGCCTGCCCAAAGATATAGTCATAGTCGGTCATGTTATAACGACTACGGCCACCTACGGCATATTTCTCCGATGAACGCTCATCATTTGAGGAGGTATTGCTGGCATTTCCCCACAGAGACCATGCGGTCGTTTGGCCGTACCAGGTCATGGTGGTATCTGCGGTTAAAGAAGAACTTTTTGTGTTGCCTGACTGGGCGAGATATCCCGCGTTCAGGTTACCTTCAAAGGGTTTTTTCGCGCTGGAAGGGTCATCCATGACAGTAAAAACGGAATCATCGGCTACAGCATGCATTGACGCAAGCAGGCCTCCCGTCAGCAGTAATGCTGCGGGCACTGTCTTCAAAAGCTTCATTTATTAAGAGTCCGTACAACAAAAAAAGAGACCATTACGGTCTCGGAAACTTTCATATGGATCAATGACAAAAGACCCTTGAAAGGTAACAAATTATAAAAAGACTCGAATAACATAGCAATAAATTCTTATTTCATTTTTTGAATAAGAGCGTTCCTAAACCTTTATTTTATTTATATATCTTTATGACGATAATTTTAAATAAAGATATGAAAAATCATGTTGTTAATTACTTCACTTTCGGGAGGTTAAGTGCCAGACTGAGTTCAGCCTAACAGGAGGTAAAGATGGTACGTATCTATACGTTAACACTTGCGCCCTCTCTCGATAGCGCAACAATCACCCCGCAAATTTACCCGGAAGGTAAGCTTCGTTGTACCTCGCCGGTTTTTGAACCCGGCGGCGGCGGTATCAACGTCGCTCGCGCAATTGCCCATCTTGGCGGAACCGCAACGGCGATTTTCCCCGCGGGGGGAGCAACCGGAGAGCATCTTGTTGCATTGCTCGCCGACGAAAATGTTCCCGTATCTACCGTCGAAGCCAAAGACTGGACCCGACAAAATCTTCATGTCCACGTGGAGTCCAGCGGCGAACAATATCGTTTTGTCATGCCAGGCGCTGCGCTGACCGATGAAGAGTTCTACCAGCTTCAGGATCAGGTGCTGGAAATTGAGTCTGGTGCGCTGCTGGTCATCAGCGGCAGTTTGCCGCCCGGCGTACAGCTTGAGAAGTTGACCCGACTCATTACCACCGCACAAAAACAGGGGATCCGCTGTATTGTCGACAGTTCAGGCGAAGCACTGACGGCGGCGTTAGCCATCGGCAATATCGAACTGGTCAAACCCAACCTCAAAGAACTGAGTGCGCTGGTAAACCGCGAACTGACACAGCCCGATGATGTGCGCAAGGCCGCGCAGGAAATCGTGCAAAGCGGAAAAGCGCACCGCGTTGTGGTATCGCTTGGGCCGCAAGGGGCGCTGGGTGTAGATCGCGATACCTGCGTTCAGGTGGTTCCGCCACCGGTGAAAAGTCAAAGTACCGTAGGTGCAGGCGACAGTATGGTCGGGGCCATGACGCTTAAACTGGCAGAGAACGCGCCTTTTGAGGATATTGTCCGTTACGGTGTCGCCGCGGGCAGCGCAGCAACGCTGAATCAGGGTACTCGCCTGTGCTCTTTGGACGACACGCAAAAAATATATTCGTATCTCGCTCAGTAATAACACCGTCCCTCTTTTGAAGAAAAAGGGGGATTCTCGCGTAAAACTGTCAGCATGGGTGTTATGCGACTATGATAAAAAATCACGTGATTACAAAGAAGTGAATCATGTGCAGTCAGACGTCTCCACAACGGTGCGAGGTGAAGAAGAACGACAAACATTAAGTGCCTTTCCAGCGATGACGCGTCCGTGGTGTGCGTCAGTTCGTGTTTTTTAACCGCATTCTTGCGCTAACCTTATGATCTGGCAGACAACATGGGGAGAGACATCATGTGGCAGGCTATCAGTCGTCTTTTAAGCGAGCAATTAGGTGAAGGCGAAATCGAACTGCGTAATGAACTGCCCGGCGGAGAGATCCACGCCGCATGGCATTTACGCTATGCGGGGCGAGATTTTTTCGTCAAATGCGATGAAAGAGAGCTGTTAACCGGCTTTACGGCAGAAGCCGATCAGCTGGAGCTACTTTCCCGCAGTCAAACTGTATCTGTACCGAAAATCTGGGCAGTAGGCGCAGACAGAGATTACAGCTTTCTGGTGATGGATTTCCTCCCTCCCCGTCCGCTTGATGCGCATAACGCGTTTATCCTCGGTCAACAGCTTGCGCATTTGCACGAATGGAGCGACCAGCCTCAGTTTGGTCTCGACTTCGATAACGCGCTCTCTACCACGCCGCAGCCAAATACCTGGCAACGTCGCTGGTCAACCTTTTTCGCCGAGCAGCGTATAGGCTGGCAGCTGGAACTCGCCGCTGAAAAAGGCATAGCGTTTGGCAATATTGACGCCATCGTCGAACACGTTCAGCAACGTCTCTCTTCTCATCAGCCGCAGCCGTCTCTCCTGCACGGTGATTTGTGGTCCGGGAACTGCGCCCTCGGTCCTAACGGTCCGTACATCTTTGACCCTGCCTGCTACTGGGGGGACAGAGAGTGTGACCTGGCAATGCTGCCGTTACATACCGATCAGCCGCCGCAAATTTATGACGGTTACCAGTCTGTCTCGCCACTGCCGCTGGACTTTCTCGACAGGCAGCCAATCTACCAGCTCTATACGCTGCTGAATCGGGCAATTCTGTTCGGGGGACAGCATTTGGTTGTGGCGCAGAAAGCACTGGATAGATTACTGGCGGCTTAACGACGTACCGCGTTGCTTATCAGGCCTGCCGTTTCGCAACGTGGCAGGCCCGATAGTTCGGCACTTACAAAAAGCCCAGCAATGAGAAGAAGAAGTAGCCGATCACGATAACGATCACCGGCAGAATATAAAGCGGGAAAATTTGTAAGAAGATCGTATGGTGCGGTACCACAATTCGCGACTCCAGTTGCTCGCGGGATAATCCTTCACTGCCCTTTGCCTGTTCCAGAATTAGCTGATCTTCTACGCCTTCGCGTAAGAAACGCGCCTGACGGCTCATTCTGGCGCCTGAGTCCTGCAACGCCAGGCCGATAAAAATCAGGATGAATATCAGCCAAAAAACGAGATTCAGCCCACTTTGAAAATCGGGCGTTGGCGAGTTATACCAGAACACGTTAAGAAAAGGTGTGTTCACCCGCATCATGTCGATCATCACATGGGCAAAATCGAGCATGACCGCGTTAATCCCTTCCTGCTTTTCGCTGTGCGCGTACATAAACTTCAGTACTGAAACCAGCGTTGAAATCAGCGCGGGAATGAAAACCACCCATCCCACCAGCCTTTTCAAGATGGCAATGCGTCCAGCTTGTTGATACGTCATGAGTTCCCCTTGATTAAGACGTGTCATTTTGGCCTAAGTTTACCCGTTGATTACCGTTTTCGCCTGATCTTTAAAGGCGGTATACTTCTGAATTAGCCATAATGAACGCTCAGAGTCCGTCCAGGCTGGCTCTAATCCCTTTTATCACCGTAAAGGAGAGGTTGTAATGTCAACCCCGCGTCAAATTCTTGCTGCAATTTTCGATATGGATGGGTTACTGGTCGATTCTGAACCGCTTTGGGATCAGGCTGAACTGGATGTGATAGCAAGTTTAGGCGTTGATATCTCCCGCCGCCATGAACTTCCCGATACCCTTGGCTTACGCATCGACATGGTGGTTGATTTGTGGTTTGCGCAGCAACCCTGGAACGGCCCCTCACGTCAGGAAGTCACCGAGCGCATCATTACCCGGGCCATTGCGTTGGTTGAAGAGACAAAACCGCTGCTGCCAGGCGTTCGTGAAGCTGTGGCACTGTGCAAATCTCAGGGAATCAAAGTAGGACTGGCATCCGCCTCGCCGCTACATATGCTGGAAAAAGTGCTGACCATGTTTGATCTGCGCGATGACTTCGACGCGCTGGCTTCTGCAGAAAAACTGCCTTACAGCAAACCGCACCCGCAAGTTTACCTCGATTGTGCGGCAAAACTGGGCATTGGCCCGTTAAACTGCGTAGCACTGGAAGACTCAGTGAACGGCATGATTGCCTCGAAAGCTGCCCGTATGCGTTCCATCGTCGTACCAGCGCATGAGAATCAGGACGATCCTCGCTTCGTGCTTGCCGACGTCAAACTAACCTCGCTCACCGAACTCACAGCCGCTCATCTGCGCGGCTAATCCTGTAACGGGCAATGATCGTATTGCCCGTCTTTTCAGACTTTCTATTTTAAAACGCCGTTTCATTTTTAATTGTATTTCTGTTTAACCTCTCCTATCCTTGCCCTATAGCGCAAGCGTTAATGACATAAATAGTTGAGGTAAACATGATTCAGGAAGCTTTTCGTCTCGAGGGTAAAGTCGCCATCGTCACTGGATGTGACACCGGCCTCGGGCAGGGTATGGCAGTGGCGCTGGCTGAAGCGGGCTGCGATGTAGTCGGCGTGAATCGTAAAATACCGCATGAAACCGCAGAGAAAATTAACGCCTTCGGTCGACGCTTTATGGCCATTCAGGCCGACCTCAGTCAACAAGATGCTCTCACCAGCATCGTGACACAAACGGTATCGGCGTTTGGCCGGGTCGATATTCTGGTCAACAATGCAGGAACTATACGCCGTCAGGATGCACTGGACTTCAGTGAAAAAGATTGGGATGACGTGATGAATCTGAATCTCAAATCCGTTTTCTTTCTGTCGCAGGCTGTGGCGCGTCAGTTTCTGGCTCAGGGCAATGGCGGAAAAATCATTAACATTGCCTCGATGCTCTCTTTTCAGGGGGGTATCCGTGTACCTTCCTATACCGCATCAAAAAGCGGCGTTCTGGGCATCACTCGCCTGCTCGCCAATGAATGGGCGGCCAAAGGAATTAATGTCAACGCCATCGCGCCCGGCTATATGGCGACCAACAACACCCAGCAACTGCGCGCAGACAGCGAGCGCAATCAGGAGATTATCGATCGTATTCCCGCCGGACGCTGGGGCACGCCAAATGACCTGAAAGGCCCGGTTGTTTTCCTTGCAAGTCCCGCCTCTGACTATATTCATGGTTATACGCTGGCGGTGGATGGCGGTTGGCTGGCGCGGTAAAGGCGCACTTGTGACAAAGGGTTACAACGTCACCTCTTCCGCCTACTGTATAAAACCCCTATACTGTATGAATCGACAGTTTATTGGGTTTTATCATGACGGCGGAAGGCCACCTTCTTTTTTCTATTGCCTGTGCGGTATTTGCCAAGAATGCCGAGCTAACGCCCGTTCTTGCGCAGGGTGACTGGTGGCATATTGTTCCTTCAGCCATTTTAACGTGCCTGCTGCCGGATATCGATCATCCCAAATCTCTGCTGGGGCAGCGTCTGAAGTGGATATCAAAACCCATTGCCCGGGCATTTGGTCATCGCGGGTTTACACATAGCCTGCTGGCGGTTTTTGCCCTGCTGGCCACGTTCTACCTGAAAGTCCCGGATACCTGGATAATACCTGCCGATGCCTTACAAGGTATGGTACTCGGCTATCTTAGTCACATTCTGGCCGACATGCTGACCCCAGCAGGCGTTCCCCTGCTTTGGCCCTGCCGCTGGCGTTTTCGTCTGCCCATCCTCGTGCCGCAAAAAGGCAATCAACTGGAGCGGTTTCTGTGCATGGCACTGTTCGCGTGGGCAATCTGGATGCCGCAAACCGTACAAGAGAACAGCGCGGTACGCTGGTCTTCGCAGATGATTAATACGCTACAAATGCAGTTCAATCGTTTCATAACGCATCAGATTGACTAATAAATCAGCCAAAAAATCATTTTAGGTATAAACAATTCCATTTGAATATAAGAGGCAAGTCACAGTTCTGCTAATCTTGCGCCAACAGAATCACCTTTAAACGGTGATACGCATAATAAGATCAGGAGAACGGGGATGAACTTTCCATTAATCGCGAACATTATCGTGTTCGTAGTGCTGCTGTTCGTGCTGGCGCAAGCCCGTCACAAACAGTGGAGTCTGGCCAAAAAAGTACTGGTCGGTCTGGTCATGGGTGTCGTGTTCGGCCTTGCCCTGCACACCATTTATGGCTCCGACAGCCAGGTTCTTAAAGATTCAGTACAGTGGTTCAACATTGTCGGCAACGGCTATGTCCAACTGCTGCAGATGATTGTTATGCCGCTGGTATTTGCGTCTATTCTCAGCGCCGTTGCGCGTCTGCACAACGCCTCTCAGTTAGGTAAAATTAGCTTCCTGACCATCGGCACGCTGCTGTTTACCACGCTGATTGCCGCACTGGTAGGTGTTCTGGTGACCAACCTGTTCGGCCTGACCGCCGAAGGTCTGGTGCAAGGTGGTGCTGAAACCGCCCGTCTGAACGCGATTGAAACCAACTATGTTGGCAAAGTGGCTGACCTCAGCGTTCCGCAACTGGTGCTGTCGTTTATTCCGAAAAACCCGTTTGCCGATCTGACTGGCGCGAACCCGACGTCGATTATCAGCGTGGTTATCTTCGCCGCATTCCTGGGTGTAGCCGCACTGAAACTGCTGAAAGATGATGCACCAAAAGGCGAGCGCGTTCTGGTCGCTATCGATACCCTGCAAAGCTGGGTGATGAAACTGGTTCGTCTGGTGATGCAGTTGACGCCGTACGGTGTTCTGGCGCTGATGACCAAAGTGGTTGCGGGTTCTAACCTTCAGGACATCATCAAGCTGGGTAGCTTCGTCGTGGCCTCTTATCTCGGTCTGGGCATTATGTTCGTGGTTCACGGGATCCTGCTGGGTGTGAACGGCGTTAGCCCGCTGAAATACTTCCGCAAGGTATGGCCAGTGCTGACGTTCGCCTTCACCAGCCGCTCCAGCGCAGCCTCAATTCCGCTGAACGTTGAAGCGCAGACCCGTCGTCTGGGCGTGCCTGAATCCATCGCCTCATTTGCCGCCTCGTTTGGTGCCACGATTGGTCAGAACGGTTGTGCGGGCCTGTACCCGGCAATGCTGGCAGTAATGGTTGCACCGACCGTCGGTATCAACCCACTGGACCCAATGTGGATTGCCACGCTGGTTGGTATCGTGACCGTGAGCTCCGCAGGGGTTGCGGGTGTGGGTGGCGGTGCAACATTTGCCGCGCTGATCGTCCTGCCCGCTATGGGTCTGCCGGTCACGCTGGTTGCGCTGCTGATCTCCGTTGAGCCGCTGATCGATATGGGTCGTACCGCGCTGAACGTAAGCGGTTCCATGACTGCCGGTACGCTGACCAGCCAATGGCTCAAGCAGACTGATAAAACGATTCTGGACAGCGACGATAACGCCGAACTGGCGCATCGCTAAGTCTGTCAGCTAAAAAACAAAAAACCGCCGGAGTATCATGCTCCGGCGGTTTTTTTAAATCCATTAATCCCTTAGTTCATTTTCCTGGCGAACCTGATTAGCCCAGCGCTGTGCTGATTCCGGGACCGTAAATGCAGGCGAACGTTGAAACGCCTCCCCCATTAAGACAAAAGCGACATATTTTCCGCGTAGTATCCATACGTCACGAAACGCATCCATTTTAATCGCATGCTCTGGTGGCGCGGGCTCCACGCGAGGAACATAGCTGATAACCGGACGATTTTGTTGGCGAAGAGGTTTCATAATCAGTTGCTTCACTAAAGACAAATTCTAAAAATCAGAAAACCGCTATCTTAGCCGATTTTGCCACTGGGCGGTGCAAAAACAGCGTATTCATGAAGGGAATGACTATATCGGGGATCGCAGACGGGTTGCAGGTGCTATTTGTGCCACAAGCAAAAAAATGCGGCGCATTAAGCGCCGCAAACTCAGGAATTACACGTTCAGAAAACTGCCAAGACGATAACCGCGCTCCGCAATTGCATATTTCAGTGACGAAGACGTCAGCACGTCGAGCTCAGTTAAGCGGGGGTAACAGTAGGCACTTTGACGAATAATGTCATCGATAAAGGCCGGATGACACATCACTTCCAGCGAAGACTCTCCCCGGTCGGCTGACGCATCCAGCGTCTGTAAAAACAGAGCCTCGGAAATCGCTTCGCCGTAAAACTCGCTGCTGAATCCCTGGGAGGTACGTAACGTTTCCGGAAAATCAGACGCCTGAAACACGGTCTGACGATCGATACGCAATGCAATCCCCTTCTCGGCAGCAAACCCGGCTACGATAGGGAAAATTTGCGGGAACATATGCACATGGTGATGGCTATCCAGATGCGTCGGCTCCCTCCCGAACAGGTCAATAAAACGCTGATACTGCGCGGCCAGTTCCTGAGAAATTTCATCCAGCGGCAAAGTGTCCTCCTCTGCCATCTGCCAGATCCATTTCCCCAGTAATCCGTCACGGGTAAGGCCCGGCATTGCCGTCAACGGCCTACCCAGCGTCAGAACAAAATGCATTCCGACGGCAAGTGCAGGTATGTCGCGACTCAGCTGTACCGCATGGTCAATCGCCGCACCGTTAACCAGTGCCGTTGTCGAGGTGACAACGCCATTACGACAGGCTTCAACAATGCCGTAGTTTTGTCCTTTACTCAGGCCAAAATCATCCGCATTCACTATCAGTACGCGTTCCATAGCCGACCTCAGTTAGTGTTGTTCGCTTTTGAGTTTCTCAATGCACCCGGCGAAGTTTGGCAACCATTTTTCATGCGCCAGGATTAGCTCACGCGCCAGAATCTCGGCATCGCTGTCAGAATGCACCAGCGGACTCAGGTTTAACGCCAACAGCACATCATTCAGCTCGCCGCTCAATGCCGCATTGCTCGCCGCAACCTCAAAGCCTTTAATGGTGTAGATAAGGCCAAGTACTTTCTCATCAAAATGGGTAATACGTGGGTGCGGCGTAGCACCGTTACGTCCGAGCGTGCAGGTCATCTCAACCGCCCAGTCCGCAGGAATGTTATCAACATGTCCATGATGTGGAATGTTGACGTAGTGCTCGGTCTGTTTGTCGTTGTAGATGGCGTTGATCACTTCACAGGCCGCATCGGAGTAATACGCGCCACCGCGCTGCTCCAGCTCTTTCGGCTTAACGTTTAACTCAGGATTTTTGTAGAGGTCAAACAATTGTTTTTCTACTTTTTGTACTACCTGGGCACGTGCGCCGCCCTTATAGTACTCGCCCATTTCGATCGCCAGCATCTCTTTTGGCTTAAAGTAGTACAGCAAATACGAGCACGGCAGCAGCTTCAGCGAACGAATCAACCCTTCGCTGAACGGCAGGTCGAAAATGTTCTTCACGGTGGAAGCTTTCAGTTGTCCAGAAGCCACGCCGTCCAGCAGTTCATCAAAGCGCGATGTACCGTTCACCAGCACGTCTTTAATAAAGACCATGTGGTTCAGACCGAACAGATCGATGGATAAATCATCGCTCTCTTTCAGCGCCAGCACATCGCTAATGAACATTTTCATGCCGACAGGAATATTACACACGCCGATGAATTTCTTAAAATTCGTGTGGCGATAGACCGCTTCAGTCACCATCCCTGCCGGGTTAGTAAAGTTAATCACCCAGGCATTCGGGCACAGTTCTTCCACATCTTTAATAATATCAAAGATAACCGGAATGGTACGCAGACCTTTGAACAGCCCACCCGCACCGTTGGTTTCCTGTCCCAGATAACCGTGGCTCAGCGGAATGCGTTCATCCTTTTCACGGGCTTTCAGTTGCCCTACGCGCAGTTGGGTGGTAACGAAATCAGCATCTTTCAGTGCTTCACGGCGGTCCAGCGTTTTAAACAACTTCATCGGTACGCCGGCTTTGTCGATCATGCGCTGGCAAAGGTCAAAAATAATGTCCAGCTTCTCTTTTCCACCGTCGACATCAACCAGCCACAACTCAGAAACCGGTAATTCATGATAGCGCTTAATAAAGCCTTCAAGTAATTCAGGGGTGTAGCTGCTCCCGCCACCGATAGTGACGACTTTTAATTTCTGGCTCATACTTTCTCCCTTCAGTGTAAAAACACTGACGTGTATTATGCTCAACCCGTTTGTCAGGTATAGCGTGGCTGTCCCGACGCTATTTTGGGCAAGCTATAAAAAATGGGTTATTGGCAAATAATATCTACTGATTAAATTCAGTTAATTTCTTACGGTAGCTATTCGGTGTAAACGACGTCAGCTTTTTAAACGTTTTAATAAACAGGCTTGGGCTACTGTAGCCAGACTCGTAAGCAATATCCGTTACAGAATAGTTCGTCATTTCCAGCTGTTTTTTAGCAAAGTTAATGCGGATTTCATTAATAATCTGCATCGGCGTTTTGCTGTAATAACGCTGGGTAGCGCGGGTCAGATACTCCTGGGATTTCGCGGACAGGTGTACCATATTTTCCAGCGCATTCTCGCTAAACTGCCGTTTGTCGTGCATGGTCTCGACGGTGGTTTTAAGCCACTGCGGAATATCATCCAGCACCTGCTCTTCGCGATGATGGCGTAACCGATTAATAATATAGAAGGTGACCACTTCTACAAATTCATCCAGCCCGCTCTCACGAAAGTTCAGTGATGCAATAACCGTTTCAATGTAGGTAAGAAACGAGTTATTCGCCCGATAGACCTGCGATGCAACGAAACAAAATGGCAGCAGCGGGTGATAGTGCTGTTCAAAAAAACGTTTACTGATACCGACGTTAAGGATCCTTGTCGCACCAAAATCATAAAAACTCTGGTGGTGCGATCCCAACGGGATAAAGACAAAGTCTCCACGCTCGAGCAGTACGCGTTTACCGTTGATTTCCTGATAATAGCGCCCGGTTAAAACCAGGGTAAACTCATAGTAGTCATGCTGATGCAGCCCGCTGATGCTCTCAGTTTTGTTATAGATGAACACATGGAAATTTTTGCCATTAAACAGCTGCTGTTCATAAACGGTTTTGATTTCCGGTGCGTTAATCTGTAGCTGCATTATGCACTCCTCGCTATTTCAGCTTTTCGTGAAGCTCAATCAGTTCAGTCACCAGCTCACGCGCCAGCATTGATGTCATCAGGTGGTCCTGTGCGTGGACCAGCACCAGGCTGACTTTCATTTTACCTTCACCCTGATCGCCTTCAATCAATTTCGTTTGCACGAGGTGCGCTTCGTTCAGCGCCAGACGAGACTGGTCCATCATGGCCCTGGCCGACTCAAAATCACCTTGCTTGGCCATTTTGAGTGCCCCGTACGCCAGGCTACGCGCCTGACCGGAGTTGATGATGAGGCCCATCACCACTTCTTCAAGTTCTTCTGCTTCTGACTGCGTGTCGACGATATTCTCGATATCCAACATACTTTTTTCCTCTGGTTCAGTCCGGCATGACCGTAAAGCCATGCCGGATTAAATTTAGAATTTTAATGCGTTAGCGATATCTTCTTCGCTTTCTTCTTGGTCAATAACGTTCTGCGCTTTGTTGGCTACCACCACGAACGGCAGGTAAACCAGCGTTGCGATACCGAGGTTGAACAGCGCGACCAGCAGAGCAGCGACGCTACCGTTGGTGTTAAAGAACGCGCCCAAACCGGTTGGCATAGTCCACGGTGCAATGTTGGTAATCGGTGGAATAATGCCTGAGTAGTAAGCTGCCAGCGTAATCGCCGCCAGAATCGGTTGCACCAGAATGAACGGGATAAACATCACCGGGTTCATGATGATCGGCAGACCGAACAGGATAGGTTCGTTAATCTGGAACAGACCTGACGGCAGTGCCAGTTTAGCAACCTGACGATAGTCAGGACGACGCGATGCCAGGAAGATAGCGATAATCAGACCCAGCGTTGCTCCGCTACCCCCAAGGAAAATATAGGAGTCGAGCATCGGTTTCGCCCAGACGTGGAACGTCTTACCGGCTTCCAGCGCGGCATCTACGGAACCAAACTGTTGGTAGATAGAGATGTTTTCCAGCGCCCATGGCGTCATGATACCGCTGTCCAGCGCAGTCAGCGCCAGTGAACCGTGAATACCGAAGAACCACAGCAGCGGAACAAAAATCACGTAGGCCCAGCCCACCACGCTGCCCAACGACGCCAGCGGAGTTGAAATGGAATCCATAATGATCTGGTGGAAGTTCGTACCCCAGGTGTTCAATGCCCAGGCGATGATCCCCATAATGGAGAGGATAAGGAAGCCAGGAATCAGCGCAGAGAAAGAGCGCGATACGGATGTCGGTACGCTATCAGGTAATTTAATGACCCAATTGCGACGAACCACAAAGGTGAACATTTCCGCGACCGCAAGGCCGATAATAATACCGGAAATAATATTGGCACCGCCGAGCCAGTTCGCGCCAACGGCATAGGCTTCCCCCACGCTATAAGGCGTTACGGTCATAAACGCGGCGACGGATAACAGCCCGGCAGCCAGTGAGTCGACTTTACGTTCTTCTGCCAGCGCCATGCCGATAAAGAACGGTGCCATCAATGACATGATACCCAGCGTACCGTTATAGACGTTTCCACCAATGCCTTTCAAGCTATTCAAAGTTTCAATAGTCGAAGCATCAAGTCGAATGCCCATTGAATAAAAAAACGACCCCTCCCCAAAGCTCAGGAAAACGTTATTGATTAATACAAACATGGCCCCTGCGAGGGTTAACGGCATTAAACGAATAAAACCGTTCTTGATTGCATTAACGTGTGGCTGCTTTCCAATTTTTACAGCAAAAGGAAGGAGTACCTTTTCAAGTGAAGCAATAGCGTTACTCATAGAAAAATACCCTTAAATACCGCAATTAATAATTGCGGTGAATGTTAATGAAATAACTCTTTGACGGGAAAAATTAAAATAAAATAATTAATTTGCTGCGGCTTTTTTAATTGCTGCAACAGCAGCCTTAAGCACGCCTAAACCATCGACTTTGCCATACAGCAGCGAGTCAATCACTTCCACAGGCTTGTTGGGTAACAAACGCTGAATTTCGGGCAACATATAAGCAATTTGTGGACCTAATAACACGACATCGGCGACAGGACCTTTTTCTCCGGCCAGCGTTTCAGGAAATGCTTCAATAATAACCGGCACTTCGTATTTTTCGGCCTGAGCACGCATCTTCGAAACCAACAATGAAGTCGACATGCCCGCAGAACAAAACAGATAAATGTGTTTCTTTTCCATTAAAACGATCCTCATGTGCGATTATCTGTCAACCAGACACTCCGCAAGCCATAACCTGCATCCATGCTCTGGGTAACTTGCGTCAGCTAAATTACTTTTTTAGGTGGCTGAAATGAGTATACGGGATTGCACCGGTGGATGGTATTTCCTTGACCAACTAAATTGTCTCTCCTTGACCTGTCGTTATGACCCCCCTCACATTTCGGGCAAATAATTCGCGGCAATAAATAAGATCGTTCGGCACAAAAAAACCGGCGCGATGGCCGGTTCTTCTGAATGCTCAGGCAATAAGCAGTTGTTACTTCTTCGCCGCCTGCGGGTCAGTGTCGTACTCTGCGCAGGTCTGGTAACCGGAGTTAATCACATGTCCGGTGTCGTCTAAAGCAACAAAATAGGTTTCAGCTTTACCATCTCGTTGACCCAGGATGTAGGTCTGGCATGTCCCGCGCGCATGAATCATACTGACTTCAGAAGAAGGTTTACCGGCAATCTGCGCCACCTGCGCCCTGCTCATCCCTTTCTTCACATCTTTCACCACGGGCTGAACAAATTGGTCTTTGGTGCGATCGTAGGCCGTACACCCTGCCAGCATAGTCAAAACAGCCGCTGCGCTTAGAATTCCTGTTAGGTTCTTGTTCATATTCCGTCCTCTTGTATTTCAGCGTGTTATATAAGCCTGGAGCACAACAACACATTTTTCAAGCAATCAGATGATACTTAGGTCGTTTCGGAAAATTCTATTAAAACAAAATGATGTTAGATCAGGCCTGCATCCCTTGTCGTTTGGGTCCCAACGCGTTAGCTTTAACACATCATTTTTTTGATCATTTCATTTTTCGGAGGGGGTTAAATGACTCTGCAGCAAGAGATAATCCAGGCGCTTGGCGCAAAACCGCGAATTAATGCAGAAGAGGAAATTCGCCGCAGCGTGGATTTCTTGAAATCCTACCTGCAAACGTACCCTTTTCTGAAATCACTGGTATTAGGGATAAGCGGCGGACAGGACTCAACGCTCGCGGGAAAACTTTGCCAGATGGCTATTTCCGAGCTTCGCGAAGAAACGGGGAATGACGCGCTGCAGTTTATTGCCGTACGTCTGCCGTATGGCGTTCAGGCTGATGAACAGGACTGTCAGGATGCCATCGCCTTTATCCAACCTGACCGCGTGCTCACAGTAAATATTAAGGGTGCGGTACTGGCCAGTGAACAGGCCCTGCGTGAAGCGGGTATTGAACTGAGCGATTTTGTCCGTGGCAATGAAAAAGCCCGTGAACGTATGAAGGCCCAGTACAGTATCGCCGGAATGACCAGCGGTGTTGTCGTGGGTACCGATCATGCAGCAGAAGCCATCACCGGATTTTTCACCAAATACGGCGATGGCGGTACTGACATTAACCCTATTTTCCGCCTGAACAAGCGTCAGGGTAAGCAGCTGCTTGCCGCACTGGGTTGCCCGGAACATTTATATAAGAAAGCGCCAACGGCCGACCTCGAAGACGATCGCCCTTCTCTGCCGGATGAAGCCGCATTAGGCGTCACCTATGACAACATCGACGATTATCTGGAAGGAAAAACGCTGGCTGCCGACATCGCGAAAAAAATTGAAGGCTGGTATCTGAAGACCGAACACAAACGTCGCACACCGATTACGGTGTTTGATGACTTCTGGAAAAAAGCGTAATTTTTTTAGTCACATATTGCCGGATAGCACTGGGATCACCGCTGTCCGGCCACTCTTCCTTGTCTGATGCCGCTTTTTTAATCGGTTTCAAACTGCTACACTGGATGAATAACCAGCATCCGGAGTGAGAAGTGGTACGGCGTCAATCAGCCCCACGCCTGACATTTGAGGCAGCGGCAATCTATGAATATCCTGAACACCTGCGTCCATTTTTGAGTGCGCTGCCCACCGCGCCAGGCGTCTATCTGTTTCACAGTGAAAGTGACACTATGCCGCTCTACATTGGTAAAAGCGTCAATATTCGCAGCCGCGTGCTGGCACACCTGCGTACCGCAGACGAAGCGGCAATGCTGCGTCAGGCCAAACGCATTAGCTGGATTTGTACGGCGGGAGAAATTGGTGCCCTGCTGCTGGAAGCGCGGTTGATCAAAGAACAACAGCCGTTGTTTAATAAACGACTGCGGCGCAATCGTCAGCTTTGCGCCTTGCAGCTTACCGACCGAACTGTTCAGGTTGTCTACGCACGAGATATTGATTTCTCCCATGCACCCAATCTGTTTGGCCTGTTTGCCAATCGTCGCGCAGCGCTACAAGCGTTGCAAAGCCTCGCGGATGAACAACAGCTGTGCTACGGCCTGTTGGGGCTGGAACCCCTGAGCCGCGGGCGCGCCTGTTTTCGCTCCGCGCTTAAACGCTGCGCCGGAGCGTGCTGCGGGAAAGAGAGTCATGAAGCGCATCATTTGCGTCTGTTAGCGGCGCTGGAAAGAGTGAGAGTGATTTGCTGGCCATGGAGCAATGCCATTGCCTTGCAAGAAACCGGTGCCGAAATGACACAGTACCATATCATCAACAACTGGCTGTGGCTGGGAGCCGTTTCAACGCTGGATGAAGCGACTACCCTGGCGCGTATGCCAGCAGGCTTTGACCATGATGGCTACAAAATTCTCTGCCGGCCTGTTCTGTCTGGTCAATATGACATTATTGAACTGCATCCGGAGAATGCCCCGGCATCCAGTTAATCTCGCTGAACAGCAATTTTCCCTCGCGTTCCAGCAGTCGTAATGTGTGTTTGCCGTCATGCCAGCTCGCACCCTGGTCGGCCGTTAGCAGTTTATCGCCCAGTTGCCAGGCGCCGCTGATAACAAACACCACGCCGCCGCGTGAACCAAAGGTCGTAAAGGTGCGATCGGCCACTCTGACTTTTGCCTGGCAAACATCTCGTCGGGTCATGATATTAAAATCCATCGACATCTGCCCTTCCGTCAGCTTCGCTTTTACCACCTTGTCACCGGCAAAGGTAAAAGGCTGATGCTGTTTCAGGGTATGCGTGAAGGTGTTCGACTCTTCCAGGGTCACTTCTCCGCCTTCCAGCAGGGTAATCACGCGCTCTACACCCGGGAAAAGTGAAAACTCGCCGTTTGCTGCAATGGAGGCGATACTCGCCCGCCAGTGAAAATCTCGTGTTGCTGGCGGAAAACAGCAAATCTCACGCGTTTCTCCCGCACCATTCCGCCAGAGGTTAACCGGCATTTTGCGGATATCAAAGTATTCCATCATCCCTCCAGAAAGGAGCAGCATGGCAGCCTGCCGTAAACAGACAGCCATAAATCATCATTATTATGTTCACCCTGCAGATTATTGTTATCGGCAGCAGAGTTGATTTGCCTTAGCGATGAACCCGGCATTTTGCAAAAAAGAATAACGCGCTGATCCAGGTAGAATTTTCGCGGGCTTCAGGAGAATAGCGTGTCGTGCGTCCGGTGCAATAGGCAGAAATGAAAAAACCGCCGATCCTGCCCACATCGTTATACGTGTTGTGGACAAGAGCGGCGGTCTTGAGTTTGGTTTCACACTGTGCGGCAATCAGCGCGACACAGTGTGAATGATTTAGTGTAGACGCTGATCGATTACTCGGCAGCTTCCGGCATTTTACCTTTCTGCGCTGCACGTTCTGTCAGACGCTTCTCAAAATTGGCATTAAACTGCTTTTTCTGTTCCGGGGTCAGAATGTTGTAAATTTTGTTCTGGGTTTCCATATGCGCCAGCATGTTGGCTTTGCGCTGTTCTTCCATCTTCGCAATCTGCGCTTCGGCTTTCGCTTTATCGAAGCTATCGCTGGCGATGATATCGTGCATTGCACGGCGTTCTTCCAGCGGCGGACGTTTCATCTGATCGCGCTGGCCTTTCATGATTTCGCGAATCTGCTGTTTCTGCGCGTCGGTCAGGTTCAGGTCTTTGAACATCATGTCGTGATGCGGGGCGAACTTGCCGTTGTGGTGCATCATCGGTTTGGCATCCGCTGGTGCAGCTGTTGTAGTGTCAGCAGCATGAGCCAGGTTCGCAGCACCCAGCGCCAGAGTAGAGGCAACAACCAGAGCAGTCAGTTTACGCATAATTTTTATCCTTTCTTTCAGTTATTTTTACGACACTCATGCGACTCTTATGCAATGTGATGTCGTGTTGACGAGATTAACTTTACCGGCTTAAGCGTCAATTAATCAGAGCAACGGTAAAACAGTGAAAGTGTAAAAAACAAACTTTCATCAATTATGAAGAAAAAAAGAATAAATTGCGCAGAGTTGCAATAAAAAATTACAACCGGATGATTTTGAAAGAATTATGGAGAACTATACCTGAACCCTGATTATTAAGAAAGCAATTCACCAGGAATAATCCGTAATAAATAAAAACAGCACGCAAAAATAAGCCCTAAAGGATAAACCTGCAGGGCGAATATATTTGTCACAACTTTTCGAGCATCAATCCGGCACGTAAACCACAGGCCACGTTAGGGTTGGGAAAGAGAACGTATTCAACATCATGGGTGACGATAAAACGTTCATCTCCGTCCTGCGCCAGCAAGGTGCCTTCTTTAAAGGGGGTAAAGTTTAGCGTCTGGTTATCCATGTGGAGAATGAAATCGTCGCTACGACGCGTGATTTGCGACACCACGCGATAACGCAGCGGGGATATTTCTTTCGTCGGCACCCGCTCACCCCGCAGCAGTTTCTCCAGTGCGTCTGCCGTTTGTGCAAACTGGGTGAGGTCGTTTTGTCCAAACGGCAGCGCTTTACCCAGTTCCAACGTACAGGCCAACGCACCAAAATGTTCCCCGCTAAAATGGGTGAACGTGCCGCCAGGCGTCTGATGGAAAACCAGCGCTTCCAGTCCCGCATCTCCCAGCCATTCAAGAAAATCCTCGTCCCAGGCAACGTTGCGTTGTGGCAATACGCCAAAGCGCAGATGCTGTGAACCGCGGATCGCGGTGTGCAGATCCAAATGCCAGCGCACAGGCTCCTTTGCGCGCGAATAAAAATCTTCAAGACACAGCTCAAGCTCGTGGGCTCGGTGCGTTTCTTCACTCGCGGTAAAAATCTGCCACCGGCCGCCAAACATACGATTCAGGTCGCTATGACAATATCGTTTTCCCGCAGCCAGCGCCTGCGGGTTTCCCAGAATCACCAGCAGCCGCCATGTCAGTGTCAGCTCGCCGCTAAACAGACTGGAAAGCAATGAATCGAGTATCTCTACCGGCGCGGTTTCATTGCCATGGATCCCCGCAGACAGCACCAGTGAATGTTCAACGGGTGCAAGCGGCGTCAGTTCCAGAATTCCGTGACCGATCCACTGCCAGTCAAAACCATGAGTGGTTCCTTGCGTTTTCTCTGGAGTGGCGCCTGCGAGCGTGATCGCCAGAAAGTTATCCATGGCGCATCCCCTCCTGCTGGAAAGGATACACTGAGCCGAGGTTGAGCAATTGCGTCAGCGTATCCAGCGCTTCACGCCCCTCGCGCAACAGCTGTGGGTCGGCAAGGTCGGCAGCGGTAAGACGATCGCGATAGTAACGGTCAACCCAGTTATTCAACGTGTTAAACAGCGTGTCGTTCATGATAACCGCCGGATTCACCGCCTGCTGTTCCTGCGGAGTGAGCACCACTCTCAGGCGCAAGCATGCCGGACCACCGCCGTTGGACATACTTTCACGCAGATCGAATACCCGCAGGTCATCGATCGGATTGTCTTCCTCGAGAAGCCGGTTCAAATACCGCCACACGCCAGCATGCTCCCGACACTCCTGCGGCAGGACCAGCATCATCGAACCGTCACTACGACTCAGCAACTGACTGTTAAACAGATAAGTGGTCACGGCATCCTGCACCGACACTTCCGCTGTCGGGACTTCCAGCGGGGTAAAACCTGCCACCTGACTGCGCAACTGCTCTAACAATGCCTGCTGTCTGACAAACGCCTGCTGATGACAAAACAGCACCTGGCGATTCGATACCGCAATCACATCGTTATGGAACACGCCAAGATCGATAACGTCCGGGTTTTGCTGGGCAAAAATGCGCTGATGTGGGTTGACCTGATTCAGTCGCGCGACCGCTTCGCTGGCCTCACGGGATTGCCTTGCCGGATAGCGCTTCGGTTGGGATGCATTGCCTTCTTCACGACCGTAAACAAACAGCTGTACGCCGGGGTCACCGTAATCTCCACCCAGCCGGTTATGGTTTGCCGCCCCTTCATCACCGAAAAGCGCAACCTGGGGCAACGCGCCGTGGACCGCAAAGCTATTCTCATCACGGAAAATCGCCCGTAACAATGCTTCGGTAGTAGGCGCTTCCAGTGAACGGTGGAACTTATTATTCAGATTCGCCACCGTCAGATGCACTTTCCCGTCCAGCGAGTCTGCCGAAGGGCAAACCGTTGCCGCATTCGCTACCCACATAGGCGATGCGGAGCTGGCACTGGAGAGCCAGTGAGGCGCCTGACGCGACACTTTATCCAGCACCTGTTCGTCACTGCCGCTAAAACCCAACTGACGCAGAACCGGAATATAAGGCCGCTCGTGGGGCGGGATCACCGCCTGAGGAAATCCTGCATCCGCCAGTGCTTTCATCTTTAGCAGACCTTGCTTTGCCGCCAGACGCGGGTTCGACACCTGAAATCGATGTTTGGTTGAGGCCTCATTACCAAATGACAATCCAGCATAGTGGTGAGTTAGCCCCACCAGACCATCAAAATTTACCTCACGGGCTTTCATAGCTTATCCTCGCGAGAAAAATCCAGTCCGGGGCTAAGCGCCGATGGCAGCGTTAAGGCCGGGGATTCCAGACTTGCCATCGGCCAGGCGCAATAATCTGCGGCATACCACGCGCTGGCGCGATGGTTCCCGGAAGCGCCTACACCGCCAAACGGTGCGGTACTCGCAGCGCCGGTTAACGGCTTATTCCAGTTGACGATCCCTGCCCGCGCCTCCAAAAGTAGCTGTTCAAACTGGCCGCGATCGGGCGAAACTAACCCACACGACAATCCAAAGCGGGTGTTGTTCGCCAGACGAATCGCATCATCAAAGCTGTCATAACGCCAGACGCCGAGCAGCGGACCGAAAACCTCTTCATCAGGTACGTTCCCCGCCCCGGTCAGTTCGATGATTCCAGGGGTCAGCAGTGACGTTCCGGCATTTACCAGACGTGGCGCTAACAGCGTACGACCGCCCAACGACGCCAGACGCTGCCAGGCATCATAGACGTGCTGCGCGGCCTGTTCGGAAATCAGTCCACCCATAAATGGCTGCGGTTGTGCATCCCAGTTGCCGGGCACTAAACGCTGACTAACCTCCACCAGACGCGTCAGGAACGCATCACCCTGCGCGCCTTTTTTTACGAGCAGGCGGCGGGCACAGGTACAGCGCTGTCCGGCGGTGACAAATGCGGATTGAATAGTCAGATGCACCGCGGCATCAATATCCTCCGGATTCTCAATAATCAGCGGGTTGTTGCCCCCCATCTCCAGCGCAAGGATTTTTTCCGGCTGGCCGGATAACTGCTTATGCAGCTGATAACCGGTATTCGCACTGCCGGTAAACAGCAGGCCATCGAGGTCTTCCAGCGCACTCAGCGCCTGCCCCGTTTCACGTCCGCCCTGCACCAGATTCAGCACGCCCGGCGGCAACCCCGCCTGCTCCCACAGTTTTATTACTGCTTCACCGGTCCACGGCGTCAACTCGCTGGGTTTGAAAATCAACGTATTGCCTGCCAGCAATGCCGGAACAATATGACCATTGGGTAAATGTCCGGGGAAGTTATACGGACCAAAAACCGCCAGCACGCCGTGTGGGCGATGGCGCAACGTTGCCGCACCATCCGGTAGTTCGCTGTGCTGCTCACCGGTACGGGCGTGATAAGCTTTGACGGAGATGGCGATTTTATTGATCATCGCCGTCAGTTCAGTCGCGGCTTCCCAATGAGGTTTTCCGGTTTCCTTGCCGATAATCTGAGTTAGCTCGGCTTTATTGCTTTCCAGCAATAAAGCAAACTTTTCAACAATAGTCTGGCGTGCGCTGAAAGGCTGTTTAGCCCAACCGGCAAAGGCTGCGCGTGCGGCCTGGCACGCTTGCGTCACCTGCATTGCATCTGCATCATTACCGTGCCACAGCACATCACCGCTTACCGGGTTGGTTTTCACCCGACGCTCGCCCAGACCCGTCACCCAGTCACCGTTTATCCATAGTGTCATGCTGTTTTCTCCTCTGCACAAAGACGTACAAAACGTACATGGTCGCCCGCGTGGCATTTCAGGGCATCCAGTTGCGCCGCCGTCAGTACCAGACGTTGGGTATCCGGGTCTGCGCGAACCAGCATGACGCGGAAATTTTGATAGTTTTCATTGGCAACCAGACAGGCCGGATAATCGCCGGTTGCTGGCTGACCTTCCGCCACTTCCACCAGCCTGCTTTTACGAATAGCCCGAACCCGGTCGATATCGCATTCCAGCGTTGGCCCGCCGTCGAAAATATCGACATAGTTGCGGTAGCGAAATCCTTCTTTCTCCAGCACCGCCCGCGCCGGGGCAGTTTGCGGATGCACCTGACCAATCACGCCTTGCGCTTCATCAGACAGAAAATGGGTATAAATAGGATGCTTGGGCATCAGTTCAGCAATAAAGGCTTTCTGTCCTGTTCCGCAGAGAAAATCCGCCCGGCTAAACTCCATCGAGAAAAATCGTTTGCCGAGGCTTTGCCAGAACGGCGAGTAGCCATGCTCATCGATCACGCCGCGCATCTCGGCCACGACCTTCTCATTGAATCGATCGCGAAAGGCCGCCATAAACATAAAACGCGACTTCGACAGCAAATAACCGTTGCCCTCTTTACGCCAGTCCGGATCGAGAAACAGAGTGCAAAGTTCGCTACTGCCCGTATGATCGTTACTCAGAAACAGCGTCGGCAGCGCGTTATAGACATTCAGTTCTTTCGAGGCGTGGACCAGCGTACCAACCCGATAGTTGTACCAGGGATCGTTTAGCCCTACCGCCACCTCAATGGCGCAAATCCCGGCCACGGTTCCGCTGGTACTGTCTTCAAGCACAAACACATATCCCTGCTCACTTTTTGGCAACTCACCGCGCCAGGTTTGGAGTGAACGTTCGATACGCGCCATCAGCGTAGCTTCATTCGCCGGTAGCGAGGTCAACCCGCCGCCGGTCTTACTGGCAAGCTGCATCAACGCGGTGATATCCGCGCGTTCAATGGGACGAATCACCATCATGATGAACCTCCTGCTTTAATGCGTTCGCAGGCCAGCGCAAAGCGATCCAGTCCGGTGGCGACTTCTTCTTCGCTGACGTTGAGCGCTGGCGCAAAACGCACCACGTTAGCGCCAGCGATCAGTACCATCACCCCGGCAACAGCCGCTTCTTGCGAGATGAGTTTCGCTTTCCCGGCAAATTCCTCGTTCAGCACGCAGCCGATCAGCAGTCCGAGTCCACGAATTTCACTAAACAGTCCAAAACGTTCGTTAATGGCGTTTATACGCTCCACAAACCAGTCGTGGCGCTGTTTTACTCCGTTGAGCACTTCCGGTGTATTCACAATTTCCAGCAATTTACCTGCCACCGCCGTCGCCAGCGGGTTTCCGCCGTACGTTGTACCGTGTGTACCAACCGTCATCACGGTGGCGCAACGCTCTGTCGCCAGCAGTGCGCCGATGGGGAAACCACCGCCCAGCGCTTTTGCTGTCGTCAGCAGATCCGGCGTCACGCCGTAGTGCATATAGGCATACAGCTCCCCGGTACGGCCAACGCCGGTCTGAACTTCATCAAAAATCAGCAGCGCATTATGGCGATCGCATAACTCACGTAGCCCCTGCAAAAAGGCTTTTGTTGCCGGTACCACACCGCCTTCACCCTGCACAGGCTCCACGATAACCGCACAGGTGGTGTCATCAATCAGTTGGCTGGCAGAATCGAGATCGTTGTATACGGCATGACGGATATCCGGCGGCAGCGGCGCGAAATCCTGTGAATAGGCAGGCTGTCCTCCGGCGCTGACGGTAAACAGCGTGCGGCCATGGAAAGCATTTTTAAACGCTACAATCCCGCTCTTCTGGCTGCCAAAACGATCGTGGGCATATTTACGCGCCAGTTTTAGTGCCGCTTCGTTGGCTTCTGCACCGGAGTTACAGAAGAAAATGCGCTCGGCGAAGGTGGCGTCAATCAGCTTTTTCGCCAGACGCAGTACCGGCTCGTTGGTGTAGCCATTTCCCGTATGCCAGAATTTGCTCGCCTGGTCGTTTAATGCCTCGCGCAATGCCGGGTGGGCGTGACCCAGCGCGTTAACCGCAATGCCTCCCGCGAAATCGATATACTCTTTACCCTGCTGATCCCACAGACGTGAACCTTCACCCCGCACCGGAATAAAAGGGGCCGGAGCGTATACGGGCATCATCCATTCATCAAAATTTTCACGCGTAATTGACAGAGACATAGCGACCTCAACGGTAAATAAAAGGTTATTTATATGTTAATAAATATAGTGTTTGCGGTGTAAATGTAGATTGCAGGGTTCGTGCCAGCCAGCGAAAAAAGTGCATAAACGGAGGTCGATGACGGAATATCAACAGGTTACAACGTGGCGATATTCACTGCATGTGCATATAAAGTGAATATGTTTGCGCATCAGGCGACTAAACAGAGGAAAAAACGCAGTTTTATTCAGTCGCCAAATATAATTCTGGAATTGTGATCGTATACGAAATTTTTCGGAAATTATTGCTCCATTCCGACGCGCTTCGCGCCAAAACGGTGCAGTTTTTGCTCCATCGTTAACACCATTAGCAATCATTGTTGGAATCAGGTGACAAGAAGCAGTCAGGCTGCAGAAATTCTGCTACCATCCTTGCACTATTCATCTTGCAAAGTGGCAGCGACTATGAAATTTGTCTCTTTTAATATCAACGGCCTGCGTGCCCGTCCCCATCAACTGGCAGCCATTGTCGAAAAACATCAACCGGATGTTATTGGCTTACAGGAGACAAAAGTCCACGACGATATGTTCCCTCTCGAAGAGGTAGCAAAGCTCGGTTACAACGTCTTTTATCACGGTCAGAAAGGTCATTACGGCGTGGCGTTGTTAACGAAAGAAACGCCAATTGCGGTACGTCGTGGCTTCCCGGGCGATGACGAAGAAGCGCAGCGTCGGATCATCATGGCAGAAATTCCGTCCCCTCTGGGCAGCATCACGGTGATCAACGGCTATTTCCCGCAGGGCGAAAGCCGTGACCATGAAACCAAATTCCCGGCCAAAGCTGCGTTTTATCAGAACCTGCAAAACTATCTGGAGACTGAACTGAAGCGCGACAATCCGGTATTGATTATGGGCGATATGAATATCAGCCCAACCGATCTCGATATCGGCATCGGTGAAGAAAACCGTAAACGCTGGCTGCGCACCGGTAAATGTTCCTTCCTGCCGGAGGAGCGTGAGTGGATGGAACGCCTGCTGGGCTGGGGTCTGGTGGACACTTACCGTCACGCAAATCCTGAAAAGAATGACCAGTTCTCGTGGTTCGACTATCGCTCAAAAGGCTTTGACGATAACCGTGGCCTGCGTATCGACCTGCTGCTGGCGAGCAACCCATTGGCGGAACGCTGCGAAGAAACCGGCATCGACTATGAAATTCGCAGCATGGAAAAACCGTCCGACCATGCGCCTGTATGGGCTAAATTCCGCGTCTGACCTTCTGCGTCTTTTTACTCTCCAGGCCCGGCCTGGAGAGTCTGTTTATTCTGTGCAAAATCAATAAAGTGACGGTAATACATTGTTACGGCCGGGAATTTATTATATCTTCGCGCGCGCTTTTCGCTGATGAAAATGCTCCATTGCACTCGGTTTTACAGGAGAACCCCCATGAAAAAGAAGTTCGCATAAAGCAGAATACCGGCTGCTGATTGTCGCGGTCCTGTTCTGCGTTCTGGCGGGAGTTTTCCATCATTATGGTCTGACCGACCTGATAACCAATTTCCATCATTTACAAGACGTCATCCGCCAAAGCGGTATGTTCGGCTATACGCTTTATATCCTGCTGTTTATTGTTGCTGCGCTGTGTCTGATCCCAGGCAGCATCCTGGTGATCGTCGGCGGTGTGCTGTTTGGCCCCGTGGCTGGGACGCTTATCTCGTTAGTGGCAGCAACCGTGGCCTCGGCGCTGTCGTTTTTGCTGGCTCGCTGGCTTGGACGGGATCTACTACTGAAATACGTTGGGCACACTGCGACGTTTCAGGCTATCGAAAAAGGCATTGCCCATAGCGGAGTAGACTTTCTAATCCTGACCCGGCTCGTGCCGCTGTTCCCCTATAATATTCAAAATTACGCCTATGGGCTGACGGCCATTCCGTTCTGGTCATTTACCGTAATATCGGCACTTACCACCTTACCCGGTATCTTTATCTATACGCTGATGTCGCATGAACTCGCCAGCGAAGGCATTACCCTGGTATTCATCGGTAAGCTCAGCGTGGCAGGGCTGGCGTTATTCGTCCTCGTTCAGGCAGCCAAAGCCTGGGCCCGATATAAGCATATCGATCCGTCAGCCAACCATGAGTGTACGGGTAAATGATAAAACGGAATAAAGCGCGGCTGGCTCGCTATTACCGGGCGGGTTTGATTGCTCTGCTACTGCTCGCGCTAATGGCATGGGCATGGATACCTGGCGTGAGTGATTTTCTCCACGGCAGCCTGACAGCATTTACCACACTCGATCAGCATGCTCTTGAGAACTTTATTCGTTCTTATGGAACCCAGGCGGCGGTGGTGTCGTTCTTCCTGATGATCTTACAGGCCATCGTTGCACCGCTTCCTGCGTTTGTGATCACGTTTGCCAATGCCTCGCTGTTTGGCGCATTTTGGGGCGGCGTACTATCCTGGAGCAGCGCAATGGCAGGTGCGGCGCTGTGCTTTTTTATCGCCCGCACTTTAGGTCGCGGTGCGGTAGAAAAGCTGACCGGAAAAACGGTGCTGAACAATATGGACGCTTTTTTCGAGCGCTATGGTAAGCACACTATTCTGGTCTGCCGCCTGTTACCTTTTGTGCCGTTCGACCCGGTAAGCTACGCGGCTGGCCTGACCTCAATTCGTTTTCGCCATTTTTTCATCGCC
The DNA here is from genome assembly GCF_030332745.1 of Citrobacter sp. Cpo074. Classification (NCBI taxonomy): domain Bacteria; kingdom Pseudomonadati; phylum Pseudomonadota; class Gammaproteobacteria; order Enterobacterales; family Enterobacteriaceae; genus Citrobacter; species Citrobacter sp. Cpo074. Next base: position 709,580 of record NZ_JAOWHG010000027.1, read on the forward strand.
ACCGGCATCGGACAGTTACCCGCCACTATCGTCTACTCATGGGCGGGAAGCCTGTTAACTGGCGGCACATTTTGGTTTGTGACGGGTCTGTTTGTCCTGTTTGCCCTAAGCGTGGTGATATCGGTGGCGAGAAGCCTTTATCTTGATCGCCAACGGAAAAAAAGCTGAGACCTTCCCCCATTTTTAGCCATGGAGATATTATGCGTTACTGCTTATTGTGTCTGAGTTTGTTGCTCTGCCCGCTGGCGACGTTTGCCCAGGACGCCAGCTGGCAACAAATCAAAAATGACGCCCGTGGTCAAACGGTGTGGTTCAACGCCTGGGGTGGCGACAATGCAGTTAACCAGTATCTCGACTGGGTTAGCGGCGAGATGAAAACGCACTACGACATTAACCTGAAAATCGTGCGCCTGGCAGACGCCGCCGATGCCGTAAAACGCATCCAGACGGAAGCGGCATCCGGGCGAAAAACCGGCGGCTCTGTCGATTTACTGTGGGTTAACGGCGAAAACTTCCGTACGCTAAAAGAAGCCGGGCTGCTGCAAACCCAGTGGGCGCAAACGCTGCCTAACTGGCGCTATGTTGATACACAAAAACCGGTGACCGAAGATTTCTCCGTTCCAACAGAGGGGGCTGAATCACCGTGGGGCGGTGCCCAATTCACCTTTATTGCCCGGCGCGATCTCACCGCGCAGCCGCCGTTATCTCCGCAGGCACTTCTTGAATTTGCGCAGGCGCACCCTGGCACGGTGACCTATCCACGCCCGCCAGACTTTACCGGAACGGCTTTCCTTGAACAGTTGCTAATTTCGCTCACCACCAAACCACAGGCATTGAAAGTTGTGCCAGATGCGGCGACATTCGCCGAAGTTACCGCGCCATTGTGGCAGTATCTTGATACCTTGCATCCTGTACTTTGGCGTGAAGGCAAAGATTTTCCGCCCACGCCAGCACGAATGGATTCACTGCTCAATAGCGGTACCCTGCGTTTATCATTGACCTTTAACCCTGCCCACGCGCAGCAAAAAGTAGCCAGCGGCGAGTTGCCTAAAAGCAGCTACAGTTTTGGTTTCTCACAGGGCATGCTCGGCAACGTGCACTTTGTTGCCATTCCGGCGAATGCCCACGCCAGTGCCGGAGCAAAAGTCGTGGCAAACTTCCTGCTTTCTCCTGAAGCACAACTGCGCAAAGCTGACCCGGCTGTCTGGGGAGATCCTTCGGTGCTTGATCCACAAAAATTGCCTGACGAACAGCGTGATGCGCTGCTGGCGCGGATCCCTCAGGGGCTCCCTGCCGTGTTGCCAGAACCGCATGCAGCCTGGGTAAACGCTCTGGAACAAGAATGGCTACGCCGCTACGGTACGCATTAGTTCTGCTACTCTGGGCCATCATGGCGGCAGTTTATCTGCCGTTGGCGCCAGCGGCATGGTCTCTGATAACACCAGCGCTTAGTACCACACACTGGCTGGCGCTCTTTGCCGATCCTCAACTCCCGCAGGCGTTACTGGCAACGCTGGTTTCCGTAGGCCTCGCGGCTGGCGGCGCGCTGATCATCGCGCTGCTGGCGATCCTCACTTTATGGCCCGGCGCAGGCTGGGCGCGGCTGTGCACCCGTCTTCCGTGGCTGCTGGCGATCCCGCACGTTGCCTTCGCCACCAGCGTGCTGTTGGTTTTTGCCGAAGGCGGTATGCTTTGGCAATGGCTCCCGTTCCTCAGTCCCCAGCCGGACCGCTACGGTATTGGACTTGGCGTAACGCTGGCGGTGAAAGAGAGCGCTTTTTTGTTATGGATACTCTCGGCTCTACTGAGTGAAAAACAACTTTCGCAGCAGGTTATCGTATTGGATTCGCTGGGTTACAGCCGACTGCAATGCCTGAACTGGCTGGTACTGCCCGCTATTGGCCCGGCATTAGGCAAAGCTATGCTGGCGATTGTCGCCTGGTCGCTCTCCGTTGTTGATGTGGCAATCGTTCTTGGCCCCGGCAATCCGCCAACGCTTGCCGTATTGAGCTGGCAGTGGCTCAGTCAGGGCGACGTCGAACAGCAGGCGAAAGGCGCACTTGCCAGTCTGTTGCTGGTGCTGTTGCTCCTTGTTATCGCGCTGGTGGGTTATCTGCTCTGGCGTGCCTGGCGACATACTATTCCGGCAGTAAACGGTGAACGCCAGCATTTTTCATCTATGACAATCGCACGCCCGCTGGTACAGATTTTGCCCGTCAGCGGTGTGGTATGCGCGCTGGTACTGGCGCTTATCGCCAGCTATTCCTCGCTAAACAGCGAGGCGCTCAGCAACAGCCTGCAACTGGGGCTCCTTTCCAGCGTGCTGGCGCTTCTGATACTTTTTGCCTGGCTGGAATGGGGTCCACAAACCGGACACCGCTGGGTCTGGCTACCGCTCATTTTGCCTGCGCTACCGCTGGTAACCGGACAATACCTGCTGGCGTTATATGCCGAACAAGATGGACTGATGACGACCATTATCTGGGGCCATCTGCTGTGGGTGATGCCCTGGATGCTATTTGTGCTTAAACCGGCGTGGCAGCGCATTGACCCACGATTAATTTTGATTGCACAAACCCTGGGCTGGACGCGGGGGCGGATATTCTGGCTGGTGAAATGCCCACAGCTGGCGCGCCCGGCATTGATTGCCTTCGCGGTTGGCTTCTCGGTTAGTATCGCCCAGTATATGCCAACGCTGTGGCTAGGTGCCGGCCGCTATCCCACGTTAACCACCGAAGCGGTGGCATTAAGCAGCGGCGGTAGCAGTGCGATTCTGGCAACACAAGCGTTGTGGCAGCTGCTTCTACCACTGCTCGTTTTCGCACTTGCAGCCTTTCTCGCCACGTGGATCGGCCGCTTTCGACAAGGACTCCGCTAATGCTTACCGTACGAGGCGTTTCGTTGTACCAGGGCGTGAAAGCGCTGGTGAAAGACGTTAATTTTCAGGTTAACAAAAGTGACATTGTCACAATTATGGGGCCTTCCGGCAGCGGGAAATCTTCGCTGTTTTCATGGATGATCGGGGGGTTGTCTCCCCAGTTTCAGGCCTCAGGCGAACTGTGGCTTAATGAACGACGCATCGATACGTTACCTACCGCGCAGCGCCAGATTGGCATTTTGTTCCAGGATGCGCTGCTGTTTGACCATTTCAGCGTTGGGCAGAATTTACTGCTGGCCTTACCCGCCAGCCTGCAAGGTCCCGCCAGACGCCATGAGATTGAATGCGCTCTCGCACGCGCTGACCTGGCAGGTTTTTATTCGCGCGATCCGGCGTCACTCTCCGGCGGACAACGCTCGCGTGTCGCCCTGCTCCGCGCGCTGCTGGCTCAGCCCCAGGCGCTGTTACTTGATGAACCCTTTAGCAGGCTGGATGCGTCGCTACGCGATAACTTTCGCCAATGGGTCTTCACCGAGGTGCGTAAGCTGGGGATCCCGGTGGTACAAGTCACGCATGATGCGCAGGATGTCCCGCCTGCAGGCCGCGTATTTCAGATGGAAAACTGGGCGTGAATGTGGCGATATGCTGCGTTAACGCAAGGTTTTTACGTAACTGGCGGCACAGAATGTCGTCTTCTTTTTTCAACGTCGGGCTATTCGATGAAACGTGTTTCTCAAATGACCGCGCTGGCACTGGCTTTAGGGCTCGCTTGCGCTTCTTCCTGGGCTGCTGAAACAGCACAGACGCTCACCCTCAACCAGTTACAGCAAAAGCAAGGCGCGGCGATCGATACCCGTCAGAGCGCTTTTTACAACGGCTGGCCACAATCGCTCAATGGTCCTTCAGGACACGAACCTTCCGCACTGAACCTGTCTGCCGCCTGGCTCGACAAGATGAATGATGAACAACTCAGCGCCTGGGTTAAGTCACATCAACTTAAGACCGACGCTCCGGTGGCGCTATATGGCAGTGATAACGACATGCAGGCCGTTAAATCCCGTCTGCAAAAAGTTGGCTTTAACCAGATTTCAACCCTCAGCGATGCGCTGACAGATCCTGCGCGTCTGCAACGTCTGCCGCACTTCGAACAGTTGGTTTACCCACAGTGGCTGCACAATCTTCAGCAGGGTAAAGACGTGACTGCCAAACCAGCGGGTGACTGGAAAGTGATTGAAGCCGCCTGGGGCGCGCCGAAGCTGTATCTGCTCAGCCACATCCCCGGCGCGGGTTACATTGATACCAATGAAGTTGAAAGCGAACCGCTGTGGAATAAAGTTTCCGACGAGCAGCTTAAAGCGATGCTGGCGAAACACGGTATCCGCCACGACACCACGGTAATTTTATACGGCCGCGATGTCTATGCCGCCGCTCGCGTGGCGCAAATTATGCTGTACGCAGGCGTGAAAGACGTTCGTCTGCTCGACGGCGGTTGGCAAACCTGGTCCGACTCAGGTTTACCGGTCGAACGCGGCACTCCGCCAACGGTGAAACCAGAGCCTGATTTCGGCGTGAAAATCCCTGCCCAGCCGCAACTGATGCTCGATACGGAACAGGCTCGCGGTCTGCTGCATCGCCAGGATGCATCTTTGGTGAGCATTCGTTCATGGCCGGAATTTGTCGGTACCACCAGCGGTTACAGCTACATTAAGCCAAAAGGTGAGATCGCAGGCGCGCGTTGGGGCCACGCGGGCAGCGACTCCACCCACATGGAAGATTTCCATAACCCGGATGGCACCATGCGCAGCGCGGATGACATCGCCGCCATGTGGAAGCAATGGAATATCCTGCCGAATCAACAGGTCGCTTTCTATTGCGGTACCGGCTGGCGTGCTTCAGAAACGTTTATGTATGCCCGCGCGATGGGCTGGAAAAACGTCTCTGTTTACGATGGTGGCTGGTACGAGTGGAGCAGCAATCCGAAAAACCCGGTCACCAGCGGTGAACGGGGTCCGGACGCTAGCAAGTAAGACTGGCATTATTGCCGGATGCGGCGAGAACGCTTTACCCAGCCTGGATATATCATCGTTGTAGGCCGGATAAGCGAAGCGCATCCGGCAACGCATTACCTTACGCCTGACGCTGAACGGTTTTCAGCGTCAGATATCCGCTCCAGATCCGGGTGAACGTTGTCATCCAGCACAGCGCGCCAAAGACCCACGCCAGCACGGCAAAATAGTCAGGGAACAGACACCCCAACACAAACAGCAAAATTGTCTCAGTTCCTTCGGTCAGCCCGCCCAGATAATAAAACGATTTATGTGCGTAACCGGGGTTATCAATCTGATGTTTCGCTGCCAGTGCGGCGAAGGCCAGAAAGCTGCTACCGGTGCCAATAAACGCGAACAACAGCCAACTGCCTGCCAGCGCATTCTGCGCCGGAGCGGCAAGAATAAAACCAAACGGCACAAGGGCGTAAAATAAAAAATCGAGCGAGATATCGAGAAATCCCCCCGCGTCGGATAGCCCTCTGCGCCGTGCCAGCGCCCCATCCAGTCCGTCAAACAACCGATTGAGCACAATGGCCACCAGCGCCGCCAGATACCAGCCTAACGCCAGAAATGGCAACGCCAGCACGCCAATGGCAAATCCTACCAGCGTAAGTCCGTCCGGGGTAATCGCCGGTTTATCGATAATACCTACGCACCGATGCAACAGCGGTTTTAATCGTGGATGAAGATGGCGGTCAAGCATGCGGGCGTCCTTTAAAACTGTCGCACAGTCCCTGCGAGGGAATATCGAGAGCGGCATTAAAACGCGCCGAGAGATTTTGAAACGCAATCAGCGCGGTCATTTCCGTAATGGCATCATCGGTAAAATGCTGCTTCATCTGCACTTTCAGCGCATCGTCAACCTGTGGAGGCGTTGCGGTAACCGCATCGGCATAGGCCAGCGCTACGCGCTCTTCTGCACTGAACAGCGTCGAATCTTGCCAGGTGGCAACCTGCATGACTTTATCCAGCGCGCCACAGCGTTCTGCCAGCCGTAAACTATTCGCATCAACACAGAAAGCGCAGTGGCAGACCTGAGAAACGCGGGTCATCAACAGCGCGCGCATCACCGGCGTTAAGCGCGCCTTTTTACGCTCCAGAAACCCGACAAACAGCGCCACCAGCCAGAACAGAAACGGCATCCGCCCCCACCAGCGCGTTGGATGCAGCACATCGCCATAATGTTTTTTCTGCGTGGCAACGAGCGGTTTTAAACTGGAAGGGATACGCGTTAACGGCTTTACCCACGACTGAGGTTCGTTCAACGGTGGCTCCTGAATACTTTAGATAAAACAAAGATAACGATAGTATGTCATTTTCTGCTGTTAGATCTTGATGAATATGATGAAAACCCTCGACGTGGTTGCCGCTATCATTGAACGTGATGGCAAAATTTTACTGGCTCAGCGTCCGCTGCATGCGGATCAGTCAGGCATGTGGGAGTTTGCCGGCGGTAAGGTTGAGCCGGGCGAAAGTCAGCCCGAGGCGCTGATCCGCGAACTGCGTGAAGAGTTGGGTATTGAGGCAGTCGTGGGGCGCTACATTGCCAGTCATCAGCGCGAGGTTTCAGGCCGATTGATTCACCTGCATGCCTGGCATGTGCCTTCGTATCAAGGGGAACTTAGAGCGCATGAACATCAGGATATCGTCTGGTGCTCACCCGAAGAGGCGCTGCGTTATCCGCTGGCACCCGCCGATATCCCGTTGTTAGAGACGTTTATCCTTTTACACGCCGCCAGACCAGCGGATTCGTGCTGATCGTTTTATCATCGCGCTGGCACTGCAACAGAACGCCATCGGCTTTAATCACCGCCCCTTCAGAGTAGTTTTGATCCTGATAAATACAGCACTGGCTACAGGGCTGAGCCCGCTGACCGCTGGAACTGAACACTTCCGGCGGTACATTCACCTGCACATCCGGGCGATAAAGCTGATTTGCCAGCGTCGCGCTGGACACCAGTACCAACGCTCCTGCCATGATTAAACGGCGCATTGTCTTTCCTTTTTAACTGACATTTATGCTCAGTATAACGGTATAAATCGGCAGAAACTTTAGTCCCTTCCATCATCGCTTTTGGTTATGACCCACGGCGCAATATTAATTTACTTAGCGGGGTTAATTTTTTCTTGCGTCACGTCACACTGCTGATGGTATAGTCAAAAACTGCACAACACATAACATAAATATCAAAAATATAACCATATCAATACATAAGAGGTTCTTATATCTATGGATCAGACATGTTCTCTGGAGTCATTTCTCAACCATGTGCAAAAGCGCGACCCGAATCAAACCGAGTTCGCGCAAGCCGTTCGTGAGGTAATGACGACGCTGTGGCCCTTTCTTGAGCAGAACCCGCGTTATCGTCAGATGTCGTTGCTGGAACGTCTGGTTGAACCGGAGCGCGTGATCCAGTTCCGCGTAGTTTGGCTGGACGATCGCAATCAGGTGCAGGTCAACCGCGCGTGGCGCGTACAGTTTAGCTCTGCCATTGGCCCGTACAAAGGCGGTATGCGTTTCCACCCTTCCGTGAACCTGTCGATCCTGAAATTCCTGGGTTTCGAGCAGACCTTTAAGAACGCCCTCACCACGCTGCCAATGGGCGGAGGTAAAGGCGGGAGCGATTTCGATCCGAAAGGTAAAAGCGAAGGCGAAATCATGCGTTTCTGCCAGGCACTGATGACCGAACTATTCCGCCATTTAGGTCCTGATACCGACGTCCCGGCGGGCGATATCGGCGTGGGTGGTCGTGAAGTCGGCTTTATGGCCGGGATGATGAAAAAACTGTCCAACAACAGCGCCTGCGTCTTTACCGGTAAAGGTCTCTCTTTTGGCGGCAGCCTGATCCGCCCGGAAGCCACCGGCTACGGTCTGGTGTACTTCACCGAAGCAATGCTCAAACGCCATGGTCTGGGCTTTGAAGGCATGCGCGTGGCGGTTTCTGGCTCCGGCAACGTGGCGCAATTCGCCATTGAGAAAGCCATGGAGTTTGGCGCGCGAGTAGTTACCGCCTCCGATTCCAGCGGTACCGTGGTCGACGAAAGCGGATTTACTAAAGAAAAGCTGGCGCGTCTGTGCGCGATCAAAGACAGCCGTGACGGTCGCGTGGCGGATTACGCCCGTGAGTTTGGCCTGACCTATCTGGAAGGCAAACAGCCGTGGTCGGTTCCGGTCGATATCGCCCTGCCGTGCGCCACTCAGAATGAACTGGATGTCGATGCAGCGCGCGTACTGATCGCCAACGGCGTGAAAGCTGTCGCCGAAGGGGCAAACATGCCGACCACTATCGAGGCCACCGATCTGTTCCTCGAAGCGGGCGTACTGTTCGCACCGGGTAAAGCCGCCAACGCCGGTGGCGTAGCGACATCCGGTCTGGAAATGGCGCAAAACGCCGCTCGTCTGGGCTGGAAAGCGGAGAAAGTGGATGCGCGCCTGCACCACATCATGCTGGATATTCACCATGCCTGCGTTGAATACGGCGGCGAAAGCAAGCAGACCAACTACGTACGTGGCGCCAACATCGCGGGCTTCGTGAAGGTTGCCGACGCGATGCTGGGTCAGGGCGTGATTTAATATTGTCTCTGCAGGCCAGTAGGCCGGATTAGGCACGGGTGCCGCATCCGGCTAAGCCTGATGCGCTATGCTTATCAGGCTTACAAACTTACAGGCCCGCCTCTTCAGATGGCGGGCTTTTTTTCGCCGGACGTTTACGCGGCGCGCTTTTTTTCTTATCGCTACCACTACCGCCCGGCGCGGCAATTCCACGAAAGCGTCGTACCGGTGTGCTGCGCGCCTGATCGATAAGCTGATACAGCGTTCCCACCAGCGGCTGCATGAAATCCTGATAGCGACACTGCTTTTCGCTGATTTGGGTCAGGATAGATTCCCAGTGCGCTGTCATGTCCGGGCGCGTCGCCATTTCTGGCAGCGAGTGGAACAGCGCTTTTCCCGCGTCAGTCGAATGGATATAACGTCCTTTTTTCACCAGGAACCCGCGCTTAAACAGCAGCTCGATAATTCCGGCGCGCGTCGCTTCCGTACCTAAACCATCCGTTGCGCGCAGGATCTTTTTCAGATCTTTATCCTGCACGAATCGCGCAATCCCGGTCATCGCTGACAGCAGAGTTGCATCAGTAAAGTGCCGCGGGGGCTGGGTCTGACGTTCAACTACTTCGCCTTTTTCGCACAGCAGTTCGTCATCTTTTGCCACCACCGGCAGCGGCGTCCCGTCATTATCTTCGTCGCGCTCTTTGTTGCCGAGCAGCGTGCGCCATCCGGCTTCCGCCAGAAAACGGGCTTTAGCGACAAACTTGCCTTTGGCGATGTCCAGCTCAATGACGCACTTCCTGAATACCGCATCTGCGCAAAATTGCATCAGATACTGACGGGCAATCAGGTTGTAAATTTTCGCTTCGTTGTCATTCAGGTTGATGGACGAACTGCGCGCGGTAGGAATGATGGCGTGGTGCGCATCCACTTTTTTGTCGTCCCAACAGCGATTTCGCGTATCGGGATTGACCGCCGGCTGCGGGAGCAGATCCGGCGCATGGACGCTAATCGCGTTCAGTACCGCGTGACGTCCGGCAAAGTGTTCTTCCGGCAGATAACGGCTATCCGAACGCGGATAGGTAATCAACTTATGGGTTTCATACAGCTTCTGGCAGATATCCAGAACGTTTTGCGCACTTAAACCGAAGCGCTTCGCCGCTTCAATCTGCAACGCCGACAGCGAGAACGGCAACGGCGCGGATTCTGATTCCCGTTTATCGTTATAGCTGGTGACTATCGCCGGTTGACCGTTAATGCGGTTCACCACGTGTTCAGCCAGCGTGCGATTCAGCAAGCGCCCTTCTTCATCCTGATACGGCTCACACGCTTCGCTCGGCTGCCAGATAGCGGTGAACCGCTCATCGGCGGGCGTTACGATATGCGCTTTCACTTCGAAGAAGTCTTTGGCGACGAAGTTCTCTATCTCTTCATCGCGACGCACAACCAGCCCGAGCACCGGCGTTTGTACGCGCCCGACCGAAAGTACGCCCTGATAGCCCGCGTTACGTCCAAGAATGGTGTAAGCGCGCGTCATATTGATACCGTACAACCAGTCCGCACGCGCTCGCGCCAGTGCTGACACGCACAGCGGGATAAACTCACTGTTGGCGCGCAGCCGCTCAATAGCCCGCTCAACGGCCTGCGGGTTGAGGTCGTTAATCAGGCAACGCTGCACCTTCTGGCGCTTTTCAGGCGCCAGTTGCAGGTAATCCAGCACTTCATCCACCAGCAGTTGCCCTTCACGATCGGGGTCACCGGCGTGAATAACTTCGCTGGCCTCATGCAAAAAGCGCTTAATGACGTTGAGCTGTTTGGTCACCGAGGGGCGCGGTTGCAGTTGCCACTTTTCAGGGACAATCGGCAGATCGACCAGACTCCAGCGAGCATAACGACTGTCGTAGGCATCCGGCTGCGCCTGTTCAAGCAGGTGACCAATACACCAGGTCACCACTTGTCCATTTCCGCATTCGATAAAACCATCGCCTTTGCGATGCGGCTTCGGCAGCACATCGGCGATAGCACGCGCCAGACTTGGTTTTTCGGCAATAAACAACCGCATCGAGTTAACGAATCTCAACCATGGCGCGACCGCCACGAGCTTCCACTAACTCACCAATGGCGGTGAGATCGATACCGAACTGCGCCGCTGCCGCTTTCACTTCGGCTTCAGCTTCCGACGTTACCGCCAGCAACAGGCCACCGGAAGTTTGCGGATCGCACAGCAGATCGCGTACCGATTGCGGCATTTCACCCATCAGGTGTCCGTAGCTGGCAAAGTTACGTTGGGTACCACCCGGCACCGCGCCCTGCGCGATGTATTCTTCAACGCCAGGCAGCTTAGGAATATCCTGGTAGACGATCTGCGCCTGAACGCCTGCGCCCTGGCACATCTCACTCAGATGCCCCAGCAGACCAAAACCGGTAACATCGGTCATGGCTTTCACGCCGTCAATATCGGCGAATGCCGCACCGGCAATGTTCATCCGGCACATAACTTCTGTCGCCAGTCCTTTGTGTTCTTCCTTCAGCAGTGATTTTTTCTCTGCAGTTGTCAGAACGCCAATACCCAGAGGCTTGGTCAGGAACAACTTACACCCTGCCTCAGCGGTGCTGTTTTTCTTCACGCGTTCGGTCGGCACAACGCCGGTTACCGCAAGGCCAAAGATAGGCTCTGGGGCATCGATAGAGTGGCCGCCCGCCAGCGCAATACCCGCTTGACGGCAGGCAAAGCGTCCGCCTTCGGTTACTTCGCGGGCGATTTCCGGTGCCAGCTTATCCAGCGGCCAGCCCAGAATAGCAATTGCCATAATCGGTTTGCCGCCCATGGCGAAAATATCGCTGATGGCGTTAGTCGCGGCGATGCGTCCAAAATCAAACGGATTATCGACAATCGGCATAAAGAAATCGGTGGTGCTGATAACGCTGGTGCCGTTTCCCAGATCGTATACGGCCGCGTCGTCGCGGGTTTCATTACCCACCAGTAAGTTCGGATCAACAAACTTCGCCTGCTCGCTGTGCAGGATGGTTTCCAGCACTTTTGGGGAAATTTTACAACCGCAACCGGCTCCGTGGCTGTATTGCGTTAAACGAATAGCTTGCTCGCTCATGGACATCTCCTGTCATTGCAATCCGGATATGGTAGCGCTCATTCTTTGATGTGGTAAGAGTGACTGTCTGAATTCGGGTGTCTTTGCTCAGAATCCAGACAGTTTTGCCGTTGATATCAGAAATAACGGACGAATGCGCTCGGATCGGCAAGGTTAATCGTCGTGGATGCTTTTAGCTGCGGTGTGCCCAGATAGAGGAAACCGACGATTTTATCTTGCGGGCGACAGTCGAATGCTTCGCGAACGACCGCACTTTCGGTTAATGCACCACTGCGCCAGATACCGCCAAAGCCCTGGGCAATTGCGGCCATCTGCATAGCCATCACCGCACAACCGGCAGACATTTCTTGTTCCCACAGAGGAACCTTGTCATTTTCTTCACATTTCGCCACCACGGTAATAATCAACGGCGCGCGAAACGGTGCGCTGCGCGCTTTTTCCTGGGCTTTCTCGTCACTGCCTGCGGCAATCGCCCCTTTTTCAAGCACCGCGCTAAAACGCTCACGCCCTTCGCCCTCAATGACAAAGAATTGCCACGGTTGCAGCGTTTTGTGGTCTGGCGCGCGCATTCCCGCACGCAGAATGTTTTGCAGCTGCTCTCCTGTCGGGGCTGGCTCGACGAGACGAGAGGCGCTACGACGGGTAATCAGTAATTCGAGTGCATCCATTTGCTTAACTCCAACAATGAGATTTGTTCACAAAATTAACACGTGAGCGGATTTTGTTACAGCACAGGCGGTGATTCCTGCTGACAAGTGCCTGTCGGGTCATTACGATAGCCTCATCTTATCGCCTTTCTCCGGAATTTCGGGGTGGCGTGTTGTTAATCGGTAGGGAGAATACATGCGAACCCTGTGGCGATTTATTGCCGGATTTTTTAAATGGACATGGCGATTACTCAATTTCGTCCGTGAATTTGTGCTTAACCTGTTCTTCATCTTCTTGGTGCTGGTGGGCGTGGGCATCTGGATGCAGGTCAGCAGCAGCAATACCAGTGAACACGCTGAGCGAGGCGCACTGCTGCTGGATATCTCGGGGGTGATTGTCGATAAGCCTTCGAGCACCAGTCGCTTAAGCGTTATTGGTCGTCAGCTGTTTTGCGCCAGTTCCGATCGTCTGCAGGAAAACTCCCTGTTCGATATCGTGAATACTATTCGCCAGGCAAAAAATGATCGCAACATCACCGGCATTGTGATGGATCTGAAAAATTTTGCCGGGGCCGACCAGCCTTCCATGCAGTATATCGGTAAAGCGCTGCGGGAATTCCGCGACAGCGGCAAACCGGTCTTTGCCGTGGGCGATAACTTCAGCCAGGGGCAGTACTACCTCGCCAGTTTCGCCAATAAAATTTATCTCTCTCCGCAGGGTTCCGTTGATCTGCACGGCTTTGCCACCAACGGTTTGTACTACAAGTCCCTGCTCGACAAGCTGAAAGTTTCCACACACGTGTTCCGTGTCGGGACTTATAAGTCTGCCGTAGAACCGTTCATTCGTGATGATATGTCTCCTGCCGCGCGCGAGGCCGACAGCCGCTGGATCGGCGAGCTGTGGCAGAACTATCTCGACACGGTCGCTGCCAACCGCCAGATCCCTGCTCAGCAGGTGTTCCCGGGCGCACAGGCCATGCTGGACGGTTTGACAAAAGTCGATGGTGATACCGCGAAATATGCGCTCGACAACAAACTGGTGGATGCACTCGCTTCCAGCGCTGAAGTCGAAAAAATGCTGACCAAACAGTTTGGCTGGAGCAAAGCGGATAAAAATTATCGCGCCGTCAGCTATTACGATTACTCGCTGAAAACGCCAGCGGATACTGGGGACAGCATTGGCGTCGTCTTCGCGAATGGCGCAATTATGGACGGTGAAGAAACCCCTGGGAATGTGGGCGGTGACACGACTGCCGCGCAGATCCGCGAAGCGCGTCTTGATCCGAAAGTGAAAGCAATTGTGCTGCGCGTGAACAGCCCTGGCGGCAGCGTCAGCGCTTCCGAAGTCATTCGCGCTGAGCTGGCTGCGGCAAAAGCAGCAGGCAAGCCGGTTGTCGTGTCCATGGGGGGCATGGCGGCATCCGGCGGGTACTGGATCTCCACCCCAGCAAGCTACATTGTGGCGAACCCCAGCACGCTGACCGGTTCAATCGGGATCTTTGGCGTGATCAACACCGTCGAGAACAGTCTGGATTCCATTGGTGTACACACCGACGGTGTGGCGACATCCCCACTGGCGGATATCTCCATCACCAAAGCGTTACCACCTGAAGTGCAGCAAATGATGCAACTGAGCATCGAGAACGGCTATAAGCGCTTTATCACGCTGGTCGCAGATGCGCGTAAGACAACGCCTGAGCAGATTGACAAAATCGCGCAGGGCCACGTCTGGACCGGCCAGGATGCGAAAGCCAACGGTCTGGTAGACAGTCTGGGTGATTTTGATGACGCCGTGGCGAAAGCGGCTGAGCTGGCCAAACTGAAGCAATGGCACATTGAGTATTATCAGGACGAACCGACATTCGTTGATATGGTGATGGATAGCATGTCCGGTTCCGTTCGTGCCATGCTGCCTGAAGCTATCCAGGCGATGCTCCCGGCGCCGCTCGCTTCTGCGGCGAGTACGGTTAAAGCGGAGAGCGATAAGCTGGCCGCGTTTAACGATCCGCAAAACCGCTATGCGTTTTGCCTGACCTGCGCCAACGTTCGCTAATCTGCCAATGCTGCCCCAAGTCGGGGCAGCATTTTTTATGCATTCTGATGTCGCGTACTGCGACAATCTCCTGGCGTACAGCCAAACTCCCGACTAAACAAACGAATAAAGTGCGCACAGTCGCTAAATCCCAGACGCAGCGCAATCTCCGTGACACTCTCTCCAGAATTCATTAGCAGCCAGTGGGCATAACGCAAACGCGCACGTCGGATAAACTCTCCCGGCGATTGGGCGAACTCGGCGTTAAACAACCGGGTAAGCTGTCGCGGGCTCAGGTTGACTTCAGCGGCCAGCCAGCGGGTCGAAATGGGCTTTACCAGTCCTTGCTCAATTAAAAAGACCGCTTTGCGTAACCGACTGTCGCTCACGTGGGTAAAACCTATCGCTCTGGAGACCGCCACTGACGTGCTGTCTATGCGGTTGGGGACGGACATCTGGAAGATGGCTTTTGTCGCCCTGTCGGGACCACAGTGGCGGCGAATAAGCTCTGTTGCCAGCCCTATCGTCGAAATGCCCCCCGGACATGTCAGAATCCCTTTTTCCTCAACAAAATCGACCCCGCTACGGGCAGCCAGCTGAGGAAATTGCGTTTTAAAATCATTCAGATGCCAGGGATGAATCGCCGCCATCAACCCATTGAGGAAACCTTCTTGCGCCAGAACAAAGCTGCCCGTGCAGATACCTACCAGCGGAATGTTGAGCTGATGCGCAAGATGCAGGTAACGTCGCGCGGCCCGATCGGCTTTCGCCATACTGCGCAGCAAGCCGCCAATCACCACCACATAATCAAATTGTTCCGGTGCAACGAATTCGCTATCCGGCATCATCGCCATTCCTGAACTGCTTAGAACAGGTCGGTCTGGTGTAGCGCTCATCAGACGCCAGGAGCAGCGAATTTTCTGGCTATCATCCCCCATATCCGCCGCATGACGTAACGCATCGGTTAACCCCGCCAGCGCCAGCAGAGGAAATTCCGGCCACAGAAGAATGCCGACATTCAACTGTGGTCTGTGCGGTGTCTCTGTCTGACTCGCATCGATAGCCGTAATGATGTCTCCATCCGCCCACTCGCCTGGCTGATAAATTCTCAGGTCTTTCTTCACTTCAGGCTCCATGCGTATTGTCATTACGACGAAACATGATAACGGCAATCGCTATATCCAAAAAGCAAGGCTGCTACTGTAGGGCCGAGGGAGCAAAACCACACTGAACAAACGGGACAAGGCACTGAACATAAATGACATATTGATCGGATGGCAGGTATGCGTCATTTGCACTGTATTTTTTCGGGGGGAACTTTATACTGCGCCTGTTTATGCACAACTTAACCTGTGACGCCCATGCAAAAGAAATCGATTTACGTTGCCTATACCGGCGGTACCATTGGTATGCAGCGCTCAGAACAGGGTTATATTCCTGTTTCCGGTCATCTCCAGCGTCAGTTGGCACTGATGCCTGAATTCCACCGCCCAGAGATGCCAGACTTCACCATCCACGAATACGTCCCGCTGATGGATTCCTCCGATATGACGCCAGAAGACTGGCAGCATATTGCTGAAGACATTAAGACGCACTACGACGATTACGATGGTTTTGTCATTCTGCACGGCACTGACACCATGGCGTTTACGGCTTCGGCGCTCTCATTTATGCTGGAGAATCTGGGCAAGCCAGTCATTGTGACAGGGTCACAAATCCCATTAGCAGAGCTACGTTCTGACGGACAAATCAATTTGCTGAATGCGTTGTACGTTGCAGCAAATTATCCGATCAATGAAGTGACCCTGTTTTTCAACAACCGACTGTTTCGCGGTAACCGGACCACTAAAGCGCATGCTGATGGTTTTGACGCGTTTGCCTCACCCAACCTTGCACCACTGCTGGAAGCCGGGATCCACATTCGTCGGCTGGGAACACCGCCCGCACCTCACGGCACAGGTGAGTTGATTGTCCATCCTATCACTCCACAACCGATTGGCGTGGTCACCATTTATCCAGGGATCTCCGCTGATGTAGTACGCAACTTCCTGCGCCAGCCGGTAAAAGCATTAATTTTGCGCTCCTACGGCGTGGGCAATGCGCCGCAGAATAAAGAGTTCCTGAAAGAACTTGAAGATGCAAGCTCGCGTGGCATTGTGGTGGTGAACCTTACGCAGTGTATGTCCGGCAAGGTGAACATGGGGGGCTACGCGACAGGGAATGCGCTGGCGCATGCTGGCGTGATTGGCGGCGCGGATATGACCGTCGAAGCCACACTCACCAAACTGCACTATTTGCTGAGTCAGCGACTGGATACGCAGACAATTCGTGAAGCAATGACGCAAAATCTGCGTGGTGAACTCACGTCTGACGATTAAAGGAGTCTATGCCCATGGCCCGAGCCTTACTGTTGGTCGATTTACAAAATGACTTTTGTGCCGGTGGTGCCCTCGCGGTCCCACAAGGTGACAGCACAATCGATATCGCCAACCGCCTGATTGACTGGTGTGCCATACGCGGCGACACGGTCGTTGCCAGTCTGGACTGGCACCCGGCTAATCACGGTAGTTTTGCCAGCCAGCATCAGGTCGAGCCCTACAGCCAGGGACAACTCGATGGCCTGGCGCAGACGTTCTGGCCCGATCATTGCGTACAAAACAGCGAAGGTGCTGCCCTGCATCCGCTGCTGAACCAGCGTGCGATAACTCAAACGTTCACTAAAGGTGAGAACCCGCTGGTCGACAGCTACAGTGCTTTTTTTGATAACGGTCGTCGTCAGGCAACCGCGCTGAATGCATGGCTACTCGAACACCGCATTGCCGAGCTCATCATCATGGGTCTGGCTACCGACTATTGCGTCAAATTCACCGTACTGGATGCGCTCGATCTTGGCTACACCGTCAGCGTTATAACCGACGGCTGCCGTGGCGTTAATATTCAACCCCAGGACAGTGCAAACGCCTTTATGGAAATGGCGGCTGCGGGCGCAACGCTGTATACGTTGGACGACTGGCTGGAAACCCAGCGCTAATGCTTTAAAACGTTATATCCGGTCGATTGAAACTGCACATTTTTGCAAATTTATAGGCCGGATTAATACGCATCTCCCTTTCAACCAGTACTCCTCTAACCAATACAACCTACCAAAATTGGTTTGCCGCTGCTCCAGCATGGCGTGAACCCCTTCGCATTTTTCCTGTTATGAAACTGTTAACCTGCGGGTGCTGTTTTTTTCGCCACGCCATTTCCGTGGCGTGTTTGCTTGTTTAAATGTCAAAGAGGAACACCGATGAAACTATTGCCTTTGTTGGCAGCATTACCCCTGCTCTGCGCCAGCGTTGTTTCCGCCAGTTCACTGATGTCAGTTGGCTACTTTAATGGTGGCGGCGACGTCACTGCCGGTCCCGGTGGCGACATCAATAAACTGGATGTTCGCCAGATAACCCATCTCAACTATTCGTTTGGCCTTGTCTACAACAACGAAAAAGACGAGACCAATGACGCCTTAAAAGACGCCAGCAAACTGCATCAGATTTGGCTTTCACAGAAAGTGCAGGATGATTTGCTGAAAATTCCACAGCTGCGTAAACAAAATCCAAACCTGAAAGTTTTGCTTTCCGTCGGCGGCTGGGGAGCGCGTGGATTCTCTGGCGCGGCAGCAACGAAGGAAACACGCGCAGTGTTTATTCAGTCTGCACAGGAGATAATTGCGAAATATGGTCTGGATGGCATCGACCTCGACTGGGAATATCCAGTTAACGGCGCCTGGGGACTGGTCGAAAGCCAACCGGCTGACCGCGCTAACTTCACCGCGCTGTTAACAGAGCTGCGTGCCGCATTGGGGCATAAAAAACTGCTGACCATCGCCGTGGGCGCGAATGCGGAAAGTCCGAAAAGCTGGGTGGATGTAAAAGCCATTGCACCATCGCTCGACTACATCAACCTGATGACCTATGACATGGCTTACGGCACCCAATATTTCAACTCGAACCTGTACGATTCGACGCAATGGCCAACGGTCGCCGCGGCGGATAAGTACAGCGCCGATTTTGTGGTCAATAACTATCTCGCAGCCGGTCTGAAACCGAGTCAAATGAATCTGGGCATTGGCTTTTATGGACGCGTACCAAAACGCGCCGTTGAGCCAGGTATTGACTGGAGCAAACCTGACGCGCAGAAAAACCCGGCTACCCAACCCTATTTCGAGTCAGCTCAAATTGAGTTGTTCAAATCACTGGGCGTCGACCTGAGCAAAGACACCTACGTGAAGTACAACGATATCGTGGCGAAGTTGATCAACGATCCGCAAAAACGCTTTAGCCAACATTGGGATGATGAAGCGAAAGTGCCGTGGCTGTCGGTACAGTCTGCGGATGGAAAAAAACTCTTTGCCCTCTCCTATGAAAACCCGCGTTCGGTGGCGATCAAAGCCGACTACATCAAAAGCAAAGGGTTGGCAGGCGCCATGTTCTGGGAGTACGGCGCAGATGACAATAATCAGTTGGCGAAGCAGTTAGCCGATTCGTTAGGCATCAAACACTGATCCCAACGCCTGACACAATAGGTTATGATTAGCGCATTCTGCTGCGCCAGCTTTTGGCGCAGCTCTTCATTTTCTACTGGAGGCATGCGCTTTTATGGCTTTTATCCCTAAAAATTACGCCCGTCTGGAAGTCGGTTACCGGGAAAAGGCGCTTAAACTCTTTCCCTGGGTCTGCGGACGCTGTTCCCGTGAGTTCGTGTATTCAAATTTGCGCGAGTTGACGGTACACCATATCGATCACGATCACTCAAATAACCCGGAAGATGGTAGCAACTGGGAAATGTTGTGCCTGTACTGCCACGATCACGAGCATTCCAAATATACGGAAGCGGACCAGTATGGTTCAACGGTGGTTGCAGGAGAAGATGCGCAAAAGGCCGTGGGCGAAGCGAAATACAACCCGTTCGCCGATCTGAAAGCGATGATGAACAAGAAATAACATCAACTGCAGGCCCGACACAGATGTTTGCCGGGCCTGGGTAATCAGGATTTAAACGTCGCAATCGGTTCTGGCGTAATACCAAACTCAACCTTCAACTGCTGCTTGCTCTTCATCACCATCTCACCGTTGGTATCAATCGTCATATGCTGCGCGTCAATATTGTTTCGCGCCTGCCATAACATCACCAGCTGTAAGCTATTCTCTTTTTGTTCTGCCGTTAGCGCTACGCCATCCGGCCATTTTCCGAGTTCAACGGCAGTCGATAAGCGCTGATAAACTTCCGGCGTCATGCTGTTGATCATCTCATCAAGATTCATATTAAAACCACTCTCCGTAGAATAATTTGCTGAATCGTTTCTTCAACCCTTGGTTTGCTCACCGTTTTCACCATCGGTGAAGTTCAAAGACGCTGAGTTAACGCAGTACCGTTCACCGGTAGGTTTCGGACCATCCGGGAAGACGTGTCCCAGGTGTGCATCACAGTTTCCGCAGCGGATTTCAATGCGCTGCATGCCGTGTGACGTATCTTTTATGTAACGGATAGCCTCATCGCTGACAGGCTCGTAAAAGCTGGGCCAGCCGCAGCCTGAGTCATATTTTGTCTCGGAACGAAATAGCGGATTGTCGCAGATCAAACAGTGGTAGATGCCGTCACGTTTGTTATGTAGCAAACGTCCGGTAAATGGCGGTTCTGTCCCGTGATTCTGCGTCACATAGAACTGCATTTCGGTTAAATTTTTTTTCAGTTCTTCTGGAGAAGGTTGATTAGCCATTTGCTCACATCTCGCTTTATCTAAACTCACATCGCGAGACAGATTCTAACAAAACATTAACACCGGAGTGCGAACTTTTGTTCTAAACTTGATCCTTGCGAAATGGCAGCCTGCAATTCGTGATCAGAATCACGTTTTTATCTTGATTGCCCTTTAAAATTCGGGCCGCCGACCCCATGTGGTTTCAAGCCCAAAGGAAGAGTGAGGCGAGTCAGTTGCGCAAAGCTTAGGCAGCAGATTGATTTGTCGCAATGATTGACACGATTCCGCTTGACGCTGCGTAAGGTTTTTGTAATTTTACAGGCAACCTTTTATTCACTAACAAATAGCTGGTGGAATATATGACTATCAAAGTAGGTATCAACGGTTTTGGCCGTATCGGTCGCATTGTTTTCCGTGCTGCTCAAGAACGCTCTGACATCGAGATCGTTGCAATCAACGACCTGTTAGACGCTGACTACATGGCTTACATGCTGAAATATGACTCCACTCACGGCCGTTTCAACGGTACCGTTGAAGTGAAAGACGGTCATCTGATCGTAAACGGTAAAAAAATCCGTGTTACCGCTGAACGTGATCCGGCTAACCTGAAATGGGACGAAGTTGGTGTTGACGTAGTAGCTGAAGCTACTGGCCTGTTCCTGACAGATGAAACCGCTCGTAAGCACATCACTGCTGGCGCGAAAAAAGTGGTTCTGACTGGTCCGTCCAAAGATAACACTCCGATGTTTGTTAAAGGCGCTAACTTTGACAAATACGAAGGTCAGGACATCGTTTCTAACGCTTCCTGCACCACTAACTGCCTGGCTCCGCTGGCTAAAGTTATCAACGACAACTTCGGCATCATCGAAGGTCTGATGACTACTGTTCACGCGACCACCGCTACTCAGAAAACCGTTGATGGCCCGTCTCACAAAGACTGGCGCGGCGGCCGCGGCGCATCCCAGAACATCATCCCGTCCTCTACCGGTGCAGCTAAAGCTGTAGGTAAAGTACTGCCAGAACTGAACGGCAAACTGACTGGTATGGCGTTCCGCGTTCCTACCCCGAACGTATCCGTTGTTGACCTGACCGTTCGTCTGGAAAAAGCTGCTTCTTACGAAGAAATTAAGAAAGCAATCAAAGCTGCTTCCGAAGGCCCGATGAAAGGCGTTCTGGGTTACACCGAAGACGACGTAGTATCTACCGATTTCAACGGTGAAGTTTGCACTTCCGTGTTCGATGCTAAAGCAGGTATCGCACTGAACGACAACTTCGTGAAACTGGTATCCTGGTACGACAACGAAACCGGCTACTCCAACAAAGTTCTGGACCTGATTGCTCACATCTCCAAATAAGTTGAGATGAAACAGTAATCTGTAAGAGCGACTCAGGTCGCTCTTTTTTTTGCCTGAAGAAAGGATTGCGTAATGATTAATAAAATTTTTGCACTTCCGGTAATCGAACAAATTACCCCTGTCCTCTCCCGCCGTCAGCTTGATGAGCTTGAGGTTCTTGTTGTCGATCACCCACAGGTTAAAGCTTCTTTCGCGCTGCAGGGCGCACATCTTCTTTCCTGGAAACCAAATGGTGAAGAGGAAGTCCTGTGGTTAAGTAATAATACCCCGTTTAAAACCGGCGTAGCGCTGCGTGGCGGCGTACCAATTTGCTGGCCGTGGTTTGGTCCGGCTGCTAAGCAGGGCCTGCCTTCGCATGGTTTTGCCCGCAACCTGCCATGGACGCTGAAAGCGCACAACGAAGACGACAATGGCGTGGTGCTGACGTTTGAACTGCAGAGCAACGCTGAAACGCGTCAGTTATGGCCACACGAGTTCTGCCTGCTGGCCCGCTTCAAAGTGGGAGCCACCTGTGAAATGGAGCTGGAAGCTCATGGTGAGTTTGAAACCACCTCGGCACTGCATACCTATTTCAACGTTGGTGATATTGCGGCAGTGAAAGTCAGTGGTCTTGGCGATCGCCTGATCGATAAAGTGAATGATGCTAAAGAAGATGTGCTGGCTGATGGTATCCAGACCTTCCCGGACCGCACCGATCGCGTTTATCTGAATCCGGAAGCGTGCAGTGTGATTCATGATGATGCGTTGAATCGCAATATAGATGTTGTCCATCACCACCACCTGAATGTCGTGGGCTGGAACCCTGGCCCGGCGCTGTCCGTCAGCATGGGCGACATGCCGGATGATGGCTACAAAACGTTTGTTTGTGTAGAAACGGCTTACGCGACCGCTCCGCAGAAAACCACCGAAGAAAAACCATCTCGCCTCGCGCAAACTATTCGTGTAGCTAAACGCTAACACAGCTCTGCGCACCATGCCGGATGCGGCTAACGCCTTATCCGGCCTACAAACTACACGCAGCCGCAGGTCTGATAAGCACAGCGCCATCAGGCAGTTCCGCGCATCATGCCGGATGCGGCTGACGCCTTATCCGGCCTACAAACTACATGCAGCCGTAGGCCTGATTAGCACAGCGCCATCAGGCAGTTCCCCGCACCATGCCGGATGCGGCTAACGCCTTATCCGGCCTACAAACTACACGCAGCCGTAGGCCTGATAAGTGCAGCGCCATCAGGCAGCTCTACGCACCGTACCGGATGCTGCCAACGCCTTATCCGGCCTACAAACTACATGCAGCCGTAGGCCTGATAAGCACAGCGCATCAGGCAGTTCCGCGCACCGTGCCGGATGCGGCTGACGCCTTATCCGGCCTACAAACTACATGCAGCCGTAGGCCTGATAAGCACAGCGCCATCAGGCAGTTCCGCGCACCGTGCCGGATGCGGCTAACGCCTTATCCGGCCTACAAACTACATACAGCCGTAGGCCTGATAAGCACAGCGCGTCAGGCAGTTCCGCGCATCGTGCCGGATGCGGCTAATGCCTTATCCGGCCTACAAACTACATACAGCCGTAGGCCTGATAAGCACAGTGCATCAGGCAGTTCCGCGCACCATGCCGGATGCGGCTAATGCCTTATCCGGCCTACAAACTACATGCAGCCGTAGGCCTGATAAGCTGCGGGAACATCGGCATTTGGCAAATCAGGCCATATCCAGCGCGGTTTTACCGTTTGGCGCCGGATACGCCTTATCTAACTGCTTCAACTCATCTACAGAGAGCGTTATCTCCAGCGCGGCGGCATTTTGTTCGACATGCGCTACGCTTGCGGCTTTCGGGATGGCTATTACACCCGACTGACGAATCACCCATGCCAGCAAAATCTGCGCAGCGCTAACATTGTGCGCACGCGCGATGTCATTCACCACAGAGTTAGAAAGCAAATCGCCACGCAGTCGTCCCGCCTGAGCCAGCGGACTGTATGCCATGACCGGCATCTGCTGCTGCTGGCACCACGGCAGTAAATCATATTCAATACCGCGCGAGGCTAAATGATAAAGCACCTGGTTAGTCGCACACTCTCGTCCACCGGGTACCTGCCATAACGCCTGCATATCATCATAATCGAGATTTGAGACGCCCCAACGGCGGATTTTCCCCTGCGCAATCAGTGTTTCCATGGCATCGATGGTCTCTGCAAATGAAAAATCGCCCATCCAGTGCAGCAAATAGAGATCCAGATAATCAGTTTTCAGTCGACGCAGACTCGCTTCGCAGGCGGCAATGGCTTTCTGTCCACCGGCATTCCATGGGTAAACTTTCGAGACTAAAAAAGCGCTATCACGCCGTCCCGTTAATGCTTCACCCACCACCTCTTCCGCTGCACCATCAGCGTACATTTCTGCTGTATCAATCAATCGCAGGCCGAGATCCAGTCCGGCCTGCAGCGCAGACACTTCATCCCGGCGTCGGCTTGGATCCTCGCCCATGTACCATGTTCCCTGCCCAATAGCAGGAAGCGATACCTGGTTTGTAAACGTCACCTGTTTCGCTGTCATCGCACCCTCCTGTGTTAATGCACCACAGTAAAGCAAAACAACGTGCATGTGTCCTGTTAGGGTGCACAAATTGCACCATCATGGATTGGAAACCGATCGTTAAGGCGAGCGAAATAAAAAGCCCGGGAACAGCAGATGTTCCCGGGCCGAAAAAATACAAAATCTTATCTACGAAGTGGTTATTTCAACCGACCTAAATATTTCCCCTCTTTCATAGCGTTGATTTTTCCGTTTTTATAGACGATAACGGAAATCAAACCTGCGCTATAAGACTGAGCTTCTGCACTATTCTCATCATTTGCCGCAGGTTTGCCATTAATATAAGCAATGCCATCAGCACCACGTTTAAAGTCCACTCCAAGTTTATTCGCATGCACGGGCGTGATTTTACTGGCGTGTACCGGGGCATTCGTGTCACTGACCATGGTTTTATGTTCATGCTGTAACTGTTGACGATAAGCCTCACTGATGGCATACGTAGGCGCAGCAGAGAAAGCCACCAACGCAGCGATAATAATTAATTTCTTCATTAGTTAAACCTTAATATTTATCGTGTTTGTGGTGGTGACTGGAATTTGTATCATTTGTGCCATACAAGTTTTGCGCGTTTTCCATAGCCTGTTTTTCAGCGGCAGCATTGATTGTCGCCTGACGGTTTTGCTCCGCAACATAACAGGCATCACGGCTCACACCCTTGCTTTCGCAAGCATTCATGCGTGAAGCCTCGGTGGAACAACCAGCCAGAATCCCGCCCATCACAGCTATCATGATTAACTTTTTCATTATATATACCAGGTTTATTCTCAAAAAATCCACATGGCGCATTATATTTAATGCCATGAAGAGTTGCTGTCGATACTTTAAAGTTTAATTAATATCTGCAATGGAATATTTAATGTCAATTTTAATTTTTTCAGATAAATACCTAAAGATGTAAAATTAAAATCAATTGATTAATTTTTGTTTTTTTCACATGAAAGTTAACTTTCGCCATGAGATAAACATGCTAAAAGAGTTATCAATAATTTTCATTGTGCTTAACAATAAGAAAACAACGCTTACCTCGATCGTAAACCCTAGTATTATCAACGCATTGTATAGCTACAAACCATTACCTCATGACAATGATTTGCTAAACCTTCACGACTTTATTTCATTCAAAAATGAATAGATAACAGGCTAATAAAATAGCAGGTTTATTTTTAGTAACAGCGACAGGAATAATACGTTAAAAATTCGTTGTAGCCTGACAGAATGTCAAATCAGCACAAAAGATGAAATCTCATGTTTTAGATCAATATTCATATCAGTAGCGCACAAAAAAGCCCGCATGTCTGCGGGCTTGTGTTCAACACTGAATGTCATCAGAACTTGTAGGTCACACCCACTGAGAAGATGCCAGACCAGGACTTATCGACCATCGGACTGTCCTTCACTTCATCACTCAAGCGCACATAACGGCCAGTTCCGTATACGTTCCAGTTTCCAATGAAGTTATAGCTCGCGGTCAACTCCAGGTACGGATCCCATCCATCGTCAGCGTTGTAGCTTTTCAGACCACTGCGGCGAGACTCGTGATTGGACACGCCATAATAATAGTCGTTGTAGTTTTCGCTGCTGTACTGCACACCGATACCCGGCGTCAGAGTCAGCCCACCATTAGTGTAACGGTAGAGCCAGGCCAGATCCCAGATAAAGCCGTTGCTGTTATCCAGAGTATCACCCGCCAGTGCAGTACGCAGGAAACCATACTGGGTGTTATGTACATACGAGAGGCCAGCCATCAAGCTGCTTTTACGCTTGTCGAGTTGGCGCAAAGCATGGCTATCGCTATCACCCGGCTTGAAATGCGTCGGATCATAGTACGCCATGATGGAAAGCTTATCTGCCGTGTCATTCCACAGATAGTAGCCGCCACCCAAGCCGTGGAACCAGACATTATCGCCTTCATAGGTGACAACCGGAACAGGGTAAACATCGCGGTCATACTGTTTGTACGGGCTGTTAATCACGCCGACACCCGCGCCAACAGTCCACTGACTTTCCGCCTGTGCGGTGCTAACTGCGGTTGCGGCAAGGACGCCAAGTGCCAGAAGTTTGAGTTTGGTCACAATCCATAATTCCTTATTCAAATGTGTAGCGGTCAAAGTGTAACCGCCAATACGCTTCAGCCCAACTATTTTACGTATTCGCCCCAGAATGTAACCCCCTAATTTCTCAGCGAGTGATGACATTTTGCTTGCAGGACGGTGAACACCGCATGAATCCCGCTCCAATTCTTTACATAAGATGTGCTTTTTTTGCTGATGAGTTATTGATATGCCATTGAAATTCATTTGCGCACACAGGCAAGTTTTGCAAATGCCATCTACGCTTAATTTTAGAAGGTGTATCACCGAATACGTTGATCTCCTGACCACCAAAATGGCATGAGAGTTGCTTATTTCTTCAGCAGCGACGTCGTTCAGTTTACCTCTTCAGGGGCCTCTACTATTCATATGAACGGCTCTTAACATGTGCTAAAAAACGAAAGGACGGCATACCATGAATATATTCGATCACTATCGCCAGCGTTATGAAGCTGCCAAGGACGAAGAGTTCACGCTGCAGGAGTTTCTTACCACTTGTCGGCAAGATCGCAGTGCTTATGCCAACGCGGCAGAGCGGCTATTAATGGCTATTGGTGAGCCTGTCATGGTCGACACTGCCCACGAACCTCGACTTTCTCGACTCTTTTCGAATCGGGTAATTGCACGCTATCCCGCCTTTGAAGAGTTTTACGGCATGGAAGATGCCATTGAGCAAATTGTTTCTTATTTGAAACATGCGGCTCAGGGTCTGGAAGAGAAGAAGCAGATCCTGTATCTGCTGGGGCCTGTGGGAGGGGGGAAATCATCTCTTGCTGAGCGACTGAAGTCGCTGATGCAGAGAGTACCGATTTATGTCCTGAGTGCCAATGGCGAACGTAGCCCGGTCAACGATCATCCGTTATGCCTGTTTAATCCGCAGGAAGACGCGCAGATCCTGGAAAAAGAGTATGGGATCCCGCGTCGCTATCTCGGTACGATCATGTCGCCCTGGGCTGCGAAACGTCTGCACGATTTCGGCGGGGACATTACAAAATTCCGCGTCGTCAAAGTCTGGCCGTCTATTCTGGAGCAGATCGCAATCGCCAAAACGGAGCCTGGTGATGAAAACAACCAGGATATTTCTGCGCTGGTCGGGAAAGTGGATATTCGTAAACTCGAACACCACGCCCAGAACGATCCTGATGCCTACGGTTATTCGGGTGCACTGTGTCGTTCAAACCAGGGGATTATGGAATTCGTTGAGATGTTTAAAGCACCGATTAAAGTGCTGCATCCTCTGCTGACCGCCACCCAGGAAGGAAACTACAACGGGACAGAAGGTATCTCTGCCCTGCCGTTTAACGGGATTATTCTTGCCCACTCGAACGAGTCCGAATGGGTAACGTTCCGTAATAACAAAAACAATGAGGCGTTTCTTGACCGTGTTTACATCGTCAAAGTGCCTTATTGCCTGCGTATCTCTGAAGAGATCAAAATTTACGAAAAACTGCTTAACCACAGTGAGCTGACCCATGCGCCTTGCGCACCGGGCACACTGGAAACGCTCTCTCGCTTTACCATTCTTTCTCGCCTGAAAGAACCTGAGAACTCGAGCATTTACTCGAAGATGCGCGTTTACGATGGCGAAAGCCTGAAAGATACCGATCCGAAAGCGAAATCCTATCAGGAGTATCGGGATTACGCCGGGGTTGATGAGGGAATGAACGGTCTTTCCACGCGTTTCGCGTTTAAGATCCTCTCTCGCGTCTTTAACTTTGACCATGCCGAAGTGGCAGCTAACCCGGTACATCTGTTTTACGTACTGGAGCAGCAAATCGAACGTGAACAGTTCCCGCAGGAGCAAGCTGAGCGTTATCTTGAGTTCCTGAAAGGCTATTTGATCCCGAAATATGCTGAATTCATCGGCAAAGAGATCCAGACGGCTTATCTCGAATCCTATTCCGAGTACGGACAGAACATTTTCGACCGTTATGTCACTTATGCGGATTTCTGGATTCAGGATCAGGAGTATCGCGACCCGGATACCGGTCAGCTGTTTGACCGCGAGTCACTGAACTCAGAACTGGAGAAAATTGAGAAGCCGGCGGGTATCAGTAACCCGAAAGATTTTCGTAACGAGATCGTCAACTTTGTTCTGCGTGCCAGAGCGAATAACAGCGGCCGCAATCCAAACTGGACCAGTTACGAAAAACTGCGCACGGTTATTGAGAAGAAAATGTTCTCCAATACCGAGGAGCTGCTGCCGGTCATTTCGTTCAATGCTAAAACCTCGACTGACGAGCAGAAAAAACACGACGATTTTGTCGACCGTATGATGGAAAAAGGCTACACGCGTAAACAGGTGCGTTTACTGTGCGAATGGTATTTGCGCGTACGTAAATCGTCTTAACATAAGTGCCCGGTGGCGCATGCGCTTACCGGGCTTGCAAAACAATGTTCCGTAGGCCGGATAGCGCCAGCGCCATCCGGCACTTACAGACATGGCGAACAGTTGGCAGTACGGGGGGCTTATGACCTGGTTTATTGACCGGCGTCTTAACGGCAAAAACAAGAGCACGGTAAACCGCCAGCGCTTCTTACGCCGTTATAAATCGCAAATTAAACAGTCGATCTCCGAGGCCATTAACAAGCGTTCGGTGACTGATGTGGATAGCGGCGAATCTGTCTCTATTCCGACTGATGATATTAGCGAACCAATGTTTCATCAGGGACGTGGTGGCCTGCGCCATCGCGTGCATCCGGGTAATGACCATTTTGTGCAGAATGACCGCATTGAACGCCCACAGGGCGGCGGTGGCGGTTCAGGAAGCGGACAAGGCCAGGCCAGCCAGGATGGTGAGGGTCAGGATGAGTTCGTCTTTCAGATCTCTAAAGATGAATATCTCGATCTGTTGTTCGAAGATTTAGCACTTCCTAACCTGAAGCAGAATCAGCAGCGTCAGTTAACGGAGTACAAAACGCACCGGGCAGGTTTTACCTCTAACGGTGTGCCTGCCAACATCAGCGTGGTGCGATCCCTGCAAAACTCACTGGCGCGCCGCACGGCGATGACAGCGGGTAAGCGTCGCGAACTGCATGCTCTCGAAGCGGATCTGGAAACCATCGCGAAAAGCGAACCAGCGCAGTTGCTGGAAGAGGAACGGTTACGCAAAGAGATTGCTGAACTACGGGCAAAAATCGAACGCGTGCCATTTATCGACACCTTTGATTTACGCTACAAGAATTATGAAAAACGCCCCGATCCTTCCAGCCAGGCGGTGATGTTCTGCCTGATGGACGTCTCTGGTTCAATGGATCAGTCGACCAAAGATATGGCTAAACGTTTTTATATCCTGCTGTATCTGTTCTTAAGCCGGACCTATAAGAACGTGGAGGTGGTTTATATTCGCCACCATACCCAGGCGAAAGAAGTGGATGAGCATGAGTTCTTCTACTCTCAGGAAACCGGGGGAACCATTGTCTCCAGTGCGCTGAAGTTAATGGATGAAGTGGTGAAAGAGCGCTACAACCCTGCCCAGTGGAACATCTATGCTGCACAGGCATCGGACGGTGATAACTGGGCTGATGATTCACCGCTGTGTCATGAGATTTTGGCGAAAAAACTGCTGCCAGTGGTCCGCTATTACAGCTATATCGAAATCACTCGCCGCGCTCACCAAACCTTGTGGCGTGAATACGAACATCTGCAATCAACTTTTGATAACTTTGCGATGCAACATATTCGCGACCAGGATGATATTTACCCGGTATTCCGCGAACTGTTTCATAAACAAAGTACGACCAGCAATAGTTAACCACCTAAACAAATCAGCCAGAGGTTATCTTCTCTGGCTGATTTTTTACGGGTGCTGTTTTTTCATCTTATCAATATTCATCCGTTTATCCTTTTTATTTTCCCTTTACAGAGCAGCAGGCAATGTAATTGAGTTGATGACGTTGCGAACGGAAGAAGCGAAACATTTTCAGGAAACGACGACGATTTTCGCTCGTGCGTAAGCCGTTAAACACAATTTTTACCGCCCCCGTAAGCCCTTCATCACGAACTAATCCGCGCGGCGACATCAGCGACATGTTGCCATTCTGCTGCAGGACCTGTTCGAACCCGCAGTTAAGAAACAAATCACGCCAGCCTTGTCTGGTCATTGGACTAACGTTTGATTTCACCACATCGACAAGCTGGCCCTGATCGCCCGCGCCCAGTTTTTGGGCGGTGAACATAATATCGTGGGTGAGCAGACGCCCACCGGGCTTCAACACGCGATAATATTCGGCAATTAACTTCGCCTTCGCTTTATCGGCATACATTGTCAGCATGGCTTCGTTAATCACAACATCGAAACTGTTATCCGCAAAAGGAAGAGTGTTGGCGTTAGCAGCCATCACATGAATATGATTTTCCAGACCATTTGCCGCTACGTTATTCCTTGCATTTGACAGTGCGGTTTTATCCATATCAATGGCGTATACGGTACAGCCATAGCGTTGAACTAACTCTATCGCCGTCGTGGCCATGTTGCACGCCACTTCAAGTACCTGGCTGCCGGGCGTCAGCTGTGACTGGCTAAACAACCATTCTGTTGCTTCAACACCGCCCGGACGCAGACGGGTTTTGCCCAGGCTGGCTAAAAATGTATGACCCGCTTTTTCAGTCGCGCTCATTGGCCTGTCTCCTTTTTATAAGTTGCATTATAAATACAACATTAAGAGTTAAAGGTGAAGTACGCGAATGATTTTTATTTCAAAATGTCCTTTCCCGTAGCGTTAGAGCGGATGTATGCCGTGTGATAGACTGAAGTATCAGACTTACAGGGCTGTAAATCATTATGAAATTGCATCATAAAGCGCTCAGGATCTTTATCTCCGTCAGCGTAATTGTTTTGACATCTTCTTTTTTGGTTTATGAGCTCATTGCTAGTGATAAAGCAATGAATGCGTACATGCGCTATATCAATGAGAAAGCCGACTCCTCGTTTCTCTATGATAAGTACACAAATCAGAGCATCGCAGCCCATCTGATGCGCACATTTTCATCCCCTCAGGGGCCTGCTTCTCTCGAACAGCAAAAAGTACTTTGCAACGCTTTCGACAGCGTTAACGGCACTCATGGGCTCAATCTCACTAAGCGCAACTATCTGCCATTACACGGTACGTTGCAGACCACCTCAACAAAATGTAGCGAACAGCTTGATGACATTTTTCTGCTGCCCTCTTTTGACCGGGCGGTCAATGTTAATCGCCAGCAGAAAGATTACGGTCAGGGATTAGGGACGCTGGAGTATAAATTTCGATATTACGTCGATCTCAAAAATAACTACGTTTATTTCTATGATGTGATCGACTCGCGGAGATTTGCGATACACAACTGGTCGTTTTTGCAAAAAGGTACGTTGGGAATCGACCAGAATGATATTGACGGTATTTTTACTGGCCGCACGGTGATCTCCAGTATTTATGAAGATAACCTGACCGAGAAAAAGGTGATGAGCTTTTTAACACCGGTTTACTACGCCAATAAGCTAAAAGGCGTGGTGATGGTGGATATTAATAAAGAGAATTTACAGAATATTTTCTATACCAGCGACCGCCCTCTCGTCTGGCGTTATCTTAACGTAACGGTCTCTGACACCAGTTCAGGTAAAGAGATCCTCGTTCACAAAAGTGAAACCGATCTGTTCCGCTATGTTCACTATGAGAAGGACATACCTGGCGGTATACGTATCACCCTCTCACTTGATGTTATGTACTTTATTGTCTCGTCCTGGAAGATATTCGCCTTCTATCTACTGGCAACGATATTGCTGCTGAATATGGTCAGAACGCATTTTCGCTTGTATCACAACGTCACACGGGAAAATGTCAGTGATGCGATGACAGGGCTCTACAACCGTAAAATTTTAACGCCAGCGCTTGAGCAGCGTTTGCAACAGTTGGTGAACACAGGAACGCTCGTGACCTTTATCGCCATTGATTGCGACAAACTAAAAGTTATTAATGATACGTTGGGGCATAAGGAAGGCGATCGCATTATCACCATTTTGGCCAAAGCTATTCAAACGTCCATTCGCAAAAGCGACTATGCCATCCGCCTCGGCGGCGATGAGTTTTGCATTATCCTCATCGATCACCCCAGTGAATTAACGCCCCGCCTGCTGGAGAGGATTCGCTATAACTTACAAATTATTGCGCAAGATAGATCAATCAGCTTCTCTGTCGGGATTTATAATATGCAGCCAAACGACACCATTGATGATGCCTACAAAGCATCTGATGCACAGCTCTACCTGAACAAACAGAAAAAACGCACCGATGCGTAATTATTTTTCTGACAGGATTTTCATTGTTGTACCAGGAGTAAGTCATGACGGAAGTAAACAAAGGTAACGCAACGCACCAGCGTTTAATCTCCCTGTTGTCAGAACACGGTGCGACCTACCGCGTAGTCAGCCATGAAGCCGTAGGCAAATGTGAAGCTGTCTCTGAAATTCGCGGTACCGCACTGGGTCAGGGTGCAAAAGCGCTGGTCTGCAAAGTAAAAGGCAACGGCGTCAATCAGCATGTTCTGGCGATCCTCTCTGCCGATCAGCAGGCCGACCTGAGCCTGTTGGCCAGCCATATTGGCGGGTTGAGAGCGTCACTTGCCAGCCCGGCGGAGGTAGATGAACTGACTGGCTGCGTATTTGGCGCTATCCCACCGTTCAGTTTTCATCCGAACCTCAAGCTGGTCGCCGACCCACTGTTGTTTGAGCGTTTTAATGAAATTGCGTTCAATGCCGGAATGCTGGAAAAATCTGTGATCATGGATACCGCAGATTACCTGCGCATCGCGCAACCGGAATTAATCCCGTTCCGCAGAGAACAATAACTGCACAAGTTAGCAGTAAAAAACATCGCTTCGTGCGTTAGCCCAAAAAAAATCATAATCATTAAAAAAAGCCTGTTCCGTCACGCATTTACGCGTACAGTAAGCAGGCTTATTTTTTCTTTTGGCAAGGAAACTACGATGTTTGATGTCACTCTGCTGATCCTGCTCGGACTGGCAGCTCTGGGCTTTGTCAGCCACAACACCACTGTCGCTGTTTCAATTCTGGTGCTGATCATAGTCCGTGTTACCCCACTGAATACCTTCTTTCCCTGGATTGAAAAACAGGGCCTGACCGTCGGGATTATAATTCTGACCATTGGCGTCATGGCGCCGATCGCCAGCGGAACGCTACCGCCCTCCACGCTCATCCACTCCTTTGTGAACTGGAAATCACTGGTTGCTATTGCCGTTGGGGTATTTGTCTCCTGGCTTGGCGGACGCGGCGTTACGCTAATGGGCAGCCAGCCTCAGCTTGTTGCTGGTTTACTGGTGGGCACGGTACTGGGCGTGGCGCTGTTTCGCGGTGTGCCAGTGGGGCCGCTTATTGCGGCAGGTCTGGTCTCATTGATTGTTGGGAAGCAGTAGCCAGCCCGTTCAGATAACGGCCTGGCGTCTGTCCCAGGCCTTTTTTGAACATAGTGATAAATGCCGTGGTCGAATCGTACCCGAGCATTTGCGCGACCTGTTGTACATTGCGACCATCAATTAACGCCTGCAGCGCCAGAATCAGCTGGAGCTGGTGACGCCAGCGGCGAAAACTTAACCCCGTTTCTTTGACGACCAGGCGAGAAAGGTTACGTTCACTCATCGCAAATACGCTGGCCCATTGTCCCAACGTCTGCCATTGTGCAGGCTCTCTCGCCATCGTTGCGACCATTCTGCGAATTTTCGGGTGATCGGAAACCGGCAACTGCATTTGCTCCTGGGGTTGCTGCGGCAGTTCATCAAACAACACTTGCGTCAGCCGCTGGGTTGCCGGCTCCAGCCGTTGGGCATCCGTTTTGGATGCCAGCGCCAGAATAAGCTCCCGGCACAACGGAGCAATTTTCAGCGTGCAGCAACGATCGGGCATCACGACGGCCTGCGGCTCAATAAACAAAAAGCACAATTGTGCGCCAACGGTAACGTGGTTGCTGTGTGGAATTTCACCGGGGATCCACACCGCATATTGCGGGGGCACCATCCACATAGCATTCTCAACCTCACAGGTGATCGCGCCATGCAGCGCCAGAATCAACTGGCCTTTACGGTGCTGATGCAGCGGACTGAAAAGTTCATCTTCCCGGGCCTGAATACAAAACGCCACCGCTGCATCGTGGTGAAGATCGGGTTCGTATCCATCCAGCCTCAGTCCTAACATAAAAATGTCCGATTTAAGCGATAAACTGTCATTTTAGCTTGATTCATCCATTGAGTAAAAACGCTAAGGTATCGCCTCGCCTGACGATATGAGAAAAAAATGACAAATACACCTTCCTCCCGTGGCAAGAACGCAGCGTTGCTGATCGCGGGGATCCTGATGATTGCCACCACATTGCGCGTCACCTTTACCGGTGCAGCCCCGTTGCTGGATGCAATTCGCGCCGACTACGGTCTGAGTACCGCCCAGACGGGGCTTCTGACCACCCTGCCACTGCTGGCTTTCGCACTGGTTTCACCTCTGGCTGCCGCCGTTGCGCGCCGTTGGGGTATCGAACGCAGCCTGTTTGTCGCTATGCTACTGATTTGCGCGGGTATTGCGATACGTTCGCTGCCCTCACCAGGGTTCCTGTTTAGCGGCACCGCGATCATTGGTTGCGGAATCGCCTTGGGCAATGTGCTTTTACCCGGACTGATTAAGCGTGATTTTGCTCAGCATGTGGCGAAACTCACTGGCGCATACTCGCTGACCATGGGCGCAGCAGCGGCACTGGGTTCCGCCATTGTGGTACCGCTGGCATTGAACGGGTTTGGCTGGCGCGGCGCGCTGATGGTACTGATGGCCTTTCCGCTGCTGGCGCTGATTATCTGGTTACCCCAATGCCGCCAGACGGCCAATGCCAGCTTGAGCAACTCGCGCGCTCTGCATTCCCGCGCGATCTGGCGCTCCAGCCTCGCCTGGCAGGTGACGCTGTTTCTGGGGATCAATTCGCTTATCTACTACGTCATCATCGGCTGGCTGCCCGCCATTTTGATCAGCCACGGTTACAGCGAGGCGCAGGCCGGTTCGCTGCATGGTTTACTGCAGCTGGCGACCGCCGCGCCGGGATTATTGATTCCTCTCGTCCTGAACAGATTTAAGGATCAGCGCGCCATCGCCGCTCTGGTTTCATTAATGTGCGCCGTCGGCGCGGCGGGATTCGCCATAATGCCCGACCAGGCATTGCTATGGACCATTCTGTTTGGCTTTGGCTCGGGCGCGACGATGATCCTCGGCTTGACCTTTATTGGCCTGCGCGCAAGCTCAGCGCATCAGGCTGCTGCCCTCTCCGGCATGGCACAGTCTGTCGGATATTTACTGGCGGCCTGCGGACCACCACTGATGGGGAAAATTCACGACCTCAACGATAGCTGGCTGATTCCTCTTGGCGGGGTCGCCGTGTTAGCGATGCTGATGGCGGTATTTGGTTTGTGCGCGGGGCGCAATCGGGAGATCGCGAGCGCATAATGCACAGGGCAGGTTCGTGAACAACCTGCCCGTTTTTTTATCCGCGCGCGGCGCGCAGCATCGCCTGAACTAACGGCACGGGTTTTCCCGCCAACGCTCCGCGTTCATGCTGAAAGAGCGTGCTAACATAAAATGGATGCGTCACCAGCTCAATGGCACGAATATCACCAGCCTCATCCCAACCGGTCACCCGAAGATCGCCGCTTTCAAGCTCGGCGGCAAAATCCTCCGATACGCCATAGTTGCAGTGATATCCCTCGGTGATAACATCCCGCCCGTAGGCTTTGGCAATCAGCGTATTGGCCCGCAGCTCAATATCATCCGTTTTTTCTACCAGCGAGCAGGTCAATGGTGCTATCACCATCCGACCCGTGGTGTCCGTCTCGGCGTGGGCGGCATCGCTCAAGCCCAGCACGTTGCGGGCGTACTCCAGAATCGCATGTTGAAAGCCGCCGCAGGTCCCCAGGAACGGGATGCTGTTTTCACGCGCGTAGCGTATCGCTATCAGCGCCCCTTCAAGATGGCGATATGGACTGCCTGGAACGACCCAGATGGCATCATAGCCAATCAAGTCCTCACTGCTGTTGATATCAGATGTGGTTAGCCAGTCGTAATCAGCCACCAATTCCAGGACGGCGGCAGCATCATCGATAGCAAGGGGAATAGCCTGGTGCGCCACAATATCGGGGCTGTAATCGCCCACCAGCGCAATGCGAAGCGTATCTTTAATTGGGGAAATTTCCATTAAGCTTTCCTTGTGTCCTGACAATAAGGGACAGCATAAGGAGCCTCAGCCTACCGACTTTTTAGTGGTATCACAATCCCTTAAATTGGGAGTCAGGGCGGGCAAAATGCTATAATGGTCACGTTTTACGATCTTATTTAACCGTAATAAAGTTGATGAGCAATACCTGAGCGGTAGCTGAAAGGAGCGGATGAAGAGATGAAGATTCAGTGTAAACGCGTGTATGACCCGGCAGAAAAAAGCGATGGTTATCGCGTGTTGGTCGACCGGTTGTGGCCACGCGGGATAAAAAAGACTGACCTTGCTTTCAACGAATGGAATAAAACGCTGACGCCATCCTCTGAATTGCGCAAAGCATTCCACGCAGAACTGATCGATTTTTCACACTTTTCCGAACAGTATCGTGCAGAGCTGGCCCAACAGCAGCAGGAAGGAAAGCGCCTCGCAGAGATTGCCCAGCAGCAAACCTTAACGCTACTGTATGCGGCGAAGAATACCCAGCAAAACCACGCGCTGGTGCTCGCTGAGTGGCTACGTCAATGCTGACCGCGTATTACTTGGCCGTTGCCGGATGATCTCTACGCCAGAGTGACCATTCATCAATTACTTCCCCGTTGGGTAGTTTGCAGTCAGACTTAACACCTTGCGGAGTCTGCACCGCAATCAGAGAACCACCCTTTTGTTCGCAATACACCGATGCTGGATTCGCCATGCCAATTTTTGGTGGTTTAGGGGCTTCAGGTTGTGTGGTACACCCCGCCAGCACCAGCAAGCCGGGCAAAACAATAGATGCCAGTTTCATATTTACTCCTGTTAAAAACCTTATCCTGGCAGGTTACCCCGACTTTCCATCTATCTCCATGTTTTCCTGCCAGCTATCCATTTTATGTTTACATTCTGAGCTGGATGGCGTGTTTCATCTTTCACCTTGATGTTCTATCATGCGGGCAACGTCAGCCCAGTCATTACTCAGGAGCATTTACATCTCATGTCGGACATGATCCTTGCCAGAGTCTCACAATCCTTAGCCACGGAGCAGTCTGTTGAAAGTCTGGTTCGGCAACTTCTGGAGATGCTGGAGATGGTGACTGAGATGGAATCGACCTACCTGACCAAGGTCGATCTGGATGCCCGTCTGCAGCATATTCTGTATGCGCGTAATAGCCGCCAAATGCAGATCCCCGAAGGGCTATCCGTGCCGTGGGATGAAACGCTGTGCAAACGCGCTATTGAGGAAAACTGTCTGTACAGTGACAACGTGCCCGCACGCTGGCCGGAATGTACCGCCGCTCGCGCACTGGACATCACCACCTTTCTGAGCACTCCCGTTCATCTTCCTGACGGAACGTTTTACGGTACACTCTGCGCTACCAGCCGCCGCCAGCAGGCATTGAGCCAACGTGGAGAACAAGTATTACATCTGTTTGCCGGTCTGATCGCCCAGTCGATTCAAAAAGAGTCGCTGGTTGCTCAGTTACGTGAAGCGAACGCTGCGCTGATTGCTCACTCCTACACCGATGCCCTGACAGGGTTACCGAATCGGCGCGCAATTTTTGAAAATGTAGAGACCCTTTTTTCGCTTGCCCGCCATCTCAGGCAGAAGATAGTTGTCGCCTATATCGATTTGGATGATTTCAAATTGATCAATGACCGCTTTGGCCACGAGGTAGGTGACCAGTTCCTGATCCAGATTGGGCAGCGCCTGCTCCGTGAATGTAATGATAATGACATTCTCGGTCGACTGGGCGGTGACGAATTTTTAGTCGTTCGCCTGTCAGCGGAAGATGAACTGGATCAACTTATGCGTCTGCAGCAGGTGAAAAATCAGCTACAACAGCAGATTTGCGGTGACTACCACCTGGGTGACATTCATCTGTATTATCCTGGTGCCAGTCTGGGTGTGGTGGAAATTGATCCGCTGGAGACTGATGTAAACTGTGCGCTTCATCTTGCAGACAGCGCAATGTATCAGGATAAAAAGCGTCAGGATAAAACCCCTTTTGTCGTACATTAAGCCCTGCTATGCTGGCTCGTCTTTAAATAACTCTGGTAGATAATCGTATGCGACTCGGTATTATTTTCCCTGTCATTATTTTCATTTCCGCTGTCGTTTTCTTATCCTGGTTTTTTATTGGCGGCTACGCTGCGCCGGGAGCATAACGATGAAAAAAACAACGATTATTATGATTGGCGTGGCGATCATCGTGGTTCTGGGCACGGAACTGGGGTGGTGGTAACCAAAATAAAGGCCACTTATCAGTGGCCCCTATTGTCTGTATGTTTACTTAGCTTTTGATTTTTCTGTAGATAAACAATACCACAATCGCACCGATAACCGCTACGACGAAACTGCCGAAGTTGAAACCATCAACTTTACCAAAACCAAAGAAGGTACTGATCCAGCCACCCACTACCGCACCAACAACCCCTAAGATAATGGTCATAAAGAATCCGCCGCCATCTTTACCCGGCATAATCCATTTTGCCAAAATCCCAGCGATAAGACCGAAAACCACCCATGAAATAATGCCCATAATTTTCCTCACTTATGTTTTTAAATTAACGATTCACTCGTTGTATAAAAGCATAGCATAGCGCTGAAAAATTAAAATTTGTGATCGTCATCACTTCATATTTTCATCTTTTTCCGATGTTTCATAAGGTTATGACTGCTGACCGGCAGGCTAAATTTTTGCCGCTCCTCGTCATTAATGTCGAATCGTCAGTCATTATGCTTAACTCTTTTGCCGTCAGCCCCGTTATTGCTGGGTTTTCACTTCTGGCACACTTTATGCTTAAACAACCCGTCGATACGACAAATCGTAGTCCGCGGTGCTTATCGCGTGGCTGCGTCTACAATTCGCGCTATTTCAGCATTTAACAGGTCTGTTATTGATGAAAAAAATCACCAGTGTTTGCCCATACTGTGGGGCCGGGTGCAAGCTCAAGCTTGTTGTCGAAAATAACAAAATCATCCGCGCCGAAGCCGCAGAGGGTGTAACGAACCAAAATCAGTTATGCCTGAAAGGCTATTATGGTTGGGACTTTCTTAACGACACACGCCTCCTGACTCCCCGTCTGACTCGCCCGATGATCCGTTATGAAAAAGGTGGCAAATTCACGCCCGTTAGCTGGGATGAAGCCATTCGTTACACCGCAAAACGCTTATCTGAAATCAAAAATACCTATGGCCCTCGCGCCATCATGACTACCGGCTCTTCCCGGGGAACCGGAAATGAAACCAACTACGTGATGCAAAAATTCGCACGTGGCGTACTTCATACCAATAATGTCGATTGTTGTGCCCGCGTCTGTCATGGCCCTTCCGTTGCCGGATTACAGGAAACGTTAGGCAATGGCGCCATGAGCAATTCCATCAGCGACATTGAAAACTCAAAATGCCTGCTGATCTTTGGTTATAACTGCGCCGACTCGCACCCAATCGTGGCCCGACGAGTGATTAAAGCTCGCCAGAATGGCGCAAAAATCATTGTCTGCGACCCACGTCGTATTGAAACCGCCCGTATTGCTGACCAACATTTGCAGTTGAAAAACGGTTGCAACATGGCGCTGGTTAATGCCTTTGGTCATGTTCTTATCGAAGAGCAACTCTACGATCGCGAGTATGTGCAAAAGCATGCGGAAGGGTTGGAAACATACTGGGAAACCGTTAAGGGCTATGCGCCTGAAGCCGTTGAACATTTGACCGGCATTCCCGCACAGCAGGTTCGTCAGGCAATGCGTACATTTGCCGCAGCACCATCGGCAACCGTAATGTGGGGGATGGGCGTCACCCAGTTTGGTCAGGCCGTTGATGTGGTTCGCGGTTTGTCGAGCCTGGCGTTGTTGACCGGGAATCTGGGTCGCCCTAACGTCGGCGTTGGTCCCGTTCGCGGGCAAAATAACGTGCAGGGAGCGTGCGATATGGGGGTACTACCTAACCAGTTCCCGGGGTATCAGGACGTGACCGATTCCGCCGTCAGGGAAAAATTCGCCAGCGCATGGGGCATTGACGTTAATCAGATGGATGACAAGGTTGGAACGCGCATCACTGAAGTTCCTCATCTGGCTCTCGAAGGCAAAATAAAAGCCTACTACATCATGGGAGAAGATCCGCTGCAAACCGAGGCGGACCTGGGCCTGGTTCGCGAAGGGTTTAACGCGCTCGATTTTATCGTCGTGCAGGATATCTTCATGACTAAGACAGCGGAAATGGCCGACGTCCTCCTGCCGGCCACCTCATGGGGCGAACATGGCGGTGTCTTTACCTGCGCCGATCGTGGCTTCCAGCGTTTTGAGAAAGCGATTGAACCCACCGGTGATGTAAAGCGTGACTGGGAGATTATCAGCCTGCTGGCCAGCGAAATGGGCTATCCAATGCAGTATCAAAATAACCAGCAAATCTGGGATGAGATGCGCGAGCTGTGCCCGCTGTTCTACGGCGTGACCTATGAGAAAATGGGGGAAATGGGGCATGTTCAGTGGCCGTGCCCCGATCTCGATAGTCCTGGTACGCCGTACCTTTACGCGCACAGCCAGTTTGATACCGTCAACGGCAAAGGCAAACTGTTTGCCGCACCGTGGCGAGCGCCCGCAGAAGTCCCGGATGACAATTATCCGCTGGTGTTGTGTACCGTGCGTGAAGTTGGGCATTACTCCTGTCGCTCGATGACCGGTAACTGCGCAGCGTTACAAGCGTTGGCTGATGAACCAGGATATGTGCAAATCAATACCCATGATGCCGAAAAACTGGGTATCCGTCATCGTGATCTGGTGTGGGTCAGCTCGCGTCGGGGTAAGGTCATCAGCCGTACGGATGTATCCGAGCGTATCAATTCCGGAACGGTGTATATGACCTATCAATGGTGGATTGGTGCATGCAACGAGTTGACCCAGGATAACCTCGATCCAATCTCGAAAACGCCGGAAACCAAATATTGTGCCGTAAATATCGAGCACATTAGCGATCAGGGATGGGCTGAAAAGTATGCCGCTCAATCGTATAGCGACATGAAATCGCGCTTATGTGAGGCCATTGCGTAATTCCCCACCATCGCCACCTGAGTCTGGATACCCAGACTCAGGTTTTATCTCATTACTTTACCAGGTGTGGTTCACTGAAGCGGATGGAGGCAGATTCCTCCTGCATATCCCGCTGCATAAAACCGAGGTTCATCAGAAACAGGCCAGCCATAAACGGCAGTTCGTACAATTCTTCAATCATATCGCCATATTGGACATTGTGCAGGAAGATGGGAGCCAGCAGACGATGATGCTCTACCGTATCGGAAATCAAAAATGCGCAGGCGGTGATCGCCAGCAGCCAGAGCGGTAGCGGTTCATTACGCACGCGTCGGACAATATCCAGGCGTAAGCGCTTCGACATCAGCACCGGCAGAATAATCATGGAAATCATTACAACAGAGATAGCTCTGAACAGAAGTTTAGGCTGCTCCGGGAAATAGTCACGGCCCCAACTGGTGCTTCTCCCCAGCAATACCAACCACCACACGGCTGCCCAAAGCCAAAATTGCTTCTCGCCTTCAGGGCGTGATAAAGGCCGGATATAGCCAAGGGTAAATACGGCACCAAACAGTAGCCATAGCGCCTGCCCATTTTCGATCCATCTGACGACAGTGCCGTTAAGCAGCGGAAGATTCCAGTTCGCGGTGAACGGGATCGCCACAATGACCAGTCCTAGAATAAGTGTGGGGAATGTAATTTGGGTATTCAGTTTCATAAGCGCGATGTTCTGTATTGTTACTGTTTTGCGATCATAACTCCTGTGAATGATCGACAATTAGCATTCAATGCGGATTTCTTAAGGTATTCTTAAGAAATCTTTTTCGGACATCACTACGTTCAACACAAATAAAAAAACCGCACGGCGCCGTCAAAACGCTGTGCGGTTAGTACATTAAAATTCTGTGTATTCAATCAGTAAGAGTATTTAATACCTACCATCCGCAGACTTCGTGCTCATTCTCGGTATCGTACGAACGGACGGTATTGACCAAGTCTTTGACCACTTCTGCTGCCACATCCGGCACCAGTAATGTCATGGGCGCTTCTGTTTCATAATCCACAGAAACACCGTTGCTGTTATTGGTCACTGTTACGGTATAGGTTGCTTTGCCCATGATTTACTCCTTGCCGGTGCGCACGACTTTTCGTTGATTTGCACTCTCCATCAGAACTTCCGGGGCAACGAAAAAATCGATATTAAAGTAAGTGTCGTCGGTCATCACTTCGATGTTATGCCATTTTTCCGGCGGAAAAACGCCAAACTGACCGGCTTCAATAACCATCACCTCTACTGGCTCCGGACTGTGTTCATCGGCGTATCCGAGATATTTGACCGCCCCCTGCATAACCGAAAGTCGTGGATAAACCCCGGCACGAGTTCCTTTATCAAGGTGGCGTTCGAAAATTCCGGCAGGCGCAGTTTCTTTGTTCCAGAATGGTGTAGAGCGTGTATGGATATGATTCTGTGGAATTTGAAGCATTTTTCTTCCCTTTTCCAGTCGACAACCAGCGAGTCTTATTGAATCGCTGCTGTACACAGGGTACGCCTCAAAATATACATTTAAAATACCATTTATTGGTTATAACCCTGCAATTACAAATGAAAAGCAAAGCGTCATATTGAAGGCCCGCCGCAACCAGCGGGCCGAT
Organism: Citrobacter sp. Cpo074; assembly: GCF_030332745.1. Lineage (NCBI taxonomy): Bacteria > Pseudomonadati > Pseudomonadota > Gammaproteobacteria > Enterobacterales > Enterobacteriaceae > Citrobacter > Citrobacter sp. Cpo074. Next base: position 752,514 of record NZ_JAOWHG010000027.1, read on the forward strand.
AGCATCACGACTGAAGCGTGGCCAGACGAGCGGCAAAACCAACGAAAATCAGGCCGATTAGGGAATTACCCACTTTGGCCAGTTTTTTCTTGGTGCGAATATACTGCGTCACGAACGCGCCGGAGAAAATAAGGAAGCTCAGATAGAAAAAACTCACTACTTCAAGCGTAATGGCCAAAATAAAGAATGACAGCCCTGAGTGCGGTGCATTGACATCAATAAACTGCACGAAGAACGAAACATAAAACAAAATAGCTTTGGGATTCGTCAGGCTTAGAATTAATGCTCGCTTAAAAATAGCGCCAAACGGGACTTCCTCAGGTGCGGCGTCGCTTGCTTTCGATTTCAGTGTCGCATACAGGATCTTCGCACCGAGATACAGCAGATAAAAAGCGCCGAGATAACGAACGATGTTGAACAAAACGGGCGTTGTTTTGATCAATGCGGCAACACCGGCATAGGCCAAAAACATCAACACGGCATCACCGATAAACACACCGCTTGCGGCGAGATAACCACCCTTCACTCCCCGACCGACGCTGTTCTTCAACACAAATATCGTATTTGGCCCCGGTACCAACACGATAAAAATGGCTCCCACCAGATACGTCCAGTAATTCAGAACTCCATACTCTGCGAACACGTTAACCTCTTCCTGAAAAAACACATGCACTTGCTGCGATACAATATGCTAACGAATGCATCGGGTGATGGAAAGAGAAGGTTATGAATTAAAAAACCCGCCACTGGTGACGGGTGTGTACAGATAAGGTTAGTCCGGATTAATGGTGCAGCATCTCATCCACAACCTCTTCTCCCTTCAACTGATAAGGGTAGTAGGTAGGCCAGTTTTCCATCTCTTCAAGCAAGGCTGCCTGCGAGGTATTTCCCATAAAGATATGGAAGTGGCTCGATTTACGCGGCGCGATAATATGATCGCTAAATTGCACATATTTAGGCGCTTTGCTGTCAGCAGCTTTACACTCAAACAGATACCGTACACCTTTCTTGCCTGATTTATAATTCAGGATCTTATATCCGGCGTAGTCGTATTTACATGATGCAACCTGATTCCCGGTATGAAACTCCATCACGCCATTTTCAATACCGATAGTGTCTACGTTGGTTGCATAGCCTGTACGGTAATACGCTTTGATTTGTTCTGCCGTTTTGCTTTTATCTTTCTCCGCTTTCTTTTTGAATACTGGGTCAAGTTCGCCGCTGACCAGATACGGATAAACAGATTGCCACATGCCATCCCAGTCGGTCAGCGCCCTGTTCTGCACCTGGTTGTCATCAAATACCCCTTCCGACGCCTTTTGTTCTGCTTCACTCATTGGCGCACCATGGGAATGATGACCATGCGCCAGAACCGAACTACTGACTAAAAGCATCCCCAGAGCGATTGTCAGTTTCTTAAAACGAATAGCCAAAATTTCACCCTCAAATCATTTGCGAGTGAATTGTTATAATATAACATCACATTTAAATCAACGGCGTTGTGAAGCATTTAACCGCTCTGGTGCGCGATTTTCCAACGGCTGTCAAAATGGGCCTGATACTGCGCAACAACGGCAGGTTCGTCACGAATAACTAACACATTTTCAGAGTTGGCAAATTCTGCGGATTTGGCAAAGTTGAATGAACCGGTTTCCAGCGTGTCGCCATCAATAATCATTACCTTGTCATGCTGGATGTGGTAGTGACCATCCAGTTGCACATCAACCCCATTCGCGGCAGCAAACGCGATGGCCTTCTGGCTAACCTTGCCCTGGTTACGTTTCTTATCGATAACAGCCCGAACCACTACGCCTCTCTTTTCAGCGTTTACCAGGGCCTGAACAATATCTGCAGACTGAAATGAATAAGCCATCATATCGATGCTGTGCTGCGCATGGTTAATTGAATCCAGCACTAAAGCCCGAGCCGACCCTTCCGGTGAAAAACCCACCTGAATGGAAGCATGTGCTGCAAAAGCACCCGCCCCGTACATTAGCGCAGCCACAGCGATAGTTTTTACAATCACGTTAGTTATTTGCCTGAAATGCGAAAGAGACCTAAGAGAGTAGCGCTCGCGTGCAGATCTGATCAAGCAGCGCCTGCTGATGACTGATAATGAGCATACCCAATGGCCGACGCTGAGATTCTTCAAGCAGCAGCGCCCAGATATCCCGTTGAATAGAAGGATCAAGCTGGGCTGTAATTTCATCGGCAATAAGAAAACGTGTCCGCGGGTCCAGCGCGCGAAGTAAAGCAATTCGCGCCAGTTCACCACCAGAAAGCTGTCCAGGGCGACGGGTTAACCATTCCGGTTTGATATGCAGGCGGGTAAGGATTTCTGCGCCAGGCCGCCAGGCGTCATGAACCGCATCACCGGTGCTACGCCGTGGGTTAAAGGTTAATTCCGGATGCTGCGGTACCAGTTGCACCGGGCAATATTGATGCGTCGGTAGCGGCTGGTCATCGATAAGAATGTCGCCCGAGGTCGGCTTTTGCCAGCCCGCCAGCACACGTCCCAACGTCGTTTTGCCGGTTCCGCTGGGCGCACAAATCCCAATACGTTCACCGGGGTGCAATGAGAAAGAAAGGTTTTGCCACAGCACCTTCCCTCCCTGACTAATCACGACATCACGACAGCACAGCATCGCGCTCTCCAAAAAGTTGATTTCTTTCAGGCAGAGCCTGCCATTGACGTTGCAGATGCTCGCTAATTTCCCCGCGCAACAGCTGTTCACGACTAACGTTATCCGACACGCTTCCCTGGTGCAGCGCGACGATGCGATCCGCATGGCGGGCCGCCAGCGTGAGATCGTGCGTTACCCATAAAACACCAGCCCCCTGTTCACATAAACCACGCAACTGCTCAAGCAGTTGATTAGCGAGAGGTGCATCAAGCCAGGCGGTAATTTCATCCGCCAGAATATAGCGAGCCTGACTCAGAGACGCATGACAAGCCAGAACACGTTTTGCCATACCGCCTGAAAGCTGACGCGGAAAAGCATCTAATACGCGACTTTCCAGTCGGCTACGCTGGAGCAATCGTTCAATTTTTCCGGCATTCCATTGCTGGTCAGAAAGCTGGCATGCCCTGCGCAGATGCTTTTCAATTGATAGCAGCGGGTTAAGTGCCTGAATACCTTGCGGGACGTAGCTGAAGGTATTGCCACGACATTTGCGAATATCATCACTGCCCAGCGTTTTACCTTCCAGGGTAATAACGCCGTTGAAACGCAAATTGTCTGGTAAGAGATCGAGTAGACATTGCAGCAACAGGCTTTTACCTTCTCCACTTCCTCCAACTAGCGCCACCATCTGACCAGGCGCTACGTCGAAAGAGATATCCTGCAACAGCGAAGACCAGTTTTTCGCGCCGTACCAGCGATAACGCGCCACGTCCAGCGAGACCTGCCTTAAACTCAACATGCGTCACCTCGTAACCACAAACGATGCACCGCCCTTGCGAGCTGATCGAATAACATCACCAGACTGAACAGCATCAGTCCTGGAAACAGCACTAACCACCAGTCACCATGACTGATAAACCGCAGCGCATCCGCCAGCAGCAGGCCCAGCGACGGTTCATGCGGTGCCAGTCCAAAACCGAGGAAGCTTAACGCCGCGCTGTGCAACACTGCATGGGGAAACATCAGCAATGTCCCGGTTAGCCACTGGGGTAACAACGCCGGTAGATAGTGATGCCGCCAGCAGTAAAAATGGCCGTGTCCCAGACGCCAGGTCAACGTCAGATAGTCACTGTGGGCCACGCGCTGCGCTTCAGCACGCAGGATCAGCGCCAGACGCGGCCAGTGCGTTAGTGCAACCGCCATGATTACCCCGTTTTTCCCACCACCCAGCGTAAAACAGATCAAAATAAGCAACAGCAGATGCGGCATCGATAGCATGGCATCAGTAATTAGACGCATAAGCACATCCAGACGCGGATGTATGCGCGAAACCGCCGCCATTAGTAGCGCAATCAAGCCACTGCACAACGCCGCACCAATACCAATTTGCAGACTGGTCAGTGCACCCTGAAAACAACGGATCCACAGATCGCGACCGAGGTTATCGGTGCCAAACCAGTACATCGCATCAGGTGGAAGATGACGGGCAAGCAGATTAACGCTCAACGGGTTATCCAGCATTGCGGCACCATACACTGCAATGAATAACAGGCAGCTAAAAGAGAACAAAAGACGAATTAGCGTCGGCGTCGGGTTATAGAGCATCAGGTCGCTCCAGAGCACGGTTCAACATACGGACAAGCCAGGTAGACAGCGAGTTGCCAATAAACACCAGTACGGTACTGAACAACACAATCCCCATCAGTAACGGCAGATCGCCGCGTAACCCGGCATCAATAGTGGCCTGCCCCAGTCCTGGGTAAGCAAAGACTTTTTCGGCCAATAGTGCACCTCCCAACAGTTCTCCCAGTGAGGCAAACTGCAAACACAGCGCAGGCGTAATTGCATGACGCAGAACCTGATGGCGTAACAGTGACCAGCCTTTATCTCCCTGGGAACGCGCAAAACGGACAAATTCGCTTTTCATTACGCTGGCGATGCTTTCCCGCGTGTGAAGCGTAATTTGCCCCAGTCCCAGCAAACTGAGCGCGCAAACGGGAAGCACCAGATGACGCAGACGCTCGGTCAGCGTCACCATATCGCCGCTGTTGCCCGGCTCCCACGCGCAGCAGACCGGAAATACCGGCCAGCGCACGGCAAATAGCGCCAGCAGCAACATGCCAATCCAGAAGGTCGGCAGCGAAGAAAGCAGATAGCTGAGGCGACAGATTGCTTTGTCCGGCCAGCGATTCAGGTAGCGACCCGCGACAAACCCCATTGCCGTTCCCAATATGCCGGAGAGTAGCCACGCGCCGCCAAGCAGCGCAAACGAGGTGGAAAAGCGTTCCTTGATCACGCTGGCAACCGGCGCATTAAACAACATGGAATAGCCGAGATCGCCCTGCAATACACGAACAAACCAGTGACCAAAACGCTCCCATAGCGGCTGGTCCAATCCCCAGCGAGCAGCAATGCGTGCATATTGCTCCGGCGGCACATGCAGGAGATCGTTGCCGATATAAGCGCGAATCGGATCGACTGGAGAAAAGCTGAGCAGCACAAAAGTGCCAGCCGCAACCAGCACTAATAACACTATCAGCCGTAGAAAATGGCCCACAACAGACTTCATCAACGGCAGGTCCAGGTCCATTCGTCCAAATTATTGAGCAGTGACCAACTACCGTGAATCTCCGGTGCGCCTTTGCCTAAATCAATACACGGATTTGCCAGATAAGTGTGCTGAATATTCAGCAGCCATGCCCAGGCAGCATCGCCCTGCACGCCAGCCCCTTGCTTACCATCCCACTCCACCTGTTGCCAGAAAGGTAACGCCTTTTGCCAGTCTGGGGCGTCGATAGCCTGTTTAAGGTGCTGTTCAACAACAGGATTGCTGTAATAACCTGGGTTGTAATATTCCACGCCCGCGGCCTGATTACTGTAATGATGGAAAAGCTCCATCGGATCCAGGCTTCCCCAACCAAATAACGTCGGGTTCGCATGCATGTGACGTTCAACGGTTTCCCAGCTTCCTGATTGCAGCGAGATCTGAATACCCACCGGCTCCAGCATTGCGCGAACAGCTTCGGCTAAATCCCGGCGCGTACTGTCACCGCTGGCGTACCATAAAGTCAGTCGAGCCTCTTTGCCGTCTTTCACTCGCACGCCATCTTTACCTACCTTCCAGCCGGCTTCTTCCAGAATCGTACGTGCTTTTTCGCTATCACCATCTTTGAACGCAACGGATTGCCCCTGCCATGGCAGCCCTTGCACTGCGCTATATGCAGGAATCGCATGACCTTCCATGACCTGATCGGCAAGCTGCTTACGGTCGATGGCATAGTTTATGGCGCGCCTGATGGCAACATCGGCAGTGATATCGTTCCCAATCGGATAGCCATTGGCGTCTTTTTTACCTGCAGGAACCATCGGGAACACAATGCCCCGGTTTTCCACGCTATCGCGTACCCAAAGTTTCAAATTTGTCTGCTGAGGAGCGACCGCCATCGACGGCGCGATACGTACGAGTCCCAGTTGGCCACTGAGCGCTGCGGCATAAGCGTTATCTTCATCAAGGAAGACAAACACCAGCTTACTGAAATCATTTTTCTTACCGGCATACCAGGGGTTAGCCTCCACGATCAACTGCTGTCCCGGCTGAAAACTCACCAGTCGATAAGGACCCGCGCCAATCGGATTTTTGGCAAATGTTTTTTCGTCATACCGTTTCGCCGGAACAATACCCAAAGAACCCAGCACATTCACAAAGGTGCTCTGTGGGCTATTTAGCGTAATTTCTACCGTGCGATTATCTTTCAGGCTGGCATGGGTGAAGTTTCCCATGTCGATTTTGCCGCCGCTTTTTGCTGCTTTGTTATAGGTGAACACCACATCTTCAGCGGTTAGCGGGGAACCATCAGAGAATTTAAGGTCAGGTTTTAACGTCAACGTCCAGGTTTTGCCGTCTGCGCTGGTCTCTACTTTTTCCGTCAGCAGGTTTCCCCAGCTCATATCTGCATTTTGTTTTAATAATGGTGCATGCAAAAGCAAATAGCTGCCATGACTCCAGCCCAGCATCGGGTCAAAACCTTCCGTTGGTTCTGGGCCAATTGCCAGTTTTAACGTCTGCCCTTCGTTCGCATTTTGCGCGGCAAGAAGTGGTGAAGTTAATGCGAGAGTCAATGCGCACGTAAGCAGTGCCAGCTTGCCTTTGATCATTATGTTATCCAGATTTACGTTATTTTTATGCCGCATAACGATTTACCGTCGTTAAGCAGTCTCCTGGGGAAGGGATTATGGCGGACAGAAATGATGAAAAAAATGATGCGGCGCAGAAAAGTATGACGATTTTCTAAAATTATCATACTTTTTTCTGATACTCCGTTATGAGTACGATGTGAATCTCAGAAAATAGATTAATCCCTCGCCATTTATTCACAGGAATATTAATCCCGAACTAATAATTGCCTGTGCGGACTATTGGCCCTTCCTGCTAATTCCTTATCTAAAACTCATGACAATTTATGTATATTTATTCAAGAAAAACACCAGAAGTGACAAGTTATGTAAATTTGTAATGATAATTATTTGTATTATCATTTCCATCAATTATCTTACTGCCTTTGAATTTTAACAAAGGAAGTTTGACTATGCGTTTAAAACCTGTTGCCTCTGTCGTTCTGTCCTGTTTAGGATTTTCCAGCCCCCTGGTATTTGCTGAAGATGTCATGGTGGTAACCGCTTCCGGTTATGAAAAGAAAATCACCAATGCCGCCGCCAGCGTCTCTGTTATTTCTCAGCAAGAGTTACAAACCAATAAATATAATGACTTAGGTGAAGCCCTGCGTTCTGTTGAAGGGGTAGATGTTGAAAGCAGCACCGGTAAAACCGGCGGTCTGGAGATCAGCATCCGTGGCATGCCTGCCAGCTATACCTTGATCCTGATTGACGGTATTCGTCAAAACGGCAGCAGCGACGTAACGCCAAACGGTTTCTCTGCCATGAATACCAGCTTTATGCCCCCGCTGGCGGCGATCGATCATATTGAGGTAATCCGCGGCCCGATGTCGACGCTTTATGGGTCCGACGCAATCGGTGGCGTGGTGAATATCATCACCAAAAAAAGCACCGATAAATGGAGCACTTCCATCAATACCGGCGTTAACCTGCAAGAGAGTAATAAATGGGGTAACAGTACGGTCGCCAACTTCTGGTCAAGCGGCCCGTTGATTGCGGGCGTACTGGATATGCAGGTTCGGGGGAGCACAACCCAGCGTCAGGGTTCCAGCGTCACCTCCCTCAGCGATACCGCCTCCACCCGCGTACCTTATCCTACCGAATCGGAAAACTATAATATTGGCACGCGCCTCGACTGGAAAACCAATGAGAACAATACGCTGTGGTTAGATCTCGACTCCGCCAGACAGCGCTATGACAACGATGATGGGCAGTTGGGCAACCTGACAGGGGGGTATGATAAAACGCTACGCTATGAGCGTAACAAAGTGACCCTCGGCCACGATACAGCCTTAACGTTCGGCACCTGGAAATCCTCCCTCGGCTGGAATGAAACCGAAAACAAAGGCCGGCAATTGGTATCTTCCGCACTCACACCAGAGAACGCAGGCCGGGCCGGTGACGCGCGTGAACTGAAGAACACCAACGTCATTCTTGACTCAGTGCTGCTGACGCCATTAGGTGATTCACACCTCTTAACCCTTGGCGGAGAATACTGGGATGCACGGATGAAAGATGGTGTGGTACTGGCCAATACCGGCGAGACGTTCCATCAAAAAACGTGGGCAGCTTATGCGGAAGATGAATGGCATATTCTCGACTCGCTGGCCTTAACCGCAGGAACACGCTATGAGCATAACGATGTCTTTGGCGGTCATCTCAGCCCGCGTGCCTATATGGTCTGGGACGTTTCCGACGACTGGACGCTCAAAGGCGGCGTAACGACAGGTTATAAAGCACCATCACTAAGCCAGTTGCATAACGGGATCAGCGGTGTAACCGCACAGGGAACGGTGAATACGGTCGGTAACCCGGACCTCAAACCTGAGGAAAGTATCAGCTACGAAACCGGGCTGTATTACGAGAACGACGCCGGGCTTAACGCCAACATTACCGGCTTCTATACCGAATACAAAAATAAAATTGTCTCATATTCTATCGATGATAATACCAACAGCTATACCAACAGCGGCAAGGCGAGGACCGATGGCGTTGAATTTGCCAGCACCTTCCCTCTATGGTCGGATGTGCTGACCCTATCTCTCAACTACACCTACACTCAGAGCAAGCAAAAAGATGGTGACAATAAAGGCGCGCCATTAAGTTACACCCCAAAACATATGGCTAACGCCCGCCTGAACTGGCAGGCAACGGAAGATATGAACGCCTGGCTCAGCGCACGTTATCGCGGCAAAGCCCCACGCTTTACCGAAAATTACGACAACCTTAGCGCGGTACAAAAGGCCGTCTATGACGATAAAGGCGCTGATTTAAAAGCCTGGACCGTTGTCGATATGGGGATGTCTTATAAGCTGACTAAAGATCTGACGCTTAATACGGCGGTTAATAACGTGCTGGATAAAGACTTTAGTGAGGTCAAATTGTACCAGGTGGGGCGTAATAGTACCTACGCAGGTGATTATTATCAGACTGCACAATCCACTACCGGATACGTAAACCCTGGTCGTAACTACTGGGTGTCTTTAAATTATCAGTTCTAATTTTATAAGATCCTGTTGGTCGGGGCACACTAATACCCCGACCAGCAGAATATTATTGAGAGAAGACACAAGATATAATCATCATCTTATTTTAACATATAAGAATATTTAAACAATTAATACAGAAATACCCCTTCCTGCACCATTAGATATAATGCCAAAACAATAATCCCGACGATACCGCCTAAAAACAGGACTGCGGCAATCGCAAGCTGATTGCGATTTGTGTTCTTCGCTTTGCTTCGCACATCCAACTTATTTTTCGCCGCTTTGTGACTTGAATCACGCTCCATCGCGAATGTTATATCTGCCATACCATTATCCAGTTGCTGTATATGAAAACACAAATAACCACCACATCGATAAGGGTATAGATTTTAAATAACAGAATCCGAGATTTGCCTCACGATAAAGATAATCGTCGGATTTTTGCTACCGAAGCAGATTTCATGCTCACTTTTCATCAATTAGGTTATCTTGTATTTATTCGACAAAAACCTTCACTTTAGGCTTTGACAGCAGAATCATGACGAACTCAGTGAAGGTTACTGGTTTATAGAAATAGTACCCTTGCAGGAAAACAATGTTGTTTTTGTTGAGATAATCAAGCTGAGCCTTCGTTTCAACCCCTTCAGCAACGATGCTTAAAGACAGCTTGCGCGCCAAATCGAGAACACAATCCAAAATTCGGGTTGAATCGGGAAGCTCATTTACCCTTCCCACAAAGCTCTGATCGATTTTAATGTAATCAATGTGCAGGTCATGCAAATAAGAAAGCCCAGAATAGCCCGTACCAAAATCATCCAGCGCAATCACAAAGCCATTCTCATGCAGGATATTGAGCCTCTGCACAAGATCTTCATCCACATCTAACGGCTCGCGCTCAGTAACTTCGATTACCAGATTGAGGTCATCGCGGTTAAAGCTATCCCTGTAATGCAGGCACTCCTGCACGAATGTAGGGGATGTGATATGGGATGCGCTGAAGTTAATGCCGACATGGAAGCCGGATGGCAGTTTGCTGGCAATGGCGTTCATATTCGCAGCGACCTGCCTCATCAGACTTTGAGTTAGTGGCACTATCAGGCCTGATTTTTCCGCTACAGGTATAAAGGAAGCAGGAGAAATATACCCGGCTTTTGGATGTTTCCATCGGGCCAGCACTTCAACACCGCGTAACGTCCCCTCGCGACCATTTACGATAGGTTGATAAAAAGGCACGATCTCTCCTTTTACTATCGCCCTGCGCAACGTTTCTTCAGGGGTATCGTTCTTGTTCAGATACTTATCAATGGCATAAGCGGCTGCAAAAGACATTAACAGGATAAAAACCAGAATCCCTGAACCCTGTGTAACCAGTCTTTTTGCACTAAACAGTGGCGGTTTATTATAAATAATACTGAACGGATACTTTGCGGAATTAACTTGACCAGACGCACGTGCGCTTGTTGTAACGGTTTTTACATCGCCCAATAAACCGAGTGCTGCGTCACCCACAAGCAACGAGTACGTTACTCCCGCTAACGGGACATTCATTGCCCCTCGGATATGCACGCCACTTATGGTGACGATGATACGGCCTGTGTGAAAACGTGTTTGATACAGCAGAACAGGTATTTCATTCTCGGTATTGCTTGCGGGAGTCAGTTGTAAATTAGTATCAGCTATAACGGGAATATGCTTAAGTAATATCCGATTACCCGGCAAAGATGTACACCAAACCTTCCCCTGTCGAATAATGATCAGCGTTCGCAAATGGGGTCGGAGCGCAGCTTCGGTTCCAAGTTGGTATTGCCCCTCCAAATCGCATTTTTTTTCAGCGATGTTCATAGCGGTACGGGTTGCCTGGAAAGCTTCATCAAGTATGTTATCCATATTTTTCGCGGCATATCTGGCCCCCCCGAGGTTTTCCATCGAAGATGAATACCAAAGCTGCATATTAAGAATAAAAACACCGATTAAAAAAAGACACACCGCAGCAGTTACCGGTAAAAGTGCTTTGCGCATTCTCATATCCTGTGGTGAAAGCCGATCGGTCGTTGCGATGAGCATTGACGTGTTCTAATTTATATCTACAGAGCATGGTAGACAGAAACAAAAGCCGCCATGCGCCCAGTCACATTTCCTCAATAACAACGTAACTTACTAATTTATTGATAAAATCATTACTGAAATTCGCAGTACAAAACCGGCGTTTCACCTCATCCAATTTTGCTATCATAGGAATGCACTAATAAGAGGTAATCAAATGAAAATCTTTATCACTGACAATGACGGGAACCTGATTCCTGTTGACGGAAAAAGCGTTGTCATCGAATTGAATAGTGGCGGAACCATCGAGATCGCCGAGGAGTACAGCCGGGACGATGTTCCTGAAGGCATTAATCTGTGGGGCGGACGAGAACCCTCCCCTTCACTCTCTTTCGAGGAAATCAAAGCCAGAACAGAAGGCCTGGGCGTTTATCCCATCGCAGCCAACGCTCTGCATGTATTTCCGTACAAACTTTCAGCAAAAGAATAATTGCACACACCGGGTGCGCACGCGTAAATGGGCTGTACGCAATTGCTCTCATGGCTTTGCTGTCCGCACCAAGAAGTCAGACCAGATTGAAGTGATAAAACCGTTCGTGCACACTATACGCTCTCATGACTAACAATAGGTTATAACCCTGATGGATCAGGTTGATGTTCTTGAAAAGATGTTTGAGCAAGTGAGAAAGGAACATAACTTTCCGTGGTTTTACTCTGAACTAAAACGCCAGAATATTGCTTATTATATTTACTACCTGGCTACTGATAACATCAGAGTTGTGACAGAAAATGATGAAGTAATATTAATAAGAGGGAAAAGAGACTTATTGAAAGTCAGTACAAACAAGAACCCGGAACAAGTAAAAAAAGCAGCCCAGATTCATTATTCCGGGAAATCCACATTTCGTGAATATACTGCAACACTTGTCAATGCTGGCGTTTTCCGATGGGTTACGGATGTCAATGATAACAAACGGCATTACTACTCTGTTGACGATACGCTTTTATACATGGAAGATGTTGAGAACAATAATCCATTAATATAATGATAGTTGAACTAGTAGTCCGATTTCTTCCACTCAGCACCGTAGAAGCTGGCTTAAGGGACAAACCCGCGTGAAGGATCACCACATCGGGCTACTGTCATAGTTAATGCGGAACACTGCGGCGACATAACGCATGATTATGTCATTGTACTGTGCTTAATTGATTGGACACCCAGGTATATGAAATCCGCAATTAAGCTGGCTCAGTTAATTCAGGCATTGCGTCCTGATATACTCCTGCAGGTAGTTATCTTCGCCGTTTTCTTACCTACCATGTCGACGTAGTAACCTCTGCACCAGAACTCCCTGTTCCTGTATTTAAACTTCATATCACCAAACTGCTCATACAACATCAGACTGCTTTTCCCTTTCAGATACCCCATAAAGCCGGATACGCTCATTTTGGGCAGGATTTCCATAAGCATATGGATACGATCTGCACAGCACTCCTATTCCAGGATCCGCACGTTTTTCACTCACACAGCTTTCTTAAGATGCTGCCTATCGCCCTACCTTTCTCCCCGTAGAATGCTTGTCTTCGGTATTTAGGCCCAAAAACTATGTGATATTTACAGTTCCATCGGGTGTGCACTAAGTTCTTTTCGTCTCCCATTGGGACCCTCTTTTGATTTCTTGTTTAATCCTTGCAGTTGCCAGACCGCAAGGTGTTTTAACAAATCAAAAGGGGTTTTAATAACTGGCCCAAAGCTGAAAGCTTTCCGGCCCCCCAGTCTAGCTGGGGGTTTTCTGTGCACAAAAAAACGGGAACCTCTCGGCTCCCGTTCTCATATAACCCAGGATCTGGATTACATGTTTTCGATGATCGCGTCACCAAACTCTGAACATTTCAGCAACTTAGCACCGTCCATCAGACGTTCGAAGTCATAGGTTACGGTCTTGGCGTTAATCGCGCCTTCCATACCTTTAACAATCAGGTCAGCCGCTTCGACCCAACCCATGTGGCGTAACAGTAGATTTAGCAATTTATTATATCCAATTGAATTAAAACGATTTTATGCTTAGCAAGTATCTAAACTTGTTTTTTTACCTTCACGATAACTCACTGATTTTGTATAGTTTACGTAGCATTTTGATAACCACTTTAGGGCTAAATGGAGGTTCGCTTGAAAACTTCTGTTCTCATTCAGAAATTAATGGAAATTGACAAAACTGTGCCATTCGATGCGGACGTAGTGACCGGTGAGGAATGGTGGCCGACCCCTATTTCTCGTGTTTATCACAATCCGCCACATACCTATGTAGAATTTGAAACAGGTGAACAATCGCCAGATGATCCTGACGAGCTAAGTATTTATAGCGAATTAGAAATTCGTGCACATCAAATGATGCAAATTAGAGATTTTGTGCAATCTAACAAGGGGCTGAAGCCTGAAGAAATTGTTTCGGAAATAAACGTTCAAATTGAACGTCTGAGAGCAATGGCTGAGGCAATTTTGAAACAATAATTCATGTTCTATGTTCTTCATACCGGCAGTGGGTTCAACTCCCGCCTGCTCCACCAATCATGATTGGAAAGTGATAGTACATCACCAGCAATAACAGGAAGTTAGCAGTCTCAGCAGGACACCGACCAGACGGTGATGGGGCAAAAAAGGATACACAAAGGAGCCGTGGCTCCAGAGTGACATGAAAGCTCGCTGATGCGGGCTTTTTTGTTTTTGCTCCTTTGCCTCATTCGCCACGCTCAATGCGACCACAAACAGCAGCCCACTTTTCTTTCACCATAGCCTGTCACCTTCCCCTCATTCCTGCTTTTTAGCCATAACTTATGTGAGCGTCTGCTATGAGCGAAGTGCAGACGTTGAGGGCTATAAGAAGACTACTTAATGTTAGTCGGCTTCAACACAAGCGTGCCGTAGTGTGCTTCGCGGTGACAGTTCGGACAGAGTGCGATAGCATTTTCAACAGAGTCTTCTCCACCGTTAGCAAGCCACTCCACATGATGCACTTCAAGATACGGTCTACCATCTTCCCGCTTGAATGGTGCATCACGTAGGCAGCTTTGACACTTACCTCCAGCTAAGGCTAATACCTCTGCTACAACGAGGGGATTACGCTTGAAGGTATAGCTCTTTATAATGACCCTTTCTGGCGTGGTGTTGGCTGTAGCCAGCTTCTCTCTACGTTGTTCTGAGGTAAGTTGAGACGCTGTTTCTATGGCCTTTTCAAACTCACTTTTAACCGGACGTGTTAGCCATTTGCCGTCTGAAGCTTCATAGATTTCAAAAACACCATGAAGTGCGGAATCATAGACCTCGAAAACGTTTCCGCGCTTGAAAAGTCGATCATATTCATGGTGGCGATGGGTGGCATCATCTGTTCGTCTGGCAGTCCTGTTAAAACTCCAGTGACCACGATTGCAGTTAACTGCGTTAACTATCAGATTCAAATAAGTATTGTCTTTGTAATGTGGAAATCTTTTCTTTAAAATTGCATCGACCTGAGCAGCCGTAGCTTTTCCAGCAAACTCGTTTTCAACTATCTCAGCGGTTGTTGTGCGGATTGGTTTATCACCATAAACATACTTACGAGCCATTTCTCTATTCCTTGAAAAGTTCTGGAAGGTGTTGCTGAAGCATAGGCGCGGTGAACATCTTTGACCTGCTCCCAGCAAACTAACATAGCATGATGTAAGCAAGTTCCGCTCCTGGCACAAAGCGGGCTGACATACTGAGCTTAAGGTCCGCTGTGAGCGAGAAGCGAACATTGACATATCTGTTATAGTAACCAAATTTAGCTATTCACTACAGTTGTTAGTGGTTGGTCAGGACTATATGTAAAGATTGCCGTTATACAGTTGGGTAGTAATCAGGGGCTGGTTGGTTAATTTTGGTGATAATATGAAAAGATCAGAGTAAGAAAACACAGATTCAAAAGGGGGTTATGAGATTGTAATCGCACTAAATCCCTGAGAGTATCCTTAACTGATTTTATGCACCCTGCATAAAGTGATCATTAGTCACTTAGATTTTTCTTAAGTCTATTTAAAAAATTTTCTACAGCTTTAAACTAAAATGAACACCAATATTTGGTCAAGTATTATATGTTAATGTTAAAAACCGCCATTAGGCATACAAACAAACTTGCTTTAATGGCGGTTTTTATTTATCCTAAAGACTTATTGATTTGTTTTAGGAGTCTTCCGACATTTCCAATTTTATTATCTTTATCGGCCTCTTCTCCCAGCCATTCTTTGGACTTTCTAAGATATCCTCGAGCCGTATCATCCCTATATTTTCTCCAATACTTCAGGGACTGATCTGCATATGACATAGCATGAAATGCCTTTCTTAAATCAGCATCATGACATTGCTCTAACGACTCCATACTTTCATCCAATGCTTTTCTAACATCATTTGAATCCGCTCTGCCAATATTTGCTTTAAACTTAATAATCGCGTAAGAGTTTCTGACAGACCAGTTACCGCTTCCACTTTTCGCTATGGCCTCATCAATAACAATAAATGCTCTTTCATGATTACCTCTTCTACTCAAATAGAGCGCTTTCTGCTGCAAGTTAAAGGGGGAAGCATGTTTTCTAAAGATAATATCATATATTTCCTCACCATCATTGGTTTCTGGAAATGCTTTTTCAAATAACCTGGCATCATAAGCGCGTCTTTTAAAAGCATCATAATTAGGAATACAAAAACGTGATACATTATTATGGAAGTTAACTAACATACAAGCAAGTTCTTTTTCTGGAGCTATAGTTGTAATATGTTCCGCCAGTAGGTTTGAGCGAATTGAGAAGCAATCCTGATCACTATCAGAATATTCACCAACGTTCTCAGATAAGCAACTACTCAATATCTGTATTAAAGCATATATTTCTTCATGCCCAACACGTTCCCCTTGGAAATAACTGTAAATAACATCCATTGATGTCACGCTTCGGCTATTATGAAGGTAGCAAGCCAGCAAAAATAGTTGCACTAACTTCTCATCCCTCTTCTTTAATTCATTCAGAACATTCTTAAATCTTTCTTTAATACTTGGAGTGCGACAGTTATGCTCAATTAATTCAAATAATGAATCGCCATCTTTCTTATTATAAAATTTTCTTGATTTTAAATCCACTGGTATATTATCCGTAATCCCTTGGCAATCAGCATCAGTTATTTGAGTGATATCAATTATCTCGATGTTTTTCCTTAAAAAGTTTGCCCTAGAAGCTGAGAGGTAAGCATAATCTCTTTCAGCTATAACTAATTTAATATTTGACTTGAGAGAAAGGTTATTAAGAGCATCCATTGAAGTTTGCATGTTATCTACAAACAGAAGAACTGGAATATCTTTTAATCTTGCAGCTAGAGTTTCAGCTTTAGTTATAGATATATCCGAGAGAAATAATTTGACGCCATTAAAGTCATGAAATGCTGCCAACTGCATTAATAGGGTTGATTTCCCTGTAGCAGGCCCGCCTGTAATTAGTATATTCTTCCCGCTATTTATATATTCCTCAACAATTGAATAATAACTCAATCTAATTACGCGAGATGAATAAATATCACTCCAGGAGGGATTGGCCCCTTGGTAAAAGTCATTAATTGACCGTCTTTCTATTTCTGAATGAGACGGTACAGAATATTCCATAAACGGATTTTGATACTTATTAATTGTACCATCAACGGAATCAATACCTTCGAAGCTAGATAAATAATCTAAAAACTCCTCTGTATCTGCACGTATTATCTTAAGGTCTAATGATTGATAATATTCAATCTCACCCTCATCAACAAACTTAGGGTGTACAATTATCCAAGCATTTTTCCTGTTTTTATCATTCAGTGCATCTGCAAATACCTGTAAAGTTCCCGCATCCTTTAGTGCATACCCCCAAAAAACAGTTGGGAATTTATTCATTACAGATTTTAAATAATTCCACTTTGTTGGTTCAGTTGAAAAAGCATTAGCAATATCAAGGTCACCAAATATTAAATGAGACTCAGGATCACTGACCGACCCATGTAAATAAAAATAATCTATAGCAATCTTATCTCTAAAGCTTACGCCATTAAACATTGCATTATTAACATATTTATGAGGATTTCCTTTGAATATTTTCTCTACAAGATTATCTATATTTGTAGTAAATATATTCTTAATGTTTACATTCGCCAATTGCTGATATTTAGAACTAAAATCGCCAACTTCATATCTAGCTCGTATGTAACGGTAAAGGTCCTCTCTCCTGGATCTAGAGATTAAAGTACACAATTGAGGTAGCTGTAGTATGGATGGAGAACCTGGAAACTCTCTGATAATTTCCTTTCTAAGCCCATCACCAATCGGAAGTATTTCCCCATTTTTATCAGAAGCTAAAACAGAAAACCCAGCCCCGGTAAAAACATTAATACCTTCTCGCAAAACTCGCTCAAAAGTATTTTTACTTTCAATTTCCATTAGAGATTCCCTATATTTGTTTAGAAGTTGAGGCTTTATTTTAAGAGATAGCATTGATTTTAGTGAAACTTCTGGTCAGAAAAGCCTATGATTTTAACTTTATCCTTTATTTTACGAACTTTCAAATGTTGATTGGCAGGATTTAAAAATAACACAACCAATTGAAATACAATGCTTTATCGTATCTAAATCATATCACCTAATAACAATGTTAATTCTGTCCGTAAAGTTAAAAACACACATTGAAGACATTATAACTTCGAGTTCGTACAGTCAAGAATCGCCTCTGGCGGTGATGGCGGGCGACAACTTTTGACAACTCATACCCATCACCAACTGACTGACCTGTTTGCGGTTGTTTAACACACTGCTATGTCATCAACGTCCGCTTCTGGCACAGAACGGACCTAAACATTAACAAGCGTGTACCAGAAATAATAAAAAGCTGAAGAATGTCAAATGGGGACCTGGCAGTAGAACTGGCATCTGACCGACCATCCTACTCCAAACTCCCAAGGGGGTTTTGATAACTTATTTTGATAAAATTTTGATAACCGTTAGCAGCCTAACAAAAAACAACGGGAGCGTTACGCTCCCGTTAATGAATTTAACAAATTACCGCATTACATGTTTTCGATGATTGCGTCGCCAAACTCGCTACATTTCAGCAGTTTAGCGCCTTCCATCAGACGTTCGAAATCGTAAGTTACGGTCTTGGCGTTGATCGCGCCTTCCATACCTTTAACAATCAGGTCAGCCGCTTCAGTCCAACCCATGTGGCGCAGCATCATTTCAGCAGACAGAATGATGGAACCTGGGTTCACTTTATCCTGACCTGCATACTTCGGTGCAGTACCGTGGGTTGCTTCGAACAGAGCGCATTCGTCACCGATGTTTGCACCCGGCGCGATACCAATACCACCAACCTGTGCGGCCAGCGCATCGGAGATGTAGTCACCGTTCAGGTTCATACAGGCAATCACGTCATACTCAGCCGGACGCAGCAGGATCTGTTGCAGGAACGCATCGGCGATAACGTCCTTAACCACGATCTCTTTACCGGTTTTCGGGTTCTTGATTTTCACCCATGGACCGCCGTCGATCAGTTCACCACCGAATTCTTCACGTGCTAACTGGTAACCCCAGTCTTTGAACGCGCCTTCGGTGAACTTCATGATGTTGCCTTTGTGTACCAGGGTAACTGAATCACGATCGTTGGCGATGGCGTATTCAATCGCTGCACGCACCAGGCGTTTAGTCCCTTCTTCAGAACACGGTTTGATACCAATGCCGCAATGTTCCGGGAAGCGGATTTTCTTCACGCCCATCTCTTCGCGCAGGAATTTAATCACTTTCTCAGCATCGGCAGAGTCAGCTTTCCACTCGATACCCGCGTAGATGTCTTCGGAGTTTTCGCGGAAGATGACCATGTCGGTCAGTTCAGGGTGTTTAACCGGGCTTGGTGTGCCCTGATAATAACGCACCGGACGCAGGCAGACATACAGGTCAAGTTCCTGACGCAGAGCTACGTTCAGAGAGCGAATACCGCCGCCAACAGGGGTGGTCAGAGGGCCTTTAATGGCAACACGATATTCACGAATCAGATCTAAGGTTTCAGCAGGCAGCCAGACGTCCTGGCCATAAACCTGAGTGGATTTCTCGCCGGTGTAGATTTCCATCCAGGAGATTTTACGCTCGCCTTTATAGGCTTTCTCGACAGCAGCATCGACAACTTTGATCATCGGTGGGGTTACATCAACGCCGATACCGTCGCCTTCAATGAACGGGATAATCGGATTTTCAGGAACGTTGAGTTTGCCGTTTTGCAGGGTGATCTTCTTACCTTCCGCCGGAACAACTACTTTGCTTTCCATTCACCTCTCCTTCGAGCGCTTCTGGTTCTGCTCGTCTGTCATCACGCTGCATGTGCGTTTGCGTCCTGCTACACGGATGCGTTAGAGCAACTTTTTGTTAATGATTTGTAATGAGCGTGTCAATACTACCCTATTGTTCGCCGCCATGAAAGACACTCGTTCTTAGGCTATAATGCGGCAATTGATATAATCTGAAAATACCATGCAAAAAACTTCTTTTAGAAATCACCGGGTTGAGCGATTCAGCTCACGACAAGTCACTAAGCAGCGTAAAGAAAACCAGCCAAAACGCGTGGTTTTGTTCAATAAACCCTACGATGTTTTGCCACAATTTACTGACGAGGCTGGCAGAAGCACGTTAAAAGATTTTATTCCCGTGCCGGGAATTTATGCGGCGGGCCGACTCGACCGGGACAGCGAAGGGCTTTTGGTGCTGACCAATGACGGCGCGCTGCAGGCGCGGTTAACGCAACCTGGTAAGCGTACCGGGAAAATTTATTACGTCCAGGTTGAAGGCGAGCCGACAGCAGAAGCGCTGGACGCCCTGCGTAACGGAGTAACGCTCAATGATGGCCCCACGCTACCCGCAGGCATTGAAGTAGTAGAGGAGCCCGTATGGCTGTGGCCGAGAAATCCGCCGATTCGGGAACGGAAAAACATTCCCACCAGCTGGTTGAAAGTTACCTTATATGAAGGTCGCAACCGTCAGGTACGTCGTATGACAGCGAATGTTGGATTTCCTACGCTGCGCCTCATCCGCTATGCCATGGGGGATTACACGCTGGAAAATCTTGCTAACGGCGAGTGGCGGGAACTGAAATCGTAACCGTACGGTTTAACGTGAGTGTTAACAGGGAAGAATGAAAAAAATGGATAAGCAGCTTTTTGCAGCATTCATCCTGCTCGGCGCGTCACCGTTTTGTTCAGCAAAACTGGACTGTGAGACAATTGCCGGAACAGCAGCCGGAGAGGCAAACTACCTTTATGAGTCTGCCAAAGTAAAAACCGACTCACGCCTGCATTTCTATTCTGCACCAGCAACAGAGTGTAAACTCCCCGCGTTCATGGTCAATGGCGACACCGTCGAGGTGCTCAGGAGTTCACAGCGCTACAAAAGCACGGGCATGCTTTCCAAAGATGAGCCTTATCGTTACGTACGTTATCGGGACGCTAAAGGAACCTTCGCCACTGGCTGGGTCTCGGTTAATGGATTAACGCCGTTATCCAGTCCGCTTGCAGTAAGCGCGTCTTGCCAGACATGGGCAAATAAAGCGATGTCGCAGCGCGGGTTCTTACCCTCCTCCTCCACAAACCACTATCAGGTAACAGGAGACACCCGCGCATGGTTCTATGCGATGCCAACCGAACAGTGTCGCAGCCCGTCCGTATTTTTAGTGCCCGGCGACCTCGTCTCTGTACAAGAACAATCCAACGATGATTTTATGGAAGCGGTCTATTACACCACCGATCGCCAAATTATACGCGGTTGGTTAAAAAAGTCGCAGTTACAGGCTATAAACAGCGGTGACCACTATCGCGACGACATCAACCCGCTGTCGACAGAAAAAGCAACGAGAGTCGCCACCCTTGGGCTACGTCACGACCACCAATGTATCTTTTATGAAAGCTGGAATGCTAAAAAGGCCATTGAGATTATCGTGCGCGAGGATCATCAAACCGCATTGTGCCGTGGAGGGGCCGACCCACAAACGTCACCTCCCGTGGCTTATATCAGTATTGACAAGGCCAGCGGCGAAATTAGCTGGCCAGATGTTACCGAAGGATTTGCTGAGGAATAAGGGGAAAACATGTTCAAACCGCACGTCACGGTCGCCTGCATTGTGCATGCAGAAGATAAATTCTTAGTCGTTGAAGAAACGATCAATGGCAAAGCCTTGTGGAATCAACCTGCAGGACACCTGGAAGCCGATGAAACGCTGGTGCAAGCCGCAGCACGCGAACTGTGGGAAGAAACGGGCATTAAAGCGCAGCCGCAGCATTTCATTCGTATGCATCAATGGATTGCACTGGACAGAACGCCCTTTTTGCGTTTTCTTTTCTCTATCGAGCTTGCCAATATGTGCGCTACAGAACCCCATGACAGCGATATAGATTGCTGTCGTTGGGTCAGCGCAGAAGAGATTTTCTCTGCGCCAAACCTGCGTTCGCCGTTGGTTGCGGAGAGTATTCGCTGTTATCTGAGCGGACAGCGCTACCCACTGGCCATGATCGGCGAATTTAACTGGCCGTTTACAGAGGGTGTCAAGTAAAGGGCTGCGTGCTAGAATATGCCGCCTTGAAGTTCAATGTCGTGAGTATTCCTATGTCTGAAAGTCCAAAAAAAGTGATCGTCGGCATGTCCGGCGGTGTCGATTCCTCCGTTTCTGCCTGGCTGTTACAACAACAGGGCTATCAGGTAGAAGGCCTGTTCATGAAGAACTGGGAAGAGGACGATGGCGAGGAATACTGCACAGCGGCCGCCGACCTTGCGGATGCGCAGGCTGTCTGTGACAAACTCGGCATTGAACTGCATACCGTCAACTTTGCCGCAGAATACTGGGACAACGTCTTTGAACTGTTCCTTGAAGAGTACAAAGCGGGCCGTACGCCGAACCCGGATATTCTGTGCAATAAAGAAATTAAGTTTAAAGCCTTCCTTGAGTTTGCCGCCGAAGATTTAGGTGCCGATTACATCGCCACCGGTCACTACGTGCGTCGCGCGGATGTCGACGGCAAAAGCCGCCTGCTGCGTGGGCTCGATGGCAATAAAGACCAGAGTTATTTCCTCTATACGCTCGGCCATGAGCAAATCGCGCAAAGCCTGTTCCCGGTCGGTGAACTGGAAAAACCGCAGGTGCGTAAAATTGCCGAAGATCTTGGTCTGATTACGGCCAAGAAAAAAGACTCCACCGGCATCTGCTTCATTGGCGAACGTAAGTTCCGCGAGTTTCTTGGTCGTTATCTGCCGGCTCAGCCAGGCAAAATCATCACCGTTGACGGCGAAGAGATTGGCCAGCATCAGGGGCTGATGTACCACACTCTGGGTCAGCGTAAAGGTCTGGGTATTGGCGGAACGAAAGAAGGGACAGAAGATCCATGGTATGTGGTGGATAAAGACGTTGAGAATAACATTCTGGTTGTCGCTCAGGGTCATGAACATCCACGTCTGATGTCCGTTGGCCTGGTGGCGCAACAGTTGCATTGGGTCGATCGCGAACCGTTCACCGGCACCATGCGCTGCACGGTGAAAACCCGCTATCGTCAGACCGACATTCCGTGCACCGTTAAGGCACTGGATGCTGAGCGTATTGAAGTCATTTTCGACGAGCCAGTCGCGGCGGTCACGCCGGGTCAGTCGGCTGTCTTTTACAATGGCGAAGTGTGCCTCGGCGGCGGCATTATCGAACAACGATTGCCTCTGCCGGTATAATTACTTACACATTTGATACAAGGAAGCAGTGAACGTGGCAAAGAATTATTATGACATCACCCTCGCCCTGGCAGGCATTTGTCAGTCGGCACGCCTGGTGCAGGAACTGGCGCACCAGGGGCATTGTGATGCCGATGCATTACACGTTTCACTGAACAGTGTCATCGACATGAATCCCAGCTCTACGCTGGGCGTGTTTGGCGGCAGCGAAGCCAACCTGCGTCTTGGCCTTGAAACGCTGCTTGGCGTGCTGAACGCCAGCAGTCGTCAGGGACTGAATGCGGAACTCACCCGCTATACGCTAAGCCTGATGGTGCTGGAGCGTAAGCTGTCAGCAGCCAAGGGCGCTATGGACACGCTGGGAGACCGTATTAGCGGCTTGCAGCGCCAGCTGGACCATTTTGATTTGCAGTCAGAAACGTTGATGAGTGCGATGGCTGGCATTTATGTTGACGTCATCAGCCCACTCGGCCCGCGTATTCAGGTCACGGGTTCCCCGGCCATCCTTCAGAGCCCACAAGTACAGGCTAAAGTACGCGCTTCGCTGCTGGCTGGCATCCGTGCTGCCGTGCTCTGGCATCAGGTTGGTGGAGGCCGTCTGCAACTCATGTTTTCTCGTAATCGCCTGACGACTCAGGCAAAACAAATTCTTGCTCATTTAACCCCGGAGTTGTGATCTATGGAATTATCCTCACTGACCGCCGTTTCCCCTGTCGATGGACGCTACGGCGATAAAGTCAGCGCGCTGCGCGGGATTTTCAGCGAATACGGTTTGCTGAAATTCCGTGTACAGGTTGAAGTACGCTGGCTGCAAAAACTGGCCGCGCACGCAGCGATCAAGGAAGTTCCTGCTTTTGCTGCCGACGCAATCGGTTTCCTTGATGCGATCGTCGCTAACTTCAATGAAGAAGATGCTGCGCGCATCAAAACCATTGAGCGTACGACCAACCATGATGTGAAGGCAGTTGAGTATTTCCTGAAAGAGAAAGTGGCGGATATCCCGGAACTGCATGCCGTTTCCGAATTTATCCACTTTGCGTGTACCTCAGAAGACATCAACAACCTGTCTCACGCGCTGATGCTGAAAACCGCACGCGACGAAGTGGTTCTGCCGTACTGGCGTAAGCTTATCGACGCGGTGAAAGATCTGTCTGTACAGTATCGCGATATTCCTCTGCTCTCCCGTACCCACGGTCAGCCAGCCACCCCGTCTACGCTAGGCAAAGAAATGGCTAACGTGGCTTACCGTATGGAGCGTCAGTATCGTCAGCTCAACCAGGTTGAAATTCTTGGTAAGATCAATGGTGCAGTCGGTAACTATAACGCCCACATCGCCGCTTACCCGGAAGTTGACTGGCATCAGTTCAGCGAAGAGTTTGTCACCTCGCTGGGCATCCAGTGGAACCCGTACACCACGCAGATTGAGCCGCACGACTACATTGCCGAGCTGTTTGACTGCATCGCCCGTTTCAACACCATCCTGATCGACTTTGACCGCGATGTCTGGGGTTACGTGGCGCTGAACCATTTCAAACAGAAAACCATCGCGGGTGAAATCGGCTCTTCCACCATGCCGCACAAAGTTAACCCTATTGATTTCGAAAACTCCGAGGGTAACCTGGGTCTGTCTAACGCGGTACTGCAGCATCTGGCAAGCAAACTGCCGGTCTCCCGCTGGCAGCGTGACCTGACTGACTCTACCGTTCTGCGTAACCTGGGCGTAGGTATTGGCTATGCGCTGATCGCCTATCAGTCCACGCTGAAAGGCGTGAGCAAACTGGAAGTGAACCGCGATCATCTGCTGGATGAACTGGACCATAACTGGGAAGTTCTGGCAGAGCCGATTCAGACCGTGATGCGTCGCTACGGTATTGAGAAGCCGTACGAGAAGCTGAAAGAACTGACCCGCGGTAAGCGCGTTGACGCCGAAGGTATGAAGCAGTTTATCGACAGTCTGGCGCTGCCGGAAGAAGAGAAAACTCGCCTGAAAGCAATGACGCCTGCCAATTATATTGGTCGTGCCATCACCATGGTTGATGAACTGAAGTAATCTGTTTGATGCCGGAGCGCGCTTGCACCTGTTCCGGTATTTCGTTCATATCGTAGTAAGCCGGAATGCATCAGCGTTTCCGGCTTTTTTATTGCCCACGAGATTATCCCTTTGTCCGGTTTATTAAATGTTTATCCCCACAGCCACATAATCAGCGTTAAACTATTCATACCATTATTTTAGGGAGAAACGATGATGCGCGTACTGGTTGTCGAGGATAATGCTTTATTACGCCACCACCTCAAGGTTCAGTTGCAGGATTTAGGGCATCAGGTGGATGATGCAGAAGATGCGAAGGAAGCGGACTATTATCTGAATGAACATCTGCCGGATATCGCGATCGTTGATTTAGGACTCCCCGATGAAGATGGTTTGTCGCTGATCCGCCGCTGGCGCAGTAATGAGGTTTCGCTGCCGATTCTGGTATTAACCGCGCGTGAAGGCTGGCAGGATAAAGTGGAAGTCCTCAGCGCTGGCGCTGACGATTACGTCACCAAACCGTTTCACATCGAAGAAGTGGCTGCGCGCATGCAGGCACTGATGCGCCGCAACAGCGGTCTGGCATCGCAAATTATCTCCCTTCCGCCTTTTCAGGTGGATCTCTCTCGACGCGAGTTATCCGTCAATGATGAAGTTATCAAGCTCACTGCGTTTGAATACACCATTATGGAAACGCTCATCCGTAATAATGGCAAAGTGGTCAGTAAAGATTCGCTCATGCTGCAGCTTTACCCGGATGCCGAGCTGCGCGAAAGTCACACCATTGATGTTCTAATGGGACGTCTGCGTAAGAAAATTCAGGCGCAATATCCGGACGACGTCATCACCACCGTGCGTGGTCAGGGATATCTTTTTGAACTGCGCTAATGAATAAACTATTGCGTCATTTTTTCCCGCTATCGCTACGGTTGCGCTTTTTACTGGCAACCGCAGGCGTTGTATTAGTGCTCTCGCTGGCCTACGGCATGGTTGCTCTGGTGGGCTACAGCGTCAGCTTTGATAAGACAACGTTTCGCCTGCTGCGGGGTGAAAGTAATCTGTTTTATACCCTGGCAAAGTGGGAAAACGGCAAGATAAACGTCGAGTTGCCTGAAAATCTCGATATGCAAAGCCCAACAATGTCGCTGATCTATAACGAAAGCGGTGAGTTGTTGTGGGCTCAGCGCAATGTTCCCTGGCTGACGAAAAGTATCCAACCGGACTGGCTAAAAACGAACGGTTTTCATGAAATTGAAGCCAATGTAGACGCCACCAGCACTTTACTGGGCGAAGATCACTCCGCTCAGCAGCAGTTAAAAGAAGTCAGAGAAGATGATGACGACGCCGAAATGACCCACTCCGTGGCGGTGAACGTCTACCCCGCCACAGCCAGAATGCCGCAACTGACCATTGTAGTTGTCGATACCATTCCTATAGAGCTGAAGCGCTCGTATATGGTCTGGAGCTGGTTTATTTATGTGCTGGTCGCCAATCTGTTGCTGGTCATTCCGTTGTTATGGGTAGCAGCCTGGTGGAGCCTGCGGCCAATTGAATCGCTAGCGCGTGAAGTCCGTGAGCTTGAGGAACATCATCGTGAGATGCTAAACCCCGCCACCACACGCGAATTGACCAGCCTGGTTCGTAATCTCAATCGACTTTTAAAAAGTGAACGTGAGCGCTACGATAAATACCGCACCACGTTAACCGATCTCACTCATAGCCTGAAAACGCCACTGGCGGTACTGCAAAGTACGTTGCGCTCAATGCGTAATGAAAAGATGAACGTCAGCGACGCAGAGCCTATCATGCTGGAACAAATCAGCCGTATTTCCCAACAGATAGGCTATTACCTGCATCGCGCCAGTATGCGTGGCAGCAGTGCCCTACTCAGCCGCGAGCTGCACCCGGTCGCGCCGTTGCTGGATAAGCTCACCTCGGCGCTGAATAAAGTGTATCAGCGTAAAGGGGTCAACATTAATCTCGATATCTCACCTGAGATCAGCTTTGTGGGCGAACAGAATGATTTTGTCGAGGTATTGGGCAACGTCTTGGATAACGCCTGTAAATATTGTCTGGAGTTTGTCGAGATTTCGGCGCAACTGTCTGAGGATCAGCTGCATATTCTGGTCGAAGACGATGGTCCTGGTATTCCGCAAAGCAAACGGGAAGTGGTGTTTGACCGCGGACAGCGCGTAGATACGCTACGTCCAGGACAAGGCGTCGGTCTGGCGGTGGCGCGAGAAATCACCGAACAGTATGACGGGCAGATTATTGCTGGTGATAGCCTGCTGGGTGGTGCGCGCATGGAAGTTATTTTTGGCCGCCAGCAGCCGGGCCAGAAAGACGAGTAATCATCGCATGTAATAAATATGTACTGACTTCACGCTTGAGGTTAAGTATCCGTTATAATCGGTTGCAGATACCAGCCTGCGGGATGCTCACTATGGAATACCAACTCACACTTAATTGGCCCGATTTTCTTGAACGCCACTGGCAGAAACGCCCGGTGGTCTTAAAACGCGGGTTTAATAACTTTATTGATCCTCTTTCTCCTGACGAACTGGCTGGACTGGCAATGGAAAGCGAAGTCGACAGCCGACTCGTCAGCCATCAGGATGGTAAATGGCAGGTTAGCCACGGTCCCTTCGAAAGCTACGACCATCTTGGCGAGAACAACTGGTCTTTGCTGGTGCAGGCGGTCAACCACTGGCACGAACCTACCGCCGCGCTGATGCGCCCGTTCCGTGAATTACCGGACTGGCGTATCGACGATCTGATGATTTCTTTCTCTGTACCCGGTGGCGGCGTTGGCCCGCACCTGGATCAGTACGATGTATTTATCATTCAGGGAACCGGTCGTCGTCGCTGGCGCGTAGGCGAAAAGCTGCAGTTGAAGCAGCACTGCCCTCACCCGGATCTCCTTCAGGTCGACCCGTTTGAAGCTATCATCGATGAAGAGCTGGAACCCGGCGATATCCTGTACATTCCACCGGGATTCCCGCACGAAGGCTATGCGTTAGAAAACGCGATGAACTATTCGGTTGGCTTCCGTGCGCCAAACACTCGCGAGCTGATCAGCGGCTTCGCCGATTACGTTTTACAACGCGAACTGGGCAGCACCTATTACAGCGATCCTGATCTGCCACCGCGCGATCATCCGGCAGATGTTCTGCCGCAGGAAATGGACAAGCTGCGCGAAATGATGCTGGGCCTGATTAATCAGCCAGAACATTTCCAGCAGTGGTTTGGCGAGTTTATTTCTCAGTCTCGTCATGAGCTGGATATTGCCCCGCCGGAGCCACCGTATCAGCCAGACGAAATTTATGATGCCCTGAAACAAGGTGATGTGTTAGTGCGTCTGGGCGGATTGCGCGTATTGCGCATTGGCGACGACGTCTACGCTAACGGTGAGAAAATTGATTCACCGCATCGCCCTGCGCTGGAAGCGCTGGCCAGTCATATTGTGCTGACGGCTGAGAACTTTGAGGATGCGCTGGAAGATCCTTCTTTCCTTGCCATGCTTGCCGCGCTGGTCAACAGCGGGTACTGGTTCTTCGAAGGGTAATGCGGACTGTGCCTGATGCGACGCAATGCGTCTTATCAGGCCTACTGGAGTGAAATATTGTAGGCCGGATAAGCAAAGCGCCATCCGGCAACTACACATATTTTATTTTTGTTTCGCGGTCAATTCAGCAATACGCACAATCACCTGCACCGCTTTTTCCATTCCTTCCAGGGTTACAAACTCATGCTTACCATGATAGTTGTAGCCACCGGTGAACAGATTCGGACACGGTAATCCCATAAATGACAGCTGTGCGCCGTCAGTGCCGCCACGGATCGGTTTCAGCACCGGCTCAATATCGCAATCGCGCATCGCCTGCTGGGCGATATCCAGCACGTGCGGATGCTCAATCACTTTTTCGCGCATATTGTAGTAACTGTCTTCAATCACCAGTTCGATATAGCAGTCCGGGTGTAACCCTTTGCCGACCTTCTTGGCGATATCCATGATCTTGCGTTTACGCGCTTCAAACTGCTTACGGTCAAAATCACGAATAATGTAGTGCATATCCGCCCGATCGACCGTCCCTTTCATGCTCGCCAGATGATAAAAGCCTTCGTAGCCTTCCGTCTTCTCCGGGCTTTCATCTGCCGGGACCTCAGCGTGAATACGCGCCGCCAGCGACAGCGCATTCACCATCACCCCTTTTGCGGTGCCGGGATGCACATTGTTGCCAACAATTTTGATATTGACCGACGCGGCGTTGAAGTTTTCAAACTCCAGCTCACCTACGCCACCACCGTCAACGGTATAGGCCCACTGCGCATCGAATGCCGCAACATCAAAATGCTTCGCCCCTTTACCCACTTCTTCGTCCGGCGTAAAGGCTACGCGGATATCACCGTGCGGAATATCTTTTTGGATAAGCACAGCCAGCGCGGTCATGATTTCCGCCACGCCTGCTTTATCATCCGCGCCCAGCAACGTTTTACCGTCTGTGGTGATCAGCGTCTGACCCAGAAGTTGATGCAGCACCGGGAACATCACCGGCGATAAAACTTCATCACCAATGCCTAACGCAATATCGCCACCGCGATAGTTTTCAACGATTTGCGGATTGACATTTTTACCGCTGAAATCCGGTGAGGTATCCACATGGGAAATAAAGCCGATCGCAGGAATATTACCAGCAACGTTCGCGGGTAACGTTGCCATCAGCGTACCTTTTTCGCTCAGTGAAATATTAACCAGCCCCATCTCTTCGAGCTGTTGTTTGAGCAGTTGTAATAATTTCCACTGTCCTTCGGTGCTGGGAACCTGCCGCACGCCCGATTTTGATTGGGTGTCCAGCGACACGTAGTGTAAAAAACGCTCAAGTAGTTTATCCATGCAGTCACCCTCACTTTTTGTGACAACATTATCAATAAGCAACAAAAGACAAATATTGCGTCAGGTCACTTTTATCCCCGCAAGTGAGAATATTTCGCCCTGACATCCCCTCTGACTATAGGGCTAAGTCAGTAATTCGCAACAAGGATTGGCGATTACAATGGTTTGCCGTAGAATAACGGCCCTCATTAAGAGTCATCAAGGTGGTTAACCACAAACCCCGCATCGGTCAGCCATCCGTTGCGTTTACATGGGACAGAGTAAAAAATTGAATAAACAACCGCGTTCGCTTTCTCCACTGGTGCAATTAGCGGGAATTCGCAAAAGTTTCGATGGCAAAGAGGTGATTTCCAGCCTGGATTTGACCATCAATAATGGCGAGTTTCTTACGCTACTTGGCCCCTCTGGCTGCGGTAAAACAACCGTTCTTCGCCTGATTGCCGGTCTGGAAACGGTTGATTCCGGTCATATTTTGTTGGACAACGAGGACATCACTCACGTTCCAGCGGAAAATCGCTACGTGAATACCGTCTTCCAAAGCTATGCGCTATTCCCCCACATGACTGTGTTTGAAAATGTGGCCTTTGGTTTGCGCATGCAAAAAACGCCCGCAGCCGACATTTCTCCCCGCGTTACCGAAGCCCTGCGCATGGTGCAACTGGAAGAGTTCGCCCAGCGAAAACCGCATCAACTTTCCGGCGGACAGCAGCAGCGCGTAGCGATTGCCCGAGCAGTGGTCAACAAACCCCGCTTACTCTTGTTAGATGAATCCCTCTCTGCGCTGGACTACAAACTGCGTAAGCAGATGCAGAATGAACTGAAAGCACTGCAGCGTAAGCTTGGTATCACTTTTGTCTTTGTCACACACGATCAGGAAGAAGCGCTGACTATGTCTGACCGCATCGTGGTGATGCGCGATGGTAAGATTGAGCAGGACGGTACGCCGCGCGAAATCTACGAAGAGCCAAAGAATCTGTTTGTCGCCGGGTTTATCGGTGAGATCAATATGTTTAACGCCACGGTGATTGAACGTCTGGATGAACAGCGTGTTCGTGCTAACGTTGAAGGCCGCGAGTGCAATATTTATGTCAACTTCGCGGTAGTTCCCGGACAAAAGCTGCACGTCCTGTTACGCCCTGAAGATTTGCGCGTTGATGAAATCAACGATGATAATCATATCGAAGGCCTGATCGGCTACGTGCGTGAACGCAACTACAAAGGCATGACGCTGGAGTCGGTTGTGGAACTGGAAAATGGCAAGATGGTGATGGTCAGCGAATTCTTCAACGAAGACGATCCTGACTTTGACCACTCGCTCGACCAGAAAATGGCAATTAACTGGGTAGAAAGCTGGGAGGTCGTACTGGCTGATGAAGAGCACAAGTAAATTCCAGAGTGTGGTGATCTTCACCATTGTCGGTTGGCTTGTGTTATTTGTCTTTCTGCCCAACCTGATGATCATCGGCACCAGCTTTTTGACCCGTGACGACGCCAATTTCGTCAAAATGGTCTTTACGCTGGAGAACTATACGCGCCTGCTCGATCCGCTCTATTTTGAGGTACTGGTTCACTCCCTCAATATGGCGCTGATTGCCACGCTCGCCTGTCTGGTACTCGGCTACCCGTTTGCCTGGTTTTTGGTAAAACTGCCGGAAAAAGTACGCCCGCTGCTGCTGTTCCTGCTGATTGTTCCGTTCTGGACCAATTCTCTGATTCGCATCTACGGACTCAAAATTTTCCTCAGTACCAAAGGTTATCTCAACGAGTTTCTGTTATGGCTCGGCGTTATCGATACACCCATTCGCATTATGTTTACTCCCAGCGCGGTGATTATCGGGCTGGTATACATCCTGCTGCCGTTTATGGTGATGCCGCTCTATTCCAGCATTGAAAAGCTCGATAAACCGCTGCTGGAAGCCGCACGCGATTTAGGCGCCAGTAAGCTTCAGACCTTCACCCGCATCATTATTCCGTTAACGATGCCGGGGATTATCGCCGGATGTTTGCTGGTCATGCTGCCCGCAATGGGGCTGTTTTACGTTTCCGACTTAATGGGCGGCGCGAAAAACCTGCTGATTGGTAACGTAATTAAAGTTCAGTTCCTGAACATCCGCGACTGGCCGTTTGGTGCAGCCACCAGCATTACGCTGACCATCGTGATGGGTCTGATGCTGCTGATCTACTGGCGCGCCTCCCGCTTACTGAACAAGAAGGTGGAACTCGAATGATCGGTCGACTGCTTCGCGGCGGTTTTATGACCGCTATCTACGCGTATCTGTATATTCCAATCATCATTCTGATTGTGAACTCCTTTAACAGTTCGCGCTTTGGCATCAACTGGCAGGGTTTTACTACTAAATGGTACGGCCTGCTGATGAATAACGACAGCCTGTTGCAGGCGGCGCAGCACTCGCTGACGATGGCGGTGCTATCCGCCACCTTTGCCACCTTGATTGGCTCACTCACTGCGGTTGCGCTGTACCGTTACCGTTTTCGCGGTAAACCGTTCGTCAGTGGCATGCTGTTCGTGGTGATGATGTCGCCGGATATTGTGATGGCAATATCTCTGCTGGTGCTGTTTATGCTGATCGGCATTCAACTGGGCTTCTGGTCGCTGCTGTTCTCGCATATCACTTTTTGTCTGCCTTTTGTGGTGGTGACGGTTTACTCTCGCCTGAAAGGTTTTGATGTCCGCATGCTTGAGGCGGCTAAAGATTTGGGTGCCAGCGAAGTAACTATTCTGCGCAAGATAATACTGCCACTGGCTATGCCTGCGGTGGCTGCGGGTTGGTTGCTGAGTTTTACGCTGTCGATGGATGATGTTGTTGTTTCATCTTTCGTCACCGGACCGGGTTATGAAATTTTGCCATTAAAAATCTACTCAATGGTTAAAGTCGGCGTGTCACCAGAGGTGAACGCGCTGGCGACCATTTTGTTGGTTCTGTCGCTGGCTATGGTTATTGCCAGCCAGCTTATTGCACGTGATAAAACCAAGGGCCGCTAAGGCCCTTAATTCAGGGGACGTTAAATGATGAAAAAATGGTCACGCCACCTGCTCGCGGCGGGTGCTCTGGCACTGGGCATGAGCGCCGCTCACGCGAATGACAACAACACGCTCTATTTCTATAACTGGACTGAATACGTCCCACCGGGTCTGCTGGAACAGTTCACTAAAGAAACCGGCATTAAGGTTATCTATTCGACCTACGAGTCGAATGAAACCATGTACGCCAAGCTCAAAACCTATAAAGACGGCGCATACGATTTGGTGGTTCCGTCCACCTATTACGTCGATAAAATGCGTAAAGAAGGCATGATCCAGAAGATCGACAAGTCGACGTTGACCAACTTCCACAACCTCGATCCGGAAATGCTCAACAAGCCGTTTGACCCAAACAATGACTACTCCATCCCGTATATCTGGGGTGCGACGGCCATTGGCGTCAACAGCGATGCTATCGATCCGAAAACCGTCACCAGTTGGGCCGATCTGTGGAAGCCGGAGTACAAAGGCAGTCTGCTGTTAACGGATGATGCGCGAGAAGTGTTCCAGATGGCGCTGCGCAAGCTGGGATATTCCGGCAATACCACCGATCCTAAAGAGATTGAAGCCGCCTATAACGAGTTGAAGAAGCTGATGCCTAACGTTGCGGCATTTAACTCTGACAACCCGGCCAACCCGTATATGGAAGGCGAAGTTAATCTGGGGATGGTGTGGAACGGCTCCGCGTATGTTGCGCGTCAGGCGGGCACACCGTTGGAAGTGGTATGGCCGAAAGAAGGTGGCATTTTCTGGATGGACAGCCTGTCTATTCCGGCTAACGCGAAAAACAAAGAAGGTGCGCTGAAGCTGATTAACTTCCTGCTGCGCCCGGACGTCGCGAAAGAAGTCGCAGAAACTATCGGTTACCCGACGCCGAACCTGGCAGCACGCAAGCTGTTAAGTCCTGAGGTCGCGAACGACAAAACGCTCTACCCTGACGCGGAAACCATCAACAAAGGGGAATGGCAAAACGATGTCGGTTCCGCCAGCGCTATCTACGAAGAGTATTATCAGAAGCTAAAAGCAGGACGCTAATACTCGTGCAACCCGGCAGGCGTCGCTGCGCCGGGTTGCTACCTGCCAATCCCTACTTTTTACGCCTTTCGGCTGATTCCCGCTCCCCAGTTTCTGGCTATGCTTACAGTATTCCAGGCCGGCTTCTGAGGCTTCCAATGACAACGCTCTGGCTGCTACTTGAGTTGGCTAATCTGATCGTATTTACGCTGGTGATTCTCCCACGTAAGCAGCCGGTAAACGCTCGTCCTTTGCTGCCTGTCACCGCAACCCGCCTGCTACGGCTCACCTTTTTAATACCGATCCTGGTTTTTGGTTATAGCCTGTTTTTCAGTCATCAGATTGGTCCGGTGGAGTGGGGATGTCTGATTTTGGCGATCGTAGGTAACGCGCTGGTCATCAAAGGAAAATGGGATTTGGGGGAGAGCCATACATGGACAGGCTACTATTTACCCCGTGCAAAAAGGGTCACGCGCGGCATTTTTGCCTGGATTGCGCACCCCATGTATACCGGAATTATTCTGGTGATTATCTCGTGCAGCCTGGTTTACATTACCCGACTACCCATATGGCTGAGCGCACTGGGGCTGATCTGTTGTTTTTACATCG
Source organism: Citrobacter sp. Cpo074 (assembly GCF_030332745.1). Lineage (NCBI taxonomy): Bacteria > Pseudomonadati > Pseudomonadota > Gammaproteobacteria > Enterobacterales > Enterobacteriaceae > Citrobacter > Citrobacter sp. Cpo074. The sequence continues at coordinate 787,209 of NZ_JAOWHG010000027.1, forward strand.
TAGGATTTTTGATTATGGCGGCCCTGCGTGAGGACCGCCAGCTTGTACAGGCTTAAACAGTATTATCCGGATAGCCGTTACAGCCCTTTCAATAACTTCTCAACGAACTCAGGTACTACCTGGCTTGCCGGACCGTAATACTTCTCTTCAAACTCACTGCCTACCTGGCTCGGTTCGAGATTGAGTTCTACCGTATGTGCCCCATGCAGCCGCGCCTCATGCACAAAACCCGCTGCCGGATAAACATGTCCCGATGTGCCAATCGCAATGAACACATCTGCCATTGCCAGCGCCATATAAATTTCATCCATACCCAGCGGCATTTCACCAAACCACACTACGTGTGGTCGCAGCGGTGCCGGAAACTGGCAGCAATGACATTTATCTTCCGGGGTCACATCGCCCGTCCACTCCAGAATCTGCCCGCTTTGCGAACAGCGAACTTTGAGCAGCTCGCCGTGCATATGGATAACGTTCTGGCTGCCCGCACGCTCATGCAGATTATCAATGTTCTGCGTCACCAGTAAAAAACGATCGCCCAGCTCGGCTTCGAGTTTTGCCAGTGCGATATGCGCCGCGTTGGGTTGGATTTCAGGCTGCTGCAACTGATGGCGACGGGCGTTATAAAACGACTGAACCAGTTCCGGGTTTCGACTAAATCCTTCCGGAGTCGCAACGTCCTCTACCCGATGTTCTTCCCAGAGACCATCCGCCGCGCGGAATGTTCGAATTCCTGACTCAGCGGAGATTCCCGCTCCAGTCAGTACCAGCACTCTTGGTTTTTCCATCAATTCAGGCACCACTCTGTCTCTGAAAAAGATTCGTTGACGCAGGCGATCGCGCAAATGGCGTTTATTTTTACGAAAGCGGCTTAACCGATGACCCCGACGCGACAGCATAACAACCTCTTTGTATTAATCGGTAAGATGTAGGAAAGCAGCCCCGCGCATCCCGCCGGCATCACCGTGCCGTGCCTGCTCAATACGCGGTACCCGGGCAACCGGCAGCAGATGACGTGGCAGTCGATCCGCCAGTTGCGTCGTAATAGCGGTAAAATTCGACAAGCCTCCGCCAATCACCACCAAATCAGGATCGACGATAGTCAGGATATTCCCAAGACACACTGCCAGCAAATCCAGATAGCGTTCAACGTGGGCACGCGCGTGTTCGTCACCCTGCTCCCACAGCGCGATGATTTCGCGGGCATCCAGCGGTTGATGGTAGTAATGCTGATACAACCACGCAAATCCACCGCCGGAAAGATAGCTTTCGATGCATCCCAGTTGACCGCATCCGCAGCGGCGCAGCGGGAAATCAAAGCCCATCAGCGTCAGCGCATCGACCGGCAAACGAATATGACCAAACTCACCGGTGATATAGCTGCGCCCGGTGATGGATTTCCCGTTAAGCACCAGGCCGCCGCCGACGCCCGTACCGAGGATCAACCCCATCACCAGCGGATATTGGGTGAACTCGTCATCCCAGGCTTCGGAGAGAGCAAAACAGTTCGCATCGTTATCCAGACGCACATCGCGGTCAAGGCGAGCGCTGAGATCGGCGCGGAGCGGTTTGCCACTGGCGGCAGGAACATTGGCCGCGTACAGCGTGCCGTCTTCGGTTTCCGGCATGCCCGGAATGCCGATGCCTACCGAACCTTTGATGCCGAACCGCTGATCCGCTTCCGTCACCAGATTGCAGACCGCATCAAGGAAAGCGTCGTAGCTGTCGCGAGGCGTAGGAACGCGAGTTTCCCATTGCAGACGACGTTGCTTATCAAACACGCCCAGCGCAATTTTGGTCCCGCCGATGTCAAATCCGTAATACATCACCGCTCCTTGATACACGTCATCCTTCAAGATGCCTCTGCGTTGGCTACGCCTTGATGCAGCATGAATGCTGTCGTGTATTATTGTTGTTATTGGCCGCTAAGTACTCTCGCAGGATCAATATTGCTGGCGCGACGCGCCGGATACCAACTTGCCAAAAGACTCAGCACGAGTGCTGTCACCAGCACGTAAATCACATCCAGCCAGTGTAATTCCGATGGCAGGAAGTCAATGAAATAGATATCGCCGGACAGGAACTGATGGCCGATAAGCGCCTCAATCCCGTTTATGATCGGCGTCAGTTGCAACGAGACAACCACCCCGATGACGACGCCTATCAGGCTACCGAACAGACCCGCCAGCAGGCCGTACCAGACAAAAATGGCACGGATCAACCCATCTTTCGCCCCGAGGGTTCTTAATACCGCAATATCGCCGCTTTTGTCTTTTACCGCCATCACTAACGTGGAAACGATATTAAAACAGGCCACGCCAATCACCAGCACCATAGCCAGATACATAATGGCGCGGATCATCTGAATATCGCGGTACATATAGCCGTAGGTGCCGATCCAGCTCTTGATGTAAACATAGTTATTGGTGACTTCACCCGCGTCTCGCACCAGCTTATTGGCGTTAAACACGTCGTTAACCTTCAGCGCGATCCCGGAGACGCTGGTTCCCATATCAAGATATTGCTGCGCATCTTCCATTGGGATCATGGCAAAGCTGTGATCGAGCTGACCGCTCAGTTGCAGGATCCCCGTCACGTGCAAACGCACGCGTTTAGGCTGCTGTAGCTTATGATCCGCACTGGCGTTAGGGATCATAATCGACACCCAGTCACCCTGCTTCACCTTCAGCGCATCGGCAATACCCTTACCAATGATGATTTGTTGTTCACCGGCTTTAAAATTATCCCAGGCGTGGTTTTGCACAAAGGATGGCAACGCGCTTAAACGCTGTTCCTGTTTCGGGTCTACGCCCTTCACCTGCACCGCGCGTAAGTTCGCCCCGCTCTCCACCAGTCCGGTAAAGTTGATATAAGGCGCCGCGGCGACAATACCCGGCACTTTTTGTACCTTGTCGAGCGCTTCCTGCCAGTTATTCCACGGCTGATTTACGGCTTCAATCTCTCCGTGTGGGACTACGGCCAGAATACGGTTGTTCAGCTCACGCTCAAATCCGTTCATGGCACTTAAACCGACGATCAACACCGCCACACCCAACGCGATGCCAACGGTAGATATCACCGAAATTAACGAAACCATACCGCCGCGCCGCCGACCACGGCTAAAGCGCAGACCAATCAATAACGATAAAGGCGAAGCCATTACTCAGCTCCCATCAGGCTCAGTTCAGCCGTCAGGCGACCATCGCGCATTTCAAGCTGGCGACTCATCCGCTTCGCCAGTTGCAGATCGTGCGTCACCACCAGAAATGCCGTGCCCTGAGAGCGGTTCAGCTCACCCAGAAGCTCGAAAATGCTGTCCGCGTTACGCGCATCCAGGTTACCCGTTGGCTCATCTGCCAGGACCAGGCGCGGGTTATTCACCAGCGCACGCGCGATGGCCACACGCTGGCGTTCGCCGCCAGACAGTTCAGACGGGCGATGACTGGCACGATGATCCAGCCCTACCGCTTTCAGCATGTCCCGTGCGCGCTCGGTGATTTCAGCCGGTTTTTTCTTGCCGATCAGCAGCGGCATCGCTACGTTTTCCAGCGCGGTAAAATCCGGCAGCAAATGGTGGAACTGGTAAATAAAGCCCAGCTTCTGATTGCGCAGTTCCGCTTTCGCCGCCGACGAGAGCTTGCTCATTGGCTGACCGCTAAAAATGACGTCACCGGAAGTCGGGGTATCCAACCCACCTAACAGATGCAGCAACGTACTCTTGCCGGAGCCTGAGCTGCCGACAATCGCCATCATCTCACCTTCGCCGACGCAAAAACTGACATCGTGCAGTACATCGGTCTGCACAGTGCCTTCCTGATAGCGTTTGCACAGGTTGTCGCATTGCAACAGGATCTTATTCATAACGTAAAGCCTCAGCGGGTTGAGTGGCGGCAGCGCGCCAGGAAGGATAAAGCGTAGACAGCAGCGCGATGGCCATCGCCACCAGCGCAATGACGATAACCTGCAGCGGCTCGATAGCGACCGGCAGCGCAGCGCCATCCAGCAGCACACCAATAATTGGCATCAGATTGTTCAGTTGGCTGGCGAGCAAGGTACCCAGTACAGCGCCCAGCAGCGCGCCAATCACCCCGGCACTGGCCCCCTGAACCATAAACACCATCATTATCTGCCGCGGCGTTAGCCCCTGCGTTTGTAAAATCGCCACTTCCCCTTGCTTCTCCATTACCATCAGACCCAGCGAGGTAATAATATTAAAAGCCGCCACCGCCACGATCAGGCTAAGCAGCAGCCCCATCATGTTCTTTTCCATGCGCACGGCCTGGAACAGTTCCCCTTTGCGCTCGCGCCAGTCCTGCCATTTGGTGCCTTGCGGCAGCGTTTGCTGGCTCAGCGTGTCAACTTTTAACGGTTCGTTCAGCCACAGACGCCAGCCAGTGATATTACCCACCGGATAACGCATCAGACGCGAGGCATCCTGAATGTTGGTCAGCATCTGGTAGCCATCGACTTCGCTGTTGGCGGCGAAAGTGCCAATCACTGTAAACAAACGCTGGCTCGGCAAACGTCCCATCGGCGTAAACTGGCTGGCCGAGGGCACCATCACACGGATTTGATCGCCACGGTTCACGCCCAACTGCCCGGCAAGCTGCTCGCCGAGGATGACATTATACTTACCCGGTTGCAGATCTGTTTGCTTCACATTGACCAGATACGGCGTTAACGGATCTTTTTGCGCCGGATCGATACCGAGCATCACGCCGACCGCCACGCTACGCGCACTTTGCAGCACCACATCTCCCGTAGTTATAGGTGCAACGCGGTTGACGCCGTTCAACACCACCGCTTTTTCCGGCAGTTGTTGCGGGTTGAGGGAACCCTGTTCAGACGAGAGTACGGCCTGAGGCATCAGGCCAAGAATATTGTTTTGCAGCTCGCGCTCGAAACCGTTCATCACCGACAACACCGTGACCAGCGCCATTACCCCGAGAGTAATGCCTATGGTGGAGAGCCAGGAAACGAAGCGACCGAAGCGATCTGCTGCACGCCCACGCATATAACGCAGGCCGATGAATAGAGCGACAGGTTGGTACATGAAATCCGTCTGGTTGCTGTTAGCAAAGTCACGAGTATATAAGCGAAAGCGGAATGGGTAAATGACTGAACCGTAAGTGTTCGTCAGCACTATTCCTAAAAGTATAAATAAATCAATTCGCTAAAGTTGTCCCTCTACCCTTCAGCCCGGGTCCCTGATCTTTATCTTAAAAAAACAAAATGCAGACAGTTACGCATTACAGCGCACAGCGGGTTGCGCAGGATGGCAGGCTATAGCCAACAATATGGATACGCCGTCTCGATGAAGAAAAAAGAACTATGGATTAATCAAATCAAAGGGTTATGTATTTGTCTGGTGGTGATTTACCACTCGGTAATCACGTTTTACCCGCACCTCACTACTTTTCAGCATCCGCTTTCAGAGCTGCTGAGCAAATGCTGGATTTACCTCAATTTGTACCTGGCGCCGTTTCGCATGCCGGTCTTTTTCTTTATTTCGGGGTATCTGATCCGTCGCTACATTGATAGCGTCCCGTGGACCACCTGCGTGGATAAGCGGATCTGGAGCATTGCCTGGGTGCTGGTGCTTTGGGGAGTAGTGCAATGGCTGGCGTTAGTCGCGCTCAATAACTGGCTGGCCCCACAGCGCGATCTGAGCCATGCTGCCAACGCCGCGTATGCCGATTCGATCGCGGGTTTTACCCACGGAATGCTGACCGCCAGTACCAGCTTGTGGTATCTGTACGCGCTGATTGTCTATTTTGTTCTGTGTAAAATTTTCAGCCGCTGGGCGGTGCCGCTGTTGGCGGTATTTGTGGTGCTAAGCGTGGCGATCAATTTTGTCCCGACGCCGTGGTGGGGAATGAACAGCGTGATTCGCAATCTGCCCTGGTACAGCCTCGGTGCATGGTTTGGCGCAACGCTGATGGTATGGATTAAGGAGGTGCCCCTGCGCCGCCATGCGGTCATTGTTCTGGTTAGCGCAATCGCCGCCGTCGTCGCGTGGCTGGCAAATGTCTCACTATTACTTTCTCTGCTTTCCATTGTGCTGATCATGAAGCTGTTTTATCAATTTGAGCTGCGCTTTGGTATGCGTGAGTCCGGCCCGTTAAGCGTGATTGGTGCCAATACCATCGCCATCTACACCACCCACCGTATTCTGGTTGAGCTGTTCAGCTTAACGCTAATCCCCAAAATCAATCATACCGCCTGGCCTGTATATGCGGAGCTGGCCCTGCTGCTGGTGTATCCGTTCGCCTGCCTGCTACTGTGCACCTTGTTTGGCCTGTTGGTACGTAAAATTTCACAAAAAACAGTGGCCGACCTGCTCTTTTCCCCGCCTTCTTTATCGGCTGTCTCGCGCTAACCCCTACGCGCTTTTGCCCCCATCAGGGGGCGAATCAATTTGCTTATGAGAAACGATCACGGATAATAAAGAACATTGCTTATCAGATGTATATCTAAACGAGATCCTGACAACCGAATGCCTGAACAACATCGTTACACGCTCCCGGCGAAAGCTGGCGATCAGCGCCAGTTAGGTGAGCTTACCGGTGCCGCCTGCGCAACGCTGGTCGCCGAAATCGCCGAACATCACGCGGGTCCAGTGGTCCTGATCGCGCCGGACATGCAAAATGCGCTGCGTTTGCATGATGAAATTCGTCAGTTTACTGACCAGATGGTGATGAACCTGGCCGACTGGGAAACGCTACCCTACGACAGCTTTTCTCCCCATCAGGAGATTATCTCCTCGCGGCTCTCCACGCTGTATCAACTGCCTGCCATGCAGCGCGGCGTGCTGATCGTTCCGGTAAATACACTGATGCAGCGCGTTTGTCCGCACAGCTATCTGCACGGTCATGCGCTGGTCATGAAAAAGGGCCAGCGACTTTCACGTGACGCTCTGCGTGAACAGCTGGACAGTGCGGGCTATCGCCATGTTGATCAGGTGATGGAGCACGGCGAATACGCCACACGCGGCGCGTTGTTGGATTTGTTCCCGATGGGCAGCGAGTTGCCTTATCGTCTGGATTTCTTTGATGACGAAATCGACAGCCTGCGTCTGTTTGATACCGACACCCAGCGCACGCTGGAAGAAGTCGATGCCATTAATTTGCTTCCCGCACACGAATTCCCGACTGACAAAACGGCCATCGAGCTATTCCGCAGCCAGTGGCGCGATACCTTTGAGGTGAAACGCGACGCCGAACATATTTACCAGCAGGTCAGCAAAGGCACGTTACCTGCGGGTATTGAATACTGGCAACCGCTGTTTTTCAGCGAGCCGCTGCCGCCGTTGTTCAGCTACTTCCCCGCCAATACGTTATTGGTCAATACCGGTGATATCGAGACCAGCGCAGAACGCTTCCAGGCCGATACCCTGTCACGCTTTGAAAATCGCGGTGTTGATCCGATGCGCCCGCTTCTGCCGCCGGAATCGCTGTGGCTGCGGGTTGATGAGCTGTTTTCTGAACTTAAACGCTGGCCGCGCGTTCAACTGAAAACCGAGAGTCTGGCGAACAAAGCAGCGAATACTAACCTCGGGTTCCAGAAGCTGCCGGATATCGCCGTTCAGGCACAGCAAAAAGCGCCGTTAGATGCGTTACGTAAATTCCTTGAAGGCTTCACCGGTCCGGTGATTTTCTCGGTGGAAAGTGAAGGCCGCCGTGAAGCACTTGGCGAACTGCTCGCCCGTATCAAAGTGGCGCCGAAGCGGATATTGCGACTCGATGAAGCCGTAGATAACGGTCGTTATCTGATGATTGGCGCAGCTGAGCACGGCTTCATCGATAGCAAACGCAATCTGGCGCTGATTTGTGAAAGCGATCTGCTTGGGGAACGCGTGGCGCGCCGCCGCCAGGATTCTCGTCGCACCATCAACCCGGATACGTTAATTCGTAACCTCGCAGAGCTGCATCCCGGTCAGCCGGTGGTGCATCTGGAGCATGGCGTGGGTCGTTATGCCGGTATGACCACGCTGGAAGCGGGCGGCATCACCGGTGAATATCTGATGCTCACCTATGCCAACGACGCCAAACTGTACGTGCCGGTGTCGTCACTGCATCTGATCAGCCGCTATGCAGGTGGCGCAGAAGAGAATGCGCCGCTGCATAAACTTGGCGGCGATGCCTGGTCACGTGCCCGACAGAAAGCCGCTGAGAAGGTGCGCGATGTTGCGGCAGAGCTGCTGGATATTTATGCCCAGCGCGCGGCGAAAGAAGGCTTTGCCTTTAAGCATGACCGTGAACAGTATCAGCTGTTTTGCGACAGTTTCCCGTTTGAAACCACGCCTGACCAGGCGCAGGCGATTAACGCGGTACTCAGCGATATGTGTCAACCGCTGGCCATGGACCGCCTGGTGTGCGGCGACGTCGGCTTTGGTAAAACCGAAGTCGCGATGCGCGCGGCCTTTCTCGCCGTAGAGAACCACAAGCAGGTTGCCGTGCTGGTGCCGACCACCCTGCTCGCACAGCAGCACTTCGACAACTTCCGCGACCGCTTTGCCAACTGGCCGGTACGCATTGAGATGTTGTCCCGTTTCCGTAGCGCCAAAGAGCAAGCGCAGATTCTGGAGCAAGTTGCCGAGGGAAAAATTGATATTCTCATCGGCACGCACAAACTGCTGCAAGCGGATGTGAAGTTAAAAGATCTGGGTCTGCTGATTGTCGATGAAGAGCACCGTTTCGGCGTGCGCCACAAAGAACGCATCAAGGCGATGCGCGCAGATGTCGATATTCTGACCCTGACGGCAACGCCAATTCCACGTACGCTCAATATGGCAATGAGCGGCATGCGCGATCTGTCGATTATCGCCACGCCGCCCGCTCGTCGTCTGGCGGTCAAAACCTTCGTGCGCGAATACGACAACCTGGTGGTACGCGAGGCGATCCTGCGTGAAGTTCTGCGCGGGGGACAAGTTTATTATCTGTTTAACGACGTCGAAAACATCCAGAAAACCGCTGACAGATTAGCTGAACTGGTGCCGGAAGCGCGTATTGGTATCGGTCACGGACAAATGCGCGAGCGCGAACTGGAACGCGTGATGAATGATTTCCACCATCAGCGTTTTAACGTGCTGGTGTGTACCACCATTATCGAAACCGGGATCGACATCCCCACCGCTAACACCATCATCATCGAACGAGCGGATCACTTCGGTTTAGCGCAATTACACCAGTTGCGCGGTCGTGTGGGACGTTCTCACCACCAGGCTTACGCCTGGCTGCTGACGCCGCATCCGAAAGCGATGACCACCGACGCGCAAAAACGTCTGGAAGCCATCGCCTCGCTGGAAGATTTGGGTGCAGGTTTTGCGCTGGCGACCCACGACCTCGAAATTCGCGGCGCCGGGGAATTACTGGGTGAAGATCAGAGTGGTTCCATGGAAAGCATCGGCTTCTCACTGTATATGGAACTGCTGGAAAACGCGGTCGATGCGCTCAAAGAAGGGCGTGAGCCGTCACTGGAAGATCTCACCAGCCAGCAAACCGAAGTTGAACTGCGCATGCCGTCTCTGCTGCCGGATGACTATATCCCGGATGTAAACACCCGACTGTCGTTCTACAAGCGCATTGCCAGTGCGAAAGGCGAAAACGAACTGGAAGAAATTAAGGTTGAGCTGATAGACCGTTTTGGCTTGCTGCCCGACCCGGCTCGTACGCTGCTGGATATCGCCCGTTTACGCCAGCAGGCGCAGAAACTGGGGATCAGAAAGCTCGAAGGCAATGAAAAAGGCGGTACCATTGAATTTGCCGAGAAAAACCACGTCAACCCGGTCTGGCTGATTGGTTTACTGCAAAAGCAGCCGCAGCACTTCCGTCTGGACGGTCCAACCCGGCTGAAATTCATGCAGGAGTTGAGCGAGCGTAAAACGCGGATCGAATGGGTCCGCCAGTTTATGCGTCAGCTTGAAGAAAACGCCGTAGCATAAGCATAGTGAACAGGCCGGGTGAGCACACCACTCACCCGGCCTGATGAATTTACAAACTCTTTGCACTTCCCTGCACTTCCCGACACAGCAAACAGCCATAATTCTCGTTTACTTTTACATAATAAAAACCACGTAAAAACAATGGATTTATGGTGATGTTAAACAATAAACGACTCTCTCGCTGGCTCGCGTTTTTTACGCTTGCAGCGACATTCGCGTTAGCACTTCCGGCTCAGGCAAACACCTGGCCGCTGCCGCCACCGGGAAGCCGTCTGGTGGGTCAGAATGCCGTTCACGTTGTTGAAGACAATGGCGGTTCTCTGGAAGCGATTGCGAAAAAGTACAATGTCGGCTTTCTCGCGCTGCTGCAGGCCAACCCTGGCGTTGACCCTTACGTACCACGTCCGGGCAGCGTTTTGACGATCCCGTTACAAACTCTGCTACCTGATGCCCCGCGCGAAGGTATTGTTATCAACCTCGCTGAACTGCGTCTTTATTATTACCAGCCGGGGACCAATTCGGTGACCGTGTATCCTATTGGTATTGGTCAGTTAGGTGGTGACACGCTGACGCCTACGATGGTAACCACCATCTCTGATAAACGCGCCAACCCCACCTGGACGCCGACGGCAAATATCCGCGCGCGATACAAAGCAAACGGGATTGACCTGCCTGCCGTTGTGCCTGCCGGTCCGGATAACCCGATGGGCCATCATGCGATTCGCTTAGCGGCATACGGCGGCGTGTACCTGTTGCACGGTACAAATGCTGATTTTGGCATCGGAATGCGCGTCAGTTCCGGCTGTATTCGTCTGCGCGACGGTGATATAGAAACCCTGTTCCGTCAGGTAACGCCCGGAACTAAGGTCAATATTATCAATACGCCGATCAAAGCATCCGTTGAGCCTAACGGCGTGCGCCTGGTGGAAGTACACCAACCGCTGTCCGAAAAAATCAATGACGACCCACAACTGCTGCCGATCGTGCTGAACGCGTCCATGCAGACATTTAAAAATGCGGCGCAAACAGATACCGCCGTCATGGATCATGCGATGGAGATTCGCTCAGGCATGCCGGTCGATGTGACTCGTCATCATGATGTTGCTCAACAACCGCTGTAAACGTAGTGTATAAAAAAACCCCCGCTGGATTTTATTCCGCGGGGGTTTTTTATTTAACTCGCAGTGGCATTGCGATGGGTTAAATCTTATTTGTAGATAACAGCAGTTCCGTGAAGAGTGTTAGGACCGGTAACGGAAGTAATACGGAAAGACTTCGCACCCATCTCATCGGCTTTCTGCGCCAGTTGATCTTCCAGAGAACCTAAGTTAGTCCCCGCATTCGCAGAAATAGTACCGACTTTCTCTTGGCCCGCAGGAGTGGACTGAACTTCAACAGCGGCAAAGCTTGCAAATGACAGTGAGCTAAGAACAGCAGCGACAAACAGTGTTTTTACGTTTTTCATGATAGTGACCTTTAGCAGATGAATGGGTGTCGAAAAGATTAACTTAACGATCGATAGGTAAATCATAGGTGTGATCCAGGTCACACGTCAACATTTTTTTATAATGATCGTTATATAAAATATAAAGGTCTTATTTTTCATACTAATAGCTATAAATTATTTTTATCGTGAATCCGCTGGAGTGTGCAGTCGAATATTTTTATAATGGTTATTCAATAAACCCAACAAAGGTACATCGGCGCCATGACAACTGAAACGACAGTTTGTGCAAAAAAAAGCCGTGGCCGACCAAAAGTGTTCGACAGGGAAGCCGCGCTTGATAAGGCCATGACACTCTTCTGGCAGCACGGATATGAAGCGACCTCGCTCGCCGATCTCGTGGAAGCCACCGGCGCAAAAGCGCCCACGCTGTATGCGGAGTTCACCAATAAAGAAGGGTTGTTCCGTGCCGTACTGGACCGCTACATCACCCGCTTTGCGGCGAAACACGAAGCCCAGCTGTTTTGTGAAGAAAAAAGCCTTGAGTCTGCACTGGAAGACTATTTCACCGCTATAGCGACCTGCTTTACCAGCAAGGACACCCCGGCGGGATGTTTCATGATTAATACTTCTGCGACGCTGGCAGCCTCTTCCCGCGATATTGCACACACGGTGAAATCCCGCCATGCAATGCAGGAACAGACGCTTACCCAGTTCCTTCACCAGCGCCAGCAACGAGGCGAAATTCCGGCCCATTGCGACGTGCAAAAACTGGCCGAATACCTGAACTGTATTTTACAAGGTATGTCGATCAGCGCCCGTGAAGGCGCAACGTTTGAAAAACTGATGCAGATCGCACACACAACTCTGCGGCTGTGGCCCGAACTCGTCAAAGCTTAACCCTTTCCCGCAATTCCCCCGCTGTACTCACACCACCGGGAGCTGATAAAGCCCCCGGTTAGATTCCCGTTCTATTGTCCCTACATTTCTCATTGTTTTCATCGTGTTACCCGATCATTTTTTGTAAAAAGTATTGATAACGACAATTATTATCAGCAATATTCGCATTTGTTTTAATGCCTGTTTCACAATGTAACCATCGGTTTCTCTACCGCTATAACAAAAACAGACCGACTTTTTTTAAAAGGAATACAAATGCATAAGCGTCTCTGGGTGCTCAATCCTCTCCTGTTATCTTTAACTCTACCCGCTGTTGCGGCTGAGGAAGAGAACCTCATCGTCAGCGCCAACCGTAGCCAGCGCACAGTGGCAGAAATGGCGCAAACAACCTGGGTTATTGAAGGAAGCGAGATTGAACAACAGGTTCAGGGAGGAAAAGAGTTCAAGGATGTTCTTGCTCAGCTAATCCCAGGAATCGATGTTAGTAGCCAGGGACGCACAAACTACGGCATGAACATGCGCGGTCGCGCCATTGTCGTGCTAATTGACGGCGTCCGTCTGAACTCCTCGCGAACCGACAGCCGTCAGCTTGACTCCATTGACCCATTTAACATTGCGCATATTGAAGTCATTTCAGGCGCAACCTCTCTTTATGGCGGTGGCAGTACCGGCGGATTAATCAACATTGTCACCAAAAAAGGTCAGCCGGAGCGTGAAGTAGAACTCGAACTGGGGAGCAAAAGCGGCTTCAACAATAGCAACGATCATGATGAACGCGTTGCCGCGGCGGTGAGTGGCGGAACCGATCGCGCTTCCGGGCGTATGTCCGTCGCGTATCAACGATTTGGCGGCTGGTATGACGGTAATCACGATGCCCTGCTGCTCGATAACACCCAAACCGGGCTACAGCACTCCGATCGCCTGGACGTCATGGGCACAGGGACGATTGAACTTGACGACAACCGTCAGTTGCAACTGGTTACGCAGTACTATAAAAGTCAGGGGGATGACGATTACGGGCTGGATCTCGGCGAGAACATGTCCGCCGTGACCGGAAACGGCAAAGCATACACCAGCAGCGGACTGAATTCCGATCGTATTCCCGGCACCGAACGTCATCTTATTAGCCTGCAATATTCGGATGCGGATTTTTTTGGCCAGAACCTGGTCAGCCAAATCTATTACCGTGACGAATCGCTGAAATTCTACCCCTTCCCTACGCTCAGCAAAGGCAAAGTCACCAGTTTCTCCGCATCACAGCAGGACACAGACCAGTTTGGTGCCAAAATTACCCTCAACAGCCAGTTGATGGATAACTGGGAGCTGACGTGGGGTGTCGATGCCGATCACGAAACCTTCGACTCCAATCAGAAATTCTTCGATCTGGCCTGGTCCCTGCCCTCCGGCGGCATGGACAACCGTACCGCTTATACCACCGGGCGTTACCCCGGTTACAGCATCACCAACTTCGCGCCTTTCCTGCAAAACAGCTATGACATTAACGACATTTTTACCCTCAGCGGCGGCGTGCGCTATCAGTGGACCGAAAACAGGGTTGATGATTTCGTTGGCTATGCTCAACAGCAGGGAATCGCGACCGGGCTTGCGAACTCTGCCGATACTATTCCGGGCGGCAAAACCGATTACGATAATTTCCTGTTCAACGCCGGTATCCTTGCCCACCTGACCGACCGTCAGCAAACGTGGTTTAACTTTTCTCAGGGCGTGGAGCTTCCGGACCCAGGGAAATATTACGGTAATGGTACCTATTCGCTGGTTGGCGATCATTACCAGCTCCAGCGCAGCGTCAACGTGGCGGATTCACGTCTGGAAGGGATTAAAGTTAACTCGTACGAACTGGGGTGGCGCTACACCGGCGATAGTCTGCGCACGCAACTGGCCGCTTACTACTCGACTTCAGATAAATCGATCGTTATCAACCGCAGCGATATGACCATTAACGTTCAGCCCGACGATCGCCGCATTTATGGCGTTGAAGGTGCGGTGGATTATTTCATTGCGGACACGGACTGGAGCCTGGGTGGCAACTTCAACGTCATTAAATCGGAAGTGAAACAGAACGGTAAATGGCAAAAATGGGATGTCACGCTGGCCTCACCGTCCAAAGCAACCGCGTGGGTCGGCTGGGCACCAGAACCGTGGACCTTGCGCGTACAGAGCCAGCAAACATTTGATCTGACCGACGCCAGCGGTAACAAGCTGGATGGCTATAACACGATGGACTTTATCGGCAGCTATCAGCTCCCGTTGGGTAAGCTGACCTTCAGCGTGGAAAACCTGCTGAATGAAGAGTACACCACACTGTGGGGACAACGTGCGCCACTGCTGTATAGCCCAACCTACGGCAGCCCGTCACTGTATGAATACAAGGGCCGGGGTCGTACTTTTGGTCTGAACTACGCCTTAACCTTCTGATAAAAAAAGCCCCCCAGCCTGAGCGAATGGGGGGCTAATGTTCAGGATAATGCTATTTTACGCTTTGTTATTCAGTACCAACTGTCCGTTGTTATCCAACGGAATTTGCGCGCCGGGGTCCTTATCCATACGGATTTTCCCCTGCTGATCGCCAATTTTGTACGTCACGTCGTAGCCCAGCATCTTTTCAGATTTGTCATACACCGTTTTACAACGCTGCTGCGTGGTGGTGTAAGTATCGTTTTCCTGCATCGAACCCTGAATCTGGTTACCTGCATAGCCGCCGCCTAAAGCACCGGCCACGGTAGCAATATCTTTACCACGTCCACCGCCAAACTGATGCCCAATAACACCACCCGCAACCGCGCCCAGTACGGAACCCGCGATACGGTTTTCATCTTGTACCGGCTTGCGGTGGGTGACCGTTACGTTCCGGCACTCCTGACGCGGTGTTTTTACCGACTCTTTAATCGGTGTTGCAGAGACAACTTGCGCATACTGTGGGCCACGCTCGAAAACGTTCAGACTGGCCACCGCTGCAACACCCAGCGCAGCAGCTACGCCAATCCCTATACCCGCCAACATTGATTTATTCACGGGACTACCTCCTTTTTTGCTATTAGCAACAACTTTGCAACAGAAGGTAAGGAATGCCAATCAGATTACGGATGAAAATAGCGGGAGGTGGAGCGAAAGCGGAATGATTCAGACAACTCTGAAGGAAGGCGTCGGATGCGTAAAATCATCCGACGCCACAGGTCGATATTAATGCAGTTTCAGACGCGGGCGAATCACCCGGTTGATACTGCCGACCAGCATCATCAGGCCGGTTTTGAAGTAGCCGTGCAAAGCAATCTGGTGCATGCGGTACAGTGAGATGTACACAAAGCGCGCAATACGTCCTTCCACCATCATCGAACCACGGGTCAGGTTGCCCATCAGGCTACCCACGGTAGAGAAGTTAGAGAGCGAGACCAGAGAGCCGTGATCTTTGTACTGATACGCTTTCAGCGGCTTACCGTTCATCTGTGCCAGAATATTGTTCATCGCGCAGGTCGCCATCTGGTGTGCTGCCTGAGCGCGCGGAGGCACAAAACCGCCTTCCGGGCGAGCGCAGGAAGCGCAGTCGCCAATCGCGTACACGTCAGGATCGCGCGTGCTCTGCAGAGTTGGCTCAACCACCAGTTGGTTAATACGGTTCGTTTCCAGACCGCCAATGTCTTTCATAAAGTCTGGCGCTTTGATACCCGCCGCCCACACCATCAGATCGGCTTTAATGTATTCGCCATCTTTGGTGTGCAGTCCCCCTTCGTCAGCGCTGGTTACCATCGTCTGGGTCAGTACGCGTACGCCCAGTTTGGTTAACTCATTATGCGCAGCACCGGAAATACGCGGCGGCAACGCAGGCAGAATACGCTCACCGGCTTCGACCAGCGTAACGTTCAGCGCGTCATTGGTCAGCCCTTTGTAACCATAGCTGTGCAGTTGTTTTACCGCATTGTGCAGCTCAGCGGAGAGTTCAACACCCGTCGCACCGCCGCCCACAATGGCGATATTCACTTTTCCGTTAGCGCCCAGATTCGCGGAATACTTCAGGAACAGATTCAGCATCTCCTGGTGGAAACGACGCGCCTGATGCGGGTTATCGAGGAAAATGCAGTTTTCTTTCACGCCAGGGGTGTTGAAATCGTTGGACGTACTGCCCAACGCCATCACCAGCGTGTCATACGGCACTTTACGCTCAGGAACCAGCAGCTCACCCTTCTCATCGCGCAGCTCAGCGAGAGTAATGGTCTTCGCTTCACGATCGATATCCACCACCGAGCCTAACTGGAACTGGAAGCCATGGTTACGAGCATGAGCCAGATAACTCAGCGCATCCACACCTTCGTCCAGTGAACCCGTCGCCACTTCATGCAGTAACGGTTTCCACAAGTGACTGTGGTTTCTGTCTACTAGTGTGATTTTGGCCTTTTTCTTACGCCCGAGTTTTTTACCCAGCTGCGTCGCCATTTCCAGTCCGCCAGCACCGCCGCCGACAATCACGATCCTTTTCAATGGTGTAGTCAACGTGACCCCCTCAAATTTATTAACCAATTGTTAATTAAAAGTTATGAGCATAGCCTTTAATTAACAACAAGTTACGGTAATGAAAATGTTCTTCGAGAGTGAGAATAACACGAACGGTGCATTGGTCATACCAAAATTGATATGTATCAAGTTTTGATGCTGAAAAGATAGACAACCGGAACTTTAAGAACAAAAAAACCAGCCCGATGGCTGGTTTTTTACACACTCAATAAGGATTAACCTAACGTCTTGAACGCTTTAATGCGCTGCAAATGCGGAGAGATATTCTTAAACTTATGCGTCTGCTCTTCGTCCCAGACTATCTCGTAAAAATGATGCAGCTCTTCCGACGAACGCTGACTGTTAAGCGCTTCATCATGACGTGACAGGATCACCAGGCAGCGATCGCGATTCTTCTCACGGAAATTGGTCACGCATTTTGTTGCGATGTCTGCATACTCCTCAGGTCTGTCGATTTTGCCTTCCATGTTCTCATACGGGAACAGGTTGGGATTAAACACTACCTGACGAATATCACACAGGAAACCAATCCGTTCAGCCCAATATCCCCCGAGCCCCACACCACAAATCAGCGGACGGTCATCCACATTCAGCTGCAGCATTTTGTCCACTTCTTTCAGCAGATGCTGCATATCATGTTTAGGATGCCGCGTACTGTAGCTAATCAGCCTGACATCCGGGTCGATGAATTGCAGCTGCAACACCTTCTCATGGTTGCCCGGGCTGTTAGAGTCAAAACCGTGTAAATAGATAATCATCGCATCCTCGCCAAACTTGCGTTAATGACCTGCTTTCTCTTCCTGCCAGCGCTCATGAAGTTGGTTAAGCTGAGCGCTTACCGTCTTCCAGCGTGCCGAGTCCATCAGTTCCTGACGTGAAAATGAACCTTTATGATACAAACGTGTAACACGTTCTGCATTGATCGGCGACAGATTATCTAACACACTGACCGCTCCCTTACGATTATTGCAGACCAGGATCATATCGCAACCTGCATCCAGCGACGCCTGTCCACGCTCCGCATAGCTTCCCATAATCGCCGCCCCTTCCATCGACAAATCGTCGGAGAAAATGACACCATCGAAGCCAAGTTCCTGACGTAGCACCGTTTTCAACCAGTGAGGTGAGCCACTCGCCGGACGCGGATCGACATCACTGTAGATGACATGCGCAGGCATAATGGCATCCAGTTTGTTTTCCGTAATCAACGTCTGGAACACGGACATATCTTTCGCACGAATCTCGGCTTCTGGGCGCGGATCGGTTGGGGTTTCTTTGTGTGAATCCGCCGTCACCGCCCCATGTCCTGGGAAATGTTTACCGGTCGTTTTCATGCCAGCAGCATGCATCCCGTCAATGAAGCGGGTCGCCATCTCCAGCGCTTTTAGCGGATCGGCATGGTAAGAACGCTCGCCGATTGCCGCGCTGATATGGCCCACATCCAGCACGGGTGCAAAGCTGATATCAATGTCCATCGCGATCATTTCGCTGGCCATCAACCACCCTGCGTCCTGAGCCAGTTTGCCGCCCTCTTCCAGACCGTGCAACGCAGCAAAGGATTGAGCTGCAGGCAGGCGGGTAAAGCCCTCACGAAAACGCTGTACGCGTCCGCCTTCCTGATCTACCGCCACCACCAGATGGTTACGTGACGCAGCCCGGATCTGACGCACTAATTCACGCAGCTGTTCCGGATCATGATAATTTCGGGTAAAGAGGATCAACCCACCTACCAGCGGATGTGCCAGAATCTCACGCTCTTCAGCGTCCAGCTCATACCCTTCGACATCCAACATTACTGGGCCCACACTGCTCTCCTTATCCTTTCATTGTTAGCTGCCGCCAGGTTTCATCGGCCAGCCTGATAAATTGTCGATCGCCGGTTTGCCGCCAGCGATACTCAAACCACCCCGCCTTCAGCATCATTATCCAGGGTTGCCATTGTCTGACCTGTCGCCACAAAACGTCTGGCTCAATGTGCGCTCGTTGGGCGTAGGTGCTAACCAACTGTTGGTGCTGGGATTCATCGCTAACCCATACTGCCGCCAGATCCAGGGCAATATCACCGTCTCCGGCGTATTCCCAGTCAATCAGCCGCAGCCCTGATGCCGTACGTACGATGTTGTCACCGTGAACATCCATATGCAGCGGCCCCAGACGCAAAGGTCGAGGCTCACCTCGTTTCCTTAGCCGCTTCAGCGCGCGCAGCCAGCATGGTGTACGACGCGCCGGATCGCCACACTGCCAGTACTGTTCAAGTAGCGGAAGCAGGTTGATTCGCCAGCCCAACTGGGGTTGCTGGTGCAGATGATACAGTAAGCCTGCGAGTTCGTCGGCGTCCGGTAATCTGGATTCTACCTTACCGTGAAAAAACTCGACTGCCATCCACCCACGCGTATAAAAGTGAGGACGTGGCGCAAGGCTTTCTGGCAGGTGTTTTAGCGCATGATATTGGCGTAAGAAATGAGATTCCGGCGCGTCAGGGTCGTGATGGCAGCGCAGTACCAGTCGGTGGGAACGGTGTTCAATGATGCAGCTCCCGCCGCTCAGGCCGGTTTGGCTGGTTGCGACGGGATGATACTGCGGGAAATAGCGCGACAACACTTCGCCGCGCGTGAGTCTGTTATTGTTGCTGAACGGCACCTTTACCTGACCAGATTATCTCGCCAGTTTGTACCAGCATTAATTGCATTTGCAGCGCAGGCGAATTGACGTTGCCGGATGCGCTGGAATAAAGCACATACTGCGCGCCAACGTTACGGGCGATACCAATCGCTTTACTGCGCGTTCCCAGACTGTCATTCGGCGACAGACCTAACTGCTGTTTGGCGACAGCCAGCTGTTGGGCAGAAATCAGCGTAAACTTACCGTTATTCGCCAGTGCGTTACGTAAGGTTTCGGTGGCTTCACCCGCGTTCAACGAGCCGTTGGTGCGGTTATTCACGCTATCAACCAGCAGAACGCCGCCCGCTTTGACGCCGTCTGCCTGCAGCATTTTGCCGACCATCGGCTGCATAGCCCCGTTCCAGTCATAGTGACGTTGACGTGGCGTAGGCTGCGCCGTTTGGTCTTCATGCTCAATTGGGCCCGGCTGCTGCGGTATACTTGGCACCGTTGGCACAACCGGCACCGGCTGTTGCGGCTGCGCAGGCTGTTCCGGTACCGGCTTCACTTCCTCTACCGGCGCGGGCTCACGTTGCGCCACACAGCCAGAGAGAAACATCGCCAGCGCGGCAATCAGTGCGTAGCGATTCATTTTGTTCATCAAGATTCACCCCTTACAAATAAAGATAAAGTCTAACCTTGTGCGCCCCCAGAAAATTGGCGCTGCCGTACAGCGTCACCGACGAATGGGCCGGAATAATCACACTGCGTGGCACTTCCAGAGGGTGCATTTCCAGCCCTCTGGCGTCATACCAGTAAAACCGATAATGAACGGTAACGGGTTCTTGCCTTTCGTTATAGAGTCGCGAGGATGCCGAGGCCTGAATATCAGACGTTGTTAACGTGGGCTGCTCTGCTGTAATACCCGCCGCCAGAATTGTTGATTCCATCACCAGCGACTGTTCATCACTTACCGGGATTTCAGGATGTGTTCGACAACCCGCCAGCAACAACAAACCTAGTGAAAGCGCAATGCATCCTCTGGTCATGCTTACAGACCTTTATGCGCAAGCATTGGGCCAAGCGCACGTCCACCCAGCAGGTGCATATGAATGTGATACACCTCCTGCCCCCCGTGGCGGTTGGTGTTCATGATTAAGCGGTACCCATCTGCAGCAATGCCTTCCTGCTCAGCAATTTTCGCCGCAACGGTGATCATGCGGCCCAATGCCTGTTCATGTTCCGCCGTCACATCATTGACAGTGGGGATCAGAATGTTAGGAATGATCAGGATATGCGTTGGTGCCTGAGGGGAAATATCACGAAACGCAGTGACCAGTTCATCCTGGTATACGATATCCGACGGAATCTCACGACGAATAATTTTGCTGAATATAGTTTCTTCTGCCACGACGTTTTCCTTTTTCATTAACAGCCCAAGCGTTTTGCCATGCTACGCCGGGTAACTCTGCGAGTATAGAGTATGAGCGAGTTACTCACGCTCTTTCAACTTTAACCCTCGATTTTTTAAGCGAAAACCCCAGTCAGTGCTGCTCTTATAACCATTTCCCTGCGCTATTGCTCAAGCATAGTACTGAAACAATATTTCATTTATGCCGTAGCATCTGTTTACACATTGAGTGCTAATGCGTATATTTCGCATTTGTATTTACATGCGCATTTAATAATTTACAACCAAAGGGTTCATCACAACTACCGGTGATTTGAACTTAATATTAATAATTATCAAGGACTTTTCGATGTCTTTCACAACACTCAACGGGAATGTTCAACGCCAACCGGGCCTTGCCCCTTCTTTGCTGGCAGCATGCATCACGCTAGCGCTTTTACCTTCCACCAGCCTCGCAGCCCCTGCTGAAGAGACAGTGATCGTGGAGGGTTCTGCTCCAGCCGCATCCAGTGAGGAGCAGGATTACAGCGTTAAATCGACGACCGCTGGCACAAAAATGCAGATGACACAGCGCGATATCCCGCAATCAGTCAGCATTGTCAGCCAGCAGCGCATGGAAGATCAGCAGTTGCAAACGCTGGGCGATGTGATGGATAACACGTTGGGGATAAGCAAAAGCCAGGCGGATTCAGATCGCAGCAGCTATTACTCGCGCGGATTTCAGATTGATAACTATATGGTCGATGGGATCCCGACCTATTTTGAATCCCGCTGGAATCTCGGTGACGCCCTTTCTGACACCGCCCTTTTTGAGCGTGTCGAAGTGGTCCGTGGCGCAAACGGGCTAATGACCGGGACGGGTAACCCTTCAGCCTCCATTAACATGATCCGTAAGCATGCCACCAGCCGCGAGTTCACCGGTAATGTTTCAGCGGAATATGGCAGTTGGAACAAACAACGCTATGTGACCGATCTGCAAAGCCCGCTTACAGCAGACGGCAACGTGCGCGGCCGCATCGTGGCGGGTTACCAGAATAACGACTCCTGGCTTGATCGCTACAATAGCGAAAAAATGTTCTTCTCCGGGATTGTCGATGCCGATTTGGGTGACACCACCAGCCTGTCTGCGGGCTATGAATATCAGCGCATTGATATCAACAGCCCAACCTGGGGTGGATTGCCGCGCTGGAATACCGATGGCAGTAAAAACAGCTACGACCGCTCGCGTAGCACTGCGCCGGACTGGGCTTACAACGATAAAGACTTCAACAAAGTGTTTGTCACCATCAAACAACGTTTTGCCGATACCTGGCAGGCGACCATGAACGCCACCCACTCCGAGGTCAAGTTCGACAGTAAAATGATGTACGTCGATGCCTATGTTAATAAGGCCGACGGCACGCTGATTGGCCCATATGGTAATGTCGGAGGAACCGGCTGGAACAGCGGCAAACGTAAAGTGGATGCTGTCGATCTATTTGCCGACGGCGGTTACGATCTGTTTGGTCGTCAGCATAATCTGATGCTGGGCGGCAGCTACAGTAAACAGAATAACCGTTATGAAAGCTCGTGGGCGAACGTTTTCCCCAACGAAATCGGCAGCTTCTATACCTACGATGGTAACTTCCCGGAAACCAACTGGAACCCGCAGTCATTGGCTCAGGACGATACCACGCACATGAAATCGCTATACGCCGCAACGCGTATTTCGCTGGCCGACCCACTGCATTTGATTGTTGGCGCACGTTACACCAACTGGCGTATCGACACCCTGACCTACAGCATGGAGCAAAACCACACCACGCCGTATGCGGGTCTGGTCTATGACATTGACGATAACTGGTCTACCTACGCCAGCTATACCTCAATCTTCCAGCCGCAGAACAAGCGCGACAGTTCCGGTAAATATCTCTCTCCGATCACCGGCAACAACTATGAGCTTGGCCTGAAGTCCGACTGGATGAACAGCCGTTTAACCACCACGCTCGCGGTGTTCCGCATTGAACAGGATAACGTAGCGCAATCAACCGGTGTGCCAATCGCCGGTAGCAATGGCGACACGGCCTTTAAAGCGATGGATGGTACGGTCAGCAAAGGGGTCGAATTCGAGATTAACGGTGCGATCACCGATAACTGGCAGATGACGTTTGGTGCGACACGCTATGTTGCAGAAGACAACGAAGGCAATGCAGTAAACCCAAACCTGCCGCGGACCACGGTAAAACTGTTTACCCGTTATCGCCTGCCAGCCATGCCGGAACTGACCGTCGGCGGTGGAGTTAACTGGCAGAATCGTGTTTACAGCGATACGGTCACGCCTTATGGCACATTCCGCGCGGAACAAGGAAGCTACGCCCTGGTAGATTTGTTCACCCGCTACCAGGTAACAAAAAACTTCTCAGTGCAGGGTAACCTTAATAACCTGTTCGATAAAACCTACGACACGAATATCGACGGTTCTATCGTTTATGGTGAGCCGCGTAACGTCAGCGTTACCGCCAGCTATCAGTTCTGACACCGGGTATTGCGTAGAATCGCTAACTCGCTGACTTAGGTTGCAAATTCTCATCAAACTCCAGCCGCTTTCTGTCGGGTTCTACCGCAGTCAGCGGCTTCACTTCTGCAAGCGTCTGCTGACAGCGCTCCACCAGCACCTGATACTCGCGAGTGCCCTGTTTTTTCCACACCAGTTCCTGCTCAGTTAACATGCGAATCGCTTTTGCCGGGCTGCCGACAATCAGATGGTTGGCAGGCATCTCAGCGCGCGCTTTCACAAACGCCGAAGCACCAACGATACTGTTTTCACCGATGGTCGCGCCATCGATAATCACCGCGCTCATGCCGACCAGCGCGTTACGCCCAATCACACAGCCATGCAGAATCGCGCCGTGGCCGATATGTCCGTCCTCTTCCACCACCGTATCCTGGCCGGGAAATCCGTGCATCACGCAGTTATCCTGGATATTCGCCCCATCTTTAACCACGATACGCCCAAAATCTCCGCGCAGGCTGGCGTTGGGACCAACATAAACACCTTTGCCGAGAATGACATCGCCAATCAGCACTGCGGTTGGGTGAACATAGCTTTCTGCAGGAACTACCGGGATCATCCCGTCAATCTGGTAAATCGGCATGGCTTCTCCTGTTACACCTCGGCTAATCCGCCGAAGCGTTGATAATAGAGCGGACCCGGCGCGGGCAGTTCCCCCACCGAGCTCTCGCCTTTTTCGCTGACGAAAACCTGGGCGCCGGGCGCAACACGTTGATAAATATTAATGCACAGCTGACGCGCCGTCTGACCCAGCCAGTGAGCAGGCAACAATTCTTCCGGCAGCAGCGGATCTTTGAGCACAACCCGACGATAGAAGTGAATGAGCAACAGGCGGATCTGGAAGCAGCGCTCTGGCGTAAGTTCGTCCGGCCCGGCGTCACGCAGTAGCGGTAACAACGGACGGAACAGCGTGATAAACGCCTCGTACATGGCATTTTGTTCGGTTAAGTGCCAGCACCCTTCTACCCGCTCACGCAGCGCAGCGCGGGAGAGTGCCAACGGCGAATGCGCCTCAAAAACGATGACGTTTTCCGCCACCCCAGCTTCATGGAGCAGCGACTGTACGTCCGCCAGCTTTTGCGATGGCGACGCCAGCAGACTCGGCGCCAGCACGCCAAAACCTTGCCATAACAGCTGCTTTTTAACTTCGGCCAGGGTATTTTTCTCCAGCCCCTCCGACAGCAGCAGCAGCCAGGTACCGTCCCACTCAGGGGCGTTGGCACGGTAGATTTTGCTCTCGGCGCGGCGCGTCAAGCGTAGCCCTTTATCACTCAGGCGGTAGAAACTGCGACGGCCGATACGTACTACGTCCAGCCATTCTTCTTTATTAAGGCGAAACAGCGCGGTACGTACAAAACGTTCACCGAAGCCAAGCCCTTCCAGCAGCGCGGCAACGCTACCGAGCCAGACTTCTCCACCGCGTTGCGATAAACAGTCCCCGTAAAGCGAGGCGATAAGCGAGGTGCCGCTGACCGGCATTGCGGTTACCGCCTGCTGAATAAAACTATCGAGTTTTTCCATATGATTCATACTGTTGTCTTTTTTGTCCTTTTTGAATCATAGCACAGGAAAATTTCCGCGATATGGCAGGAATTTGTAGGCCGGATAAGGCAACGCGCCATCCGGCAACTTGTGCGCTCTCGCCTGATGGCGCTGCGCTTATCAGGCCTACGAGGCTTAGCCGTTGGCGGCAACTTTGCGCAGGTCGAACACCCGACACGCCTTTCCTTCTGAGCGCGGGATGCTGCCGCAGTTAACAATGCTTACGTCCGTTGAAATACCGACCATCGACTTAATACGATGACGCAAATGATGGCAAATCTGGCAGCGCTGCTCATGGCTTAGCACCAGGCTACTCTCTTTAAGCTCCACGCGTACCGAAAGCGAATCAAGATGTCCTCGGCGATCCACTTCCAACTGGTAATGCGGAGCCAGATGTTCAATCTTGAGGATCTCTTCTTCCACCTGCGATGGGAAGACGTTGACGCCGCGAATAATCAGCATATCGTCGCTGCGCCCGCTAATGCGATCCATACGACGCATCGTGCGTGCGGTACCCGGCAGCAGGCGCGTCAGGTCGCGGGTACGATAACGAATGACCGGTAGCGCTTCTTTCGTCAGCGTGGTGAACAGCAGTTCGCCGTGCTCTCCGTCGGCCAGTGGCGTACCGTCATCCGGATTGACCACTTCCGGGAAGAAATGATCCTCCCATATTGTCGGACCATCACCCGTTTCGATGCACTCCATCGCCACGCCCGGCCCCATCACTTCCGAGAGGCCATAAATATCCAGCGCCGTAATACCCAGGCGACGTTCGATCTCCGCGCGCATCCCCGTTGTCCACGGCTCTGCGCCAAAGACACCGGTACGCAGCGAACAACCCCGCGCGTCACCGCCCATCTGGCGCTCCAGCTCTTCAATCAGGTTCAGACAGTAGGATGGCGTGACCATAATCATGTCAGGTTTGAAATCGCGAATCAGCTGCGCCTGTTTCTCGGTTTGACCGCCGGACATCGGGATAACCGTTGCCCCCAGGCGTTCCGCGCCGTAGTGCGCGCCCAGTCCGCCGGTGAAAAGGCCATAGCCATAAGCGACGTGGATTTTATCTTTCGCGGTACCGCCTGCGGCACGCAGCGAGCGGGCGACGATGTTAGCCCAGGTATCGATATCATTTTGCGTATAGCCCACCACCGTCGGTTTACCCGTGGTGCCGGATGATGCATGGATACGCACCACCTGCTCCATCGGTACCGCGAAGGTGTCGAAGGGATAGTTGTCACGCAGATCCTGCTTGGTGGTGCAGGGAAACTTGCTCAGATCGCTCAGCTCACGGAAATCATCCGGGTGAACCCCCGCCGCGTCGAACTTACGGCGGTACATCGGGACATTTTCATAGGCGTGTTTTAACGTCCATTTCAGGCGCTCGGTTTGCAAAGCCTGTAATTCGTCACGCGATGCGGTTTCAATCGGATCTAATTTTGTTGTTGTCGTTGTCATTTTGTAGGGCACTCGCAGGTCAATTAGCTCACACTCGCTCAAGGATCATGGCAATGCCCTGACCCACGCCAATACACATCGTACACAGCGCATAACGTCCATTGCGTCGTTCCAGCTCCAGCGTTGCGGCCAGCGCTAACCGCACACCGCTCATCCCCAGCGGGTGACCTAAAGCGATAGCCCCCCCATTGGGATTCACGTGTTCTGCGTCATCTGCCAGTCCAAGCTGTCTCATCACACCCAACGCCTGGGCGGCAAAGGCTTCATTCAGCTCAATCACATCCATATCGTTGATATTCAGCCCGGCGCGCTCCAGCACTTTTCGTACCGCAGGAACTGGCCCAAGCCCCATAAACTTCGGCTCCACGCCCGCCGTCGCCATCGCGACAATGCGTGCACGCGGCGTTAGTCCCTGGGCCTTTATGTGTTGCTCGCTGGCTACGATCATTGCTGCCGCGCCGTCGTTCACCCCAGAGGCATTGCCTGCGGTGACCACGCCGTTCTTACGAAACGGTGTTTTCAGTTGTGCGAGTTGCTCCAGCGTGGTTTCTGTACGCGGATGTTCATCTTCACGTACTGCGCTAACTGCCCCTTTCTTGCCAATGATTTGTACCGGCACAATTTCCTGCGCCAGAATGCCGTCACGCTGGGCTTTCGCCGTGCGCTGCTGGCTGCGATACGCAAAGGCGTCCTGGTCCTCTCGGCTTATATTTAACAATTCAGCTACATTCTCCGCCGTTTCCGGCATGCTGTCAGTTCCGAATTGTTGCTGCATGAGCGGGTTCACAAAACGCCAGCCAATGGTGGTATCAAACATTTCTGCCTGACGCTGAAACGGCGCGGTGGCTTTGCCCATTACAAACGGCGCGCGTGACATTGACTCAACACCACCAGCGATCAGCAGGTCGGCATCACCGGCTTTGATCGTGCGAGCAGCGAAGCCGATCGCATCAAGCCCGGAGCCGCACAGACGGTTGATGGTCGTGCCGGCAACGCTGTGCGGATAACCCGCCAGCAGGGTCGCCATATGCGCCACGTTGCGGTTATCCTCGCCCGCCTGGTTGGCGCAACCGAAGATCACATCGTCAATAGCGCTGGGATCCAGGCGTGGGTTGCGGTTGAGTAATTCACGCAACGGGATGGCCGCCAGATCGTCGGCACGCACGCCTGCCAGCGCCCCGCCGTAGCGACCAATCGGGGTACGAATACCGTCACAAATAAATGCGTCACGCATTAGACTTCTCCTGTAATCGTGCCACCGATGCGGTGGGATTTGCCGCGAAACAGAGCCACGGTTTTGTGTTGCTGATTGACAATTTCAATGTCGTAAACGCCAGTGAGTTTGCCTTGCTGCTTAACCCGCGCGGTGGCGGTCAGTTTGTCACCTGCAAAAGCCGGACGCAGAAAGTCGATACTGGCCGCTGAGGCTACTGCTGCCAGTCCCTGACTGTTGCATGCGTAAGCAAAGGCGGTATCCGCCAGCGAGAACAGTTGCCCACCGTGACAGGTCTGATGTCCATTCAGCTGCGACGGCGACACGGTCATTGTCATCTGCGAATAACCGTCGTCCATCTCAATAATTTCAATCCCCAGCGCCTGCGCGCAGGTGTCTTTCACATACATGGCGCGGGCGTTGCGCCAGGCTTCATTACTCATGACGCATCTCCATCAGCGCTTTCTGGCGCAGCAGCGCACTCGGGCGATAGCGTTCTTCGCCATAGTGCTGTTGTAGATTTTCCAGCAGACGAAGCACACGTCCCCAGCCGAGCGATTCACCCCAGGCCAGCGGCCCGTGCGGGTAGTTGACCCCCAAACACATGGCGGTATCGATATCCTCGGCGCTGGCGACTCCTTTTTGCAGCGCATCCAGCGCTTCGTTCGCCAGCATCGCTACCGTGCGCCATACCAGCAGCCCTGGATAGTCGGCAATACGCAGCACTTTTTTGCCCTGCTGCTGGAAGTAGTACACTGCTTTGTCGGTGGCAGAATCCGGATTGGTTGGTGCGCTTGCCAGCACGACGGTGTCGCCCGCAGCATGGTCATACACCACCACCGGGCGCTGGTGCTGCACGCTTAAGGCCAGCGCGGTTTCACCGGTCGTTTCAAGGAGCAGCACATCATCCAGTTCAGTGACAACGTCACGCTTGATATTTTTTGCTGCATTTTCAGGCGCTACCGCTGCAACAGCCAGTTCAGGCGATACCTCAGCAGGCCAGCGATAGACGCCGTAACCGCTCTTCTTTCCCAGACGCCCCGCCAGAGCGAGCTCCTGTTGCAGCAAAGACGGCAGAAAACGGCGGTCCTGCCAGAAGGCGTTAAACACCGAACAGGTCACGGCAAAGTTGACGTCCTGGCCAATCAAGTCGGTCAGCGCCAGCGGTCCCATCGGGAAGCCGCCGCCGTCACGCAGAGCCGCATCAATCACTTCCGCTGACGCAACCTGTTCTTCCAGCGCGCGCCAGGCTTCAGCGTAATACGGACGTGCCACGCGGTTGACGATAAAACCCGGCGTTGAGCGGCAGCGCACCGGCTGTTTGCCCCAGGCGGTCACGCACTGGCAAAGCTGCTCGACCACTTCCGTTGAGGTGGCAAGGCCGCTCACCACTTCCACCAGTTTCATCACCGGTGCAGGGTTAAAGAAGTGCAGCCCCGCCACACGTTCCGGATGCTTCACTCCCGCCGCAATTGCGGTGATTGAGATCGACGAGGTATTACTGGTCAGCAGCGTTGACGGCAAACAGATCTCCGCCAACTGACTAAACAGCGCTTTTTTAATTTCCAGCCGCTCGGAAGCGGCTTCAATCACCAGTTGTGCATCGGCAAGCTGATTCAGTTCAGTCGCGGGGGCGATCCGTGCCAGTAATTCACTGGCCTGTTCCGCACTGATTTTTCCACGACCAACACGAACGTCGAGTCGCTGGCGAATACCCTCAATGGCGCGAGTAATCGCCTCAGCGGAAATGTCATACAGCAGGACCGAATGTCCGGCGCTGGCAGCCACTTCGGCAATGCCTGCACCCATTGTTCCGCCGCCGATCACGGCAACGCGATGAAGAGTTTGCGTCATGGCTTATTTCCCGCTGAACTGTGGTGGGCGTTTGCCGAGAAAGGCGCTGACCCCTTCGCGATAGTCGTCGCTGCGACCGGCCATGCGCTGGTAGTCGCGCTCAAGCTCAAGCTGCTGATCCAGCGTGTTGGTTTCGGAAAGCTGCAAGGCTTTCTTAATCAGCCCCAGGCCATAGGTCGGCTGCGTCGCGAAATGGCGCGCCATGGTCAACGCGGTATCTTTCAACTCGGCATCGTCGACCACTTGCCAGATCATGCCCCACTGCGCGGCCTGTTCGGCGCTGAGGTTATCGCCAAGCATCAGCAAACCCACGGCGCGAGCGCGACCGGCTACGCGCGGCAGCACCCAGCTTCCGCCGCAGTCCGGCACCAGGCCGAGTTTGCTGAAGGCCATAACAAACTTCGCCGAGCGCGCGGCGAGGACGATGTCGCAGCCCAAGGCCAGTGTGGCACCGGCACCAGCGGCAACGCCGTTGACGGCACAGATAACCGGCTTCGGCAGCGCGGCTAAGCGGCGCACCAGCGGGTTGTAGAAGCGTTCCACCGACATGCCCAGATCCGGCGCGGGACCGCTCGGGTCAACGTTACGGTCGTTCAGATCCTGTCCGGCGCAAAATCCGCGTCCGGCGCCGGTGATCAGCAGACAACGAATGGTGTCGTCGCGCTCGGCCTGTTTCAGGCAGTCGGCGAGCTGCTGGTGCATCACGTCGTTAAAGCTGTTGAGTCGGTCCGGGCGGTTCAGGGTGATAGTCATCACGCCCTGCTCCACTTCGCTGAGAATAAATACGTCCACGATTAGCGTCCTTTAAATTCCGGTGTGCGTTTTTCTAAAAAGGCGCTGACGCCTTCACGACGATCTTCGGTGCCGCTCAGCAGCGTAAACAGCTGACGTTCCTGCACCAGACCGGCCTGGAGACCCACTTCTTGCGCAGCGCGTAGAGACTGCTTTGCCACCCGCAGCGCCAGCGGTGAGTGACGGGCGATGGTCGCCGCCAGCTTGAGCGCGTATTCATCGGAGAGGTTCGCCGGGTGAATATCACTCACCAGCCCGGCCTGTTGCGCTCGTTCGGCATCAATGCTTTCACCGCTCAGCACCATTCGGCTGGCCAGCGCTTTGCCAACACAACGGATAAGCCGCTGCGTACCGCCCGCCCCTGGCATGGTGCCGAGAGTAATCTCCGGCAGACCAAAGCGGGCGTTATCCCCGGCAATCACCAGGTCGCACAGCAGAGCCAGCTCGCACCCGGCTCCCAGCGCGTAACCGTTAACCACCGCGATCAACGGCTTGTTGAAGGCATCAATACGTGCCCACAGGCGTGGGCGAATATCGTCGAAAGTGGCGGGCAGATCTTTTTCCGCCATTTCGTTGAGATCGGCTCCGGCAGCGAAGTAGCGCGGGTTGCCGCTAATCACGCAAACGCTGATGCTGGCGTCCGCCGCCGCGCTTTCCAGCGCGTCAGCAATCTGCGTTAGCAGCGCATTGTTCAGGGCGTTACGCGCCTGCGGACGGTTCAGAGTCAGTTGCAGTACACGGTCGTGACGGGAAATCAGCAGTTCGCTCATGCCATCCCCCGCGCATCGAAGTCGACCACTACGTCACCGCTGGTTGGCAGCGCCTGGCAGCTCAGCACATAGCCCGCCGCCAGTTCATCGGCTTCAAGGCTGTAGTTGGCGGCCATAGCCACCTCGCCGCTGACCACCTTGCATTTGCAGGTGGCGCACACGCCGCCTTTACAGGCGAACGGCAGGTCAGCGCCCTGGCGCAACGCGGCGTCGAGAATGCTGTCATCTTCCGCATTCAGTGAAATCAGGCGATCGCGCCCATCCTGACGAAGGGTGACCGTGCGGCCTTCCGCCTGCACGCCGGTGACGCGTTTCACGCTGGTCCCCGGCGTATTGAAACGCTCAAGGTGAATGGATTTTTCCGCTATGCCCAGTTCGCGCAGTGCCACTTCAGCTTCATCCATCATTGCCGATGGGCCACAGATAAAGGCGTCGTCAAAGCGGCTGAAATCGAGCAGGTTTTTGCCCAGCGCACGCAGTTTGTCGCCGTCAATACGACCCTGTAGCAGATCGCTGTCCATCGACTCCTGACTGAACAGGTGCACCACCTGTAAACGCTGCGGATAGCGGTCTTTCAGATCGGCCAGCGCCTGACGGAACATCATGCTGTGGCTGCTGCGGTTGCCGTAGATCAGCGTGAACTGGCTGGCCGGTTCGGTCGTCAGCGTCGCTTCAATAATCGCCATCATCGGCGTAATGCCGGACCCGGCGGCAATCGCCAGATATTCGGCTTCGCGCTCGGCCTGCGGCTGGTAGCCGAAGTGCCCTTGCGGCACCATCACTTCCAGCGCCATACCCTGCTGGATATCCTGCTGGGCATAGCGGGAGAAACGCCCACCGTCGATAGCTTTAACCGCGACGCTAATTTCCGACGGCGAGCGGCTGCGACAAATGGAGTAACACCGACGCAGCTCTTCTCCACCGAGGTGAGCTTTCAGCGTCAAATGCTGGCCCGGTCGGAAGGCGTAGGCATTACGCAGCGCGTCGGGAATGGTGAAAGTGATGGTCACCGCATCGCGCGTTTCCGCTTCGACGTTGGCCACGGTAAGCGAATGAAATGTTGTCATCGCAACCTCAAATACATTTAAAGTAATCAAAGGGTTCACGGCAGCTGTCGCAGCGATACAACGCTTTACAGGCCGTGGATCCGAATTCGCTAATCAGCGAAGTATGGGGGCTGGCGCAGCGCGGGCACTGTACGTCAGTTGGCATTTCGGCATGACAGGCGTGGGCCTGCGGCGGGCTGATACCATACTGGCGCAGGCGTTCGCGGGCGTCCGGGCTCATCCAGTCAGTGGTCCACGGTGGGTCAAGCTGCAGGACGATATGTACTGGCGTATAGCCGTGCTCCGCCATCACCATGCGAATTTCACCCAGTAGATGCTCGGTGGCCGGGCAGCCGGAGTACGTCGGCGTAAAGCCGATTACCCAGCCGTCGCCGCAGCGCTCAACGCTGCGTACCATGCCGAGATCGGTGATGGTCAGCACCGGCACTTCCGGATCGGAAATCACACTTAACAGCCCCCAAACGGCGTGCACCTCTGGCGGTGCGATCGCGGTAAGACGTTGCATAGCCACCCCCTGCTACCACTGCTGACCAGGATACGCACGCTGCAAGTACTGCATCTCGGCCAACATCGGCCCGAGATGTTCGCTGTGTAGCCCCTGCTTACCGCCGTTGCGAAACGCCGCCTCTTGCGGAACGTGTAAACCAGAATCAATCAGCGCAGTGTGTACCGTCGTCTGCCATTCGGTTTGCAGTTCGCGCGGATCGACGGCAATGCCCTGCCTGGCCAGAGCGATCTCCAGTTCGTCGGCAAGGAACAATTCGCCGGTGTAACGCCACAGATTGTCCACCGCCTTCTGCATCAGTTGTGCGGAGTAGTCAGTACCATTCCCCAGTCGCTCCAGCCAGCCGCGGCTGAAGCGCAGGTGATAACGCACTTCTTTCAGTCCTTTGGCAGCGATAGCCGCAATCTGCTTATCGCGGCTGTTAACCAAACGAGTGAACAGCGCCACGTGCCAGACGTCGATAAAGAACTGGCGAGCGATCGTGTCGGCAAAGTTGCCGTTAGGCTGTTCCACCAGCAACAGATTGCGGAACTGACGCTCATCACGACCAAAAGCCAGCGTGTCTTCGTCGCCGCTACCCGCCAGTTCGGCTGCGTAGCTGAGGAAGTTGCGCGCCTGCCCCAGCAGGTCGAGGCCGATATTAGCCAGCGCCAGATCAATCTCCAGCTCCGGCGCATGGCCGCACCAGGCACCCAGACGCTGAGCCAGCACCAGGCCGTTATCGCCCAGACGCAGGGCATAGGTTGCAACGGGATTCAGGTTATTCATCGTTGCCTCACATATGTTCCATGCCGTCCGGCACGGTGTAGAACGTGGGATGGCGATAGACTTTGCTCTCCGCCGGGTCGAAAAATTCACCGCGTTCCTCCGGCTGTGACGCAACAATTTCGCTGGCTTTCACCACCCAGATGGAGCAGCCTTCGCTGCGGCGTGTATAGGCATCGCGGGCATTTTCCAGCGCCATCTGGTCATCGGCGGCATGCAGACTGCCAACGTGACGGTGTGATAACCCCTGTTTGCTGCGGACAAAAACTTCGTATAACGGCCAGTATGTTTTGCTCATGACTCTCTCCTTACGCCGCGTCGCGGGCCTGTTGCTTTTCGGCGTGCGCCAGTGCGGCCTCGCGCACCCATTCCCCTTCTTCCCAGGCCTTACGCTTTGCGCCCAGACGTTCGTGGTTGCAGACACCACGACCGTTGATGACCTCATTAAATTCCTGCCAGTCGATCTCACCGAATCGATATTTCCCCGTCACTTCATCAAGCTGTAGGTCGGCGTCCGGCACGGTCATACCGAGGATTTCTACCTGCGGGACCGTGTTATCAACAAAGCGCTGACGCAGTTCGTCGTTGGAGTGCAGTTTGATTTTCCACGCCATACTGCGGGCACTGTTCGGTGAGTTGTCGTCGTTCGGGCCAAACATCATCAACGCAGGCCACCAGAAACGGTTGATGGCGTCCTGCAGCATCTGACGCTGTTCCTCGCTACCAGTAGCCAGCGCCATACACGCTTCGAAGCCCTGACGCTGATGGAAGCTCTCTTCTTTGCAGATTTTGACCATCGCCCTGGCATACGGGCCGTAGGAGGTACGACACAGCGCCACCTGGTTAACAATCGCCGCGCCATCGACCAGCCAGCCGATCACACCGATATCCGCCCAGCTCAGGGTTGGGTAGTTGAAGATGGAGGAGTATTTCATCTGGCCGTCGAGCATCTTCTGGTACAGATCTTCACGCGCGCAGCCCAGTGTTTCCGCCGCGCTGTAGAGGTACAGACCGTGTCCGGCCTCGTCCTGTACTTTTGCGAGCAGAATGGCCTTACGCCGCAGCGTGGGTGCGCGGGTTATCCAGTTGCCTTCCGGCAACATGCCGACAATTTCCGAGTGCGCATGCTGGCCAATCTGGCGGATCAGCGTCTTACGGTATGCGTCCGGCATCCAGTCCTGCGGCTCGATGGCCGTTTCCTGCGCGATGCGCTGGTCAAAGCGTTGTTCTTCAGTCACGTCATCACCTTATGATTCCGATAATTTCAACAAATCAATATTTGTGAATCACTTTGTTTTATAAAAGTTACATCTTGGTTAAATAAAACCACAAATTTTGTTTGCTGGTTTTGCGATACTTGTCGCAAAGGGTTTTTGTTTATCCATTAATAACAGATAGATAACCAATGAAGGTAAAGTGTTCGCGATCTCATTGTTAACAAATTATTAAAATCTCGCTTGCATTTTGTGATTCATAAAAGAACTATTTAAAGAGATATTACGGAACACATCTGGAGATTAACGATGCAGCAGTTAGCCAGTTATTTATCCGGTGCCTGGCAGACAGGCCGGGGCCGCACCCGCACCATCCACCACGCCCTTACCGGTGAAGCGCTTTGGGAAGTGACAAGCGTTGGACTGGATATGGCGCAGGCGCGCCGCTTTGCGATTGAGCACGGCGGCAAAGCGTTACAGGCAATGAGTTTTATTGAGCGCAGCGCGATGCTAAAAGCGGTGGCGAAGCATTTAATGGAACTGAAAGCCGATTTCTATGCCATATCCGCGCAAACCGGAGCAACGCGCGGTGACAGCTGGGTCGATATCGAAGGCGGCATTGGCACGCTTTTCACTTATGCCAGTCTCGGTGGCCGCGAGCTGCCGGACGATACGCTGTGGCCGGAAGACGAACTGATCCCGCTCTCCAAACAGGGCGGTTTTGCCGCACGCCACGTGCTGACCTCCAAATCCGGTGTTGCGGTGCATATCAACGCCTTTAACTTCCCCTGCTGGGGTATGCTGGAGAAGCTGGCGCCAACCTGGCTTGCCGGGATGCCCGCCATTATCAAACCTGCAACCGCCACCGCGCAGCTCACTCAGGCAATGGTGAAAGCGATTATCGACAGTGGTCTGGTACCGAACGGCGCAATTAGCCTTATCTGCGGCGGCGCGGGTGACCTGCTCGATCACCTCGACAGCCAGGATGTGGTGACCTTTACCGGTTCTGCTCATACCGGACAGCAGCTGCGCGTGCACCCCAATCTGGTGGCTAAATCGGTTCCTTTCACCATGGAAGCGGATTCACTCAACTGCTGCGTGCTGGGTGATGACGTCACCCCAGAACAGCCTGAGTTTGCACTGTTTGTACGTGAAGTAGTGCGCGAGATGACGACCAAAGCCGGGCAGAAATGTACCGCTATCCGCCGCATTATCGTGCCACAGGCGCAGGTGAAAGCGGTCAGCGAGGCGCTGATTACCCGTCTGCAAAAAGTGGTAGTGGGCGATCCGGCGCAGGAAGGCGTGAAGATGGGGTCGCTGGTGAATAACGATCAGCGTCAGGACGTGCAGGAAAATGTGAATCGTCTGGTTGAAGCCGGGTGTGAGGTGCTGCTGGGTGGAAAAGCAGATCTGAGCACGGCTGGGGCTTTCTTCCCGCCAACTCTGCTGTTTTGTCCGCAGCCGGATGAAATTGCCGCGGTACATGCAATTGAAGCCTTTGGCCCGGTCGCCACGCTGATGCCGTATCAAAATACCGAGCATGCCATGACGCTGGCACGCGCCGGTGAAGGCAGTCTGGCAGGAACGCTGGTGACGGCGAGCGGCGAACTGGCGCGAGAGTTTGTCCTCGGTGCGGCCCGCGCCCACGGGCGTATTCAGGTGCTGAACGAAGAGTCCTCGGCGGAATCGACCGGTCACGGCTCTCCGCTGCCACAGCTGGTCCACGGCGGGCCTGGACGTGCAGGCGGCGGTGAAGAGCTGGGTGGTCTGCGCGCGGTGAAACACTACATGCAACGCACCGCCATTCAGGGCAGCCCAACCATGCTCGCGGCGGTAAGCCAACAGTGGGTACGTGGCGCTCGGGTGGAGGAAGATCGTATTCACCCGTTCCGTAAATACTTCGAAGAGATCCAGCCGGGCGACAGCCTGCTGACGCCACGTCGTACACTGACCGAAGCGGATATCGTTAACTTTGCCTGCCTCAGCGGTGACCACTTCTACGCCCATATGGACAAGATTGCAGCAGCCGATTCCATTTTCGGCGAGCGCGTGGTGCACGGTTACTTCCTGATTTCCGCCGCAGCCGGTCTGTTTGTTGACGCGGGCGTCGGTCCGGTGATTGCCAACTATGGCATGGAAAACCTGCGCTTTATCGAGCCGGTTAAGCCGGGCGACACTATCCAGGTGCGTTTAACCTGCAAACGCAAAACGGTGAAACGTCAGCGCAATGCCGAAGAAAAAGCGACCGGCGTGGTGGAGTGGTCGGTGGAGATCTTTAATCAGCACCAGCAGGCGGTGGCGCTGTATTCCATTCTGACGTTGGTTGCGCGTCAGCATGGGGATTTCCCGGCGTAAGATTCCGGTGTAGGTTCGCTCGATCAGGCTTGAAACAAAAAGCAAAAAGCCTGCTTTGTTTCCTAAGCAGGCTTCTTAAATATGGCTCCTCTGACTGGACTCGAACCAGTGACATACGGATTAACAGTCCGCCGTTCTACCGACTGAACTACAGAGGAATCGTTGTGGAGGCTTATCTTAGCGGCGAAAAAAATTTTGTCAAACCCCATTTCCTCGAATGCGAATCAATTGATGCTTCTCTCGACAGTTTGTTGCATTTACAGACATTTTAAATAGAAAAAACTTTGCAGCTTTTTTGATTCTCCCTCATCATTTGAAATGAGGTTTCAACTTTCTTCGTTAAGGTCCACTTTGAACGTCTCCGCTGCCTTACGCCAGGTCGCTTCCCGCACGCCCTGGTATGCCAAACGCAAGAGTTATAAGGTTCTCTTTTGGCGCGAAATCACTCCGCTGGCTGTCCCCATTTTTCTGGAAAACACCTGTGTGCTATTGATGGGTGTTCTCAGTACCTTCCTGGTCAGCTGGTTGGGAAAAGAAGCGATGGCCGGGGTTGGACTCGCCGACAGCTTTAATATGGTCATCATGGCATTTTTCGCCGCCATCGATCTGGGCACCACCGTGGTTGTAGCATTTAGCCTCGGGAAACGAGATCGTCGACGGGCCAGAGCCGCGGCCAGACAATCACTGGTGATCATGACAATTTTTGCTACCGTTCTGGCAGCTGTCATTCACTATTTTGGTCAACAGATTATTGACGTTGTCGCAGGTGAAGCAACGCCAGATGTTAAAGCTTTGGCACTCACCTATCTGGAGCTGACGGTGCTCAGCTACCCGGCGGCAGCCATTGCGCTGATTGGCAGTGGCGCACTACGTGGAGCCGGAAATACAAAAATACCGTTGTTGATTAACGGCGGCATGAACATCCTGAATATCATCATCAGTAGCATCCTGATTTACGGGATCTTTTCCTGGCAAGGTCTGGGATTTGTGGGAGCAGGCCTGGGACTGACCATTTCGCGCTACATCGGGGCGATTGCCATCATCTGGGTACTGATGATTGGTTTTAACCCCGCGCTGCGAATCCCCTTCAAAAGCTATTTTAAGCCACTCAATCTCGCCATTATCTGGGAGGTGATGGGGATCGGCATTCCGGCAAGTATCGAGTCAGTGCTGTTCAATGGCGGTAAACTTTTGACGCAGATGTTTGTTTCAGGCATGGGAACCAGCGTTATCGCCGGGAACTTTATTGCATTTTCTATCGCCGCGCTTATCAACTTACCGGGGAATGCTTTAGGTTCCGCGTCGACAATCATTACCGGCAGGCGTCTGGGAAATGGCCAGATTGCCCAGGCTGAAATCCAGCTACGGCATGTATTTTGGCTGTCGACGATCGGCCTGACGGCAATTGCCTGGTTAACCGCTCCTTTCGCCGGGGTGATGGCCTCATTTTATACCCACGATCAGGATGTAAAAGAGGTCATAGTCATCCTGATTTGGCTCAACGCAGCATTTATGCCGATATGGGCAGCCTCCTGGGTGTTACCAGCAGGCTTTAAAGGTGCGCGAGATGCACGTTTTGCTATGTGGGTATCGATGCTGGGCATGTGGGGCTGCCGCGTAGTCGCGGGTTACACCCTGGGTATCGTATTAGGATGGGGAGTTGTCGGCGTTTGGTTAGGCATGTTCTTCGACTGGGCCGTACGCGCCGCGTTATTTTACTGGCGTATGGTCACCGGCCGCTGGCTGTGGAAATACCCGCGCCCCGAACGCGAAAAGTGCATAAAACAACCGGTTGCGTCTGAATAAGCGGCGAAATGGGGAATATTTCAGCAAACGATCGCATTTATCTATTCAGGCTTTGACAACGCTGAGCGGCATCGCTAATATTCGCCTCGTTCACACGATTCCTCTGTAGTTCAGTCGGTAGAACGGCGGACTGTTAATCCGTATGTCACTGGTTCGAGTCCAGTCAGAGGAGCCAAATTTAAGAAGCCTGCTTAGGAAACTAAGCAGGCTTTTTGCTTTTCTGCGATCCTATTCGCCAGGTAGAACGCTTCACTCCACACCAGGTTTTTCCATACTGGCTACGGGAGAATGTCCGTCTGCTTATGCAAAATGTCTCTATGATCCAATTCGTTAACGTCATGGTTAAGTATCTTATCGTGCAACGACATCAGAATGAGACCCATACTTGCCCATGCCGATACTGCTGAAAGCAGCGCTAACCACTTTATTAGTAATTCCACTGAGTACAATAGCCGGTGAGAAAGTCACGCTACGTTGCCCGGACAGAGGCTGGGCGGAGGTGACATTTCATTTGTTCCAGCACGTTAGCGTGCTGTGGGAAAACAATAGTTTTTATGTTTCCGATGCCCGCCGTAGTCAGAGTAATAAATTCTATACGTTTACCAATCGAGATGTTCTTTCGGTGAAGAATGGATTTCAGTTTATTTATGCGGATTCGGGACGGGCGGTGTCTTGTTCGATATTGTCGCGGGTGCCGACGCAGGATCTGAGGCTGGAGACCTTGAGGTAACGCAGCTTTCTACCCGCCATTCAGCGACGTCAGAGAAGCCCGATCGCTCACGGGCTTTTGTAGTTAAATCTGATAATCAATCACCGCCTCATCTGGCTCCATCGCCTGGCGCTTAATTTCATCGACGGATAGCCCTGCATTGCATAGCTCGATGAATCGCCAGACGTAGTTGCGCTGCAGCTGTCCGCGTTTAAGCCCCAGCCAAACGGTATTTGCATCAAACAAATGCCGGGTATCCAGACGGGTTAAGGTCCCCTCTTCCTGCTCGCCGCTGGATTGCTCTGCCACCAGCCCAATCCCCAACCCCAGCGACACGTAAGTTTTAATCACATCCGAGTCCTGGGCGCTGAGAATAATATCCGGTATCAGCCCTTTGCGAGCAAATGCTTCATCGATGCGGGAACGCCCTGTAATCCCCTGACGATAGGTAATTAACGGCCAGTGAGCAATAGACTCCAGCGTGAGCGGAGAGGCTTTCACTAATGGATGGTCATTAGGAACAAGCAGGCTGTGGTGCCAACGAAACCAGGGAAAAGCCACCAACAATGGATCGCTGCTCAGCCGCTCACTGGCAATTCCGATATCTGCCCCGCCATTTTGTAGCAGGACATCAATCTCCTGTGGCGTACCCTGAATAAGTTCCAGACGCACCTCA
This sequence comes from Citrobacter sp. Cpo074, assembly GCF_030332745.1. NCBI lineage: Bacteria > Pseudomonadati > Pseudomonadota > Gammaproteobacteria > Enterobacterales > Enterobacteriaceae > Citrobacter > Citrobacter sp. Cpo074. The sequence goes on from NZ_JAOWHG010000027.1 coordinate 827,309, forward strand.
GGGAACAGCTCACGAAAAGCTTTTATCACCGCAGGCAAGCTATAGCGTGCCTGGGTATGCGTGGTGGCAATCGTCAGAACGCCGGACGTGTCATTGGTAAACAGATCCGCCAGTCGACGAACATTGCTGGCCTCATTCAGAATACGCTCGGCAATAACCAGCAAGGCTTTACCCGGTTCGGTCATGCCCAACAGGCGTTTACCGCGACGGATAAAAATCTCGATGCCAAGTTCATCTTCAAGTTCACGAATGTGTCGGCTGACGCCCGACTGCGAGGTGTACAGTATATTCGCGACCTCTGTCAGGTTGTAATCCTGACGGGCCGCCTCGCGGATTATTTTAAGTTGCTGGAAATTCACGTTTCGCTCCGGGCACATCAGACATTACGCTATTGTTAAAGTCTGATGCCCGGCATAACAAATAATAAAAACCTGCATCTTATTCCTTGCGGGAATAAGGTTTAGCTGACCAGCTGCAGCTCGCGATTTTCCAGCGCCGGACGGCTGACCAGCGACAACAGGATCTCCTTCACGGCCTGCGCCTGGGGCGATAAGCTCCCTCTGGCGGATACGTTCAACGATAATGGCAGATTCATCGACGGTGTTGTGATGCGCGCCATCCAGCCGTTAGCCGCATTGCATAATGAACGGGCGGCCGACTCAGGCAACACTGTGACACCCATACCACTGGCAATGGCGGCCGTTAGGGTGGAGATAGACTCAATTTCGCCAATCACTTTAGCCGTTAAGCGACGTAGCGAAAAAGCTTCATCCACGCGCAGGCGAACCGCGCTGTAATCCCGTGGCAAGAACAAATTCATCTGCGCCACTGCGGCTAAATCGACGCTTTGGCCAGGACACTCACGCGTGCCAACCAGGTACAGATCCTCTTTAAGCAACGGTTGACTGCTGATGCCCGCCACGGGTGAACGCTCATAGAGCACTGCCATATCTAATTGCCCGCTGAGCAGCTTGTCATTCAGCACTGCCCCACTGTTTTCATGCAAATAGACCAGCACATCAGGCAGTTCGGCACGTAGCGTCTGTAATAACGGCATGGTAATGGATGACGCGACTGTCCCCGGCGCAAGGCCGATAGAGACCTGTCCACTCAAGGTCTGGCCCACGTTATTAACCGCAAGTTGCGCCTGTTCGCACTGACGTAAAATCGTCCGGGCGTGGGTATATAGCACTTTTCCTGCTTCCGTCGGCGTGACGCCACGCTTGGTACGAATCAGCAATTGCTGATCCAGCTCACCTTCCAGCGTAGCGACCTGCTGGCTCAGCGCGGGTTGCGCAATGTGCAACACTTCCGCTGCCTGGGTCAGGCTACCAATATCGACGATTTTCACGAAATATTTCAGTCGTCTGAAGTTCATTTTGCCTCCTGTCGGAATACCAGAACCCGTGCTGGCAGTCATTAAATTCAGGATTGCAAGATGCTTGCCACTTTCGTCTAAAATGATGTTTTACGGTTAAAGCCGCGTAAAGTCAGGAGTAAAAGCGAAGGAAGATCATTCTGTGTACCTAAGTATCTCATTCAGGCTGCCCTGGAAGAGGTAGACACGCACCAGAATGGGGCAAAAGCATAAAAAGACGGAAAGATCGCCGCTTTGCTGATTTTGTCAGCAAACGAACACACAAATGTATTTACCCCTTTGACAAGCCTCACCACCCTCGCTAATATGCGCCTCGTTCAAACGATTCCTCTGTAGTTCAGTCGGTAGAACGGCGGACTGTTAATCCGTATGTCACTGGTTCGAGTCCAGTCAGAGGAGCCATATTTAAGAAGCCTGCTTAGGAAACTAAGCAGGCTTTTTGCTTTTATGCCATTGCTCAGTGCGCATATCAAAACCTCAACTTAGTCTGGCCAACACTTCATTCATAATAGCCGCAGGTATTTGTTCCAGACGCTTGCCGTTCCAGGCTTCCATATCAATAAACAGGAACAACAATGAGTTGAGATGTCCACTCTTCGCTCACAGTAGACTTTAAACTCACCCAGTACGTCCGCTCTGTGCCCAGAAGCGGCGTTTTCTATCGCCGCTGATATATTAATCAATGTAGAGCAGGCCATATTTATAATATAAATTGACGGGTACGCTGAATTTTACAGGAACATCTCCAATGAATATTGCCGCCTCAATTGCCCTTTTGGGCGCTTGCCCATTTGTGAGTCTGGCGGCAGTACCGGTGACCTTTTCCGAAACTGCCCTGGATGCCGCAGGGCCAAAAGGCCCTTTGAAAGGCACGTTACTCACCCCGAATTCAAAACCAACAGCCGTTGTTCTTATCGTTCCTGGCTCCGGGCCAACCGATCGGGATGGAAACAACCCGCTTGGTGTGAAGGCATCGCCTTACCGACTTCTTGCTGAAGGCCTGGCTGCCAAAGGTTTTGCGACGCTTCGTATCGACAAACGTGGAATGTTCGCTAGCGCAATGGCCGTAGACGATGCCAATGCGGTGACGATTGCTGACTATGTTGACGACATTCGATCCTGGGTAGACGTGCTTAGACGTCACATGCACACTCCCTGTGTTTGGGTTTTAGGACACAGCGAAGGGGGTGTAGTCGCACTTGCCTCGGCTCAAGAAGAGAATGTGTGCGGTGTGGTTCTTATCGCAACGCCTGGGAGGCCGATGGGCGAGGTGTTGAGGGGGCAACTTAACGCTAATCCGGAAAATGAAATTCTATTAAAGCAGGCGCTGCCGATAATTGATGCTCTGGAGCATCGGCGGCGAGTCGATATTACGAATATTCACCCAGCACTGCAAAGTATCTTTAATCCTGCTGTTCAGGGGTTTTTGATCAATGCATTTTCATATAATCCGGGTCATCTCATTTCGAGTATTTCCAAACCCGTGTTAGTGCTACAAGGGCAACGCGATCTCCAGGTGGAAGAAACGGATGCAAGACTGCTTAAGGCCGCGAATCCTCAAGCGTCCCTGGTTATACTGCCCAATATGAACCATGTTATGAAAGAGGTGACTTCGGACGATCGCAAAGCGAATATCGCGACATACGCTGAACCCGCGCTCCCCTTAGCTCCCGGTTTAATCGACTCGATTGAGCATTTCCTGATCCGCAACTCACCTTTTCCCGAAAAGTAACAGCTGCTCTGCTCTCGGTGTCCTCCCAAGACGGTTTACTTTTAAAGAGTTCAGCATGCTTTAAAGCATTCGTCTGCTCCATGCTCACAGCAGACATGGTCAGATGTCATTCCAACCGTCACATGCCAGAAGCAGACTCCCCTTCCCCATCCGATATCCACCTCATAACATTTTTATAAATAACAACGCATTAAGAAGTTCAACGTAATACAATTATATTTCTAATTGTAATGATAACCATTCTCATATTACTATAATCGCGTGATAATTAACTTTTGATACATTCCACATGTCTGACCACGCCACTACCACTGCTTCCTTTACGCTCGAGTCGCTTTATGGCGCACATCACGGCTGGTTGAAAAGCTGGCTGACGCGCAAACTCCAGTCCGCCTTTGATGCAGATGACATTGCCCAGGACACTTTTCTACGGGTAATGGGCAGCGACTCGCTCTCGACGATCCGCGATCCGCGCTCCTTTCTGTGCACTCTCGCCAAACGGGTGATGGTCGACCTGTTTCGCCGAAACGCGCTGGAAAAAGCCTATCTGGAGATGTTGGCGCTTATGCCGGAGGCGCTCGCGCCTTCCCCCGAGGAACGCGAGAGCCAGCTCGAAACCCTGCAACTCATCGACAGCATGCTTGACGGGCTGAACGGAAAAACACGAGAGGCGTTTCTGCTTTCGCAACTGGATGGTCTGACATACAGCGAGATCGCGCTGAAGCTCGGTATCTCCGTCAGTTCGGTGAAAAAGTATATGGCAAAGGCTATCGAACATTGTCTGCTGTTTCGTCTGGAGCACGGTCTGTGAACGCTTCTATCACCGATTCTCGCCGCCAGGCATTGCGCTCGGCATCGCACTGGTATGCTGTATTGAGCGGCGAGCGTGTCAGCCCACAGCAAGAAGCGCGCTGGCAACAATGGTACGAAGAGGACAAAGATCATCAGTGGGCCTGGCAACAGGTTGAAAACCTGCGCAGCCAGCTCAGCCGCGTACCGGGCGATGTTGCCAGCCGGGCGCTGCACGATACGCGCTTTACCCGTCGTCATGTCATGAAAGGGCTACTGCTGCTGCTCGGCGTGGGCGGCGGCTGGCAGCTCTGGCAGTCTGAAGCCGGTGAAGGTCTGCGCGCGGATTACCGCACCGCCAAAGGCGCGGTCAGCCATCAGAGGCTGGAAGATGGTTCTCTGCTGACGCTCAACACACAAAGCGCCGCGGACGTTCGTTTTGATACGCGTCAACGCGCTGTCCATCTCTGGTACGGCGAAATTGCTATTACTACCGCAAAAGACGCGCAGCAGAGACCTTTCCGCGTTGTGACCCGCCAGGGCCAGCTCACCGCATTAGGCACAGAATTTACCGTCTACCAGCATGACAACGTCACACGCGTTGTCGTTCAACAACACGCTGTTGAAGTCTTACTGGCAAATCGTCCGCAGGAAAAACGCATCGTCAGCGCTGGCGAGAGCCTGCAGTTTAGCGCGTCTGAATTTGGTGCAATAGCCTTAGCGGATGATGAAAGCGCCACCTGGACGCAGGGCATTCTGAGCTTCAGCGATAAACCTTTGGGTGAAGTGATTGCCACGCTGAGCCGTTATCGCAACGGCGTGCTGCGCTGCGATCCGGCTGTGGCCGGATTACGCCTGAGTGGCACTTTCCCGCTGAAAAATACTGATGCAATCCTGGATGTTATTGCCAAGACTCTTCCAGTGAAAATTCAGTCAGTTACGCGGTACTGGGTAAATATTTCCGCATTGTAAGAAAAATAATTCTCATTTCGATTGTCCTTTTTCCCCTTCTCATTCGACTCATAGATGAACACAACAAAAATGATGATGGAGAAGGTATGACGCCTTTACGCGTTTTTCGCAAAACAACACCTTTGGTTAACGCCGTTCGCCTGAGCCTGCTACCGCTGGCCGGGCTGTCGTTATCCGCCTTCGCAGCGCAGGTTGATATTGCACCGGGTTCGCTCGACAAAGCCCTTAATCAGTATGCCGCGCTCAGCGGAATTACCCTGTCGGTTGACGCCAGCCTGACGCGCGGCAAACAGAGTAACGGTCTTCACGGTGACTACGACGTCGAAACCGGCCTGCAACACCTGCTGAACGGTAGTGGCCTGCAGGTGAAACCGCTGGGTAATAACAGCTGGACGCTGGAGCCCGCACCAACACCGCAAGAAGATGCCCTGACCGTGGTGGGCGACTGGCTGGGGGATGCGCGCGAAAACGACGTATTCGAGCATGCCGGCGCACGTGACGTTATCCGCCGTGAGGATTTTGACAAAACCGGCGCAACATCCATGCGCGAGGTACTGAACCGCATTCCTGGCGTTACCGCCCCAGAAAACAACGGCACCGGTAGCCACGATCTGGCAATGAACTTTGGTATTCGCGGCCTGAATCCGCGCCTGGCCAGCCGTTCAACGGTGCTGATGGACGGTATTCCCGTGCCGTTTGCCCCTTACGGCCAGCCGCAGCTTTCACTGGCGCCCGTCTCACTCGGAAATATGGACGCCATCGACGTGGTTCGCGGCGGTGGCGCGGTGCGTTACGGGCCACAGAGCGTGGGCGGTGTGGTGAACTTTGTTACCCGCGCTATTCCGCAAGACTTCGGCATCGAAGCCGGCGTGGAAGGCCAGCTCAGCCCAACATCTTCACAAAATAACCCAAAAGAAACGCACAACCTGATGGTGGGCGGCACGGCGGACAACGGTTTTGGTATCGCCCTGCTTTACTCCGGTACACGTGGAAGCGACTGGCGCGAACACAGCGCGACCCGCATCGACGACCTGATGCTGAAAAGCAAATATGCGCCAAACGAAGTGCATACCTTCAACAGTCTGTTGCAATACTACGACGGTGAAGCTGACATGCCCGGCGGCCTGTCTCGCGCGGATTACGATGCCGACCGCTGGCAATCCACGCGCCCTTACGATCGCTTCTGGGGGCGCCGCAAGCTGGCAAGCCTCGGCTATCAGTTCCAGCCGGACAGCCAACATAAATTCAATATTCAGGGCTTCTACACTGAAACCCTGCGCAGCGGCTACCTGGAACAGGGAAAACGCCTCACCCTTTCACCGCGTAACTACTGGGTACGCGGCATTGAACCACGCTACAGTCAGAGCTTTATGGTGGGTCCTTCCGCGCACGAAGTGGGCGTGGGATACCGCTATGTGAGCGAGTCGACGCATGAAATGCGTTACTACACGGCCACCAGCAGTGGACAACTGCCGTCCAGCGCCAGCCCTTACGATCGCGACACTCGTTCGGGCACCGAAGCGCACGCCTGGTATCTGGATGACAAAATCGACATTGGCAACTGGACTATCACACCGGGTATGCGCTTTGAACATATCGAGTCATACCAGAACAACGCCATCAAAGGCACACATGAGGAAGTAAGCTACAACGCCCCACTTCCGGCGCTAAATGTACTTTATCACCTGACTGATAGCTGGAATCTTTATGCAAACACTGAAGGCTCATTCGGCACCGTACAGTACAGCCAAATTGGCAAGGCTGTGCAAAGCGGCAATGTGGAACCGGAAAAAGCGCGAACCTGGGAGCTCGGAACCCGATACGACGATGGCGCGCTGACGGCGGAAATGGGGCTGTTCCTGATTAACTTTAATAATCAGTACGATTCCAACCAAACCAACGACACCGTTACCGCACGCGGTAAAACGCGTCATACCGGACTGGAAACTCAGACTCGCTATGATCTCGGCACATTGACGCCAACGCTCGACAACGTTTCAGTCTACGCAAGCTATGCGTATGTGAACGCTGAGATTCGCGAGAAAGGCGATACCTATGGCAATCAGGTGCCCTTCTCACCAAAACACAAAGGCACGTTGGGCGTGGACTATAAGCCGGGCAACTGGACCTTCAATCTGAATAGTGATTTCCAGTCCAGCCAGTTTGCGGATAACGCCAACACCGTTAAAGAGAGCGCTGACGGCAGTACCGGTCGCATCCCTGGCTTTATGCTCTGGGGCGCACGCGTAGCCTATGACTTCGGCCCGCAGATGGCAGACCTGAACCTGGCGTTCGGTGTGAAAAATATCTTCGACCAAGAGTATTTCACCCGCTCTTACGACGACAACAACAAAGGCATCTACGCAGGCCAGCCGCGCACGCTGTATATGCAGGGTTCGTTGAAGTTCTAACCCCCCGTTTACCCGGCCTGCATGCTGTTTTTGTAGGTCGGGCAAACGAAACGCCACCCGACGCAGGCAATTTACATGTTCACACCATTACGCACGCTATTCGCCGCTCTGCTGCTCACCGGCCATGCTTTTGCCGCCACGGTTCATGACGAACATGGCACCTTTACGCTTGATAAAACGCCACAACGGATAGTGGTGCTGGAACTGTCGTTCGCGGACGCACTGGCTGCTGTCGATGTCAGTCCGGTCGGCATTGCCGACGATAACGATGCCACACGCATTCTTCCAGAGGTTCGTGCCCATCTGAAACCCTGGCAGTCTGTCGGCACGCGTGCGCAGCCGAGTTTAGAAGCCATCAGCGCGCTGAAACCGGATCTGATCATTGCCGACAGCAGCCGCCATGCGGGTATTTACATCGCCTTACAGCAAATAGCACCTGTGCTGCTGCTCAAGTCTCGCAATGAAACCTACGCTGAAAATCTGCAATCTGCGGCCATCATCGGTGAAATTGTGGGTAAAAAAGCACAGATGCAGTCACGCCTGGCGCAACACCAACAACAGATGTCAGCGTGGGCCAGCCAACTGCCAAAAGACACGATGGTGGTGTTTGGTACGTCCCGGGAGCAGCAGTTCAACCTGCATACTCAGGAGACCTGGACCGGGGGCGTCCTGACCTCTCTGGGGCTGACGGTGCCTGCGGCTATGGCGGGTTCGTCTATGCCGTCCATCGGTCTGGAACAGCTGCTGGCGCTCAATCCGGCATGGCTGCTGGTCGCGCACTATCGTGAAGAGAGCATCGTGAAACGCTGGCAACAAGACCCGCTGTGGCAGATGTTAACTGCGGCGCAAAAACAGCAGACGGCGTCGGTCGACAGTAACGCCTGGGCGCGGATGCGCGGCATTTTCGCAGCCGAACGCATTGCCAGCGACACGGTAAAAATCTTTCACCACCAGCCTTTATCCGATGTGAAATGACAATTTTCAAACATCCAGCGCTACAGTGGGGGCTTCCCCTTGTCGCGCTTATCGCTATCTTCTGGCTGAGTCTATTTTGCTACTCGGCCATTCCTGTTTCTGGCGTTGATGCCATTCACGCCCTGCTGCCAGGCCATACGCCGACACTTCCACAAGCGCTGGTGCAAAACCTTCGTTTGCCGAGAAGCCTGGTCGCCATTTTGATCGGCGCAAGCCTGGCTCTGGCGGGAACGCTGCTGCAGACCCTGACGCATAATGCAATGGCCTCCCCTTCACTACTCGGTATTAACAGTGGCGCAGCGCTGGCGATGGCGCTTACCAGCGCTATCAGCCCTGCGCCCGTTACGGGTTACTCCATCGCCTTTATCGCCGCCTGCGGTGGCGGCGTAAGCTGGCTGATGGTGATGACCGCAGGTGGTGGATTTCGCCACACCCAGGACAGAAACAAACTGATCCTCGCGGGCATTGCGTTCTCGGCTTTCTGCATGGCCCTTACCCGCATCACTCTGCTGCTGACGGAAGATCACGCCTACGGCATTTTTTACTGGCTTGCGGGAGGCGTATCCCACGCACGTTGGCAGGAGTTCTGGCAGCTTTTCCCAATGGTAGTGGTTGCTGTACCGGTGGTATTGCTGCTGGCTAATCAACTGAACCTGATTAACGTCAGTGACAGCACCGCCCGCACGCTGGGGGTGAATCTGCCGAAGCTCCGTTTGATCATCAATATTCTGGTGCTGCTTCTGGTCGGTACCTGCGTCAGCGTGGCAGGTCCGGTGGCGTTTATCGGTCTGCTGATGCCGCATCTGGCTCGCTTCTGGGTGGGATTCGATCAGCGCAAGGTCCTGCCGATGAGCATGCTTATGGGCGCCACGCTGCTGCTGCTGGCTGATGTTCTGGCCCGAGCGCTGGCCTTCCCTGGCGAATTGCCCGCGGGGGCAGTAGTGGCGCTGATTGGTGCACCCTGTTTTGTCTGGCTGGTCAGGAGGCGTGGATGAAAATTGCGTTCGTCATTTTCATCGCCCTCGCGCTGGCAGGACTTTCGGTTTTGTCACTACAAATGGGGGTGATCGCCGTTCCCTGGCGTGCTCTGCTGAGCGACTGGCAAACCGGGCGCGAATATCATTTCGTATTAACGTCGTACCGCCTGCCGCGACTGCTGCTGGCGCTGCTTGTTGGTGCAGCCCTCGCAGTGGCAGGCGTGCTGGTGCAAGGGATCGTGCGTAACCCTCTGGCATCACCGGATATCCTCGGCGTAAACCATGCTGCTAGTCTTGCCTCTGTGGGCGCGCTGCTTCTCTTACCGTCACTACCGGTGATTACTCTGCCGCTACTGGCCTTTGCCGGTGGCATGGCGGGCCTGCTCCTGCTGAGAATACTGGCGAACACCAGCCAGCCGATGAAGCTGGCGCTCACGGGTGTTGCGCTCTCTGCCTGCTGGGCCAGCCTGACGGATTATCTGATGCTTTCGCGTCCGCAGGATGTGAACAGCGCCCTGCTGTGGCTGACCGGCAGCTTATGGGGCCGTGACTGGAGCTTTGTGAAAATAGCCGCCCCACTGCTGATTTTGTTTCTGCCGCTGAGTCTGCGTTTTTGCCGCGATCTCGACCTCCTGGCATTGGGCGATGCGCGCGCCACCACGCTCGGTGTGTCGGTGCCGCGTATTCGGCTCCAGGCTTTGCTACTGGCCGTCGCCATGACATCGACCGGCGTGGCCGTCTGCGGCCCAATTAGCTTTATTGGTCTTGTGGTGCCGCATATGGTGCGCAGCATTACCGGTGGACGTCACCGCTGGCTGCTGCCCGTTTCAGCCATGACAGGTGCGTTGCTGCTGGTGGTTGCCGACCTGCTGGCGCGAATTATTCATCCTCCTCTGGAACTTCCGGCTGGCGTGCTGACCGCCATTATCGGTGCACCATGGTTTGTCTGGCTGCTTGTGAGAATGCGATAAATGACATTACGAACTGAAAATCTGACGGTCTGTTACGGTACAAACAAGGTGCTTGATGGCGTTTCACTCGCCCTACCAGCGGGGAAGACAACCGCCCTGCTCGGCCCTAACGGCTGCGGGAAGTCAACGTTGTTAAACTGTTTTTCACGACTGTTAACGCCGCAGTCCGGAGGCGTATTTCTCGGCGATAGTGCCATCAATACGCTCTCATCACGCCAGCTAGCCCGCAGGCTGGCGCTGCTGCCCCAGCACCATTTAACTCCCGAGGGGATCACCGTCCAGGAGCTTGTTTCGTACGGTCGCAACCCGTGGTTGTCACTCTGGGGGCGTCTCTCCGTTGAAGACAATACGCGGGTCCATGATGCTATGAACCAGACCCGGATCCAACATCTTGCCGACCGACGGTTAACCGATCTTTCTGGCGGTCAGCGACAGCGCGCATTTCTGGCAATGGTCCTGGCGCAGGATACGCCCGTTGTACTACTCGATGAGCCAACCACCTATCTCGATATCAATCATCAGGTGGAACTGATGCGGCTGATGGGCGAACTCCGGGCTCAGGGGAAAACGGTGGTCGCCGTGCTGCACGACCTTAATCAGGCCAGCCGGTACTGTGACCATCTGGTGGTCATGGCGAACGGACATATTATGGCGCAAGGCACACCAGAAGAGGTGATGAACCCTGGATTGCTGAGAACCATATTCAGCGTGGATACGGAGATACACCCCGAACCAGTATCTGGCAGGCCGATGTGTGTAGTGAGGTAGATGACACCGTCTGGGTCGCCTTCATATCACTCGTGCTGCGATGACTTCACTCTGCCCAGGTTTCGGTACGCTGATTACCCGTGGCAGAGGCAAGTTCTCGTAACTTCGGTAATTTTTTCATTTACCGAGTGAGAACACGTCGCTGTATGCGCAGCAAGAGAAGCAGGATAAAGGAAAAAGCGAAGAGGATGACAAAACGGGGAGACACGTTAATTAATCTTTCCGCTTAATATTAACAGGCGCCGTGTTGCTTCATACCAACGTCCGCTGTGTGCCAGAAGCGGAAGTAGCTAACAGCAGTCTGTGTGAAGCAAGTGAGAACAGTTTAAAATGGATTAAGTTGTGGTTAGAGAAACCAGTGAGATAAAACGAGCTGCACCTTTATTATTGGAGTTTTTGGAAAGATCGTTCGTATGCCAGATCACTGAAATTTTCTCAAGTGAGATCTTTATGCAGTCAGCACAAACGAAGCATGGACTGACTAGACTGAACCAGCGATGATCTGAAACTCTCTAGATTTCAGTCTATGGCCCAGCGTATATTGTGTTTTTCTCATTAAAATCGCGACGGCTATTAGTAATGGACTTACTCGACACACCGGAACGCTGGGCAATTATCAGACTCGCAACGATCTCGCCCCCTAAAGGCAAGGGGCCAGCCAGATTATTGTTCGCCACTGTGACTGCGCTTGCTCCAGAGAGAATGCCGCCTCCTCCAATGGCTGGGGTTGACCGGATTCGCGTCAAAAGATCTGATGAAAATATTTATTTTCGGCGAGTATTACTTTTAGAATCAGAGGCATTGGAATGGTACCGTTCTCTGAGTGATGGTTTTTCTAAAACTCCCTTACCAACTCGTGAAGTGGACAGGAATGAAAAATACGATGGGATAAAGTTTTTTGTCGGTCCATTATTTGATGAAAAACCTTGGCCTCTGATGAGTTTACCCATTGGAGAGGGTTTATTCAGCCTGCCCTCTGCAGAAAATGACCCAGCTCCCTTTATTGGCAGTATGACATCCTGTATACACCGCCGATTCAGTAGTGGTGCCCGGGAATTTGAGCATTTTTTACTTGATGATCAAGCCTGCGCTTTTATAGCTAGTCGTATGCACATAAATTTTCGTGCCTATCAGGAGTACCTTGGTAGTGCGTGTTATGTCAGCCCTCAACCTGTCATCCGTCAGATTGAAAATTTCATAACTGAAGATATAACTACCGGCGAAGAATCGCTGTTCTTTCGTTTTGTCCCCAGACCCGGTCAGACAGTGCAAGGACTCCAACTCACTACGTTTGATAAGGATATGAATCTACTGACCGACTTCCAGACGGTGTCGCTGCAGGAGGATGGGATCGTCCAGCAGATGAAAGGGACATGTGATGGTGAATATGGATACGTACTCCGCTCTCAGGAACATGGGATTCTGGCTTTCAGTGCTCCCGCGCCTTTCCTCCGTAGTATTAATGTAGGTGTTGGGGTTGCTGACAGAAATCAGCACATCATTGACGTTCCTATCGATGATTCCCCAGGCTCACCCCGTATGACTTATCACGCTTCACGGAGCACGCTTCACAACACCACTTCAGTGGTAGCCAATAAAACAGAATCTCTGAGGTACAGAGCGTTACGGCGCGAGCAGCATATTCGGCGTGAACGAAAGCTCCAAGCTGATACACAAGGTCAGCGGTGGTTCAATGATGATAGCCGTATAGACGCAATGCGCTTTTTCCATTCCCTTATTCAGGGAGCAAAAAAACAAATTATCATTGCTGATCCCTATTTCAGTGGGCTTCAGTTCGCTCAGTATTTATACAAAGTGAGTTCTCCTGAAGTCATTGTGGACATTCTCACCACGAGTAAATCTTTCAAAGGAAAATCTTCTGAAGAAAAGGCCGCAGTCTTCAGCCAAAGAATTGATCATCTTCGCCAGACGCAGCATATAACCGTTAATACACATATTCTACCAGGCAACCTCTTGCACGATCGCTTTGTGGTTATTGACAGCGAGGTCTGGTTTTCTGGAAATTCGCTGAATGCATTTGGCAAACAGGCTTCCGTAATCGTTAAGCTCCCAGACCCGCAGCCAATCATTGATAACCTCAAGAAACTGAAGACTAGGGGGCAGCCTATAAACGTCTACTTTAATGTGAATACAGGCGAGCGATTGGATAAGGAGGATGAATAAGATGGGAAGATTTTCATCTCCAGTCCAAGTGCCCGTTCCAAGTCCAAGAACACTTCCTGCTCAGGCAATTTATTGGGGGTGCCTGCCGGACGGTGATCCTGAACGGTTTCCACCAGACATAAGCGCATTGCATCAACGCCGCGGCTTAAGTGCTCCTCTCCCCTTGTCACATTTCGTCGAGGCAGTTAAACAAGCTAAAAACCGAGTCTGGATAATGGATAGCCATTTCTTGTCCTCACCCAGTGATAATATCAAACAGGATGATTATGTGCTTGATATTGCAGGATGGTTTCACCCTCGGATTGATGCCACTGATATACGCATTCTGACATGTCATGATCCTGGATTTGATGCTTCCCAGCGCTCCATTTTTGATGCCCTTGTTGGCGACATAAACCAGAGGCGCGCTTCCGGACAAACGAAGTTTTCCTTAGTCATCAGGCAAAAAATGGATAACGATTTAATACATGACCGATTTGCAATAATTGATGATGAACTCTGGCACTTCGGGGCGACCGTCGGTGGGTTTCATACCTCTCTGAGCGCGGTCAGCAGGGGCTGGTGTGCGATAGAAACTGGCGCTGCAGATTTCTTTAATTTGGCCTGGAAGGTGATGGTGTGAATGAACTAGTGGAATGGCCTGACATTAGTCGTAAAATTTATTCAGCAGTCAGCGACCCTGCCTCTTCAGCGGATTCGTTTTTTTCTTGGCTGATTTCGTTTGATGGCTTACTGGAGAATGCTGTAGCGGATCTGCAGCACGCATTCATCGCAAGTCAAACCGATGTGGAACCGCTTATAGCGTCATGGTGTGATGGTAACACTCAAGACACTGATTATGAGTTCATTGCTCCTCTGTTCTGCGCGAAGATTCTTAATCTGTATCCGGACATTCAAACTTGGGAAAAAGTGCGCAGCCTGGCAGCGAATTCGGCTGTCGTTGAGTATGGATTACGAAATGCTATGCTGGCGCTCTGCAAACAGAACTCTGACGTTGAAGAAATATATGTCCAACTGATAACTTCTGTTTTTAACGCCATTGAGTGCGGAAAGCTCATCCCGTCTTTTCACCGACAACGAAATGATAATGCCAATCGTCTTTCCGCCTGGGCGAACACTCGTGAAAAGCTTGAACAAGTCTGGCGCGGCATACACCTGGCAGACCCAACAGGTTTTCAGGAGGCTGAGCTGTTTGCGCTGCTGGCCGATATTGATTTCGAGAAACTGATAGCTCTTCTGAATTCATCTGAAAACCCATTTTTGCTTGATTCTATCCTGATGGTCTCAGGTGCGGGAATGTTTACACCCCGGCTTGAACGATGGAAAAGATTGGCAGCTAGCGCGGCTCCTGCGTTTTCTGATGAGGGTGAGTGGAATGAAAATATATTCCTGCCCCTGTTACTTTCGCACGTCATGTCAAGATTGCAGGAACTTCCTCACCAACTATTGAAACGAGAAAAAGTCCCAGAAGAAATTTTTAGGGCCGAACTGGAGGCGTTGACGGAAATTATTGCCAAAACGCTAAGCCTTCGTCCGGACTACGCCGGAATTGTAACCCGTTGGTCGGCCTGGTTAACGCGCCAGATTCTGCTGGATGAACGGGGATGCGAAGATCTATCCCGCCCGAGTTTCGCATACTCACTGCTAAACGATGCATTGGGCAGAAAAGCCTCTGCCATATCCTTACCCGATAGCAGCCCGCCCCAAGCCCCTGCATGGGAAGTCCTCAGCTATTATGCTGCCCGTTCTAACTATGCTCATGACAACAGCTATCCTCTACAGGATGTAACCATCTTTAATCGGTTATGGCGTCCGGAATCCAGTGAAATCAGCAAGGTGGCATTGGATCAATTCTCCTCACGCCTCTCAATGTTTTACAGGAGAGAGGGACAACCTTTTCCTGGGCTCGCTTCACATCTGTTTGCCTTCCCACTTGTCCAACAGGGCAATACAGCCGAAGAATGGCTGGCCTTGTGGAATTCAGCTTATTTAATCAGGGAGGTTGCGGAATTCGGTTTTGCTGATTCGCCTTCAGAAAAATATACGTTACGCCATCAGGTAGGTGAGATGCTTTTAGTGTTGTGTACAACCGGTATTGCTGCGCTGGACCAACTCGCAGGGCTATTTACCGATGGGCAACAGCGCTATCAGCAGGACGTTATCGACCTGCACCAGCATCTGTATGATGCCGTGACGGAGATGATGACTATTGATGACACCATCAATACCAAATACTGGAAGGAAGCCTATCTGCATCTTTGCCTAAGGCGTGCCATCTGGGACAAATCTTTGGGGGATGCTTCAACTGAATCGCTGTTCGTCCCGTCAGAATACCCGACGTTCAATCAATACCTTCGCTATTATCGTTCTGACCTGAAGGATTTCATTGTTATGCTTTCAAGCTGTATGAGAAACAATATAAGTCCTGTGGCTCTAAAAGCGGTTCTTCTTGAATCAGACATCGAACTGTCCCAAATAATCGATCATATAAAGAAGTTAAATGGCATTGATGGGCAGCGTTATCCGCTCAATCAAAAGGAAATAGCGGACCTCCACCCTCTGCTGTAGTACCGGTTCTGGCAGAAGTCACATAAGACTTTGCCGACGGCCTCTTCGCTAAGAATTAGCACCTGCAATCATACTCAAATCTCCCCATTGCAGGAGATTTGAGTATGAACACGTCACCGTGGAACAAAGACCGTATCATCGGCCAAAAAAGACCACTTCAGATATCTCATATCTGGGTGATCAGAATCAGGCTTGAACTTGAAGGTAAAACGCGCGACCTGAATCTGTTCAATATGACCCAGGACAGTAAGCTTCGGGGCTATGATCTGGTCAAACTCAAAGTATCTGATGGCGCATATGGTAGCTCTGTTTCAAGCAGAGCAACGGTGTTGCAACAGAAAACCGGTAGCCCTGCGCAATTTGAGATAACCAAAGGGACAAGAGAAGTTGTTGCCGCATTGATAAAGCTTGGCAATTTGCGCAGTAAAGACTTCTTGTTCCGGTCTCGGGTCGGTACTGATCAGCACATCTTAACCCGCCAATACAATCGAATTTTTCATGAGTGGGTAGCAAAGCTTGGTCTCGAAGATTCGCTTTAAAGTATACATTCCATGAGAAGAACAAAACCTTACCTGATCTACAAGAAAACTAAGAATCTTCGGGTAATCCAACTTCTGTTGGGCCATAAGAAACTGGAAAACACAGCCCGTTATCTGGGCATTGAAGTCGATGATGTGTTAGAGATCTCTGAATCGATTGAAGTCTAGGACTGTCAGGGCTGCAACAGCAGCCCTGTGCCAAATGCGGACGTTATTAACTGAACGCAAATTTAATTCTAGGCGTAGATCAGTAGCCTCTTTTTCCATACAACATAATGCTTAAACCATTTTTAAACGGCAGGTAAATCAAAGTAGAATGCTGGTAAACGCTCAGTTAAGCGGTGCGTGACAAATCAATTATGCAACCTCAAGGTGAACGCATTATATTCTGACAGGAAGAATTATGGCTCATATCAGCGCCGTCGTAACCCTACGACCAATTCGATTCGCATTCCTCGTTAAACCCAATGATAGTAAACGGTTACTGGAAATCTTCCAAATAAACACATGCCTTTGGGGCGGTAAATTTAACCCTATAATTCCAATTTTTGGCCATGTGCCTAAATGGTGGGATAGGGATGACTACAAACCTGAGAGCGCTTTGCAGATCGTCAATGGCTATCTTGATGCTTTCGAACCTGATTTCCTTGTAGAAGCTGAAGCAGGGCTGGCTAAAGGGCTTGGCTATGATCCAGACCGAATACTGCAACTTTCAGCCATGCTAAGGCGATCTAACGAACCGCGAGGCCAAGTTGGGCTTGATGTCTTCGATCTATATAAAGATCTGTATAAGAAGCAATTCCAATTCGTGCGTCGACATGAGCACAATATCGTGGAACTAATACCTCGGACGAATGCATTGAAATCGTTTTGTGCTTGCCTAGCCGGCAGCTTCCCTGAGGATGAAGACCTTAAATATTTTGGCCAAGGATTCTGTGATGCTTTTGATCCCAAACAGGTTGAACTATCTCCAGAAGCTCTAGCAGAGCTGTACAATGAAGGATTTAATTCCGCACTACAAATCGGTCACTCGAATATTGAGATTAATTATCAAGATCATACTGATCCAACACTCTTCGTCATGGATGCACAGGACTCGCGCGATCTAATTGACTACTGGAATCTTCGTGCAGTAAGGAGGAATGTCCGCCCCATCCCAATCCAATGGCTCGATGTGCTTTCCCCGTATTGTAGAGAATACATAGAACATTGCTACCGACCGCTTCGAGGAAATCCACATGGCGTAATGACCCATGCTAATGTGTTGTTTGCAAGGTCCCTCACTTCTGCTGCCATCGAACAACTGTATGCTGACTACTTGCGTGTGGATCGTGATGGGGCAAACGTCCGACAAGATTGGTACCCTCCAATTTGGCGTCCGTCCCCACATTTTGCCGTTCGTAATACGCGCCCCATTCTCTCTGCAGGAGAGAAAACGTTCGACATACAAATTGATGATGACCGAACCGAAGTTCGGTTTGACAATCTCTATCCAGATTTCGCTGAGAGATATGCTGCCAGCAACGCTCGCTGGGCAAACGTTGTGAGATTTAAAGATTGGTTAAATTCAAGCCGAGTCGCAACCGTTTTTCCCTGTGATTATCGGTCACCAAAGATCTCTCGTTTTCATGCGTTACAGGGAAAAATTTTGTCTACGACTGAAGGTTTTGTTACCTTTTGTAAGTACAAAAATATATCTGACCTATGGCGTCTAAGTGATGGCACAACTGCGATAAGTGAATGGCTAAAAAATAATGGAGTCGAAAGCCAAATCTCTGATGCAGGGCAAGCTACACAGCAAATTATTAATACACTCGGAGGCTTCAGGGGAATTAGTAGTTTTGCCCATGCAGAGGTAGTGAAACTTCTCAATAAAATTTCGCGACGGCCCATTTCACCCTCGATTCAATACCAAGAATTTCAGAATAAAATTAAAAATGTGGTGAAGGGTGATATATGGCGAAATAAAAATGCAGAAACTTTAGTTGAGCTTGGTGCTGTTGAGCTTGGCTTAGAACTAAAATGTGCAAAATGTTCTACTTGGGGGTGGCACGCGCTACGCGAACTGGATCATGTAGTAGCATGCGGCCTTTGCCTAAATAAGTTCAGCTTTCCAACGATCGATCCAAGTTCGAGTCAGTTGTCCCGTTGGGCTTACAGGCTGATAGGCCCCTTTGCCCTTCCCGATTATGCTCGTGGGGGGTACGCTGCGTCCCTAACGCTAAGATTTCTTGCCAACACATTTGCAAGCCACGATACCACCATTACATGGTCAACCGGTCAAATACTGACATTGGCCCCAAAACAAAATATTGAAGCAGACCTAATACTCTGGCACCAACGCAAAGTTTTCAATGGGCTGGATCACCACGCAGAACTCGTATTTGGAGAGGCAAAAAGCTTTAGGGGCGAGAATTCTGAAGAGAAAAAAGTAGTTGTGGATGCATTTGAAGTCGAAGATGTTGAGAGAATGAAACAACTTGCTATCCGCTTCCCTGGCGCAATTTTGGTTTTTGCGACCATGAAGCAGGCAGGCGATCTTTCTCCGGCCGAAATTCAGCGGATTACAAAACTCGCTTCTTGGGGGCGTGAATATATCCACGAGCGTCGACAAACAAGGGCTCCTGTAATCCTCCTAACTGGCCTAGAGCTGTTCGCACCATATTCGCTTTCTCAAGCCTGGGATACTGCAGGTGGCCGCCATGCTGAAATTGGAAAGGGACACTTCAGCTATACAGATAATCTTCGCATTCTGGCCGATATGACACAGCAGCTATATCTTAACATGCCGTCATATAGCGAATGGTTACGAGCAAAGTGGGAAAAAAGAAATCAGCGTCGTCAGGTACGACAAGCTGCTGCGGTGCCTATACGAGATGCTGAAGATCATTAATGTAACCCAAGAGTGTGGAAAATCGGATGCTAAATCCTCCGGTTTTCCGCATGAGCACAATGTCTGCTCCTCGCTCAAAGCAGACCCTTCATGCCAGAAGTAGACTTAAAAAGTACTTATTTTGGAACTGATTATAAAGATCTATATTTTATATTGACGTATATAGCTCGCGCAAGCACTATATAATCATAGAGGAATGCATGGCTTCTTGAAGTATGCTATTCTTACCTAAGTCATCCGAGCTAAAACAAGGATATTATAATGGCATTACCGATTGAATACAGAAATGAAAGAGTAGAATATTTAGAACAAGAAGCAAATAAATATCAAGCACATGAATTGTGGAACCTAACAAACGAGGATTTTATGCTCTTAGGTCAATATATACAGATGTATTGTTTTATAGAGCTAAATATGCATAGATTGTTTAATAAACTTGAGTCAACGGGAATTATTAAAACAAAACCAAAGGATAAGGTGAACATTCCATATATTTTAGGCAAGCTCATAGCGTTAGTGAGTGAAGACCTTATTGAGTCTTCTAAAGTTGATGAGGTTAAAGGAAAACTACAAGAAATAAAATATCGCAGAGATTATAGAAATATCTTTGCACATTGGGCTGCAAAAAGAATACCTAATGAAGATGGAATGATTTTTTTTGCAAGTGATGCCCACGATTATAAAAAAGTTTTTGGAGGGAAAATTAATGCTAACGTTGCTGCTTATGTTATTTTCGATGTGGCAGACATTCGTGGGTTAGTTGTACACCTCAGTAGCTATGAAGAATGGATAGCTCATTTTTATGCTGAGATATACGAGAAGTATAGTAAACATTGATAGCTAAATTAATGTAAGTTCTTTCCTTTTTCTTTTTGAAAATTCTAGTTAATGCCCCTTTAAAAGACATCGCTAATGTTTTTGGCTTTCATTATCATTATTAGGCTGCACATAGTTGAAATGAAAAACTATAAGTGAAAGCATAAAAACCAAGTGTTAATTTTTATACCAATTATTTTTATTACATTCAATATGGGATATTGTTGAACCGTAACCAATAAACCAGTTAAGTAAAAATTATGTCTGCTCCTCGCTCAAAGCAGACCTTCATTTCATTCTGAAGGTCTGCTGAGTGCCAGGAGCGGACATTGGTAATGTTTTTCTATATGATCAAAGTCCCCTTTTTTAGGCTTTATATGAACTTTAATTTTAGAAAAAATCCAAGCTGGTTTTGCCTTAAATTAACTTAGGGCTCGATATTTGCAATCAGTAACCATATGCCCTAAATAAATTTAAAGTGCCATATGCAGGGGGGATAATTGTCCTTAGATAGTAGTTTCGATAGATACATCAAACAATTATTTTAAACAATATTAAAAGTTGAAGGGCTATCGGCTGATAACTAGCTGTATGTTAGTCGTAGCTGATTCTCCAAAAAAGCTAGGATTAACAGATTAGATTGACAACTTGTTTTTTAGGTTGACAGAGAATGTTTTTTCTAATTTATTTTTTGAAAACGTAATGCTATCCAGTTCAGTATATAAATCACAGTATATCCTAAACCGTTTATAGGAAGAGTATTCTTCAATATGCTCTAGAAAAAGCTGGATTATACTTGAAATTCCTGCTTTTTGTGGCGTGACTACAGCCTTTGAAATATCACCTAAAGAAAGCTTTCGTTTGAACAAAGAAGGTTTTTTAAAACTACTCTTAAGCAATTTATCCCATGATTCATTCCATTCGTCAATTATTTCTTTCTTATTCCTAAGTCCCTTGCTTCGAATTATTTCTGAGCTGTATAACGATCCGCTAGATCGTAATTCCTTATAATCCTCTCTAATTTTGGCAATGACCTCGATTGAATGTTCTTGGCTTAATGATTGATCGATGACTAATGATAGAAATGGCGGAATATTTTCTAGGTAATCATTAAATTGTTCACCGACAGCTACTGACACAGTTTTTATCATCGATTGATAATGGACATTCAGTTCGTTAATTTTATTTAAGTGAAAAGGTGGTTCTTTTATTTGAAATAGATCTATGTCACGAAGTGACAATGGGAGGATCGCACAACACTCTGTAAGTTCAGTAATTTCATTAATTAAAGACAACTGCCACAGCCTTAACAATGAAAATGACATGAAATTTTCACTTACCATTTCATCAAAATCTTCTGGACTGCAATATCCAGTATGTTGAGAAAACCATAAGTAATCATCTTTTTTTAAAGCGTTTATATCAGGGATATTAAGTGATAAATCTATTGTCAGTCCATTGCACAGATCATCGGAGTTTATGAGAGCATTTGATTTAACATATTCAAATATAGATCGGTTGGGGTCAAGTTTTTTTAATATACCTTCCTCTTTATATCTTTCTGGAATAATGACAGTGTCAAACATTATGTATGCATCTAAAAAACCAGAAACGCGTGACATGAGCTCTGAAGACCATTCAGCTGTATATCTGCGAGGCGTGACCCAATACAAAAATGCATCAACTGACCAAAAGGGAAGGGTTGTTTTCATGTCACTCCAAAAATTTTAGAAAGTTATTAGAGATCTTACTTGTTATGTTATACCTCTACCCGATTTAATCAGCAACTAAGTAGTTGTTGTTTTTGTAACCATTTTGTTAATTTAATACTCTGGATCTTGGCTATTGATAATCAGAGGCAACTTCCATCCTCGCTTATAGAAGACCTTCATGCCTAGCCACTTAGTGCCAGAAGCGGAAGTAGCTAATAAAATTAGTGTGGATCAACAGGGGAGCAGGTCAATGCCATTTAGGTTCACTATTAGGATAGAATGTCTTTTTCACCCACTCCCAGCGATACTCATCTATAACATAGACCTGCCACCAATTCTGGCTCATCTCATGAGATACTTGGTTTAATTCATCCATTTCTTTTTCTGTAATAGGCAATGTAAGTAAGGGACTTGCATCCTTTATTAAAGGAATGACCACCATATCTGATTCCTCATTAATGACTCGTTCTTGTTGAAAGAGAAGACCAGCTAAGGAAATTGTCCATAGGAACATAAGCACAACTAAAACCAATAAATATTTTGTAATTTGTTTACCAATGGGAAGCTTCGCCTTGAGACTAACGATAAGCATGATAGTGGCAAAAACCAGTGCGAACTTGAGAAGGTCTTGCGCTTGGTTCCATAGACTTAATCCTTCGTAGTCTGGTTTTATTTTCGATTCCAATTCAGCACTTCTGAGCGCGAGGTAGTATGCCTCGACAACACTTTGTGCCATTGGGTACTTTCGAATTAGCGCGAGTTGCTGAGCTTCTGACATTGTCTTAGTGGCAAGTAAGGCGGGGTTATAAGAAACATATGGAGGAATGTTGCTGACAAGGCTAGTAATCGGCCCGTTTAGAAGAAACATGCAACTAACGAGCATAATAATTGAAATAGCAGGCACTAACTTCGTTAGGCCATATGGTTCAAGGATCGTGCGAGTACTTTCAAGCTTATCTCCGTATTTTTTCATTCCTGATAAAATTTTCTGTAACGAACTGGTGGTACCGGCAGGGTGAAAGAAACGAGCCATAAAATATGCAAGGCCACAAATTCCCAGAGGGGGCCAGGAAAATGACCAAATGTCTTGCACCATTTTTATTATGTCACTGAATTGCACAAGCTCTCCTTGGATCTTAGTAGTCGATAATGGTCTGACCTGCTTCTCGTTGTTCCACACTGAATGCAGTTAGCAATACCTGTTGATCACTCAGAGCAGTCCCTCTGTCACAAGCGTATCCGCTCCGTGCAAAAGCGGCATTATCTAATAGGATATTGCGCGGATCAACGGGACGCAGATCAAATAGCTGTTATTGACGCATGATGCAAATACCCCGCAAGGGCGGGGTTTGAACGAAGCTACAATCTTTTAATCAGGTTCACAATCTTGGCTGGTTCAAAGTAATACGGATTAACTTCATCATTCATGAGAAAACTATCTAATAAGACAAAGTGTCCACTATCTTACTCCTGAGTTAAGATTGAGGTTCATAAAGCACAAACTCCGTAGAAGGAGGGTATTAGACTGCAGGTCGGACGCGCTATTTATTATACATCGTTCATGTGAAGACGCCCCATTCTCTTTTAGAAATCCTCTTGCATAGGGATTATGTTACCTGAAAACGAACTTCCGTTCCTCGCTCAAAGTTGCCCCTCAGCTCCACGACAGGTGCGTAGTAAACCCATCCGTGTAAGTGCACAATTTTCATGTGTCACTAAAGCAGTGTGTTCCCATCAACATTCAGTCAGCTTTATACGCCTGCCACTCGCGCCAGACATTCTCAGGATCAATATCGCGGTAGCCACGCTCTCTGATTATATCCTCGGCTGCTTCGGCTGGCAGGCGGATGGCTGTAGCACCATCACGAATGGACTCAACCTCATAGCGGGTCAATTCCCGTCCTATGTCCTGTTCTTTATCAATCAGAACTACGATCAACGCAGGGATAAAAACAACCTTCATACTGATAAGCCTCTGAAATGTTCGCATGCCACTGTATCACTGACAGTTTTGATATAGTTCAGTAATCGTTAATTTATTACCAGGACAGGAATCATTCATGACATTACAAATCCGTGAAGCCACACCTGCCGACGCGATGTTGCTTAATACGCTGGGCTACCGCATCTACTGCGCACACTTTGAACAAAAGGCAACAATTTTTGAACACCCTGCTTTCGAGCGGTTTTTTTGCTTTTCTGTTTTCTCATTCATCTTATTTTTCATGTTGCCATCAGATGAGGGAGATAATCGTTTTCACTTCCCGTCTGTCGCGGTAATCTCATAACGGTCGTTAATATTGCGACTGCAATGTGTGTAACCCAACTCAAATACTAATAACTAAAAAACAGTACAGACAGGATAACTATGGATTCCTCCCTCACCTCCACGGGTCCCCAACAGGACGCCTCTTCACTTAACCGCGCCCGACGCGCTGCGCTTGGTAGCTTCGCGGGTGCCGTGGTCGACTGGTATGATTTTCTGCTTTACGGCATCACTGCCGCACTGGTCTTTAACCGCGAGTTCTTCCCGCAAGTCAGCCCGGCGATGGGGACACTTGCCGCATTTGCCACCTTTGGCGTCGGATTCTTGTTCCGCCCGCTAGGCGGGGTGATCTTCGGCCACTTCGGCGATCGCCTGGGGCGTAAACGTATGCTGATGCTCACCGTCTGGATGATGGGGATCGCCACTGCACTGATAGGGATTATTCCTTCCTTTGACACCATTGGCTGGTGGGCTCCCGTTCTGCTGGTGACGCTGCGTGCTATTCAGGGATTCGCCGTTGGCGGTGAATGGGGCGGCGCGGCGTTGCTCTCGGTCGAAAGCGCGCCGAAAAATAAAAAAGCCTTCTACAGCAGCGGTGTTCAGGTCGGTTATGGCGTCGGGCTACTGCTTTCTACCGGTCTGGTCTCGCTGATTAGCTCGCAAACCACCGATGAGCAGTTCCTGAGTTGGGGCTGGCGTATTCCATTCCTGTTCAGCATCGTGCTGGTATTGGGCGCGTTATGGATGCGTAACCGAATGGATGAATCAGCCGAATTCGAACAGCAGCAGCAGGCACCGCAACCAGAGAAAAAGAGACTACCGGTAGTCGAGGCGTTAATCCGTCATCCAGGTGCCTTTTTGAAAATTATCGCTCTGCGCCTGTGTGAACTGCTGACGATGTATATCGTCACTGCGTTTGCTCTAAATTACTCCACGCAGAATCTGGGCTTACCCCGTGAACTGTTTCTGAATATCGGCTTGTTGGTGGGAGGGCTGAGCTGTCTGACCATCCCCTGCTTTGCCTGGCTCGCCGACCGTTTTGGTCGCCGGCGCGTTTACATTACCGGCGCACTGGTCGGGACGCTCAGCGCATTCCCGTTCTTTATGGCGTTAGAAGCGCAATCCATTTTCTGGATCGTTTTCTTCGCGATTATGTTGGCCAACATTGCACACGATATGGTGGTCTGCGTGCAGCAACCTATGTTTACCGGTTTGTTTGGCGCAAGCTATCGCTACAGCGGCGCAGGCGTTGGTTATCAGGTAGCAAGCGTGGTTGGCGGCGGTTTTACCCCCTTCATTGCTGCTGCGCTGGTAACATTCTCCGGCGGAGACTGGCACAGTGTGGCCATTTATCTGATGGCGGGTTGTCTTATTTCCGCCACTACAGCATTGCTGATGCGGGATAAGCAGCACGGTTAAGCCCGGGTGCGGAGGCCGTCCGGTCTTCGCACAATCTTCCTCAACGTCTGACTTTTGTTTCACATTCCTGTGACATACTATCGGGAGAGCAGTACATCTGTGGAACAAGGAGACAGACATGAACAATAAGGGCTCCAGCCTGACCCCAGCTCAGGCACTGGATAAACTGGACGCGCTGTACGAGCAGTCGGTAAAAGCACTGCGTAGCGCCATTGGTAAGTATATTGAAACAGGGACGCTCCCTGACGTAATCGCCCGCCATAACGGTCTTTTTGTTTACCCATCACTGTGTGTCACCTGGGATGGCAGCGCCACCAATCCCCCTAAAACCCGCGCCTATGGTCGTTTTACCCATGCGGGCTGCTACACCACTACGATTACCCGTCCGTCGCTTTTTCGTCCGTATCTTGAAGAACAACTCACGCTGCTGTATCAGGATTATGATGCGCATATCTCCGTTGAGCCGTCGCAGCATGAAATCCCCTATCCGTATGTCATTGACGGTTCTGAACTGACGCTCGACCGCTCGATGAGTGCCGGCCTAACGCGCCACTTCCCCACAACCGAGCTGTCACAGATTGGCGATGAAACAGCCGACGGTACCTATCATCCGGCGGAATTCTCCCCGTTGTCGCACTTCGACGCCCGACGAGTAGATTTTTCGCTGGCGCGACTGCGCCACTACACGGGAACACCGGTTGAACATTTTCAGCCGTTTGTGCTGTTCACCAACTACACCCGCTACGTCGATGAGTTTGTGCGTTGGGGTTGCAGCCAGATCCTCGACCCGGACAGCCCGTATATCGCGCTTTCTTGTGCGGGCGGGATCTGGATCACCGCTGAAACTGAAGCGCCTGAAGAAGCGATCTCCGATCTCGCCTGGAAGAAACACCAGATGCCCGCCTGGCATTTAATCACCGCCGACGGTCAGGGGATCACGCTGGTCAATATCGGCGTTGGCCCGTCTAACGCCAAAACCATTTGCGATCATCTGGCCGTACTGCGTCCTGACGTCTGGCTGATGATTGGTCACTGTGGCGGACTGCGTGAAAGCCAGGCGATTGGCGACTATGTTCTGGCCCACGCTTATCTGCGTGACGACCACGTGCTGGATGCAGTTCTACCGCCAGATATTCCAATTCCGAGCATCGCGGAAGTGCAGCGCGCACTGTATGACGCTACCAAAGAAGTCAGCGGTATGCCCGGCGAAGAGGTTAAACAACGCCTGCGTACCGGTACCGTCGTCACCACTGACGATCGCAACTGGGAGCTACGCTATTCCGCTTCTGCGCTACGCTTTAACCTCAGCCGCGCGGTGGCTATCGATATGGAAAGTGCCACCATCGCCGCCCAAGGATATCGTTTCCGCGTTCCGTACGGCACGCTGCTGTGCGTTTCCGACAAGCCGCTGCACGGTGAGATCAAACTGCCTGGTCAGGCCAACCGTTTTTATGAAGGTGCCATTTCTGAGCATCTGCAAATAGGTATCCGGGCTATCGATCGTTTGCGTGCTGAAGGCGACCGACTGCACTCCCGTAAATTACGTACATTCAACGAACCGCCGTTCCGTTAAGACCTGAAGGTAACTATGCACAACTCAACTCCTCTTTCCGCCCTGCGCAACCTGCTGATAGCGCAGGGGCTGGATGGCATGATTGTTCCGCGCGCCGATGCTCATCAAAGTGAAGATTGTACGCCGCATGACAATAAACTAGCCTGGCTGACCGGTTTTAGCGGCTCTGCTGGCCTCGCGTTGGTCCTTCGGGATCGCGCGTTAATGTTTGTCGATGGACGCTATCAGGTCCAGGTACGCAATGAAGTCTCGCTGGATGATTTTGAAATTCATCATTTACACGATGAGCCGCTGGCCGACTATTTGCAGTCTCATGTTGCAGCAGGTAAACGTATCGGCTTTGAACCAATGCTGATGGTCAATAGTCAGTTTGAAGCACTGTCGGCAACCCACTGCGAGCTGGTGCCTCTTGAGCAAGATCCTTTTGACCAGGTATGGCTAGACCGCCCGGCAGCACCCTGCGGCATCATTCGTGAAATGCCCATTGAAATCAGCGGGGAAAGCAGCACGCAAAAGCGTGCCCGCGTCGTGGAACAACTCGCTCAACACCAGGCTGACGTGCTGGCAATTACTCTGCCGGATAACATTGCCTGGTTATTGAATGTGCGTGGTTCGGATCTGTCCATGGTACCAGTGCCGTTTTCGTTTGCCCTGCTCCATCGCAGCGGTGAGCTGGAATGGTTTGTGGATAGCAATAAAACGCAACAGCTCCCCGCATCACTGCTGGATACGCTTACTCTGGCCCCGCAAGAGAATTTTCTGACTCGCTGCCAGCAATTAGCTAATGGGAAGCGTTTCCTGGTCGATAAAGACTACGCCCCGGTCGCATTGCGTTTTGCCATTGAAGAACACGGTGGCAACGTTCTTTGGGCGCCCGATCCCATCACTCTGATGAAATCCCACAAAAATGACGTTGAACTGGCAGGCTATCGGGAATGCCATGAACAAGATGGCGCAGCCTGGGTAAACTTCCTTGCCTGGCTGGCCCATGAAGTTCCTTTGCGCGAAGCGGCAGGCAATCCGGTCACCGAGCTGGAAGCGCAGGCCAAGCAACTGGAATTTCGCCAGCAGCAGCCGGGATTTATCGAGCAAAGTTTCAGCACGATTTCGGCCTCTGCCAGCAATGCCGCAATGTGCCATTACCACTCCAGTGAAAAAACCAATACGCCAATTACCTCGCAGGCCATGTATCTGAATGATTCCGGTGGCCAGTACCACAATGGTACGACGGATACGACGCGTACCCTCGCATTTGGCCCACAGGACCCGCAACGTCGCCTGCATTACACCGCCGTGTTGAAAGGCTTTTTGTCGCTAATTTCGCTGCAGTTTCCCAGCGGGACTCAGGGCCATCAACTGGATGCTTTTAGTCGCCGGGCGTTGTGGGAGCTGGGTCTGGATTTTGATCATGGCACGGGACACGGCGTGGGTCACCAGTTGCTTATTCATGAGCAGCCACATCGCATTGCCAAAAAAGTAAACCCGTGGCCACTGGTCGCAGGCAACATCATCACCATCGAGCCGGGTTATTATCTGGCCGGACAATATGGGATCCGTATTGAGAATCAGGTGGAGATTATCAACAGTCGTCCTGGTTTCTGTCGTTTCTCAACGCTGACGCTGGTACCGATTGATTTGAATCTGGTCGAACTGCATCTGCTGAGTGATGCTGAGAAACAGTGGATTGATGATTACCACCAGCAGGTCAGAGAGACGCTATCCCCGCGCGTGAACGCAGAGGCTCGTCCCTGGCTGTTCGCCGCCACCGCACCGATTCGCATTCAGGCTAATTAATGCAATAAAAAAGGCAGCCCGCAGGCTGCCTTAGTTCTCCCCAACTTCTTACTGCTTAGCTGTTACGGATGTACTCATCCATTTCAGTTTTCAGGTTATCGGACTTAGTCCCGAAGATAGCCTGAACACCGGAACCAGCTACCACAACGCCTGCCGCACCCAGTTTCTTCAGGCCAGCCTGATCCACTTTAGCAACGTCAGCCACGCTGACACGCAGACGAGTGATGCACGCATCGAGGTTAGTGATGTTTTCTTTACCGCCGAATGCAGCAACCAGAGCCGGAGCCATTTCACCGGTCGCACCTGCTTTGCTGTCTTCGGTAGCATCTTCACGACCTGGCGTTTTCAGGTCCAGCGCTTTGATCAGCACACGGAAGATGGTGTAGTAAACAATCGCATAACCGATACCGACAATCGGGAACAGCCACAGTTTGCTGCTGTTACCGGACAGAACGATAAAGTCGATCAGACCGTGGGAGAACGACGTACCGTCGCGCATACCCAGCAGGATACAGATCGGGAATGCCAGACCAGCCAGAATCGCGTGGATGATGTACAGGATCGGCGCCACGAACATGAAGGAGAACTCGATCGGCTCGGTAATACCGGTCAGGAACGAGGTCAGCGCCGCGGAGATCATGATACCGCCCACTTTCGCGCGGTTTTCTGGTTTAGCAGAGTGCCAGATAGCGATAGCAGCAGCCGGCAGACCGTACATTTTGAACAGGAAGCCACCGGACAGTTTGCCCGCAGTCGGGTCACCCGCCATATAGCGAGGAATATCACCGTGGAACACCTGACCCGCAGCGTTGGTGTATTCACCGATCTGCATCTGGAATGGAACGTTCCAGATATGGTGCAGACCAAACGGTACCAGGCAGCGCTCAATGAAGCCATAGATACCGAACGCCACGACCGGGTTCTGGTATGCAGCCCACTGAGAGAACGTCTGAATAGCAGTACCAATCGGCGGCCAAATGAAGGACAGAACCACACCTGTGAAGATGGCAGCCAGACCAGAAATGATAGGAACGAAGCGCTTACCCGCAAAGAAGCCAAGATACTCAGGCAATTTGATACGGTAGAAACGGTTGAACATATACGCTGCAATCGCACCGGAGATAATCCCCCCGAGAACACCCGTATCAGCAAGGTGTTTAGCGGCGATCTCTTCAGCAGGTAAATGCAGAACCAGCGGCGCAACAACAGCCATGGTCTTAACCATGATGCCGTAAGCAACAACGGATGCCAGTGCAGATACACCGTCATTATTAGTGAAGCCTAACGCAACACCGATAGCAAAAATCAGCGGCATGTTCGCAAAAACAGAACCGCCTGCTTCTGCCATTACGTGCGATACAACGGCTGGCAGCCAGCTGAAGTTAGCGGAACCGACGCCCAGCAGGATACCTGCAATCGGGAGTACGGATACCGGCAGCATCAGCGATTTACCGACCTTTTGCAGGTTAGCAAATGCATTCTTAAACATAATTAGGAGTGCTCCTGAGTATTTGTGCTTATACACTTCATCCTTCAAACCGCCTCAGGGCGGGCTGCGCTCGCTCATCCCAGTCACTTACTCTAGTAAGCTCCTGCAATTCACTCACTTGCCGCCTTGATGCAGCTTGATTGACTTTGTGTATTCTACGTTCTCACGCATTGGCGAGGGGGGAGAACCTCGCCGTGTACAGGGCATCTAAGTACCCTTTATTTATTACACAGAGTAAAATAATTCAGTTTGTTTTTGTTTGACGGCTATCACAGTTCAGTCGTGAATGGCCGCAAAATCCGCACATTCCGATAAAATGCGTTTCTGAATGTGTCAAACTGATTATTCACCGCCCATTTTGTGGCGGTGAACTTTACTCGCATTAGTGATTAATTACGAGCTTTAAAAAAAGTCAGT
Organism: Citrobacter sp. Cpo074; assembly: GCF_030332745.1. Taxonomy (NCBI): domain Bacteria; kingdom Pseudomonadati; phylum Pseudomonadota; class Gammaproteobacteria; order Enterobacterales; family Enterobacteriaceae; genus Citrobacter; species Citrobacter sp. Cpo074. The sequence continues at coordinate 857,952 of NZ_JAOWHG010000027.1, forward strand.
TAACGAACAGATTGCAGGCGAGAAGCGTCGATGTGAAACAGGCGGGCAAAGTTATCAGTGGTTGCCTGCGCCAGTTCTTCAACGGCAACACCTTTCACTACGGCCATGTACTCTGCAACGTCACGAGTCATGGCGGGCTGGTTCTCTTTTCCACGATGCGGTACAGGCGCAAGGTAGGGAGAATCCGTCTCGACCAATAACCGGTCCAGAGGAACATAGCGGGCGGCATCACGGAGCTGCTCTGCATTTCGGAACGTGACGATGCCGGAAAACGAGATATAGAATCCAAGGTCCAGTAATTTGCCCGCCGTTTCTCTGTCCTCTGTAAAACAGTGTAGTACGCCGCCACAATCCGTCACTTTTTCTTCGCGCAGAATAGACAGCGTATCGGCTCGCGCATCGCGGGTATGCACGATAACCGGCTTCTGTAACTCACGGCCGATCTGAATATGGTGGATAAAAGATTCCTGCTGGCGCACCTTTGTTTCCGGCGTGTAAAAATAGTCCAGCCCGGTTTCTCCCATCGCCACAACCCCCTCTTCGGCGGCAAAACGACGCAGGTCCTCAACATCATAGGTTTCATCCTGATTTAACGGATGCACGCCGCAAGAGAAAACGACATTGTCACGCTCACCGACCAGTTCGCGCATACTGCGATATCCAGGCAGAGTTGTCGCGACGGCAAGACAGAATTTCACATCACGTGCGGCCGCTTTTGCCAGCACGTCATCCACGTCCTTATGCAGAGATTGATAATCCAGGCCATCAAGATGGCAGTGTGAGTCGACTAAAAACATAATGTCTCTCTCAAAGATGGGGAACAGGCAGTACGGTGCCTGGTTGCAGGTAATGCTCAATACGAAGAATAAGATCGGTTAACACCAGCTCACGGTTTACGCCTGTTACGTTCAGCAGTTGCTGACGACAATGACAAACGTCACCGAGTATCGCCTGTATCTGGGCAACGGATAACCGTTCTGCGATAGAAGATATCAGGTCCAGCGCATCAGGATTCGTTAAATAGGAAACGCCATACGGACGTTTCAACGCATCGGTCAACAACGTTGCCAGCCAGTGTAAACGAGCGGCAGCCTGATCGTGGTTTAACGCCGCGAGCAGTATATACCAGTCGCCTGTGTTTAATGTGTTCACCAGTGCCGCACAAAAATCTGTGCGGTGCGCCCAGCTTTCAGCCTGTAACAACGTGAGTGCCGCGCCTGGCGAACCTGCACTCAGGCGTAACGCGCTCAGCAGCGCTTCTGACGATGCAGTCACCTCACGAGCAAGCCAGGAGATCGCATACGACTCCGGAGGTGGCGCAAGATGATGTAACCGGCAACGACTGCGTAATGTCGCCAGCAAGCGAGCTGGCTCTGTGCTGGCGAGGAAAAACCAGGTTTGTGCAGGGGGTTCTTCCAGCGTTTTCAGCAAGGCGTTGGCGGCGGCATCGGTTAACTGGGCAGCATCCGGGATCCACACGACCTTCGCACCGCCGAGACGCGAATGCTCGTACAGCTTTTCACTGACTTCGCGTACCGCATCAACCCCGAGCGTGCTTTTGCCTTTTTCCGGCAGCAGCGAATAGTAGTCAGGGTGCGTCCCCGCCTGCATTAGCTGACAGCCGCGGCACTGTCCGCAGCTTTTATGCCCTTCCGGCTGCTGGCACATTAAATAGCGGCTGAGGGCGTAAATCAGCGCGTCGTCGCCCATTCCGGGTAACGCCTGAATCAGTAACGCATGGTGACCACGACCAGCCTGGTAGCTGGCTACCAGTTTTTCAAAATCCGGTCGTAACCATGGGTACCATTTCATGCGCCCTGCTCCTTCACCCATTGGGTGATGGTATGACGGATATCAGCCATCACAGCCTCCAACGGCTGCGTAGCATCTATAGTACGAATGCTGGTGTCTTTGGCAGCCAGCTCAAGATAGCGCGCGCGAGTACGATTAAAGAAGTCGAAAGATTCCTGCTCAATACGATCCAGCTCGCCGCGGGCACGGGCACGCTTCAACCCGACTTCTGGCGTCACATCCAGATAGATCGTCAGGTCCGGGCGAAAATCACCAAGCACCGCATCGCGCAGGGTTGCCAGCATGTTTTGATCGATACCGCGTCCGCCGCCCTGATACGCCTGGGTCGACAGATCGTGACGATCGCCAATTACCCACGCGCCTTTCGCCAGTGCAGGTTTAATAACGGTTTCGACCAACTGTACACGCGCCGCGTAAAACATCAGAACTTCGGCTTTATCGGTAATGACCTCGTCACCGACCGATTTAATATCCAGCACCAGACTTCTTAGTTTCTCAGCCAGCTGCGTTCCACCAGGTTCACGGGTGAAAACCATGTCACGAATACCGAGTTGCTCAAGTGTCTCCACCACCACGTTACGCGCGGTGGTTTTTCCGGCGCCTTCCAGGCCTTCAATGACGATATAGTTACTGCCCATTTTTTTCCTTAAGCACTTTCAGGTAATCCTGCACGGACCGGTTATGGCTGGCAAGATTGGTGTTAAACGTGTGGCCGCCTTTACCGTCAGCCACAAAATAGAGATACGGCGTTTTTGCCGGATGCGCCGCGGCCTGCAATGAAGCCTCTCCCGGCATGGCAATCGGGCCTGGCGGCAGTCCCGTAATGGTATAGGTGTTATAGGCGGTCGGGGTGTCTAAATCCACACGCGACAATTTGCCATTATACCGTGTACCCATCCCGTAAATCACGGTCGGATCGGTTTGTAAACGCATACCGATACGTAAGCGGTTAATAAAGACCGAAGCCACCTGGTCGCGCTCGCTGGCAACCGCAGTTTCTTTTTCAATAATAGAAGCCATGGTTACCAGCTGATTTTTGTCCTGATAAGGCAGGCCATCAGCGCGCCCCTCCCAGACAGTATCCACCGCTTTAACCATTTTCTGATGCGCGCGTTTTAGCAACGCTACGTCAGTAGTATTGGCGGTATACATCCAGGTATCTGGCCAGAACCAGCCCTCCACCCATTGCGGGTTTTCCAGCTTCAGCGCCTCGGCCACGGTCTCATAGCTATCGTCGCTCAGCGTATGTTTGATATACGGGGCATCACGCAGCTGTTTGAGGTAATCGCTCAGGCGCATCCCTTCAACCAGACGTAACGGGAACTGCGCCTCTTTGCCGCTTTCCAGCAGTTGCAGCATGTCCCGCACCGTCATGTCAGGCGTGAAGCGATATGTTCCGGCCTTAAAATGCGACAGCTCGGGCTCCACACGCAGCAGCCACTGGAACACGCGCGGACGATTGATAACTTTGTCTGCATACAGCTGTTCGCCGAGAGCCAGACGGCCCGTCCCCGCTTTCAGCGTAAAAATCGTTTCTTCTTTAATCAATAATTTGCTGTCCGCCAGATGGCGAACTTTCCACATTCCCACTCCAGCGGCAATGCCCAGCACAACCAGCAATAACAGGACAACAAGTAACAGTTTTTTCATGACTAATTCGGGTGCTCACAAAGTGGGGCTAAATAATCGAATAACAAACGTGAAGACAACAACGTGTCGCCACAGGCACGCACGGGAATAATGGGCATTAACGCGTTACAGACGACGATTTCATCAGCCTGCATTATCTCCTCCAACCCGGCATACACTTCGACAATACTGAATGGCGATTGTGCCAGCATCCGGATACAGAATTGTCGCATAATACCGTTCACTCCGGCCTGGTCCAGCCGGGGCGTGTAAACCACATCGCCTTTACGCCAGAACAAATTAGCCGCACAGCATTCCGTAACCCATCCCTCGCTGTCAAGAACCAGCGCTTCATCGGCGTCCGTCTGTTCAAGATGAGAGCGAATCAACACCTGCTCCAGTCGATTCAGGTGTTTAAGCCCGGCAAGCAGTGGATTACGTCCCAGCCGAACAGGGCTTAGCGCCAGCGTAATGCCTTCTTGCCGCCAACGATCGTAATGATCGGGCCAGGCTGAAACGGAGAGGATGCGTGTGGCACTATGACAATTTTTGCCACTGTAACCCCGGCCTCCACTGCCACGGCTGATAATCACTTTCAACACACCGCGTACGTGCCCTTTCGCCAGCATTTTCATTTCATTTTGCAGCTCGGACCAATCTTCAAAAGAGATCAGCAGTTTTTGGCAAGCGTCTTGTAAACGCTCAAGATGCGCTGCAAAGAGAGGGATTTCACCGTCGATAATACAGGCAGTGGTAAAACAGCCATCACCAAATTGGGTCGCTCGATCGCTTGCGGCCAGCATATCTTGCTCGCAGCCATTAATTAAGAACATGGTGGCTCCTTATTTCTGGTCCGCTAGTTTGGCAGGATGAGTAACGCAGGACAAGGGCGGAAAACCGAATAAAAAAAGGCCCGACAAGCGGACCTTTTCAATTTGCTATCGATGCTAGCGCATCACCTGACGGACTTAAATCTTTTTAAAGATCAAAGAGCCGTTGGTACCACCGAAGCCAAAGGAGTTACACAGCGCATACTCCAGACCACTAACCTGACGCGCTTCGTGAGGTACGAAGTCCAGGTCACAACCTTCATCCGGGTTATCCAGGTTGATGGTTGGCGGAATAGCCTGATCGCGCAGCGCCAGGATAGAGAAAATAGACTCTACCGCGCCCGCCGCACCCAACAGGTGTCCGGTCATGGATTTGGTGGAGCTTACCATCACACGGCTTGCCGCATCGCCAAAGACAGATTTCACTGCCTGGGTTTCAGCTTTATCGCCTGCAGGCGTAGACGTACCATGTGCGTTGACATAGCCGATCTGACCCGCTTCGATAGCCGCATCGCGCAGTGCGTTGACCATTGCCAGCGCAGCGCCTGCACCGTTTTCCGGTGGCGACGTCATGTGGTAAGCATCGCTGCTCATACCGAAGCCAACGACTTCAGCATAGATTTTTGCACCGCGCGCTTTCGCATGCTCGTACTCTTCCAGTACCACCATGCCAGCACCGTCGCCCAGCACAAAGCCGTCACGCTCTTTGTCCCATGGGCGGCTTGCCGCTTGCGGGTTATCATTACGCGTAGACAGTGCACGTGCCGCGCCAAAGCCACCCACACCCAACGGCGTACTGGCTTTTTCAGCACCACCCGCAACCATCGCGTCTGCATCGCCGTATGCAATGATACGTGCGGCATGACCGATGTTATGCACGCCTGAAGTACAGGCTGTCGCAATGGAGATGCTTGGCCCTTGCAGGCCGTACATGATGGTCAGGTGACCAGCCACCATGTTAACAATCGTCGACGGAACGAAGAACGGGCTGATCTTACGCGGTCCACCGTTTACCAGTGAGGTATGGTTTTCTTCGATAAGACCGAGACCGCCAATACCAGAGCCGATAGCGGCGCCAATACGATGAGCGTTCTCTTCCGTAATTTCGAGGCCAGAATCCTGCATGGCCTGAACGCCAGCGACAATTCCATATTGAATGAAGGCATCCATCTTGCGCTGCTCTTTGCGCGAGATAATGTCTTCACAGTTAAAATCCTTTACTAAGCCAGCAAATTTCGTTGCATAGGCGCTAGTATCGAAATGGTCGATCAGGCTGATGCCACTCTGACCGGCAAGGAGAGCTTTCCAGGTAGACTCTACGGTATTGCCGACAGGAGACAACATGCCCAGTCCGGTCACAACTACACGACGCTTAGACACGGTTGTCCTCCAGGGAGGGAAAATAATTCAAGTGGGATAAAAAGATAAAACTCAGGCGGTCGAATGACCGCCTGGAGATGTTCACTTACGCCTGGTGGCCGTTGATGTAATCAATGGCAGCCTGAACGGTAGTGATTTTCTCAGCTTCTTCGTCCGGAATCTCAGTATCAAACTCTTCTTCCAGAGCCATTACCAGCTCAACGGTGTCAAGAGAATCTGCGCCCAGGTCTTCAACGAAGGAAGCATTGTTGGTTACTTCTTCCTGCTTAACGCCCAGCTGTTCGCCGATAATTTTCTTAACGCGTTCTTCGATAGTGCTCATACTCTTAAATTTCCTATCAAAACTCGCTTTCGCGATGGTTTTCGTAGTGTATAAAATGTTGAAAAATTTGCAACTAAATCCCGGCAGGTCTTACCACGATTTTACGTTATTTTGAGGCCAAGACCTACAATAACGCAAATATTTTTCATCGTGGTTAAACCATGTACATCCCGCCGTTGACGTGCAAAGTCTCACCTGTGATGTAACTTGCTTCGTCAGAAGCTAAAAATGCAACCGCACTGGCGATTTCCTGAGCGCCACCGAGGCGACCCGCAGGAACCTGCGCCAGAATACCCGCACGCTGATCATCAGACAGCGCACGCGTCATGTCCGTTTCAATAAAGCCCGGAGCAACAACGTTTACAGTAATGCCACGAGACGCAACTTCGCGCGCCAGTGATTTACTGAAGCCGATCAGACCCGCTTTCGCCGCAGCGTAGTTAGCCTGACCCGCATTTCCCATGGTACCAACCACAGAACCGATAGTGATAATACGCCCATGACGCTTTTTCATCATAGCTCGCATTACCGCTTTTGACAGACGGAAAACAGATGACAGGTTGGTTTCGATGATATCGTTCCACTCGTCATCTTTCATGCGCATTAACAGGTTATCACGAGTAATCCCGGCATTATTGACCAGGATATCGACTTCACCAAATTCTGCGCGAATATTTTCCAGAACAGATTCGATAGATGCCGGATCGGTCACATTCAACATCAGACCTTTACCATTTGCACCTAAGTAATCGCTAATGGCCTGCGCGCCGCTTTCGCTGGTAGCAGTACCGATAACTTTCGCGCCACGGGCAACAAGTGTCTCAGCAATTGCGCGGCCAATGCCACGGCTTGCACCGGTAACCAGCGCGATTTTTCCTTCAAAACTCATGGTCTTCCTCTTTTATTGCTCTAGCGCCGCAGACAATGCCGCCGGCTCATTCAGTGCCGAAGCAGTCAGGGTGTCAACAATACGTTTCGTCAGGCCGGTCAGAACTTTACCCGGACCGACTTCATACAGGTGCTCTACGCCCTGGGATGCCATAAATTCAACGGTTTTAGTCCACTGAACCGGGCTATACAGCTGACGAACCAGCGCATCGCGAATTGCGTCTGCCGTAGTTTCACACTTCACGTCGACGTTGTTCACAACCGGAACAGTCGGTGCGTTAAAGGTGATTTTCTGCAGCTCAACGGCCAGTTTCTCAGCGGCAGGCTTCATCAGCGCGCAGTGAGAAGGAACGCTGACTGGCAGCGGCAGCGCACGCTTAGCGCCCGCGGCTTTACAGGCAGCACCAGCACGTTCTACGGCTTCTTTATGCCCGGCAATAACCACCTGACCCGGTGAGTTAAAGTTTACCGGTGAAACCACCTGGCCTTCGGCAGACTCTTCGCACGCTTTAGCGATAGCAGCATCGTCCAGACCGATAATAGCAGACATGCCGCCAGTGCCTTCCGGAACCGCTTCCTGCATGAATTTGCCACGCAGTTCAACCAGACGTACGGCATCGGCAAAACCGATAACACCCGCACATACCAGAGCAGAATATTCGCCCAGGCTATGACCCGCCATCAGCGCAGGTGTTTTACCCCCCTGCTGCTGCCATACGCGATAAAGCGCAACGGATGCGGTCAACAGCGCGGGCTGCGTCTGCCAGGTTTTATTCAGTTCTTCAGCCGGACCTTGCTGAGTCAACGCCCACAGATCATAGCCCAGTGCAGCTGATGCTTCAGCAAATGTTTCTTCAACAATTGGGTAGTTTGCTGCCATTTCAGACAACATCCCAACGGTCTGGGAACCCTGCCCCGGAAACACAAATGCAAATTGCGTCATGTTTAAATCCTTATACTAGAAACGAACCAGCGCGGAGCCCCAGGTGAATCCACCCCCGAAGGCTTCAAGCAATATCAACTGCCCAGCTTTAATACGCCCGTCGCGGACGGCTTCGTCCAGCGCGCACGGTACGGAGGCAGCAGAGGTATTACCATGTCTGTCGAGCGTCACGACAACATTATCCATCGACATACCCAGCTTTTTAGCTGTCGCGCTGATAATGCGCAGGTTAGCCTGATGCGGCACCAGCCAGTCCAGCGCAGAACGGTCGAGATTATTGGCTTCCAGCGTTTCATCAACGATGTGCGCAAGCTCGGTCACCGCGACTTTAAATACTTCGTTACCCGCCATCGTCAGGTGGATCGGGTTTTCCGGGTTCACGCGATCGGCGTTAGGCAGCGTCAACAGTTCGCCGTAGCGACCGTCAGCGTGCAGATGCGTGGAGAGAATGCCTGGCTCTTCTGATGCGCTCAGTACAACCGCACCAGCCCCATCACCGAAAATGATGATCGTTCCGCGATCGGTTGGATCGCAGGTACGGGCCAGGACATCGGAGCCAACGACCAGAGCATGCTTAACTGCGCCAGATTTAACGTACTGGTCGGCAACGCTCAGGGCGTAAGTGAAGCCAGCACAAGCGGCTGCAACGTCAAACGCCGGACAGCCTTTGATCCCCAGCATACTTTGGATCTGGCACGCCGCGCTTGGAAATGCGTGAGTGGATGATGTGGTAGCAACCACAATCAGACCAATTTGTTCTTTGTCGATGCCCGCCATTTCAATCGCACGGTTTGCGGCGGCAAAGCCCATCGTCGCAACTGTTTCATTTGGCGCTGCAATATGGCGTTCACGGATACCTGTACGAGTGACGATCCACTCATCAGACGTCTCAACCATTTTTTCCAAATCGGCGTTAGTACGCACTTGTTCAGGCAGATAGCTGCCAGTACCAATAATCTTCGTATACATGTACGCTCAGTCACTTTTTGGTTATATACCGCTACGAGCAAATCGCTGATACGTTGGCCACATTCACAAACGCACCGTTATCTGTGTGCTCGTGATTTTGCGCTTTCGCCACCGTCCAGCAGTTCGAATCCAGCTGGGTATACAGATTCCAGGCGAGCGGCAATTCGCTGAGGAACTTGTCGCTGCACCGCCTGCACTGCCTGTTCAATCGCGACTTCAAATGCTCGCTGATTGGCCGCACCATGACTCTTAATCACCGTGCCGCGCAATCCTAACAGACAGGCGCCATTATACTGGTCGGGGTTGAGGTGACTAAATCGCCTTGTCAGGCTTTTTTGTAACCAACGTTTTAATAACAGAAGCCACCACGACCGTTTTTTGCCCTCACCCTGAGATTTCAGCAGTGAAAGGAACATTCTGACAACACCTTCCATCGTCTTTAATGTGACATTACCTGTAAACCCGTCACAGACCAACACATCGGTTTTGCCAGTCAGTAACTCATTGGCTTCAAGATAGCCGATATAATTAATGGAAGGGATTGTTTTTAGCACAGCTGAAGCATCTCGAATACTGTCGAGACCTTTCGTTTCTTCTTCGCCGATGTTGAGTAACGCTACGCGAGGATTGGCAATGCCAACAACCTCTTCTGCCAGCACGGAACCCATGACGGCAAATTGCACCAACATCGTGCTATCACAATCTACGTTGGCGCCCAAATCCAGCACCACCGTTTTGCCCTTTTGCTGATGGGGTAACACCGTCACCAACGCAGGACGCTCAATCCCCTCAAGAGGTTTGAGCAATAACTTCGCAAGTCCCATGAGTGCGCCCGTATTACCGGCGCTGACACAAGCTTGTGCCTGACCTTCTTTCACGAGCTCCAGGGCAACACGCATTGAGCTTCCACGACTGGCGCGAATAGCTTGCGAGGGCCGGGCATCACTGGCAATAACTGACTGAGCAGGGATAATCTGCAGACGCGAACGTTGTTCGAAGTCAGCTTTGGCAAGTAATGGCGTGATTGTATCGGGATCCCCGACTAAAAGAAGTGTGAGTTGCGAATTAGAATTCAGTGCCTGCAATGCTGCAGGCACTGTCACGGTAGGGCCAAAATCTCCCCCCATGACATCTAACGCCAGGGTTAGACGTGTCAAGGTATCGTCGCTGCCCGGTTAGGTGTTTCCCCAGTCACCCGGGGAAAGCCTCACTAAGCTTCATCACGCGTTCACTCTTTGTCTTTCTCACCAGAAGTGGGAAAGCCATTGAGTCATGCGTGATTACTTAGCGATTACCTTACGGCCACGGTAGAAACCGTCGGCAGTGATGTGGTGACGCAGGTGTTGTTCACCAGAAGTTTTGTCTACAGACAGGCTGGTGACTGCGGTCAGAGCGTCATGAGAACGACGCATGCCACGTTTGGAACGGGTTGGTTTATTCTGTTGTACGGCCATGGACCTTACTCCTCAATTACTTACGCTTTAAGCTGGCTAATACGGCAAATGGGTTTGGTTTTTGCGCTTCATCAGGCAATTCGCCAAAGACCATGTCCGCCTCGGACACTTCACAGTGTTCAGAATCATGCACCGGAACTACCGGCAAGGAGAGGATAATCTCATCTTCAACCATTGCAAGCAGATCGATTTCACCGAATTCGTTAACCTCAATCGGCTCATACGCTTCCGGGAGTGCTTCAGCCTGCTCGTCAGAACGGACAGGACTAAAACAATATGTTGTGTGAACATGAAGTGGGAACGGTTTCCCGCAACGCTGACATTCGAGCGTAACCGATACCTTCGCATCACCGGTTATAACGGCGAGACGCTGGTTATCGATAGCGAACGACATGGAGCATTCCACATCACTGTCCACACTGACTACAGAATCGGCGACGCGCTCAACCAGATCAGAAGTATAGATACCTTCATAATCGAGGCGTTTTTGAGCCGTACGAACCGGATCAAGAGTCAGGGGTAATTTTACCTTTTGCATAGGGCGCGCATATTAACTTTGTAACGTCATATAGTCAAAGAAAAAGGCAGCCTGTGGTTGCCTTTTGCCAATAATTCGCACACATTGCGGGTCATCGACTTAAAATCACTCAAGACAAGCCACTACAGCCAGCTTGTAGGTCGAAGTCCATAGTTTAAAATGGCTCTCATCAATACGCTATATGCGAGGGAAAAAATATGCCTCAACTTATTCTTGCTTCTACCTCCCCCTGGCGTCGCGCTTTACTCGAAAAACTGGCAATCCCGTTTGAATGCGCTGCGCCAGAGGTTGATGAAACGCCGTTGCCCGGCGAAGCACCACGCCATTTAGTCTTGCGACTGGCGCAGAAAAAAGCGCAATCTCTCGCCCACCGTTACCCATCGCATCTGATTATTGGCTCCGATCAAATTTGTGTTCTTGATGGTGAAATAACCGGCAAACCATTAACTGAAGAAAATGCGCGCCAACAATTACTCAAAGCCCGTGGCAATATTGTGACGTTTTACACCGGACTGGCGCTGTATAATTCTGCGACCGGACATTTACAAACCGAAGTAGAACCTTTTGACGTGCATTTCCGTCATTTAAGCGAGGCGGAAATTGATGATTATCTGCGCAAAGAGCGCCCGCTCCATTGTGCAGGTAGCTTCAAAAGTGAAGGGTTAGGTATTGCACTCTTTGAACGCCTGGAGGGTCGTGACCCAAATACCCTGATCGGTTTGCCGCTTATCGCGTTGTGTCAAATGCTGCGGCGGGAAGAGATGAACCCGTTGAATGCCTGATTGATCTGCCTGATGGCGACGCGATGCGTCTTATCAGGCCTACGGTGCATCACACGATTGTAGGCCTGATAAGCAACGCGCATCAGGCTTTACTACGTAAAACCTCGAGGCAGCGCTTCAATTGCTTATCCATCGGCGCTTCAATACGCATCACTTCACCCGTTCCCGGATGGGTAAATTTCAACGCTGCGGCGTGCAGGAAAAGTCGATTCAACCCCGTATCCGCCAGTTGCTTATCGAACTCACGGTCACCGTAGCGATCGTCAAAAGCAATTGGATGACCGGCATACTGGGTATGCACACGAATCTGGTGCGTACGTCCGGTCACCGGGCTACAGCGCACAAGCGTGGCAAACGCATAGCGCTCTTCCACTTTAAAACGTGTTTCTGACGGTTTGCCTTCCTGGTTCACCCGCACGATACGCTCGCCGCTTTGCAGAATGTTCTTTAACAGCGGCGCCTGCACGGTTTTGACATGCGACTGCCATTGGCCTCGAACCAGCGCGAGATAGTCTTTCTGCATGCCTTTTTCACGCAGTTGTTCATGCAATGAACGCAAGGCTGAGCGCTTTTTAGCCACCAGCAAAACGCCGGAGGTATCCCGGTCGAGGCGATGCACCAGTTCAAGGAAACGCGCTTCAGGTCGCAACGCACGTAATCCTTCAATGACGCCAAAGCTTAACCCGCTTCCGCCATGTACGGCCGTACCTGAAGGTTTGTTAAGCACCAGAATGTGGTCATCTTCATATAAAATGACGTCGGTCAGCGCCGCGACCTTTTGCAGGTTCGGTGAAATGGCCTCTTCTTCACGTTCAGCGACCCGCACAGGTGGAATACGCACAATATCCCCGTCTTCGAGTTTGTACTCGGGTTTAATGCGTTTTTTATTCACCCGCACTTCGCCTTTACGCAAAATGCGATAAATCATACTTTTCGGCACGCCCTTAAGCTGGGTGCGCAAAAAGTTATCGATGCGTTGCCCTGCTTCGTCGGCAGTAATGGCAACTGTTTTTACGGCTGGAGTCTCTGTTTTCATGGGGGCCGATTTTAAATAGCCATCAAGATTCGCGCCACACATTTTTCTATGCTTATATTAACTGCTATACCTTATTACTTAAGTTTGACATAGCCGATTTGGTGGTTATTAAAGCAATCACTACGCGGAAGTGAAAAAACTGTGAGTAACCGGGTGATAAATGGCAAAAGTCATCTTGCTATAACAAGGTTAGCAGTGGAATAATGAGGTTGTTTCCGTGTTGAATCTTGTTAAAACAAGAACTTTTCCGGAATGACCCAATTTTGCCCGACCGATCATCAACGCAGCAATGGCGTAAGACGTATTGATCTTTCAGGCAGTTAGCGGGCTGCGGGTTGCAGTCCTTACCGGTAATATGGAAGCTTTTCTGGAGAGTAACACCCAGACTGTTCCCCTGATAATTGCGCTGTGTTTCCGTATGAAATACAGGCAACCGACACTCTGCGCCTCTTTGAGCTGACGATAACCGTGAGGTTGGCGACGCGAATAGACACGAGGCCATCGGTTCACACCCGGAAAGGCATTACTCTGCCCGCAGCTTAGTCGTCAATGTAAGAATAATGAGTAAGTTACGATGAAAAGAATGTTAATTAACGCAACTCAGCAGGAAGAGTTGCGTGTCGCCCTTGTAGATGGGCAACGTCTGTACGATCTGGATATCGAAAGTCCTGGACACGAACAGAAAAAAGCCAACATCTATAAAGGCAAAATTACCCGTATTGAACCGAGTCTGGAAGCTGCTTTTGTTGATTACGGCGCTGAACGTCACGGTTTCCTCCCGTTAAAAGAAATTGCCCGCGAATACTTCCCCGCTAACTACAACTCCCATGGTCGTCCCAACATTAAAGACGTGTTGCGCGAAGGTCAGGAAGTCATCGTTCAGATCGATAAAGAAGAACGCGGCAATAAAGGCGCTGCGCTGACTACCTTTATCAGCCTGGCGGGTAGTTATCTGGTTCTGATGCCGAACAACCCGCGCGCGGGCGGTATCTCCCGCCGCATTGAAGGCGACGACCGTACCGAATTAAAAGAAGCGCTGGCAAGCCTGGAACTGCCTGATGGCATGGGCCTTATCGTGCGTACCGCAGGGGTCGGCAAATCCGCCGAAGCACTGCAGTGGGACCTGAGCTTCCGCCTGAAGCACTGGGAAGCGATTCAAAAAGCCGCTGACAGCCGCCCTGCTCCGTTCCTGATCCACCAGGAAAGCAACGTTATCGTTCGCGCTTTCCGTGACTACTTACGTCAGGACATCGGCGAAATCCTTATCGATAACCCGAAAGTGATGGAGATGGCGCGTCAGCACATCGCCGCATTGGGTCGTCCGGATTTCAGCAGCAAAATCAAACTGTACACCGGCGAAATCCCGCTGTTCAGCCACTATCAGATCGAGTCTCAGATTGAATCCGCGTTCCAGCGCGAAGTGCGCCTGCCGTCCGGCGGCTCAATCGTTATTGACAGCACAGAGGCCCTGACCGCTATCGATATCAACTCCGCGCGTGCAACTCGCGGCGGCGACATCGAAGAAACTGCGTTCAACACTAACCTTGAAGCAGCCGATGAAATTGCCCGTCAGCTACGTCTGCGCGACCTCGGCGGTCTGATTGTAATCGACTTCATTGATATGACGCCGGTTCGCCACCAGCGCGCGGTTGAAAACCGTCTGCGCGAGGCCGTACGCCAGGACAGAGCGCGTATTCAGATCAGCCATATTTCTCGCTTCGGTCTGCTGGAGATGTCTCGTCAGCGTCTGAGCCCGTCTCTGGGTGAATCCAGCCATCACGTGTGCCCGCGCTGTTCCGGCACCGGTACCGTACGTGATAACGAATCACTGTCGCTGTCTATTCTGCGTCTGATCGAAGAAGAAGCACTGAAAGAAAATACGCAAGAAGTTCATGCTATTGTTCCTGTGCCAATCGCCTCTTACCTGCTTAACGAAAAACGTACCGCGGTTAATGCTATCGAAACGCGTCAGAATGGCGTGCGCTGTGTGATTGTGCCAAACGATCAGATGGAAACCCCGCACTATTCTGTGCTGCGCGTACGCAAAGGGGAAGAAACACCGACCCTGAGCTACCTGCTGCCGAAACTGCATGAAGAGGCAATGGCATTGCCGACGGAAGAAGAGTACGTCGAGCGTAAACAGCCTGAGCAACCGGCGCTGGCCACCTTCGCTATGCCAGACGTTCCGCCAGCCCCTGCTCTGCAGGAACCTGCCGCGAAAGCCACCGCGCCTAAAGCTGCAGCAGCAACCGCAGCCGTTGCCGCACAGCCCGGTTTGATTAGCCGTTTCTTTGGCGCACTGAAGTCCATCTTCGGTGGTAGCGAAGAAGTGAAACCGGTTGAACAACCTGCGCCGAAAGCTGAAGAGAAAACCGAACGCCAGCAGGATCGTCGTAAACCGCGTCAGAACAATCGTCGCGACCGTAACGATCGTCGTGATAACCGTGATAATCGCGGTGACCGCGACAACCGTAGCGAACGTTCAGAAAACGGCGAAAACCGTGAAGATAACCGCCGTAACCGTCGTCAGTCCCAGCAGCAAAATGCGGAAGCTCGCGATAACCGCCAGCAAACCACTGATGTTGCAGACAAAGCGAAATCCGGTGATGAACAGCAGGCGCCGCGTCGCGAACGTAACCGCCGTCGTAACGATGACAAGCGTCAGGCTCAGCAGGAAGTTAAAGAGCTGAACCAGGCTGAACAACCTGTGCAGGATACCGAGCAGGAAGAGCGCGTACGTCAGCCTCAAACCCGCCGCAAACAGCGTCAGTTGACTCAGAAAGTTCGTTTCACAGACAGCCCGGCGGTTGAAGCCGAAGTGGCTGCTGTTGCTGCAATCGCTGAAACTGCTGTTGCTCAACCAACAGAGCAGCCGGTACCGGCACAGCGCACCGAACTGGCGAAAGTTGATCTGCCAGCCGTCGTTGCGACTGAGCAGGAAGACAACAGCGAAGCTCGTGACTCCAACGGTATGCCGCGTCGTTCTCGCCGCTCTCCTCGCCATCTGCGCGTCAGTGGACAGCGTCGTCGTCGTTACCGTGACGAGCGTTATCCGGTTCAGTCGCCGATGCCGTTAACGGTCGCCTGTGCATCTCCTGAATTAGCGTCCGGTAAGGTTTGGATCCGCTACCCTGTTGCACGTCCTCAGGATCAGCAGGTTGAAGAACAGCGCGAACAGGAAATGGTCCAGCAGCAAGCTGCACCTGTCGCCGCAGAGCCTCAGGTTGCTGCCGCTGCCGTTGAACACATTGTGGATACCCCTGCGCCGGTTGAAACCGTGCAACCAGAGGTTGTCGTAGCTGAGCCTCAGGCCGCCGTTGTTGAAACCACACAGGTTGAAACCACGCATCCGGAAGTGATTGCGACCCCGGTCGAGGAACAACCGCAAATTATCGCTGCATCTGATGCACCCGTAGCAGAAGAAATCGCCGCTGAAGCCGAACCTGTGGTTGACGTTGTGACTGCACCGGTTGCCGAAGAGCCTGCAGAGGTTGTTATTCCCCAGCCAGAAGTGGTTGAAGAGATTACTGAGGTTGTGGAAACAGCGCCAGTTGTTGAAGAAGTTGCAGCGCCGAAAGACGTTGTTGCCGCGCCTGTCGTCGAAACTGAAGTCGTTAAGGCTGAAGTTGTCGCAGCCAGCGCTGATGCTGAACACCTGCACAGCCATGCAACCGCGCCAATGACCCGCGCTCCGGCACCGGAATATGTGCCAGAAGCGCCGCGTCATAGTGACTGGCAGCGTCCGGCATTCGCCTTTGAAGGCAAAGGTGCCGCAGGTGGACACAGCGCAACGCATCAAGCGACTGCGCCAGCAACACGTCCACAGCCTGTTGAGTAAGCCATAATCAATATCAAAGCCGGCCCTCGGGTCGGCTTTTTTATATCTGATCTACACCTTTCATCCCCGTCAGCTGCGGCATAACATCCTTCATTAGGGCCAGAAACTTGCGTAAGCGGGTCGGATAGTAACGCGCCCACGGATAAACCAAATGTACAGGCAACGGCGCCGCATGCCACTCAGGTAGCAACGCAACCAGACGTCCATTGGCAATATCCTCCGCCACCATCCAGCTTGAAACAATAGTCACTCCCAACCCCGCCAGCGCGGCATTTCTTGCGACATAAATACTGTCTGTGCTTAATCTGGGTGAAATATTCAGCGTGACTGGCTCATTACGCAATTGGTGCAACAACGAAACGCTATGCTGATAAAACGTGTTCACGGCAATCCAGGGCAGCGCTGATAACTGCTCAGGATGAGAAAGCTCGCCATATTGCTCCAGCAGTCCTGGACTCACCACCATACTACGGGGAACTTCAGCCAGTAAGACGGAAACCGTGGCCGGATCCACCTCAGCACCAACCCTGATCGCGCAATCAATATTATCGCTCAGAAAATCAACGGTTTTATCGTTGAGCATCCACTCTACTGCCAACTGGGGATAGCGCGAAAGAAACTGCAAAAGCGGCTCAAGTAGTTGTTGTTGCCCGAACGCATGCGGTGCGCGGACTCGCAACGTCCCCACCGGTTCATCTTCTGTGACATTAAGTCCATCTTCCAGCGCCAGCCAGACATCAATAATCTTCTTAGCATGCTGATAGCCTCTTTCACCATCGTCGGTCAATTTCATCGCATGCGTGGTACGCATAAGCAGTTTCACACCCAGCAGCGTTTCCAGCGATTGCAGCCGTCGGCTAACGGTCGCCTGCGTCGTCCCTATCTGTTTTGCCGCTGCCGAAAGCGATCCTGCTTCGACAATACGTACAAACGTACGCATCAGCTCCACCCTATCTATACGCTCATTTTTTATCATTTTCAGTTTCATCATACGTCTGACGTATAACTGTTTTACCACTGCGCTCGCTACCGCGCCACTCGCTTAAGGATAAAAATAGCCGCACATCCTGTGATTGAGGAATCATTTGTGAACACACATACCGCACTTTCCCGTTGGGTCATTTTTGTTCTGGCAATGGGCGCCGGATTCAGCGTGGCCGCTATCTATTACGCCCAGCCTCTTCTGCCTTTAATGGGTCAGGATCTGGCCTTAAGTCTCACCGGTATGGGGTTGGTCCCGACGCTGACCCAGGCGGGATATGCGTTAGGTATATTGTTTTTATTGCCATTAGGCGATCGTTATGACCGCCGGACATTAATCCTGCTGAAAAGCATCTCTCTTGCCGTGCTGCTGCTGGCCTGTAGCTTTACCGGTCAGTTGCATTCGCTATTACTGGTGAGCCTGCTGATGGGGATGGCGGCAACCATGGCACAAGATATTGTGCCTGCGGCGGCAATACTGGCGCCCGAAGGCAAGCAGGGAAAAACGGTGGGCACCGTGATGACGGGCCTTCTGCTGGGGATTTTACTCTCACGTACCGTCAGTGGGCTGGTGGGCGAAGCGTTTGGCTGGCGCGAGATGTATCAACTCGCTGCCGTCAGCATTGCCGTAATTACCGCGATTATGTGGAAAGTACTGCCTCGCTTTACGGTCCATTCCACGTTGAGCTATCCATCATTAATGCTCTCAATGGCGCAACTTTGGCAACGATATTCCACCTTGCGCCGCGCAGCACTGGCACAAGGCTTTCTGTCCATTGCTTTTAGCGCCTTCTGGTCTACGCTGGCGGTGATGTTATCTGAGCATTACCACATGGGTAGCGCTATAGCGGGTGCTTTTGGTATCGCGGGAGCAGCCGGAGCGCTTGCCGCACCGATGGCGGGCCATCTTGCCGATAAAGTGGGTGCGGCAAAAGTAACGCAATTGGGTGCTTTGCTGGTAACGGTATCTTTCGCACTGATGTTTTTGTTACCCGCCCTGCCCGTTCAGGGGCAGTGGCTGCTCATCGCCCTTTCGGCTGTAGGTTTTGATCTCGGATTGCAATCCAGCCTGGTTGCCCACCAGAATCTGGTCTATAGCCTGGAACCTCTGGCACGAGGACGATTGAACGCTCTGCTGTTTACGATGGTGTTTATCGGTATGGCGCTGGGTTCGGTTCTCGGAAGTCAGGTCTACGCCCTGGCCAATTGGGAAGGTGTCGTTGCGTTGGCTACCTTCAGCAGTGCAATTGCGTTGGTCATAAGACTGACGGGGAACCCGTCGCTTAGTAATACGTCGGTTGCCTAAAAAAATGCCCGCTCCGGGGTGTTAAAGGAGCGGGCAGACAAACATACCCAGTTTCAAGATATGTTTCAAAACGAGGCGTTAACGATTGAGCTGGAACAACGACATTCCCTGCATATCGGTAAACGCTTTGTATGATGCCTGTAGCGCAGCTTGCTGCATGACATAAGACGAGATCGCGGCGTTCCAGTCGACATCCACCAGATTACTCATCTGCTGAGTTTGGCCTAATGCACGATCGGCACCCAGTGAATCCAGCGAGCTTAATTCACTCAGCTGCGTACCTAATTCTGCACGAACGGACAGGACGTTATTCAACGAGTTTTTCAGGCCACGGTTGGTTTTATCAATGGCAGCAGCGGCGGTAGCTTTTGCCACGTCATTACCCTCAATAGGGGTTTTGAGCGCATCAATAGCGGTATCCAGCATTTTGAACAGGTTCTTTTCCTGAGTGCCGCCACCAGGTTCCGGTACAGCGTTGCTGGTCAGGTTGGCGAATACTTTATCGCCAGTATGACCAATCACCATGGTTCGGGAGGCATCGACCTGTTGGGTAACGTTTGTTGTACCGCCGCTGTAAGCGCCATCTGCCTGGGCAAACGGTGCGGATTCTGTTTTATATCCACCGAAAATATAGCGACCATTACCGTCGGTACTGTTTGCCAGGTTCATCAGCTGATCGCGGATCCCCTGCAGGTCGGTGGCCAGCGATGCACGGTCATCATCACTTAACGTTCCGTTCCCGGCATAAACGATTTTTTCCTGTGCAGCCTGAATTGCCGTCGTCACCTGGCTCAGAACATTCTCTTCCAGCGACACCTTTTGCGTCGCGAATGAGCGTGCCAGCGTATATTGGCTGTTCTGCGCCTGAGCCTGAGAAAGTACCACGGCCTGCGAGGCGGCAATCGGATCGTCTGATGGGTTGATCACGCGTTTGCCCGTTGACATCTGCTCGCCGAACTTCATCCATTCAGCCTGAGAGTTAGTGATGCCACGCATATTCTGCTGGTACATCATCTGGGTGCTGATACGCATTGTGTCCCTCTCCCTTAGCGGATATTAATCAGTGCATCAAACAACGCATTCGCGGTCTGCAGCACTTGCGCGTTAGCCAGGTAATACTGCTGAAAACGCTGTAAATTACCGTACTCTTCGTCGAGGTTAACGCCGGAAATAGATTGTTGCTGCCGGTAAAGCTGTGTCACCACGTTGTTCTGGGTGGTGGCACTGGTTTTCAGCGTAGCGGTTTTGTTCCCGACATCGCTTACCAGCGTGGCATATGCATCGTTGAAGGTCTTATTGCCGACAGTCGCTTTGGTTTGCAGATCTAACAGTTTCTGACCGTTACGGTTGTCGCTCTTGCCTTTATCGATGGTGGGGTCCGTATCATTTTTAGACACTTGAGCCATGGCGATTTTCGACTCGTCGGTCACCATAACTTTCATATCAACGATAGCGTTACTCACGGGTTTTACAGTAAAACTGTCATTAGCTTTCGCGCCAGCATTAACGGTGATTTCCATCCCGTCAAAGGACATTTTTCCACCGGTCACGGTGGCTTTGAAGCTGGTATTATCCGCCAGGCGAGTAACCTGCCAGTCCGTCCCATCAAAAACGATTTTATAATCTGTCGCCTGCACAGCGGAGCTGTCAGTGATCTTAGCGCTTAACGATCCTGTACCCGTATTTTTCGCGTTGTTGAAGACTTCCGGGCTGCCGATAGCAAAGAAATCCTTACCCTGATCGCCGTTGGCATCAAAACCTTCTTTATGCTGGGCGTTAAATGCACTGGCAAATGCAAGCGCCAGTTGGCCGAGGGTATTACGCGTCTGATCCAGCTCCTGAGAACGGAAGGTGAGCAGTCCGCCCAGTGAACCGGTATTCAGCAGTTTCTCCGGAATTTCAACAGCTCCGGCAACGCCATCAACGTAGGCCACGGTTGTACGATTAGGATCATCGCTGGAAGGCACTGCCGCCAGTTGACGCGCATTGCTGCCCTGCACCAGCGAATAGCCGTTGGCCATGGTCAGGTTGTAAGTGCCTCCATCCTGAATGCTGACTTCAACACCGACAATCTGATTCAATTCACTGACCAGCTGATCGCGCTGGTCAAGCAGGTCGTTAGGAGACGCACCTGCGCCGACGCCTGTCATACGAGAAATCTGGTCGTTGAGGCTGGCAATTTGTTTCGAATAGTTGTTGATCTGATCAACGCTGGCTTTAATCGCGGTATTGACCTGCTTATCCTGATCGCGCAGATACTGGTCGGTCGTTTTAAACTGATTTACCAATCCATCAGCTTTACCGATTAGCGCCTGGCGTGCCGCCGGATCTTCGGCGTTGCTGACCAGCGTTTGCAGGCTGGTAAAAAAGTCCTGCATGGAGGTCGAAATAGAACTGGTTTTGCTGGAGAGCAGATTGTCGATTTTTGACATTTGCTCATAACGTGTCGTCAGACCGCTGCTCTGGTTCTGCGCTGCTCGCAACTGGTTAGTGATAAAGGAGTCATATTCACGTTGTACACCAGAAACATAGACACCATTGCCTACCCAGCCCCCCGCACCCAGCGTGCTGTTCGCTTGCGCCATAATTGTCGTCTGTCGGGTATATCCGGCAACGTTATAGCTGGAGATGTTGTTACTGGCAGTATTCAACGCGGCCTGCGCTGCGCTGAGTCCACTCATCGCGTTATTAATCAAGCTGGACATGGAGGTTCCTTGTAATCCTTCAATACTCGTTATTATCGGCAGCAGGTCGGTAGACTTGAGCTATTTAAAAGAGATTATCGATGTTCGTGCTGTAGGTTTTGCTCACTTTTTCACTCATCGATTTCAACTGCTGGATCATGCTGGTTAATTTTCGCGCATAGTTAGGGTCCGTGGCGTAACCCGCATTTTGCAATGCCTGCGCCCCTTGCTCGGCTGTCGCGGCAGCGGTCACTGCCGCATAGCGCGGGTTACGCGATATCAGACCGACATAATCCGACAACGCCTCAAGGTAAGAGCTATAGACGCGGAATCTGGCTTTCACCTTTTTCGCCTCACCGTTCTCATATTCAGTCGTGGTGATTTCAGTGGTTGGACCTTTCCAGCTTCCTGAAGCCTTCACGCCAAAAATGTTAAAGCTCGGTTCACCGTTCTCACGGCGAATTTGTCGCTGCCCCCATCCGGATTCCAGCGCCGCCTGTGCCAGAATCAGATGATGCGGGACGCCGCTTTGCTGGCTGGCCAGCTTAGCCGGCAGCGATAGCTGGGCGAGGAAGTCTTTACTGTCACCTGACAGCGGCTCATCATTGCTTTCCGTCGCCCGGGGGATGGCTTTGCGGACCAGTTGCGTCAATGCCTGATTTTGATAGCTGGTCACCGTTTCCAGTGAAAACTTCATCGGCACCTGCGGCGCGTCATCCGCAGGTTGCGCTTGCCCTTCAGTCATCTGCTTGACCATCATTTCAGCCAGCCCCAGACCTTTGCCTGCGGTCATTTGCTGCGCAATTTGTTGGTCATACATACTGGTATACAAGCGCGTTGAATCGCTGCTAAACACGCCATCTTTCGGCAGCGCTTCACGCATGCTTTTCAGCATCATCTGCACGAACATCCCTTCAACCTGACGGGCGACCGGACGGATATTCGCCGCCGGATCCTGACCCGCTTTCGCTTTCAGTTCGTTCAGTGATTGCGCATCCCAGGCCGCGCTGGTCAGCAGTTTGCTGTCACCAATCATTAGATGATTTCCAGTTTGGCGCGTAAGCAACCCGCGCTCTGCATCGATTGCAGAATGGACATCAGATCCATCGGCGTTGCCCCCAGCGCATTCAGCGCACGCACCACATTGTTCAGGTTGGCGCTGGAACGCACGCTTTGCAGTGAACCACCGCTCTGGCGCAGGTCAATCTGGGTTTGGGGCGTCACCACGGTTTGTCCACCGCCAAACGGTGTGTCCGGCTGGCTGACGTTCGCCTGGCGGTTTACCGTAATCGACAAGTTGCCTTGTGCCACAGCGCAGCTATCCAGCGTCACTTCACGGTTCATGACGACAGATCCGGTGCGCGAGTTGATAATCACTTTCGCATCCTGCGGCGTGACGTTCACCTCAATATTCTGGATATCAGCGAGGAAACGCACCTGCGAGCTGTTGCCGCTTGGCACGCGCACCTGAATGGTTCGGGCATCCAATGCTGTTGCGCTACCAAAGCCACGCGCGCGGTTGATGGTGTCGGTAATCTGCTGCGCCATCGTGAAATCTTCATTATTAAGCTGCAGATTAATGGTGTTACCACCGCCGAACTGGCTGGGTAATTCACGTTCGATAATCGCGCCGTTGGTAATGCGTCCACCATTGAGCTGGTTAACCTGTACGCTACTGCCACCTGCAGCCGCGCCCGCACCGCCCACCAAAATATTCCCCTGTGCCAAGGCATACACCTGACTATCGACCCCTTTTAACGGGGTCATCAGCAGCGTACCGCCGCGCAGGCTTTTGGCGTTCCCCATAGAGGAGACCACTACGTCGATGGTTTGTCCCTGACGACCGAATGCAGGAAACGACGCGGTAACCATCACCGCCGCCACGTTTTTCAGCTGCATATTGGTGCCAGTTGGCACGGTTATCCCCAACTGCGAAAGCATGTTATTGAGCGTTTGCGTCGTAAACGGCGTCTGTGTGGTCTGGTCACCCGTTCCATCCAGACCCACCACCAGCCCATAACCTATCAACGAGTTTTCCCGCACGCCCTGAACGCTGGTCAGGTCACGAATACGGTCAGCATGCGCAAAGGTGGTTATCAGCACCAGTACCATTCCAACAAAAGATTTAAACACTGGGTACCTCGCTTACATCGGCGACAAGTTAAGGAAGAAACGCTGCAACCAGCCCATATTCTGCGCTTCATTGATGTAGCCGTTACCGACGTACTCAATACGCGCGTCCGCAACCTGGGTTGACGGTACGGAGTTGCTGCCACTGATGGTGCGCGGGTTAACAACCCCGGAGAAGCGGATGAATTCAGTGCCCTGATTTATAGCGATCTGTTTTTCACCCACGACATGTAAGTTGCCATTCACCAGTACCTGATCGACCGTTACGGTCAGCGTACCGCTGAAGGTATTTCTGGCGTTCGCGCCGCCTTTACCGTTAAAGGAGTTGCCGCCGGAGGCTTCTACGTCGGCACGTTCGTTACCGAACAATCCTTCCAGATAGCGCGGTACGGTATCAAAGCCAAAGTTTGTCTTGCCGTCGCGGCTGGCGTTCGCCGAAGAGCTTTTGCTCGCGCTGACGTTTTCCTGCAATACGATGGTCAGCGTATCGCCAATATTGCGTGGACGACGATCTTCAAAGAGTGGCTGATAACCATAGTTAATCGGTTGTGCCGACTGGAAGATTGAGCCATTCGCCACCGGCGTTGGACCTGGAACTGGCTGGGCAGACGTTGCGCCCTGCACGAGCGGCGTGGCCGGGATCCAGGCACATCCTGTTAGTGAAACCACCAGCAGGGCTAAAATTGGGTATGGGTGAAGCGCGTATTTTCGCATTGCGGTCATCTTCAAAATCAGTGTGCCGGTGAGGTTTTCACCCCACCGGGCTCCACTTTAGAGTTGCGTCAGTTTTTGCAGCATCTGATCGGTGGTCGATACCGCTTTACTGTTGATTTCGTAAGCGCGCTGAACCTGGATCATGTTTACCAGCTCTTCCGCCACGTTGACGTTAGAGGTTTCAACATAGCCCTGATACAGCAGACCCGCGCCGTTCAGCCCTGGCGTGCTCTCATTCGGCGCACCGGATGACTGCGTTTCGGTGTACAGATTCTCAC
The DNA here is from genome assembly GCF_030332745.1 of Citrobacter sp. Cpo074. Taxonomy (NCBI): domain Bacteria; kingdom Pseudomonadati; phylum Pseudomonadota; class Gammaproteobacteria; order Enterobacterales; family Enterobacteriaceae; genus Citrobacter; species Citrobacter sp. Cpo074. Next base: position 882,466 of record NZ_JAOWHG010000027.1, read on the forward strand.
CAATGCTTTCCAGACCGGTATCGTTCATGAAGGTTGTCAGGTTAAGCTGCCCGACCTGAACAGGCGCCGCCTGCCCCTGTTGAGTCACGCTGACAATGCCGTCACGTCCAATGGTGATACTGAGCGAGTTAGCCGGAATGGTGATGGCAGGCTGAACCTGGAAACCACCCGCCGTCACCAACTGACCGTTCTGATCCACCTGGAAAGAACCGTCGCGGGTATAAGCGGACGTACCATCGGGCAACATGACCTGGAAAAAGCCCTGGCCTTTAATCGCCACATCTTTACTGTTGTTGGTCTGCGACAGGTTACCCTGGCTGTGTAAACGCTCGGTCGCAACCGGACGTACGCCGGTACCAATCTGCAAACCAGACGGCAGTGTGGTCTGCTCAGAAGACTGTGCGCCAGGCTGACGAATCGTCTGGTACAACAGATCTTCAAATACGGCACGTTGGCGCTTAAATCCGTTGGTGCTGACGTTTGCCAGGTTGTTGGCAATCACATCCATGTTGGTTTGCTGCGCATCCAGGCCTGTTTTGGCGATCCATAATGAACTGATCATAAAATGTCCTGTATTAACTCATCGACAGCAGTTGGTTGGCGCGGCCCGCGTTATCATCCACGCTACTGATAATTTTCATCTGCATTTCAAAGCGGCGGGCGTTGGCGATCATGTCGCTCATCGCAGCAACCGGTTTAACGTTACTGCCTTCCAGCACGCCAGACATCACACGGATGCTGGGGTCAGCCTGTAACGTCGCACCACGGGTTGCCTGTGCGGCCTGGGTCAGACGGAACATACCGTCATCGCCACGTTGTACTTCAAGCCCTGTAGCCTTCACCAGCTTCAACCGCCCCACTGGCGCGACCGTATTAGCCGGATCGCCTGGGTTAAGTGCAGAAATGGTCCCGTCCGCCGCAATGGTGACTTCTGAACCTTCCGGTACGGCTATCGGTCCGGCTTCGCCAATTACCGGGTGTCCCTGAATAGTCAGTTCACCCGTTGGGCTTACCTGAATAGCGCCGTTACGGGTATATCCTTCACTACCGTCCGCAGTCTGCACAGCCAACCAGCCATCTTGTTGCAGCGCCACATCCAGCGGGCGGGAGGTATAGTCCATCTGACCGGGCGTCATATCGGCCCCCGGCGTGGAGGCCACCACCAGCGTACGCGTTGGTAAAGACAATCCTTCTACAGGAACCGCGCGCAGTGCATTGAGCTGCGCACGAAACCCTGGCGTGGAGGCGTTTGCCAGGTTGCTGGCCGTCACCGCCTGTTGATTCAGCGTCTGACTGGCCGCGCCCATAGCGGTATAAATTGCGTGATCCATTAAGCCATCCCGTCAGGCGCTTAGCGCAGGTTGACCAGCGTGTTGAGGATCTGATCCTGGGTTTTGATGGTCTGCGCGTTCGACTGATAGTTACGCTGGGCGACAATCATATTCACCAGTTCTTTACTCAAATCCACGTTTGACGCTTCCAGCGCGCCGTTGGTCAGCTTGCCGAAGTTACCTTCGCCTGCGGTACCCAGCAGCGCCACGCCGGAAGACTGAGTCGCCGCCCAGACGTTGTCGCCCTGAGACGCCAGACCTTCGTTGTTGGCAAAGTTTGCCAGCACGATCTGCCCCAGAACCTGTTGCTGTTCGTTGGAGTAGTTACCGACCACCGTACCGTCATTATTAATCTGGTAGCTCACCAGATCGCCCGGCTTGTAGCCGTTCTGATTCGTGGCAACGATGTTGTTGGCACCGGTGTTCTGCTGCATGGAGTTCAGGAAGCTCAGAGAGAAGTTCGCCGGAACTGCGCCATTGATCGTACCGGTGGAGATCTGAATTTGCGGTTGAGGGTTGGCTGGTCCTTCCACGATATGTTTTGGTCCGGTTGGATCTAAGGGGTCTACTGGCTCTTCAACATAATTATTCACAGAAGTCAGCGTACCGTTAGCACTAAAGTTCATAACCGCATTCTTACTGGCAACTGAACCCGCAACGCTGGCGTCCTGGGTGTAGACATCCCATTTGTTAGGGCCTGTTTTGACATAAAAAATGTTCATGTCATGAGCGTTACCCTGGCTATCGAAAACGGTAACACTGCCTTTTTTGTTGTAGGAATCGGCATCGCTTGGGTTAAACGGGGTCTTGGTAGGGACCTTGTCAGTGGAGTTCAGGTTGACCTGCATTGACGCAGTGGTGGTTGATTTAGCCGCCATCAGCGTATTCGGGATAGTGATCGGTGCCGGGTTCGCACCCTGCTGAACTGTTGGCGGTGTACCGGTAGCCGGATAGCCCGTCAGCTGCAGCCCCTGCATGTTAACGATATTGCGGTTTTCATCGAGTTTGAACTGACCGTTACGGCTGTAGAAAACGGAACCGTTGCTGTCTACCATACGGAAAAAACCGTTCTGGCTGATAGCAACGTCCAGACCACGTCCGGTGTTGGTGGTAGTACCGTCGGTAAAGTCCTGAGTAATACCCGCAACTTTAACGCCCAAACCGACTTTCGAACCGGCAAACATATCGGCAAAAGATGCCGTGCCAGATTTAAAACCGTAGGTGGCGGAGTTGGCGATGTTGTTACCAATGACATCGAGGTTGGTCGCTGCAGCGTTCAGACCGCTGACCGCTTGAGAAAAGGCCATGACTTACTCCTGATAAGTGTGAAGGCTTAAATTATCTGCCGTACTTCGTCGAGGGTGGTGGTTCCATAGGTGCCCAGATCCAGCGTATTACCGCCGTTACTGCGAATAACGCCCTGCACCAGCGCAAACTGAAGCGGCTGGGCCACCAGTTGCGTTCCGCCATTACTGGCAGCAATTGACACGTTGTAAGAACCGCTTGGTGCATCCGTGCCATCGGTCATGGTGCCGTCCCAGGTAAAGGTATGAACGCCCGCTTTCAATCCACCAATGTCAATGGTGCGTACCACTTTGCCGTCTTTATCGGTAATGGTTGCGGTAACCTTATCTGCCGGTTGCTGCAGCTCAACGCCAAATGGTGTTGTCGTAGTTTTGGCACCTTCTTCTGTCCCTTTACCGGTCAGAATGGTCGTACCCGGGATCATGACACCGTGGCCAATCAGCGTACTGGCCTGCAGCGACTGGCTGTTGTCGATCTGCCCAGAGATTGACCCTAACGTGGTGTTCAGCTTCTCAATCCCGCTCACGGTACTGATTTGCGCCAACTGGGTAGTCAGTTCGTTGTTTTGCAGCGGGTTGGTAGGGTCCTGGTTTTTCAGTTGTGCAACCAGCAGCGTAAGAAAGCTGCTTTGCAGGTCAGCGGCGTTGCTGCCCGTCAGTGAGCTATTCCCCGTGGCGGCATTAACCCCCGTCGTGCTCGGGTCATTCATTTTTACAGCAATAGACATGTGCGCCTCCTTTACTGGCCTAGCGTCAGCGTTTTAAGCATCAAGCTTTTCACGGTGTTGAGCACTTCGACGTTTGCCTGGTAGCTACGTGAGGCAGACATGGTGTTGACCATCTCGCCAACAACGTCCACATTCGGCATTTTTACGTAGCCGTTCGCATCGGCCAGCGGATTACCGGGTTCATAAACCAGCTTATCCGGTGCCTGACTTTCAATGACGTCAGCGACTTTTACGCCACCGGTTGCCGCACCTGGCGCAGCATCTACCTGAAAAACAACCTGCTTCGCGCGATACGGCTGACCGTCGGGTCCGCTGACGCTATCCGCATTCGCCATGTTGCTGGCCGCGACGTTCAGGCGTTTAGACTGAGCCGTCAGCGCAGAACCTGCGATATCAAAAATATTTAACAGCGCCACGAATTAGTTCCCTCCTTGCAGCACGTTCATCATGCCTTTGATTTGTCCACCCAGCGCCGTCAGCCCCATTTGATATTTGAGGCTGTTGTCTGCAAATTGCGTGCGCTCCCGGTCCATATCTACCGTGTTGCCATCAAGAGATGGCTGGTCAGGAATACGGTAGAGCAGCTCCGTAGACGGCGCAGAAACGGTCTGGGCCGGAATGTGTTGTGCAGAGGTCAGCGTCAACGAAACGCCGCCGGTTTCTTCCCGTCCTCGCACCATGACTTTTTTTAATTCACTGGCGAAATCCAGGTCGCGCGCCTGATACCCCGGCGTGTCGGCATTGGCAATGTTGGCCGCCAATATTTCCTGGCGTTGGGCGCGCAAATTCAGCGCTTCCTGTTGAAAACGTAAGGCGGCGTCGAGCTTATCGAGCATATCTCCTCCGCAAATGACAAAATTCAGCCGACAGCTTAAATCCCATTACGCGCGCGTTATCGCCGGAATAAACGCAAAATGCGTCGCTATTTGTTGCGTTGATGACTGCGTCACACAGGTAAAATCCTGCCACTACCTGAAAAAGCGCGAGGTTTTGATGCAAACGTTTAAACGTGGAATAGTCGTGGCAGCACTGCTGTTCAGCCCTATGACGCTGGCGCAAGACCTGAATTCGCAGCTAACGGCATGGTTTTCCCAGCGCCTGGCCGGATTTAGCGATGAGGTGGTAGTCACTATCCGAACGTCACCAAACTTATTGCCCAACTGCGAACAACCGGCATTAAGCGTGTCCGGTAGCGCAAAACTGTGGGGCAATGTGAATGTGCTGGCCCGCTGTGCCAACGAAAAACGTTATCTGCAAGTGAACGTGCAGGCGACAGGAAACTACGTTGTTGCCGCTGCATCCGTAGCGCGAGGTAGCACCCTGACCCCAGCCAGCGTAACGCTGAAACGTGGTCGACTGGACCAACTACCGCCGCGCGCGGTGCTGGATATGAGTCAGGTGCAGGATGCAGTGAGCCTGCGCGATCTGGTGCCGGGCCAACCGATACAGCTTTCGATGTTACGCCAGGCATGGCGGATCAAGGCCGGTCAGCGCGTACTGGTTATTGCCAACGGAGATGGATTTCGGGTCAATGCCGAAGGTAAAGCGCTGAACAACGCCGCTGTCGCACAGAATGCGCGAGTGCGGATGATTTCAGGCCAGGTGGTGAGCGGCGTCGTCGATTCTGATGGGAATATTCTTATTAACCTATAATAGGTTAAAGATTTTTTAGCGTGTGCCGATAGATAAACAACCAATGATTACAGCGGGCCGCTATAGCGTAACCCCTCGATGAGGAAAAATAAAATGAGCATTGATCGTACCTCACCATTGAAGCCAGTAAGCACCGTTCAGCCGCGTGAAACCAGCGATGCGCCGGTACAAAAAGCGCGGAAGGAAAAAACCACCGCGACCACCAGCACCAGCGTCATGCTGAGCGACGCCCAGGCCAAACTGATGCAGCCCGGCAGCAATGACATCAATATGGAACGCGTGGAAGCACTGAAAACCGCAATCCGTAACGGTGAATTGAAAATGGATACCGGAAAAATTGCCGACTCGCTGATTCGCGAGGCGCAGAGCTACCTACAGAGTAAATAAAGTATGACTCGTTTGTCAGAAATACTTGACCAGATGACGACCGTCCTCAATGACCTGAAAACGGTAATGGATGCTGAACAGCAGCAGCTTTCCGCAGGGCATATCAACGGCAGCCAGCTACAACGTATTACAGAAGAAAAAAGCTCCTTGCTGGCAACCCTTGATTATCTTGAGCAGCAGCGCCGCCTGGAACATGACGCCACGCGCAGCGCCAATGATGAGATTGCTGAACGCTGGCAGACTATCACCAAGAAAACACAGCATTTACGCGACCTCAACCAGCACAACGGTTGGCTGCTGGAAGGGCAGATCGAGCGTAATCAACAAGCAATACAAGTGCTGAAACCGCACCAGGAACCAGCGTTGTATGGCGCAAACGGTCAAACCTCTGCTGCGCACCGCGGCGGGAAAAAATTCTCTATTTGATGTCAGCCTGATAACGTTTTGCTTATCAGGCCTACGCCTTTTGTAGGCCGGATACGGCGTTATGCCGCCATCCGGCATTGATCCTTTACGCCGTCCGACGCACAAACTCTTTTACTTTAAAGCCCAGTACGGCGAGTGCTGCGAAGTAAGCGGCAATACCTGCCACCACGACCGCCATCAGACGCAGCAGACGCCACAACATCGTTCCCTGCGACCAATCCGGCATGATGTAGAGCATCCCAACCAGCACCGCAGACATCACCAGCACGGAAATCACCAGACGCGCCAGGAACCAGCTCCAGCCCGGTTGTGGGGTAAAGATTTTCTGTTTCCGCAGTTGCCAGTACAGCAGTGAAGCGTTCAGACATGCCGCCAGACCAATCGACAGCGACAGCCCGGCATGCTTTAACGGCCCGATAAACGCCAGGTTCATCACCTGGGTCATAATCAGCGTCACAATGGCAATCTTCACTGGCGTTTTAATATCCTGGCGCGAGTAAAAGCCCGGAGCCAACACTTTCACCACGATCAAGCCAATCAAACCTACCGAGTACGCCACCAGCGCACGCTGGGTCATCGCGGCATCAAAGGCGGTAAATTTACCGTACTGGAACAGAGACACCGTCAGCGGTTTGGCCAGAATACCCAACGCTACGGCACTCGGTAATGCCAACAGGAAACACAAGCGCAGGCCCCAGTCCATCAGGCGACAATATTCATCATGATTACCGCTGGAAAAGCTTTTGGACAGCGATGGCAGCAGGATAGTCCCCAGCGCCACGCCCAGAACACCGGACGGAAACTCCATCAGACGGTCGGCATAATACATCCATGAAACTGAGCCAGAGGCCAGAAACGAGGCGAAAATCGTATTGATGATCAGTGAAATCTGGCTGACCGATACCCCAAGGATCGCCGGGCCCATTTGCTTGACGACACGCATCGCCCCCGCATCACGGAAGTTCACGCGCGGCAGCACCAGCATGCCAATTTTCTTCAAGTGCGGAAGCTGATAAATCAGCTGTAGCACGCCGCCAACCGTAACGGCCCACGCCAGCGCCAGCACCGGCGGGTTAAAATAGGGTGCCGCAAATAGCGCGAAGCCGATCATGCTGATATTCAGAAAGGTCGGGGCAAACGCAGGAATGGAAAAGCGGTTCCAGGTATTAAGGATCGCACCAACCAGTGAGGCCAGTGAAATCAGTAGAATATAGGGAAAAGTGATCCGCAGCAGTTGAGTGGTCAGCGCAAATTTATCCGCTGTGTCGGCAAATCCCGGCGCGGTGACTAATATCACCCATGGCGCAGCCAACATCCCGGCTACCGTCACCACGGCCAGCGCCAGCGTCAACAGTCCGGAAACGTAGGCAACAAACACGCGGGTAGCATCTTCCCCCTGCTTGCTTTTGTACTCAGCAAGAATCGGCACAAACGCCTGCGAAAATGCGCCTTCGGCAAAAATTCGGCGCAACAGGTTAGGAAGTTTGAATGCCACAAAAAAGGCATCTGTCGCCATCCCTGCACCAAAGATTCTGGCGACAATCGCATCACGCGCAAAACCCAGCACACGTGAAAACATCGTCATCGAGCTGACGGCTGCCAGCGACTTTAATAAATTCATCTATGTTGTATTCCAGACTCTGAGGCAAAACCCCGACAAACCTGCCCGTAGGTCGGATAAGGCATTCTCGCCGCCATCCGACACTTTTGCTGTGCCTGATGGCGACACCCTGGCACCTTATCAGGCCGACAAACCAGCCTATGGTTGAAAAGAGGTGTTATTTTGAGTGGGCATATAGTACCTGGATTACAATGAATTACTACCGCCAGATGTTACAGGGGGTTATTCAGCCATCGCCTCCCGCCACAGCTTTTCAACAACACGCTGGGCCAGTAGCGCCTGCTCGCCTGCCGTCTGGGGAACCGTCTGATTTTGCACGCACTCAATGAAATGACGCGCACATCCGGCAAAACCACGCTGTTCTAAGGTCGTTTGCCAGCCCGCTATCGGCTTATGAACAACACCTTGCCCACGCTCCTCCCGCCATTCCCGCATATCAGTGACGTCAATCAGGCCGCCGTCCGTCACCGCCTGCACGCTCTCGCGCTGGCTACCGGCACGGCGATGCATACTGGTCGTTATCTGCATTTGACCGACAGAAAAATGATGCTCGGCGTAGAGCATCGCACCAGATTCATTGGTCAGCAGCGTGCCGTTATTTAACTGCGCCTGCCCTCCCGCCAGCCACAAAGCGGTATCGACCACGTGCAGATAGTCGTCCAGCAGAGTGAAGCGCAGATCGTGCGGCCCAACGCTATCCGTACGGTGCTTATCCATACGTACAGACGCTGCGGTGCCCAACTGGGTTTTGAGATCCTGGTACAGCGGTGCAAATCGACGGTTAAACCCGACCATCAGCGTGAGTTTTTTCCGCGCGGCCAGCTCGACCAGTTGCTCAGCCTCATGCAGGTTTTCCGCCAGCGGTTTATCCACACACACGTGAACTCCGGCATTCAGCAATTCACTGACTACCGCATAGTGCGTCGCGGTACTGGAATGGACGAAAACCGCGTCGCAGGTTTGCGCCAGATTCTTCAATGAATCCACGTAGGGTATTCGCCAGGTATCACAGATACGCTGCGCTTTATCGCGCGAAGGTGAAAAGGCGCCTTGCAGCGTCCAGTCCGCGGAGGTGCCTAGCACGGGTAGCCAGGCCTTTTGCGCAATACCGCCCAGGCCGACTACGCCGATACGTAATTTTTTCACGTTAGTCTCCCAGGTGCGCCAGCAAGGAATCAAGTCGCTGCTTAAGTTCTGCGACTTCCGTTTCCAGCGCTTCCACGCGCGCCTGCAGATCACCGGAGGCTACAGGGAGTTCATCTGCCGCGGCAATGGCTTCATCAACCTCACCACAAAACAGGTGCATATAGCGACTTTCACGTTTGCCCGGCTCACGCGACAGGCGGATCACATAAGGCCCATCTTCCCGGTTCGCCAGATTTTCCAGCGTCGACTCCACTTCGGCCATATCGCTGAATTCGTACATACGGGATGCGCGGCTACGCAGTTCACCAGGCGTCTGAGCGCCCCGCAGCAGCAGTGTGGTGATTATGGCCACCTCTGCGGCACTAAGCTTCAGATTGCCAAATTCAGAGTTGCAGAAACGCTGCTCATATTTCGTGACGCGATTGCCAAAACCGCTCACCGTGCGCAGAAAATGTCGCTTAACCAGGTTATCCAACTGCTCCTGCACGTCCGATTCCGACAGGTTCATCACCGGTTCACGATTCGTTTTTTGATTGCAGGCTGTTACGACTCCATTAACGGAGAGTGGGTACTGTTCCGGCGTGGTCACTTGTTTTTCTAATAAACAGCCAATCACTCGTGCTTCGGTGGCGGTTAATTCGTATTTCATCGTCTTCTCCATTAATCATGGCTGCATCTGAAACTTAGCGGCCGGGGGTCCATTCTGATGTGGTCAACGCCGTCAGCACGTGATCGCGCCACTGCCCGTCAATCAGCAGGTAGTCTTTGGCATACCCTTCTTTTTCAAAACCCAGTCGCGCCAGCAGGTCACCGCTGCGCTTATTATGTGGCATGTAGTTAGCCATAATGCGGTGAATATGCTGCGTGCGCTGCATATAACGGATGGCCGAGGTTAAGGCTTCATACATTAGCCCCTGCCCCTGCCATTTCTGCGCAATGGAGTAGCCGAGATAACAGGCATGGAAGGATCCCCGCACCACGTTTGAAAAGTTCGCAACGCCGATAATTTCTTTTTCGTCCGGATCGAGCAGCGCAAAATAATAGGCGGTGCCCTGTTTATGAAACTCAGAAATCATGCTCAGACGCGCCTGCCAGCCGGACGGATAGCAGTGGCTTTCATCGCGAATAGGTTCCCAGGGTTTTAAGAAATGACGATTTTCTGCGTAATAATCTGCCAGACGCCAGGCATCACGCTCATGCACTAAACGCACGACCAGGCGGTCGGTGGTTAAGCGCACTTTTGGCACGTTACTGCGATAGCCAAACATTCTATACCTACTCCTTCCCGTAACGTCTTCAATACGCTATTCGCATTACTATACCTGTGCGAATACGCCCTGTGAAAAGAGCAAAATGCCATTTTTTGAATTATTCACACATTTTGATGAAAACTCTCTATCAAGACGGACTTTTGATAAAAAAATATTGTCCCGCGAAGGGTGGGAAAAGCGATGACGACACCGCAGAATAGGAGGTGCTTATCTTTTAAACTCTATCCAGAGTGACGAGTTTTTCCCTGGAGGGGAAATGTCGCAAGTCTCGCAGGCAAGGAACCTGGGTAAATACTTCCTTCTCATCGATAATATGCTGGTCGTGCTGGGTTTCTTCGTCGTTTTCCCGCTGATCTCAATTCGTTTCGTCGACCAAATGGGCTGGGCCGCCGTGATGGTCGGTATTGCACTAGGATTACGTCAATTTATCCAGCAGGGGTTGGGTATTTTCGGCGGTGCTATTGCGGACCGTTTCGGTGCAAAACCGATGATCGTCACCGGCATGCTGATGCGCGCTGCCGGGTTCGCCACCATGGGCATTGCCCATGAGCCGTGGCTGCTGTGGTTTTCCTGCTTTCTCTCCGGACTGGGCGGTACACTATTCGACCCACCCCGCTCGGCGCTGGTGGTTAAACTGATCCGCCCGGAAAAGCGCGGGCGCTTTTTCTCTATTCTGATGATGCAGGATAGCGCCGGGGCCGTGGTTGGCGCGTTGCTTGGCAGCTGGTTATTGCAATACGATTTCCGTCTGGTCTGTGCCACCGGCGCAATTTTGTTCGTTCTGTGCGCGGCGTTTAACGCCTGGCTGCTCCCGGCATGGAAGCTGTCGACGGTGAAAATTCCAGTGCGCGAAGGGATGAGCCACGTGATGCATGACAAGCGCTTTGTCACCTATGTGCTGACGCTGGCGGGCTATTACATGCTGGCGGTACAGGTGATGCTGATGCTGCCAATCATGGTGAACGACATCGCAGGTTCACCGGCCGCCGTGAAATGGATGTATGCCATCGAGGCGTGCCTCTCATTGACGCTGCTCTACCCAATTGCCCGCTGGAGTGAAAAACGTTTTCGCCTTGAACATCGTCTGATGGCCGGTCTGCTGGTGATGTCTCTGAGCATGATGCCGATCGGTCTGGTGGGGAATTTGCAGCAGTTGTTCACCCTGATCTGTACGTTCTATATTGGCTCGATCATCGCCGAACCAGCGCGTGAAACCCTTAGCGCCTCACTGGCGAATGCACGTGCCCGAGGAAGCTATATGGGCTTCAGTCGACTGGGGCTCGCTATCGGCGGCGCAATTGGATATATCGGCGGCGGCTGGCTGTTTGATATGGGCAAGGCCCTGGCACAGCCTGAGTTGCCCTGGATGATGCTCGGTATTATCGGCCTCATCACCTTCCTGGCGCTGGGCTGGCAATTCAGTCTCAAACGCCCAACGAGAGGCATGCTGGAGCCAGACGCCTGATAGCCGAACCTGCTTCCGGGCGCTTTTCAGTTTTTTCTGCTGGCGTCCGGGGCGCTGGTACTCGATGATGCTTTGTGTCACGATTACGCCACATGCATCATGTTGAGGAACCCCATGAAAAAGTTTTTTTTTGCCGCTGCACTGATTGTCAGCGGCCTGTTGGTTGGTTGTAATCAACTCACGCAATACACGGTTAGCGAGCAAGAAATTAATCAGGCCCTGGCAAAGCATAATAACTTTTCTAAAGATATCGGCTTGCCCGGCGTTGCTGAAGCACACATCGTACTAAATAATCTCGCCAGTCAGATTGGCCGTGAAGAACCCAATAAAGTGACGCTGACCGGAGATGCCAACCTGGACATGAATTCCCTGTTTGGCAGCCAAAAAGCGACCATGAAGCTGAAGTTAAAAGCCTTACCGGTATTCAACAAAGAGAAAGGCGCAATTTATCTGCAAGAGATGGAAGTCGTGGATGCGACCGTTACACCAGAAAAAATGCAGTCGGTACTGCAAACGCTGATGCCTTATTTAAACCAGTCGCTGCGTAACTATTTCAACCAGCAGCCAGCCTACATTCTGCAGGATGACAGTAGCCAGGGTGAAGCACTGGCGAAAAAACTGGCGAAGGGAATTGAGGTGAAACCGGGGGAAATCATCATCCCGTTCACCGACTAATAAAACTGAGGGCGCCGATGCGCCCTTTTTTTTCGTGCAAACGAAAACGTTTCCGCTTATCCTTTGTTTCCGGCAAAAAAGACTATCCTCAGCCGGAGCATATTAATGACTGCACCATCCCAGGTTTTAAAGATCCGCCGCCCAGACGACTGGCATCTTCACTTTCGCGATGGCGACATGTTAAAAACTGTCGTGCCCTACACCAGTGAAATTTATGGTCGCGCCATTGTCATGCCGAACCTGGCACCGCCCGTCACCACGGTTGACGCGGCTATCGCTTATCGCCAGCGCATTCTTGACGCGGTACCTGCTGGACACGACTTCACACCATTAATGACCTGCTACTTAACGGATACGCTGGATCCCAACGAGCTGGAACGTGGATTTAACGAAGGCGTATTCACCGCAGCAAAACTCTATCCGGCCAATGCCACCACCAACTCGACGCATGGCGTAACCTCTATTGACGCCATCATGCCGGTGCTGGAGAGGATGGAAAAATTGGGTATGCCGCTGCTGGTGCACGGCGAAGTGACGCATGCAGATATCGATATTTTCGATCGCGAAGCGCGCTTTATTGAAACGGTGATGGAACCGCTGCGCCAGCGTTTGACCTCGCTGAAAGTAGTGTTCGAGCATATCACTACCAAAGATGCTGCCGAATACGTGCGCGACGGTAACGAGCTTCTGGCAGCGACTATTACGCCACAGCACCTGATGTTTAACCGCAACCACATGCTGGTTGGCGGGATTCGTCCTCACCTGTACTGCCTGCCGATCCTCAAACGTAACGTCCACCAACAGGCGCTGCGTGAACTGGTTGCCAGCGGGTTTACGCGCGCCTTCCTCGGTACCGACTCAGCGCCGCACGCACGTCATCGCAAAGAGTCAAGCTGTGGCTGTGCTGGATGCTTTAATGCACCGACCGCACTAGGCAGCTATGCCACCGTGTTTGAAGAGATGAATGCGCTGGACCATTTCGAAGCCTTCTGCTCACTCAACGGCCCACAGTTCTATGGTTTGCCGGTAAATGAGACCTTTATTGAGCTGGAACGCGTGGAGCACCTGGTTCCTGAGAGCATAGCGTTGGAAGACGATACGCTGGTGCCTTTCCTGGGTGGCGAAACGGTACGCTGGTCAGTAAAAAGCTAAAAAAAGTGTAGCCAACCGATTCGAATAACTGTATAAATAAACAGTATATTCCACAGGGGGCTACTATGCGTATTGAAGTCACTATTGCCAAAACTTCACCTTTACCTGCCGGTGCAATTGACGCACTGGCAGGTGAACTCTCCCGCCGTATTCAGCACCATTTTCCGGATAACGAAGGTAACGTTACCGTCCGTTATGCCGGCGCAAACAATCTGTCGGTTATTGGCGCGACCAAAGAGGACAAAGAGCGCATCAGCGAGATCCTACAGGAAACCTGGGAAAGCGCGGATGACTGGTTCATCAACGAATAAATAATGATATGCAGTGATGTTTGTTTGCCGGGTCGCCCCGGCTTTTTTATACACGCTATCTTGTAATCAATCGCGCATTTCTTCTGACGAACATTTAATTTAATATTAACCCACCGATTATCTTTTAACCAAAACAACAAAATAATTGTGCAACATACTAAAAAAAAATGAATAACATGTCGGTTTCTTAGTCAGATAACGCTGAAAACAAAAAATTTATGCCCTTCCCTCTTTAAATTTTCAATGAATACCCTTATTTATTGATATACTGAAGTTGCTTCAGAAAAAAACGCATTGAACCTCGAAAACCGTTGTCTAGTAACACGAATTAGGGGGCATGATGGAAAAGAATAATGAAGTCATTCAGACTCATCCGCTTGTAGGGTGGGACATCAGCACTGTTGATAGCTACGATGCGCTGATGTTGCGTTTGCACTACCAAACCCCGAACCGCCCTGACCCGGATGGGACTGAAGTTGGTCAAACGCTCTGGTTAACCACTGATGTTGCCAGGCAATTTATTTCGATATTAGAAGCAGGAATCGCCAAAATTGAATCTGGCGATTACCAGGTAAATGAGTATCAGCGACATTAAACCTGATACATCCAACCATCAAAAGGCACCTTAGCGGTGCCTTTCTTATTTCCAGGTTGAATATTCCAGGTCAGTTATTTACCCTTCTACTATCGCGATTGCAGAGAGAAGCGGATGAAATACGACTTAATCATTATTGGCAGCGGTTCGGTAGGCGCCGCAGCTGGATACTATGCCACTCGTGCCGGTCTGAAGGTTCTGATGATCGATGCGCATATGCCACCACATCAACAGGGCAGCCACCACGGCGATACTCGATTAATCCGTCATGCTTATGGCGAAGGCGAAAAATACGTTCCGCTGGTGCTACGTGCGCAAACATTGTGGGATGAACTGTCCACCCATAATGAAGAACCGATTTTTGTTCGCTCCGGAGTTATCAACCTCGGTCCGGCAGAGTCAACCTTCTTAGCAACTGCAGCGCAAAGCGCAAAACAGTGGCAACTTAACGTTGAACAATTAGATGCAGCGGCCATCATGGCTCGCTGGCCGGAAATTCGCGTACCTGACAACTATATCGGTCTGTTTGAAGCGGAGTCCGGTTTTTTACGCAGTGAGTTAGCAATTAAAACCTGGATCCGTCTGGCGGAAGAAGCAGGCTGTGCGCAACTGTTTAAATGCCCGGTCAGCGCAATTCATCACGGTGATGATGGCATCACGGTAGAAACGGTTGACGGTGACTACCACGCGAAGAAAGCAGTGATCAGCGCCGGTACCTGGGTGCAGGCTTTAGTCCCTGAAATACCGATACAACCTGTGCGCAAAGTGTTCGCCTGGTATCAGGCCGATGGGCGCTACAGCGTTAAGAATAACTTCCCGGCTTTCACCGGCGAGCTGCCAAATGGCGATCAATACTACGGTTTCCCGGCTGAAAACGACGAGCTGAAAATTGGTAAGCACAATGGCGGACAGGTAATCCACTCTGCAGAAGAGCGTAAGCCATTTGCCGCTGTAGCCAGCGACGGTTCTGAAGCCTTCCCATTCCTGCGCACAATTCTGCCTGGCGTTGGCTGTTGCCTGCACGGCGCATCCTGCACTTACGATAATTCACCAGATGAAGACTTTATAATTGATACTCTGCCGGAACATGACAACACGCTGATCATTACCGGACTGAGCGGACATGGCTTTAAGTTTGCCTCTGTACTGGGAGAGATTGCGGCAGACTTCGCTCAGGACAAACCGTCTGACTTTGACCTGACCCCCTTCAGGCTAAGCCGTTTTAAGTGATAATAAATGAATGGCCTCGTTGGTGAGGCCATTTTTAATGACAGGAATAACGTCAATGCGCCGTATCTTTCACTATCTGGTTAATAATATTCGCGAACATCTTATGCTCTACATTATTTTATGGTCACTGCTGGCCATTATGGATGTAATATATATTATGTTTTTCTGATTCCTGCGCGCTGACAATAATTGACAAAAATTGAGATTAGCTTAATTTTCATTGCAATAAACTGAACAATAACAAAAACCATAACATCCCATAGACTAAGCCCCGCCACATATTTTCGCACTAATCCCTTGATGATTACCTCAACAATCAGTCAACTTTATTGAACAAAAAATAAATATCATCACTATTGTTATTTATTAGTTGCATTAATGTCTTTTACACGCCATTTTCATTCACTTCTGAAATATCAATCGGTGTGCTTATGCAATTCAATAATACTCCACAGCGCTATGGCGTAGTGTCAGCCACATTACATTGGCTGATTGCGATTGCTGTATATGGCATGTTTGCGTTGGGGTTATGGATGGTCACGCTCAGCTATTACGACGGCTGGTATCACCAGGCTCCCGAACTGCATAAAAGCATCGGCATCCTACTCATGATGGGACTGGTTATCCGCGTTGTCTGGCGGTTGTTCTCCCCTCCGCCTGCTGCGTTGGCAAGCTACTCCCGTTTAACCCGTATCGCCGCGGCACTGGGTCACCTCGCACTTTATTTGCTGCTCTTTTCGATTGTCATCAGTGGATATCTGATTTCCACCGCAGATGGCAAAGCGATAAGCGTCTTTGGCTGGTTTGACATTCCTGCCACCCTGGCCAATGCGGGTACCCAGGCCGACCTCGCCGGTAGCTTGCACCTGTGGCTTGCGTGGACCGTGGTGATTTTATCCCTACTACACGGACTGATGGCCCTGAAACATCACTTTATTGATAACGACGATACCCTCAATCGCATGTTGGGAAAATCGTCATCTGACTATGGAGCTTAAAATGAAAAAAAACCTGCTGGGACTTACACTCGCTTCTCTGTTATTAACCACCGGGTCGGCCGTGGCGGCAGATTACAAAATTGACAAGGAAGGACAGCATGCCTTTGTTAATTTCCGTATTCAGCATCTGGGTTACAGCTGGCTGTACGGCACTTTCAAAGATTTCGACGGTACGTTTACCTTTGATGAGAAAAATCCCGCAGCCGATAAGGTTAACGTAACCATCAACACCAACAGCGTTGACACTAATCACGCCGAACGCGACAAGCATCTGCGCAGTGCAGATTTCCTTAACGTGGCAAAATTCCCGCAGGCGACCTTCAGCTCCACCAGCGTGAAAAAAGAGGGGAATGACCTGGATATCACCGGTAATTTGACCCTGAACGGCGTTACCAAACCGGTTACGCTGGACGCGAAGCTCATCGGTCAGGGTGGCGATCCCTGGGGCGGTACGCGCGCTGGTTTTGAAGCGCAAGGTAAGATTAAGCTGAAGGATTTCAACATCACCACCGATCTCGGCCCTGCATCGCAGGAAGTCGATTTGATCATCTCAGTGGAAGGTGTTCAGCAGAAGTAACGCATGAATTACCGGATGAGGATCTGCCCCTCATCCGGCATCATGTTATTGCGCAGGGTCTGGAATACCCAGTTTGGTATTCAGGTGACCGCGTGATTTATTGAAGATTTTATTGCCATTTTCACGCCCCGCACGACGACGCCGTTGTTCCTCTTCCGGCAACTCACTCTCTTCGCTACACAGCTCGCTACAGCAGCCTTTATATTTCTGCGCACAAGCCGGGCACTGAATAAACAACAGATGGCAGCCATCATTTTTGCAATTAGTATGGCTATCGCACGCCGTGCCGCACTGATGGCAATGTGCGATAACATCTTCAGAGATCCTTTCGCCCATACGCTCATCAAAGACAAAGTTTTTACCGACAAAACGTACCGGAAGTCCCTGTTCACGCGCCTTGCGGGCATACTCAATAATACCGCCCTCAATGTGCCAGACTCTGCTAAATCCATTGTGTTTCATCCAGGCGCTGGCTTTCTCACAGCGGATCCCACCCGTGCAGTACATCACGATTTTTTTATCTTTATGCGCCTGCATCATTTCAACAGCTTTCGGCAACTGGTCGCGGAACGTGTCTGCCGGGATCTCCAGCGCATTCTCGAAATGACCCACCTCATATTCATAGTGGTTGCGCATATCAATGAATACCGCTTCAGGATCGTCCAGCATGGCATTTACTTCTGCAGCCTTGAGATAATCCCCCACGTTGCTGGCGTCAAAGTCTGGATCGTCAATACCATCCGCCACGATACGTTCGCGGACTTTCATACGCAGTACCCAGAACGATTTACCGTCATCATCCAGCGCAATATTCAGACGTAAATCCTTCAATGCAGCATCAAACGCATAGAGCTGCTGTCGAAATGCCTCGACGTTGCTTTGCGGTACGCTGATTTGCGCGTTAATTCCTTCATGGGCAAGATATACTCGCCCGAAGACGTTCAATGCGATGAACATCTGGTACAGCGCATCACGCGTGTGCTGAGGATTGGCAATGGTGAAATATTTATAGAATGAGATCGTCGTGCGCGGCTCGGTCTCGGCCAGCATTTTGGCTTTGAGGGCGTCGTTCGAAATGCGGTTGTGTAACACTGGCATGGTGTACGTATCCTGCAAATAAGGAATAAATGAAAATCGGCGGCATAATAAAGCAAACATCGCCAATTTACATCCACACATTTTACGCTACATTTCATACTTCACGATAAAATCGCAACAACAATTGCGGAATTAATCACCGTTCTCCCGTCACAAATTTTTGATACGCGCGAAAAAATGCGACAATACAGGGAATTGGTCGTTTGAAGACAGGATAGACATGACGAATTTACCCAAGTTTTCGGCTGCGTTACTGCATCCACGCTATTGGTTAACCTGGCTGGGTATTGGCATCCTTTGGTTAATCGTGCAGTTACCCTACCCCATCCTCTTTAAGTTGGGCTGTGCATTAGGTCGACTGGCGCTACGTTTGATGAA
This sequence comes from Citrobacter sp. Cpo074, assembly GCF_030332745.1. Taxonomy (NCBI): domain Bacteria; kingdom Pseudomonadati; phylum Pseudomonadota; class Gammaproteobacteria; order Enterobacterales; family Enterobacteriaceae; genus Citrobacter; species Citrobacter sp. Cpo074. Next base: position 900,812 of record NZ_JAOWHG010000027.1, read on the forward strand.
ACGTCGGGCAAAAATTGTTTCCCGAAATCTGGAACTGTGCTTCCCGCAGATGAGTGAGCAGGAACGCCAGCAGATGGTCGTCAAGAACTTTGAATCAGTAGGCATGGGCGTAATGGAAACCGGGATGGCCTGGTTTTGGTCCGATAAGCGTATTTCGCGCTGGACGGAAGTGATCGGAATGGAACATATCCGTGATGTTCAGGCGCAAAAACGCGGGATTCTGTTAGTGGGTCTGCACTTTCTGACTCTGGAACTGGGTGCGCGCCAGTTTGGCTTGCAGGAGCCGGGTATTGGTGTGTATCGCCCTAATGATAATCCGCTGCTGGACTGGCTACAAACCTGGGGCCGCATGCGCTCGAATAAATCAATGCTCGATCGTAAAGACCTGAAAGGGATGATTAAAGCCTTGAAAAAGGGCGAAGTGGTCTGGTACGCGCCGGATCATGATTACGGCCCTCGCGCCAGCGTGTTTGTACCACTTTTTGCCGTTGAACAAGCCGCAACAACCTCAGGGACCTGGATGCTTTCGCGCATGTCCAATGCCTGCCTGGTACCGTTTGTTCCCCGCCGCAAACCTGACGGTAAAGGGTATCAATTGATTATGTTGCCTCCAGAATGCTCACCACCGTTGGACGACGCAGAAACCACTGCTGCGTGGATGAACAAAATTGTTGAGCAATGCATAATGATGGCGCCAGAGCAGTATATGTGGCTGCATCGTCGCTTCAAGACGCGTCCTGAAGGCTCCCCTTCTCTGTACTGACGCAGTGTTGCAGTCCAGTGGGCTGCAACACCCTCCCAACCCGTTTTAGGTTTAACTGCTATCCGCATTGCAGCAACTATCAACCAGGCGCATAATTAGCCTGCTTACTTATATTCAATCGATAGCGCAAACAGCGCATCACACTGCGGATCGCTATGTCACCCTCAGATGCCCCCATAAACTGGAAACGCAACCTCACCGTTGCCTGGTTAGGTTGTTTTTTAACCGGAGCAGCATTTAGCCTGGTCATGCCCTTTTTGCCTCTTTACGTCGAGAGTCTCGGCGTCACGGGTCATAGCGCCCTGAATATGTGGTCAGGCCTGGTCTTCAGCATCACCTTTCTCTTTTCAGCCATTGCCTCTCCTTTCTGGGGTGGTCTTGCCGATCGCAAAGGACGAAAAATCATGCTGCTGCGTTCCGCGTTGGGCATGGCAATTGTGATGCTGCTGATGGGGCTGGCGCAAAATATCTGGCAGTTCTTAATCCTGCGCGCCTTGTTAGGGCTGCTTGGTGGATTCATCCCCAATGCGAATGCACTGATCGCCACCCAGGTTCCACGCAATAAAAGCGGCTGGGCACTGGGAACGCTTTCAACCGGTGGCGTTAGTGGCGCACTGCTCGGGCCGCTAGCGGGCGGGCTGCTCGCGGATCAGTACGGATTACGCCCTGTATTTTTCATCACCGCCAGCGTGCTGCTGGTCTGCTTCATCCTGACGCTATTTTTTATCCGCGAGCGTTTCCAGCCGGTGAGCAAGAAGGAGATGCTGCACATTCGTGAAGTCGTGGCCTCTTTAAAGAACCCCAAACTGGTGCTGAGCCTGTTTATCACCACTTTGATCATTCAGGTAGCCACCGGTTCTATCGCGCCAATACTGACTCTGTACGTTCGAGAGTTGGCTGGCAACGTCAGCAATATTGCGTTTATCAGTGGGATGATAGCCTCTGTCCCCGGCGTTGCGGCATTAATCAGCGCCCCGAAACTTGGCAAATTAGGCGATCGAATTGGCCCGGAGAAGATCCTGATCGTCGCGCTGATCGTTTCAGTGTTACTGCTTATTCCAATGTCATTTGTCCATACGCCCTGGCAGCTTGGTGTTCTGCGCTTTTTATTGGGTGCGGCCGACGGCGCTCTGCTCCCAGCGGTACAAACGCTGCTGGTTTACAACTCGACCAATCAAATAGCTGGACGTATTTTCAGTTATAACCAGTCATTTCGCGATATCGGTAACGTAACAGGACCTCTAATGGGGGCAGCGATATCCGCCAACTACGGTTTTCGTGCCGTTTTCTGTGTGACCGCGGGCGTCGTACTGTTTAACGCCCTGTACTCGTGGAATAGCCTGCGCCGTCGTCGGAGTACAGAGGTCGTGGGATGATTTGTGTATTTGTATTCGCCGGTTCGGAATAATAAACTTATCTTACACGGCGTATATTTCACCTTAATGATAATAGTAACACACCTTATTTCTGCCAGAATTTTTGGCTTCATACAATGCGGCATCGGCGTATGAAACAACTTTATCCGCTGATTCATCATCAATCTTACTGCAATATACACCGATACTTATCGTCATTTTTTCTTTTAACTCATACGAATTTGGTATTGTCGTACCATTCTCTACATTTCGCCTAATTCGCTCTGCAACAACAATTGCCTCATCTTTATCGTTACACTTAAGAAGGATCGCAAATTCTTCGCCGCCTACTCTGGCAAAAATATCCGTATCTCTGATTGATTTATTGACAATGTCGACAATGCTGATTATCACTCTGTCACCTTCCTGATGGCCGTAGGTATCGTTAATCCGTTTGAATTTATCAATATCCAGAACCATCACACATACTGCGCCTTTTGCTAATGATGATTTTAATGACTTATAGAATAGTTTACGATTATATATTTTAGTCATTGCGTCTTTAATAGCTGAATCCGTTTCTTTTTTTAAGATGATGAAGGTGTTGTACATCAGTATTGAGATTATACACAGGGCACTTATCACCTCAATCCCCCGGCTTACATACCAAATATACATGCTATATTCATCCAGGCTCAGAAGTAGTACATTGGTCAATATTGCTGAGCAACACAGTAGCCCTATACTTTTCCACAAGATGTTATGCGTTCTGGTTTTAATGATTAAATACAACAGGACCAGTCCCCAGGATACAATAAGCGAATAAATGTACCCAATATGCCAGTGCACGGTGACATTATCAGGCTTCAGGCTTGTGATCTCGAGTGTAAAATTAGGGTTGTAACTGGCCAGAGCGTGCGCCACCACCGCAATAACAAGCATGATTAAAAAAGACAGAACGATATAGCAAGGTTCTCTTTCTTTGGTTTCAATAACTGTCGAGGATACTTTATAAGATTTTAATGAAACAAATAGCAGAGCGATGAAACTAATCTGCCGAAAGTAATAGAATATGGCTATATCGTTAGTTCTTTTTTCGATTGAGGCATAATCATTAATCAAGTCCTGAACGATGTAGATAGTCTCGATGAAAAATATGTTATTCCCAAGAAACGCCATACCTAATATCATAAGGCAGGTGAGATCTTTTCTACAAAGATACTGGAATAACATAAACAGGAAGATTATCCCATATAAAAAGAATAACCCTACAATTATAATCAGATATACTGTTTGCGGCACACTTTGTATCGTTAATTTAAATTGTGTAAGACACACTCCACCAAGAACATAGCTAGCCAAACAGATTATATAGAAAGCCATTAACCTTCTATTATTTGAATTGCCGTTATCCATAACAACCTTAAGGGCTCTCTTAATTTTGCATTTTATATAATAAAGCATAAGATTTTGCAAACTATTATATCTGCACAGATTCAATGACACTAATTCATTTCTTATTTAATGGTTTCTTATAGATTTATAACCTTTGTCATTAATAACATTTTATTATGTATACTATTTTAGTATCACTCACACCATTCACAGTCCCCATACACAAAAGATACTTTGTCACTACCAGAGACACCACTAAGTTTAGCCACTTTCATTGATTGCCCCTGCGACACTTCCGTATTGGGCATTAATTTTCTTCTTTATTTTTATTAAGTTATGAAATATTACGTCATAAGCGATCGGATTCCCCCTCTAAAACACATAAAAGATAACGTTTAACCCTGAAGATTTCCTTATATAACGTCATTTTTTAATTTTTCGATTTTCATTACTACATTGCAAACCACATACATTACTATTTTTTCTTGAATTTTTTTCCTGATATTACGTCGGCTTCAGTATCTGCCAATGTAAATTTTTTCATAAACAACCGAAGTTACTTTCCCCCAGTCTCGTAGGCATTGCAGGCAGTAATCATCTGATTGAGTGAGCCATGCAGCTAACGGGTTTGACGCTCTGCGGATCGCCGTCTATAGATTGAATCATCCCCCTTTATTGTTCGCCTTAGGAGAAGAAATATGGCAAAGAATGACATGAATTTTTATGCCACGTTGGAAGAGGCTATTGATGCAGCTCGTGAAGTGTTTCTGGCTGATAACCCTGACCTTGAGTCAGACGACGCCAGCGTTCAACAGCTAAGCGTCCAAAAATACGTGCTACAGGATGGCGACATTATGTGGCAGGCGGAATTCTTTGCTGACGAGGATGATGTAGATGGTGAATGTCTTCCAATCCTGAGCGGAGAAGCGGCCCAGAGCGTTTTTGATGGCGACTATGATGAAATTGAAATCCGCCAGGAGTGGCAGGAAGAAAATACGCTTCACGAATGGGATGAAGGTGAATTCCAGCTGGAACCTCCCCTTGATACTGAAGAGGGACAGACCGCAGCCGATGAATGGGATGAGCGATAATTACTCGTAAGGTCCATGATGTATGTCGAGCGGCAGCAGCAACGTATCAAACACCAGCGAAAATGGCAGATCGAGGATAGTGACGTAGCGCCATGCGGAGTCCCTAACATCCCATTGCACACCAGGATAGTATTGGTTTCCGTGTCCTTGCCCTGGGATGGTACGACTAATAATGCTGCCGCATCCGCTCAGGAAGAAGATCATTATTCCTACAGCCAATATTCGCACCTGCTACCTCACGACTCATTCTATTCAATATAAAAAAATACCGGCACCAGGCCGGTATTTTCACGTTACAGAACGCTTATTTTTTCCTGAGCGCCAGCGGGTTCAGTGTCAGTCCCTGATAGTAGTTCACCCACGAAGAATACTTATCAGGTGAATTCCAGACACGGTAATGTAAACGCGCCATGGTCACCGGATCGCTCAACAACACCAGGCGACGATCGCGATTCAGTTTCTCCGGCGTTTCGTTCAGTGCCTGTTCCACATGACGATCGCGTGCAATCTCCAGCACGTTGCTGGCGCGGTGGCGTGCAGTCGCCATGGCCGTGGCCAGTGCGTTAAACGACGGATTAAACACCGCATGCATAAAGCCATCGTCCAGCGTACGTTTACGGTTCATCACCAGATAAGTATCGGTATCCACCAGCACCTGCGGCGGAGAATACTCTTCCGGGATCAGGAACAGCTTCCAGCGCTTGGTACGTAACCCCACCGTGGAACGGCTGGAAATCACGGAAACAAACGGTGACAGGATCAGCGAGAAGACAATCGGTGCCAGCCAGAACAGGAAACGCAGATCCAGCCAGGCCATACCCACAGCCCACACCAGCCCCAGCAGTAACTGAGAACCGTGACGCATAAACGCTTCACCCCACGGGGTCGAATCGTCATCACGCTGCGGCGAATTCCACACAACTTCCCAACCGAGGAAGGCACTCACGACGAAGACGGTGTGGAACAACATACGCACCGGCGCCAGCAACACGGAGAACAGAACTTCCAACAGTAGCGACAGCGTGACGCGGATAAACCCGCCGTACTCTTTCGTCCCTTTACACCAGATGAGCAAAATACTCAGCAGCTTCGGCAGGAACAGCAGCACCATCGTTGAAGCAAACAGCGCGATCGCCAGTTCAGGTCGCCACTGCGGCCAAACCGGGAACAGCTGACGCGGTTGCAGGAAGTACTGCGGCTCCGTCAACGCATGCACCACCTGCAATGCGGTAGAGAGCGCGAGGAACATAAACCAAAGCGGCGCAGACAGATAGGACATTACACCGGTCAGGAACACCGCACGGTGAACCGGGTGCATCCCTTTCACCAGGAACAAACGGAAGTTCATCAGGTTGCCGTGGCACCAGCGGCGGTCACGCTTGAGTTCATCCAGCAGGTTCGGCGGCAGCTCTTCATAAGAGCCCGGCAGATCGTAAGCAATCCACACGCCCCAGCCAGCACGACGCATCAATGCCGCTTCCACGAAGTCATGGGAGAGGATCGATCCCGCAAACGAGCCTTCGCCCGGTAACGGCGCGAGCGCACAGTGCTCGATAAATGGCTTCACGCGGATAATTGCGTTGTGGCCCCAATAGTGTGATTCCCCTAACTGCCAGAAGTGAAGCCCGGCGGTAAACAGCGGTCCATAAACACGGGTCGCAAACTGCTGGCAGCGCGCATACAGCGTATCCATACCGGAAGCCTTCGGTGAAGACTGGATAATCCCGGCATTCGGATTCGCTTCCATCAGACGCACCAGGCCGCTCAAACAGTCACCACTCATCACTGAGTCAGCGTCCAGCACCACCATGTAGCTGTACTGATTTCCCCAGCGACGACAAAAGTCATCAATGTTGCCGCTTTTACGCTTCACGCGACGACGACGACGGCGGTAGAAAATCTGTCCTTCGCCCTGCACCTCAGCAATCAGCTCCATCCACGCTTTTTGTTCTGCCACGCAGATATCAGGATTGTAGCTGTCGCTCAGGATATAAACATCGAAATGTTCGGCGTTGCCCGTTGCTTTGACCGATTCCCACGTGGCGCGAAGTCCCGCAAATACGCGGTCAACGTCCTCGTTACAGATAGGCATAATCAGCGCGGTACGGTGTTCAGGATTCAGCGGTTCGTCCCCAACCGTTGAAGCCGAGATACTGTACTTATCTCGTCCAATCAACAGTTGCAAGAAGCCCATCAGCGCAGTCCAGAATCCCGCAGACACCCAACAGAAAAGCACAGCAAACAAAATAAGAATGCCGGTCTGGAGCATGTAGGGCAGCAATTGCATAAAGGAGACCCATAAATCCTGCCCCATCATGTCTACCGGATTAATAAATGCCCACCCCTGATACGGGAGGATCGTCTTCATATACCAGGTTGCTACGACCGTTTGCGCCAGCGTTAGAATCAACAGCGTATAGCGGCGGATGGTGCCTACGGTACGCCATTTTTGCTCGCTCTCCTGTTCTTCTTTCGTCAAACGCGAAAGATAACGCGGCGTCACATCGCGCCCACGCAAGCGATCCCAAAAACGACCAACCGGGTTGGTACGCCAGGGATCGGGGAACATAGAGGTACGCGTTGCTTTTGGCATCGCCTGCAGCTGATCGCGGCCCTCATCGTCCTTAACCAACTGCTCTTTAGCCAAAGAATCCGGCCATGCTTGCTCAAGGCGAGCTTTCACAGAACCCTGCGGTGAATCATCTTCGCGCGAGTAAGTACGATGCTCGGCATCCAACGCCTGATGAACGGCGCGGATGTCAGTTTTCGGCAGTGCCGCTTTCTCGATATCCGAAAGCGGCATTGCGTCAATATACTCAGTTGTCTTATTCATTGGCAGGTAACTGGTAGCTCCAGGTTTCACTCAGCGTCTGATCGGCATTGACCAAGGCAGCACGCATTTCAGTGGTTTTCTTCACGTCTTTCACTTTCACGCGCAGCATCAAACGCCAACCCTTAGATACCGGGTTATAGCGCACAGTGCTTTCAACGATTTCACCGTTGTCGCCAATACTGGTTTGTGCGGTAACCGGGGTATCCTGCGGCAGCTTTTTCATATCTGTGCCGGTAAAGTCCACCACAAACGCGATGGTACCGTCAGGCTGACGAATCAGGTTGGACTGTTTTACATCACCGGTAGAACGACGAGTCTGCTGTACCCAGGCGCTTTCCGGCGCATGAAGCTTGTCCTCATCACGCGTGAACGTCAAAGTGTACTTGAAGTTCATCTCTTTGCCCGCTTCAGGCAGTTGATCCGGCGTCCAGTACGCAACGATGTTATCGTTCGTTTCATCGTTAGTTGGGATTTCAACTAACTCAATCTTACCTTTACCCCAGTCACCTTTTGGCGTGATCCAGGCGCTTGGGCGCAGATCGTAACGATCGTCGATATCTTCAAAACGCGAGAACTGACGGCCACGCTGCAACAGTCCGAATCCTTGCGGGTTTTCCATTGCGAAGCTGCTCACCGCGAGATGTTTCGGGTTATTCAGCGGACGCCAAATCCACTCCCCATTGCCCGCGTGGATAGACAAACCGTTAGAATCATGCAGTTCCGGACGATAGTTTGTCGCCGGAGACGGCTGGTTCGGTCCAAACAGGAACATACTGGTTAACGGTGCCACACCCAGTTTGCCCACTTTGTCGCGCAGGTAAACTTTGGACTGAACATCCACGACCGTGTCACGGCCTGGAATAATGACAAAACGATACGCTCCGGTTGCACGCGGAGAATCCAACAAAGCATAAATGGTTAAACGTTTATCAGTCGGTTTCGGACGCTCGATCCAAAACTCACGGAAGCGGGGAAATTCTTCACCAGAAGGCAGAGCGGTATCAATCGCGAGGCCACGCGCTGACAGGCCGTAGACCTGACCTGCACCCAGAACGCGAAAATAGCTGGCACCGAGCATGCTGACGATTTCATCGTTTTTATCTTTGCTGTTGATCGGATACAGCACTTTGAACCCGGCGAAGCCGAGATCTTTTACCGTGTCTTTATCATGCTGAACATCGCCAAAATTAAAATAATCCGGGCTGTATTTGATTCTTTTCACCGCCGTGGCGGTAACTTCGTTGATTTTGACCGGCGTGTCGAAGTACATACCCTGGTGGTAGAACTCGAGCTTAAATGGGGTCTTGAGATTGCTCCAGTACGCTTTATCGCGATTGAACTGGATCTGTTGATAATCCGCATATTTCATGTCGCGGAAAACGGAGGGCAAGTTACTTTTTGGCGCCTCATAGCCTTTCCCGGCTAAGGATTGAGCTTGTTTTGCAACATCATCAATACTGAACGCCCAGCTCGATGATGTGTACAGCGTTAACATGACTGCTGCACCCAACCAACGCATTTTCATCATTTGTAGTTTATGTTTCATAATTAGTAAGCACTTCCCCCTTTGTGTGCTTATATTGATCCGATCCATTTTAATGGATAATCGGGTACTCCGACAACTGAATCCCTGTATTGTTCGCGCGCTGGCTCATGGTTTAAGCAGGTTCATCTGCCTGTTTTCACTTTGCGTGCTTATCCTGGAGACAGGTTGTTGGACTTCGTGTAGGGTTGCCCTCGAATGTAACCATTATTCGTCTTAGGGATAAGACGAAAAGTCTGAGAATACGTAACTGTCTATGAGCTCTGTATCACCACCACGTGAATATTTTCTTGACTCCATCCGTGCCTGGCTAATGTTGTTAGGGATCCCATTCCATATTTCATTGATCTACTCCACCCACACCTGGCACGTGAACAGCGCAGAACCTTCGTGGTGGTTAACCCTTTTTAACGACTTTATCCATGCATTTCGCATGCAGGTCTTCTTTGTCATTTCAGGTTATTTTTCCTACATGCTTTTTTTGCGCTATCCGTTAAAACGCTGGTGGAAGGTGCGTGTAGAACGCGTGGGGATCCCCATGCTGACCGCGATTCCGCTGCTTACACTGCCGCAATTTATCATGCTGCAATACGTGAAAGGGAAAGCAGACAGCTGGCATACCCTCAGCGGCTATGACAAATACAATGCGCTGGCCTGGGAGCTGATTTCCCATCTGTGGTTTTTACTGGTTCTGGTGGTGTTAACGACCCTGAGCATGTGGGTGTTTACCCAGATGAAAAACAGACTATCGCGTGGAGACGGTACCCCTGCATCGGGGGTGTCAATGACCAAATTAACGCTGATTTTTATATTGTTGGGTGTCGGCTATGCCGCCGTCAGAAGAACGATTTTCATCCTCTACCCTTCGATTCTCAGCGATGGCATGTTTAATTTTATCGTTATGCAAACGCTGTTCTATGTGCCTTTCTTTATGCTCGGTGCGCTGGCGTTTATCAATCCGAATCTGAAAGCACTGTTTACCACGCCATCGCGCGGCTGCACGCTAGGCGCCGCATTCGCATTTGTCGCATACCTGCTCAATCAACGTTACGGCAACGGCGATGCCTGGATGTATGAAACCGAATATGTCATTACCATGGTCATGGGGCTATGGATGGTGAATGTCGTCTTTTCGCTTGGCCACCGTTTACTGAATTTCCAGTCGGCTCGCGTGACCTATTTTGTCAACGCGTCGCTGTTCATCTATTTGGTGCACCACCCGTTAACGCTGTTTTTTGGCGCGTATATCACACCGCATATCAAGTCGAATCTGCTGGGTTTTCTCTGCGGTCTGCTTTTTGTGGTTGGAATTGCGGTCATACTGTACGAAATCCATTTACGGATCCCGGTGCTGAAGTTTCTCTTTTCGGGTAAACCGCCCATTAAGCAGGACAAAAACAAGGCGGTAGCCGGTTAGTTTTCTTGCATTGAATGGTTCAGAGCAGCCATTCAATGGGCAACACGGATGCAAGCCTCACCAGAACCCGCTTCCAGAATCCTGTAGCGGGTTCTTTTTTCAGTACCTGTTCGCTGCCAGAAAGCCGATCAACCCAGTTGATTCTGCCCCAACGGTCAAGACGTAGTTGCCAGGCCATGTCACGCTGACTTTGCATAAAACGTTTATGAATCAACTCGGCCAGTACTTCACTCTCAATCACAAACCCCATTTCCGTATTGAGCAGCGTTGAACGGGGATCAAAATTAAGCGAACCGATAAACACTTTACGACCGTCAATACTGAAGGTTTTCGCATGCAGGCTGGAGCCTGAATTACCGGTTAATCCCCGGTCATGAACTGCTGAAACGCGATCGCGGGTTGGTTTGAGCTCGTATAACTCCACACCGTAGCGCAAGAGTTTTTTTCGCCAGCGCGCGTAGCCTGCGTGAACAACCGCGACATCATTCGCTGCCAGAGAATTAGTTAAAATTGCGATCTTAACGCCTTTTCTCACCAGTCTCAGGAGCTGCGCCACACCGGCGCGAGTTGGTACAAAGTAGGCGGAAATAATATCAATACGCTCGGTCGGAGATCCCATCACGTCAAACAAACGCTGTGGTAATAGTGAGTGGCGCGGCGCTTTCCCCTCTCCTTTTGCAGGATCATCACTCAGCAAGCGCGTTTTCGCCCAAATTAGCGGCAGCGACCTCTGATCGAGATGGGTCATAAACTGGCTGGTTTCCAGCTTATGTAGATAGCGACGCGTGATGTCATCATTATACCAGGATTCGGGAAGTTCGATTTTTTGCGTAGAAGCTGGTTCAGCCACCTCAAGTACGTTTTGCAATGTTGAAACCGAGCGGCAGTGCCAGTAACGGTCAAAGTCGTCTGCAACATCCTGGACAACCGGTCCAATTGCCATAACGTCCAGATCGGAAAACAGTGGTTGTTCGCCTGCGCCAAAATAGGCATCGCCTATATTTCGCCCCCCCACAAGAGTTACGACGCCGTCAGCGGTATAACTTTTGTTGTGCATACGCCGATTCAACCGGGCAAAATCGGTTAAATAGCCCAGGGCACGCAGGATGCGAAAGGAAAAGGGATTAAACAGGCGGACTTCAATATTAGGGTGATTGTCCAGCAAACGCAGCGTGTCATCCAGACCTGGCGTGTTGTTATCATCCAGCAACAAACGCACCCGGACGCCCCGCTTCGCTGCGGCCAGCAAAACGGAAAATAACAATAGCCCGGACATGTCGCTTTCCCAGATGTAATACTGAACATCCAGGGTACGTTCCGCCATTTCCGTCAACCGATAGCGAGCAGCAAACGCATCCAGGCTGTCATCCAACGTCAGAATGCCGCATTCTCCCGGGTGGTTTACGCATAGCGGCGTGATGGCACGCTCAAGTCGCGTCATATCAGTCCGTGCGTTCATCGCCTTGTTGGGTAAGTAATCTCTTGTATAGTCGAGCGTTTTCTTCATCAAAGCACACGAAGTATATTTGATCGGGAAGCGTACGTCGGGTGATAAATTTCAACACCGTTTTCACCGCGATCTCTGCCGCTGCAGCACGTGGGTAACCATAAGCTCCGGTGCTTATAGCTGGAAAAGCAATGGATTGATAACCATTGGCTAAGGCCAGTTGCAATGTATTTAGATAGGCCTCTTCAAGTCGTTCAGCCTCGTGGTGATCACCGCCTTGCCAGACGGGTCCTACGGTGTGAATAACTGCTTTTGCCGGAAGCGCTCCAGCCAACGTGATAACGGCATGCCCGGTCGGGCATTCTCCCTGTTGTTGTATAACCTGTTTGCAGGACTCCAACAACGCAGGCCCGGCAGCACGATGAATTGCGCCATCGACTCCACCTCCTCCCAGTAACGAGGAGTTGGCCGCATTGACGATCACATCTACCGCGATCGTCGTAATGTCGCCCTGTAACACATGAACACGCGATTGCATAAGTTCCCCCTGACAAAACACTCTCCGTTAAGTGTACAGCAGGGTTTTCCTTGAAATCTCACTTTTTAGCCATAAGCGTGCATACCTACGCCAGAATGATTCATTTATATTCAATATTCAGAATAGCCATGCTTTTCTGTTCATTGAGGTAATGCATTTTCACCGTGGCAATTTGTTGCACACTCTGAGGCGCTGTCGTGACCTGTTGCAGGTCGTAGAGACTATTACTCATCGTGCCATCACGCATACATGACAATTCAATCTGTTGTTGTCGAGTGTTAACGTCGCAAGGTGCTTCAACTATTGCACCACGAAAATGAATAACCCCGCCGGGTAAGATTTGCGTCGCCATTGCGGGGAGGGTGAAAAGAGAAAAAGCCCACAAACCGGTATTTAAAATACGCTTTAATAATGTACACATAAGGGTTCCTCAATGATTAATCATCCTTGAGGGATCGCAATGATCCTTCACCGCTGCGAGTTACGATCAAATAAACCGTTTGTTCGTTTCTATATTCATAGAACAGCACTGCACTCCCAGCCACACCCTTAATGCAAATCCGGCAAAAAATTATGGGTGACTGTTTGAGTCAGGCCATTGTTGCGACAGATGCAGAGACTGCCCGTCAGAAACGGTAACGATAATTTTGACCGAATCCTCCGGTGAAATATTAAAGCTCATTTTTGTTAATTCAATTGGCCGATTAGCAGGGACCGAAAGGCTTGTTTTCTGCTGTGACTGACTTTGTCCGCCCTTTCCTTTACGTATGGCAAGGACTTGCACTTCACATACGCACGGTTGAGCTAATGTCACCTGAGGAATAATGGTGTACATGTCACCTTGCTGAGTTGTATTGAATGTTATTTGATTTGCCAACGCGGCAATGAGTAATAGCGTGTGCATAATATTCTCCCGAAAAAAAACAGGGCTTTCGCCCTGTTTATTATCAGTCAGAAAACTGAATTAGTGCTGGTTAGCTGTAGCATTGTTGCCATAACCAACCTGCTGAATCAGCACATTGGAGTCAGACGCTGTCTGATTAACCACAGCACCGTTACGACCACCGAACTGAGTTACGCTGATATCAGCATTTTTTGCATTCCACTGATTGATATCAGCACTGTTCTGGAAGCCGGTCTGTTTCAGGCTAATGGTACTGTCATCAGCACCTTGGCCGACGGTCGCACCGTTACCATGTCCGTGTTGTGTGATAGTCACGTCTGATTTACGTGCATCACTTTGCAGCGCATTCGCAACGTTACTAGAACCAAATTGGTAAATACTCATTGAAGAGTCTGGGCCATAGTTGCTACCGCCACCATGATGATTACCGCCCCATTGCGGAACAACACCTGCCAGAGCACTGCCAGAAACTACGATTGCTGCGAATGCTGCCACTTTTAAAAGTTTCATGGTAAACCCCCATCGGATTGATTTAAACGTCGTTTATGGATTAGCGTTGAGTAACGCGAATTGCCATTTGCGACTGTCTCTGCACCACAACTGCTGTTTTTTGTGTACCGTACTGGGTAATATTGGCTTTATTACCAGAGCCTTTCTGGATAATCATCGCCGTATTACCGTAAGAGCTTTGTTTAATACTCGCATCATTAGAGCTACCCGTTTGATCAATATATGCAAAGTTATTTGATCCCGTCTGGTCTGTTTTCGCCCGGTTACCTGAACCTTCTTGCGAAATGACCGACAATAACTTGGTGCCCTCCTGGCGAGTATTTGCACTATTAGCAGTACCAACCTGACCAATAATGGCTGCCTGATTAAATGAAGACTTACTTAATTCATTTACCGCAAAGTTATATTCTGAATTAGCTAAATCATAACTGGTTGCGGATGCAATCCCAGGCACTCCCAGTATTGTAAACATCATAAATAACAACTTGTTTTTCATGTTGTCACCCTGGACCTGGTCGTACATGAAGTTAAATTAATTACCACTCAAATTGTTGTTAACATGACTTACATTTGTTAACGCCACGTTACGATGAAGAGTATGTCCGTGGAAACATTTTAAATAACTCACCCGCGAGTGGTATTTTTATATCCGGATTCACACCAAAGTACTAATTAACAGTGAATAACACCGCTTCAGGTCTGGCTTTTATTTTTATTTTGCTATCAGTAATGAATTTCTATGCAGTCACTGAGAAAGTGCATTTTGCACGATATCAGGGCCTCTCAGTACAACGTCGAGATAGACATCGGTACAAGTCGTGACAAAGGTCATTTTTTTCCATCTAAAATTGACCAACGTAAATTGAGACAAGGATTTTAGAATTCATTAGAAATCTAAAACTCAACATCTATTAATTAACTGACTTAAAATCAATGTGTTACTATAATTTGTATGATTTTTTAAATCTATGCAGCAAAGGTAAAATGTACAACTTTCCTATCAAATCTAAACTCTAATAAAACCATAAAATCACATTTCAATATATAATTTTACAAGTTGTTACATGTTTAACACTTGCTTTAAGATTTGTAATAGCTAGATTGAAATCAGTTGAAGTCCATTTGTTTTAATATTTTCACCCCTTTGGGTCGATATTTTATATCTACACAGCAGTGCAACATCTGTCAGTACTTCTGGTGCCTCTATTTTAGTAGAGACAGCTGTCAGGTGTGCGACTAAAAAGTGGAGTTTCATCATGTTTAATGAAGTCCATAGTATTCATGGTCATACATTATTGTTGATCACAAAACCTTCTTTGCAGGCAACTGCATTATTACAGCATTTAAAACAATCACTGGCACTCACCGGAAAACTACATAATATTCAACGTTCTCTGGATGATATATCCTCCAGCTGCATTGTTTTACTGGATATGATGGAGGCAGATAAAAAACTGATCCATTACTGGCAAGATAATTTGAGTAGAAAAAACAACAATATAAAGACGTTATTGTTGAATACTCCTGATGATTACCCTTATCGGGATATCGAAAACTGGCCGCATATCAATGGTGTTTTTTACGCAACTGAAGACGAGCAGCGTGTCGTAAGCGGCTTGCAGGGTATCTTGCGCGGTGAATGTTACTTCACGCAAAAACTTGCCAGTTATCTGATCACGCACTCTGGAAATTATCGTTATAACAGCACGGAGTCGGCACTGCTGACGCACCGTGAAAAAGAGATCCTTAATAAATTGCGTATCGGCGCCTCAAATATTGAAATCGCTCGTTCACTGTTTATCAGTGAAAATACGGTAAAAACACATCTTTATAATCTTTTCAAAAAGATAGCTGTCAAAAACCGTACGCAGGCGGTCTCATGGGCCAATGATAACCTCAGGCGATAAAGCCATGAAACGGTATTTGACCTGGATTGTGGCAGCAAATTTATTCTTTGCTGCCGGGAGTCTGCACGCAGCGACAACCGTAGAGGTGGAGGTTCCCGGGCTGTTAACTGACCACACTGTCTCTTCAATCGGGCATGATTTTTATCGGGCCTTTAGTGATAAGTGGGAAAGCGAGTACACAGGAAACTTAACCATTAATGAAAGACCCAGTGCGCGTTGGGGAAGTTGGATCACCATAACGGTCAATCAGGACGTTATCTTCCAGACTTTTTTATTTCCGACGAAAAAAGACTTCGACAAAATTGTAGTCTTCGCATTGGCACAAACTGAGGAAGCATTAAATCGCCGGCAAATAGATCAAACACTATTAAGCACAAGCGATTTAGCGCGTGATGAATTCTAAAACATGATTTTGTCCGGAGGCTTTCATGCGTGTTAAACATGCAGTGGTTTTGCTCATGCTAATTTCACCATTAAGTTGGGCCGGAAACATGACGTTCCAGTTTCGCAACCCAAACTTTGGTGGCAACCCGAATAATGGTGCTTTTCTGTTGAACAGCGCCCAGGCCCAGAACTCATATAAAGATCCAAGCTATGACGATTACGGTATTGAAACCCCGTCAGCTCTGGATAACTTTACTCAGGCGATTCAGTCACAAATTCTCGGTGGCCTACTCACCAACATTAATACCGGTAAACCAGGAAGAATGGTGACCAATGATTTTATCATTGATATCGCCAACCGGGACGGACAACTGCAATTGAATGTCACCGACAGGAAATCGGGGAAAACTTCGACAATTGAAGTGTCGGGTTTACAAACACAGTCGACCGACTTCTAAGTTATAGCCACGAAAGGAAATAATCATGCAGCGTTTACTTATCATGGTGGCAGTAATTTTACTCAGCGGATGTTTAACAGCTCCGCCTCAAGAAGCCGCTAAGCCGACATTAATGCCCCGAGCCCAAAGCTATAAAGACTTGACGCATCTGCCTATGCCTACAGGTAAGATCTTTGTGTCGGTATACAACATTCAGGATGAGACTGGCCAATTTAAACCTTACCCGGCAAGTAACTTCTCAACCGCCGTCCCGCAAAGCGCCACGGCTATGCTTGTCACCGCATTGAAAGATTCTCGTTGGTTCGTCCCACTGGAACGTCAGGGGTTACAGAACTTGCTTAACGAACGCAAAATCATTCGTGCAGCTCAGGAAAACGGTACGGTTGCGATTAATAACCGGATCCCGCTACAGTCCCTGACCGCGGCAAACGTCATGGTGGAAGGGTCAATTATCGGTTATGAAAGCAACGTTAAATCGGGTGGTGTCGGTGCACGTTATTTTGGTATTGGCGCCGATACGCAATACCAGCTCGACCAGATAGCGGTAAACCTGCGCGTAGTTAACGTCAGCACCGGTGAGATCCTGTCGTCAGTGAATACCAGTAAAACCATTCTGTCTTATGAAGTACAGGCTGGGGTGTTCCGCTTTATTGACTACCAGCGTCTGTTGGAAGGTGAAATTGGCTACACCTCTAACGAACCGGTTATGCTTTGTCTGATGTCAGCGATTGAAACGGGCGTCATCTTCCTGATTAATGACGGCATCGATCGCGGATTGTGGGATTTGCAGGATAAGAAACAAGTTGATAATGACATTCTGGTTAAATACCGTCATATGTCGGTACCGCCAGAATCCTGATGGGTCTATACAGCATAAAAAGCGTGAGGAAAACCCTCACGCTTTTTTATTTACTGGTCAGCGTCGGTGATATTCTATTTTCACGGCGAGATGCCAACCACAGACCACTGTTTTTCATTGCATAGCCGAATACGAGGCCCAGTGCCAGTGACGGTACAACCAGTCGCCAGTCGCCCTGCCCTGCAAATGTTGCACATGCGCCAATGAACGTGCCCGGTACAAATGAAAGCAGCCATTGCTTTGCCTGGATACACATCAGAAACGCGACAATTCCTGTCATGACATAACCAATAATGTCCATATGCGGAGCAAGCGCACTACCGTTAATAATCACCAACGCCCACACCACACCGCTTAGCAGCGTACACGCCGAGATCCACAGTCCTTTTAACCCACCTTGCGGGCAGGCGAAATAAGCCGTGCAACCCAGAAAGCCAGCCCAACTGAGTAAACCAAGAGAAACGGCCACCCATCCCCAGATCCCGGAGAGAATGCCCGTTGTGATTGCAATTGAGAGAAGTATGTTCATGCCGCGCATCTTAGCAGAAAAACGGCATGGTAATGAGATCGCGCACACAATTTATGCAAGCTTATAAATTGAGTTGCACCTTTAAGTGACGCACGTCACATTTATTCGTCTGTATCTTCCTGCAATTCGTCCCACATCGCACCAATGGCATCACGCGTCAGCGGTGCTATCGTACGCCAGAAAGGCGTGTTCGCGTGCGCTTCAACTTTACCAAGGAACGTACCGCACCAGGGCAGCAAGTAGTCTACAAACAAGGTTTCAAGCGCCTCACTTTCATCTTCCGCAGACTGGTCCTCAAGCCATGAAGCCGCCAGCAACAGCGTACCAATGTGATCTGCCGGTGTATCAGCAAGCGGCATGCCCCGGGCTGAAAGAAATGCACGAACATCGGATTCTTTCGCCCCTTCTACCCAGGCACTACGATAAGGCGGCACTGCACACTCGTCACCGACAAACAGCGCGTTGTAATCTGCAGCCAACTGGGGCATATCGCAGCTCTTCTGTAAACGGGTGAGCAGTTCGTCCTGTTCCAGCGGCCAGTTGGCGGACAGTTTACCTTCACTAATCAGGGTAAACAGGGGAACCAGTAAAGGGTCCTGCGGTTGGCGGTAAAACAGCGAGCCCAGTACACGACACAGGATAGAAAACTCGTTCATTGATATATTCCAGTTAGTAACAATTACAGTTCAGCAAATTCCGCGATCGGCTCCATGCCTCGCGATTCCAGAAACGCCAATAGACGTTTAGGTGTGACGTTTAAAATTCTGTCTTCAGGGAAATTAACATCATCCAGGATTTTACGGCATTCGCCAAATTCTCCCAGCGTGAAAGCGGTATGTGAATCCGACCCTAACGCCACCCAGCCACCAGCATCACGCACAGCCGCAGCAACCGCACGGCAATTATCCTCACTGCCCTTACGCGAATGCAAAAACGAAGAGTTATTGATTTCCAGTGCGACCTGGTACTTTGCCGCCGCCTGCGCAATTGCTTTAATATCAACAGGATATTTGGGATTTCCCGGATGACTGATGATGTGCACATTACCGCTGGCCATCGTAGCTATCATTGCCTGGGTATTGGTGTCTTTATCGTGAGGTGCAAAAACCGGCTCATGGAAGCCCGCAATAATGAGGTCCAGGGAGGTAAACATCGGACCTGAACAGTCAATTTCACCTTCAATATTCTTAATATTGGCTTCTATTCCGCGCAGGATCCCCACGCCATCCACGACACGCGGCCAAATACGCATATTGATAAAGTGCCAGTGGTGAGGCGCATCCGCCATGTCCGGTCCATGATCGGTAATGGCAAACAGCTTGATGCCTTTGCGACGAGCTTCCGCGATGTAATCACTTAAGGTGCTGTAGGCGTGGGTGCTGGCGACGGTATGCATATGCAGGTCAACGGGATACATAACTCTCTCCTGTAGTCATTTTCCGTCAAGGATAGCAGGTATCGCCGCCATTAATACCCTAAAAATTCGAGTCGCAGGCAGGTGGCAAGGGAGTGATACCCGAATCACTTACTTAAGTAAGTGATTCGGGTGAACAACCGTAGCCAACGCACATGCAGCTTGAAGTATGACGGGTATTTTAGCTGAAACCCGGTACTTGCCGGGTTACCATTAATATCCCCGAACGCGATTGACCTGACCTGTTACGACTTGCCCGCTCTCCAGGTTCATAATCGTGCGGGAGATATAGTCCACCGCTTCTGCCGGACGGGTAACTGCGGCAATATGTGGCGTCATCGCCACACGCGGATGTTTCCATAATGGGCTGTTTTCTGGCAGCGGTTCACGACTATAAACATCCAGCATGGCCCCCTTCACCTTGCCGCTTTCCAGCGATGCCAGAAGATCGTCTTCATTGAGATGAACACCGCGTGCAAGGTTCAGCACGTAGGCGCCATCCTGCAATTGGCTAAGTAAATCAGCGTTAATAATGCCTACGGTTTCTGCCGTATTAGGCAGAAGGTTGATCAGCACGCGAGTTTGACTCAAAAATGCGCCCAGTTCCTCAGTACCGGCGAAGCTTTCCACGCCAGACCAGGATTTACGCGTACGACTCCAGCAGCGCAGTGGGAATCCCCATGCTTGCAGGCTTTCGGCAACTTTTGCGCCCAATACCCCTGCCCCCATGATCCCGACGGTAAACTCCTCGCGAGTATATTCTGGCAACGGTTGCCATTTCGCCTGATTTTTCAATGCCTGATAATCATCAAAGCGACGAAACCAGTGCAGCACTTGACTGACCGCATATTCCTGCATTTGCAGGCCCATACCCGTATCTTCCAGACGGAAAAGCGGGATCGACGCATCCAACATTTCCGGATGAACATTGAGTTTACTGAGAATAGAATCGACGCCCGCGCCCAGCGCAAATACGGCTTTTAATTTTCGTCCTGCGAGCATTTCAACCGGCGGATGCCAGACCAGCGCATAGTCAGCATGTGCATTATCACCCGCTTTCCACTCACGTACGTTCGCACCAGGTATGGCCTTTGCCAACGCATTAATCCACCAGGTCGTATCGAATGTTGGGTGATAGAAAATTATATCCATATTGTCTCCTGAACATTGTTGTGCGGAACTTTCTCGCACTTATTATCATCATTTTTCGAGGGAACATCAGAGTAGCAAATTTTAGGGTGCTGGCAAAAAAAACAATTCCCGCTTATTTATGCTCCATGTTGCTTGAAGTTTGTGTAAATGCACATTTTTTTCAAAAAGTTGATTGACGGCGGGGCGGTGTTTCCCCTACATTAGCGCCCGTTCCGGTAGCACAGGAACAACAATATGGTGAGGTGTCCGAGTGGCTGAAGGAGCACGCCTGGAAAGTGTGTATACGGCAACGTATCGGGGGTTCGAATCCCCCCCTCACCGCCATATTTTAAGAAGAGCTCGTACGAAAGTACGGGCTTTTTTTTCGCATGTTGCACATCTACGGGGGGATGAGAAGCCCCGACCGGGGTTCGACTACTGGCGCAGCCAGTTGGACAGACCGGGAGCGCAGCGAACGGGCTGCCCCGCAGGGGCGAGCAAAGCGAGTCAATCCCCCCCTCACCGCCATATTTTAAGAAGAGCTCGTACGAAAGTACGGGCTTTTTTTTCACATATTGCACATCTGCGGGGGGATGAGAAACCCCGACCGGGGTTCGACTGCTGGCGCAGCCAGCTGGACAGACCGCGAACGGAGTGAGTGGGCTGCCCGAAGGGCGAGCAAAGCGAGTCAATCCCCCCCTCACCGCCATATTTTGAGAAGAGCTCGTACGCAAGTACGGGCTTTTTTTTCGCATGTTGCACATCTGCGGGGGGGATGAGAAGCCCCGACCGGGGTTCGACTGCTGGCACAGCCAGCTGGACAGACCGGGAGCGCAGCGAACGGGCTGCCCCGCAGGGGCGAGTAAAGCGAGTCAATCCCCCCCTCACCGCCATATTTTGAGAAGAGCTCGTACACAAGTACGGGCTTTTTTTTCGCATGTGCACATCTACGGAGGGATGAGAAGCCCCGACCGGTCATGTGCTGGCGTCAAACAACAAAGCCCGGTTTCCCGGGCCTTGAAGACAGAGTACTTATCAGTTGTAAGCGTTGAGCGTCCGCTGACAGAGCGCAGAGCGGACGCAATCGTCTTTGTTGAAACGAACAATCCCAACCATCTCATCTTCTTCGAAACGGGCCAGCGCATCGCTAAGCCCTGAGCGAACGTGAGCTGGTAGATCGCACTGGGTCACATCCCCATTCACAATCACCGTCACATTCTCCCCGAGGCGGGTCAAAAACATCTTCATTTGCGCAGCAGTGACGTTCTGAGCCTCGTCAAGAATGACCACTGCATTTTCAAATGTACGTCCACGCATATAGGCGAACGGCGCGATTTCCACCTTACCAATCTCAGGTCGCAGGCAATATTGCATGAAGGAGGCTCCCAGCCGTTTGACAAGCACGTCATACACGGGGCGAAAATAGGGAGCAAACTTCTCGGAAACATCTCCAGGTAAGAAGCCGAGGTCTTCATCAGCTTGCAGAACTGGACGGGTTACAATGATCCTGTCCACATCTTTATGGATCAGGGCCTCTGCTGCTTTTGCCGCGCTGATCCAGGTTTTACCACACCCGGCTTCACCGGTGGCGAAGATCAGCTGTTTACTCTCGATAGCATTCAGGTAGTGCGCCTGAGCTTCATTCCGCGCCGTGATTGGCGAGGCGTCGCGACTGTCACGCGCCATACCAATCGCTTCTACGCCGCCCATCTGCACAAGCGAGGTGACCGATTCATCTTCACGTTGCTTATGGCTACGCGAATCCCGCCTCAGCACACGTTTTGCTTCACGACGAGCTTTGATCACTGCTTTTTGTCTTCCCATGGATAGCACCTTGAGTTGTAGGTATACATCACACGCGCCGTTGGCGGCACGATTATGCGCACGAACATCTGAGGGTTGGCTTCCTTGTAAGCCATTGCTTGCTTTCGGATAAGACGCCACGCACAGCTACGCGCACCGTACAGGGCGTCAGTTGCGAAGATAAGAAGTGAATGAGAGAGAGATTTAGCGGTGACGAGGAGGCTACCGGAAGAGAAACGTCCGCGTAAGGTACTGCTGTTACTGTGAAAAACGTGTCCAATACAGGACTTTTCCATTCGCGATCTCCATAGTGAATGACAATCACCGCCGGGAACTACCGCTATTACTTATAAGTACATCATAACCTTTCGCTAATGCAACAATATTTTTACTTGTTGTTAACTTAAATTCTATCTTATCACCAGAGACAGTCTCTTGCAGAAAGATGACAGAATTATTTCAGTCGCATACCGATCATAAAAAATAGTTTGTTCCTTCATCAAGATGTCAGGAAAAACCCCGCTGTACTGCGGGGCATAATCATCAGGCTTCAAGCAGAGACTGTCCCAGATAATTATCTGCAGTTTTAACACCCGGCAAAGCAAAGAAATATCCCCCACCAATCGGTTTGACATATTCTTCCAGCGCTTCACCGTTCAGACGTTTCTGCACTGTCAAAAAACCTTTTTCCAGATCGTGTTGATAGCAGACAAACAACAGCCCCATATCCAGCTGACCGGAATTAGTCACACCGAGCGAATAACTGTAGCCACGACGCATCATCAGGCTGGAGTCGGTCTCTTTCGTACGCGGATTTGCGAGACGGATATGGCTGTCGAGCGCAATCACCTCGCCTTCAGGATCGCTGGCATAGTCAGGCACATCATGCTCATGCTGCATACCCAGCGGTGCGCCGGTGTGTTTATCGCGACCAAAAATCGTTTGCTGCTCTTTCAGCGGCGTACGATCCCAGAACTCAACGCGAAACTGAATGAGCCTGACGGCCTGATAGCTTCCGCCTTGTGCCCAGGCAGGCTCGCCCTGCCCGTCCGTAACCCACACCACGTCTTGCATCAACTTCGCATCCGTAGCGTCCGGATTCGCGGTGCCGTCTTTAAAGCCAAGCAAATTGACCGGGGTCTCTTTGCCTTTACTACGTGCGGCGTGGTCGGAAATAAAACCTTCACGTTTCCAGCGCACGCTAAGGAGATCGGGCGTATGTTTAATGATATCGCGCAACGCGTGGATGACAGTGTCCTGGGTGTTGGCACAAATCTGCAGCAGCACATCGCCATGACACAGCGCCGCATCCAGTGAATCATTCGGGAAACGGGTCATTTTTTGCAGCTTTTTCGGCATCTGCGATTTCAGGCCATAGCGTTCATCGAACAGCGAGGAGCCGACTGACAACGTCATCGTCAGGTTGTCTGGCGCAATGTATGCGCCGAGGATACCGGAATCCATAGGGGGGAGACGCGGATTCGGCGTATCCGGCGCCGGTCCACCGGTGGTCAGAAACGCAAACCGGCTGGTCAGCAACCGGAATAAACGCTCAAGATCGGCCTTGTCGCTGGCGAGAACATCGAATGCCACCAGCATCATTGATGCCTGCTGCGGCGTCAGGATCCCCGCCTGATGCTGACCATAAAACGGCTGCGCTTCACTACGTGCATCCGGAGACAACGTGCCCGGCGCGCTTTGTGGTTTTTGCGCGTGGGCAACCGGACACCCACCCGCCAGCGCCAGCGCCCCACCCAGGGCGCCCATCCCTTTCAGTAAACGTCGGCGTGACGGTTCGCTCACGCCGTTTTCATTATCTTGCTGCATAGTGCTTAATCCAGACCCAGAACACCGCGTAATTGCGACAAATCTTCCGCCAGCGTCGTGATTGGCCCTTTCAGCGCATTACGATCGGCATCAGTCAGTTTGTCATAGGTTTCAAAGCCATCTTTGGTACGG
The DNA here is from genome assembly GCF_030332745.1 of Citrobacter sp. Cpo074. Classification (NCBI taxonomy): domain Bacteria; kingdom Pseudomonadati; phylum Pseudomonadota; class Gammaproteobacteria; order Enterobacterales; family Enterobacteriaceae; genus Citrobacter; species Citrobacter sp. Cpo074. Next base: position 925,052 of record NZ_JAOWHG010000027.1, read on the forward strand.
TACTTGCTCAGAATGGTATCGACCTTTTTGAAGTTCGCATCCACCTTCGCAAGCAGTTCAGCATTGGATTTTTGCAACTGAGGACGCAGGAGATCGACAATTTTCTGCGCACCATCGACGTTGGCCTGGAAATCCCACAGATCGGTATGGCTATAGCGATCTTCTTCCCCACTGATTTTGCTGGCAGCAACTTCTTCAATCAGTCCCGCTGCCCCGCCAACAACTTTAGACGGTGGGAAAGCCAGCTCGCTAATACGCGTTTGCAGGTCAAGAACATCGCTGTTTAATTGGTCGGCGTACTTATCCATACCTTTGGTGGTATTGTCGCCAAACAGCGCTTTCTCCAGGCGGTGGAAGCCGGTGAATTTAGGATCGGCGGCTTTTTGCTCATAATCATCTTCCCGCGCATCGATGCTGCCGTCGAGATCGGAGAACAGTTCAGCAATCGGTTCAATACGCTCATAATGCTGACGGGTTGGCGCATACAGCGATTTCGCTTTTTCCAGATCGCCTGCTTTAATCGCATCGGTAAAGGCTTTAGTGCCCGCAACCAACTGCGCGGTTTCGGCTGTCACATAGGCTTTGTATTCGGTAATCGCGCCGCTCAGACTCAGCAGAGCCTCGCTTTGCGCGGCATCCGCCGTTGCGCTACCTTTTACGATCAGTTTGCCTTTCGGGTTAGTCAACAGACCGCAGGTCATATCATATTCGCCAGGCTGGAGGTTAGCGGTCATTTTCTGGCTAAAGCCTGGTGCAATGTTTTCGCGCTCTTCAACCACCATAACGCCTTTGAGGATTTCCCACTCCAGCGCTTTCTGGCTATGGTTCTGGATGATGAACTGCGTTTTCCCGGCATTAACCGTGATAGTCATCGGTTCACATTGTTTGTCGTTAACCGTGACTTTCACCTGCGGAATATCGGCAGCTTGTGCATTAAAAGCGGAAACAAACAGCGCGGCGATACCTAACTGCAGCGCACTACGGCGAAAATTAAACGTCATAACCTATCCCTATAAATAAGTATGTTGTAACTAAAAAGTATTCTGCATCGCGTTTTTATCAAGGTGCGGTACGCGATGCCGTAGTGCCTGAACGCGGCGGTAACGCAAACATAATCAACGCCGGAATCAGGTAGATAAACCAGACAGCGACTTCACTAACGCTTGGCGCTTCCTGATAGCCGAAAATGCCTTCCATCAATGTGCCAAACAGTGAATGCGTCGACAGCACGCTGCTCAGGTCAAACGCCACATCCTGAAAATGATTCCACAACCCGGCTTCGTGGAAAGCGCGGATTGCCCCAGCGGCAAGACCGGCAGCCACCAGCAAAATGAACAGGCTGGTCCATTTAAAGAATGCCCCGAGGTTGAGGCGAATACCGCCGAGGTAAATCAGGTAACCCAGTACCACCGCGGTAGCCAGCCCGAGCATCGCGCCTAACGGCGGCCAGATACCTACATCCTGCTGGAATGCTGCCAGCAGGAAGAACACCGATTCCAGCCCTTCACGGGCAACAGCAAAAAAGACCATCATCACCAGCGCCCAGCCGTGATGGTTGCCGCGTTGCAACGCGTTATCGACAGCCTGTTCAAGCTGGACTTTGACGTTGCGCGAAACTTTACGCATCCAGAACACCATCCAGGTGAGGATCACCACGGCAATGACCGCCACGATGCCTTCAAACAGCTCCTGTTCCTTTTGCGGAAATTCACCGGTGGTTTCGTTGATGAAAATCCCTAACGCCAGGCATAACGCCGCCGCCAGCAGAACACCAATCCACATCACACCAATCCATCGACCACGCTGAGTCCGTTTCAGGTAGCTGGCAATCAGGCTGACAATCAGCGCGGCCTCTAACCCTTCGCGCAACATAATTAGAAATGGAACAAACATGCGAAGAACCCTTAAACGTTATTCTCAGTCAATTGATGAAAAGAAAAGTAAATTACAGTGATAGTGATTATCATTACAGCAAAGAAAAACTCAAGCAGAATGTTTTGAGAATGATGACTGAATGTAAAAAGCCAGGCGGGTAATGGTTATAGCAGGTTTACAACGGAAGCAATAAAAAAGCCCGCACGCGGCGGGCTTGAAGACAGAGGCAGATTATTCTGCCTGTAAACGCGATGGCGGAGCTGAGTGATAATGCGCATCAGCCTCGGCAAAACGTTGCTGCATAGCAGTTGAAGGCGCTTTACCCAACAGGCTGAAGACCACAATACCGATGCTGCCGAAAACAAAGCCCGGGATGATTTCATACAGACCCAGCCAGGCAAACTGTTTCCAGACGATTACCGTCACCGCACCGATGATCATCCCTGCCAGCGCGCCGTTGCGGGTCATACGCGACCACATTACGGAGAACAGGACTACCGGACCAAACGCAGCGCCGAAGCCCGCCCAGGCGTAGCTTACCAGACCAAGTACACGGTTCTCCGGGTTCGCCGCCAGCGCGATAGACACCAGCGCCACGACCAACACCATGATGCGGCCAATCCACACCAACTCTTTCTGGCTGGCATTTTTACGCAGGAACGCTTTGTACAAATCTTCGGTGATTGCGCTGGAGCACACCAGCAGCTGGCAGCTCAGGGTCGACATAACCGCAGCGAGGATCGCAGACAGCAGGATACCGGCAATCCACGGGTTGAACAGGATTTGCGCCAGTTCAATAAACACACGCTCGGCGTTCTGGTTAACGGCACCGGCAAGCTGTGGGTTGTTGTTAAAGTAAGCAATACCAAAGAAGCCCACGGCCACAGCACCTGCCAGACACAGAATCATCCAGGCCATGCTAATGCGGCGAGCATGAACGATGCTATGGTGGGAATCTGCAGCCATAAAGCGCGCCAGAATATGCGGCTGACCAAAGTAGCCCAGACCCCAGCCCATCAGGGAAATGATGGCAACAAAATTCAGCCCTTTGAACATGTCCACGTTCTCAATGCTCTTTTGTTTAATCACTTCCAGCGAATCGTCGAATCCACCCACGCCAATGACTACCATCACCGGCGTCAGGATCAAAGCAAAGATCATCAGGCTGGCCTGGACGGTATCGGTCCAGCTAACCGCCAGGAAACCACCAATAAAGGTATAAATGATCGTCGCGGCCGCGCCCGCCCACAGTGCTGTTTCGTAGCTCATGCCAAAGGTGCTTTCAAACAGACGAGCCCCTGCCACAATACCGGAAGCACAATAGATGGTGAAAAACAGCAGAATAACCAGCGCGGAGATAATACGCAGAATTCGGCTTTTATCTTCAAAGCGACCGGTAAAGTAATCCGGTAACGTCAGCGCATTGTTATTGTATTCGGTGTGTACGCGTAAACGTCCGGCCACCAGCTTCCAGTTGATCCAGGCGCCCAAAATAAGGCCGATTGCGATCCAGCTTTCTGAAATCCCCGACAGGAAAATCGCGCCAGGCAGACCCATCAGCAACCAGCCGCTCATGTCAGATGCCCCGGCGGATAACGCGGTCACGAATGGACCCAGACTGCGTCCACCCAGAATGTAATCGTCAAAGTTTTTGGTTGAACGCCATGCAATAAACCCTATCAATATCATGCCGAAAATATAGACACAGAATGTCACTAACATCGGTGTGCTAATAGCCATCAAAACTCTCCAAAATTATGTATCAGCAATGCCGTGGCTTGCCGTTTTATTACCCTGCCGGAACGTGGCAAAGATATCTATGTTGACCAGGGCGACCGTATCCTGCCGGAAGCGATGGTTATTCACAATCGATTTAACACACCATTTACATCAAATTTGATCCAGAGTAGATAGCATTTTCCTGTAGGTTGCACTCTCTCACATTTTTTTCGGTTGCACCTTTTAAAAGTGTTAACTACCGCAGAGAAAAAGATTCTGTAATTTATACAGCCCACATCATAAGACTCATATTTATTAACATCTCATTCATTTCCAAGCTTGCAAACCAAGTCACATTTAACACGGTTGCACAAAGTTGCAACATAGTGGATATTTCTCGGTAACTATCAGACCCGTATTTCAGTACAACAGGAGTAAACGGCATGGGAACCACCACGATGGGGGTTAAACTGGATGACGCCACTCGCGAGCGTATTAAAACAGCAGCATCACGAATCGATCGCACGCCACATTGGCTGATCAAGCAAGCCATCTTTAATTATCTCGAAAGACTGGAAAATGACGACGCGCTTCCTGAACTGCCGGCCCTGCTGGCGGGTGCCGCGAATGAGGGTGAGGAGTCAACCACGCCGCAGAATGAAGCGCATCAGCCTTTCCTGGAATTTGCCGAACAGATCCTGCCGCAGTCAGTTTCCCGCGCAGCAATCACCGCCGCGTACCGCCGAGCCGAAACCGATGCTGTGCCGATGCTGATGGAACAGGCTCGTCTGCCGCAACCCATTGCGGAGCAAGCGCACAAGCTGGCGTACGATCTGGCTGACAAACTGCGTAACCAAAAGACCGCCAGCGGCCGCGCCGGGATGGTACAGGGTTTATTGCAGGAATTCTCACTTTCTTCGCAGGAAGGGGTCGCGCTGATGTGCCTGGCCGAAGCCCTGCTGCGTATTCCAGATAAGGCAACCCGCGATGCGTTAATCCGCGACAAAATCAGCAACGGCAACTGGCAGTCGCACATTGGACGTAGCCCGTCCCTGTTCGTCAACGCGGCGACCTGGGGGCTGTTGTTTACCGGTCGTCTGGTTTCTACGCATAATGAAGCCAGCCTCTCACGCTCACTCAACCGTATTATCGGTAAAAGCGGTGAACCACTGGTGCGTAAAGGCGTCGACATGGCAATGCGCCTGATGGGCGAGCAGTTCGTCACCGGAGAGACTATCGCCGAAGCGCTGGCTAACGCCCGTAAACTGGAAGAAAAAGGTTTCCGCTACTCTTACGACATGCTGGGTGAAGCGGCTCTGACTGCCGCCGATGCCCAGGCTTATATGGTTTCGTACCAACAGGCAATCCACGCCATTGGTAAAGCCTCAAATGGTCGCGGCATCTATGAAGGGCCGGGCATTTCTATCAAGCTGTCAGCGCTGCATCCGCGTTATAGCCGCGCGCAGTATGACCGCGTGATGGATGAACTCTATCCGCGTCTGAAGTCGCTTACTCTGCTGGCCCGCCAGTACGACATCGGTATCAATATCGATGCTGAAGAGGCCGACCGACTGGAGATCTCCCTCGATCTGCTGGAAAAACTGTGCTTTGAACCTGAACTTGCGGGCTGGAACGGTATCGGCTTTGTTATTCAGGCCTACCAGAAGCGCTGCCCGTATGTTATCGACTACCTGATTGACCTCGCCACGCGCAGCCGCCGTCGCCTGATGATCCGTCTGGTTAAGGGCGCCTACTGGGATAGCGAAATCAAACGTGCGCAAATGGACGGTCTGGAAGGTTATCCGGTCTATACCCGTAAGGTCTACACTGACGTTTCCTATCTGGCCTGCGCGAAAAAACTGCTTGCGGTACCGAATCTGATCTACCCGCAGTTCGCCACCCACAACGCCCATACGCTGGCGGCGATTTATCAGTTGGCCGGTCAAAACTACTATCCGGGTCAGTACGAGTTCCAGTGCCTGCACGGTATGGGCGAACCGCTGTACGAGCAGGTCACAGGTAAAGTTGCCGATGGCAAACTGAACCGTCCATGCCGTATTTATGCGCCAGTCGGCACGCATGAAACGCTGCTTGCGTATCTGGTGCGTCGTCTGCTGGAAAACGGCGCCAACACCTCGTTCGTCAACCGCATTGCAGACACTACCCTGCCGCTGGATGAACTGGTCGCCGATCCGGTCGAAGCCGTTGAAAAACTGGCGCAGCAGGAAGGCCAGGCTGGTCTGCCACATCCGAAGATTGCCCTGCCGCGTGACCTGTACGGTAAAGGCCGCGAAAACTCAGGCGGGCTGGATTTAGCGAACGAACATCGTCTGGCCTCACTGTCCTCCGCCCTGCTCAACAGCGCGCTGCAAAAATGGCACGCTAAACCGATGCTCGAACATCCGGTTGCTGACGGTGAAATGACCCCAGTCGTCAACCCGGCCGAACCGAAAGACATTGTCGGTTATGTGCGTGAAGCGACTCACAGCGAAGTGGAACAGGCATTGCAGAACGCGGTAAATAACGCGCCGATCTGGTTCGCCACACCGCCACAAGAGCGCGCCGCTATTTTGCATCGCGCCGCCGTTCTGATGGAAGGCCAGATGCAGCAGTTAATTGGCATTCTGGTGCGCGAAGCGGGCAAAACCTTCAGCAACGCCATTGCGGAAGTGCGCGAAGCGGTAGACTTCCTGCACTATTATGCCGGTCAGGTCCGCGATGACTTCGATAATGAAACCCATCGTCCGTTAGGGCCGGTGGTCTGTATCAGCCCCTGGAACTTCCCGCTGGCCATTTTCACCGGGCAGATTGCCGCTGCGCTGGCGGCGGGCAACAGCGTGTTGGCAAAACCCGCGGAACAAACTCCGCTGATTGCCGCCCAGGGTATTGCCATTTTACTCGAAGCAGGTGTGCCGCCAGGCGTGGTGCAACTGTTGCCTGGCCAGGGCGAAACGGTGGGGGCGCAACTCACTTCCGATGAGCGCGTACGCGGCGTCATGTTTACCGGCTCAACGGAAGTCGCCACGCTGTTGCAACGTAATATCGCGACCCGCCTTGATGCTCAGGGGCGTCCAATCCCGCTTATCGCCGAAACCGGCGGGATGAACGCCATGATCGTCGACTCTTCTGCGTTAACGGAACAAGTCGTGGTCGACGTTCTGGCTTCTGCCTTTGACAGCGCCGGACAGCGCTGCTCCGCGCTTCGCGTCCTGTGTCTGCAGGACGATGTCGCCGACCATACGCTGAAAATGCTGCGTGGCGCAATGGCGGAATGCCGCATGGGTAACCCGGGCCGCCTGACCACCGATATTGGACCGGTAATCGATGAAGAAGCCAAAGCCAATATTGAGCGCCATATTCAGGCCATGCGCGCCAAAGGGCGTCCGGTGTTCCAGGCCGCGCGCGAAAACAGCGACGATGCGCGTGAATGGCAAAGCGGTACCTTTATCGCGCCGACGCTTATCGAGCTGGAAAGCTTCGACGAATTGCAAAAAGAGGTGTTCGGTCCGGTACTGCACGTTGTGCGTTACACCCGCAACAATCTGGGCAGCCTGATTGAGCAAATTAATGCCTCCGGCTACGGCCTGACGCTGGGCGTGCACACCCGTATCGATGAAACCATCGCCCAGGTCACGGGTTCGGCACATGTGGGTAACCTGTACGTTAACCGCAATATGGTCGGCGCCGTCGTCGGAGTGCAGCCATTCGGTGGCGAAGGCTTGTCAGGAACCGGGCCAAAAGCGGGTGGACCGCTGTATCTGTACCGCCTGCTGGCAAACCGTCCGGAAAATGCGTTAGGCATTACGCTTGCCCGTCAGGATGCCGAATACCCGGTCGATGCACAGCTTAAAACGGCGCTCGTTCAGCCGCTGGAAGCGCTTAGCGAATGGGCAACCGATCGTCCAGCACTGCGTGCGCTCTGCCAACAGTTTGGTGAACTGGCGCAGGCCGGAACGCAACGCCTGCTGCCAGGACCCACCGGCGAGCGCAATACCTGGACGCTGTTGCCGCGCGAACGCGTGCTGTGTATCGCCGATGATGAACAGGATGCGCTGGTACAGGTTGCCGCTGTAACTTCCGTTGGTAGCTTAATTCTGTGGCCGGATGATACATTCCATCGCGACCTGGCAAAACGCCTGCCAGCAGTAGTTTCCGGGCGCATCCAGTTTGCCAAAGCGGACAACATCGCTACGCAGCCGTTTGATGCGGTTATATTCCACGGTGATTCCGATCAGCTTCGCGCACTGTGTGAAGCGGTGGCGGCCCGCGAAGGGGCGATTGTGTCGGTCCAGGGCTTTGCCCGCGGCGAAAGCAATATCCTGCTGGAAAGGTTGTATATTGAGCGCTCCCTGAGCGTCAATACCGCCGCAGCTGGGGGGAACGCCAGCCTGATGACAATCGGCTAAGGTTGTGGTTAATTAAGGCTCCGGTAACGGGGCCTTTTTTTATTAAGCCAGAGGGAAGCATGAAACGAATCGTACTGACATGTGCAGCGCTGCTGCTTAGCGGCCAGGCGCTGGCGGATGACTGCGCCAACGCGAACACGCAGATTGAGATGAACACCTGTGCGGCAGAGCAGTATAAGGCGGCCGACGCCAAACTTAATGAAACTTATCAGAATGCGCTGAAGCGCGCCGCCCCAACCCAGCGCGATTTACTGAAAAAAGCGCAAATATCCTGGATAACTTTGCGCGATGCTGACTGTGCGTTAATCAGTTCTGGCACTGAAGGCGGTAGCGTTCAGGCGATGATTTCCAGCCAGTGCCTGACGGATAAGACCAACGAGCGCGAAGCGTTTCTCGCCTCACTTTTGCAGTGTGAAGAAGGCGATTTAAGCTGCCCGTTACCACCGGCCAGTTAACGCACGCGGATCCCTTCAATAATCATCCGCTGTACGCTCTCCACCGTTTGGTTAAAAAAGGCTTCATCACGCAGCGTTGCGCCCGTCACCGCCTCTACCTGTGGGGCAAAATCGGCGTAGTGCTGAGTTGAAGCCCAAATCATAAAAATCAGATGATGCGGATCGACCGGAGCCAGTTTTCCGCTTTTGATCCAACCGGCAATCAGCGCGGATTTCTCATCAATTAGCGTTTTAAGATCCCCCTCCAGTTCTGCCATCAATAAAGGCGCTCCGGCCAGCATCTCCATACAAAACAGCCGTGAGGCCTGAGGGTAATCGCGCGACACTTCCAGCTTAAGGCGAATGTATTCTTTAATGGCCACCAGCGGCGCAAAGTCTTCGCGAAAAGCTTTCAATGGAGCCAGCCAGATGTCGAGGATCTGCCGTAAAACGGCAATATAAAGCACCTCTTTTGACGGGTAGTAATAAAGTAGATTGGTTTTTGACACGCCCGCCTGCTCTGCCACCTGCTCCAGGCGCGTGCCGTGGATCCCATATTGGGAGAAGATATTTAATGCCGCGGTTAAGATGGCCTCGCGTTTTGCACTGACGGCCTGCGAGCGCTTACCTGTTTTTTTCTCTGCGCGTTGGACCATGCGCCCTCTCCTTCTTGTGAGGGCGTCAGCATACCAAATCACGCGGTGAATGGTTAAATTAAAGCGATTCCGGCGGCGCCTCTTGTCCAAGCGCTTTTTTCTTTTTGAACTTCAGCTCGCTGACCAGTACGCCAACAATAATGAATGCCGCACCAAGCAATGCAAGTAGCGGTAAGCGTTCACCCGCCAGACGGCCAAAGATCCCCGCCCACACCGGTTCACCGGTATAAATAACCGTCGCGCGCGTCGGCGAAACGCTGCGCTGCGCCCAGTTCATGGTGACCTGAATAATCGCGCTAAAAATACCCAGCCCCAGCGCCACCACCAGCAATCCGGTAGACATTGGTGGTACGGTCTCTCCGGCCGGTCCCATCGCCATAAACGCCACTATCGAAGCGGTTGCCAGTTGCACTACCGTTACCCGACGAACATCCACTTTTCCTGCCCACGCGCTAATCAGGATAATTTCTGCCGCAATCGCCACCGCACCGGCGAGCGTGATCCACTCGCCTTCGCCTAAAGCCAGTAAATTGCCTCCCGGTCCGGCCAGAAAAATCAATCCGATAAAGGCCAGCACAATGCCGACGCACGGCATCAGACCTGGCATGCGTCCCAGACACAACCATTGTAAAAGCGGCACCAACGGTACGTACATCGCGGTAATAAACGCCGATTTACTGCTGGGAATAAACTGTAACCCCCAGGTTTGCAGACTATAACCCAGCGCAATTGCGATACCGATTGCAACCCCTGCTTTAACTTCCAGCCACGTCAGCTTGTGCAATGTGTGTAACGACAAAAGCGCGACCGCCAGCGCGGCAGTGGCAAAACGCACACCGACAAAGAAAAAAGGGCCGCTCAGGGTAACGGCATATTGCACCGCCAAAAACGTGCCACCCCAGAACATGGTGATCACAATGAGGATCGCTTCCTGAGGTTTAACAGAGAAGGAATAACGAGAAAGTAATGACATGAGACACCCGATTAACTGAATGTCATTAGTCTGCGTTGCGTTTTGTTACAGTTCAACCTTGCAGACAAAAAAAACCGCCGGAAAGACCCGGCGGCGGTGGCTACGTAACGTCTGTCTCTGACTCTCAGCCGTCACGACATATCTGACAGATAGCCCGACAATTACGATTTGTTGTTGCCGTGACTATTTTTGCCCCCTTTTTTGCCTGCCTCTGAAGCGCGTTGCGGGTCATTCTTGAAGTTGCCCCCGCTGTGCTGGCCACCTTTTCGACCTGCTTCTGATGCTCTTTCGCGGTCTTCCGCAAAGTTGCCGGAACCGCCCCGATGGTTTGCCATTACTGACCTCCGTCATTGATTAGACATCATATTGCATAGGTACTGAGGAGTGATACCTCACGCAGCGTTACGGGCGAGGCCCTGAAAATAACTGCGTGGGAATAAGCATAGTGAAGTGTGGCCAGGGCAGACGCTAACTGTAATATCCTGCAACAGGATCAGGAGTGACAAATAAATAATCACCATAAGAAATCAATAAGTCTTTCTTATGACTACCGAATTCTACCCGGTTAAATATGTATCATTTTGCTACAAAGAAGGTTGTTATAAAAATTGTTATAAATCAAAGAAGTGATTGTGAAATTTGCACTCCTGACAGTACGTCATATCTTTAAAGGTAGGTAGCGAATCGCTACGGACACGGTTAACTCGAGGAGTAGTGTAAAATGGCAAAAGTTCTGGTGCTTTATTATTCCATGTACGGACACATTGAAACTATGGCCCACGCAGTCGCAGAAGGCGCAAATAAGGTAGATGGCGCGGAAGTGATTATTAAGCGTGTACCAGAGACCATGCAGCCCGAGATTTTCCTTAAGGCTGGCGGCAAAACACAAAACGCACCAGTCGCAACCCCGCAAGAACTGGCTGATTACGACGCCATCATTTTTGGTACCCCCACGCGCTTTGGCAATATGTCCGGTCAGATGCGTACCTTCCTCGACCAGACTGGCGGGCTGTGGGCCTCTGGCGGCCTGTACGGCAAACTCGCCAGCGTATTCAGCTCAACGGGAACCGGCGGCGGTCAGGAACAAACCATTACATCAACCTGGACTACGCTTGCCCACCATGGGATGGTGATTGTACCTATCGGTTACGCGGCGCAAGAGCTGTTTGATGTCTCTCAAGTTCGCGGCGGTACCCCTTACGGTGCAACCACCATTGCCGGAGGCGACGGCTCCCGCCAGCCAAGTCAGGAAGAGTTATCTATCGCCCGCTATCAGGGTGAATATGTCGCAGGTCTGGCAGTAAAACTCAACGGCTAATCTTCAACAGGAGGATTCGAATGCCAACTCAAGAAGCGAAAGCCCATCGCGTCGGCGAATGGGCAAGTCTGCGCAATACATCGCCGGAAATAGCCGAAGCCATTTTTGAAGTCGCACATTATGACGAGAAACTGGCGGAAAAAATTTGGGAAGAAGGTAGCGATGAGGTACTCATCAAAGCCTTTGAAAAAACAGACAAAGATTCGCTCTTTTGGGGTGAACAGACTATCGAACGCAAAAACGTCTAGCGCGCTGACTCCCCCGCGAACACGGGGGAGTTTTCTTTTACTTAGCCGCCTCATTCAGCACGCTATCGAACTTATCTATCGGGCAAAAACCATCCGCATCTATCGGACATCCTTTCAGCTCCAGCGTTACGCGCTGCGCCGGGGATTTCAGCGTCAGAACGTCTGCATTACGCAACTGCTGCGAGCTCTGATACACATACTCGATTTTCATCAGATCACGATTTGCATTGCTGTCATGCCAGCGCTGGAAGACAATCTTCCCGCCAATCGGCGTACGCTCGTTCTGAGCGTGAAGCTGGTACGGTTTAAAATCCAGCGCGGTGAGCAACGAAGCGATATTTGAATCATGCCCCACCAGCACGGTTATTTTCGGTGCTTTCGCGCGTTCAGTAACCAGCGCATTATCAATATATTTCACCAGTGGTTTGGCGACGTTCTGCGCCACTTCCGGGGAGGTGAACAGGCTATCCTGATAGCCGTTTTTCAACTTCGACAGAACCTTCCACTGCTGATCCGATTTAATCTCGCCCCAGGCAACCTTGTCCATCGGGAAGCCTTCGTAAAATTGCAGCGTGAAGGCATCAACCAGCGAATTTCCCACCTTCAGCGGCCCCGAAACGCCTGGCTCCTGCTGGTACTTCGCGCTAAACGTATCTTTGGCATCGGTCAGGGAACACTGCTGTTTTTCTTTGCAGGACGGAGAGTCTTTGTAGTCGGTCATTTGTTCAAGCAACTGATAGCTATCGTTGAGCTGCATTTTGCTGCGCTCTTTCTCCATGGCCTGAACGGCCTGCTGGCTGAAGGCGGCGGAATCATCGGTGATCACCGGGTTAAAGGTGGGATCCATGGTGCCCATTTTTTCCTGATGATGGACCGGAACATCGCAACCAGGGAAAGCACCGGTAACAAAGAACTGCGCCGTGGCGACCGTACGCTGCAGGCTGTTAGCATAGGTATAGACCGTGTTCGGTGCCGGGCATTCGCCCGATTTCACCATCCCCTGCTCTGCCAGCCACTCTCGCATGTAGTGGCCCATATAGATTTCCAGCACACCGCCCTTGGTAGTGAGTTGCCCACCGGGGACATCCCATTCTGGCCATTGTTTGGGGGTGGACTGTTCAAGAACGCTGCCATTATTGGCTAAAGGTGCGCGTAAGTTATGCCGACTCATCATCAATACTTGCTGAAGCTGATAGCCTTCCGGCGCGGTCTGCGCCTGCGCGGCGGTTGACAATAAGACAGCCCCTGCCACGGCTGTGGCGATTAACGATTTATTCATCCCTACGACCTCTTGTTGTTATCAATCACAACAGAGTGTGACAGAAATATGACATATTTCCGGGAACGCTTTCGCAAAACAGACCATCTAGCCTGTCGTTTTAACACCAAACTCGGTTTCGAGTTTACGAATGCCAAGAGGTGTGAAGATGACATGGCGGCTGCCCTGTTCGGTTTTTATCCATCGCTGTTCACTGAACCAGCGCAGCAGCGTTGCGCCAAGCATACCACCAGGATGATAACGTCGTTCGCTCCAGTCCAGACAACCACAGGTTAACTTCCGCCGGGATGAGCCAGCCGCCAGGATAATCCCCATCTGTGCCAGCTTTTCCTGGCCAAGAGGAGTCAGCGTTTCACCATCCGGCGTTAACCACTGACGGGAAACTAGCGTATCGAACAACCTCACCGCGACCTCTCCGGCGAGATGGTCGTAGCAGGTGCGGGCATGCCGCAAACCTGGCGGTGTAGTGATTCTGCGGGGCGTTGATGTCGCCCACGCAACGCCCATCAGGCGTTCCAGCAGTTCAGCGATATCGGAACCTGCAAGGCGAAAATAACGATGTCTGCCCTGCGCCAACGCGACAACAAAACGTTGTTCGCACAGACGCGCCAGATGCGCGCTGGCGGTCGACGCGGATATATCCGCCACCGCGCTGAGCTCAGTTGCAGTCCAGGCGCAGCCATCCATTAGGGCGCACAACATACGCGAGCGCGATTTATCGGCCATCACTGCCGCAGTGAGTGCCATTTTTGACTCCAGATCGCCCTCTTCTTCATGTAACATCACGGATGCCATAACGACCTCATTGGCCCTGAATATCTGAATTAACGATGCCATGAAAGTCGCGCAAAGTCACCGCACCGGTCACACAGCACGTAGCATCATCTCTGTACCCAACCCGACCAGACAAAACAGAAAACAGCGTTTAAACACGAGCGGAGAAATAACCCTTCGCACACGGGTACCTATCCATTGGCCAATCAGCGCAGGAAAAATGGCCAAAGCCGACAAACTTAGCGATTGTATGGGCAGCGCGTTGTGCCACCACAGACCCAGCGCCAATGCCAGGGTCGAAAAGGTAAAAGAGATCCCGAGCGCCTGCACCAGTTCATCTTTCTCAAAGCCGAGGGACTGGATCCAGGGCACGGCGGGCATCACAAACACCCCGGTTCCGCCGGTCAATAAGCCGGTCACAAATCCAATAACGAGGGAGTACGGTTTTTCACGCTGCGGGGCCACCGCAATTTTCTTTCCCGCCAGCGTCCAGATAGCGTAGGCCACCAGCGCTACGCCGAGTGCAAACTGAGTTCGGGTGGTGTCACCACCGGTAATCCAGGCGCTGGCAAGCAGTGTCGCCACCACTACTGTCAGCAGCATTGGCCACAGTCGTTTGAGTAATTGGCGTGTATTTCCACCGCCGCCAAACTGGAACAAATTGCTTATCAGCGAAGGCAATAACAGCATGGCCGCCGCGGCAACTGGCGAAATAAGCGATCCGAGGATCCCCATAGCCACGGTGGGTAACCCCATACCCGTAACGCCTTTCACCATCCCGGCGAGGACAAATGTGGCGGCAATCATCACCACCAGAGCGGGTCCAAACGCTAAAGAACTCGTCATGTTGCACTTTCCTGGAAAAGAGAAGATGACTGATTCTGGACGTTAATCACCGTGTTTGCTTCGTCAGGCAACGAAATATGCCTTCCTGGGGAGGGCGACGCCATAAAAAATGCCGGGTTTCCCCGGCACATTTATCAGAACGTTTTCGCCCACCACAACCGAAATTTCATGCCCCAGTAGCTGGTCCAGCCGCTGGTGGTTGATACTACCCGACCTTGTGACATCACCACCAGCGTGGGCGTGACGCTGATTGCCCAACTGCGGGAAATGGCTCCGTTCGCATCATTGATGACCGGAAAGTCCACGCCTTTACGCGACAGCCAGCGAGATACCTCAGCTTCATTTCCGGAACGTAACGCAATGGTCATCACATTTTCCCCTTCCGAACGCAGCCTGGCGACCTCCGGCGTCGTGAAGCGGCATACGCCGCACCAGCTCGCCCAGAAATAAAGCAACACCGGCTCGTCTTTGCTGAGCGCCGCCAGCGTGACGGTTTCACCATCCAGTGTTTGTAAAGGCGTGCTGTCAAAGGAGGCAGGGAGATGCGGCGCGCGCCAGGCATCCATCAAGAGCATTGCCCCCGCCAACAGTGCCAGTAAGATCAGCCCTTCGCGCAACCAGCGGCGCAGTTTACTGAGCATTGGCCGCCGCCAGTTTTTCTTTTACCACTTCCTCAAGGGTTTCCCACGGCACCGCGCCGGGAATAAGTTCATCACCAATAATCGTTGCCGGGGTTCCCTGCACCCCCACCAGTCGCGCCAGTTGCAGGTTAGTGCTCAGCGTTTCAGCACTTTGGGCGTCCAGCGTCACCGGACTGGCCCCCGCTTTTTCCTGCGCCTGTTTGATACTGACGTCGGTATGATAGCCCTTCTTCTGCATCAATTTTTCATGTAATGCCAGGGACTGTTGCGGATGCTCATGCCATGTCGTCAGCACGGTCCGCGCCGCCAGTTCCGAACTTTCACCTTTAAACGGCAGCGGTTTAATCACCACCGCCACGTCAGGATATTTCTGCACAATTTTTTCCAGCATTGGATCCAACTGCTTGCAGTATGGGCAGTTGTAATCTGTGAAGTTTATCAGGGTCAGTTTCGCCTGCTTCGCGCCAATCCGCGGGCTGTTGGGATCGTTAAACAAGGCTTCCTGAATTAATGCTTCAATTTGCTTTTCCTGTTCCGGGGTAAACGGCGCAGGCTCTTTCGCGATACTGACGGCAGAAAACAGGGTTAACAGCAGAACAATCATCATTTTCATGGGGTTACTCCTTTGGCATCATTCAACGTTTGCAGTACCGCATCGCGGGTTAACAACGTGGGTAACGCCTGGCCATCCGGCAGACCGGGGCCATAAATTTGGTTATACGGCACAGCAACCTGGCCGCGTTTTTTTAGAAATTCGGTAATAGCTTCAGAAGGGAGTGTCCAGTCGCCGCGAAGCGCCACCACATCCGGCTGTTGCAATGCGGCCTGTACGTCTTCTTTATGCAACACGTTGTATTTGTTTACCTTACAGGTGATGCACCAGTCGGCTGTGACGTCAATGAACACGCGCTTATGTTGCGCCAGCGCATCCTCAATCGCCTGCTCGCTTAGCGGTTGCCAGTTCACGCTTTCTTTAGCGCTACTTTGTCCGCTAAACCCTAAGTGTGGGAGCAGCAACGTCGCAAGCCAGATAGCCGAACCCAGCATCATCACGCCAAGCAGACGCCGCAAAATATTCATCCACCGCCCTGGCCGCGGCAAACGCAGCGCCAGACCGGGACGCAGGGCCACCAGCAGCCACGGTAAGCTCATCCCCAGCCCAAGTGCGATAAACAATCCCCACAACGTCGGCAGCGAAGCAGTCAATGCTACCGCCACCGCCGTTCCCAGAAACGGGGCACTGCACGGCGTGGCAAGCAGTGTCGCAAATGCACCTTGCCAGAAATGTCCCGACAGTCCGTTGCCGCCGTGAGTCGCCAGCGTGGTGGTCATAGCAGAAGGGAGTCGGAATTCAAACCACCCGAACAGGCTGGCGCTGAACGTCAGCATCACTAGCACCATGACGCCAATGAACCACGGATTCTGAAACTGGATCCCCCAGCCAAGGGCCTGATTGGTTAAACGCAGCACCGTCATCAATAGCGCCAGAGCCATAAACGAGACCAGTATTCCGGCTACCGATGCGAGGAACTGACGACGGATCTGGCGACGACTTTTTTCCTCGACCAGCAAAATAGAGCCCAGCTTCATGCCCAGAACCGGTAACACACAAGGCATCAGATTGAGGATCAAACCACCCAACAGTGCCATGAGCACCACTTGCCACAGTGGGAGTGAGGCGTTCTCAACAACCGGGGCTTCGCCAATCGCAAGACGACTCTCCTGGGCAACACCGTTATCTGCCAGCACCAGCGTGACTGACTTACCACGCAGATCCGGCGCGCCTTCTCCCCAACCGTCATGTACAGGTACCGTAGCGCGTAACGTATCCCCCTCAACATGAATTTGCGGCATGCCAAAATCCGCATCATCAACAGCATCCAGATACAGCCCTGGTTCAGTCCAGCCTCCCGCACGGCGAGCCTCGACGACTAACTCTCCCGCCCGTGCGCCAGCGCTCAGAGCATCGGTCAGGCCGCTGGCAAGTGGGATCTGTCCCATCGCCTGAGCATAGTCATGTGCAAAAGTCGGGTCCTGGGCTGTGGGCGTCACGGAAAAAGGAAAATCCGTCAACAGGCAAACGTTGCTACAGGTGGATAGCGTCAAAACGCCGCTGAGCGTGGCGGGCGCTCTACCGCGCACCACCATCGGGAACGTCACCTTATCGTGATACCCCTGAGTAGTGATATTGGCGACCTCAAAACGAGCAGGGGTTGGCCAGAACCAGTCGACCGCGGGCATTTCCCCTTTCCAGGCGATTGCAGGTGCAACGCCTCCCTCGCCCGGAGAACGCCAGTAGGTTTTCCAGCCGTCCTCCAGTTTGACATCCAGCAACAGACGGGTTTCTCCGCCTGCGGACGTATCAGCGCGTAACCGCACACTGGCGTGATCGTTATCGGGTGAACGCAGCCAGCCGGGTTCAGCCGCCCAGGATACGGGCAGCCATAGCAATAACAGACAGAGCAGCGCCTGTCTGAAAACAGTCATCATAGTTTTTCTCCGTGAATAATTATCTAACAGTCAGCAACGGCTGTTCTGTCATTCACGGAAGACGCAAAATCGGAGATGCACCCGGAGAGTGGGCGGCGAGATGGCTCGCGGTGGGAAAAAAGGTAGACGAAACGCCCGTACTGGCGCCAGCAATGACAGCAGCAGGCACAGCACCAGAATAGCACCTTCAAACAATACGGGTGGCGCAGCCAGTAATGATTTCGCACTCAGTTCACAAGGGGTAACGGGTGAGGCCTCATCGGTCTGCACTTGTGCGCTGGCGACAACGCTTGTAACGGCGGTATCCATCTGCAACGCGTGCAGGCCCGCCATGCGTTGTGCGGTGCAAACCATCACCACAACACATGCCAGACAGAGGAACCACCATCCCATCCGTTGACGTTTCGCCATTATACCCTCACTCATTGATGCGAGTTATCTTAACCACTCGCCAGGTTTTGGCAACCTTTCCGCTGTAAAGTTATGTCCTGCTATCTGCTGGATATACCGCGATTTCAATCAGATTAAGATCGGGATCCCTGACATACACCGAACGAATAGGTCCTGTCGCACCTGTACGTGCAACGGGCCCTTCAATAATCTCGACTCCGTGGGTTTGAAACGTCTCCATCACCTCTTCCAGCGTACGCGTGGTGATAAAACATAAATCCAGCGCCCCCGGCGTTGGCGCGTAGGCTTTGGGTTCAAACTCTTTTCCCCGAATGTGGAGATTGATTTTCTGATTGCCAAAGACGAAGGCTTTCCGACCTTGCGCGAAGGTTTCCAGCCTCATACCTAAAAGCTCGACATAGAAACGAACGCAAGCCTCTTCATGATTGGTGGTTAGTACCAGGTGATCCAGGTGGTCGATCATAGCGATATCCATTTGGGTTGCTCATCTCTGACACTTACCCTATTCATTCACGCACGACAAGAAAAAGAAAATCTACGGAGTTATTTGCAGAACTTAACGCAACAACCTGCAATTTACGCTTTAAAAACGAAATGATAATTAATCATATTCCCGTCTTTATTTATTACACTATAACATTGCTAAAAACACCCATAAAAATATCACACAAGTTATCATTCACTATTTACGAAGAATGCCGAAAGATATTTCCATGACAGCACACAGATAATGCCCACCACGTACTGATGCGTAAATGAAAGTAAGGGTCAGCGCATTTCCAGAGAATTTCCTTATTATATT
Source organism: Citrobacter sp. Cpo074 (assembly GCF_030332745.1). Classification (NCBI taxonomy): domain Bacteria; kingdom Pseudomonadati; phylum Pseudomonadota; class Gammaproteobacteria; order Enterobacterales; family Enterobacteriaceae; genus Citrobacter; species Citrobacter sp. Cpo074. The sequence continues at coordinate 943,924 of NZ_JAOWHG010000027.1, forward strand.
CAGACGCAATGAATAACGTATTCATTAGCAGATAATTTGTTTATTAAATGTTATTTAGAGTATATGGAAATGAAAAAATATTTATTACCCCTGATTGGGTTACTTTTTACAGTTAGCGCTCAGGCAGCATCATTTACCGACGGCAAAGAGTATATCTCACTGGAAAAACCTGTCGCTTCCGCTCCAGCCGCACTGAAGTTTTTCTCATTCTATTGCCCTTCCTGTTATCAGTACGATGAAGTTTTTGAAATCACTGATAACGTGAAAAAAGTATTGCCTGCAGATGTCAAACTCACCGAATACCACGTCGACTTTTTAGGTCCGCTGGGGCAAGACATGACCCACGCCTGGTCCGTCGCCATGCTGTTGAACGTACAAGATAAAGTTAAGCCGTTGCTTTTTGATGCCGTTCAGAAAAAACAAACCGTTAAAACAGCGGACGATATTCGTAACGTATTTATCAGCGCGGGCGTCAGCGCCAGTGATTATGATGCGGCATGGAATAGCTTTGCCGTGAAATCACTGACCGCTAAGCAGCAAGAAATGGCGAAGGCAGTTGATCTAACCGGTGTGCCCGCCATTTTTATCAACGGAAAATATATGATCAATCCAAAAGGACTGAAGTCAGATGACCTTAATGCATTCGTGCAAAACTATGCTGATACGGTCCGCTTCCTGATAAGCAAATCCTGATTTTTAGCTAATCTCATTTTTCGCACCACACAACAGATGCCGTAACCTCAACTGCGCTGTTGGTGGTGCAATGCCTGCATCGTTTATCGCAATATCCTCCCTTCCCGGTTGGCATTCGCCGTTATCAGGATTACCCTAAACTTAGCGGTGATACCTGTTGTCAGGGTTCACCTTCTGCAAGTGTTGATTTACACGAGAGAACGCTATGGAATTAAAGGATTATTACGCCATTATGGGCGTGAAACCGACAGACGATCTCAAGACAATCAAGACCGCCTATCGTCGACTCGCCCGTAAATATCATCCTGATGTCAGCAAAGAGACTGACGCAGAGGCCCGGTTTAAAGAGGTTGCAGAAGCCTGGGAAGTATTGAGTGATGAGCAGCGACGCGCCGAGTACGACCAGCTGTGGCAGCACCGCAACGACCCACAGTTCAGTCGTCAATTCCAGCAAGGAGAGAATCAAAGCTACAGCGCCGAAGATTTCGACGATATCTTCTCCTCCATTTTTGGTCAGCGTGCGCACCAGTCGCGCCAGCGCCCTGCCAGCCGCGGGCACGACATTGAAATTGAAGTTGCCGTATTCCTCGAAGAAACGCTTACTGAGCATAGCCGCACTATCAGTTACAACCTGCCAGTCTATAATGCGTTTGGCATGGTAGAACGAGAAATTCCTAAAACGCTGAATGTGAAAATTCCGGCTGGCGTCGGTAACGGTCAGCGTATCCGTCTGAAAGGCCAGGGAACCCCCGGCGAAAACGGTGGGCCGAACGGTGATTTGTGGCTGGTGATTCATATTGCGCCGCATCCGCTGTTCGATATTGTTAATCAGGATCTGGAGGTTGTCGTTCCCCTCGCGCCGTGGGAAGCTGCGCTGGGTGCGAAAGTAACCGTTCCGACGCTGAAAGAGAGCATCCTGCTGACCATTCCTGCAGGCAGTCAGGCCGGTCAGCGGCTACGCATTAAGGGCAAGGGTCTGGTAAGTAAAAAACATACCGGCGATTTGTATGCGGTGATAAAGATCGTCATGCCACCGAAACCTGACGACGCCAGTGCCACCCTGTGGCAACAACTGGCGGATGCACAAAAGACCTTTGATCCGCGCAAAGAGTGGGGGAAAGCATAATGGCTAACGTTACCGTCACTTTTACCATTACCGAATTTTGTCTGTACACCGGTGTGTCAGAAGAAGAACTGCATGAGATTGTCGGCTTAGGGGTGATAGAACCCCATGAAGACGATACGTTTGACGATCATGCGCTGACAGTAATGCGTCGCGCGGTGCGTCTGCGTCAGGAGCTGGAACTTGACTGGCCAGGGATTGCCGTTGCGCTGACGTTGCTGGAGGAGAACGCTCAGTTACGCCAGGAAAACCGCCTGCTGCGCCAGCGCCTGTCTCGCTTTATCAGCCATCCTTAGTATGTCAGGACCAGCATGGTGCTGGTCCTTTTATTATCCGCCCCGCGCTCTTAATGACATTGCCCAGCAGATGACATACAGTCTGAGATGAGAATTATCTTAAACAATAAGACGTTGAGTCATGCAGCTTAAACCCCTCACGAAAGGTCGTTTTCACAACATCTGGCAGCAGGATGATGCCTTGATTGAGAAGATATTTCAGGAACTGCTCTCTGAAACGCAGATTATCCAGGAAGATGAGTATCTATACCGCCAGGGACAGGTTGTCGATCGACTGATCATGGTGCAATCCGGAAGAATTTCACTGCGTTACAGCGCGGAGAATGGTCGCCGATTCCAGTTGGGCGCCATGGAATGCGACGAGCAGCTGTTTGGTGAAATGGAGTTTTTTACCGGGTATCGCTGCCAGCTTGATATCGTCGCGGAAGAACCACTGACCGTAGCGGTGTGCAGCTGTGACCGTCTGGAAGAAGCGCTAAATCAGCACCCCAGACTGGCGATATTTTTTGCCAGTGCAATGGCGATTGATTATCAGGATATGCTGGAAATCTTCCTGCACCGGATGCTCTACCCTATCGTACATAACGTGGCGTATGACCTGTATCGCCAGCATCAGAACAAGCAGCCGATGGATGGTTTCCATAAAAAATACCAGGAAGCTGAGCGATTCGGTACTACCGACCGGGTCTATCGGCGGGCGGTTAAAGCGCTGACGGATGCCGGGCTGGTAACGCGAACGAAGCAAGGACTGGAAATTAAGGATCTGGATGGGCTGCGTAAATTTCTCGGCAATGACATCATTGATTGACACACCAACGCTCGTTAACAGAGCATCGGTGTGTCATTTTGGCGCAATCAGAACTTATAGGTGAGGCTGAAATAGTGACCGAGCCCGGTGGTACGCCCTGCTCCGCCGTGGTTTTCCATCAATGCCATGTTACGGAAATACTTCAGGCCATAACCGACTGCATAATGCTCTGAATGCCAGTAGATACCGTTATACCATTCAATCGCGTTATTGCTGTATAACGGTTGATTAGCAATCTTATTCGCGGCGAACTGGTAGTCAAAGTACCCCTGATAGTTCAGATAACTGCCGTTGGCAAAGGTATAGAATGGCGTCGACCAGTTAGTCGAGAACATATAGCCATCCCACTTTCCTTCGTTATCCGCACCGTAGTTTTCACGAACATAATGCGCATAGATGTTCATTCCCACCAGACCAAACCACGGGACCTTCACATCTGTACCCAGGCCAACGTAATGTTCAAATAATTCCCGGTCGCCAATGTTATTTACCGTTGCAATATAGAATTCGTTAAACGGCCCAACGGATAAATCTTTATTAAAAATGGCGTCCAGGGAAAAACGCGGAGATATCTTGGCAAAGAAGTTATCACCGCCGTGACGATCGTCCTGCTCGCGATCCAAAATATCAAAAAAATCCACATAACCGTACAGATCGATAATGCCAGAGCGTGCACCAAACTCCAGTTCCAGATAGGTGTCATTGCGAATACCATATGGCACTTTCGCGTCCACACTTTGCATTAAGTTCATCTGCATCCAGTTAAAATCATTTTTACGGATGTTGCCATCAGTATAGTCAGCCGCGAATGCTTGCATACAGCTCATTGCCACTACTGCACCCAGGATTGTTTTTTTAATCATTAACTTATTGTTCTTCAGCATTTTTCAATTCCTTTGAGTAAGGTTGAGTATCGCCCCACCATATAAATGGTGTGGCGACTGGCTATTTAATTAAAGAGGTAAGTGTTATCAGTGCTTTTAATTACGTTTGAGTTTTAATGTCACCATCAACATGACAAAGATAATTAAATACAACACCGGTATCGCGTACATAATTTTCTGCAACCCCATTGTTTTTTCCATGAGCGCGCTGATCGCCGGACTAAACATGGCCCCGGCACTGCCGCTAATTAAAATATAAGAAACGTTCTGACTGCTCGCACGCTTCACGAAAGAAACACCGTAGGCAATAAATGAGTTATACAGCGCAGCACAGACAAACCCGTAACTGTAGGCCAGATAATCAAGCCCGGAGATATTATCCTTCGTGACGATAATTGTGGTAATAATGCTAGCCAGCAGAATAATACTTAGCAGGAAATAATGTATCTTCACCCGAGAAACAATGACGGTTGATACTAATGCCCCGACCAGCGCAGCGCCCCAGTATTGCGTAATAATATTTCCTGCTTCTTCAAAGGGAATGCCAAATTTGTTCTTCACAAATAATGGTGCCCAGGTCAGGAAGGTGTACAGCGCCAGCATACCTAAGAACAGGCCAATGCCTCCGCTGATGATCCCTGAATTCCACTCCGATTTTACCTTATCTGTCCGATCTGCCGTGGGCGCCGTCTCGCAGGCAGTAAAGCGGGTGAGCGCCACAACGCCCAGCGTGAGTAAGGCCACCATACCCACGCTCAGATAGCTGTAACTCCACGACATATTGTGCGTCAGGGCGAAGGTCGTGATCAGCGGAAAAACCACGCCCGCAACGTTGAAAGTGGCGTCCTGCACCACCAGCATCGTACTTTGAATACGATCCTGCCAGACCGATACCACAATCGTTCCCGCCACGCACAGACCGATCCCACCGCAAAAACCCACCAGGGTCATGGCGACCATCACAGGCCATAAGCCAGGGCTTAAATGCATTACCAGAGCGCAAAGGAACACTATCGAATAGATAATGAGCGTCATACGCTTCACACCGATTTTCTCAATCAGGAAAAAGGCGGCGATAGTGCCGGCTAATGCTCCACCATTGAGCAACGAAAATATCGAAGCAACGGTATTCACATCGGCACCGTAGCGTACTGCAATCGGTTCGATTAGCATACCGAACTGACTGGCAAACCCTGCCATAATAAAATTTGCCAGAAAACTAATCAGCGTAAGTGCTATTTTATTCTTCATATAATGCCATCTCTGATTCGTTCAATTAAAAGCCGGAACTAAGCGGTAACAGCAGTATTTAGCGCCAGCTCAATCATGTTGTTAAAGGTCAATTGTCGTTCTTCTGCGGTTGTTTCTTCACCTGTCAGGCAATGATCGGAGACAGTTAAAATAGCCAGCGCTTCAATATTAAACTGATGCGCTAAAGCGTATAAGCCTGCTACTTCCATATCCACACCGAGCACACCGAATTTTTCCAGTGCCGGTATTAAATTTTCGTCAGGATCGTAATAAAGATCGCCGCTGAAAACATTGCCGACTTTAATATCGATACCGGCCTTCTGTGCCAGCGTCCACGCCTGCTGCAATAATGGGAAATAGGCGGATGTTGCCATCGCATAGCCTGCGCTACGTTTTAAATTTGTGACTGAATCCGTTCCGGCGGCGACGGCCAGGATAATATCGCGCATTTTGACATGATGTTGTGTTGCCCCTAAACTGCCGACGCGAATAATTCTTTGCACACCAAAATCATGTACCAGTTCATGGGCATAAAGCGTCATTGAAGGAATGCCCATTCCATGTCCCATCACCGAAACAGGTTGCCCAAAATATAAACCGGTATAACCCAGCATATTACGTACATTGGTGACTTCGCGGTAATCCATTAGATAATTTTCGGCAATAAATTTAGCGCGGAGCGGATCGCCCGGCATAATAACGGTTGGCGCGAAATCACCTGGCTTGGCATTAATATGTGCAGTCATAACAATTCCTGAATTATGGGTATTGAAGATATGCAGGGATTGTAACCAGACGTTTGTGAGGTGATTGAGGACAAAAGTCCTGCTCAGAGGATCGGCCTCTCATTTTTGAGAGTTAGTGGTGTAGTGCCCCCGCAATACAGGCTGGGGACACGTCAGAGATTGTCAGGGCTTGTCGACCTTTCCGAACAGTAACGCGGTGTAATGGGTGTTTATTTTACCGCTGCGCTTACCGTCGGTGCCGAAATAGCGGTCATCCCGACACAAACGTTCGTTGGTATCGCAAAACAGGCCACCGCGGAATGTAAAAGCCGAGGTATCGAACTGTCCGGCAGCTGCCAGTTTTTCGCCCTGCTGCTTGCCAAGATATTTCGTGGTCAACGCCACCGACAAACCGTGTTCATCGGCACAGATGGTTTTATCGCACAATACGCCCGGCGCTGGAGTGTTTAGCCCAGTCGTTGCTGCGTACGCCGACAATGACAGAATGCTTAGCGCCAGCAAGGTGCCAACTTTTATCATCATAATCTCCTTATATCAGCTGACTTGCGCCAAAAGTATAAAGCAAAAAGGGGTTACCTTTCGGTAACCCCTCTTCATGTTTGGCGGAAGCGTAGAGATTCGAACTCTAGAACCCTTTCGGGTCGCCGGTTTTCAAGACCGGTGCCTTCAACCGCTCGGCCACGCTTCCAATGAGGCGCACTATAAACATCCCGAACGGACCTGTAAAGCATCAATGTGTTCGTTTGCCTGAAAAACAGCCAAAATGTTGTTAATCGACTGAAATAACAACAAATTGACCATTTATTCAGCACGAATACCGGCTATAGCGCTTAATGTTTTTTGATGTACATATCTTTGGTGTAGTAATTTCCCCGGTTATCCGGCGCAAATCCCCCCACCCACGGCTTCACCAGATGCGTGCGGACATAGTGGTAAACCGGAATCGCGGGCACATCCTCACCTAAAAGGTCTTCAGCCTGCTGATAGTATTTGCCGCGTTCTTCCAGTGAACTTGCTTTTGCCGCATTACGCATCGCTTCATCAAAGGCGGGGTTACTGTACTTGGTGGTGTTCTCGCTATCACCGGTCCGGAAGATATTGAGGAAACTTGAGGCATCATCATAGTCGGCTATCCACGCATAGCGCACGACGTCAAAATTACCGGTGTGCATAGTGTCCAGCATGGTTTTCCATTCCTGGTTTTGCAGCTTCGCCTCGACGCCAAGGTTTTTCTTCCACATCGACGATGCGGCAATCGCAATACGCTGGTGCGTTTCGAAGGTGTTGTAGAGCAGATTCAAGCTAAGCGGATGCTCAGGACCAAAACCGGCTTCAGCCAGCAGTTTTTTGGCTTCAGCAATACGTTTTTCGAGCGGCCATGACGCATACTCCGGCGCATGCAGTTTCACCCCACCTATTTCCGGCTGGCTGATAACCCACGCTGCTCGCTGCCCCTGCCCCATCACCTTTTGCGCAATAATGTCTTTATCCAACGCCATATTCAGCGCCCGGCGCACGCGCGGATCATTAAACGGCGCGCGGGTTGTATTGAACTGATAGTAATACGTTGAAAGCTGAGGCGAGACATGCAGTTCATCCCCCATCGTTTTTTTCAGTTGCGCGAACTGATTAACCGGTACGCTATACACTATGTCGATTTCACCGGCCTTATAGCGATTTACGTCAGCCGACTCTGAGCTAATGGGCAAATAAGTAACTTTATTAATAACCGTATGCCGATCGTCCCAGTAATGTGGATTACGCTCGGCAACGATGCGCTCATTAACCACCCACTGCGATAATTTGTACGGTCCGCTGCTGACAAAATGCTCTGGCCGGGTCCACTTATCGCCAAAACGACCTATCAGCACTTTATCCAGCGGGACCAGAGATGGATGAGCCAGCATCGCCAGAAACGCCGCAGTCGGTTGCGTCAGGGTAATTTCCAGGGTGGTATCATCCAGGGCTTTGACTCCCAGCGTGGCGGGATCTTTTTTCCCTTGGGCAATATCAACCGCGTTCGCAACGTGCATGTTGCCCAGATACGAAGCATAAGGTGAAGCCGTTTGCGGCGAAACCAGACGCTGCCAGCTCCAGACGACATTCTGTGCGGTAATAGCAGATCCATCTGACCAGGTTATGCCCGGGCGTAAATGGAAGGTCCAGACAGTGTTGCCTTTATTCTCCCAGGACGAGGCTAGACGGGGTTCGATAGACCCATCCTGCTTGACAGCAACCAGACCGTCGAACATATCGCTGATTAAATTAAACTCAACGTTGCTTTCAACTTTATGCGGATCCAACGATGCCGGCTCACTGCCGTTGTTTCTGACCAGCTCCTGTTTTTCTGCAAGTAGTGTTCCTGCGGGAACATTTGCCGCCCTCGCCGCGCCGTTTATAGACATCAAACAGACAGCCAACAGCGTAAACGTCAATATCTTCGATTTATGTTGAATCATTCCCTTTACCTTATTGCTCTGTTTTATGTAGACACCGATGTCACTGTCAGAGAGATTCAGGAATAACGCAATATTTTTCAGTTACCTGGTAGATAGCGATCTGACATTTTTGCACATACAGTGCTAACATCTAGTTCGGGAACTTTTGTTGAAATAATATGCTTAAGTCTGGCGGGCTAAAATGCGTAAAGATGGGTAAAACCGCTGTGTCATTCCCCTTGATTTCATTATCCTCCATCATTAATTACATCTGTCATAAGAGAGTGACTCATGGATCGTATTATTAGTTCTTCGCGCGAGCGTACATCGCTACTCAGCACGCATAAGGTGCTGCGCAATACCTATTTCCTGCTCAGCCTGACGCTGGCGTTTTCAGCGATCACCGCAACCGCCAGTACCGTACTGATGTTACCTTCTCCGGGACTTATCCTGACGCTGGTGGGTATGTATGGTCTGATGTTCCTGACCTATAAAACGGCAGATAAACCGGTTGGTATTTTGTCAGCGTTCGCCTTCACTGGCTTCCTGGGCTACATCTTGGGACCGATGCTGAATACATACCTGTCCGCAGGCATGGGTGATGTTATCGCCATGGCGCTGGGCGGTACGGCGCTGGTCTTCTTCAGCTGCTCAGCCTATGTGCTGACCACGCGTAAAGATATGTCCTTCCTCGGCGGTATGCTGATGGCGGGTGTTGTAGTGGTGTTGATTGGTATGGTTGCCAATATCTTCCTGCAACTGCCAGCATTACATCTGGCAATCAGCGCGGTGTTCATTCTGATTTCTTCAGGCGCAATCCTGTTTGAAACCAGCAATATCATCCGCGGCGGTGAAACCAACTATATTCGTGCCACCGTTAGCCTGTATGTTTCGCTGTACAACATCTTCGTCAGCCTGCTGAGTATTCTGGGCTTCGCCAGCCGCGATTAAGATGTCCACACGCATAATCCAGCCCCGCTTATGCGGGGCTTTCTTTTTTGGTAAACTGCCGCCAGTTTGACTAACGCAGTGACGAATTATGTTGATCTTTGAAGGTAAAGAAATCAGTACCGATAGCGAAGGCTATCTGAAAGATACCACGCTGTGGAGCGAGCCGCTGGCGGAGAAAATCGCCGAAAACGAAGGCATTACGCTCTCCGTGGAACACTGGGAAGTGGTGCGTTTCGTACGCGAGTTTTATCTCGAGTTTAATACCTCCCCCGCTATCCGCATGCTGGTAAAAGCGATGGCCAACAAGTTTGGCGAAGAGAAAGGCAACAGCCGTTATCTCTACCGCCTGTTCCCGAAAGGTCCGGCCAAGCAGGCGACTAAAATTGCCGGCCTGCCGAAACCGGTGAAATGTATTTAATAGCGGATACTAAATCCCTTTAACTCGTCGCCAGGACGATGGGGTTCACTGAGAACCCGGTCAACCCTGGCGCTGCTCGGCCCCCCGGCTTTCAACCACTTCATCAGTTGTTCTACCCGGTCGCTTTCACCACAGGCGACAACCTCTACGCTGCCGTCATCCATATTCTTCGCGTAGCCGGTCAACCCCAGCCGTTGTGCTTCATGCTGGGTGGTGTAGCGAAATCCTACCCCCTGAACCCGGCCATAGACCCAGGCGATTATGCAGACTTTCGACATTGCGGTTCTCCTTATCATCACAGCGCGCGTTGCAAATATGCGTAAAACTCAGGACAATGACGCCCATTTCTTTGAATTGACAGAATAGTAAATTATGAGTGTACGTTTAGTGTTAGCCAAAGGGCGCGAAAAATCATTACTGCGCCGCCATCCGTGGGTATTTTCCGGTGCTGTCGCACGTATGGAAGGTAAAGCCAACCTCGGTGAAACCATCGATATTGTTGACCATCAGGGTAAATGGTTAGCACGCGGCGCGTACTCACCCGCGTCGCAGATCCGTGCACGCGTCTGGACATTCGACAAGTCTGAGTCCATCGATATTGATTTCTTCACCCGTCGTCTGCAGCAGGCGCAGACATGGCGTGACTGGTTGGCGAAAAAAGACGGTCTGGACAGTTACCGTCTGATCGCCGGAGAATCCGATGGCCTGCCGGGCATCACCATTGACCGCTTCGGCAACTTCCTGGTGTTGCAGTTGCTCAGTGCGGGGGCTGAATACCAACGCGCCGCGCTGATTAGCGCTCTGCAAATTGTTTTCCCGGACTGCGCCATTTATGACCGTAGCGATGTGGCCGTACGTAAAAAAGAAGGTATGGAGCTGACTCAAGGGCCAGTAACGGGTGAGCTTCCGCCAGCCCTGCTGCCAATTGAAGAGCACGGAATGAAGCTGCTGGTTGATATTCAGCATGGTCACAAAACCGGCTATTACCTCGATCAACGCGACAGCCGCCTGGCCACGCGTCGTTATGTGGAAAATCAGCGTGTGCTGAACTGTTTCTCTTATACCGGCGGCTTTGCGGTCTCAGCATTAATGGGCGGATGCCGTCAGGTTGTCAGCGTTGACACATCTCAGGAAGCGCTCGATATTGCCCGCCAGAACGTAGAATTGAACAAGCTGGATCTGAGCAAAGCTGAGTTCGTGCGTGATGATGTGTTCAAACTTCTGCGTGCTTATCGCGATCGTGGTGAGAAATTCGACGTCATCGTGATGGATCCGCCGAAATTTGTCGAAAACAAAAGCCAGTTGATGGGCGCCTGCCGCGGCTATAAGGACATCAATATGCTGGCTATTCAGTTGCTCAATCCGGGCGGTGTGCTGCTGACATTTTCCTGCTCTGGGCTAATGACCACCGATTTATTTCAGAAAATCATCGCTGATGCCGCAATAGATGCTGGTCGTGATGTACAATTTATAGAGCAGTTCCGTCAGGCCGCCGATCACCCGGTGATCGCTACCTACCCGGAAGGGCTGTATCTGAAAGGGTTTGCCTGTCGCATCATGTAACTTGAAAAGTGGAATATTACCCTTACATAAAGGGTATCTATTTCCCGGGAGGTGACTATGATTGCCAGCAAATTCGGTATCGGCCAGCAGGTCCGCCATTCCCTGTTAGGTTACCTCGGAGTGGTCGTGGATATCGACCCGGAATATTCGCTTGATCAACCGTCAGCCGATGAGTTGGCGGTTAACGACGAACTTCGCGCCGCTCCCTGGTATCACGTGGTGATGGAAGACGATAATGGTCTGCCAGTGCATACGTATCTGGCCGAAGCACAGCTGAGTAGTGAGCTACAGGAAGAACATCCGGAGCAACCGTCGATGGATGAACTGGCGCGAACAATTCGAAAACAGCTTCAGGCCCCGCGCCTGCGCAATTGATGCTAACACAGGCCCGATGGCGATTCGCTAATCGGGCCTGTGCGTTTTGTTCGGCTACAGATCAGCCTTACTTCGCCAGTCCCAGCCGCGGGATCTCAATCGCCGGGCAGCGATCCATCACCACCGTCATCCCTGCATCGCGAGCCAGCACGGCTGCCTGCTCGTTAATCACGCCGAGCTGCATCCATAGGGTCTTCGCTCCGATGGCAATTGCCTCCTGAGCAACACCCCACGCCGCTTCAGAATTACGGAAGACATCTACCATATCCACTTTCTCTGGTACATCTGCCAGCGTCGCATAGCCCTGCTGCCCCAGCAGCGTTTTTCCGGCAACCTTCGGTGAAACAGGAATAACGTGATAGCCCTGATCGAGTAAATATTTCATCACCCGATAGCTTGGACGATCGGGTTTATCGCTTGCCCCCACCAGCGCAATCGTATGGGTCGTTGTCAAAATGCCAGCAATATCGGTCTCTTTCATCGTTTTCCTCCAGGCTGTTTAGCAAAGTGTACGACAAACCTGCCCCAGCAACCATTCATCCCATACTGGCGCATGAGAGCTAAACTCAAAAATATGTCTATATGTTAGTAAACATGATTATCGAAAAATTTAGATACATCTTATAGAGATATTTTCTGGACAGGAGAAACCTATGAAAGCCGGCATTGTGACAGCCTTGATTGCCCTATGTTTGCCGGTAACCGTTTTTGCTACCTCTTTACGTCTGTCTAATGATATTGACCTTCTGGTACTGGACGGAAAAAAAGTCTCCAGCTCATTACTGCGTGGTGCCGACAGTATTGAGCTGGAAAATGGTCGGCACCAGCTCGTGTTTCGCGTAGAAAAAACCATTCGCCTGTCCAGCCACGAAGAACGTCTGTATATTTCGCCTCCGTTGGTCATCAGCTTTGATACCCAACTCGTCAGTCAGGTTAATTTCCACCTCCCACGTCTGAGCAACGAGCGGGATGCAACGCATTTTGATGATGCCCCGCGAGTAGAACTGCTGGATGGGGACTCCATGCCTATACCGGTTAAGCTGGATATTCTGTCAATCACATCCACCGCAACAATCGTAGATTATGAAATGGAAACAGAGCGCTATAACAAAGCGGCTAAGCATGCGTCTTTACCGCAATTTGCCACAATGATGGCCGATGACAGTTCGCTGCTTTCCGGGGTGTCTGAACTGGATCGCGTGCCGCCTCAGTCGCAAACACTGACCGAACAGCGCTTAAAATATTGGTTTCAACAGGCTGACGCACAAACGCGAAGTAACTTCTTACAATGGGCGGAGAAACAACCCCCATCGTGACATTTATGTTCGTATACGCATTTTTTTTGTCTTTCTCTTGCAGCGTCAAGTGCTTCCAGTACTCTGTAACAAGGTTAACTTGGGAGCTGTACTATGGAATTAACGACTCGCACATTGCCAGCGCAGAAACATATTGCGTTGGTCGCACACGATCACTGCAAAAAGATGTTGATGAGCTGGGTTGAACGCCACCAGCCATTACTGGAAAAACACGTTCTGTATGCTACAGGAACAACAGGAAACTTAATTCAACGCGCGACAGGAATGGACGTCAACGCCATGCTGAGCGGCCCGATGGGGGGTGACCAGCAGGTGGGTGCGCTGATTTCAGAAGGGAAAATTGATGTGCTGATTTTCTTCTGGGATCCGCTCAACGCCGTTCCCCACGATCCTGATGTTAAAGCCCTGCTACGTCTGGCCACAGTCTGGAACATTCCAGTCGCCACCAACGTGTCAACGGCTGATTTTATTATCCAGTCGCCAAACTTCAACGACGCAACGGATATCTTGATCCCGGATTACGCCCGTTATCTGGCAGAACGCCTCAAATAAACGCTAAGCAGGCGGTAATTGCCGCCTGCTTTTCAGGGTTTCCGGGTCACCGGAACGTCTAATTGCTTAAGCTCATCAACAAAGCATGATGGCGCGTCTTTGCTAAACAGTAGCCATACCCGATGCCGCGCACGCGTTAGCGCCACATACAGCAACCGTCTCTCTTCTGCATCAGGAAAATCTTCAACAGCCGGGAGTAACGCCTCTTCCATAATCGACTCACGAGCCGGAGCCGGGAAACCGTCATTCCCTTCGTGAAGCCCCATCACAATGACGTAATCCGCCTGCTGCCCTTTGCTGGCATGAATAGTCATAAAATCCAACTGCAGCTTAGGCCAGCGGGTGGCCGCTTTGTCCAGGCTGGCAGGTTTGAGATGATGGTATCGCGCCAGCACCAGAATTCTCTCTTCGGCTTTCACAAAACCCGACAGCTTATCCAGCAACAGATCTAACTGGCTTTCGTCGAGCAACGTGACGGCTTTTTTATCACCGGTCGCCAGACTGTTCAGCGGTTTTGTGAGCTGGTGTGGGTTTTGCTGGATAAACTGGTTTGCGACTTCGCCGATACGGCTATTAAAACGGTAAGTCGTATCCAGATTACAGCTATCGCCCTCGCCGAAGTTTTGCTGGAATGCGGTTGTCAGAGAAAGCTGTGCCCCACTGAACCGGTAAATTGCCTGCCAGTCATCTCCCACGGCAAACAGCGTGGTCTGCGAGTTTTGCTTACGCAAGGCGGCTAACAGGGCGGCGCGCTGAGGGGAAATATCCTGAAATTCATCGACCAGAATATGTTTCCACGGACTGATAAACCGCCCCTTCTCCAGAATGACAATAGCCTGATGGATCAACCCGGAGAAATCGACGGCATTCTCATCCTTCAGGGCACTCTTCCAGGCCTTGAGCAGCGGCGCCATTAGCTTTATGCGTTTACTGAACAGATCACGGATCTCCTCCGGAGCATTAGCAATCATCTCCGCCTGTGCTCCGCCATGCATACGCATCAAACTAACCCAGCGATCCAACCGGGAAGCCAGACGGCGCTGTAATTTTTCGTCATCCCAGAAGTTACCTTCGGGTACAGACCACTGCATTTCTTCTTCTAACCATTGTCGCCAGCCTTTAGCCTGAGCCTTTTTCTCACTGCACTGCTGATGCCAGGTTGTTATAAAGAGTTTGTTGCGCGCGATAGCATCATTTTCAAGCTTGCTCACCGTTGGGACTTTTTTGCTGCCTTGCGAAATAATGTGCAACGCGAGTGAATGGAACGTCCGTGCGGTGACCTCATCCGTATGCAGACGCTCACGGATGCGGTCATCCATCTCCTGGGCTGCTTTGCGTCCAAACGCCAGCAACAGGATCTGTTCTGGTGCAGCTTCTCCTCGTGCAAGCAACCAACCAGCCCGGGCAACTAACACAGATGTTTTACCGCTTCCAGCACCTGCAAGTACCAACAATGATTGCTCACCATTCACCACCGCGCGCGCCTGAGCAGGGTTCAACGGCGAAGATTCAATATGCTGGAAAAACTCGGCATACTCTTCCAGCATTGCATCGGTGTACGCCTGATTGTGCTGTAAGCGACAGGCTTCAATGTCTTTCAACCATGCCTGGCATTGACGTAACGCCTCCCGGCAATTTTCAAATTCCTCCAGCCGATTAACCGGGAGCGGTAACGCGGCAAAGGCACGGCGAATCTGCTGCTGCAGCCCTGACGTTTGTTCGCGCGTCAGCCATTTACTTTCACTAGTACGCGCCGCTATCGCATCCAACTGCTGCTGTAAAACCCCCGCAGCAACGTCACTCATTTCCTGGCTCCACTGTTGCCAGAGCGCATTCAAATGATGATGGAAGCGCTGGGTTTCCGCCCACTCTGTACCGTGAAGACGAACCACCTTCTCATCCGGGAGTACAAACTCCAGCTCGCCCCATACCAGGCCGCGTTTGCAATGAATAGCCAGTAACTGATTGAAGGGAATAAGATACTCGTGACGATCGCCGGAAACTTTAATCCCGGCATTGAGAATAACGGCCCGATCGTAAGGGTGTTGTGCCAGACGTTTTCCAAGAGAAGTTGCTTTCAGTTCCATAAGACTCAAGCGGATCCACACGAAGAGGTTTGCTTATCAGTGTAACCGCCAGAGAAAACGTGCTCCAGCCCAAAAAAACGTTACAATTGCCGAATTCACAGAAAACCAGAGTTAACCGAGGGTTTATGCGTACTGTTCTGAATATTTTAAATTTTGTGCTTGGGGGGTTCGCCACCACCCTGGCCTGGTTACTGGCAACGCTGGTCAGTGTCGTGCTTATTTTTACTTTACCCTTGACCCGTTCATGTTGGGAGATAACCCGACTTTCGCTGTTTCCCTATGGTAACGAAGCGATTCATGTCGATGAACTGAATCCGGCCGGTAAAAGCGTCCTGTTAAATACCGGCGGCACCGTGCTCAATATTTTCTGGCTGATTTTCTTCGGCTGGTGGTTGTGTCTGATGCACATCATCTCTGGTATTGCCCAGTGCATAACGATTATTGGTATTCCGGTTGGCATTGCGAACTTTAAAATCGCTGCCATTGCGCTCTGGCCGGTGGGTCGCCGGGTGGTTTCAGTAGAAGTTGCCCGTGCAGCGCGTGAAGCCAATGCACGTCGTCGTTTTGAATAATCAGGACCGATGGCCTTTATGTTAAGTCCTCTGCTCAAACGCTATACCTGGAACAGCACATGGCTGTACTACGTGCGGATTTTTATCGCGCTATGCGGCACAACGGCGCTACCCTGGTGGCTGGGTGACGTCAAGCTGACTATCCCACTCACGCTAGGTATGGTCGCTGCCGCACTTACCGATCTGGACGATCGTCTCGCAGGCCGATTGCGCAATTTAATCATCACACTGGTGTGCTTTTTTATTGCCTCAGCCTCCGTTGAACTGCTCTTCCCATGGCCATGGCTGTTTGCTATTGGTTTAACGCTTTCCACCAGCGGCTTTATTCTGCTGGGGGGATTAGGCCAGCGCTATGCAACTATTGCTTTTGGTGCATTGCTGATCGCCATTTACACGATGCTGGGCACCTCGCTTTACGATCAGTGGTATCAACAACCCATCCTGCTGCTCGCTGGCGCTATCTGGTATAACCTGCTGACGCTCACCGGACATCTTCTGTTCCCCATCCGCCCCTTACAGGACAATCTGGCACGCAGCTACGAACAGTTAGCGCACTACCTGGAACTGAAATCGCGTCTTTTTGACCCCGACATAGAAGATGAAAGCCAGGCACCGTTGTATGATTTAGCTCTCGCGAATGGCCAACTGATGGCAACGCTGAATCAGACTAAAGTGTCGCTGCTGACCCGCCTGCGCGGTGACCGTGGACAACGGGGAACACGTCGCACGCTACATTACTATTTTGTGGCGCAGGATATTCATGAACGCGCAAGCTCTTCACATATTCAGTATCAAACGCTACGCGATCATTTCCGTCACAGCGATGTGATGTTCCGTTTCCAGCGGTTGATGTCGATGCAAGGGCAAGCCTGTTCACAATTATCTCGCTGTATTTTATTGCGCACACCTTACCAGCACGATCCGCACTTTGAGCGCGCCTTCACCCATATAGATGCCGCACTTGAGCGCATGCGTGCCAGTGGTGAACCTGCCGACCTGCTCAATACGCTGGGTTTTTTACTGTCAAACCTACGGGCAATCGACGCGCAGCTTGCTACCATAGAGTCTGAACAGGCTCAGGTACTCTCGCGCAATGAGTCTGAAAATCAGCTTGCCGATGACAGTCCCCATGGATTCAGTGATATCTGGTTACGTCTGAGCCGTAATTTCACCCCTGAGTCTGCTCTGTTTCGCCATGCCGTTCGCATGTCGTTAGTGCTCTGTGTTGGTTACGCCATTATCCAGATAACCGGCATGAATCACGGATACTGGATCTTGCTGACCAGCCTGTTTGTCTGTCAGCCAAACTACAACGCCACCCGACATCGCCTGGCGCTCAGGATTATCGGCACGTTGGTTGGGATTGCCATTGGTTTACCGATCCTGTGGTTTGTGCCCTCTCTCGAAGGGCAGCTGATACTCCTGGTGATCACTGGTGTACTGTTTTTTGCCTTTCGCAACGTCCAGTATGCTCACGCCACCATGTTTATCACGCTGCTGGTGTTACTGTGCTTTAACCTGCTCGGCGAAGGCTTTGAGGTTGCGCTGCCGCGTGTCATCGATACGCTAATTGGCTGTGCTATCGCCTGGGCTGCTGTCAGTTTCATCTGGCCAGACTGGCGTTTTCGTAACCTACCACGGGTAATTGAACGGGCGACTGACGCTAACTGCCGCTACCTTGATGCTATTCTCGAGCAATATCATCAGGGCCGTGATAATCGTCTGGCCTACCGTATCGCTCGCCGTGATGCGCATAATCGTGATGCTGAACTCGCCTCCGTGGTATCAAACATGTCAAGCGAGCCGGATGTCACGGCCCAAACCCGCGAAACGGCGTTCCGTTTACTGTGTCTCAACCATACGTTTACCAGCTATATTTCTGCGCTGGGCGCACATCGCGAACAGCTGACCAATCCAGACGTTTTGGCATTGCTGGATGACGCTGTTTGCTATGTTGATGATGCCCTTCACCATCAACCCGCTGACGAGCAGCGTGTATATCAGGCGTTAGAAGGGCTGAAGCAGCGAATTCAGCACCTGGAACCCCGCCCGGACAGTAAAGAGCCGCTGGTCGTTCAGCAAGTTGGGCTATTGATCGCCCTGCTCCCAGAGATCCGGCGATTACAGCAGCAAATTGACGTGCTGCCGTCTAATACCCCGGCTCCGGCGTAAGAGAACTTACCCACTCAACCAGCTCCTGGCGACGCGTCGCCGGGAGCGCGGCTTCATGTATCCCCCCTACCGCGCCTTCAAGGGCATAGAGTACTTTTACCGTCAGAGCCGGGTTATTTTGCCGAAGTTTCAGCCAGCACATTTGTGCTCCCAACGATCGCATGGTCCCCTCATCTTTAATTCCAGCTTCATTCAACAGAGTCTCCAGATGAAACGTCATATTCGGCAATTCCCGCAGACGATGCTGGGCAAAGCGACTTTGTTTCTCCTTAACCGCTGCATCCAACGAATATCGCGATAGCGACACCAGCTGCTGCTGGTTTTGCCACAGGGCATCGTTCACCTGGTAATAATTAAGTACAAGAGGACGTCCGCGCTTAATAAATGTCAGCCAGACAGGAGAATTTTGTACACAATACTGGGCGCTCTGCTCACAGGCGCGAAGATACAGCTCACCATTAGCGACCATGGCAAAGACCGTATCGCCAACCGTCAGACTGTAGCCACCAAACAGTGAGCGATAGTGAATTGTCCCCAGAGAAGCCAGATATTCCTGCGATTTATAGATCCTTGCATAAGAAAGCTCTTTCATAAAAATCCTTTTTAAATCATAACATAAGCAAATGATTTTCAGTAGCGGATCCGTTAATGACGAAAATAGGCAACTTATGCGTATGGGGCAAGATGAATTTTATTTTTCCCGTGACGACGACTAAAAAATGCGAACCTGTTTCCGAAAATAAGGTTGATCTTTGTTGATGGCAGAGTTACTGTATATCCATACAGTAACTCACAGGGCTGGATTGATTATGTACACTTCAGGCTATGCAAATCGTTCATCGTCGTTCTCTTCCACATCAAGCAACATTGCGCGCGTTTCATCAGAGAACGCAACCGCTGGGCTTATCAGTGAAGTTGTCTATCGCGAGGACCAGCCCATGATGACACAACTGCTGCTTCCCCTGCTGCAACAGTTAGGGCAACAATCACGCTGGCAGCTGTGGCTGACGCCTCAGCAAAAATTAAGCCGGGAGTGGGTGCAGTCAGCTGGACTTCCATTGACGAAAGTCATGCAAATTAGTCAGCTCTCCCCCTGCAATACGCTGGAATCGATGATTCGTGCGCTGCGCACGGGTAATTACAGCGTCGTTATTGGCTGGCTGGCGGAAGAATTAACGGAAGATGAACATGCCGAACTGGTCAAAGCGGCTGATGAAGGTAATGCGATGGGTTTTATCATGCGTCCGGTTCGCGCCCAGACACTTGCGGGGAGACAGCATTCCGGGCTAAAAATTCACTCGAATTTGTATCACTGAGTAAAATTAGGATTTATCCTGGAATTTTTTTTCATCTCTCAATTTGTCTTTGAGCTGTAATGTGTTTTTCGTCTGAACGCTTGTCTGAAGCGGTTTTCAGGATATCCTCAGTACATTTATTCAGCCATAAATGTTAAATATTGTGTATACAAGCTTTTTTTTTTCATATGCCTGACGGACTTCACACTTGTAAGTTTTCAACTACGTTGTAGACTTTACATCGCCAGGGGTGCTCGGCGTAAGCCGCAGATATCGGTAGAGTAACTATTGAACTGGTCCCCGGGTGAAGGATTTAACCGTGTTATCTCTCTTCGGAGATATTCATGGCGAATTTTGGATGATAACGAGGCGCAAAAAATGAAAAAGACAGCTATCGCAATTGCAGTGGCACTGGCTGGTTTCGCTACCGTGGCGCAGGCCGCTCCGAAAGATAACACCTGGTACGCTGGTGCTAAAATGGGCTGGTCTCAGTACCATGATATTGGCAACAACCAGATCAACAACGCCGGTCCTACCCACGAAAGCCAACTGGGTGCTGGTGCGTTTGGTGGTTATCAGGTTAACCCGTACGTTGGTTTTGAAATGGGTTACGACTGGTTGGGCCGTATGCCGTACAAAGGCTACACCGACTCGACTCATCAAAACGGCGCTTTCAAAGCTCAGGGCGTTCAGCTGACCGCTAAACTGGGTTACCCAATCACTGACGATCTGGACGTTTATACTCGTCTGGGTGGTATGGTTTGGCGTGCAGACGCTAAAAACAACGAAGGCTTCAAAGACCACGATACTGGTGTATCCCCAGTATTCGCTGGTGGCGTAGAGTATGCAATTACTCCTGAAATCGCTACCCGTCTGGAATACCAGTGGACCAACAACATCGGTGACGCGAACACCGTTGGTGGTCGTCCGGATAACGGCCTGTTGAGCGTTGGTGTTTCTTACCGTTTCGGTCAGCAGGAAGAAGCAGCTCCAGTAGTTGTTGCTCCGGCTCCGGCTCCAGAAGTACAGACCAAGCACTTCACTCTGAAGTCTGACGTTCTGTTCAACTTCAACAAAGCAACTCTGAAACCAGAAGGCCAGCAGGCTCTGGATCAGATGTACAGCCAGCTGAGCAACCTGGATCCGAAAGACGGTTCCGTAGTAGTTCTGGGCTTCACTGACCGTATCGGTTCTGACGCTTACAACCAGGCTCTGTCCGAGAAACGTGCTCAGTCCGTTGTTGATTACCTGATCTCTAAAGGTATTCCTTCTGACAAAATCTCTGCACGTGGCATGGGTGAATCCAACCCAGTTACTGGCAACACCTGTGACAACGTGAAAGCTCGCGCTGCACTGATCGACTGCCTGGCTCCGGATCGTCGTGTTGAGATCGAAGTTAAAGGCATCAAAGACGTTGTAACTCAGCCTCAGGCTTAAGTTATCGTCTTATAAAAAACCCCGCTATGCGGGGTTTTTTTTCATCTGTTTTCATCCAATGTAAGCCACGCATTAAACCAGCCGACCGCTACTCTTTCCCCAGCAACGCCTGTAAATCCTGTTTCAATGTCGACATTTTGTTCGCGTACTTCTCTTTATGCTCTGCGTCTTCAATTAGCTGCACAATAGTTTCAGAAAGCGTTTTTCCGCGCCGCTGCGCAAGACCAGCCAGACGCTGCCAGACCATAAATTCCAGATCGATGGATTTCTTCCGGGTATGCTGATGCTCAGCATTAAAGTGCCGCTTGCGCCTGGCACGTATGGTTTGTTTCATACGATTAAGCAGCGCAGGATTCATGTGTTCTTCAATCCAGCTATTGACCCGAACCGGTTCATTTTCGAGGGTTAGCAATAAATCAACGGCTTCTTTGGCAGCGCTGGCCTCGACGTAACGGGTGATTAATTCCCCCTCACGATGCTTCTTCACCAGATACTTCCATTTCCAGCCGCTTTCAAGGTTTTCAAGTTGTTGATATTTCATTGCGATCTCAATGTTACCGTGTAACTCTTATCAGAATATCAGCTTTTTCGGCATCTGAAGAAAAGAATATCCAGCCTGTGAACTGCCGCGCGTCATCACAAGCGTTTCGCGGCGCTTTCCAGGTGTTTAGTGGTGAGGGTTACGGTATAATCTCGTTTTTTACAACAGACTAAAAAACATCAACTTTGACCATTACGAAACTTGCATGGCGTGATCTGGTTCCTGATACCGACAGTTATCAGGAAGTATTTGCACAGCCGCACGTCACTGACGACACCGACACCTTACTTAGTGATACTCAGCCACGTTTACAATTCGCGCTAGAGCAGCTTCTTCAGCACTGGACAACATCCTCGTTCATGTTGGTAAAAGCACCGGAAGAGCTTGAGTATCTCAACCTTATTGCAAAGGCTGCACGTCCCTTGCACACGGATGCAGGAAGCCTGACTGGCGGTCATTACGACATCTCCGGTCACACTATTCGTTATCGTACAGCTGAGAAAGCGGAAGACAATTTTGCAACGTTGACGCAGGTGGTCAGCGCTGACTGGGCCGAAGCCGAACAACTGTTTGGCTGTCTGCGTCAGTTCAATGGCGAAATTACGCTGCAGCCAGGTCTGGTACATCTGGCCAATGGGGGGGTGCTGGTTATCTCATTGCGCACGCTGTTGGCCCAACCCCTGTTGTGGATGCGCCTGAAAGCCATTGTCAGCCACGAGCGTTTTGATTGGGTGGCTTTTGATGAGTCTCGCCCGCTGCCTGTCTCCGTTCCGCCTATGCCGCTTAAACTGAAAGTGATTTTAGTCGGTGAACGCGAATCACTGGCGGATTTTCAGGACATGGAGCCAGAACTGGCTGAGCAGGCCATTTACAGCGAATTTGAAGACAACCTGCAGATAGTCGATGCCGAAACCATGACACAGTGGTGTCAATGGGTCACGCATACTGCCATGCGCAATAATTTGCCTTACCCCGCTCCCGATGCCTGGCAGGTTCTGATCCGTGAAGCCGTTCGCTATACCGGTGAACAGGATACATTGCCGCTTAACCCGCTGTGGATCACCCGACAGTTCAAAGAGGTGGCTCCGTTATGCGAGGACGAAACCTGTAACGCTGAACAGTTCAGCCTGATGCTGGCTCAGCGCGAATGGCGTGAGGGATTCCTGGCTGAACGCATGCAGGATGAAATTCTGCAAGAGCAGATCCTTATCGAGACAGAAGGCGAGCGTATTGGCCAGATCAACGCCTTGTCGGTGATTGAGTTTCCAGGCCACCCACGCGCATTTGGCGAGCCTTCTCGTATCAGTTGCGTCGTGCATATTGGCGACGGCGAGTTTACGGATATTGAGCGCAAAGCCGAGCTTGGCGGAAATATTCATGCCAAGGGTATGATGATTATGCAGGCGTTCCTGATGTCGGAACTCCAGTTGGAGCAACAAATCCCCTTCTCTGCCTCGCTGACCTTTGAGCAATCTTACAGTGAAGTGGACGGTGACAGCGCGTCTATGGCAGAACTGTGCGCATTGATTAGCGCCCTCGCCGACGTTCCTGTTAATCAAAGTATCGCCATTACAGGTTCTGTCGATCAGTTTGGTCGGGCACAACCTGTCGGTGGTCTGAATGAGAAAATTGAAGGTTTCTTCGCCATCTGCCAGCAGCGCGAGCTGACAGGCACACAGGGCGTCATCATTCCTTCGGCTAACGTCAGACACCTCAGCCTGCAGCCTGCGCTGCTACAGGCCATAGAAGAAGAAAAATTCACTATCTGGGCGGTGGACGACGTGACCGATGCGCTGCCACTGTTGTTAAATCTGGTGTGGGATGGCGAAGGCCAGACAACGCTGATGCAAACCATTCAGGAGCGTATTGCCACGGCAACGCAACAGGAAGGTCGTCACCGTTTCCCATGGCCGCTACGTTGGCTGAACTGGATTATTCCGAACTGATCGGACTTGTTCAGCGTACACGTGTTAGCTATCCTGCGTGCTTCAATAAAATAAGGCTTACAGAGAACATGGTAGATAAACGCGAATCCTATACGAAAGAAGACCTTCTTGCCTCTGGTCGCGGTGAGCTGTTTGGCGCTAAAGGGCCACAACTGCCAGCACCAAGCATGCTGATGATGGACCGTGTCATCAAGATGACCGAAACCGGTGGCAACTTTGACAAAGGTTATGTTGAAGCTGAACTGGATATCAACCCGGACCTGTGGTTCTTCGGTTGTCACTTTATCGGCGATCCGGTGATGCCGGGCTGCCTGGGTCTCGACGCCATGTGGCAACTGGTTGGATTCTATCTCGGCTGGCTGGGCGGCGAAGGTAAAGGCCGTGCGCTGGGCGTAGGCGAAGTCAAATTCACCGGCCAGGTTCTGCCGACCGCGAAGAAAGTCACTTACCGCATTCACTTCAAACGCATCGTTAACCGTCGCCTGATCATGGGCCTGGCAGATGGTGAAGTGCTGGTTGATGGTCGTCTGATCTACACCGCAAACGATCTGAAAGTGGGTCTTTTCCAGGACACTTCCGCATTCTAATCCAGGACTGCGTAGCAGCCAGACATTAACGTTTCTACGTCTTATCTGGCATGCAAAAAGGCGAAACCTCCGCTCTGCGGAGGTTTCTTTTATCTAAAGAGACAGAATCAGGCCATTAAAACCCTATCCCCCATGGCTTCTCGCCAGCCTCCCAGCCAGTATGACCTCTGATTCAGCGTCTGATAGGGACACATTTCTTTTGAGCGTCCGGCAATGCCGGCCTGATATCCACGTTGATGTGCCCGTTCCAGGCGATCTCGTTTTTGTCTCTTCATGCCTCGTTTCCCTCATTTTTGGGTCTGGTGGAAAAGAAAACAGTGATTACTAAGTGTGCAATCACACTAAACGAATACCCCTAAACATCAGGCTCGTCAATGCGCAAAATTCACGCCAGTGTCATATTTGTGAGCTAGCCTCTAAATCATTTGTACAAAAATAGTCAGTCAGAACAGCTATCTCCACGGCTAAAAAAATAAAAAAAACCGCCCCGGGCAATGAACCAGGGGCGGCATAATTTACAATTATTTAAGCTTAAGGGATGCGTTTCAGCTCTTGAGCAATGGCCGTTGCTTCCTGACTCCAGGCGTTGGCAAGAACCTTCACCATCTCATCGTAGCCGTCTTTCGTCTGCACAACTTCGATGTGGAACGGGCGTTTGATCAATTGTCCCTGATGATTCAGCAACCATTCACCGCTCACAATAACCTTACCATCGTACCGACCGTGGAAGCCGGTTACGGTCACGTTCAGCGTATCCTGAGTGCTTCCCAGCGGCTGTGAAGCGACAACCCAGCCAGGCAACTGCATACTGAGGTTCGCAACCAGAGTATTACGCAATTGCTGATCTAATGGGCTGGCCCAGAGATTATTATTGGCTATCACATATTGCACATCGCTGGTCTGGTAAACCACCCCATTACCGGCCAGATAATCAGGTACCGCAATCTGTTCAACCCACAGCAGACGGTTTCCCTGATTGGCGGAGCTCTGCACTCCGCCTTGTGCGATAGGGAGCTGATAATAGCTTTTATTTTCTCCGCTGGAGCTGCATGACGTCAGCCAGACCGCCATCATCACCACTAGCCACTTTTTCATTGTTTCGCCCTCTTCGGCTCTGGATCTTTTTTGTCCTTCGCTTCAAATACCAGCGCATTACTCTTATCGTTCAACGTTTTCAGTACCGGTTGCAGTTCACGCAGTACCTGATCAAGACGCTGCATATCCGCCACCATCTTGTTGTAGGCCGCGGAACCAGGCTGGAAGCCCTGCATACTACGATTCAGTTCACGCAGCGTGTTCTGCATATCCGCCGGCAGATCCTGCATCGACTGGCTGGACGTGATCTTGTTCATGTTATCCAGCGTGGTTTGCAGATGTTTCATTGTGCGCTGGCTTTCCGACAGCGTATTGGTTGCCTGCTCAATCATCGGGTTCAGCGGCAGATTGTTAATCTTATCCAACGCTTCCATCAGACGCTGTTGGATCTGCGCCAGACCACCGCTCACGGTCGGAATAATTTGATAACCATTAAATTCGCGCACACCGGTAATCGGCGGCTCTTTCGGGTAGAAGTCGAGATCGACATACAGCGCGCCGGTCACCAGGTTCCCGGTTTTCAGCGATGCCCGTAATCCGCGTTTAAGCAATTCCGCCAGATGAGCGCCAACATCGGTATCTTCTCCCAGCTGTGCCTTCAGACGTTCAGGTTCAATACGCACCAGCACCGGAATGCGGTAATCATTGTTAAATACCTGACGCATATTCGGTGAGAAGAAAGGTACTTTACTCACCGTACCCAAGCGGATGCCACGGAATTCCAGCGGTGCACCAGGCTGTAGGCCACGAATCGAGTCTTTAAAGAACATCAGGTAATCAATATGATCGGTATACAGGGAATCCTGAATACTTTTTTGATCGTCATAGAGGTTAAATGAGGCCTGCTGCTCAACCGGTTGACCTTGTTCCAGCCCTTCGGGCACATCAAAACTTACACCACCGCCAAACAGCGTGGAGAGCGATCCCATTTCTACGCGCATACCTGCTGAGGTAAGATCTACGGCGATACCGCTGTCTTTCCAGAAACGTACATTGCTGGTCACCAGACGATCGTTAGGCGCATTGATGAAAAGCTGATAGCTGATCGTACGCTTTTGCGCATCAAACGTGCTGGTTTCAACCGAGCCCACACGATAGCCGCGGAAAAGCACCGGATCGCCAGGGCTCAACTGACCAGCTTTTTTGCTGTCCAGAATCACACGGATCCCTTTTGCATCTGGCGGGGCCAGCGGCGGTGAATCCAGCAGTTGGTAATTTTCCAGCTTACTGCCTTTATTGCCAGGCTGCAGTTCAATATAAGCCCCGGACAATAGTGTGCCGAGCCCACTGATACCTTCACGTCCAACCTGCGGCTTCACCACCCAAAAGACAGAATCTTTATGCAGCAGCTTTTCCATTCCGGAGTTAAGACGCGCTTTAATCTCCACATGGGTCAAATCATCAGTCAGGGTTGCGCTCTCGACGATACCGACATCCACACTGCGGCTCTTAATCGTCGTTTTGCCCCCTTCAATACCTTCGGCATTGGTGGTAATCAGCGTGACTTCCGGCCCCTGATGACTGTAGTGATAAAACAGAACCCACGCGCCAATGAGTGCAGTGACGATAGGGAATATCCACACGGGCGACCAGTTTTTTACCTTTTGCACTTTGGCTTCCCCACTTTTAGATTCCATGCTGTCAGGACTCCTCATGGCCTGGTTCTGGTTCACGGTCCCACGACAGACGCGGATCAAATGTCATCGCAGAAAACATTGTCATAATGACGACTAAAGCAAACATCAAAGCACCCATTGCAGGATAAATGTTCATTAACCCTCCCATGCGCACCAGCGCAGAGAGTACCGCAATCACAAAGACGTCGATCATTGACCAGCGACCGACAAATTCCACAACTTCATAAATCAGGTGCATACGTTCGCTGTCACGTTTGCCGTGGCCTTTGGCATCCCAACATAACCAGGCAATGGCGATCATTTTCAACGTCGGCACCATAATACTGGCGATAAAAATAACCGCAGCCACCGGATACGAGCCTTCGCTCCAGATTAAAACCACCCCCTCAAGTATCGTTGATGGCAGCTTTGACCCGAGCAGATCGGTAATCATAATCGGCAAAATATTGGCAGGAAGATAAAGCATGATTGACGTAAACAGTAATGCCAACGTCCATTGCAGACTGTTTTTACGCCGCACATAGCCTTTCGTCTGGCAGCGCGGACACACCCGCTCATCAGCGGGAAGAATCGCGGTGCAGCAAGAGCAGGAACGCAGTCCCTGTCGAATGCCGGGCACGCCAGGTTTTAACTCCTGCTTAATCACTGGCATTGGCGCAATATCATCCCACAGCCAGCGACGGTCAACGCACTGGAATGCGCGCAGTTGCAAAACGCAAAAGAAGCACCACGGAATAAAGCTGCTGCCCACGCCGATATCGCCGTAAGCCATAAGCTTAACGAAGCTGACCAGCACGCCGGCAAGGAAGATTTCCGCCATCCCCCAGCTTTTTAACTGGAACAGGACGCGTGCAAGACCCGCCTTAAGTCTGGCGGGCATCTGCACCCGATTCACCAGCAGCAGGATAGTCAGCAGGCAAAACGCGGGGACCAACTGCACGAATAATAAAAAGAAGGTGCCGAGACTGGCGTAGTCTTCAGAAAAGAGAACGCTGGGGATCTCCAGCAACGTCACTTCGCTGCTCACCCCTGCAACGTTCATATTCACAAAGGGGAAGAGATTTGACAGAAGCAGCATGAACAATGCTGCTAAAACATAGGCGGTAGGACGCTGCCGCGGCGCGTCCCACTCAACCGTTAACGTAGTGCCACATCGTGGACATGCCGCTTTCTGACCATGCTCAAGGCGAGGTAACGCCACCAGCATGTCACACTGCGAGCACAAAATATGCTTCGCGGCATGGTGATGTTCGCACATATGTGCTCCTTTAAATTATGCGCCGTTCTTCAAAGACTCAAGATACTCCCAGCGCTCAAAGGCTTGCTCAAGTTCTTGTTCCGCTTCGTTCAGATTAGCTAATACCTGCTGTGTTTGCTCATGTGGCTGACTGAAAAAAGCGGCGTCAGCAACCTGAGCTTGTAGTCTTTCCAGTTTAGCTTCCAGTTCTTCAAGCTGAGCGGGGAGCTGCTCCAGTTCGCGCTGCAGTTTATAGCTTAGTTTGCTCGTGCCACGTTTGACAATTTCTGCTTTAGGAGCAACAGCTTCCTCTGTTTTTTTCGCGACCGGTTGTTTAAACGCCACATACTGAGATTGCTGGCTGCGCGCGTCATGATAACCACCGACATAACGACCAATTTTACCACCGCCCTCGAAGATCCAGCACTCAGTTACAGTATTATCCACAAACTGACGGTCGTGGCTTACCAGCAGTACAGTCCCCTGATAGCTATCAATTAGTTCTTCAAGCAGTTCCAGCGTTTCGACGTCAAGATCGTTCGTTGGTTCATCGAGAATCAAAAGATTGCTGGGTTTCAGAAAAAGACGCGCCAACAGCAGGCGATTTCGTTCCCCACCAGAGAGCGCTCGCACTGGCGTCATCGCGCGTTTCGGATGGAACAGGAAGTCCTGCAGATAACCCAGCACATGGCGAGGTTTACCGTTAACCATCACCTCTTGCTTACCTTCAGCCAGGTTGTCCATCACGGTTTTATCGGGATCCAGTTCGGCGCGGTGCTGATCGAAATAGGCCACTTCCAGCTTGGTGCCGACGTGAATGCGTCCACTGTCAGCCTGAAGCTGGCCTAACATCAGCTTCAGCAGCGTTGTTTTGCCGCAGCCGTTCGGTCCGATTAGCGCAATTTTGTCGCTGCGCTGTACCTGTGCTGAGAAATCTTTTACCAGCTGCTTTCCATCAACCTGGTAATCCACGTTCTCCATTTCGAAAACAATCTTGCCTGAACGGCTCGCCTCTTCGACCTGCATCTTCGCCGTGCCCATCACTTCGCGGCGTTCGCCACGCTCGCGACGCATGGCTTTCAGTGCGCGCACGCGGCCTTCATTACGGGTACGGCGCGCTTTGATCCCCTGACGGATCCAGACCTCTTCCTGCGCCAGCTTGCGGTCAAACTCTGCATTTTGTAACTCTTCTACGCGCAGCGCTTCTTCTTTTTCCAGCAGATACTGATCGTAATTCCCCGGATAAGTCACCAGCTTGCCACGATCGAGGTCGACGATACGCGTCGCCATATTTCGTATAAATGAACGGTCATGGGAAATGAAGATGATTGTCCCATTGAAGGATTTCAGGAACCCTTCCAGCCAGTCGATGGTTTCAATATCCAGGTGGTTTGTTGGTTCATCCAGCAGCAGTACACGCGGATTGCTCACTAACGCGCGGCCCAGCGCCGCTTTACGCAGCCAACCGCCTGAAAGCGAAGAAAGTGCGGCGTTTGGATCCAGCCCCAACTGCTCCAGCACTTCATTAATACGGCTTTCGAGCTGCCACAGATTGTGATGATCGAGCATTTCCTGAACCCGCGCCATCTCATTCAGATTTCTGTCGCTCGGATCAGTCATCACCAGACGCGAAATATCGTGATAACGTTTGAGATACTCGGCCTGCTCTTCGATACCCTCGGCAACGAAATCATACACGCTGCCTTCAACATTACGCGGCGGATCCTGTTGCAGACGCGCCACAACCAGATCCTGCTCATAAATGATACGCCCGTCGTCAAGCCCCTGCTCACGGTTCAGGATCTTCATCAGCGTCGATTTACCTGCGCCGTTACGGCCAACCAGACAGACGCGTTCGTTATCTTCGATATGCAGTTCTGCATTATCAAGAAGCGGCGCATCGCTGAACGACAGCCATGCACCATGCATACTGATCAATGACATTTATTTATCCTTTCAGGCTGCGGTAATCAGCCAGCAATTGTGGATCTGACGGTTACGGGCAAAATCCTGGGAAAGCGTTTTTTGGGTAATTTCTTGTGCTTTCAATCCCAGTTCAGCCAAACCGTCGAGATCCATACGGAACCCACGTTTGTTGTTGGAGAACATGATCGTGCCGTCTTTACGCAGCAGACGTTTCAGATCTTTCATCAGCGCCAGATGATCGCGCTGCACATCAAACGAATCTTCCATACGTTTTGAGTTAGAGAACGTCGGCGGATCGATGAAAATCAGATCAAACTGTTCATTCGCATCACGCAGCCAGCCCAGGCAATCGGCCTGAATTAAACGGTGAGCGCGACCGCTCAATCCGTTCAGGCGCAGGTTACGTTCCGCCCATTCCAGATAGGTACGCGACATATCGACCGTCGTGGTGCTACGCGCACCGCCCAATCCTGCATGTACGCTGGCGCTACCGGTGTAGGAAAACAGGTTGAGGAAGTCCTTACCTTTACTCATCTGCCCCAACATGCGGCGCGCAATACGGTGATCGAGGAATAAACCCGTATCAAGGTAGTCAGTCAGGTTAACCCACAGGCGCGCGTTGTACTCGCTTACCTCAATGAATTCACCCTTCTCATTCATCTTCTGATACTGATTCTTGCCTTTCTGACGCTCACGGGTTTTCAGCACCAGTTTGTTTGGCGCGATTTCCAGTACTGACAGCGTGGCGGCAATGATGTCGAACAAGCGTTGACGTGCTTTTTGCGCATCGACCGTCTTCGGCGGTGCGTATTCCTGAACCACGACCCAATCACCGTAACGATCTACTGCAACGTTGTATTCCGGCAGGTCAGCGTCATACAGGCGATAGCATTCAATGCCTTCCTGACGCGCCCATTTTTCCAGCTTCTTAATATTCTTGCGCAGGCGGTTGGCATAATCTTCCGCTACCGTGGCAGGCTTGCTGTCCGCAGTGGTCTCTGCAACGTGATAATTCTTCTGCACACAATCCAGCGGACCGTTTTTCGCTTTGAACTGCTTGTCGGCACGTAATTGCAGGCTGCTGAGCAAATCCGGCGAGGCGCTGAACAGCGACAAATTCCAGCCGCCAAACTGGTTTTTCA
Organism: Citrobacter sp. Cpo074; assembly: GCF_030332745.1. Classification (NCBI taxonomy): domain Bacteria; kingdom Pseudomonadati; phylum Pseudomonadota; class Gammaproteobacteria; order Enterobacterales; family Enterobacteriaceae; genus Citrobacter; species Citrobacter sp. Cpo074. The sequence goes on from NZ_JAOWHG010000027.1 coordinate 975,012, forward strand.
TCGTACGGCCCAGCAGGCTGTGCAGGGCAATCAGCGCCGGTTCGCTATCCAGACGTTCGCCGTAAGGCGGGTTACTGATAACTGTCCCATACGGTCCTTTCGGCAGCGGATTGCTCAGTTTGGCGACATCTTTAACGTCAAACGTCATCAGATCGGCGATACCGGCGCGGCGAGCATTACTACGCGCTTTTTCAATCACGCGCGCATCGCTATCGGATCCATAAAAATGCGAGGTATAGTCAGCCAGTCCCTTACGCGCACGCACCTGCGCTTCGGCTTTCACTTCTTGCCAGACGGCTTCGTCGTGTTGCGCCCAACCGCTGAAGCCCCAGTATCCACGGTGCAGACCCGGCGCGCGATCGGTCGCCCACATTGCCGCTTCAATCAGCAGCGTGCCGGAACCACACATCGGATCGAGTAACGGGGTTCCTGGCTGCCAGCCAGAACGCATAACAATTGCCGCGGCCAGCGTCTCTTTAATCGGTGCCTGACCCGCGCGATCGCGATAGCCACGCTGATGCAAACCGTCACCGCTCAGATCGAGCGCAATGCTGGCAGTATCTTTGTTCAACCAGACGTTGATGCGCAGATCCGGAGATTCACGATCCACATTCGGACGCGGCATATTTTTGCGGGTAAAGGCATCGACAATCGCATCCTTGACCTTCAGCGCGCCGTACTGGCTGTTACGAATGGTCTCGTTCAGTCCGCTAAAATGGACGGCAAACGTAGCACCAGGGTTAAACATCTCTGTCCAGTCGATTGCCTGAACACCGAGGTACAGATCAAGATCGCTGTAGACCTTGCACTCTCCCATCGGCAGGATAATGCGCGAGGCCAGGCGGCTCCACATCAGGCTCTGGTAAACAAGCCGTGTGTCGCCCTTAAAATGGACCCCACCCTGAACGACCTGACACTCCAGCGCGCCGAGGTTTTCCAGTTCAGTTTTTAACAGCTCTTCCAGCCCGCGGGCCGTACTGGCAAACAGAGAATTCATAATGTCACTTTTACTCCGAGAAAATTGCTGCGCATTATAGCTAATATGGGCTGTATGTCATAAAGTTGAAGGCTTATTTTCATTCGAGGGGCTGTACAGTGGTCACGTTAACCCGACTTTTTATTCATCCGGTTAAATCAATGCGCGGCATCGGGCTTACGCATGCCCTGGCAGATATTAGCGGTCTCGCCTTTGATCGCATATTTATGATCACTGAACCTGACGGAACGTTCATAACCGCCCGCCAGTTCCCACAAATGGTCCGTTTTACGCCTTCCCCATTCCACGATGGGCTGCATCTTACAGCTCCAGATGGCAGCAGCGCGCTCGTGCGATTTGCCGATTTCGCTAGCCAAGATGCGCCGACGGAAGTATGGGGAAACCATTTTACCGCGCGTATTGCACCAGCGGCTATCAACCAGTGGCTTAGCGGCTTTTTCTCCCGTGAAGTACAGTTACGCTGGGTCGGCCCGCAGCTGACGCGCCGTGTAAAACGCCATGTTGATGTTCCTTTATCCTTCGCTGATGGTTATCCCTATCTGCTGGCCAACGAAGCATCCCTGCGCGATCTGCAACAGCGCTGTCCGGCAAGCGTCAAAATGGAACAGTTTCGCCCCAATATAGTGGTTTCGGGAGCTGGTGCCTGGGAAGAAGATACCTGGAAAGTGATTCGTATTGGCGACGTCATTTTTGATGTAGCAAAACCCTGTAGCCGCTGTATTTTCACGACAGTTAGCCCGGAAAAAGGCCAGAAACATCCATCCGGTGAACCGCTTGCCACATTGCAAACCTTCCGTACTGCGGTAGATAACGGCGATGTCGATTTCGGTCAGAATCTTATCGCGCGTAACAGTGGCGTTATTCGCGTCGGCGATGAGGTAGAAATTTTGGCAACCGGCCCCGCCAGAGCGTACGGCGCGGCTGAATCAGACGAAACTACGCCCGAACAACAACCTGATGCCACGGTGCTTATTGACTGGCAGGGACAGACCTTTCGCGGAAATAATCAGCAGGTATTGCTTGAGCAGTTGGAAAACCAGGGTATCCGGGTTCCCTATTCATGCCGGGCAGGCATTTGCGGATGCTGTCGAATTCGACTGGTAGAAGGTGAAGTTAGCCCGTTGAAGAAATCAGCGATGGGGGACGACGGAACAATTCTGTGCTGCAGCTGTGTTCCCAAAACGGCAATCAGGCTGGAGAGCTAAACCGCCTGCTCAAGGCTGAAACTGTCAACAACGGCCTGCGGTTTCAGTCTGTCATTCATTATTTTAATCGCATCGCCAAGCTGCATCGTACGCCCGGCGATAACCACACCAGGTTGCGCAAGCAGGCAAAGCGCGGCGTTTTCACCCGGCTCAACCACTAACAGGTTTACCTGTTCATCGGTATCGCTTAAATCAACACAGGCTGCGTCACCCACGACCGGCGACCAGTTAATACCGTGTGCGACAAAGTGCCAGCTTTTTGGCATTTGCGGTTTGAGATAACGAATCGCCACCAGCGCATTAAGCACCAGCTCCGCTTTTTGTTCTTTGGCTAAATCCAGGTAGCGACATTTTTCTTCAAAGGAAAAATAAAGCGCGGCGTCATCAACACAAAAACCAGACGGAGAAAATGCATCAGGAGTGAGCATTTTACGAGCAAAACGCGAACGGAATAACATACCATTGGCTAAATCGAGCATCATACGATCGTGCTCTTCATCATAATACCAGCGCCAGTTATCGTCGGGTTTAATTCGCATCAGTTTCTCTCCTTTCCTTAATCATCACCGTTACGACAGTATCCTTTTGCCGCTTCGTTTATTGCCCTAATAATAAAAGCTCAGAATGTTTAAATAAGCAACAGTAAAGGAATATAAAACAACCAGGGCTAGAAATAAAGCCCTGGTTTGTGATTAAGGTAGCATTCAGATATTGCTGACGATTTCTTTTATCAACGGCGGACCTTTAAAAATAAAGCCCGAATAAATCTGTACGAGGGTTGCACCAGCAGCTATTTTCTCACGTGCAGCAATCACCGAGTCGATACCACCAACACCAATAATCGGCAGCTGACCTTTTAATTCCTGAGACAACTGGCGAATAATTTCTGTACTTTTTAATTGCAACGGTCGACCGCTCAGACCACCCATTTGATCGCAATTTTTCATTCCCTGAACAAGAGAACGATCGAGGGTGGTGTTAGTCGCAATTACGCCATCAATATTATGACGAACTAAACTATCGGCGACCTGGATCAGTTCTTCCACAGAAAGATCCGGCGCGATCTTTACCGCCACCGGAACATATTTATGGTGGATCGCTTGCAGATCGTTTTGCTTATTTTTAATTTCCGTCAGGAGATCGTCCAGCGCCTCGCCGTATTGTAGCGTACGTAATCCCGGCGTATTCGGCGAAGAGATATTAATCGCGATATAACCAGCATAAGCATAGACTTTTTCCATACAAATCAGATAGTCATCTTTGCCGTTCTCTACTGGGGTATCTTTGTTCTTACCAATATTAATACCCAGAATACCGTCGAAATGCGATTTTTTAACGTTCTCAACCAGGTTATCAACCCCGTGGTTATTAAACCCCATGCGGTTGATCAAACCTTCTGCATCGACCAGACGGAACAGACGCGGTTTATCGTTACCCGGCTGAGGGCGTGGCGTCACGGTACCAATCTCAATGGAACCAAATCCCATCGCGCCGAGCGCATCAATGCACTCCCCGTCTTTATCCAGTCCGGCAGCAAGCCCGAGCGGATTTTTAAACGTCAACCCCATACAGGTAACCGGTTTTGCCGGTACTTTCTGGCGTACAAGCGCTTCAAGCGGTGTGCCGGTAATGCGACGTAATTGCTGGAATGTCAATTCATGAGCGCGCTCTGGATCGAGCTGAAAAAGGGCTTTACGAACGAAGGGGTAGTACATGAACTCTCCTGGATTCCCGGTGTGCAAACCGGGGGCGTATTATGTGCGATCGCGAGCAAAAAGGGAATTGACCTGCGGCAATAAATAGCAATCGTTTTCCTCGCCTCTGCCTTTTTATTCAATTTCCAACTTTTCTATGCCGTATAAATCATTTCGATAAACAAAATCTCTCTGCCAGACTGCTCAAATTGTTATCAATGTTAACCAAAAGCAAACAATTAGTTATAAGGGGAGAATGAAATTATGCGCGTCATCACTCTGGCGGGGAGCCCTCGCTTTCCCTCTCGATCCAGTGCGTTACTGGAATATGCCCGAGAAAAACTTCACGGTCAGGATGTCGAAATCTTTCACTGGAACCTGCACAATTTTGCCCCGGAAGACCTGATCTATGCTCGTTTCGACAGTCCGGCGCTGAACACATTTATCGAACAATTGCAGGATGCAGACGGGCTGATTGTCGCAACACCAGTCTATAAAGCCGCTTACTCTGGCGCCCTGAAAACCCTGCTCGACCTACTCCCCGAGCGGGCGCTGGAAGGGAAAGTGGTTTTGCCGTTGGCGACCGGCGGCAGCGTGGCGCATTTACTTGCCGTCGATTACGCGCTGAAACCGGTACTGAGCGCATTAAAGGCCCAAGAAATCCTGCACGGTGTGTTTGCCGATGATTCACAGGTGATTGATTATCAGCATAAACCTCAGTTTACGCCCAACCTTCAGCAGCGTCTGGACAGTGCGCTCGATACCTTCTGGCTGGCGTTGCATCGTCGCGATGTCCAACTTCCTCAACTGAACACCCTTCGAGGTGCCGCTCATGCTTGATTTTCTCAGGCGTCACACGTCATGGCTGGCACTGACCGGGTTGTTGTCGCTGTCAACGCTGGGGCATGCCGCAGAATCGGCCCCCGATGCTCTGCGTATTGGTTACCAGAAAGGAAGCGTCAGTATGGTGCTGGCTAAAAGCCATCAGCTACTGGAGAAACGCTACCCGCAGACCAAAATCTCGTGGGTTGAATTCCCGGCTGGGCCGCAAATGCTGGAAGCACTCAATATCGGCAGTATCGATCTCGGCAGTACCGGTGACATTCCGCCGATTTTCGCCCAGGCCGCCGGAGCCGATCTGGTTTACGTGGGCGTTGAACCGCCTAAACCAAAAGCCGAAGTGATTCTGGTGCCAAAAAATAGCCCGATCCAGAGCGTCGCGCAGCTTAAAGGACATAAAGTCGCCTTCCAGAAAGGCTCCAGCGCCCACAATTTACTGCTCCGGGCGCTGCAACAGGCCGGACTGAAATTTACCGATATTCAACCAACGTATCTGACTCCCGCCGATGCGCGAGCGGCCTTTCAGCAAGGAAACGTGGATGCGTGGGCTATCTGGGATCCCTATTATTCCGCCGCGTTACTGCAAGGTGATGTACGCGTACTGAAGGACGGCTCAGACCTCAAGCAAACCGGTTCGTTTTATCTCGCCGCCCGTCCTTATGCCGAGAAAAATGGCGCTTTTGTACTTGGCGTACTGGATACCTTTAGCCAGGCCGATGCGCTAACGCTCAACCAGCGCCAGCAAAGCATTACCCTGCTGGCCAAAACCATGGGGCTGCCCGAACCGGTGATTGCGTCTTATCTGGATCACCGTCCGCCAACCACCATTGTGCCAGTCAACGCCTCTGTTGCTGCCCTGCAACAACAAACCGCCGATCTGTTTTATGACAACCGTTTGGTACCGAAAAAAATCGATATTCGCCAGCGTATCTGGCAACCCACTCAGCAGGCAGGAGAAAAATTATGAGTCTGAATATGTTCTGGTTTTTACCCACCCACGGTGACGGTCATTATCTTGGAACGGAGGAAGGTTCGCGCCCGGTCGATCACAGTTATCTGCAACAAATCGCGCAAACGGCCGATCGTCTTGGATTTACCGGCGTCCTGATCCCAACCGGTCGCTCTTGCGAAGATGCCTGGCTGGTCGCCGCTTCAATGATCCCGGTCACCCAGAGATTAAAGTTTCTGGTCGCGCTGCGCCCAAGCGTCACCTCGCCAACGGTTGCCGCACGTCAGGCTGCGACGCTCGACAGACTCTCAAATGGCCGGGCGTTATTTAATCTGGTGACCGGCAGCGATCCGCAGGAGCTGGCAGGCGACGGCGTGTTCCTCGATCACACAGAACGATATGAAGCCTCTGCTGAATTTACTCAGGTCTGGCGGCGACTGCTGCAAGGTGAAACGGTGGATTTCAACGGCAAACATATTCATGTTCGCGGCGCGAAGCTGTTTTTCCCTCCCGTACAACAACCCCAGCCACCGCTTTATTTCGGCGGCTCGTCTGATGTCGCACAAGACCTTGCTGCCGAGCAGGTTGATCTTTATCTGACCTGGGGCGAGCCCCCTGAGCAGGTGAAAGCGAAGATTGAACAGGTGCGAGCCAAAGCGGCGGCGCTCGGGCGCAAGATCCGCTTTGGTATTCGTCTGCATGTGATCGTACGGGAGACAACCCACGAGGCGTGGCAGGCAGCGGATCGTCTGATAGCCCACCTTGATGACGACACCATTGCCAAAGCCCAGGCCGCCTTCTCAAGAACGGATTCGGTTGGTCAGCAGCGAATGGCTGCACTGCACAATGGTAAACGCGACAAACTGGAAATTAGTCCGAACCTGTGGGCAGGCGTTGGACTGGTACGCGGTGGTGCGGGTACCGCGCTGGTCGGAGATGGTCCGACTGTCGCGGCGCGTATCAACGAGTATGCCGCGCTGGGAATCGACAGCTTTGTGTTGTCCGGATACCCACATCTGGAAGAGGCGTACAAAGTTGGCGAGCTACTGTTCCCGCATCTGGATGTTTCGATACCTGAAATTCCACAGCCACAGCGTCTGCACCAACAAGGCGAAGCGGTTGCAAACGAATTTATCCCGCGCAAAATCGCGCAAAGCTAAGGAGCGGCTAATGGCAACGCCGAAAAACAGGTGGTTATTACGCCTCGCGCCCTGGTTTTTACCGGTAGGTTTGGTGGCGCTCTGGCAGCTCGCATCTTCAATGGGCTGGCTGTCCACTCGCATTCTGCCCTCTCCGGAAGGTGTTATCGAAGCTTTCTGGACGCTTTCCGCCAGCGGCGAGCTTTGGCAGCATCTGGCCATCAGTTCCTGGCGCGCGCTGATCGGATTCTCCATCGGTGGATCGATTGGCCTGACACTGGGACTTATCAGCGGTCTTTCGCGTTGGGGAGAACGCCTGCTGGATACCTCGGTGCAGATGCTGCGTAACGTACCGCATCTGGCGCTGATCCCGCTGGTGATTTTGTGGTTCGGCATTGATGAATCCGCCAAGATCTTTCTCGTGGCGTTGGGCACGCTGTTCCCAATTTACATCAACACCTGGCATGGGATCCGTAGTATCGATCGTGGGCTGGTAGAAATGGCGCGCAGCTATGGATTATCCGGCCTTTCACTGTTTGTTCATGTGATCCTCCCCGGCGCCCTGCCCTCGATTATGGTCGGCGTGCGTTTTGCTCTCGGGCTGATGTGGCTGACGCTGATTGTGGCGGAAACAATTTCTGCCAATGCAGGTATTGGTTACCTGGCGATGAACGCCCGCGAATTTCTGCAAACCGATGTGGTCGTGGTGGCCATTATTCTCTACGCCCTGCTCGGCAAACTTGCCGACGTCAGCGCCCAATTGCTGGAGCGAGTCTGGCTACGCTGGCATCCGGCTTACCATGTAAAGGAGGCTACCGTATGAATACCGCTCGCCTGAACCAGGGTACACCGCTGTTGCTGAGCGCCGTGACAAAACAATACGCCGCCAATACAGTGCTCAATCAATTAGATTTGCATATTCCAGCCGGACAGTTTGTTGCCGTGGTTGGCCGCAGCGGCGGTGGTAAAAGTACGTTGCTGCGTCTGCTGGCAGGGCTGGAATCGCCGACCTCAGGCGCATTACTTGCCGGAACCACCCCACTGGCGGAAATTCAGGATGATACGCGTATGATGTTCCAGGATGCGCGTCTGCTGCCATGGAAGACGGTTATCGATAATGTGGGCCTGGGGCTGAAAGGTCAGTGGCGCGATGCGGCCCGAGATGCGCTGGCCGCCGTTGGGCTGGAGAGTCGTGCTCACGAATGGCCGGCTGCGCTGTCCGGTGGACAAAAACAGCGTGTAGCCCTGGCACGGGCATTAATTCATCGCCCCGGTTTGCTGCTGCTGGATGAACCCCTCGGCGCTCTGGATGCCCTAACCCGCCTTGAAATGCAGGATCTGATCGTCTCTTTATGGCAAGAGCACGGCTTTACCGTACTGCTGGTCACTCATGACGTCAGTGAAGCGGTGGCAATGGCCGATCGCGTGTTGCTGATTGAGGACGGAAAAATCGGGTTGGATCTGACGGTGGATATTCAGCGCCCCCGCCGTTTGGGATCGGTACGGTTATCCGATCTGGAAGCGGAAGTGTTGAACCGGGTTATGAAACGCGGCGAGACGGAACAACCGATTCTTCGACATGGATAACCGCTCAGAAAACCAGGCCCGGTAGCGCTTACCGGGCCTTTTGCCGGATGGCGGCGTTACCGCCTTATCCGGCCTACTAAACTACAGGTCAACGTTTCAGGCTAACGCTTTGTCAATCTTCTCGAACAGATCGCCGGAGAGATTCTCCAGACCTTTCAGCTGTTCCAGCGCCGCACGCATTTTCGCCTGACGTTTTGCATCATAACGTTTTAAGCGAATCAGCGGCTCAATCAGACGTGACGCCACCTGCGGGTTACGACTATTAAGCTCAGTCAACATGTCGACCAGGAACTGATATCCACTACCATCTTCCGCATGGAATGCCGCCGGGTTGCTACCTGCAAAGGCACCGATCAGCGAACGGATTCGGTTCGGGTTACTCATACTGAAAGAGCGATGCTTCAGCAGGCCGCGTACCGTTTCCAGCACGTTTTTCGCCGGGCTGGTGGATTGCAGGATAAACCATTTGTCCATCACCAGACCGTCATGGTGCCACTTATCGTCATACTCCTGCATTAGCGCGTCGCGACAAGGTAGCTGCGCCGCCACTGCCGCGGATAGAGCCGCCAGCGCATCGGTCATATTGTTCGCTTCACGATACTGCTTGCTTACCAGCGTGTCAGCCAGATGGGTTTCGCCAAAGGCCAGGAAACGCAGGCAGGCATTGCGCAGCGTACGCTTGCCAATATCGGCATGCTCAACGCGGTACTCATCAAGATGATTAGCGTTATAGATGGCGAGGAATTCATCTGCCAGCTCGGCCGCCAGCGTGCGGGTTAACGCTTCGCGTACTTCGGTTATCGCCACCGGATCGATGATGTCGAACAGTTCGGCTATTTCATTTACTGAAGGCAGCGTCAGGATCTCTGCCGCCAGCGCCGGATCGATTTTCTCATCCAGTAAAATTGCGCGGAATGCATCAGCCACGTGTACCGGCAGCGACAGCGGTTGTCCCTGCTGATGACGGGCAACGTTAAGCTTAATATAGGTCGCCAGCAGGCTTTGCGCCGCGTCCCAACGAGAGAAATCGTTACGCGCATGACGCATCAGGAAGGTCAGCTGCTGATCGCTCCATTTGTATTCCAGTTTTACCGGCGCGGAGAATTCGCACAGCAGCGCCGGAACCGGCTGGAAGTAGACGTTATCGAAGACAAACGTCTGCTCTGCCTGGGTGACGTTGAGTACAGAATTCACCGGGTGCCCGCCTTTTTGTAACGGGATCACTTTCCCTTCGTTGTCATACAACTCGAGGGCGAAAGGTATATGCAGCGGCTGTTTTTCGGCCTGATCCGGCGTGGCCGGCGTGCGCTGGCTGATCGTCAGCGTGTACTGCTCAGTTGACGGATTGTAGTCATCACGCACGGTCAGAATCGGCGTACCGGACTGACTGTACCAGCGGCGGAAATGGGAGAGATCAACGTTAGAAGCATCTTCCATCGCCTGCACGAAATCATCACAGGTTGCAGCACTGCCGTCATGACGCTCAAAGTACAGTTGCATCCCTTTCTGGAAGTTAGCCTCACCGAGCAGGGTGTGGATCATACGAATGACTTCAGCGCCCTTTTCGTACACGGTCAGGGTATAGAAGTTGTTCATTTCAATGACCATATCCGGACGGATAGGATGCGCCATCGGGCTGGCATCTTCAGCAAACTGCAGACCACGCATGGTGCGCACATTGCTGATGCGGTTTACCGCGCGTGAGCCGAGATCGGAACTGAACTCTTGATCGCGGAACACGGTTAAGCCTTCTTTCAGGCTCAACTGGAACCAGTCACGGCAGGTCACACGGTTGCCGGTCCAGTTGTGAAAATACTCATGACCGATAACGCGCTCAATATCGAGGTAGTCTTTGTCGGTGGCGGTATCGGTACGTGCCAGCACATATTTGGAGTTAAAGATGTTCAGACCTTTATTCTCCATCGCGCCCATGTTGAAGAAATCCACAGCGACAATCATATAGATGTCGAGGTCATACTCGAGGCCAAAGCGCTCTTCATCCCATTTCATGGAGTTTTTCAGCGAGGTCATCGCCCACGGCGCGCGGTCAAGGTTGCCGCGATCGACGTACAGTTCCAGCGCCACTTCACGCCCGGAACGGGTAGTAAAGGTATCGCGCAGAACGTCGAAATCACCGGCTACCAACGCAAACAGATAGCACGGTTTCGGGAACGGATCTTGCCACTGTACCCAGTGACGACCATTTTCCAGTTCGCCCTGCGCCACACGGTTGCCGTTAGAGAGCAGGAACGGATATTGGGTTTTATCGGCGATAATTTTGGTGGTAAAACGCGCCAGAACATCGGGTCTGTCGAGATACCAGGTAATATGGCGGAACCCTTCTGCTTCACACTGGGTGCACAGCGCTTCGCCAGACTGGTACAGCCCTTCCAGCGCAGTATTGGCCGCTGGGCTAATTTCATTCACGATACGCAGCGTAAAACGCTCCGGCAACTGACTAATGACCAGAGTGCCCTCTTCTTCTTTATACTCTGTCCACGGCTCGTCGTTCACGTGGATCGACACCAGGGTCAGATCTTCGCCATTCAGGCGCAGGGGCACATCAGACGCGCCATGACGGACAGCCTGGCTCACTGCGGTGACCACGGTTTTTTCAGCATCCAGGTCAAAGGTCAAGTCAATATCAGTAATCTGGTAATCCGGCGCACGATAGTCGTGACGGTATTTGGCTTGTGGCTGTTGTGTCATAAAAAAACCTTTAGCATCTTTAATAGAGTCTCGGCTTCAGTCTATTCCTGTTGCGTAAATCGCGCTACGCAGAATGTTCATCTTTTCAGGCACAAACACCCTTTTTGCTACATTTTCATAACACGTGGCACGAATTGTCCTCGACCAGAAAGAGAGCTTATGGTGTGATCGGGGTTCAATAAATCGCTAAACAGGGTATACTCCAGCGGTTTTCTTAGTTGTTTATTGTACTAAACGCTCCCGTGAGAGGATGCTACTGCGCACCTATGACACAATTCGCTTCTCCTGTTCTGCACTCGCTGCTGGATACAGACGCTTATAAGTTGCATATGCAGCAAGCCGTTTTTCACCACTACTATGATGTACAAGTAGCGGCTGAATTTCGTTGCCGTGGCGATGACCTGCTCGGTATTTATGCCGATTCTATTCGTGAGCAGGTGAATGCTATGCAGCACCTGCGACTGCAGGAGGATGAGTACCAGTGGCTCTCCGGCCTGCCATTCTTTAAAGCTGATTACCTCACCTGGTTACGTGATTTCCGCTATAACCCGGAACAGGTTCACGTCACCAATGATAACGGCAAGCTAAACATCCGCTTAACCGGTCCGTGGCGTGAAGTGATCATGTGGGAAGTCCCGCTGTTAGCGGTGATTAGCGAACTGGTACACCGTTACCGTTCACCTGAATCAGGCGTCCCGCAGGCACTCGATGAGCTGGAAAGCAAACTAGTAGAATTCTCTGCTTTAACGAAAGATGTCGATATGTCCCGCTTCCATTTGATGGATTTCGGTACGCGTCGTCGTTTTTCGCGCGAAGTACAGCAGGCTATCGTTAAACGCCTGCAGCAAGAGCCCTGGTTTGTCGGCACCAGTAACTACGATCTGGCCCGCCGCCTGTCATTAACCCCAATGGGTACGCAGGCGCATGAGTGGTTCCAGGCTCATCAGCAAATCAGTCCAGAACTTGCCACCAGCCAGCGCGTAGCCCTGGCAGCCTGGTTAAATGAATACCCTGATCAACTCGGCATTGCATTGACCGATTGCATCACCATGGACGCATTTTTACGCGACTTTGGCTTTGAGTTCGCTACCCGCTACCAAGGGTTACGCCATGACTCAGGCGATCCGGTGGAATGGGGTGAAAAAGCCATCGCCCATTATGAAAAACTGGGTATTGATCCGCTAAGCAAAACGCTGGTCTTCTCAGATAATCTCGATCTGAAAAAAGCGATTGAACTCTACCGCCACTTCTCTTCCCGTGTACAGTTGAGTTTTGGTATTGGGACACGGCTAACATGCGACATTCCGCAGGTTAAGCCACTCAATATTGTGATCAAGCTGGTGGAATGTAACGGCAAACCGGTGGCGAAGTTATCTGACAGCCCGGGTAAAACCATCTGCCACGATAAAGCATTTGTTCGTGCACTGCGCAAAGCCTTCGATCTCCCGCATATCAAAAAAGCCAGTTAAGCCTTCCAGGGAGCCATTTTGGCTCCCTTTTTCGCGTTTATTTCCGAAATCTTTCACTCCAGCTACGAATTCTGCTTGTCTGATTGCAGATGCCAGGTAACATAGGTATCCCCCCATTACGGGTGGACATGTGTTTATATATCCGACTATTAACAGAGAGAATATTATGAGCGTTGTGCCTGTAGCCGACGTACTCCAGGGCCGCGTAGCCGTTGACAGCGAAGTCACCGTGCGCGGATGGGTGCGTACCCGCCGAGATTCAAAAGCTGGCATCTCCTTCCTCGCCGTTTATGACGGTTCCTGCTTTGATCCTGTACAGGCCGTCATCAATAATTCTCTGCCCAATTACAATCAGGACGTACTGCGCCTGACGACGGGTTGTTCAGTTATCGTAACGGGTAAAGTCGTTGCATCTCCTGGACAAGGACAGAGCTTTGAAATTCAGGCCACTGAGGTTGAAGTAACGGGCTGGGTTGAAGATCCTGACACTTACCCAATGGCAGCTAAGCGTCACAGCATTGAGTATCTGCGTGAAGTGGCGCACATGCGTCCGCGTACCAACATGATTGGTGCGGTAGCGCGTGTACGTCATACGCTGGCGCAGGCTCTGCATCGTTTCTTCCACGAGCAGGGTTTCTTTTGGGTATCGACTCCGTTGATCACCGCTTCCGATACGGAAGGTGCCGGTGAAATGTTCCGTGTTTCTACGCTGGATCTGGAAAACCTGCCGCGTAACGATCAGGGCAAAGTCGATTTCGACAAAGACTTCTTTGGTAAAGAGGCCTTCCTGACCGTTTCCGGTCAGCTGAACGGTGAAACCTACGCCTGCGCCCTGTCTAAAATTTATACTTTTGGCCCGACGTTCCGTGCAGAAAACTCTAACACCAGTCGTCACCTGGCAGAGTTCTGGATGCTGGAACCAGAAGTGGCTTTTGCTGACCTGAATGATGTTGCAGGCCTGGCTGAAGCGATGCTGAAGTACGCGTTTAAAGCCGTACTGGCAGAGCGTGCGGATGATATGAAATTCTTCGCTGAACGTGTCGACAAGGACGCGATTTCACGCCTGGAACGTTTCATTGACGCTGACTTCGCGCAGGTGGATTACACTGACGCGGTAAGCATTCTGGAAAAATGCGGTAAACAGTTCGAAAACCCGGTTTACTGGGGTGTGGATCTGTCTTCTGAGCATGAACGTTACCTTGCTGAAGAGCACTTTAAAGCGCCGGTGGTAGTGAAAAACTACCCGAAAGATATCAAAGCGTTTTATATGCGCCTTAACGAAGACGGTAAAACCGTTGCTGCAATGGACGTACTGGCCCCGGGAATCGGTGAAATCATCGGTGGTTCTCAGCGTGAAGAGCGCCTGGACGTGCTGGATGCCCGTATGCTGGAAATGGGTCTGAACAAAGAGGATTACTGGTGGTATCGCGACCTGCGTCGCTACGGTACCGTTCCGCATTCCGGCTTCGGATTGGGCTTCGAGCGTCTGATCGCTTACGTCACCGGCGTACAGAACGTCCGTGATGTTATTCCGTTCCCGCGTACTCCACGTAACGCCACCTTCTAAACGTGCGTTATTGTTTCAAAGGCCAGCATTGCTGGCCTTTTTTATACCCTTTTAGTGCTATCTGGATACCCATCTCACGTTAAACACAACCTTTCAATCCCCTCCACCTGTTACGTAATATTTCATCGCAATACATTTGCACAAAAAATAATCAGCAATTTTATTGTGGATTAGCATTTTCTGATTAAATAGTACATTTTTTAGCCTCTCGCACGGCACTCCAGACGTCCAAAAATCGTTACCTGTAAAATCCGAACTTTCCGGCATAACGGAGAAAAAATGACCTTATCAAAATTAAACATAAGAAAATCATATAAATAGAAATAAAAACGAGAATTTTAAGCGCAGGGGCATCCGAAGTTTGACGCTGTTCACAAAGTTGCACAAAAATAACAATTTGTTACACATTTTTTCTTTTTGAAACCAAATCTTTATATTTGTAGCACTTTGACGGTAGCGAAACGGTAGTTTGAATGGAAAGATGCCTGTCAGACACATAAAGACACCAAACTCTCATCAATAGTTCCGTAAATTTTGATTGACGGAATTTATTGGCGGCAGTGGCAGGTGTCATATAAAAACCGATGAGGGTAATAAATAATGATGAAGCACAATATTCTGGCAGTGGTTATCCCTGCTCTGCTGGTAGCCGGGGCAGCTAACGCTGCAGAAGTTTATAACAAAGATGGCAACAAGCTGGATGTATACGGTAAAACCGTAGGTCTGCACTATTTTTCTGATAACGCTGGCAACGATGGCGATCAGACTTATGCCCGTCTTGGTTTCAAAGGGGAAACTCAGATTAATTCCGATCTGTCCGGTTACGGTCAGTGGGAATACAACTTTGCCGGTAATAACTCTGAAGGCGGCAGCGACGCTCAGAACGGCAACAAAACCCGTCTGGCATTTGCTGGTCTGAAATATGCCGATCTGGGCTCTTTCGACTACGGTCGTAACTACGGTATCGTTTACGATGCACTGGGTTACACCGATATGCTGCCAGAATTTGGTGGTGATACCGCATACAGCGACAACTTCTTCGTTGGCCGTGTGGGTGGTGTTGCAACCTACCGTAACTCTAACTTCTTCGGTCTGGTTGACGGCCTGAACTTCGGTATCCAGTATCTGGGTAAAAACGAGCGTGATGGCAATACCGGTCGTTCTAACGGTGACGGCGTTGGCGGTTCTGTAAGCTACGAAATGGATGGCTTCGGTATCGTTGGTGCTTACGGTGCAGCTGACCGTACCAACGCGCAGGAAAACTCTTTCTACGCTAACGGCGGCAAAAAAGCTGAGCAGTGGGCAACTGGCGTTAAATACGATGCTAACAACATCTACCTGGCAGCGAACTACGGTGAAACCCGTAACGCAACTCGCATCTCAGGTGCCGGAAACAGTGGCTTCGCCAACAAAACTGAAGATTTCTTTGTTGTCGCTCAGTACCAGTTCGATTTCGGTCTGCGTCCATCCCTCTCCTACAACAAATCTAAAGCGAAAGACGTAGAAGGCGTGGGTAACGAAGATCTGGTTGACTACATTGAAGTAGGCGCTACCTACTACTTCAACAAAAACATGTCCACCTATGTTGACTACCAGATCAACCAGATCGACTCTGATAACAAACTGGGCGTGAACTCTGACGACACCGTAGCAGTCGGTATCGTTTACCAGTTCTAATAGCAGACCTCTTTGTTAAATGCCTATAAAACAGGACTTCGGTCCTGTTTTTTTATATCTGCTAGCGAATTCTTGCGTCTTAAAAAAACACCTCAGCTTTTCGTCAGTAACGGTTGGCATTTTGTAAATCTACCGTTAACCTGATAGCGGACTTCCCTTCTGTAATCACTATGGAACCTCGTCATGTTTGAGAACATTACCGCCGCTCCTGCCGACCCCATTTTGGGTCTGGCTGATTTGTTTCGTGCCGATGACCGCCCTGGAAAAATAAACCTCGGGATCGGTGTATATAAAGATGAGACAGGCAAAACGCCGGTGCTGACCAGCGTTAAAAAAGCCGAGCAATATATACTGGAAAATGAAACCACCAAAAATTACCTTGGCATTGACGGTATTCCAGAGTTTGGTCGCTGCACTCAGGAATTACTGTTTGGTAAAGAAAGTTCGCTGATCAACGATAAGCGTGCACGTACCGCACAGACCCCTGGCGGCACTGGTGCACTGCGTGTGGCAGCTGATTTCCTGGCAAAAAATACGTCGGCTAAACGCGTATGGGTGAGCAATCCAAGCTGGCCGAACCATAAGAGCGTCTTTAACTCTGCAGGTCTGGAAGTTTGTGAATACAACTATTACGATGCAGCAAACCACTCGTTAGATTTTGATGCGCTGCTGGCAAGCCTCAGCGAAGCGCAGGCTGGCGACGTGGTGCTATTCCACGGCTGCTGCCATAACCCTACCGGCATCGATCCTACGCTGGAACAGTGGCAAACGCTGGCTCAGATGTCTGTCGAAAAAGGTTGGTTACCGCTGTTCGACTTCGCATACCAGGGTTTTGCCCGTGGCCTGGAAGAAGATGCAGAAGGTCTGCGCGCATTTGCGGCTCTGCACAAAGAGCTGATCGTTGCCAGCTCCTACTCCAAGAACTTTGGACTGTACAATGAGCGTGTAGGCGCCTGTACGCTGGTTGCTGCCGATACTGAAACCGTTGACCGTGCGTTCAGCCAGATGAAATCAGCCATTCGCGCTAACTATTCCAACCCACCAGCACACGGTGCATCCGTAGTGGCCACGATTCTGAGCAACGATGCGCTGCGTGCCATCTGGGAACAGGAACTGACTGATATGCGCCAGCGCATTCAGCGCATGCGTTTACTGTTTGTGAATACGTTGCAAGAGAAAGGTGCAAACCGCGACTTCAGCTTTATCATCAAACAGAACGGCATGTTCTCGTTTAGCGGCCTGACCAAAGAGCAGGTTCTGCGTCTGCGTGAAGAGTTTGGTGTCTACGCTGTCGCTTCCGGACGCGTAAACGTGGCAGGAATGACGCCAGACAACATGGCGCCGCTGTGCGAAGCGATTGTCGCAGTACTGTAATCTATCGCGCACAAAAAAGGCCGCAAATGCGGCCTTTTTATTTATTAAACGAATTACCAGACAGGCATTTCATCTTGCAGGAACGGGTTATGTAGCCGTTCGTTACCCAGCGTAGAAAGTGGGCCGTGACCCGGAATAAACGTTACGTCATCGCCTAACGGCAATAGTTTACGTTTAATCGAATCGATCAGTTGGCTGTGATCACCGCGCGGGAAATCGCTGCGCCCTACGCCACCTTTGAAAATCACGTCACCAGAAATCAGTAACTTTGATTGCTCATCAAAGAAGACCACATGTCCCGGTGTATGACCCGGACAATGCAGAACCTGTAACGTCACGTTGCCAACGCTTATCCGGTCACCTTCATTCAACCAGCGATCGGGCGTCAGCGGCTCACAATCTCCCAGGCCAAACATGCGGCTCTGAGCAGGGAGTCCCTGTAACCAGAACTCATCTTCTTTTTCCGGGCCAATAACCGGTACACCATAATGCTGTGCCAGTTCAGCCGCCGCCCCAACATGGTCAAGATGACCGTGAGTAAGCAGGATCTGCATTAGCGTCAGACCGCTGGCATCCACTTCCTGTTTGATTTTCTCGGCATCGCCGCCGGGATCGACCAGCGCGGCCAGACGAGTCTGCTCACACCAGATTAGCGAGCAGTTCTGGGCGAATGCAGTGACCGGAATAATACGATAGTTCATACAGCTCCTGTTTCATTAAGCTTATGGATCACCAGTGCCGTGCAGGGCCGGTGTCAATATGCACAAAGTTACTGCTGGGGTAGTATCCTACACCACCTGCGCGCATAGATAACGCAGCTTTGCGAATATTACTTAATGCGATGCCTTCAATATGGAAATCCATGGCCTGACCTTTAGTGTGGTAGCTTTTCTTGGCCACACCACGGCTACGTGCACGGAGTTCATTATTGGTATCGATAGAGCGATAGCCTGAGATCAGCTGTACGGGTTTACGCGTGCCCAGCAGGCCCTGCAGACGGAAGAGTTGATCAAACAGTCCCGGGTCAATGGATTTCACTTTATTGGCCCGAAAATCACGGAAAAAGTGGTTAAGTTTTGCTAATTCGTCCTGAATATAGCCCCTGCCATCAAAAAACTCTGCTTTTATTGACTCACCGGTATGCAGGTTATTCAGAGTCAATATACGCGGACGTGGGGTAGAGAGTGTTGCAAACGCAGGCGTAGGCAAGATGGCAGCGCCGAGGGCAATACCACCAAGCGCCAGCAGTTTGCGGCGATTAGCGTCAAATTTGTCCATGGTATTAAGGTCTACAAGGTCAATGTTATCGTATGTATGCTCTAGCGCACGCGGGAAACCTTATCTGGCTAAGTAGTCCACGTCAAGGCTCCCAACCCCAGGAAATACGGGGCTCACAGCCATTTTGCCCCGTTTCCAGCATAACTTACGACAATCATTTTCCTCGAACTGCTTCATTTATCTGATTAATTGCTCGGCTTTTGACACAATTTGTGCGCTGGATCGCGCTGTCAGATCGTAATTGTAAATATCTGTACGATACTGCGTGCGCCCATCAGGGCCGACAAATGCGGTCAGATAGTAGAGGTTGACCGGAATATTCTGGCGAATATTCACATACCGCGTATCCCCTTGCTTCAGGGCATCCGAGATGCGCGTATCATTCCAACCCGCATCCTGTAGCAGCATATTCGCCAGCTCAGAGGCCTTATTCACCCGCACGCAGCCGGAGCTTAATGCCCGCGTATCCTTCTGGAACAGATTGTGGTTCGGCGTGTCGTGCAGATAAATAGCGTCCGAACTCGGCATGTTGAATTTATAGCGTCCGAGCGAGTTACGCGCTCCCGGAGCCTGCTGGAAGCGGAACGGCAGATTGGAGGCAGTGATGGTAGCCCAGTCTACCTGCCACGGATCTATCGTTTCTTTGCTGTTCCAGCCGCGCATCACGGTATAACCGTGACGCTCAAGATACCCCGGATCATTCCAGACCTTAGGCAGGATATCTTTTCGGGCCAGCGTTGGCGGCACGTTCCACGGTGGGTTAACGACCACGTTATTCAGCGCACTGCTCATCATCGGCGTTTTACGATCGGGACGCCCGACAATAACGCGCGAGGCCAGCACCTGATTGCCATTCTGATAATAAACCAGCGAATAGGCAGGAATGTTCACCATGATACCGGTAGACAGCTCACTCGGCAGCAGGCGCAAGCGCTGAATATTTAACGCCAGCACGCCCGCACGCTGAGCAGGCGTCACGTTCAGCCAGTCACGTGTGGCTGGGCCAATCGCGCCATCTGCGCCAAGTCCCTGCCACGTCTGAAAACGCTTTACCGCATCAACCAATTCACGATCGTAGGTGCCACGACCTTCTTTGCCAGACGTACTGACGGCAGGCTCCAGCATCCCGGTTCGGCGCAAAATTTCACGCAGCGCGGGGATGTCATTACTCCACTCCCCCGGACGCAGCGTTGCTGTACTGGTGAGCTGCGGCCAGGGACGTGTATCGCCCACCAGCTTGAGCAGTGATTCATGCATGGCTGCATACTGCGGATGTTGAGGCGCAAGGCTGGCCACAAATGAAGTCAGTTGACCGTTATCCAGTGCGACCTGCCACTGGTTGATGACGGAAATCGGCGGCGTCGTTAGCGCATAGGGCTTATCGCTGTAAAGCCAGCGATTACCTTTGACAGGGATGTTAGCGATAAAGTGCAGATACCCCATCATCGCATCAGAGAGCACGATGTCTCTCGCCTGACCGGTTACTGCCGGGTCAGTCAGAAGTGCAACCCAGGTAGTGAACTGCGGCTGAAAGCCGGCAATTGCGACCTCGGCTAACTGTTGCTGAAATGCCTTTACCGCATCACGATTTTCCCACATCGGCTTCATTTCGCGTGCGGCATACAGCAGTTCCAGCTGGCTCATGTAAACCGGCGTATAACCTGCTGGCAGCTGAGAGTGTATTTCGGCGCGGGCTTTATCGACAGACACGCCTTCTGGCAGCGGTTGAATACCCGCCATGATAGCCGTCGCAGAAGATTGAACCTGCGGCTGCGATAACGCTGTTGGCTGTTCACTGACGGTCGCAGAGCTATCGCCAGGGATCATTTCAGGCTCATCGGCCTGAGCATTGAACAGTGGAGCGAATGTTACGGCCAGGCACAAACTGATTGCCGACAACCGACGACCACACATTTTATTAAGCAACATCCCTTGCCCCCTGTTTTCTTTATCATACTCTGAATAGCCAGGCCGTCTGTATTCCCCTTTATTCTGACGAGGGTCGGACCTGTAAAACGCCAATACAAACTGAAGTATGACGAGCAAGCCTGTGACGCGTTAGGCTCACCTTTAGTATATAAACATCAAAAACTTTTTGCCTAACCTAATGTAAAGAAGTCTAAAGAAATTACACCAGGCATGAAGTCTTTTCGGAAAAAAATAAGGCGGCCATGTAGCCGTAATGCCAGTCAGTTAGCGCCTCAGTTTCAGTAAACTGGCGGAGGTTAAGAACATGCTATCTCGGAGATAGAGTTCCGTTCACCTCATGCTCATTGTTTCTCTGAAACACGGATTCCCGTGAACGTGTAAAGGGCGTTCTCCGCCACGCCCTTTACAATCCCGGCTCCCGGCGGGAAAATTGTTGCTACGCAATACCCTCCGCTTATTCCTCCTGGCTACCGGGCCGGGCGCGAGGAAGCGTCCCTGCAAAGCGCGCCCTGAGCCAGCATCCATGCTGGCTCTCCCGGCCTTACGGAAACACGTCGGCAATTTTCAGCCGGACCAGCCCACACCTGACCATCTGCGTTTTTGTTTAAACAGCAAAACAGCTTTTACTGAAAGTCAGGGCATTGAAGCGATGACCCTGTCCGGCTGAAAATCGATGAGGCGTTGACGTCTGCCCGGGACTGCCCGCAGGGATGCGGGCAGAGGGGATGGCCTGCATGGATGCAGGCTCGGCCCCGACCCGACAGGCAGACGGCATAAGACGAACAACTCGCGCAGCGACGATTTTCCCGCCGAGAGCCTGGGTTGCAAGGGAGGTGGCGGTGAGCCTCCCTTGCACGTTCACAGGTATCTGCGCTTCAGAGAAATGACACCACTGAGGTGAACGGAACCCTGAGCAAGAATCACATGTTCATCATACATGCTTAACTGATGAGCATTAGCCATGTAGCCGCCTTTTTGCTTAGCTTGCCTGCGAGGAGGCATCTTCAGTCCCCGGCAGCGGTTCCGGTAACTGAGGCGCAAATCCGCGCAGCCCCACCACGTGAACGTGTTCGGTGTTCTGGAAGACTTTACGCACCAGTTTGTAGGTGGTGCCTTTCTCTGGGCTGATGTTTTCCGGCGCAGCGATAATCAGCTGCATCTGCAAACGCTCACACAGCTCAAACAAGGTCGCAATAGAACGCGCATCGAGTCGTGCAGCTTCATCAAGGAACAGCAGTCGGCAAGGAGAGATATCTTTCCCGCGCAATCTGCGGCCTTCATCTTCCCAGCTTTGCACCACCATCACCAGAATAGACATCCCGGTCCCGATCGCTTCACCCGTTGACAACGCACCAGACTCAGCACGCAGCCAGCCGTCAGAGCCACGGTTAACCTCAACTTCCATTTCCAGATAGTTACGGTAATCCAGCAGCTCTTCACCAATGGTTTGTGGCGTGCGTTGCCCCATTTCTATCTGCGGATTCAGACGCTGATACAGCTTCGCCAGCGCTTCTGAGAAGGTCAGGCGATTGCTGTTAAACAAATCCTGATGCTGTTCATGCTGCTCTGAAAGTACGTCCAACAAGGTAGCATGTGTTTCACGCACATTGACGTTCAGGCGAACGCTGTTGACCTGGCCAAACGACACGCTTTGCAACCCCTGGTTCAGCATGCGAATACGGTTCTGTTCACGCTGAATGGTCTTACGAATAATGTTCGCCACGCTGCGTGAGCTGATCGCCAGCTTCTGTTCGCGTGAGGTTAACTCTTCCGTCAGACGGCTCAGCTCAATCTCCATCTGTTCAATGGCTTCAACCGGATCATCGGTACGAATAATATCCTGGCGAATACGTTCACGCAGATGCTGGTAAACCGCGACGAAGAACTGAATTTTGCGCTCTGGACGTTTTGGATCTTCAGACAGACGCAACACATCGCGCAGGTGCTCGTTATCTGCAACCGCCAGACGTAGCGCACCGAGCGCCTTATCCGACATCGAACGCAGTTCGTCACCGGAAAGATAGGCCAACTCGCGGCGGTGCAGACGACGTTCCACACCGTTATCTTTCACCATCCGCATGACTGCACACCAGCCGGCTTTGGCGGTGACTACCTGCTCGCGCATTTCATGATAATCACGTTCCAGCTTGCGCAGTCTGCGGGTCAGGTTTTCCATCTCCGCTTCGCAGAAGGTCAGTGCTTTCTCAAGTTGGTTGCGGCGTGCACGGTTGTTGCTGAGTTGTGCATGCAGTTCGTCACGACGGATACGCGCGCGCTCTTCGGCACCGCTGTCCGCACGAACGCCAATATCCTGCAGTTCACGTTGTAAATCGTTCAGCAGCTCTTTTTTGGTGTCAAAAGAGCTTTTCAGCGATGCCATGACCTGGTTGTACTGGCTTAACTGTGCGGCGTGGCTGCGCAGCGCTTCACGAGCGCGGGTACGTTCGGCTTCCGCCTGTTCCAGGCGTTCACGCAATTTTTCGTTCAGATCGCTATTGCCGCTCAGCATTTCGGCTGAGTCGGAATAACTAAAGTGCGCCCGACGCTGTACGACTTCGGTCAGCGCAAAAGCCTGCTGACGCGCATCGCGCTGCATCTGCTGGGAATACGCATAGTCTTCCTTCAGCTGTTCAAACTGCTCAGGGTCATTTTGCAGAACCGAAACGATAGGTTCCAGTTTCGCCAACTGATTGCCATGTTGCTGTACAAAACGCGCGGCTTCCTGAGCTTCATCCAGACGCTCGCGAATTTCGTCTACGCGATCGGCTAGCGTATCATCTGCCAGCAGATTCAAGCGCGGCAGCAGGCGGTTCAGCGCAGAGACGCCATCTTTCGCCTGTTCAAACTGCATACGGCTTTGCTGGTTATCATTTTCATGATTGGTCAGCGCACGTTCCAGTTCAACGCGACGGCTATTCAGTTGGCGAATTTCCGCTTCTGGATCGGCTTCAAACGCCACCGACAGATGGCTGCCGATAAAGCGACTGAACGCCTGATGCAGACGTTGGGTTTTCTGGACGTCAAAGGAGAGCGTGGCGAAACGTTCAGACAGCCCTTCACGCTCGGCATGCAGGGTTTCGATACGGCTTTCACGTGCTGCACGCCCAAAAATAGGCACCGTCGGGAAGCGAGAATAACGCCACTGACGCTCGGCAGTTTTCACCACCACCGCATTTTCCAGTTCATCAACGCTGAAGACGCTGTCATCAAACGACTGCGGATCCCCTTCGATGAAATAGAGATCTTCCGGGCAATCCGTCAGCCCTTCAAGCTGTTCGGTAATCAGCGACAGATCCGGTACCACAATGGCATGACGCGAAGGACCGTATAGCGCAGAGAAGTACGGTGCATCTTCAAGGCTAACGTCATCATAAATTTCTGACAGCAGTACGCCGCCAAAGCGTTCCGCCAGCGCGTTCAGACGCTGGTCTTCAGCCCCGCCCGGTTGACTTAAACGTTCAATCTCTTCATCAACTGCATTTTTACGTGCACCGACTTCATCACGCTCAACAATGGCCTCACGCTCGCGCTCCAGCAATTGTTGCAGATACTCAGTCACTTCCTGGCTGGAGGTAAACTCTTCGCCACACTGCTCGCTAAGCTGATTCAGGCTATTTTGCGCAGCCAGCCAGACAGGTGCCCGCTTCATCAAATGCTGAATACGGGATTGTAGTTGTTCCTGCTCCTGACGCAGTGTCATACGCTGTTCGCTGGCAGACGAGACGCTGTCCGACAAGGCGGCGATGCGCGCTTCCAGCTCCTGGTGCAGCGCTTCCAGCTCATCGATATCGAACTGTTTACCCTGACGCTTGCAGAATTCGGCCAGTAGACGCTCGGCATCCTGCTGTTCGCGCAGACGCTGCTCCAGTTCGCTCAGTCGCATACGCAACGGCTGAACCTGTTCCGCCAGGTGGCGCTGTTCCACGCCTTCGCGCAGCAGTTCACGCGCCACGCTCCAGGCTTCACCGCGCGCCAGCGGGCCGTTGATAGCCGCCACCAACTGATAAGCCTGTTCGAACTGGCTATGCGCGGTTTGCGCCACGCTCATTTTTTGTTCTAGCGTCAGCAGCTTTTCAGTGGCTTCCTGCTCTTTGGCCTGGAAAGTCTCCAGCCATTCGGCGGCGCTGTCGGCTGTCAGGTCCGGTAAGTGGCAGAGCTCTTTCGCCCGGTTTAGGGCCTGGATCGCCTGGGTATACTGGATGGCTCGCGTTTGCTGGACGTCCAGCGCTTGCTGGTAATCGGCAAGCTGGCTTTTCAGCTCATCCACTTCCAGCTCAGCGGCTTCTGCGCGGGCTTCGTTTTCATCCTGGCGGTCAACGGCTTCCGCGACCACCTCGTTTTGTTCTTCAAGACGGACCTGCAATTCTTCGAGATCCGCCTCGTAGCGTTCAATTTTTTCCTGCTGACGCAGCGCGGTTTGCACCAGATTCAGGTGATCGCTCGCGGCCTGGTAATCAGCTTCCAGATCGCCTTCCGCACCGTTGTGCTCACCCAGTTCACGCGCCATATCCACGTGTTTGTACTGCTCTGCCGCCAGCTGCTTGCGAGAGGTATACAGTTCACGACGATATTCCAGTGCTTTATCCAGATGGATACGACGTTCATTGGCGTGGCGCATATAATCTGCGGCCACATAGTTGGTCGCTTCACTGATTAAATGCTTAAACAGGTCGCGGTCAGACTGCGTTACGCGAATCGCTTCCAGCGTCATACGGTTTTCACGCAGCGCGGCTTCCATATCCTGGAACGCTTTACGTACGCCGCTGTTTTCCGGCAGCAGGTAGTCACGCAGTGAACGGGTAATGGCGCTGGAGATCCCGCCGTACAGCGAGGCTTCAATCAGACGGTAGAATTTACTACGATCGGACGCAGAGCGCAGACGACGGGCAATGATGCCCAGATCGAACATCAATGAGTGATAATCGGTTATTGAGTTGAACTGCTTAAACTGCACGCCTTCCATCTCATCAAGCTTCTCTTTCAGCTCAGGTAAAGACAGTACGCGCGCCTGGCGTTCGTTCAGCGTTTCCGTCACCAGTTGGGTTGGCTGTACCGACATCGGCAGCCCCTGAATGGCAAACGGTTTGATATCCACTTTGCGATCGCGACCAGCAACCTGTTGCAGACGCACCCCCACGACCACGCGCTGATGACGCGAGTTGAGGACGTCGAGCATTGAATAACAAACCCCTGCTTTCAGCTTACCGTGCAGGCCTTTATCACGTGAACCGCTGGTTGCACCGGCTTCGGTGGTGTTACGGAAATGCAGCAGGGTTAAGTCCGGAATGAGCGCCGTAACAAATGCCGCCATGGTGGTGGATTTACCCGCACCGTTACCACCGGACAGCGTGGTGACCAGCTCATCGAGATCAAACGTACGGGCAAAAAAACCATTCCAGTTAATCAGCGTAAGTGAGCGAAATTTACCGCGTTCAATCATTATTCTTCTTCTCCACTGTCCGGCTGATTCTCTTCGGGCTCATCGTTGAGCTGCAGACGGTTCTCGACCGCCATCGCTTCACCATCACGAATTAAGCGACGCTGTGCTTCACGCGGATCGTCACCGCTACGCACATCCGCACCAAAGCGGAAGACAGATTCCGTAATACGGAATTTGCTGCTGTCGTGGCCCAGAAACCACACCATGCCTAAGCGGCGCAAGCGGTTGAGCGAAGAACGCACTTTTTCCTGTAGCTTCTGGCGGTCAACGTCAGAACCGGTTGAACGGTTGTTCACCAGCTTCAGTAACTTCGCTTCATCTGCCAGCGTTAGCAGCTCGTCGTACAGCTCTTGCTGGGTAAAAATCCCTTCGTTCGCCAGGCGTTCCGGGCTGAGATAGAGATAGCAAAGAATTTTACCCACCATCATGTCCAGTTCAGACAGGACCGAACGCGGAATGAGCGTCGTTGAACGCGGACGAAGGTAGAAGAACCCTTCCGGCGCACGGATCAATTCCACGTTATAGCGGCTGTAAAACTCTTCAAAATATTCCTGAAAATCCATCAGGAAGGCATGATTATCCAGTTCATCCAGACCGATATGGCGGCCCGAACGTAAGGCACTATCCAGTGCCGGAAATAACGGATTCGCCAGCGCCTGCGCCAGCTTTACCGGCATCACTTGTTCAATATTTGTCAATGACATGCGCCTGTACCTTGGCTCCGTAATCATTAATCGGCTGCCATTTGGCTGGCAGTCCGGTGAAGTCTGCTTGCGCTACGCCAAGGCGTACCGCCTGATCGATAACAATACGCGCGACGTCGAAATGACGCGCACGTGGGTATTGCGCCAGATACTCGCGCACTACCAAGCCGAGATCCAGTGGTGTTTGTCTGGATTTGTAGATAGCCAGCTGTTCTTCGATGATCGCCGCCAGCTGCTCACGGATCTCGTTAAATTCTTCATATTCCAGGTCTTCCGGAAGTTCACCGGTGACCTCTTCGTCACGCAGCACCATCTCCTCGTCACGCATATCCAGCAGACGATCGGCGTTGGCATAGGTCAGCGCCCATGGGTCGTCAAAGTAGGTCTGCACGGACTGACGCAGACGCTGGGCGAAGACGCGGTTTTTATCCATGTCGATCGCGGTACGGATAAATTTATGCACGTGACGATCGTAGCCGATCCACAAGTCAATTGACTGCTGGCCCCAGCTAATAATGCGGTCGAGCTTGCTTTGTAAATCAAACACCAGCCGATCGACAAAATGCAAATCGTCATGCGTCATCGTGGCGTCCTGGATGCGTAACAGGTTAGCCTGCAGCTTATCCCCTGCCGCTTCCAGCGTATCTTGCAGCTCACGCAGCGTACCAGATGTTTCAGACAGCAGCATTTCACAGCTGGAAATCGCCGCCCGCCAGTCTTTGTTTAGCAACTGTGCGATGTCGTCTTTTACCTGCTGCTGCTGTTCATCCATGATGCGCTGGGTCAGATCGATACTGTCGAAAATCTCCGCCACTGAGTATTTCAATGGTGCATAGACGTTGCGATGCCAGTGGAACTCATCACCACCTTCCGCTGCCGCATCCGCCGCGCGCTTCAGTTCGCCTGCCACAATTGACAGCTGCATAGAAAGACGCAGCGTAGAGAATTCGCGCTGACGAATATAGTAATCTGTGATGCCAATCCCGAGCGGCGTTAAACGGTAAATGGCATTGCCTTCAGCCTGCTCGCTGGTAAAGCGGTTCAGCAGACGTTGACGCACCATATCGTTGATCGCGTTGTTGGCGCGGACGCCGATGGTTTCGCTGGTTTGCTCAAACGCATCACTCACATGGCGGAACGCATCCACCAGTTCACCTTCACTCATCTCACCGTCAAGTCGCTCACCGTTTAGTGTGGCAACAGCCAGCAGGAACGAAAGTCTGTCTACCGGCAGAGAGATGGAGAAGTCATTTTTTCTGGCCCAGGCAACCAGTTCGGGGACTGTCTGGGAAAATTCACTCATAGGTTATCCTTGCATCTGCGGCTCGGGCCGGACGTTTAATCGCGGTGACATGAATATAGCGCCCAAGGCTGATATACGGTTCCTGGCGGCAATAACGTGTTTCTATTTCTGTTAAAGCATCAAAACAGTCATGCTGTTTTTGTTTATCACGCAGATAATCATGAAACACCCTCACGCCCGTTTTACCGGTTATCTCCCAGCCAATCTCCTCCAGCCAGCCATAGACCTGCTGAGGGTCGCGCGGAAAATCGGGAGACAACGTGCGCCGTTTCTTTTTATACATTCCCTGCTGTACATAGCCGAAATTACCGACCAACACATTACGCATCAACAGACCGTTTGCATTGTAGAACATCAGCGATAAAGCACCGCCCGGGCGTAACATCGACCACAATGTTTTTAAGACGGCTTGCGGATCGGCCACCCATTCCAGCACAGCATGAAACAATATCAGATCAACCTGAGAATCCAAATGCTGTGGAATGTCCTGAGCGGCACAATGTATAAAATGCATGTTGTCGCTCACACCTTGCTCTTCTGCCGCCCGTTGCGCTCGCGCCACCATCTCAGCAGAAAGATCGCACAAGGTGACGTGATGGCCCCGCTGCGCCATCAGAATGGCTGTCTGCCCTTCTCCGCCCCCCGCATCAAGCACACGCAACGTTTGGCCCGCGTAGTCGGCAAGAAGTTTGTCCAGATCCTGCCAGAGGATCGTCTGACGAAGCTGACCTTTGGTGGTGCCGTAAATGTTACGGGAAAACTTCTCTGCAATGTCATCAAAATTGCGATCCCGCATCGGGCTCTCCACATGCTGGCTTTAGGGTGACTAAGTAAAACCGCTATTTTGTCACACCCACGGCGAGAATGAACCTTCCTGGTGTAATATCCCTGCTGATCCCCTGCTGTATGGTTAAAAAAGGAACCAAAAAGGATGCTTTTTACGCTGAAGAAAGTGATTGGCGGTATGATGCTGCCACTTCCGCTAATGCTCATTATCATGGGCATAGGCCTGGCGCTGCTCTGGTTTAGCCGCTTTCAAAAAACAGGGAAAGTGTGCATTAGCCTGAGTTGGCTGGCACTGTTACTTCTAAGCTTGCAGCCCGTCGCCGACAGTCTGCTGAAACCGATTGAGGACAGCTATCCAACCTGGCAGGATACACAAAAAGTGGAATACATTGTGGTGCTGGGCGGTGGGTATACCTGGAATCCACAGTGGGCGCCGAGTTCAAACCTGATAAGCAACAGTCTTCCGCGTCTGAATGAAGGTATTCGCCTCTGGCGTGCTAACCCGGGATCGAAGCTTATCTTTACCGGTGCTGCGGCAAAGAGCAATAACATCAGTACTGCAGAAGCGGGCGCCCGCGTAGCGAAGTCACTGGGTGTGCCGCCCGGTGATATCATCACGCTGGATAAACCTAAAGACACCGAAGAAGAAGCCGCAGCGGTTAAGCAGGCCATCGGCAGCGCGCCGTTCCTGCTGGTGACCTCCGCATCGCACTTACCACGAGCAATGATTTTCTTCCAACAGGCCGGACTACATCCGTTGCCCGCGCCAGCCAACCAGTTAGCGATTGATTCACCGCTTAATCCGTGGGAGCGCGCGATCCCCTCACCAGTCTGGTTGATGCATAGCGATCGTGTTGGTTACGAAACGTTGGGGCGTATCTGGCAGTGGCTAAAAGGATCGGAGCATTGACAGGAATGTTGCCTGATAGCGACACTAACGCGTCTTATCAGGCCTACGTGTTCAGCGCAGAATTGTAGGCCGGATAAGGCGTTCACATGTTCATCAGGCGAGCCACGGCAGCAGTGATTTCGTGGCCAGGTCAAAGTTAGATCGATTAAAACGTCCGGTGTTGACCAGTTGCGCCACCTCATCCCATAACACATACAGCCAGCGCCGCCAGATGAAGGACTCCGCCACGGGCGCGCGTTGCAGGTATTGCCAAAGCAGACTTTCCGCCAGCGCATTATCCATTAAACGGAACAATTCATACTCTCTGGGTGCCCACAGCATCAATCCCGGTCCGACCATGGCCAGAAGCTGATCGCTACGGGCGTCTTTGAGCATGCTACGTAAACTAAAATTACCGTGGATCAGCACGCAGTTATCATTGAATCCTTCAAATAAAGTGGGCAAACACTCACGGGTACGAAACAGGATCCGCTTATCCTGCATCGTCAGCCCGGTATTGTTGAACTGATTTAACGTGGTCCACAACACTTCAACACGCTGACGATACCAGGATGGCCAGATATTCTCTTGCGTGTTATCCACCATTCCCACACAGCCACGGCTATCCTGCCGATGCCATGACAGCAGACCTTCTACGATCTGATCTTTTAAATGTTCCCAGCGTTCGGGCGTTCGGGCTGGCGCTTCCACCGGCACGCCACGTAAACGCTCAAGCAGTAGCACATCGGGACCGGGATGCTCCTCGTGGGTTAAGACCCCATAAATGACGGGCATTCGCACCGTACCACTGCGCGCCAACATGGAGGTTTTCCATGCCAGCTGCTGCGCCATACCTGGCGTGGTGAAACTTCTCGCCATCAGCGGCATCGGATTTCCCTGGCTGTCGTACAGTGACCACAGGGCCGTATCCACTTTTTCATTCACGCATTCTATGCGACTGAGTTTTTCGCCCAGCAGGTGGCTGAGTTCGGCACGCAACTGTTCCATTTCAGATTGCCCTCATAAATGCTACTGCTTTCATAATGAGCGTCGTGCAGACAGATGTCACCCGGATGAGATCAATTGATGAAAAGAAAAGTGGAGGGAAAGCGCAACGATACGACACTCCTCCCAAAAATACGCCTCAATATGGGGGGAGTGCCGTGAGAAAAACTAATGCATTTCGGCGCGAACGCGCTCAAGATCTTCGGCAGTGTCTACGCCGGTACCCGGGACTTCTTTTGCGACGGCAACGTGAATTTTTTCGCCGTACCACAGCACTCGCAGCTGCTCCAGCATTTCGATATGCTCAAGCGGGCTAGGCTGCCAGTTAACATAGCGGCGAATAAAACCGGCGCGATAGCCGTAAATGCCCAGATGGCGCAGGAAGGTGTCCCCCACCGTTTCCAGACTTTTGGCGAAACGATCGCGATCCCATGGGATGGTCGCGCGTGAAAAATAGAGAGCATATCCTTCAGCGTCCAACACGACTTTTACCGCATTCGGATTAAATGCCTCTTCCGCACTGTGAATCGGAGCCGCAAGAGTCGCCATACCGACCTGACGTTGCGCCAGATTCTCAGCCACCTGGCGAATAATGACCGCAGGAATCATCGGCTCATCACCCTGTACGTTCACAATAACGGTATCATCGCTAAAACCACATTTCTCGACGACTTCCGCCAGGCGCTCCGTACCAGACTGGTGATCGGCGCGAGTCATGCACACTTCGCCACCCACCGCTTCTACCGCGCGAGCGACATCCTCGTGATCGGTAGCAACGATGATACGTTCAGCGCCAGATTCACGCGCACGCTCCAGTACATGCACGATCATCGGTTTACCGTTGATATCCAGCAACGGCTTACCAGGCAGACGTGTGGACGCATAGCGCGCAGGAATAATGACCACAAAACTCATGATTTACTCTCATCAGCAGTCAGAACGCGGGCTTCGGTTTCCAGTAACACGGGAATGCCATCACGCAGTGGGAAAGCAAGGTTATCCAGTTTACAAATCAGTTCCTGTTTTTCCTGGTTAAACCAGAGTTTGCCATTGCATACCGGGCAGGCAATGATTTCAAGCAGACGATGATCCATAGTTCCTCCAGATGGACCGGATTGTGAATCCGTAAATATTAACATAATCGCTTAAAGGGCTGGGTCTATTTCCCAACCATGGCGTGCATCAGCAAATAAACCTTCAGGATAACGTCCCAGCGTCACGCGTGTTGCCTGTTGCCAGCGGGCAAAATCGTCAATCGCCTGAAACAATCCTTTTTGCAACGTCACTCCAGGCTTAACCCCATCCTGTAACCACAGCGAAATAACGTCCAGCACACCTGTTTTGCGGTGCATTTTGGCATCCATCCGCCCAACCAACTGTCCACGATGCAGCAACGGCAAGACAAAATAACCATATTGACGTTTCGGTGCTGGCGTATAACACTCCAGCCGGTAGCTAAAATCGAATAGCTGCTCTGCCCGTTTACGATCCCAGACCACCGGATCAAAAGGTGATAATACTGCACTGTGAGTCGCCGTTAATTTGCCCGCCAGCGCCTGTTCAAGCAGCGGCTGAAGGTGGCTATGCAGCCACAAGGCTCCTAGCCCCTCAACGTCGACAGGAATAATCTGCCGCTGTTCCGCCCGTTCGTTGCACCAGTTTTTTAGCGCCGGGCGCTTCAGGCGGTAGTAGTCTGCCAGCCATTGTTCGCGGAAAATCCCCAGACTGCGGGCGCTGTTATCCAGCATGACACTTTCCGCATCTTCCTGCGAAAGTGGGTCGCGTTCATCGTCCCAGTGCGGCATGACGCGATGGGTTAAATCATACACTCGCTGGAAATTACGCCGTTCCACGACCATCACTTTCCCGGCAGTGAACAACCCTTCAAGATGACGCTTCTGCGGTTTCCATTCCCACCAGCCGCTGGTCCCTTTGCGTGGATGCTCAAAATCAGCTGAGCGAACCGGTCCGTTATGCTGGATGTGCTGGAGCAGTTGCTCAATATCATGCGCATGTTCTTTCATCCACGCCGCTTTATATTTCCAGCCCATATTCTCCGGGGCCAGCATGCGGTGACGTATCAGCATAAAATCGCTGCGCGGCAAAAAACAGGCCTCGTGCGCCCAGTATTCCATCAGTTCGCCCTGCTGTAACGAGTCGTCCAGCCATTGGGGGGAATAATCGCCTAAACGACTAAACAGCACCAGGTAAGGACTGCGCGCCACAATATTGATGGTGTCGATTTGCAGTAACGACATGCGCGAAATGGTCGCGAGAATATCTGCCGGGGTTGCCCGGCGGCGTGTTTTTTTCAGCAGACCTTGAGCAGCAAGGTGAAGATGACGGGCATCCGTCAGAGAAAGGCGCGGCAACGACATTTATGGCCTCATAAATGATTCGCTGCCGCAGCGTGAATCAGTTAGCGAGTCAGCGAGATTAAGCTATTCAGCAATACATCAGGCCGATCGCCTGACAAATGTGCATCAACAGGTAAATACCACCAGTTTTCATCGGCAAATTCCCGGCACTTAACCGCATCTTTTTCCGTCATGACCAGCGTTTGCCCGGCGTCTACAAACGCACTGACGTCACTGTAGGTCAGAGACTGATGGTCTGCCAGCGCAATGCTTTTTTGCACGCTAGCACCACATGCTTTCAGCGTGGCAAAAAAACGCGGTGGATGACCAATGCCCGCCATGGCAACAATATTGGACAATTGCGCCACATCACGGCGTTCACCTGTACGTAAATTAACGGCCAGTCCCGGTTCAAGTCGCATAGGGATTTCCCCTGGTTGCGCAACGCCACCGTTAACAATAGTCGCATCCACCGATTTAAGGCGGCCTGCGCGTTCCCGCATTGGACCAGCGGGAAGCCACCAGCCGTTGCCAAACCGACGTTCGCCGTCAATGACTACGATTTCAACATCTCGCGCCAGACGATAGTGCTGTAGTCCATCGTCCGTCACAATAATCTGCACGTCGTGTTGGGCCAAAATGGCTTTTACCGCATCCGATCTTACCGGGGATACCGCTACCGGCACGCCGGTACGTTGGGCGATCAGCACAGGTTCATCGCCCGCCTCTGCGGTAGTAGTATCAGCTGTTAGCAACAGCGGGTAAGCAGTCGCTTTCCCGCCATAACCACGCGATACCACACCCACGCGAATCCCGCGTTGTCGCAGTTGTTCAACCAACCAAATCACCACCGGCGTTTTACCGTTTCCGCCCGCGGTAAGGTTTCCGACCACCACTACCGGGACTGGCGCGCGCCATGAGCGTTTAAGCCCCAACTTGTAGCATAAGCGGATCGCACCACTCACCAGGCCATACAGCCAGGAGAGTGGAAGTAACAATCGCCACAGCGGCGATTCACCAGACCAGATACGTGCGATCATTGACCAAATTGCATTTTGTGTAATTGCGCATACACTCCGCGCTGCTCAATCAGCTCGCTATGGGTTCCGCGTTCGACAATCAGACCATCCTCCACCACGATGATTTCGTCGGCTTGTTCAATGGTTGAAAGACGGTGAGCAATGACCAGAGAAGTACGGTTTTTCTGTAGCTCATCCAGCGCAGACTGAATCGCGCGTTCAGATTCAGTATCAAGAGCCGATGTTGCTTCATCAAGGATCAGAATTGGGCTGTCACGCAACAAGGCACGGGCGATAGCGATACGCTGACGTTGTCCGCCGGAAAGCAGGACGCCGTTTTCACCAATCACCGTATCCAGGCCATTATCCATCTTGTTGATGAAATCCATAGCGTAGGCCATCTGTGCCGCTTTTTCGATCTGCTCACGGCTGTACATATCGGTACGCGCATAGGCGATGTTGTTGGCAACCGTATCGTTAAACAAGTGCACATTCTGCGAAACCAACGCAACCTGATCGCGCAGTGATGCCAGGGTATATTCGCGCAGATCGTGTCCGTCCATCAGAATCTGCCCTTCATCAATATCGTAGAAGCGCGTAATCAGGCTGGCGATGGTGGATTTCCCTGAGCCCGAACGGCCAACCAGAGCAACGGTTTTACCCGCGGGAATATTCAGGTTGATGTTACGCAGAGCCGGTACTTCACGTCCCGGATAAGTGAACGTCACGTTGCGGAACTCGAGATCGCCGGTAGCGCGCTCGATCACACGTTTACCTTCATCTTTCTCCTGTTCGCTATCCAGAATCGTAAATAAAGTCTGGCATGCCGCCATACCGCGCTGGAACTGCGCGTTGACGTTGGTCAGCGATTTCAACGGACGCATTAATGCGATCATTGAGGAGAAGACAACCGTAATTGTCCCTGCTGTCAGATTTTCCATTACGCTTGGGAAGCTAGCCGCATATAACACGAAGGCCAGTGCCAAAGACGCAATCAGTTGGATGATAGGGTCGGAGATAGAAGAAGCGGAAACCATCTTCATACCCTGCAAACGCATCTTGTTGCTGACCTTATCAAAGCGCTTGGTTTCGACTTCCTGACCACCAAAAATCAGAACTTCTTTGTGGCCTTTCAGCATCTGCTCCGCACTGGTCGTAACCTGACCCATGGTGTTTTGCATGTTTTTACTGATGCTACGAAAGCGCTTGGAAACCACACGGATTGCCACTGACACAATTGGCGCCAGTACAATCAGGATCAGTGACAGCTGCCAGCTGTAATAGAACATCATGATAAACAGGCCAATAATTGAGGCCCCTTCACGCACCACGGTGATCAGCGCGCCGGAAGACGATGACGCAACCTGTTCTGAATCATAGGTAATACGCGATAACAATGTCCCTGTAGACTGTTTATCAAAAAAGGAGACGGGCATGCCCATCATATGGCCAAACAGGCGGCGGCGCATGGTCATGACCACTTTGCCTGACACCCATGAGATACAGTAGCTGGAGACATAGCTGGTTAAGCCACGAACTATCATCAGCCCAATGACCACCAGCGGCATCCACAGCAGCACCGAGCGATCCGTTTTACCAAAACCATCATCCAGTAATGGTTTAAGGAGCGATAACATGAAGGTATCGCTGGCCGCGTTAAGGACTAACGCTATACCCGCCACGATCAGACCCGATTTAAAAGGCGCTATGGTTGGCCATAGTCGGCGAAACGTCTGCCACGTAGAGAGATCTTTATCGTTATGCATTCAAAAAACCAGCATTTGTTAGAATAGCCGCATATTCTACCCGTTATCCTCCGACACGCCAAACCACTGATGATACCAACGAGGTAAAATCTGATCCCGCATGCTGCGTATGCGCCAGTTTTTTTGATAAAAATCCAGCGTAATCTGTCCCTGATGGGGGGTATCCAGCCATTGATAATTTTGTTGCCGATAACGTTGCTTAACTTTCCAGGACGGCAGACGCCAAGCGTTGTAACGGGATGCAGAGGCGAGTGCGACCTGCCCGTCAACCCGCTGAATGAGTGCCAGTGATGATGAAGTATTGCTGCCATGATGTGGAACCTGCATCACCGTCGACTGTAGGTGCTGCCAATAGTGACTTAGCATTTTTTGTTCAGCAGGAGATTCGATATCACCGGTCAGCAGAATACTCTGATATCCGTCATCGACCTTAACCACGCAGGAGTGGTTATTCCCCTGGTCTGTATTTCCACGCACAGGCCAGTACGCACTGAAGGTTAACCCTTGCCATTGCCAATGCTCTCCGCGAAAACACGGGAGATGACCTTTCCAGCTCAGCGGACTTCTTACCCATAGCGACGGCCAGGCTTGTTGTAAGGAGTGCAACCCGCCGCGGTGATCCATGTGCTCATGGCTTAAAATAATTCCTTCTGGCTCCAGATTATGCCAACGCAACCAGGGAATAATCAGCTGTTGTGCGCTATCGCCTTCAGGCCATGCCAGACCGGTATCGTAAAGCAGCGCTTTCCCATTTCGCGCGATTACCATCGCCAGCCCCTGCCCGACATCCAGCATATGCACTTGCCACACATCAGTACGCGGTGCACGCCAAAGCGGCCCACTCAGCAAAAGGAGCACAGAGAAACAGACCACCGGTAGCGTACGCAAGATATTTAGTCGCCATGCGATAATCATCATTCCGGGTAAAAATGCCAGCCATTGCCAGCGTGCATCAATATTGATCCACCCTTGAGGCAGACTTCTGAGCCCCCAAAATAGCAGCGCCAGAGAACGATCCACTAGATACCACAGGCTTGATTCAACCATCACCGTCCCGGCTAAATGCACGATCATGCCTGCTAATATCAAGGGTACGGAAACAAACGTGACCAAAGGGACGGCAAACAAATTAGCCAGAAACGAGGTCAGACTAAAACCGTGAAACATTGCGATTTGTACGGGAAGAAGCAGAAGCGTAATACCCATTTGCAGATGCGCCAGCGCCAGAAATTGACGTCCAGCACGCGACAGCGACCAGTCCGGGAGCGGTACCCATTGGTACCAGAACAGCAGTGCCGCAACGGCGGATGCAGACAACCATAGGCTTTGCGAAAGAACAGCAACAGGATCCACCACCACGATGGCTGCCAGACAGCAGATCCAGACCGACCATCCACTCCACTGCCTGCCGCTAAGTCTCAGCGCCCCCCAGACTAGCAGCGCAACAACCGTTCGTAATGCCGGGGGTTGCAGCCCCGTCAGCCAGGCATAAAATGTGGCGCAGACAATCCCACCCACTAATGGCATCTGCCAGCAAATCCACCTTGTTGGCATAAAAAATTGTCCAGCACGTATCAATCCTGCGGCCAGTAATGCTGCAAACGCAATATGCAGCCCGGAGATAGCCATCAAATGAGCCGTGCCGGTATCACGCATAATCGTTTTCACCTCTTGTGACACAGACAAGCGCTCCCCCATTCCCAGACCCAGTATGACCTGCTGCCAGGGAAAGTCGGTGAGTGCCGTTTTCAGCGAGGCGAGATACCGCGAACGCAAACTGCATTGTGGTGTGATTACCGAAGCCTGCAAGAATCGTCCCGTCAGCAGTTGATGCTGCGCCAATGCGTGACGCTGGCTATCAAATCCGCCTTCGTTTAATTGACCGTGTACAGCTCGGACTTTCAACGTCATCGCCCATGTCTGACCCGCACAAACATCACCGGGTAAATACTGCCCGTACAAGACGATTCCTTGCGCAGGAAAGATTCGTTTCCCCTGAAGGTGAGTGATCTGGCCGTAGTGCGTTGTCATATTGTCAGTTCCGGTTATCCGCACAATGGCTTGCTGGGTTTTCGCAGGCAGCGTATTACCGGCCCACAGAGCCTCTTTCGCGGCCAGGATTCCCCAAAGAAAAAACAGCAGGGTTAGTCCGGCGGAACGCATATATTTGTAGGGGAGAAAA
This sequence comes from Citrobacter sp. Cpo074, assembly GCF_030332745.1. Taxonomy (NCBI): domain Bacteria; kingdom Pseudomonadati; phylum Pseudomonadota; class Gammaproteobacteria; order Enterobacterales; family Enterobacteriaceae; genus Citrobacter; species Citrobacter sp. Cpo074. The sequence goes on from NZ_JAOWHG010000027.1 coordinate 1,012,877, forward strand.
CAGAGCAGACATGCCAGACAAAATACAATGCCGATACACAACATGCCTGGCAGCATAGGTAATAGCATGAGTGGGAGAATGCCGAGTAATGCGCAGATACTCACCGTTGTTATTTTCATCAATCACCTCCCTGTTACAGGGAGTGTGCAGTACTCTTCGACGGTTGTCTGGCATCAATTTATCGTTATACGACCTGAGTTCCGCAGACATTTAGTGATGGTTGTAACGTACAAATTAACTGGGATGAGGATTCCAGGATAGGTGGACAGAAATGAAAAAAGCACCCATTTGGGTGCTTTTCTCGGCGTTAAGTCTCGCTAAAAACTTAACCGTAAATATTGGCGCGATCGCGCAGTTCTTTACCTGGTTTAAAGTGCGGAACGTATTTCCCTTCCAGATCCACTTTATCGCCGGTCTTCGGATTACGTCCGGTGCGTGGTGCGCGGTAATGCAAAGAGAAGCTGCCGAAACCGCGGATTTCAATACGCTCGCCCTGCGCAAGAGTCGAGGCCATATGTTCCAGCATCTCTTTAACTGCATCTTCAACCGCTTTCGCGGGAATATGAGGTTGCTGGGTTGCAAGTCTTTCAATCAATTCTGACTTGGTCATGATTCCTCCGGTTCCTTAAAGGCATAATTAGCTGCTGCATTGATTAAGGGCGGCCGTAGCCGCCCTTTGTCATTGATTACAGGACGAATCCTGTAATCTGTCAAGCTACTCGTCACCCTTTGTGCCGTTAACAGCACAAAGGATTTAGAGCACTCGATATTACTCGCCTTTAGCTGCTTTGAAAGCTTCAGCCATTGCGTTGTTAGAGAAGTTAGCATCTTCCTGTTTGTTAACAGTTGCGATTGCATCTTTCTCATCAGCTTCGTCTTTAGCACGAACAGACAGACTGATTGCACGGTTCTTACGATCAACGCCGGTGAATTTAGCTTCAACGTCGTCGCCTACGCTCAGAACCAGAGTTGCATCTTCAACGCGGTCACGTGAAGCTTCAGAAGCGCGCAGGTAACCTTCAACGCCGTCAGCCAGTTCTACGGTTGCGCCTTTAGCGTCAACTGCAGTGACTTTACCGTTTACGATTGCGCCTTTCTTGTTCAGTGCAACCCAGTTGTTGAACGGATCTTCTGCGAGCTGTTTAACGCCCAGAGAGATACGCTCGCGCTCTGCGTCAACCTGCAGAACAACTGCTGCGATTTCGTCGCCTTTTTTGTATTCACGAACTGCTTCTTCGCCTGCAACGTTCCAGGAGATGTCAGACAGGTGAACCAGGCCGTCGATGCCGCCGTCCAGGCCGATGAAGATACCGAAGTCAGTGATAGACTTGATTTTACCTTCAACACGGTCACCCTTGTTGTGGGTTTCCGCGAACTGCTGCCATGGGTTGTTTTTGCACTGCTTCAGACCCAGGGAGATACGACGACGTTCTTCGTCGATATCCAGAACCATAACTTCCACTACATCGCCAACGTTAACAACTTTGGACGGGTGGATGTTTTTGTTGGTCCAATCCATTTCGGAAACGTGAACCAGGCCTTCAACGCCTTCTTCGATTTCAACGAAGCAGCCGTAGTCGGTCAGGTTGGTCACGCGACCAGTCAGTTTGGTACCTTCCGGATAACGCTTAGCGATAGCTACCCATGGATCTTCGCCCAGCTGTTTCAGGCCCAGAGATACACGAGTACGCTCGCGGTCGAACTTCAGCACTTTAACAGTGATTTCGTCGCCAACGTTTACGATTTCGCTCGGATGCTTAACGCGTTTCCATGCCATGTCGGTGATGTGCAGCAGGCCGTCAACGCCACCCAGATCAACGAATGCACCGTAGTCAGTGAGGTTCTTAACGATACCTTTAACTTCCATGCCTTCCTGCAGGTTTTCCAGCAGCTGATCGCGTTCTGCGCTGTTTTCGGATTCGATAACGGCACGACGGGAAACAACAACGTTGTTACGCTTCTGATCCAGCTTGATTACTTTGAATTCAAGCTCTTTGCCTTCCAGGTGCAGCGTGTCGCGGACCGGACGAACGTCTACCAGGGAACCCGGCAGGAACGCGCGAATACCATTCAGCTCAACAGTGAAGCCACCCTTGACTTTGCCATTGATAACACCAGTAACGGTTGCAGCTTCTTCGTAAGCTTTTTCCAGCGTGATCCAAGCTTCGTGACGTTTAGCTTTTTCACGGGACAGCAGGGTTTCACCGAAGCCGTCTTCTACTGCATCCAGAGCAACGTCAACTTCGTCACCAACCTGGATTTCCAGCTCGCCCTGGGCGTTTTTGAACTGCTCTGCCGGAATGGCGGACTCAGATTTCAGACCAGCGTCAACCAGTACTACGTCTTTGTCGATAGCAACAACAACACCACGAACGATGGAACCCGGACGGGTTTCGATTTCTTTTAAGGATTCTTCAAACAGTTGAGCAAAAGATTCAGTCATGTTTAATCTTCAGGTTTCATATTTAACGTCCACCTGGCTCCATGCCGGATGGGGTTGTTTAACATACCCGCTGTCAATCCATTGCAACGGGGGTACTGCAAATTCGGTCGCACTTAAGCGAGAGCCAGTTTTTGGCGCGCGTATTGTAACGCTTTTTCAATCACTTGCTCAATGCTTAATCGGGTTGAATCCAAAACTAAAGCATCAGCAGCGGGAACCAGCGGCGCTACAGCACGATTACGATCGCGATAATCGCGTTCTTCGATCTCGGCCAAAAGGCGTTCAAAGTTAACACTAAAGCCCTTCTCCTGCAACTGTAGCATACGTCTATGCGCACGTTCTTGCGAGGAGGCGTCCAGAAAAATTTTCACCGGCGCATCCGGAAACACCACGGTGCCCATATCACGTCCATCAGCAATCAGACCTGGGGATTCGCGAAATGCGCGTTGACGACGTAATAACGCTTCACGCACGCGGGGAAACGCCGCAACCTGAGAGGCGGCATTCGCTACTTCCTGAGTACGTATTTCACCGCTGACATCTTCACCTTCAAGAATGACTTCCAGGTTGCCGTCTGTTGAGATAAAACGCACATCAAGGTGTGAGGCAAGCGGTACCAGAGCATCTTCAGATGTGACATCAACATGGTGATGTAACGCTGCGAGCGCCAGTACGCGGTAGATCGCGCCTGAATCTAACAGATGCCACTGCAATGCTTCCGCCATTGCCTTGCACAAGGTGCCTTTACCTGCACCACTTGGGCCATCAATGGTAATAACCGGGGCAATTGCCGTCATCTTTTTCTCCTTAAACGGGCGTACATTAACGTGAACGCCGCGCATTATACGCGCCAACGCCAACGATCGTTATCTTTGTGTGAAAAATGCAGAATCATTGAAGCTGAGTGTAGAATAAATAGGCAATCGGAGATGTCAGAATGTGCCGCACCCGAAAGTGCGGCAATAAAATCAGGCAGATGTACTAATACGAGCCAACTGTTCGAAATAATCCGGGAAGGTTTTGGCGGTACATTTTGGGTCAAGAATGGTCACCGGCGTGTCAGACAGCGCCACCAGCGAGAAACACATCGCCATGCGGTGATCGTTGTAGGTCGCGATGTCCGCAAATTGCAATGTTGCAGGCGGGGTGATGCGGATAAAGTCATGCCCCTCTTCCACTTCCGCGCCCACTTTGCGTAACTCCGTCGCCATCGCGAACAGACGATCGGTCTCTTTGACGCGCCAGTTGTAGATATTACGTAATGTCGTGGTGCCTTTAGCGAACAGCGCCGCCGTTGCAATGGTCATCGCCGCATCAGGAATATGGTTCATATCCATATCCACTGCGTTCAACTCGCCGTGAGTACAGGCAATAAAATCGTCGCCCCATGTAATGGTTGCGCCCATTTTCTCCAGTACATCGGCAAAACGAATATCACCCTGCATGCTGTTGCGGCCAATCCCGGTAACTTTTACCGTACCGCCTTTAATAGCACCTGCCGCGAGGAAATAGGAAGCGGAAGAAGCATCACCTTCAACCAGGTATGCACCCGGTGACTGATACTGCTGCTGCCCCTTCACGACAAAGCGCTGGTAGTTTTGATTTTCAATTTCAACACCAAACGTTTTCATCAGGTTCAGTGTGATATCAATGTAAGGTTTGGATACCAGATCACCTTTAATTGCTATCGTCGTATCCTGTGGCGCCAGCGGCGCAGTCATCAGCAACGCAGTGAGGAACTGGCTGGAAACGCTACCGTCTACCTCAACCTGGCCTCCGGTAAAGCCACCACGCAGACGTAAAGGGGGATAGTTTTCCTGCTCCAGATAGTCAATTTTGGCTCCGCCCTGGCGCAGCGCATCAACCAAATGGCCAATCGGGCGCTCTTTCATGCGCGGTTCGCCCGTCAGCACGATGTCATTGCTGCCCAGACATAGCGCTGCGGCCAGTGGGCGCATTGCGGTTCCGGCGTTGCCAAGGAACAGCTCAACTGCACCTTCTGCGTGCAACGCACCGCCATTGCCAACTATCTCGCAGCGGGTACGATCGGCAGAAAGGGTATAGCTAATCCCTAACGCATTCAGAGCATTGAGCATATGGCGAACATCATCGCTGTCCAGCAGATTGGTCAGGACAGTGGTGCCATTGGCTAATGCAGCCAGCAGCAAAGCGCGGTTAGAAACACTTTTGGATCCAGGCAGATTGATGGTGCCATCCACCCGCGCAATGGGTTGTAACGTCAGGGATTCCATGAAACTCGACTCTCAAAAAACAGACATAAAAACCCCACAGACGGGCTGTGGGGATGAAAAGTACAGCAGATTAGCCGCGGCGGCGTTCGAAATCGACCATGAAATCGGTCAGTGCTTTAACACCTTCAAGCGGCATGGCATTGTAGATGGACGCACGCATACCGCCGACCACACGATGCCCTTTCAGCGCGTGCAGGCCCGCAGCAAAAGACTCTTCAAGGAACAGTTTATCCAATGCGCTGTCAGCCAGCTGGAACGGGACGTTCATGCGTGAACGGTTGGATTTCGCCACATCGTTACGGTAGAAATCGCTGTTATCGATTACGCCGTAGAGCAATTCCGCTTTTTGCTGGTTAATTTTATCCATCGCATTAACACCGCCCTGCTTTTTCAGCCATTTAAAGACCAGGCCAGACAGATACCAGGCAAAGGTTGGCGGCGTATTGAACATGGAATCGTTGTCATTCAGCACGGTATAGTCGAGGATTGACGGGCATGAGACATGAGCTTTACCCAGCAAATCTTCACGGACGATGACAATCGTCAGACCGGCCGGGCCGATATTTTTCTGTGCCCCGGCATAAATTACGCCATAACGACTAACGTCAAGCGGTGCGGAAAGAATGGTAGAGGACAGATCCGCCGTGACCACAACGTTGCTGGCAAAATTCGGCGTTTCATCGATCGCAATGCCATCGATGGTTTCGTTCGGGCAATAGTGCAGGTATGCCGCGTTATCAGAAAGTTGCCATTCACTCATCGGCTTAACAGCACGCAGGCCGTCCACGGTGACTTTGGCATCAATAACGTTTGGCGTGCAGTATTTTTTCGCTTCTTTAATTGCGCTGGCGGCCCAATAACCGGCATCGACGTAATCCGCGGTGGTTTTATCGCCCAGAATATTTAACGGGATACCCGCGAACTGCCCGCGACCACCGCCATGGCAGAACAACACTTTATAGTTGGAGGGGATGCTGAGAAGATCGCGAAAATCCTGCTCCGCTTCCTCTGCGACCTGGATGAATTCTTTGCCACGGTGGCTAATTTCCATCACTGACGTGCCAAGACCGTTCCAGTCACAAAGATCCTGTTGAGCCAGTTTAAGTACTTCTGCCGGTAACATTGCCGGACCTGAACTAAAATTGAAGACCTGAGCCATTTCCCCTCACCACGTTGTGTTGTTGTCCAATCAACATCCTGTCATTGACGATAATCCGGTGACAGACATTGGTATAAGTTATTCCTGTGGATATCGGTTTTATCATTCAGTGACACGCGCCGCAATGGGTAAAACTGGCAAGGGTAAAAATGTGTCATCGGTCACACAACAGAATCTATCGGATTGACGGGTAAAAACCGAGATTTTTGCTGTCAGGTAACCCGTTTTGCCCGACTGGCCTTCGACCATTCTGGATTTGCACAGCGCGGACATAATTGATGATCTCCGGCCTTCATTTGCACCACTTCGCTACAACGTATGCAGGCATAGTCCCCTGCTTCAGGTATTACTTTAAATCGTTGCGTACAACGTTTAGGCAAAATACTGAGCCCCGGCTTTACGTCTTCATCGGCAAAGAAGTAGACGCTGATTTGCCCATTCGTCTCCAGAATAGCCAGTTTCACTTGTCCCAATTGCTCCACGCCGTTCAAACGCAGTTCCATAAAGAATTCAAATTCCGTCATATTGGCGCTATTGAGCTTTGACCATGCCAGCTCGCCGTCTTCAATGATCACGACGGGTTTGCCCTCCAGCAGGTCCTCCATTTTTTCACTATGCGCCATTAGCCACATTACCAGCCGATACAGCACAGCAAGAGTAATAAAGACCACCAGCACCGGCAGCATCGGAACATCGTCATAAAACGCCACGTCTCCCGCGGCGGAACCCAGCGTAAGGATGATAAGGACTTCAAAAAGCGACATCTGGCGTACGCCACGACGTCCGGTGATTTTTAAAAACAGAAAAACCAATATAAAGGTGTAAAGGCTGCGTAGCGCAACTTCCCCCAGAAAATCCATGGGCACCTTATCAAGCGCCATACGGTGTAAATCGAAAGCTTTCATTAATATGCTCTAAACGTGATTGGCTGTAAGAAAGCATAGCCAATGCTTTTATTTACGCATGGGCTCCGGCGACGATAGCGCCGTTCATTGAAAACCCGTATCATTGCGCGCTTTCCGTACGACAAAAGTGATTTTCATGACGCAAACATTTATCCCCGGCAAAGATGCCGCTCTGGAAGACTCCATCGCTCGCTTCCAGCAAAAATTGCTCGACCTCGGTTTTCAAATTGAAGAAGCTTCGTGGTTGAATCCCGTCCCTAACGTCTGGTCTGTACATATTCGCGACAAAGAATGCGCGCTGTGCTTCACCAACGGTAAAGGCGCGACAAAAAAAGCGGCGCTGGCTTCTGCGCTGGGCGAATACTTTGAGCGTCTGTCGACTAACTACTTCTTTGCCGATTTCTGGCTGGGCGAAACTATCGCCAATGGCCCCTTCGTACATTACCCGAACGAAAAATGGTTCCCGCTGACTGAAGAAGACGATGTTCCAGAAGGTTTACTGGATGCGCGTCTGCGTGCATTTTACGATCCAGATAACGAACTGACCGGCAGCATGCTTATCGATCTACAGTCTGGTAATGAAGAGCGTGGCGTCTGTGGCCTGCCGTTTACCCGCCAGTCTGATAACCAGACCGTCTACATTCCGATGAATATTATCGGCAACCTGTATGTTTCTAACGGCATGTCTGCGGGTAACACACCTAACGAAGCTCGCGTTCAGGGCCTGTCTGAAGTCTTTGAGCGCCATGTGAAGAACCGTATTATCGCCGAAAGCATCAGCCTGCCAGAAATCCCGGCCGAGGTGATGGCGCGCTATCCGGCAGTGGTGGAGTCCATCGCCACACTGGAAGCGGAAGGTTTCCCAATTTTTGCCTACGATGGCTCGCTGGGCGGCAAGTATCCGGTGATTTGCGTTGTCCTGTTCAACCCGGCCAACGGTACCTGCTTTGCCTCCTTCGGCGCACACCCGGATTTCGGCGTTGCGCTGGAGCGTACCGTGACTGAACTGCTGCAGGGCCGTGGTCTGAAGGATCTTGATGTCTTCACCCCACCGACCTTCGACGATGAGGAAGTGGCAGAACATACCAACCTTGAAACTCACTTCATCGATTCCAGCGGTCTGATCTCCTGGGATCTGTTCAAGCAGGATGCCGACTATCCGTTCGTTGACTGGAATTTCTCCGGCACCACGGAAGAAGAGTTCGCCACCCTGATGGCCATCTTCAATGCTGAAGATAAAGAAGTGTATATCGCTGACTATGAGCACCTGGGCGTTTACGCGTGCCGCATTATTGTTCCGGGAATGTCTGACATCTATCCGGCAGAAGATCTGTGGTTAGCCAACAACGCTATGGGCACCCATCTGCGTGACACCATTCTCTCTCTGCCAGGCAGTGAGTGGGATAAAGAAGACTACCTCAATCTGATTGAACAGTTGGATGAAGAAGGTTTTGACGACTTCACCCGCGTGCGCGAGCTGCTCGGTCTGGCGACCGGTGCGGATAACGGTTGGTACACCCTGCGTATTGGCGAGCTTAAAGTGATGCTGGCGCTGGCCGGTGGCGATCTGGAGCAGGCCCTGGTGTGGACCGAATGGACGATGGAATTTAACGCCTCCGTCTTTAGCGCGGAACGTGCAAACTACTATCGCTGCCTGCAAACATTGTTGCTACTGTCTCAGGAAGAAGACCGTCAGCCGCTGCAGTATCTGAACGCATTCGTCCGCATGTACGGCGCTGAGGCGGTTGAAGCGGCAAGTGCGGCACTGAGTGGTGAAGCGCCGTTTTATGGGCTTCAGCCAGTAGACAGCGATCTGCACGCATTCCCGGCACATCAGTCTCTGCTGAAAGCCTATGAGAAATTGCAACGCGCGAAAGCGGCACACTGGTCAAAATAGTGACAAACAACTTGCCCCGAGTAGGCTAAATGTATTGTCTGAGCTATATTACGGGGCGCTTAAAGCGCCCCGTTTTTTATTTTGGTCAAACCAAAAAATAAATGTAAAAGCAAGGTTAAATATTAGTAGTTGATATTAAAAAAATTAGCTTATTAATGTGGTTTTTTATCTCAATTACTCCATTTTAATTAACCGTCCCATAGGAGGCTGAAAGAAAAAATTCAACTCACTTTATAATTTTTAAAATTTATTTTTATATGGATAATCAACATGTTACACCGTAATCGCATAAAAACCATGCGTCTTACGGGCCTATAAGCCAGGCGAGATATGATCTATATCAAATTCTCATCTATAATGCTTTGTTAGTATCTCGTCGCCGACTTAATAAAGAGAGAGTTAGTGTGAAAGCTGACAACCCTTTTGATCTTATTCTACCTGCTGCAATGGCCAAAGTTGCCGAAGAAGCAGGCGTCTATAAAGCAACGAAACATCCGCTTAAGACGTTCTATCTGGCAATTACTGCCGGTGTATTCATTTCAATTGCCTTTGTTTTCTATATCACCGCCACAACCGGCACTGGTACTATGCCTTTCGGCATGGCGAAATTAGTAGGTGGTATCTGCTTTTCCCTGGGGCTGATCCTTTGTGTTGTCTGCGGTGCAGACCTCTTCACTTCAACCGTACTGATCGTCGTTGCTAAAGCCAGTGGTCGTATTACCTGGGGTCAGTTAGCGAAAAACTGGCTTAACGTTTATGTCGGCAACCTGATTGGCGCCCTGATCTTTGTGTTACTCATGTGGCTTTCTGGCGAGTATATGACCGCCAACGGCGCATGGGGGCTCAACGTTCTGCAAACAGCCGACCACAAAGTGCACCATACTTTTGTTGAGGCAGTGAGCCTTGGTATCCTGGCTAACCTGATGGTGTGTCTGGCCGTATGGATGAGCTACTCAGGCCGCAGCCTGATGGACAAAGCGTTTATCATGGTATTACCGGTCGCAATGTTTGTTGCCAGCGGTTTTGAGCACAGTATCGCAAACATGTTTATGATCCCTATGGGTATTGTAATACGCGATTTCGCCACCCCGGAATTCTGGACCGCAGTTGGGTCTTCTCCGGAGAATTTTTCTCACCTGACCGTGATGAATTTCATCACCGATAACCTGATTCCGGTTACGATCGGTAACATTATCGGCGGCGGTTTGTTGGTCGGGTTGACATACTGGGTCATTTATCTGCGTGGTAACGATCATCATTAATCTGTTGATGCCCATTACACGCAGTAAATAAAAAATCCACTTAAGAAGGTAGGTGTTACATGTCCGAGCTTAATGAAAAGTTAGCCACAGCCTGGGAAGGTTTTACCAAAGGTGATTGGCAGAATGAAGTAAACGTACGTGACTTCATTCAGAAAAACTACACTCCGTATGAGGGTGACGAGTCCTTCCTGGCTGGCGCAACTGATGCGACCACTGCACTGTGGGACAGCGTGATGGAAGGCGTTAAACAGGAAAACCGCACTCACGCGCCTGTTGACTTTGACACCTCCGTTGCTTCTACCATCACTTCTCACGACGCTGGCTACATCAACAAAGCGCTCGAGAAGATTGTTGGTCTGCAGACTGAAGCTCCGCTGAAACGTGCGATCATTCCGTTTGGCGGCATCAAAATGGTTGAAGGTTCCTGCAAAGCGTACAATCGCGAACTGGACCCGATGCTGAAAAAAATCTTCACCGAATACCGCAAAACCCACAACCAGGGCGTATTCGATGTTTACACCAAAGACATTCTGAACTGCCGTAAATCCGGTGTTCTGACTGGTCTGCCAGATGCGTATGGCCGTGGCCGTATCATCGGTGACTACCGTCGCGTTGCGCTGTACGGTATCGACTACCTGATGAAAGACAAATACGCTCAGTTCGTCTCTCTGCAGTCCGATCTGGAAAACGGCGTAAACCTGGAAGCAACTATCCGTCTGCGTGAAGAAATCGCTGAACAGCACCGCGCTCTGGGTCAGATCAAAGAAATGGCTGCTAAATATGGCTGCGATATCTCTGGTCCGGCTACCAACGCTCAGGAAGCTATCCAGTGGACTTACTTCGGCTACCTGGCCGCAGTTAAATCTCAGAACGGTGCAGCAATGTCCTTCGGTCGCGTATCCACCTTCCTGGATGCTTACATCGAACGTGACCTGAAAGCAGGCAAAATCACCGAGCAAGACGCACAGGAAATGATCGACCACCTGGTCATGAAACTGCGTATGGTTCGCTTCCTGCGTACTCCTGAATATGATGAACTGTTCTCCGGTGACCCGATTTGGGCAACTGAATCAATCGGTGGTATGGGCGTTGATGGCCGTACTCTGGTTACCAAAAACAGCTTCCGCTTCCTGAACACCCTGTACACCATGGGTCCTTCTCCGGAGCCGAACATCACTGTTCTGTGGTCTGAAAAACTGCCTCTGAACTTCAAGAAATTCGCCGCTAAAGTGTCCATCGACACCTCTTCTCTGCAGTACGAGAACGATGACCTGATGCGTCCGGACTTCAACAACGACGACTACGCTATCGCTTGCTGCGTAAGCCCGATGGTTGTTGGTAAACAAATGCAGTTCTTCGGTGCGCGTGCAAACCTGGCGAAAACCATGCTGTACGCAATCAACGGTGGCGTTGATGAAAAACTGAAAATGCAGGTTGGTCCTAAATCTGAACCGATCAAAGGCGACGTTCTGAACTTCGACGAAGTTATGGACCGCATGGATCACTTCATGGATTGGCTGGCTAAACAGTACGTCACCGCGCTGAACGTTATCCACTACATGCACGACAAGTACAGCTACGAAGCCTCTCTGATGGCGCTGCACGACCGTGACGTTATCCGCACCATGGCGTGTGGTATCGCTGGTCTGTCCGTTGCTGCTGACTCCCTGTCTGCAATCAAATATGCGAAAGTTAAACCGATTCGTGACGAAGACGGTCTGGCTATCGACTTCGAAATCGAAGGCGAATACCCGCAGTTTGGTAACAACGACTCTCGCGTTGATGACATGGCGGTTGACCTGGTAGAACGTTTCATGAAGAAAATTCAGAAACTGACTACTTATCGTAACGCTATCCCGACTCAGTCTGTTCTGACCATCACCTCTAACGTGGTTTATGGTAAGAAAACTGGTAACACCCCAGATGGTCGTCGTGCTGGCGCGCCGTTCGGACCGGGTGCTAACCCAATGCACGGTCGTGACCAGAAAGGTGCTGTTGCCTCTCTGACCTCCGTTGCTAAACTGCCGTTTGCTTACGCTAAAGATGGTATTTCTTACACCTTCTCTATCGTTCCGAACGCACTGGGTAAAGACGACGAAGTTCGTAAGACCAACCTGGCTGGTCTGATGGATGGTTACTTCCACCACGAAGCGTCCATCGAAGGTGGTCAGCACCTGAACGTGAACGTCATGAACCGCGAAATGCTGCTGGATGCGATGGAACATCCGGAAAAATATCCGCAGCTGACCATCCGCGTTTCTGGCTACGCAGTACGTTTTAACTCCCTGACTAAAGAACAGCAGCAGGACGTTATTACTCGTACCTTCACTCAGACCATGTAATTGGTTTTGACTGAAATCGTACTTTAAAAAGCGTACAATAAAGGCTCCACGTAAGTGGGGCCTTTTTAATAGCCTGCTTTGTCAGCTATCTATACTTATATACTCGATGGATTTCGAGTTGCATTGAGGCGGCAACGGAGTGAATCCCCTGGAGCGTACAGAAGTACGTGACTGGGGTGAGCGAAAGAAGCTAACAAAGATGCAGCTTGAAAGACGAAAAGTATGGATAGCAGCCAAAACAGACTCGACACAGTTAATAACTGTGCACTAACACTGGCCCCGGATGGGCCACACCTGGAGAAACACCGCAATGTCAGTTATTGGTCGCATTCACTCCTTTGAATCCTGTGGCACTGTTGATGGCCCGGGCATCCGCTTTATTACCTTCTTTCAGGGCTGCCTGATGCGCTGCCTGTATTGCCATAACCGTGACACGTGGGATACACACGGCGGTAAAGAAGTCACCGTCGACGAATTAATGAAAGAGGTGGTGACCTATCGCCACTTTATGAACGCATCCGGCGGCGGCGTGACGGCGTCTGGCGGCGAAGCTATCCTGCAAGCTGAATTCGTACGTGACTGGTTCCGCGCTTGTAAAAAAGAAGGTATTCATACCTGTCTGGATACCAACGGTTTTGTTCGCCGCTACGATCCGGTGATCGATGAGCTGCTGGAAGTCACCGACCTGGTCATGCTCGACCTCAAACAGATGAACGATGAAATCCATCAGAATCTGGTCGGCGTATCTAACCATCGTACGCTGGAGTTCGCGCGTTACCTGTCAAACAAAGACATCAAAGTGTGGATCCGCTATGTTGTCGTACCTGGCTGGTCTGATGACGATGACTCCGCGCACCGCCTCGGCGAATTTACCCGCGATATGGGTAACGTTGAAAAAATCGAGCTGCTGCCTTACCACGAGCTGGGCAAACACAAATGGGTAGCAATGGGCGAAGAGTACAAACTGGATGGCGTCAAACCACCGAAGAAAGAGACCATGGAGCGCGTGAAGTGCATTCTCGAGCAATATGGACATAAAGTGATGTATTGAGTTTTAGCCACCACGAAACGGCTGCCCTGAACGGCAGCCGTTTTGCTATCTAAGCGACAACCACTCGAATTATAGGAAAGGACGCCATGCGGTTATTCATTTCTGGCATGTTGCTGTTATCTGCCCAATACGTAAATGCCGCCAGCAACTGTGATATCAACGCCATTGTGCAACATGCATGGCCGGATGCAAAACCGACAGCGGAAGGCAAGCTACTCACACAGCATAATCAGGTTATCGAAATCACAGGTAACTCACCGCAAAGCGCAATTTGCCGTGTCTGGCCAGCCCACCCGGAACTGACCTTAGCGGCGATCCCGCTGATGGCACAACAATATAGCGATTACGATCGCATTGGCGATCTGGAGCTTCTGGTACTGGATTCCACAAGCCTCGACGTAAAACAGCGGCTACGCCTGCCCGAACGTATGAATGACGATGCCATTCAAATTACCGGTCTGGCGCTGGATACTGCGCGCTGGAAAGTTACCCCAGATCAGACCGCATTTGGCTTACGAGTCACCCGCACCGGCAGTTCCCGTGTAAATCCTTATAGTGAAGATGCGCTATCGCTGTTTGTTATTGAAAATAATCAACTACGGGCGGTAATAAACGGAATCGTACTTGAGAATAGCACCGGTGAATGGGACGGGAACTGTGTGGGAACATTCCACGATATTAAACGCACCCTTGCCCTTGCGCCTGATTCACATAATGGATACTTCGATATTCGGGTAAACGAGAAAAACGTGGAATCAACGGCCTATACAGACGCCAACGAGCAGTGCGCATCAAAGGATAAACCGGGGAAAGCCAGTTGGGTACTGCGTTATGATGGCAAACAGTATGCCATCCCAAAAGAACTGTCCCCGTTGTTTTGAGAGGTAAAGCAGGAGATAGCATCACTATCTCCTGCTCTTCTGCCACACTTGTCTTTAGCGTCCTCTTCTCGCCAGTAGCGGGAAAATCAATCCCAGTCCAACCAGCACAAATGGCGTCACGATATTCAGCGTGAGCTGGAATGTCCACTCAGGAGTAAAGGCTTCCATTTTCGGGAAAATCCCGGTCAGACAGGCAAATGCGGTAAAGGCAAAGCACCAGATCCCCACGGTCATCGCAAGCGAGCGGTTGCGAATAAAGACATATTCCGATTTATATTTTTGCGCCAGGCGAATAACGGCAATGAACGCCACAAACACCCATAAATAACGCAATGGCATCACGACAGAGTTAAGATTCAATAGCCATTTATACAGGTTGTTCATGTCGCCAATTCCCAGTGTTGGCAACATAATCAGAATTGCCACCAGCACCAGCGTCAGAATATAACCATTTACCGGCGTACCGGAAGCGTTGGTTTTACACAGGCTCTCGGGAATATATTTACGATCAGCATCCCCCAGCAGAACTTTAAGCGGTGCATCAATAGAAAATACCAATGCCGCAATCTGTCCCAGCGTATTGGCAACCGCGTAAATAACCATCAGCGAATTACCCATACCATAATACTCACCCAATTTCTGGAAGGCGTAATATTGACCATTCGTCATCAGGTCATCTGGAATATGCCGGGAGTCAAACATCATTCCCATAGCCAGCGACCCGAGAATCGCGCATACCGCTACCATAACAGCCAGAACGAGCATCCCTTTTGGAAATTCTTTGCCCGGATTACGTGTCTGATTAACGTATGGCGAAATTTTCTCCGCACCGCCCACGGCAAAGACCAGCATGGAGATCGTGGTAATGTAGGTAAAATCGATGTGCGGGATAAACGATTCCCAGGTGATATTGGTTGTCGCTATTTGCACATCCGTAATTGCAGGCGCGGTTACCGCCATCACAACATACAAAATGGACATCACAAACATCGCGATGCCAGCAACTGACCCAACAATTTTCAGCGACTTCATGCCACGGGACGCAACCCACATGAAAAAGACAAACAGCGCCAGCGTCAGCCCCTGCAACGCCACGACGGTGTACTCTTTAATCAACGAACCATCGCCCTTCAGCGCCCATCCCAGCGCAATCAGAATAGCCTGCGGTTTTTGCGCCAGATAAGGTATATGAACAACCCAATAGGTCCAGGCAGCAAGATAGGCCAACCCTGGCCCCATGGTATGTTTAATCCAGGTACTGACTCCGCCTTTACCCTCTTTAAAGGTTGAGCCAAGCTGCCCGACGATCAACGCGTAAGGAATAAAATAGAGCGCGAAAATAAATATCCAGGAGGAGACAACAACCAATCCCTGATTAGCATAGTTGTTGACGACGTTACCAAAACCCCAGACGGTAATAAATGACATTAATGCAATGTTGTACCATCGCAATTGTTTTTCCTGCACACCAGCCATACGCAATCCTTTGTGGAAGCTTTTTGATTATCAATATATGAGGCGTGGGATTATGCGCGGTAAAATGAGCGAGCGGAAACGGCAGGATGTAAAACTATAACCTTCTGCACACTTTATTTTTAGGACAGACGTGTGCGATTAAATAATGCAGGTTCCCATAAAGCATACATAAACAGTATGTATGGGAACCTGTTCATATTCTGTTAAATCAGGTCAAATGTGCGCAATAGAATTGGGCGTATGGCCCGTCTTACGCAGCAGCATTAGTAAATAAATAAACGATACGCTGGCGATCATGATAAACAGCAAGCTATCTGAATAATTCTGCATCAGCATCGCAGTAAACGAAGGTCCCAGCAGACTGCCCACGGTATAGCTCAATAGCAATGCCTGATTCATGGCGACCAACTGATGATGTTCCACCTTTTCACAGGCCCAGGCCATCGCGACCGGATAGAGGGTAAAGCCTGCCGCACCCAACATAAACAACGCGGGTGCCATCGCCGCCTGGTTCAGCATGGCGATACTCCCGACGATCACCACGAAGACCTGGACGCGTAAAACCAGCAGACGTCCCAGCTTATCCGCCAGACGGCCAATCGGCCATTGCCCCAGAATACCGGCACTTACCAGAACCGCCATCCAGAAACCAATGCTGGCGTTGCTCACCCCCTGATGGTTGAGATACAGCGGCATCAGGCCATACAAAGACCCCAGCACGATCCCGGAAATAATGCAGCCATTAACGCCCAGGCGCGCCTGACGCAACCTCAGCATGGAGACAATAGGCGTAGACTGCTGTTCATCGCCCTGCTGATTAGCAATGCGCGTAAAGAGCAGTGGCAAAACACCCGCCAGGATAGTACCTGTCACCCACGGCAGGACGTTCATCAATTCTGTTGATACTTTACTAACCAGCAGTTGGCCTAAAAACGTTCCCACGTAATAGATCATCATATAGGCGGCAAGTAACCGTCCACGATTACGTGACGTCCCGCTGCACATCAGCGCGCTTTCCACGACCACCCAGATCATGGCGCAGCCAACACCGGCGATAAAACGCCATGTCATCCAGCTCCAGAATCCCACCATAATCCCCAGCCCGACACAGCCCGCGGCAAAAATAAGCGAGGCGATGTAATAGCTGCGGTTAAAACCAAGGTGTTTTATTAAATACCCTGTCAGCAACGTCCCTACCAGATTACCGGTAAAGTAAGACGAGCTCACCACGCCTACCTGCCAGGTAGGCAGATTTTCATGGGCGAGCCAAAGCGGGACGAGCGTGTTTAACACGGCGATCGCCAGGGTCAACAGAAGTAGCCCGCACAGCAATAGCATGACGGGACGGGTATAGGTGGACATGAATAAAAACCGTGAGGAAGTTCAAATTTCATGCGCATCATGCCACTGCTAAAAACATTGTCAATCGGCGGAATCAGAGGGCTGAGGCGCTTTCTGGTCGATCGATTTGCATTACTGATTCTTAATGTGAATAGATAAAAAATACAAAAACACATCTGCTTGTTTTTATTGATCTAAAACAAAAATCTCGCGTTACGTTCAGTCGAAAAATTTCATGGACTCCCCTTACTTTTATTTCTTACTAAACTCTATGCGGGATGCTGAGCTGCATTGTCTTCAAAATAGAACAGTGAGTTCTTATTTATCTATCTAATCCAAATATCGTTCTTTTCGTAGACTTAAACTCATCAAATTTCCCCCACTGATACTGAACAGGAGAAATACCATGACTAAACCTTACGTAAGACTTGATAAAGACAATGCGGCAGTACTGCTGGTCGACCATCAGGCTGGCCTGCTCTCTCTGGTTCGGGATATCGATCCCGATAAATTTAAAAACAACGTGCTTGCGCTCGGTGACTTAGCAAAATACTTCAACCTCCCAACCATTCTGACAACCAGTTTTGAGACAGGACCAAACGGACCGCTGGTACCGGAACTGAAAGCTCAATTTCCCGATGCGCCCTACATTGCTCGCCCAGGAAACATTAACGCATGGGATAACGAAGATTTCGTGAAAGCAGTAAAAGCGACCGGCAAAAAGCAGCTGATTATCGCTGGTGTCGTGACGGAGGTTTGCGTCGCTTTCCCAGCCCTCTCGGCTATTGAAGAAGGTTTTGACGTCTTTGTTGTCACCGATGCTTCAGGCACGTTTAATGAAATTACCCGCCATTCAGCATGGGATCGGATGTCTCAGGCAGGCGCTCAATTGATGACATGGTTCGGAGTAGCATGCGAACTGCACCGCGACTGGCGCAACGATATCGAAGGTCTGGCGACGTTGTTCTCTAATCACATTCCGGATTATCGCAATCTGATGACCAGCTATGACACGTTAACTAAGCAGAAGTAAAGACTGGGGCAAAACCCTGACCTGACATGTAGCCGGATAGCGCGCAGCTTTAAGGCCTACGGATATTGTAGGCTTGATAAAGCACGAGGCGCCATCCGGCGTATTATGGATTAACTCGCCACCGCCATACCGACGGTCATATGCAGCCCGTAGAACACGCCACGACCAATCAGCTCGCCGACTAACAGCAGAATAAACGCGGCAGAAAGCAACGGAACGGCAGGCTGGTAACCCTTCACTTGCGGTACTATCCAGCAGCACAACGCTAACGCCAGTGCCACGATCCGCCACGCCATCAGCGAACCGTAATCCGGAACCAGCGCAGAGGCCTGTTGAATAGAACTATGGATTGTCGCCAGTTCAGTCCCCTGCATTACCGACATGATGGCACTCACGACCAGAGCAAGCACTGATATAGCCGGCAGCAGGCGCATCGCCCAACCATCCACGCCAGCAATTCTCAGTAACAGATATCCCAGCAGCGGACCGCCCATAAACATCGTCAGGAAGAAGCCCAGCGGTGTCCAGACGCTGTACCAGGTCGGTACGGTATCGATGGTGTTATACACGCGCACCATCATCCAGACAAAAACCACACCCAGCACCATGGTGACAACTAACCACAGATTGCGTAATGCGGGCGACATTTTCTTCAACATAGCCAGCAGCCAGCCGATACCGCCAACGGCAAAGAAGAGTGAGCCGCTGGCAATTTCGTTACTCAACGCAGATGACCCAACGCGATTGAGTGAGTTAAAGGCGCGCATCGGTGAGCCCAGGTGGAGCATGGAAGCAATAAAACCAATGCCCATTAATACCCACAGCCCAAACATGCAGGTAATTACGCGTTGCTGCGATTCTGGGCGTAAGCCCCCTTTCATCAACGCCAGCGCCAGAACAATAAAACCGCCAACCACACACTGTCCGAAGACCGTGAAGATCATCAGCGGCCATTCATGCCATCCACTTCCCATCTTACACCTCCTTCGGATTGGCCAGATAACCTGTGGTATCCCCGGTCGGGCGGCTATTGGCGTTAGGTTTGATGACAATGCTCGGTTTGGTAAAGTGCGCGCCCGGCAGTGGCGCAACCGCAGCCAAAGTACCGTGTTTTTTGCGCAGTTCATCAATTGGTCCAAAATCCAGCGCACGCAGTGGACAGGACTCGACGCAAATAGGTTTCTTACCTTCAGCGACGCGCTCATGGCAACCATCGCATTTGGTCATGTGCCCTTTGTCAGCATTGTACTGTGGTGCACCGTAAGGACAGGCCATGTGGCAATAGCGGCAGCCGATGCACACATCTTCATCGACAACGACAAAGCCATCTTCACGTTTGTGCATCGCACCGCTCGGACACACCTTGGTACAGGCCGGGTCTTCACAGTGGTTACACGCAATGGAGAGGTAATAGGCAAAGACGTTCTGATGCCAGACGCCGTTGTCTTCCTGCCAGTCACCGCCCGCGTACTCATAAATGCGGCGGAAGCTGACTTCAGGGGTTAAATTTTTGAAATCTTTGCACGCCAGTTCGCAGGTTTTGCAACCGGTGCAACGGCTGGAATCAATAAAAAATCCATACTGGGTTGTCATCGGTTACTCCTTACACCTTTTCAACCTGAACAAGGTTCGTGTGTGATGGGTTCCCCTTCGCGAGAGGAGACGGACGCTGGGTCGTCAGGACGTTAATACAACCGCCCTGGTCCACGCGTTTTGCGTCCGGGTCATACCACGCCCCTTCGCCCAATGCCACCACGCCAGGCATCATACGCGGCGTTACTTTCGCCTCGATGTGCACTTCACCACGATCGTTAAAGATGCGCACCTTGTCGCCGTTGTTAATGCCGCGTCGCTGGGCATCCATCGGGTTGATCCACATTTCCTGGCGGCAGGATGCTTTCAGAACATCCACGTTGCCATAGGTCGAGTGGACGCGAGACTTATAGTGGAAGCCAGTCAACTGCAGAGGGAATTTCTCCACCAGCGGATCGTTTAAGCTCTCAAAGCCTGGGGTATAAATCGGCAGTGGATCAATCACATCACCTTCCGGCAGTTCCCAGGTTGACGCGATCTCGGCAAGCTGCTGCGAATAAATTTCGATCTTACCTGACGGCGTGGTCAGCGGATTGGCGTTAGGATCCTCACGGAACGCCTTGTAGGCCACGTGATGTCCCTGCGGGTCGCGCTGTTTAAAGATCCCCTGCTTGCGGAATTCTTCAAACGTTGGCAGTTCAGGAATGGCTTTGCGCGACTGCTCGTACAGATGACGCATCCACTCTTCCTGAGTACGACCTTCTGTAAACTGCTGCTCAACACCAAGGCGTTTCGCTAGCTCACTGGTCATCTGGTAGATAGTCTTGCATTCGAAGCGTGGTTTGATCGCCTGATCGGTGAAAATCACATACGACATATTTCCGCAGGAGGCATCCAGTGCGAAGTCCATCTGCTCCGAAGCGGTGCAGTCCGGCAGCAAAATATCCGCGTATTTCGCCGAGGAGGTCATATGACAGTCGATGACAACGATCATCTCGCACTTCTTATCATCCTGTAGGATTTCATGTGTGCGGTTGATATCAGAGTGCTGGTTAATCAGACAGTTACCGGCATAGTTCCAGATCATCTTAATCGGAACATCGAGCTTATCTTTGCCACGAACACCGTCACGCAGCGCCGTCATCTCCGGACCTCGCTCAATGGCGTCCGTCCACATAAACATAGAGATGCTGGTTTCGACTGGGTTTTCCAGCGTAGGCATACGTTCAAACGGCAAACTGTATGAGCCCTCACGCGCCCCGCTGTTGCCGCCGTTAATCCCAACGTTACCGGTAAGGATTGCCAGCATAGAAATGGCACGAGTCGCTATTTCACCGTTAGCATGGCGCTGCGGTCCCCACCCCTGACTGATATATGCCGGTTTAGCGCTACCGATTTCACGTGCCAGTTTGACGATTCGATCAGCAGGAATACCGGTAATTTGCGCTGCCCATTCCGGGGTCTTGGCGATACCGTCTTTGCCCTGCCCAAGAATATACGCCTTATAGTGACCGTTTTTCGGTGCGTCGGCCGGTAAGGTTTTCTCGTCGTAACCCACGCAGTATTTATCAAGGAACGGTTGATCGACCATGTTTTCGGTGATCAGCACATACGCCAGACCATTCACCAGCGCCGCATCGGTACCTGGGCGGATCGGGATCCATTCATCTTCACGACCCGCACCGGTATCCGTGTAGCGAGGATCGATAATAATCATGCGGGCATTGGATTTCTGTCGCGCCTGTTCAAGGTAATAGGTTACACCACCCCCGCTCATACGGGTTTCACCTGGGTTATTCCCGAACAGAACCACCAGCTTGCTGTTTTCAATGTCGGACGGGCTGTTACCGTCTGCCCAGCCGCCGTAGGTGTAGTTCAACCCGGCAGCGATTTGCGCTGAAGAGTAGTCACCGTAGTGGTTCAGGTAGCCGCCACAGCAGTTCATCAGACGTGCTACCAGCGTTTTGCCTGGCGGCCAGGAACGTGTCAGGGTGCCGCCCAGCGTACCTGTGCCGTAGTTCAGGTAGATAGACTCGTTGCCGTAGTCTTTGATAAGACGCTGCATATTGCTGGCAATGATGTCGTAGGCTTCATCCCAGCTGATACGCTCAAATTTCCCTTCGCCACGTTTACCGACACGTTTCATCGGGTATTTCAGACGGTCGGGATTATAAACGCGACGACGCATGGAGCGACCACGCAGACAGGCGCGTACCTGGTGCAAGCCGTCATAGTTGTCATCACCGGTGTTGTCGGTTTCAACATACTTTATTTCACCGTCTACCACGTGCATACGCAGAGGACAGCGGCTACCACAGTTCACCGTACACGCGCTCCATATGACTTTCTCATTGGCCTGTGTCGGATTAAGGGCTTCTGCAGCATTTGCAATACGGGTAAATGGCAGGGTAAACGCGCTACTGGCCACCGCCAGTCCGCCTATCGCCGTCGTTTTCACCAAACCTCGGCGACTAACCTCAGCTGCCAGCATGGCATCGGGGATCTTAGTTTTCATAGTGGCTCACTCTGCTGCTCACAATAAACAAAAGAGAAATACTCATTATATAGATTTTTATATAGCGTTAATATCAATATACAGACTGGTAGATACTGAATTTGCGAAAAGACAGAGATAAATACTGACTTTCATTCGAAGGCAGTATTACTCCTATGGAGGTAGGCGTTATTGTCCGACGTCAAACGGGCATAAAAAAAGCGCCCTGAGGCGCTTTTTTAGCAAAGAAAGGTAGCTTAGCCGATAAATTCCAGGCCATTCATGTACGGACGTAACACTTCCGGAACCTGAATACGGCCATCAGCCTGCTGATAGTTTTCCATCACCGCAACCAGCGTACGTCCAACCGCCAGACCGGAACCGTTCAGCGTATGTACTAAACGGGTCTTTTTGTCGGATTTGCTGCGGCAACGCGCCTGCATACGACGAGCCTGGAAATCCCACACGTTGGAGCAAGAGGAGATTTCGCGATAGGTGTTCTGCGCCGGGATCCACACTTCCAGATCGTACGTTTTGCATGCGCCGAAGCCCATGTCGCCTGTGCACAGGATGATCTTACGGTACGGCAGGCCCAGCAGCTGAAGAACCTTCTCAGCATGGCCGGTCATCTCTTCCAGCGCGTCCATAGAGTCTTCCGGGCGAACGATCTGCACCATTTCAACTTTATCGAACTGGTGCATACGGATCAGACCACGGGTATCACGACCGTAAGAACCTGCTTCAGAACGGAAGCACGGCGTATGCGCGGTCATTTTGATCGGCAGCGCATCTTCGTCAATGATTTCGTCGCGAACCAGGTTGGTCAGCGGAACTTCTGCCGTTGGGATCAGCGCATAGTTGCTGCTGTCAGCTTCTTCATCCAGCGGACGGGTGTGGAACAGATCGCCAGCAAATTTCGGCAGTTGCCCTGTTCCGTACAGCGTGTCATGGTTAACCAGATACGGAACGTAGTTTTCGCTGTAACCATGCTGTTCGGTATGCAGATCCAGCATGAACTGAGACAGCGCACGGTGCATGCGCGCGATCTGCCCTTTCATCACGACGAAACGAGAGCCGGTAAGCTTAACCGCAGCGGCAAAATCAAGACCCGTGTGCATTTCACCCAGGGTAACGTGATCGCGCACTTCGAAATCAAACTCACGCGGAGTACCCCAACGGCTGACTTCAACGTTGTCATTTTCATCTTTACCCACCGGAACGTCGTCCGCTGGCAGGTTAGGAATGGTCAGCGCAATGTCGCGGATCTCGGCCTGTAAGGTATCAAGTTCAGCTTTCGCGGCATCCAGCTCTTCGCCCAGTTTGTTCACTTCCAGACGTAAAGACTCGATATCTTCCCCGCGCGCTTTTGCCTGGCCGATGGATTTCGATCGAGAGTTACGCTCTGCCTGCAGGTTTTCAGTTTGTACCTGCAGAACTTTACGACGCTCTTCAAGAGCGCGCAGCTTATCTACATCCAGCTTAAAGCCCCGGCTTGCCAGTTTTTCTGCGACTGCGTCTGGCTCATTACGCAGCAGATTGGGATCGAGCATGCTTATCCTGTGCTTATCGAATTAAAATAGGAGAAAGTGACCACAGCCTGCGGTCACAGGGATACAGAGACAACATTACCGCAACGATAACACTAACGGTAGCGTTTTATAGGGCTATTTTGATCCTGTCCGGCGAGCCAGGCGAGCTTTTCGCCAATCTTGCCTTCAAGACCTCTGTTTGTGGGGTGATAATAGCGCGTTTGTGCCATTTCCTGCGGGAAGTACTCTTCTCCGGCGGCATAGGCATTTGGTTCATCATGGGCGTAACGATACTCCTGACCATAGCCCATTTCTTTCATCAGCTTAGTTGGCGCATTGCGCAGGTGGACCGGCACGTCGTAATCCGGACGTTCGCGGGCATCAGCCAGCGCGGCTTTGAAGGCGGTGTAAACCGCATTACTTTTCGGCGCGCAGGCCAGATAAACAATCGCCTGAGCAATCGCTCGTTCACCTTCCGCGGGTCCCACGCGGGTAAAGCAGTCCCATGCGGAAATTGCCACCTGCATGGCGCGAGGGTCGGCATTGCCGACATCTTCAGAGGCAATGGCCAGACAGCGACGGGCAACATACAGCGGGTCACCGCCTGCACTAATGATGCGCGCATACCAATAAAGTGCCGCATCCGGGGCGCTGCCGCGAACCGATTTGTGTAATGCGGAGATGAGATCGTAAAAACGATCGCCTTTATTATCGAAGCGTGCGCTGCGTTCACCGGCAATTTCAGTGAGCAATTCTGGTTTCAATACGCGCTTGCCAGAATCATCAACTTCGGCCATATCGGCCATCATTTCCAGCGTATTCAGCGCTCGCCGTGCGTCACCATTAACCAGTTCGGCAATCGCCCGACGCGTCTCTGGTGGCAGTACGATATCCTGGCCGCCGTAACCCCGGGCTTTATCTGACATCGCCTGGTCCAGCACCTGTTCAATATCGTCGGTGGTTAACGATTTCAGTAAATAAACACGCGCCCGCGACAACAGTGCCGAGTTCAGTTCAAACGAGGGATTTTCAGTGGTAGCGCCAATAAACGTGATGGTACCGTCTTCAATATGCGGTAAAAACGCATCCTGTTGGCTTTTATTAAAACGGTGAACTTCGTCCACGAACAGGATCGTACGTCGACCCGCGTTACGATTCTGACGCGCCCACTCAATCGCTTCACGAATTTCTTTTACACCAGACGTGACCGCCGAAATTCGTTCAACATCGGCGTTAGCGTAACGGGCAATAACTTCGGCTAGCGTGGTTTTCCCCGTCCCCGGCGGACCCCATAAAATCATAGAGTGCAGGTGCCCGGCCTCGATGGCGCGCGGCAAGGGTTTACCCGCAGCCAGCAGATGCTGCTGGCCGATGTACTGCGCTAAATTTTCTGGCCGCATACGTGCGGCCAGTGGCTGAAAGGTATTATCAGAAAAGTCGAGCGACAGATTGCTCACTCACACGCCTCTACTTACGTTGATCGTCAACCGTTACACCTTGCGGCGGGGTAAAGGTGAATTTCGAAGGTTCAATCGCACCATTCTGCTGAGATTTCAGCTGATAGCTGCTGCGCTGATCGTCTTGCTCAACGGCACTGAACTGATGGATCGTCCCGTCCCGCCCAACATTGATAGTAAACTGCTTCAGGTTACCGCTGCTGGTTTTTGGCGTCAGCACGAAATCATCGCCGTTTTGCTTAATGTTGTACTGTTGCCAGTCGCTGGCCTGGTTACGCGCAATCAGCATAAACGGCGTGTTGCCCGTAGCGTCTTTCAACCAGGTCGCAGTCGCCTGCTCAACAAACGGGTTAAAGAACCACAGCGTTTTACCATCGGAAACCAGAATGCTCTCGTCAGGCTGCGTCATATGCCAGTTAAACAGATTAGGGCGTTTAACCCATAAGTCGCCCTGACCTTCCTGCACCGCCGCGCCGCTACCGTCCGTGACCTTCTGAGTAAAGCTGGCATGGAAGCTACTGACTTTATCCAGACGGCTTTTCAGGTCGCTGGCAGCATCAGCCCAGACGCTGCTCACCACAAAGCTAGACAGTAATGCACAGGTGATTGCGATTCTTTTCATCGTTATTCCTCAAAATACGTCACTCCCAACGGGGAGATCCCTCTGCTATCCATTTCAGGCCAAAAATCAGCATGAGGAAAGTAGAAAATACTGAATTACTTAACTTTGCAATCATTCGAAGGGCGGCGGAGCCAGCACTTCACGATTACCATTATGCCCTTGTTCGCTGACTATTCCCTGCGCTTCCATCTGTTCGATGATGCGCGCCGCTCGGTTGTAACCGATACGGAACTGACGCTGGACGCCGGAGATTGAGGCTTTGCGTTTCTGAGTAACAAAGTTCACCGCCTGATCGAACAGCGGATCCAGTTCTTCACCACCATCAAAGCCGCCACCGCCGCCTTCGCTTTCGCTGTCAGAGGTAATGCCATCAACGTATTGTGGACGGCCGCGCGCTTTCCAGTCCTGAACTACCGCGTGAACTTCTTCATCGCGTACAAAGGCGCCGTGTACACGCACAGGGATCGTCGAGTTTGGTGCAGAATAAAGCATGTCACCCATACCCAACAGCGATTCCGCGCCGCCCTGGTCAAGGATGGTACGCGAGTCAATTTTACTGGACACTGTAAAGGCGATACGCGTCGGGATGTTCGCTTTAATCAGACCAGTGATAACGTCAACTGACGGTCGCTGGGTTGCCAGCACCAGGTGGATACCCGCCGCACGCGCTTTTTGCGCCAGACGAGCGATTAGTTCTTCCACCTTTTTGCCAACGGTCATCATCAGGTCAGCGAATTCATCCACCAACACCACGATATACGGCAGTTTTTCCAGCACCGGATGCTGAACATCCATGCTGTCGCCCGGCTTCCAGTATGGGTCTGGAATCGGACGTCCCATACGGGCGGCTTCAGCAATCTTATCGTTATAACCGGCAAGGTTACGCACGCCAAGCGCCGACATCAGTTTGTAGCGACGTTCCATTTCATTGACGCTCCAACGCAAGGCATTGGCGGCATCTTTCATGTCGGTCACAACTTCAGTCAGCAGATGTGGAATACCTTCATAAACAGAAAGTTCCAGCATTTTCGGGTCAATCATGATAAAGCGAACGTCTTCCGGCTGCGCTTTGTACAGCATGCTGAGGATCATGGCGTTCACCCCAACAGACTTACCGGAACCGGTTGTCCCTGCCACCAGCAGGTGCGGCATTTTAGCCAGATCGGCCACCACCGGTTCGCCCGCAATATCTTTGCCCAGCACCACAGTCAGCGGAGATGAGTTATCACGGAATTTAGCGTTATCCAGCACTTCTCGCAGATAGACGGTTTGACGTTTTTTGTTCGGTAACTCCAGTCCGACATACGGTTTGCCTGGAATAACCTCGACCACACGTACCGCCGCGGTCGATAATGAACGCGCCAGATCTCGTGACAGGTTAGAAATACGCGCTGCTTTAACCCCTGGAGCCAGATTAAGCTCAAAGCGGGTAATCACCGGGCCAGGAGAATAGTTCACTACATCGGCTTTAATGCGGAAATCCGCCAGACGCGCTTCCACCAGACGTGCCATTTGTTCCAGTGCGAACGTATCTATCGGCTCAACTTCGCTCGGCGGCGGCGTGAGCAGATCTAACGATGGCAGCGGCGTGCTTGGACGGTGCGCCGGACGACTATCCCCATTACGCATCAGCAGCGGATGGATCAGACTATCCTGCGGCGGCGGTGTAACAGGCTGCGCTGGCTGCTGATAATGCTGCTGCGGTGCAACTGGCTGTGCCGGTTGCTGATAGTGCTGTTGCGGTGCAACTGGCTGCGCCGGTTGCTGATAATGCTGCTGCGGCGCAACTGGTTCCTGGTACTGCGGCGCGGGCTCCGGCATTACGCCAGGCGTAAACAGCGGCTCATGCGGCCCCTCATCCACCAGCGTTTTCATTGGCGAAAATTCAAAGTCATCGAGGGAGAACGGATTCGCTCCGACAGGCTGTTCACCGGAATAACGCTGCTGCTGAGAAGAAGCAAACTGGCGAGCCAGTTCCGCTTCTGCGGCTGAATCTTCGTCATCAGTCTGGTGGGTTTCGTCCTGATACTCTTCGCCATAACGATGCTGCTGCGACTGAGCGAACTGACGTGCCAGCTCGTCCTGCTGCATTGCATCCATTTCATCGTCACTATACGCATCTGTATCAAGCTGCTCTTCGCGCGCTTTCTCTTCAGCCATACGCTGTGACGGCAGTTTTATGCCATATGAAGCCAGCTCACGACGAGTAGGCACGCGCACACGATTCGGACGCGGCAACTGCGGGCCAATGCCCTCTTTCACCTGCGGACGCGGCGTACCGCTGCCTGCAAGGCTAAAGACAGGTGCTGCGGCAGCCGCACCTGCCCCTAACGCGGCGCTTTTTACGCCAGCGGCCAGCGGTGCAACGGCAGCAACAGACTCAACGGGTGGTATGGATGCAGTCGTCGGCATAGATGGCGTAGACGGCTTAATACGCTCAGGTTCCTGAGCAGGTTCTGGAATCGGCTGATACCATGCGGCCAGTTGCTCACGCTCACGCGCACGTTTCTCTTCGACTTCTTCAAAGTAATAGAGCGGCGGACGAGTCGGTTTAACTTCTTCAACCACCGGCTCAGGTTCCACCACTGTTGGTTGTTCAACCACAGGCTGCTGGAACGTAGTGCTCTGTTGAAAAGTTGGATCCTGCTGATAAACAGGTTGCTGCACAGGCTCCGGCTGATAACCAGGCTGCTGGAATGCGGTGTTCTGTTGAGAGGTCGAATCCTGTTGATAGACAGGTTGCAGCACGGGCTCCGGCTGATAAACAGGTTCCGGCTGCGGCGCGACAGGCTGCGTATAAACAGGTTCAACGGGCTGCTGTGCGTAATATTGCGGCTGCGGACTCTGCTCCACAACCGGTTGTTGCCATGGCTCATACGGCTGCTGCACCGGAGGTTGCGCGTACTGGGCTGGCTGCGGATAACCTTCAGGCGCTGGTGCAATCGCGGCATCACCGGTTTGCGGGCCAGGCACGGGTTGCCAGGCCACAGTTGGGACCGGTTGCTCCATAACAGTGTTGGTCACGGGTGACGTTTGCAGTAACGGATCGACCGGTGCGATCCAGGCCTGAGCGGCTGTTGTAGCTGCAGCTGCTGCAGCCACAGGCTCGGTCACCGAGTGGCCGTTAAGCAGTGGATCAAGTTCGTCATATTCAGGCAGCGTCGCGCGATTACCGGAAAACAGCACATCATTAGGATCGGCAACCACGCCACGGGCGCTGTATTCAATTTCGTCTTCATCATCCATGCGTTTGCCGGAGAACAGCGCCGCATCGGTATGACGACCAAGCGGGTTGGTAAATTTCTCCGCCAGACGTTTACGGCGCGCTAACGCACCGCGCAGGATACGAGCTCGGCGCGATTCATGGGGTTTACCATCAGCGGCGTCGACAGACTCTTCTTCGTCTTCATATTCTTCGTCATCGACCCAGGTATCGTCGCGGCGGGTACGGTTGCTGGCAAACGTCAGGATATTAAGTAACCAGCCGCCCAGTTTTTCCGCAATGCTCACCCATGACCAACCGGTGAACAGTGTTAATCCCGCTGCCCAAATGCACAACAACGTCAGCGTGCCGCCGCTGCTGTGCAGCAATGGTTGTAGCGTGGTGCTGAGCAGACTGCCGATCACGCCGCCAGAGGCGAAATACCAGATATCATCGGCGTTAATTGCGGCCAGTCCGCAGGAAGTGAGAATCAGCGCCAGAACGCCAATAATGCGCAGCGAGACGGCAAAATAATCGACGTATTCGTCGCTGGCCTGATGTCGCCAGGCAAACCAGCAGCCACCGACAATGATGACGGGGATGGTGTAGGCCATGACGCCAAAAATAAAGAACAGCGTATCCGCCAGCCATGCTCCAGGTATTCCACCCAGATTATGGATAGGCTCATGCCACGCGGTTTGCGACCAACTGGGATCCGAAGGGTTAAAGCTGAGTAAGGCAGCCATCAACCAGACGGCAAAAAGGGCAATAAGGATCAGTAGCGCTTCCAGAAGTCGGCGCCCGCTGCTTAACTTCGTCAATGTGACGTCTTTGTCTTCAGTGTATTCCTGGCTCAAAAACGGCTCTCCAGGTTTCGGGCTTTTCCTGCCCGATGCTAAAACGGACAACAGCACCGGGTTGCCCCGGCACTGTTGCTGTATGGATTAACAGGAGTGTAATCAAACTGCGTCGATTTTGCACCTGTTCCGTGTTAGCGCGTCTTAATTACCAGACGATTGCTCTGTTTGACTTCTTCCATTACTACATAAGTACGTGTGTCATTCACGCCAGGCAGACGCAGCAGGGTTTCCCCCAACAGCTTACGGTATGCCGACATATCCGGTACGCGTGTTTTCAGCAAATAGTCGAAATCACCGGAAACCAAATGACACTCTTGAATTTCTTCAAGTTTTTGTACTGCAGAGTTAAATTGTTCAAACACATCCGGGGCGCCACGATTCAGAGTAATCTCAACAAAAACCAGAAGTGATGCATCCAGATAATGCGGGTTTAACAGCGCTGTATAGCCCTGAATAAAACCCTGTCTTTCCAACCGACGCACACGCTCAAGGCAGGGCGTTGGTGAAAGTCCCACACGTTTAGAAAGCTCGACGTTAGAAATACGCCCATCCTTTTGCAGCTCATTAAGAATGTTACGATCGATACGGTCGAGATCTTTGCCAGGGCGCTTCTTACTATCTACCATTATTATTGTCTCTCTGTATTCCTTCCCTACTCCTGCCTGACTCTACCAACATCACTGTTCAGAGTCGCTACCCATCAAAATAAACCGCAACCCAGAGGGATTTTCGGTTCGCAATGTCTGGGTTTATGGTGAGAAGACCGTTGCCTGTCGGCGGCTATCGACATCACGAATGGCATCTGTCCACACCATGCGTAGATTTCGCTAACACGGTAAACATGGTATCTACATGCATGATTATGCAGCACATACATGACACAGTTTTTTTCTTCCTTGAATGTTTTCGCAAAACAGCAGGGGATTGTCAAAGCAAAACATCGATTTTTAGTACAACATGCCAGTTATTCATTCGCAGTGATGGAAAATCGTCATTTTATCACCTTATAACTGACCGATTTTAAGTAGAAATCGTTATAGTATTACGACTAATTCTGCCGTTCATCGGTTCCCGCTATTACACATATTGTTAACAAAATCGCCATACTCTTTTTTTACGCCTGTAAATTCCCTACAATCCTGCTCATTGCCTGCTAACAACTATGGGGATCTCATGGGCGCAACCAAACACAGTAAACTTCTTATTCTGGGCTCTGGCCCTGCGGGGTATACCGCTGCGGTCTACGCTGCACGCGCGAACCTGCAACCGGTACTGATTACCGGTATGGAAAAAGGTGGTCAGTTGACCACAACAACAGAAGTGGAGAACTGGCCTGGCGATCCGCACGATCTCACAGGCCCATTGCTGATGGAACGCATGCACGAACATGCGACCAAATTTGAAACTGAAATTATTTTTGATCATATCAGCAAAGTTGATCTGCAAAACCGCCCTTTCCGTCTGACCGGCGACAGCGGTGAATACACCTGTGACGCACTGATCATCGCCACCGGTGCGTCAGCACGCTACCTGGGTCTGCCTTCAGAAGAAGCCTTCAAAGGCCGTGGCGTTTCCGCCTGCGCGACCTGCGACGGTTTCTTCTACCGTAACCAAAAAGTTGCGGTGATC
Organism: Citrobacter sp. Cpo074; assembly: GCF_030332745.1. Classification (NCBI taxonomy): domain Bacteria; kingdom Pseudomonadati; phylum Pseudomonadota; class Gammaproteobacteria; order Enterobacterales; family Enterobacteriaceae; genus Citrobacter; species Citrobacter sp. Cpo074. The sequence goes on from NZ_JAOWHG010000027.1 coordinate 1,044,245, forward strand.
GGCGGCGGCAACACTGCTGTTGAAGAAGCGCTGTACCTGGCGAATATCGCATCTGAAGTGCATTTGATTCACCGTCGCGACAGCTTCCGCGCCGAGAAAATCCTGATCAAGCGTTTGATGGATAAAGTCGAAAACGGCAACATCGTGCTGCATACCCACCGCACACTGGAAGAAGTGACCGGCGATCAAATGGGCGTAACCGGACTGCGCCTGCGCGATACGCAAAACACTGACAACGTCGAGTCACTTGACGTTGCAGGCTTGTTTGTCGCTATCGGCCACAGCCCGAATACCGCCATTTTTGACGGTCAGCTTGAACTGGAAAATGGCTACATCAAAGTTCAGTCCGGGATTCATGGTAACGCCACCCAAACCAGCATTCCGGGTGTATTCGCCGCCGGTGACGTGATGGACCATATTTATCGCCAGGCGATCACTTCAGCAGGCACCGGTTGTATGGCTGCGCTTGACGCAGAGCGTTATCTCGACGGTCTGGCAGACGCTTGCAAATAAGTTTTACAAATCAGTAACAAAAGTAAAAAAGGCGACTATAAGTCGCCTTTATTTTTGCCTCGTTGTAACATTGTCCTGCCCAAAAATTCCAATAACTCACCTGCTAAGCGTGCAATGAATAAAACCCGTCAAAAAGAGCTGACCCGCTGGTTAAAACAGCAAAGTGTAATTTCCCAACGATGGCTGAACATTTCACGCCTGTTGGGGTTCGTGAGCGGCCTGTTAATTGTCGCTCAGGCCTGGCTCATGGCCCGAATTCTCGACCATATGATCATGGACAATATCCCCAGAGAGGCGCTTCTGCTCCCTTTCATTGTGCTGGTATTGATTTTCATCCTGCGGGCATGGGTCGTCTGGTTACGCGAACGCGTCGGGTTTCATGCTGGCCAACATATCCGCTTTGAGATTCGCCGCCAGGTGCTTGACCGTCTGCAACAAGCAGGTCCCGCCTGGATACAAGGCAAACCAGCCGGGAGCTGGGCTACGCTAATCCTGGAACAGATTGATGACATGCATGATTACTATGCACGTTATCTGCCGCAAATGGCGCTGGCTGTATGCGTCCCTTTATTGATCGTGGCGGCGGTATTCCCGTCAAACTGGGTAGCCGCCCTTATTCTGCTTGGAACTGCCCCGTTGATCCCGTTATTTATGGCGATGGTTGGTATGGGTGCAGCCGATGCTAACCGCCGCAACTTTCAGGCTCTTGCTCGCCTCAGTGGCCATTTCCTCGATCGCCTGCGGGGCATGGAAACGCTAAGAATCTTTGGCCGCGGTGAAGCTGAAACAGAAAGCATCCGCGCAGCGTCACAGGATTTCCGCCAGCGCACCATGGAAGTCCTGCGCCTGGCGTTTCTGTCATCCGGTGTCCTTGAGTTCTTTACCTCCCTGTCCATCGCACTGGTCGCGGTTTACTTCGGTTTTTCCTACCTCGGTGAACTCGATTTTGGCCACTACGGGACGGGCGTCACATTGGCTGCTGGCTTCCTGGCGCTCATTCTGGCGCCGGAATTTTTCCAACCCCTGCGCGATCTGGGTACGTTCTATCACGCCAAAGCACAAGCCGTTGGTGCTGCAGACAGTCTGAAAACCTTCATGGAAACCCCGCTTGCACATCCTGAGCGTGGCGATATTGAGCTGACAACAAAAGACGCAGTTACAATTGAAGCAGAAGATCTGGTCATCACCTCGCCGGAAGGTAAAGTGCTTGCAGGACCGCTCAACTTTACCCTGCCAGCGGGCCAACGCGCGGTGCTGGTTGGCCGCAGCGGCTCCGGCAAAAGTTCGTTGCTCAATGTCCTGTCCGGTTTTCTCTCTTATCAGGGTTCGCTGCGGATTAACGGCTTTGAGCTGCGCGACCTGTCGCCTGATTGCTGGCGCAAACAGCTGTCCTGGGTTGGACAAAACCCGCAGCTCCCTGCCGCCACGTTACGCGATAACGTGCTGCTCGCTCGCCCCGATGCCAGCGAAGAACAGCTGCAAGCCGCACTCGACAGCGCCTGGGTCAGTGAGTTTTTACCACTTCTGCCACAGGGTGTGGATACACCAGTAGGCGATCAGGCTGCTCGACTTTCTGTCGGACAAGCGCAGCGCGTTGCCGTGGCTCGCGCCTTACTCAATCCATGTCAGTTGTTGTTGCTTGACGAGCCCGCCGCCAGCCTTGATGCACACAGCGAACAACGCGTGATGCAGGCGTTGAAAGCAGCATCACGCCGCCAGACCACGCTGATGGTGACACACCAACTTGAAGATCTTGCCGACTGGGACGTTATCTGGGTGATGCAGGACGGACAGATCGTTGAACAAGGCACTTATGCCGAACTTAGCGCAGCCAACGGGGCGTTTGCGACATTACTGGCTCATCGTCAGGAGGACATTTAAATGCGCGCTTTGCTACCTTATCTGACGCTGTATAAACGTCACAAATGGATGTTAACCCTGGGGATCGTTCTGGCGATCGTCACACTGCTGGCAAGTATTGGTTTGCTGACGCTTTCCGGCTGGTTCCTGTCGGCTTCTGCTGTGGTGGGTGTCACTGGGATTTACAGTTTTAACTATATGCTCCCTGCTGCCGGGGTACGCGGTGCGGCAATCACCCGAACCGCGGGCCGCTATTTCGAGCGGCTGGTCAGCCACGACGCGACGTTCCGCGTGCTGCAACATTTGCGTATTTATACCTTCAGCAAACTGCTGCCGCTCTCCCCTGCTGGCCTGTCCCGTTATGGACAAGGTGAATTGCTTAACCGCGTGGTGGCAGATGTCGACACGCTCGATCATCTCTATTTGCGCGTGCTCTCCCCGCTTGTGGGTGCTTTTGTCGTCATCATGGTGGTCACGCTGGGGCTGAGCGTTCTCGATTTCACGCTGGCTATCACTCTCGGCGGTATTATGCTGCTGACCTTATTTATCTTGCCCCCACTCTTTTATCAGGCAGGTAAAAGCACCGGGCAAAGCTTGACGCATTTACGTGGGCAGTATCGTCAGCAGTTAACATCCTGGCTGCAGGGCCAGGCTGAATTGACCATCTTTGGCGCCAGTGAACGTTACCGCGCCCAAATGGAAGCCACCGAGTTGCAGTGGCACGAAGCCCAACGACGTCAGTCTGAATTAACGGCGCTATCACAGGCGGTCATGCTGTTAGTCGGCGCACTGGCAGTGGTTGTAATGTTATGGATGGCCTCAGGCGGCGTGGGTGGCAATACCCAGCCTGGCGCACTGATCGCGCTGTTTGTCTTCTGTGCGCTGGCCGCGTTTGAAGCTTTGGCTCCCGTCACCGGGGCGTTTCAGCATCTCGGACAGGTTATTGCCTCTGCGCTGCGCATCACCGAACTGACCGAACAACAGCCAGAAGTCACCTTCCCGGATGCCGGTTCTCCAGTTTCTGAGCAGGTCACTCTCACGCTACGCGATGTTTCATTCAGCTATCCGGGGCAAGCACAAAAAGCGCTCGACACCCTTTCGCTGCAGGCTCAGCCCGGTGAACACATTGCGATTCTCGGTCGCACCGGCTGCGGTAAGTCAACGTTACTACAATTGCTGACCCGCGCATGGGATCCGCAGCACGGCGAAATTCTGATTAATGAGCAGCCGATTTCAGCCCTCAGTGAAGCCGCGCTGCGCCAGAGCATCAGCGTCGTGCCACAGCGCGTGCACCTGTTCAGCGCGACGCTTCGCGATAACCTGCTGCTGGCAGCACCGCACGCCAGTGATGACACATTATCTGCAATGCTGTGCCGCGTCGGTCTGGACAAACTGCTAGAGGGTGATGGACTCAATGCCTGGTTAGGCGAAGGCGGTCGTCAGCTTTCTGGCGGCGAACTCCGTCGTCTGGCTATCGCTCGCGCCTTATTGCACGATGCCCCACTGATGCTGCTGGATGAACCGACCGAAGGGCTTGATGCCACAACAGAAAGCCAAATGCTTGAATTAATTGGCGATGTCATGCGCGATAAAACCGTACTGATGGTGACACATCGTCTGCGCGGCTTGTCACGTTTTGATCAAATAATAGTGATGGACAACGGACACATTATTGAGCAAGGTAATCACGCAGATTTGTTAGCCCGGCAGGGGCGTTATTACCAGTTTAAGCAACGTCTGTAAGCTATTATTGAACGATCAAACTCGCGTAGTGGAGTTTCGCTGTCATGCGCCTGGTGCAATTGTCCCGCCATTCTATAGCCTTCCCTTCACCGGAAGGCGCTTTACGCGAGCCTAACGGTTTGTTGGCGCTTGGCGGCGATCTCAGTCCAGCCCGACTGTTAATGGCCTACCAGCGCGGAATTTTCCCGTGGTTTTCACCTGGCGACCCCATCCTTTGGTGGTCGCCCGATCCACGCGCCATTCTTTGGCCCGAGAAATTTCATCTCAGCCGCAGCATGAAACGTTTTCATAAAAACTCGCCTTATCGCGTGACGCTCAATTACGCGTTCGGTCAGGTGATTGAAGGCTGCGCCAATGACCGGGAAGAAGGCACCTGGATAACGCATGATGTAGTGGACGCCTACCATCGCCTGCACGAGCTGGGCCATGCGCACTCCATTGAAGTATGGCGACAAAATGAATTAGTGGGCGGTATGTATGGCGTGGCGCAAGGTACGCTATTTTGTGGCGAATCAATGTTCAGCCGTCAGGAAAATGCGTCCAAAACCGCACTGCTTGTTTTTTGCGCTGAATTTATCCGTCAGGGCGGAAAATTAATCGACTGCCAGGTATTAAATAGCCACACAGCTTCGCTGGGCGCCGTCGAAACCCCACGTCGGGAGTACCTTGAACACCTGAGCAGACTGCGCCAGCAGCGGCTACCGAGCCATTTCTGGGTTCCCAGGACGTTATTTTCGCCTCAGAGGTGAATGTTTTCGGCACATTTTTTGTCGGGGTGTTATAATTGTCGCGCAGAGTTGGTTTAGCCCATTACCCCGCCGCCGTTAAGGAACAGTTCGCGTCAGGCAACGCCTATCGTTTATCTCCTCGTTCCCTTACACGTTGCGCTTTAAGTGCGGCTTTGCCGTGTGTGGTTAGAGTAATGCGCCAAACCCGATTTGCTGTGTTTTAAACGCACAAATCTTTACTTATTAAAAGAACTTCGGCATTATCTTGCCGGTTCAAATTACGGTAGTGATACCCCAGAGGATTAGATGGCCAAAGAAGACAATATTGAAATGCAGGGTACCGTTCTCGATACGTTACCTAATACCATGTTCCGCGTAGAGTTAGAAAACGGTCACGTGGTTACTGCACACATCTCCGGTAAAATGCGTAAAAACTATATCCGCATCCTGACGGGCGACAAAGTGACTGTTGAGCTGACCCCGTACGACCTGAGCAAAGGCCGCATTGTCTTCCGTAGTCGCTGATTGTTTTTAACGCCCGAATGGCGTCCAGATAATAAAAGGTCGGTTTAACCGGCCTTTTTTGTGGGCCAAGGTCAGGTATTTAATCCTCAATCATCCGCGCATATTCTTCCGTTAAGAAATCCACTAATGTGCGTACTGACGGCAATAATCCCCTGCGTGATGGAAAGACTGCGTGAATTATTTCTCGCTTCGGTTCCCAGCCGTCGAGCAATGCCACCAGTTCACCCGCGGCTACTTGATCTTTTACCATCAGCTGTGGAAGTTGAACTACCCCCACACCGGCAACTGCGGCTTCACGTAACGCCAGCATATCGGTGGTGATCATACGTGGCGTGAAATGCACCTCCGCACGTGCGCCCTGCGGCCCGAATAACTCCCAACGATGCACATGTTTACCCGTCGCCAGACTCAGGCCAGGCCAACGCGTCAGCTCCGCCGGAGAATGTAGCGTTCCCATTTGCTCGATTAACTGCGGGCTGGCATACAAACGATGCCCCCTGTCCGCCAGCACACGCATCACCAGGTCGCTATCCTCAAATGGTCGGGGCCTGACGCGAATCGCCACATCCAAACCCTCTCCAACCACGTCCACGCGGCGGTTAGTGGCCTCCAGTTGCACTGATACGTCAGGATAACGCGCCATAAAACGGGCAAGCATTGGCCCGATATGCACATGCAGCAGCGTGACCGGACACGTCAACTTCACCACGCCACGCGGTTCAACCTGTAACGCGGCAATCGCATCCTGCGCTGCCTGCGCTTCCACCAGCATCGCCTTACAGTGTTCGTAAAAGGTTTGCCCAACTTCCGTCACGTTAAACTGGCGGGTGGTTCGCTGAATCAGTCGAACTCCCAGCGTCTCTTCCAGTTGCGCTATCCGTCGGCTTAGTTTTGATTTCGGTTCATCAAGCGCCCGACCCGCCGCCGCGAATCCCCCTTCCTCTACAACATGCACAAACCATGCAAAATCATTGAGATCCGGCTTTGTCATCTAATTGTCCTATTTATGAGACAGTGAGGACTATTTTAGCTACTACTCAGCTCGCTGTCATGAATATAAGCTTATTCACATCAAGATAACGCCACAGAGGAGACACATATGAAACAAGTAACAGGCGTCTACACCGCACCTCGCCCACACTGGGTTGGCGATGGATTTCCGGTTCGCTCGATGTTTTCTTACCAGTCTCATGCTGAGCAACTAAGTCCGTTCCTGCTGCTGGATTACGCCGGTCCACATACGTTTACGCCGGGTAACGAAAAACGCGGCGTAGGCGAACACCCTCACCGTGGTTTTGAGACGGTGACCATCGTTTACAGCGGCGAAGTTGAACACCGTGATTCAACCGGTCGCGGCGGCATTATCGGCCCCGGCGACGTGCAGTGGATGACAGCAGGAGCAGGAATATTACACGAAGAGTTCCATTCACCTGAATTTACCCGTCAGGGTGGCGAACTGGAAATGGTACAGCTGTGGGTCAATCTGCCAGCAAAAGACAAAATGGCCGTTCCGGGTTACCAGGGCATCAGCAGCGATGTGATCCCCACTGTCGCCCTGCCTGATGAAGCAGGGAGCGTTCGTGTGATTGCGGGCAGCTATCAGGATACAAAAGGCCCGGCACATACCTTCTCGCCGCTGAACGTCTGGGATATGCGTTTGCAACGTAATCATCAGCTCACGTTGTCCCAGCCGGAAGGATGGAGCACTGCCCTGGTGGTATTGAAAGGGAATATCACCGTAAACGGCACTACGTCTGCCAGCGAAGCGCAACTGGTGGTGCTGAGCCAGCAGGGGAAAACGCTGCATATTGAAGCCTCCAGCGACGCCAGCGTGCTGCTGCTTTCTGGAGAACCGTTAAACGAGCCGATTGTAGGTTACGGTCCGTTTGTAATGAACACGAAACAAGAAATCGCTGAAGCCGTACGCGATTTTAACTCCGGCCGCTTTGGCCAAATCTGAATCGAAGGAGAAGAATATGTCCAGTCCTGCAAACTTTAATGGTTCACGTCCGGTCATCGATGTGAATGATTCCGTCATGCTGCTTATCGATCATCAGAGCGGGTTGTTCCAGACCGTCGGCGACATGCCAATGCCAGAACTGCGTGCGCGTGCCGCCGCGCTGGCTAAAATGGCGACTCTGGCGAAGATGCCGGTGATTACCACGGCATCCGTACCGCAGGGACCTAACGGCCCGCTGATCCCTGAGATCCACGCCAATGCGCCGCATGCCCAATACGTGGCGCGTAAAGGCGAAATCAACGCCTGGGATAACGAAGATTTCGTGAAAGCGGTCAAAGCAACGGGTCGTAAAACGCTGATTATCGCCGGTACGATTACCAGCGTGTGCATGGCTTTCCCGGCTATCAGCGCGGTTGCGGAAGGCTATAAGGTCTTCGCAGTGATCGACGCTTCCGGTACTTACAGCAAAATGGCGCAGGAAATCACCCTGGCTCGTGTTGTTCAGGCTGGCGTCGTGCCGATGGATACCGCCGCCGTCGCTTCTGAAATTCAGGGTACATGGAACCGTGAAGACGCCGCCGAATGGGCGGAAGTGTATACCAAAGTCTTCCCGGCTTATCAGTTGCTGATCGAAAGCTACAGCAAAGCTCAGGAAGTCGTGACCAGCGGCGAAAAACTGGACTCTCAGCGCTAATCCTTTCCTCCGCGCCTGCCTGGGCGGAGGAATATGTATATTGCGTAACCAAACGAGAGTTAACACGTAAATTCTGCTTGACCGTTTTAGCGCAACTCCCTATAGTAGCGCCCCGTTGCCCCCCAAGCGGTCAGGCAGCAATACAATATGGTGAGGTGTCCGAGTGGCTGAAGGAGCACGCCTGGAAAGTGTGTATACGGCAACGTATCCGGGGTTCGAATCCCCGCCTCACCGCCATATTTTAAGAAGAGCTCGTACGAAAGTACGGGCTTTTTTTTCGCATGTTGCAGATCTGCGGGGGGATGAGAAGCCCCGACCGGGGTTCGACACAAAATTGCCGGGAGCAATTTTGAACAGCGCATGCGCTGGCCCCGTAGGGGCGAGGCCCAGGGATGGGCCGAGTAGCGGCGCAGCCAGTTGGACAGACCGCGAACGGAGTGAGTGGGCTGCCCGAAGGGCGAGCAAAGCGAGTCAATCCCCCCTCACCGCCATATTTTAAGAACAGCTCGTACGAAAGTACGGGCTTTTTTTTCGCATGTTGCACGCCAGTGGGGGATGTAAATCCCCCACTGTGTGATGAACGCTTTCAGATATACACGGAGTACTTTTATTACGTACTTAGCTTATTTTAATATCATCCCAATCGATATCTTCCTCTTCTTGATCATTATTTATAATTACATCCCGAGGAACATCTTTTTTGATAATGGCATAGACAGTAGCCGTTACAAATATATTAACTATCAATGCCATAATACCGGCCATTGGATGTGACATTGTAGGAATCATCAAAACACCACCAAAAGGTACTGTTGCATCTGCGCCATAAACCATGGTGATTGCACCACCACAAGCACCGCCGATTGCTGCAGCAGCAATACCACGAACGATATCATTCATAACTATGGGTATAGATCCTTCAACAATATTCACCACCCCCATAGGAACAGCCGATTTTAACATTTCGATTTCTTCGTTATTATAAATATTTTTGCGAAGAAGTTTGGCAATAAAGAATGCAAGCCCAAAACCGATAGGTGTTGCCGTGTTAACTAACTGCAGGGCCGTAATTGGTTCATTTATACCCTGCGCCTGGAGTGTTAAGACAAATGCAAAACACGTTTTATTTATCGGACCGCCAAAGTCAACGATACACAACGCTCCTATAACAGCACCTAATAGTAAATTAGATGAAGTTCCCATACTTCTCAGGAACAATGTAAGAGCGTCTGTAAAAATACCAATAGGCGTACCGATGATATAAACCATAATCAGGGCACTGAGAACGGATGCAAAAAATGGCACAACCAATGTGGGCATTAACCCCCTAGCCCAGTCAGGCACCTTCATATTTTTAATAATAGCAAGAGCAATATACCCAGAAATGTAGCCGCCGATCATGCCACCAATGAAGCCCGCACCAATAGCATTAGCCGCCAGACCAACGACAAAACCAGGGGCTATACCGGGCTTACCTGCGATAGAACCGGAAATCCCGATAGCTATAACGACGGGTAATAGTCCAAGCGCCTTGGCCCCCATAGTCGCGAAGGCCTGCCACAGATCAAATTGACCCGGTACTAAAGTGTCCTGAACCGTCCCCCCAAGACCCATACCAATTGCAATAATAAATCCAGCACCACAAACAATGGGAATCAAGAATGAGATGGCAGTAAGCAGATGACCCTTAGGGTTTGCTGCTTTCCATACTTCTTTAATATTCATAAATTACGCCCTTTAATTTATATAGGATACGCATAGGTAAAAGTTATGAATTTACTAATTCACTGAGTTTTTCAATAAGCTTATTGGGAGATTTAACTGCCATTTCAGTTGGCACTCTGACTATTTTCTTTCCAGCGAATCTTTCTTCACCAGAAACCTTAACATCGGCGGCTAACAGTACAATGTCGGCTTGTATGATCTCATCAGCGGTTAAGGCATTCTCGATACCTATAGTGCCTTGTGTTTCAATTTTGACATTATGCCCTGCTTTTTTCGCAGCTATTTCAATTTTCTTTTGCGCAATATATGTATGTGCAATACCTACAGTACAGGCTGTAACGCCAACAATATTCATAACTATTCTCCAGGATTTAATTATTTGCTATGCTATGGCAGAGGTGTTGATTAAATTAAGCGTTAATGCCTTCATCTTCAGGGATCAAAAGTTCGATGATTTTCTGAGGATCATTTTCTTTCAGCAATTTTTCTATTATTTCTTCATCTGCTAATGAGCCAGAGACTTGTGATAGTAAACGGATATGAGTTGCATTTTGATCCACTAGACAAACAGCAAATAAAATAATACAACGAACATCACTACCATCCATTGTTTCCCAGGGTATTTGATGCTGGGTTCGTCCAATAGCCAATGCAGTACGGGCCACGCCTGAGGATTTCCCATGTGGGATCGCAACATGATTCTCGAACCCAGTGGAGCCTTGTTCCTCGCGTAGCCAGACATCTTTTAGAAAATCATTTTTACTGATGACAACTCCATCAAGCACTAATAAGTCGGTTAATTCTTCAATGGCTTCTTCTTTTGTTTTAGCCATCATATTTAGCTTAATGTTCTTTGCATTAAGCACATCCGAAATATTCATAACTCACCTTCATTAATATAATAGGGTTACAGCGCCCTCAACCGAATAAATCAAGAGCGAGAGTAAAGAGACAGATCGGTTAAATAGACTCTTTACCCTAAGTAATGGCTTAATACGGTTGAGCGCGCTGTAATTTTAGGCAGCGACTTCGCGCTGGTAGATATCGACCATTTTATCCCAGGCATCACTGACATTATCCGCCAGGGAGAACAGGCCCGAGGTTCCCACAATATAGACGTCAACGCCGGACCGGGAGATCACATTAAAGGTTTTCTCGTTGCAGGATCCATCAATCTCAGTCAAGTAGTGGTAGCCTTTATTTTCACGCATCGCAATCAGTTCTTTGATTTTGGTGAGTGATTCCGGAATAAACTTCTGCCCTGCGTAGCCGGGGTCAACCGACATAACGGTCACTTTATCCAGCAGATGTGCGTACTCTTTAATAGCATCCGCTGGAGTTGCCGGATTCAACACCACGCCACACTGGCGACCAGCATCTTTAATCTGGTTCAGCAGGCGGAATATTTTGTTATTCGCCGTTTCCGGATGGAAACTGATAATATCGGCTCCCGCATCAATACACATTGGAATAATATCTTCCGGGTGATTCACCATCAAATGCACATCAATTGGCACATCGGTAATTTTCTTCAGGTTTTCGATAAAGAATGGTGACAGCGTAATGTTCTTCACATAGCTACCGTCCATAATATCGACGTGATAAAAATCAGCTCGGCCATTCATTGCCGTAATTTGTTCTCTGAACTGCGTTAAATCCATACACATTAACGAGGGCGAAAATTTAGCTGCCATACCTTACCTCCATAAAAATCAATTAGTTAAATAATGAAACGACATGCCCAAGTATGATGCCAACAACGCCGAAGTCCGCATCACCAAAAGTGGTGGATGCAAAACCAAGGTCGCCCATTAGAGGCAGCAAGATTGCAGGCAAAAACGAAATCAGCAGACCGTGAGCGAAGGCCCCCACCACCGCACCTCGGCGACCACCGCAGATGTTGCCGTAGACGCCCGCCGTCGCGCCGCAGAAGAAGTGCGGTACCAAACCCGGAACAATGACGCTTAAACCAAACAGAGGGCATAGGAACATGCTCACCAGACCGGCGGCAAAACTTGACAGAAAACCGACGATTACGGCATTCGGGGCGAACGGAAAGACGGTTGGGCAGTCGAGCGCCGGTTTGGCGTCTTTCACCAACTTGTCGGCGATACCTTTAAAGGCTGGAACAATTTCGGCAATAATCATGCGTACACCCGCAAGGATGATCCACACGCCTGCCGCAAAGGTCAGCGACTGGATAACGGCGAAGATGATAAAGTTCTGACCACCACTGACGCTGCTCTCAACAAATTCCTTACCTGCAACCAGCACCAGAATTACAAACAGGATCATCATCGTCAGAGAGATAGCAACCGAGGAGTCCCGCAGGAAATTCAGTGATTTCGGCACCTGCATTTCTTCAATTGACGGGCTACCTTTACCGACCGCTTTTCCCACCAGCGCCGACAGCAGATAGCCAGTTGAACCAAAATGACCTAGTGCCAGATCATCAGTACCGGTTATTTTGCGAGTGAACGGCTGCAGAATGGCCGGAGAGACCACCATCATGATGCCGAGGATCACCGCCCCGACCAGTATCACCCAAAATGGTGACAGGCCGCCGACGGAGAGAATGACAGCCAGCATCGCCGCCATATACAGCGTGTGGTGCCCCGTCAGAAAGATGTATTTCAGCGGTGTAATGCGGGCAAGAACAATGTTAAACAGCATCCCCAGCACCATGATCATTGCCGTCGCGGTACCGTAGTTTTTCTGCGCCAACGCCGCCATGGCGTCAGTATTTGGCACAACTCCCTGAATATGGAATGAGTACTCAAACAACTGGCTAAACGTTGTTAACGTAGTGGCAACAATCGCCGCACCGGATGTTAGTATTACAAAACCCATTATAGTTTTAAGAGTTCCGGAAATAACCTCGGAGACTGCTTTTTTTTGCAATAATAAACCGATCATGGAAAACAGACCGACCAGTATTGCTGGTGTGCCCAATACATCATGAATAATAAACTGCAGCATAGAATGACTCCGTAGGGCCGCAAAAAATTAGTCAGAGATTCTCGGAAAGAATTTCTTTGATTTTATTGTTATCCAGTAAATTAGATAAGCCAAAGACCTGTGCAGCATGGCTGGATAGATGTTCAGCAATATCTTTAGCGCTAAGAATAATATCTGCACTTTCACTTTTTGCCGACGTCAGGTCAGTATGTGAAACAATTGCTTCTTTATTTAGCTCTTTAATGATTTTTTTCACGTTCATTTCAACGATAAAACTGCTGCCTAAACCGTTACCACACACAATCAGAATTTTTTTCATCTTTACCTCACTATCCTTTGATAACGGCTTGAATTTTTTCCAATGAGGATGCTTTTAACAATGCTGAAAGTCTTTCATCATCGCTAAAAATATCCGCAAGGGCTGTGATCATATTAATGTGTTCATCTCCCGAAATCGCACATAACATAATCACCACATAAATAGGATCATTGTCTTCCGAGTCAAAAGAAATGCCTTGTTTAATATGCAAAAGCGATAAGCCATTTTTAATCCCACCCTGTTCCGGACGAGCATGGGGCATCGCCAGACCAGGTGCTAAAATATAATAAGGACCGAGTTCCTGATGGCTATTTAAAATGGCTTTAATATAAGCCTGAGTTATCGACTCTTTATCCAATAAAGGTTGTGCCGCTAACGTAATGGCCTGTTTCCAGTCACAGACTGAATCCACAATTTGGATATTTTCTGTAGGTAACCAGGTCGTAATCATAAATACCCCGATAGCGTTGAAATTGAGCCTACTATAGAGGAATGCCTTCACGCCTTACCGTGATCTCTCTCGCAAAGTTAGCGCTAACACGATGGCGATGTTAAAATTCTTGTTACCGCTAACTTCATTAACCATACTTATCATGACTTTGCAGTTGGGCAATGCGCAAAACGCTAAACATCATTTACAATGGGAGCCCAGACAGGCTAAAGGAGGACATCAGTGCAGACGTTACAAGCGGACGATAACGATAGCGCGCGAGAAAAACGCAGGAAAAACACTGGCAAAATTACGCTCGCCGAAGTGGCAAAACTGGTCGGCGTTAGCACGATGACCGTGTCGCGCGCACTACGTATGCCTGAAAAAGTGAATCCTGAACTACGCACCCGCATCGAAGCAGCGGTGAACGAGTTGGGCTATGTGCCAAACCTGCAGGCCCGCAGCCTCGCCTCTGCTGACTCCAGTCTCGTAATGGGTGTGGTGCCTTCTTTTTCCTCCCCTGGATTTCTTGCCGTCTCCGAAACGCTACAGACGGTGATCGCGACCCAGGGCTACAGCATGATGTTTATCGAGTCCGGCCAGGGTGGACAAAGCGAAGAAAAAGCCTTTGCACAAATGCTCGCCTATAACCCGGCAGCGATTGTTCAGTTCAATATTGATAACATCAGCAGTTGTTCGCAGATGATAAGTAATACCGGCGTGCCGGTGGTTGAGATTGGTGCTATTAATCGCGATGCTAACTGGGTCAGCATCGGCGTTGACTACGCTGCGGCCATTAAAAAGCTTGTCACGTCCCTTGCACAGAGCGGATATAAAAATATCGGCCTGCTCTGTACCGCCTCCAATAACATTATGTTTCGCCAGGTGCTGAGCGGCTGGAACAGCGCCATGCTCTCGGTTAACCACTCCCCACATCGCGTGGTGACCTCTCACCTACCAGCAGGCATAACGACCGGTTTAAACCTGCTGGGAGATATTCGTATCACCTGGCCAGAGCTGGATGCGCTGATTTGTACATCTGATGAAATTGCCTGCGGCTGCATTATGGCCTGCCACGGTGCAGGACAAAAAGTGCCCAACTCCCTGGCATTGGCAAGCTTGAGTGGTGGTACTCTTGCCGCAGTTTGCTCACCTTCGCTGACTGCTGTCGAGTTCCCATGGAGTGAAACAGGAACTCGCGCAGGAAAAACGTTACTTGATCTCCTTGCTGGCAATTCGACGGATAAATTCATTGAATTACCATCAACGTTACAAGTTCGCGCGAGCACCAGAAAAATGTAATGCGGTAATATATTTATTGATTTGTCATCCTGCCTACAGCCCTGCATATCTCCGTAGGCCTGATAAGCGAAGCGCCATCAGGCATGGCAGTTATTGTCGGCTGAGCAGCGTTAGCACTTCATAGTGCGCGGTGTGTGGGAACATATCGAAAAGTTGGACGCGTTCAATGCGATACCCGGGCAACTCACGAATATCCTTCGCCATGGTTTGCGCATTACAGCTGGAATAAACGATATAACGCGGTGCCATGCGGGAGAGAAAATCGCACAGCGGCTTTCCAATCCCGCGACGCGGCGGATTCACCAGCACCAGGTCAGGTACTTCGCCCTGAGCGGTAGCAAACTGGGTTGAATCCAGCGCCTGAAAATGCAGATTCTGCAACCCAAGCTCCTGCGCTGACTGCTTCGCGCAGGTAATCGCTTCTGGCGCGATTTCAATCCCCGTCAGTTTCATTTGCGGTGTAGCACAGTGCAGACCAAAACCCCCGACGCCGCAAAACAAATCCCACATGTGATTAACCGGAAGCTGACGCACCCAGTCACGCGCCGTGGCATATAATTGCCCCGCTACCACCGGATTGGTCTGGAAGAAACTCTGCGGGCGGATCCACAACGGTACATCGTTAAAGCGTTCCGCCAGCGCCTGTTGTTCCGTCAGGAAGATTTCTGTCTCCCCTTCCATAATCGCCATATGCACCGGCTGAATATTGGCAGTGATCACTTTTAACTGTGGGAGTTGTGCCTGCAACCAGGGTAGTGCCGCGCGCAGTTGTGCCAGTTTTGCGTCAGAACGCAGGACAAAACGCAGCATCATACCGCCGTCGTATCGGCTTTCCGTTAACAGCAGATATTTCAGCTCCCCGCGTTTGCGCGCCACGTTATAGGGCGTCAGCCCCGCCCGAGCGATAAACGGCTTAAGCGCGGCAAATACGGGCGCAAAAGACTCAGGATAGAGCGGACAGTCGCACAAATCCTCAGGCGTACCGTCACGATGCAGCATTCCCAGCAGCGGTTTTTCCACGCTGCCGCTGACCACCATTTTGGCTTTATTACGAAACGCGCTTTCCGGACCACTGACCGGCGCGCACCATTCTCCGACCGGATACTCGGCCAGCAGATTCTGCAGATCGGCTGTTTTTTCGAAGAGTTGATCGGCGACAGGCTGTGTTATCCACTGACAGGAGCGGCAGCGTTCGGCGTCATATAGTGCGCACTGCATACAAAGACCTACAAATTAACCGGGGGCCAAGATTATACACGTTATTGCAAACGGAAGAACCGCCTGCTGGACGCAGGAACAAACAGCAGCAGCAATACCAGCATATCCGGCAGTTTTTGCATCACCAGCGTATGCAGGATTTCGCGTCTGGACTCCCCCGCAATGCTGAACAGTTCTGGATATCCGTAGCCCAGCGAAGCCGCCCACAGATAGACGCTGGCGATAATCTGGGTCAACAGATAGATCCAGCGTGCCCAGTTCCGTCCTTTTACCAGCGAAAATGCGCAGTAAATTTCGATAAATAGCAGCACCAGACTGCCCAGAAACACCAGCGTCAAATTCCAGGTCTGCACACTGCGATGAATAAACTCACTGGTTCCACGAAACCCAAGCGTATTAAAAATCATCAACAGATCGAGACAGCGGATCATGATAATAGCCAGCGCCGCCACCTGCACCAAAGCAGGGACGTTTAAGCGAGCATGTGATGTGGATGATTTCTTAAAAAATCCCAACGCGTCGTCTTCCATGAAAACGGCGCAACCACCACAGCTGCGCCGTATAGACAGGTTGGCAGATTTTAGTTTTTTCAGCCGCGTCTTGCACGTTGGATATCGCGGATCCGTTGTTTTTCTGTTCGCGCCATCAGATACCACGCGATAAATCCGATAATTCCTACCACACCAAGGATCAGCGTCGCCAGGGCGTTGATCTCCGGGTTTACCCCCATACGTACGCTGGAGAACACCAACATCGGTAACGTTGTGGCGCCAGGACCAGAGACAAAGCTGGCAATAACCAGATCATCGAGTGACAGCGTGAAGGCTAATAACCATCCGGAAATCACCGCCGGCATAATCATCGGCAGGGTGATGACGAAAAAGACCTTCAGCGGCGTGGCGCCGAGATCCATCGCCGCTTCCTCAATGGAGTGATCCAGTTCGCGCAAACGTGAAGAAATCACCACCGCTACGTACGCCGTACAGAAAGTGACGTGCGCCAGCCATATGGTCAGCATGCCGCGATCCGCTGGCCAGCCGATGGCGTGAGCCAACGCAACAAACAGCAGCAGCAGCGACAAACCGGTAATAACATCCGGCATGACCAGCGGCGCGGTAATCATAAAGGCGAAACCATTCGAACCACGAAAACGACCAAAGCGCACCATTACCACGGCGGCGATGGTGCCAAGGATTGCCGCCATCGTCGCAGCACCTGCAGCAATCGTTAAACTCATGCCGACGGCGCTTATCATCGCGCTATCGTGGAAAAGCTCGCCATACCAACGTGTTGACCACCCCGCCCAGACCGTCACCAGCTTCGAGCTGTTAAACGAATAGATAACCAACATCAGCATCGGCGCATACAGGAAGGTAAAGCCCACTACCAGGATAAAAATACGCCACGGCGAGCGAACGACCGGTAAGTTATTCATCCGTGTTCCCCCACGCTTTTTTGCTGATATTTATGGAACCACATGATTGGCACAATCAGTAACAGCAGCATAATAATGGCGACAGCAGAAGCCACCGGCCAGTCGCGGTTATTGAAAAACTCTTGCCAAAGCACACGGCCAATCATGATGCTATCCGGGCCGCCCAACAGTTCCGGGATCACAAACTCGCCAACAGCCGGAATAAATACCAGCATTGACCCGGCGATAATGCCGCCCTTGGTCAACGGTACAATCACGCTAAAGAAGGTCTTCAGCGGCCGGGCACCTAAATCCAGCGCAGCTTCCACCAGCGAGTAATCAATACGGGTCAGCGCGGTATAAATCGGCAGCACCATAAAGGGCAAATAGGCGTAAACAATACCGATGTAGACCGCCAGATTGGTGTGCAAAATCGTCAACGGTTGGTCGATGACACCCAGCCACATCAGGAAGTTGTTCAGCACGCCGTTGTTTTTCAGGATCCCCATCCAGGCATATACGCGAATTAAAAACGAGGTCCAGGACGGCAGGATCACCAGCAACAGCAGAATATTACGCGTTGAGGGTTTACTGTGCGCGACGGCCCATGCCAGCGGGTATCCCAGCAGCAGGCAACAGATTGTCGAAATTCCCGCCACCTGTAACGATTGCATGTAGGCATCGAAATAGAGCGGATCGTCCGTTAACTGCAGGAAGTTGGCTAAGTTGAGCGTGATGGATAGCTGATCGTCAGCCCATGAAACGAGGTCCGTATAGGGAGGAATAGCGCGCGCCATTTCAGCCAAACTGATCTTGAAGACGATCAGAAAAGGCAGCAGAAACAGGAGCAGCAGCCACACATACGGCAGCGCGATCACCAGCTTGCGCCCGTGCTTCATTTGCAGCCGCGACATAAACAGCGTGAATCGCCCTGCTTTATCCACGCGTGCCGGAGGTTCAAGTGTACTCATCTTCGCTCCTTAAACCGTCAACACCACACAGCTGTCCGCATCCCAACATAAACGGACTTCGTCACCCCAGGTTGGTAATCCCTTGCGATAACGATGCTCATTTTGTAGCTGGGCGCTCAACATCTGGCCGCTTTTCAAACGTACGTGGTACACCGACAAATCGCCCAGATAGGCAATGTGCACCACTTCGCCTACCGCGAAGTTATAACCCTCTGGCGGAGGGGTTTCGCAGAGCATGATTTTTTCCGGACGCAGCGCAACATACACCGGGACGTTATCGACAACAGAAGCATCGGCGTCCACTTTCAGCGGATGCACCAGACCAGGAGACTCAATCACCAGACCGTCTTCCTGGCGTTCTTTTAGCAGTCCCTCAAAAACGTTTACCGAACCGATAAACTCTGCGCTGTAACGCGTAGTCGGATGCTCATAGATCTCTTCCGGCTCGCCAATCTGGACAAATTTGCCACGGTTCATGATCGCAATACGGCCCGCCATCGTCATGGCTTCTTCCTGATCGTGTGTCACCATCACGCAGGTCACGCCGACGCGTTCAAGGATATCCACCACTTCCAGTTGCATGCGGTCTCGGAGTTTTTTATCCAGCGCTCCCATCGGCTCATCCAGCAGCAGCAGTTTTGGCCGTTTCGCCAGACTACGCGCCAGTGCCACACGCTGACGCTGGCCGCCAGAAAGCTGATGCGGCTTGCGTTTGGCGAACTCCTGCATATGCACGAGTCCCAGCATCTCATTCACCCGACTGGCGATTTCAGCCTTCGGCAGTTTGTCCTGCTTGAGGCCAAAGGCAATGTTCTGCTCGACAGTCATGTGCGGAAACAGAGCATAGGACTGAAACATCATATTAATCGGACGCAGATAAGGCGGGACATGCGCTAAATCGACGCCATCAAGCATGATTTGCCCGGTGGTCGGCAGTTCAAATCCCGCCAGCATCCGTAGCAGAGTCGATTTGCCACAGCCGGACGCGCCGAGCAGAGCAAATATTTCACCTTTGTAGATAGTAAGATTGACGTCATCAACGGCGTGCTGACCGTCAAATGACTTGGTCAGATTGCGAATTTCAAGCAGCGGGGTCAGCGCCTTGCGGATTTTCGCTTGTGGGCGTGGGGTTGCATCATTCACTCAGGTGCTCTCCGGCATAAAACAAAGAAACGGTGCAAATAACGCACCATAACGGTGCGTATTGCCGGGTTATATGTGTCCGGGTTCAACGCTGCCCGGCAGGCAAAAATCCTGCCGGGTCATGTCCCAAACATCGGTTTATTTCCCGCTTTTTACCTTCGTCCATGCGCGGGTACGTACACGATCGATCTTCGGATCCTGTACTTTCAGTGTGAACAGCTTGGCGCGAACATCCGCAGGCGGGTAGATACCCGGGTTGTCACGAACTTCAGGGCTGACCAGAGCCGTCGCTTCTTTGTTGGCATTGGCATAAAACACGTGGTCGGAGATATGCGCAATCACATCAGGGCGCAGCAGGTAATTGAGGAACTGATAGGCTTCATCTTTGTTTTTCGCATCGGCAGGCATCGCGAATACGTCAAAGAACGCCATTGCACCTTCTTTAGGAATTGAGAAGGAGATATTGACGCCATTTTTCGCTTCTTTCGCACGGTTTGCCGCTTGCCATACGTCCCCAGCCCAGCCAATCGCGACGCAGGTATCACCGTTTGCCAGGTCGTTAATATATTGCGAGGAGTGGAAGTAGCGAATATTTGGGCGCAGCTTCAACAGCAGATCGGTTGCCGGTCCGGTGTAATCATCCGCTTTGGTACTGTTTGGGTCTTTACCCAAATAGTTCAGCACCGTGGCAAACACCTCTTCGGGCGCATCGAGGAAAGAGACGCCGCAGCTTTTGAGTTTTTCCAGATTTTCCGGTTTGAGGATTAAATCCCAGCTGTTAACCGGCGCATCTGGCCCCAGCACCGCTTTGACTTTATCCACGTTATAACCAATACCGGTCGTAGCCCACATATACGGCATCGCGAACTTGTTGTCCGGATCGTGTTTACCCACCAACTTCAGCAGTTCAGGATCAAGATTTTTCCAGCCCGGCAATTTGCTCTTATCAAGCGGCTGGAATACGCCCGCAGTCAGTTGACGCTCAAGGAAGCTGGCAGAAGGAACGACAAGGTCAAAGCCGGTACTGCCAGCCATGAGCTTACCTTCCAGTACTTCATTGGAATCAAATACGTCATAGATAACTTTAATTCCGGTCTCTTTTTCAAAATTAGCCACCGTGTCCGGGGCGATATAATCAGACCAGTTATATATATGCAGCGTTTTTTGTTCAGCAGCGAGCGTGCCGGCAGAGATGGCCATCAGAGCACCCGCAACCAGGCCTGATAACCATTTTTTATTTAAGGCGGTCATAATCTCTTTCCTTCTGAAAGTTCGTTAACAAACGAACAAAAATGTCACACTCTAATGATATGCAAGAAACGTGCATATTCTTTCATGCGGCACCGATGAAAAGAGAGACCTCTCCTCATGCCGCTGTTGCTCGCTGGCATCCGCCTATGCATTCAACACACATTGTGGCCACAGGTCAGGTCACAAGGGGCTGTTTAAATGATGACGTTGGTAAGCTTCGCAAGAATAACTTTAGCCAGGAATTGTGGATATAGCCCAGATTAAAAAACGTCTTTTATCAATTTTTTATGCAGGAATTGTCTATGACATAAAGCGGAAGGCGCTGAATCGAGGTGAATAATTCTTTAATGAAAGGTTAAATGCAGAATAAAAACAGGCAATACGCAACCGCTCTGGCAGCGGCTGCGCAATATATGTCCAGATTCAGGAAGAATTAATGGAGGAAATGAATTTCAGCGGTACTGTTTTGCGCATCTTCTTCAGCATTAAATAACAGCTGATGCGCTCCGGCTTCGAGGATCACCATCGATATTTGCTCTTCGCTCTGGCGAACAAAACATTCAAACTGCTCAAAGGTTACGCCCGGCGTAACGGATAAAGACTGGCAAACCACCAGCTTTGGCAGATTATCATCCTGCATATCCAGAAACGCTTTCACCGTCAGTGAACTGGCATTGATCGCAGACAGATCGGCTGCCAGTGGCAGCAATGCAGAAGGTCTGACTTCCGCCATCGCAGAAAACAGAATGACGTTATCGACCAAATCAACTTTTGCATCAAAGATGCCGTCAAAATTCTGCATGTGTGGCAAGTGCAGCGCCTGACAGGTATCGCATTCAAAAAAACTCATGCCCAGGTCGTCGAGCCATTGACGCAACGTATCCAGAGTGGGAACGACCAGTGATGTCATAATAATGTGCGACCTCTATTGATGAAAAAAATACCGGCACAGCTTACGCAAAAAGAGCGTGTCATACCACGATCGCAATCGATATTGCGCTTAGCCGCCGATTTTAAGACAAAATTCAGGAGTAGCATGGCGCTCGATCCACTGGATCATTTTCGCGGCAATGTCTATTCCGGTGGTTTTCTCCACGCCTTCCAGCCCCGGAGACGCGTTGACCTCCATGACCAGTGGCCCTCGATCAGCGCGCAGAATATCAACGCCTGCAACGTCCAGGCCCATCGTCCGGGCGGCTTTGAGCGCAATTTCTCTTTCGCGCGGCGTGATACTCGCAATAGTCGCCACCCCACCACGATGGAGATTAGAACGAAAATCGCCCTCTTTAGCCCGTCGTTCAATGGCGGCCACTACTTCATCGCCCACCACGAAACAGCGGATATCGCGACCCTTCGCTTCTTTGATATATTCCTGAACCAGGATATGGGCATTCACCCCACGAAAGGCATCTACCACGCTTTCTGCAGCCTGCCGCGTTTCCGCCAGCACCACGCCAATACCCTGGGTGCCTTCAACCAGTTTCACCACCAACGGCGCACCGCCAACCATGTCAATCATGTCGCTGGTATCGTCCGGAGAGTGAGCAATTCCGGTGATGGGTAAATCAATTCCCTGACGCGCCAGCAGTTGTAGCGAACGCAGCTTATCGCGCGCTCGCGTAATCGCTACCGATTCATTCAACGGATAGCTACCCAGCATCTCAAACTGGCGCAGCGCCGCGGTCCCATAAAAGGTAATCGCGGAACCAATCCGCGGGATCACCGCGTCGAAATGGGGAAGCTGACGGCCCTTGTAATGAATAGAGGATGCCGCCGGGCTGATGTTCATATAGCAAGAAAGGGGATCGATAACTTCAACCAGGTGACCGCGCTGCATCGCCGCTTCACGCAGGCGTTTACAAGAATAGAGCGTTCCGTCCCGGGACAAAATGGCAATTTTCACCCTGCACCTCTCTGAATGACCTGGTAAAAGCTGGCGTATCATACACTGGGTTAAAATCTTTAGCGCGTAGCCCATCCCTGTTTATGCAAATATTCCAGGATAAAGGGGCGACTTTCTTTAATGATGGTACGGCGAATATGATCGCTCCAGGTGTCGCGGCGGGTATTGCTGCCTCGGGTCAGATAGTACTGCGCGAGCTGCTCATCATATTGCGCCAACACATCACTGTTGAGTGGCTGGTATTGGTTTTCATGCACCACAAGCGACGCGGGCAGGCGCGGCTTGATATCCGGGTTATCCGCAGGCCAGCCGAGGCACAATCCAAAGAGCGGCAGAACATGTTGCGGAAGCTTCAGCAGTTCGGTAATCGGCTCAATATTGTTACGCAAACCGCCAATAAACACGCCGCCAAGTCCCAGCGACTCTGCCGCCGTCAATGCATTTTGCGCCATCATTGCAGTATCAACCACACCCAGCAGCAGCTGTTCCGCCAGCCCAAGTTGCGCGTCAGGGCAAATCTGCAAATGACGGTTAAAATCAGCGCAAAACACCCAGAACTCAGCGGCCTGTGCCACATGCTTTTGACCGCCAGATAAGGTAGCCAGTGATTCACGCAAGGATTTATCCGTTATGCGAACGATCGTCGTGCACTGTAGAAAACTGGAGCTTGACGTTCCCTGAGCGGCGGCAATAATCGCCTCACGCTGTGCATCCGAAATGGCATCATCAGTAAAATGGCGAATGGAACGGTGGCTGCGGAGTAAATCAATGGTTGGAGTCATCTCTTTTGTCTCTGTCTGAATCAGTTGAATCACCGGGTGTGCGAGACATCAGTTGCGGTGCCAGCAGTTGAGCAACACGCCACATCAACGCCACCGCAGCAGGGAGCATCAGCAGTACGCCCAGAAATATCATCACCACGCAGGCTAACGGGCTGTTAAGCGGTGCGGGCAAGGTGAGGTAATCGTTAAGCGATAGCAGCGCCAGCGATAACAAAACCATCCCAATTATTTCCAGCATCAATACGCTTTTGGGTAATACACCAATTGTGCGCATACGCGGCCTCCCGGCGAAATGGCTTCCATTATAAAACGTTCCGGCTTGCCGTGTTTAACAGATATAGCTTGAGGATATCAAAGCAACAGGCTGAACCTGCTTTCCATCCGTCACAAATCGCGGCATCATAACCAGTATTGCCATCCGGCCTGATAAGTTCGAGGAGAAAGAGATGTTTGCCGTTATTTTTGGTCGCCCAGGGTGCCCGTATTGCGTGCGCGCAAAAGAATTAGCAGAAAAATTAAGCAGTGAGCATGAAGATTTTAACTTCCGCTACATTGATATCCATGCTGAAGGAATTACCAAAGCAGATCTGGAAAAGACGGTAGGTAAGCCAGTTGAAACCGTTCCGCAGATTTTTGTCGATCAAAAACACATCGGCGGCTGCACGGATTTTGAAGCTTGGGCAAAAGAGAACATGAATCTGTTCGCCTGATAGCGGTTTCTACGCCCTCACCTTGAGGGCGTCATCAGTTCTTTTTCCGCCGCTGATGCTGATTGAATAAGCTACTGATAAATAAAAAACATAATGCGCCAAGTGCGCACCAAAACACCGCACTAAACAACCACGCCAGCTCTTGCCACAATGAACGCGTCGGCATAAAAACGAACCGCATCAGTAACAGGCAGCACGGCGCCGCCAACATTGCACCAAGCAGGGGTTTGAGCACTTCCCGACGATGGGAAAAAAAGCTTGCTGCAGCACCAGGTAAGATAAAAAACAACAATCCGACCTCAGGATGCCCTGCCGCTCTGAATGCCCCTTTCACGTTCAGCGTTAATGAAAGACACACCACAATAAAGAGCACAAAGCAGCAGACCGCACTCGCCCAACTTTGCTTATGTTTCAATCGTTCCTCCTGACACATTCTCTATCGAACACTCTTTTCGCCCGCAGGCGTCCAGTCAGATAAAGTAACTCGGCATTCCATGCCAAAAACACACCCACACGATTCTTATAGCCGTTGATACGTAATGAGATTAAACTAACCGCATATATTGTTATGCTGCATTATTCGGGGCTGTGTACGATGCTATCGCCCCTTAATTTCTGGCAAAAACATTAGCGTAAATTGCCATTTCTTTCAATAGCTTACTAGTAAACAAGAAGTTAGTCTCCGTGAATATAAACGTCGCAGATTTGTTAAATGGGAATTACATCCTGTTATTATTTGTGGTCCTGGCTCTGGGCCTGTGTCTGGGCAAATTACGTCTGGGTTCAGTCCAACTCGGTAATTCCATTGGCGTTTTAGTGGTCTCCCTATTATTAGGTCAGCAGCACTTTAGTATTAACACCGATGCATTAAATCTCGGCTTTATGCTGTTTATTTTTTGCGTCGGCGTCGAAGCCGGTCCCAACTTTTTTTCGATTTTTTTTCGCGATGGGAAAAATTATCTAATGCTTGCCCTGGTGATGGTCGGTAGCGCAATGCTGATCGCGTTGGGGCTGGGTAAGCTATTTGGCTGGGACATCGGCCTGACGGCGGGTATGCTGGCTGGCTCGATGACCTCAACGCCGGTGCTGGTCGGCGCGGGTGATACCTTGCGCCATTCAGGAATGACAGGGACACAACTTTCAAGTGCTCTCGATAACCTGAGCCTGGGTTACGCCCTCACCTATTTGATTGGTCTGGTCAGCCTGATTGTTGGTGCGCGCTATTTGCCGAAACTGCAGCATCAGGATCTGCAAACCAGCGCCCAACAAATCGCGCGTGAACGAGGTCTGGACACCGACGCCAATCGTAAAGTGTACCTCCCGGTGATCCGCGCCTATCGCGTTGGCCCTGAGCTAGTGGCATGGGCCGATGGCAAAAATCTGCGCGAACTGGGTATTTATCGCCAGACCGGTTGTTACATTGAACGCATCCGTCGCAACGGCATTCTGGCCAACCCGGATGGTGATGCGGTGTTGCAAATGGGCGATGAGATAGCCCTGGTGGGTTATCCGGACGCCCATGCTCGCCTCGATCCCAGCTTCCGTAACGGTAAAGAGGTGTTCGATCGCGATCTGCTTGATATGCGCATCGTCACTGAAGAAATTGTGGTGAAAAACCACAATGCCGTTGGTCGTCGCCTAGCCCAGTTGAAACTGACCGACCATGGTTGTTTCCTGAACCGCGTGATCCGTAGCCAGATTGAAATGCCTATTGATGACAACGTCGTACTCAATAAAGGCGACGTGTTGCAGGTCAGCGGTGATGCTCGTCGCGTGAAAACCATTGCCGATCGTATCGGCTTCATTTCCATTCACAGTCAGGTGACCGATCTGCTGGCCTTCTGCGCCTTCTTTATCATCGGTCTGATGATCGGGATGATCACCTTCCAGTTCAGTAATTTCAGCTTCGGCATCGGGAATGCGGCTGGACTGCTGTTCGCTGGGATCATGCTGGGCTTCCTGCGAGCCAACCACCCCACATTTGGCTATATCCCACAGGGTGCGCTGAATATGGTGAAAGAGTTTGGCCTGATGGTATTCATGGCAGGCGTCGGTTTAAGCGCAGGCAGTGGCATTGGTAATGGCCTGGGTGCCGTCGGCGGTCAAATGTTGATTGCCGGTCTGGTAGTCAGCCTGGTTCCGGTTGTCATCTGTTTCTTGTTTGGTGCTTACGTATTGCGCATGAACCGTGCCCTGCTGTTTGGTGCCATGATGGGCGCACGTACCTGTGCTCCGGCAATGGAAATCATCAGCGACACCGCACGCAGCAACATCCCTGCGTTAGGCTATGCCGGGACCTACGCGATTGCCAACGTTCTGCTGACATTAGCGGGGACACTCATCGTCATTGTCTGGCCTGGCCTTGGTTAGCGCTGAAATTTTCCTTTAATTGAAAAATTTTTTGCAGGTAAGCAGAACTTTTCTTCAAGGCGTCAGTCATAACTATTGCCACTGCTTTTCTTTGATGTCCCCAATTTGTGGAGCCCATCAACCCCGCCGTTTTGGTTCAAGGTTGATGGGTTTTTTGTTGCCTGAAATTCATCCTCTTTCTAATCAGCCACTTACACACCACCTTTAAGCCTGATGGCGACAAAATGGCGGCAGCGTTTTACCCATGGCGGCAACAGGCATAACAGCGGGTCAAAATCAGTAAGCAAATTGTTCCTGCATACCTTTGGGATGCGGTGGTGCTGCGCTGATTTTTTGCGGGCGGCACACAGAGCGCACAAAAGTCTCATGCGTCACGAAGGTATGCCCGCACTCGATATTGGTGCACTGGTTGTAGCGTTCTTTGGTTTCGTTGGAAACCTGAAAGCTACTGCGGGTATGTGCAGCCTGACCGCACATAGGACAATTCATCATAATCAGCCCTCATTATTAACCAGTTCGCAATAATGATACATCATTGTTCGCATTTTGGAACTAATCATTCTATTGCGAACTCATCTATTTTCACTTCAAGCTCCATGCTGGTCGTAAATCCATTATCCGGGCTGACAGAATGCGTCAGGGTGGTAATGGTCCATTCTGCATCATCAATCGGCTGCTTAAACCCCGTCACCTTCACCGGCATTTCCGTATAGAGATCAGCCCGCCCCTCAGCGAGCTGCAGGGAAAATGAAGCAACCCCACGCTGCAGACGTTCCCACTGCATTTTTGCTGCGCGCTCTGCATTGCTCCGGTTGGCATAGGTACGATTAAGAACCAGCACGTTTTCATCCGTTCCCACCAGATAATCTCCCTGTTTTGCTTCCGGCTCTTTGGGGGTGGTGGTTTTCTTTTGACGACGCTTAACACTAGTTGTCTCTTTTTTCCTGGGTTCACGCGTATGCAACCAGCTGGCAATAACACCGGTATAGGCACCACGATCAGCAAGGGTGAACCGATGACCGTCACCGACTTTGCGCGTGATGGTGATAACCGGCAGCGGCTTACCGCTTGCCGTTCTTCCCTGTCCCTGCCGGATAAACAGCAGATTCCCGTCCTTAACGGAAGCAATCGCCCCATACTGTCTCGCCAGTTTCATCAGAAAACTTGCATCGCTTTCATTGGTCTGGTCCAGATGATCCAGCGCCTTATCCGTCAGGTCTTTACCCAGCGCCATTTTGAGGTTATGCCGGGCGGCGATTTCCTTTACCACCTCCCCCACCGTTGTCTGATGCCATGATTTTTCGCGCCGTGTATTGAGGGTTTCACGGAAATCTGCGCTACGCGCCCGGATGGTCAGCCGGTCAGGGGCACCGTCATCCAGCCCCATATCCACATCCACCGCGCCCGGCATACCGCCGCCGCGATACTTCTCAAACTTGCGGGTGAATTTCGGCAGGGTCAGGGACTCAACGATCCCCTGCCAGTTGTTCCCGTCGTTGAACAGGTTCAAATGTTTTAACTTGCGTGGTAATGCCATGTATCCCCCTTATGCACTGACACGGCTGGCAAAATCGACCAGGTAGCGAGCGGT
Source organism: Citrobacter sp. Cpo074 (assembly GCF_030332745.1). Classification (NCBI taxonomy): domain Bacteria; kingdom Pseudomonadati; phylum Pseudomonadota; class Gammaproteobacteria; order Enterobacterales; family Enterobacteriaceae; genus Citrobacter; species Citrobacter sp. Cpo074. The sequence continues at coordinate 1,072,355 of NZ_JAOWHG010000027.1, forward strand.
GATGCGCTGGCGCAGCATCAGATTTTCAAGCGGCGGCACAGGCGTGTAGTCGTAGTCGATGGTGAGTTTCCCGGCTTTCAGGGAGTCTTTATCGTTCACTGACTCATCCAGCCAGCAGTCAGCCCCGATGAGGTATCCCTGATTCACCAGGCTGCGTAATTTGGCGCAAATACCTTCGATAATGTCGCGGGCCAGTGACGGATTCAGTGGCTTATCCACCGCCCACATATGCCCCTCTGCAATCGTGTAAGCCAGCACCTGCGCCGTGCAGGTGTAGTTCTCAAACGCAAACAAGGGATCGTCACTGAGGCAGCGGGAACCCCAGAAGCGGAAGCCGTCTTTGCAGATCAACGTGGTGACGTCATTCTGGTTCAGCAGTCCCGCATCCGTTGCCGGGTCCTGCAGATCCCAGAACACATCGGCTGAAATACCGGTGACACCGTTCACACCCACGTTGGACAGGGTTTTGTGCCAGCCGGTCTGCTCGTCGATTTTGGCACGCAGACCGAGCGCACGGGCGGAGGCGTAAGCCGTAGCATCGGCTTTCAGAACAGTGTCAAAGTTGATGAAATCAGGCCAGATCAGCATCCCCTCTCGCTGGCTAAAATTGTCCCGGTATGCAATGGCCTCCTCCACCGTCTTACAGCCATAGGCAGACAGGTAGGCAAACCCGCGCAGGCTCTGCGCCACACTCATCAGCTCAGTGGCTACCGCCTGCGTGTCGTGCCCCGGCACACCGAGAATGCGCGGCTTAACTTTCAGCTGCGACTGCGCAGAAAGCAGCGCTTTCATCCCCGTTTTTTTACCGTCGGACGTGACGCCACCGATAATATTGGAGGTGGTTTCCGCTTCGGTTTCGCCCTGCGCCACGCGCACAACAACCGTCACGGGCTTTGACTGGTCGGCCATCGCATCCAGCGAACGGGCCAGCGTGCCGGACTCGCCTGCTTTACCGCTGGCCTCCAGCACATCCGTCAGCAGAACCGGCTTATTGAGAGGGAATACGGACGCATCAGCATCATCGCCGGTGCAGACCATGCCCACGATAGCGGTGCTCACCGTGGTGATAGATCGGGTGCCTTCGTTGACTTCAACAACGCGCACCCCGTGGTGGTAATCCTGAGCCATAAAGATATCTCCAGTTATATTACTGAGATACATTGGCCTTATTGATGCTTTACATCATCCAGTTGACATTGTGCCATTGACGGTACAATCAGACTCAGGTAAGTGTTAATCACATTTACATACAGGAGCCTACATGCTAATCCCTTCCTTCAATTATCCTTATCCATCTATATTAGAATTATACCCTTACGGTATAGATGATAACCTTGCATCACAACTTACAGAAAAATGGGAAAGAGCTTTTGTCTCATTCCATGCGCCAAAACCAAATAGCAGAAAAGAAACACTTACAATGGGCAGTGGCTTTCTGATGCTATTAGGTGGCAATCCTTTTATAGTTACAGCAAGTCACGTCATTGATGATTTAAAAGACCTTGATAGCCGATATTTTAGAGTTGAAGATAAAGTATATCCTTTTGAGAAAGTTTCTGTTTTTTTCAATTCCGAACAAGACTATGCCTTCATTGAACTCCCAAAGGAAATGCTTACCTCTGAAAAAGGTTTTATATTTTTCACCGATAGCCCCCGAACTGATCTCATCCCCACATCTTCCATGATAATTTCTGGTTTTCCCTCATCGAAAAACAAAATCCATAAAGACAGACCAGGCAAAGTCTTGCAGCGATTTAATTTCGTGCACCATCATTTTGAATACAACACTCTAAATGAAGAACTTCATTTCCCATTCGATTCAAGGCAGGGGAAAGGAACGCCTGTGAGGACAGAACCTGCCAGCACTTTCTCATCAGTGCCATTACTGGAAGGAATGAGTGGTGCACCGGTGTTACAAATAATGCAGAATATTCATACTGAAGCGTTGACACTTCGTGTCGTAGGGATATTTAAGGAGCATAGATCTAAAACTGAGAAATGTTTAGTGGCCTCAACTTTCATTCACTTTGCGGAGGAAACAAATAACATCCTCGATATTAAAAGCCCCTATAAATGAGAAAATCCGATTCAACGAATATAGATATACTGTTGAACCCCCATTTACTTTCCGCATTGAAAACACAGCAGCAGAACTTATACCCTCCCCCCGCAGATGCGGGGGATGTATTAATATTCCGGAGGCACAGGCCAACTGATAGCTTCCACACCAGATATAGTTATTGCATCCAGTATATCAAGATAATCCAGCCACAAGTTGTACTGCGCCAGTTCGTTACCCCTCAGCCTGCCGATCGCCGCTTTGCCGGGCCACTGCTTACTGTTCATATAGTCATTGGCCTGAGCAATAAGAACCTGCCTGACTTTTTCCGCCTCAGCGATAAGTTCCTCTTTGCTCTTTGATGGCGCATCAATCCAGCAGGGCATCCCGTTAGTATCGGAGCGTCTTATTTTCCCCTCTGGCGGTATTCCTGAATATTCAAAATATATTTCGTCACTTACTCCGAGAGGTTCGGCAGGCCATGATGACGCCTTTTCATAATCCGCCCGCAAAGCAACAGGATAAAATAGATTACTTTTCGGGCTATAAGCGTAATTAAATGTTTTATCCATAGTTTTATTTCCCGTATGCGATAAATCCATAATCGGCAATTGCTGTTGTCATTGATGAGTTATAAAGCGTGATCTGGTTTTTCCCGCTCCATTTAATCCCCACGCTAGCAGTAAAACCGGGAGCCAGTGCGCCCGTATAAGGCACTACTGCAAGAATGCCAGAGGGGAACGGGAAAGGAAGTTCAATCACTTTTGTCTCACCTGCTACCATTCCGCCTGTATTGCCTCCAACCCATTGCCGGATTAAACGAGAAGGCTCTTTTGCGTAGCCACTTAGGGCTAACTGAGCATCAAACGCTGACATATCCGGTATCTGGTTCGCGCCAGTGCCCACGTCCCGTTTTGCGGCTTCTTTCAAACCAAGGTATTGTAGAAGGGCCGAAACACTTTTCCCGCTGAGATTCGTCAGCGTGGCATCAAGTGGCTGTTTCCCCGCCAGCGCGTTCATCACTGTTGTCGCAAAGTTAGGATCATTCCCCAGCGCAGCCGCCAGTTCATTCAGTGTGTCCAGCGCCTCCGGCGACGAACCAACCAGCCCCGCAGCAGCAGATTTCACAAACGCGGTAGTGGCAATCTGCGTATTATTCGTTGACTGAACAGCAGTGGGAGCCGTTGGCGTTCCGGTCAGGGCCGGACTTGCCAGCGGTGCTTTCAGTGCCAGCGCATTGTTAATGGTGGTACTGAAATTCGGATCATTATTGATAGCTGCTGCAATTTCTTTCAGCGTATCCAGCGTTGCCGGGGCGCCACCAATCAGGGCAATAATAGCAGCCTGTACAAAGGCGGTGCTGGCAATCAGGGTACTGTTGTTTCCTGCCGGTGGCGTTGGCGTTTTAGGCATGCCTGTCAGCGTCGGACTGTCTTTTGGCGCATACTGCGAATGGGGATCAACAGCAGCAAGATGCTTTGCCATCAGGTCATCCACATATACCTTAAGCTCCAGCACCTTATCATCCACATATTTGCGGGTTGCCAGAACCACAGCAGGGTCAATTTTCAGGGTGATGTTATCGGTGCTGCTGGTAATCAGTACCATACGCACGGTCTGCGTGCGTCCGCTGCCCTCCGCCAGTTTCGGCTTGTAGCTCTCCGGGCAGTTTCCCACAGCAATCAGCGCGCCGGTTTCATCAAACAGGCCGACTTCACGGATCCACCACCCGCCCTCATTTTCCGGGATCACCTGCTCTGCAATAATCTGGCTGCTGTTCTGCGGGTCGATATACAGCATATTCAGCGCTGCGCGGCGCTCCTCAGTAACTAATGCGGTCTGTTGCGCGTTGGGTGTGGGCAGCGCACCGCCACCGCTGCCCACCGCCATATGGGTAATTTTCAACGGGACACCGAGCGCGGCGGCGCTTGCCAGTTTCGCCGCGCCGATATCCGTCAGCAGGGTGTAAAATTTTGCGCTCATGGGTTCACTCTCATCGTGTCAATAACATGGACCGCCCCGCCCTCATAAGCGGTGCCGCCGGAAATAATGGTTTCGTTGATATACGGGTAGATCGTGATTTCTTCGCCGGTGTAGGTGGCTGCACCCACAAAATACGGGCCGCCTGTCTGCAGGTTGATGGACATACCAACCAGATGACGGCTGCATGGTTTTGCGTCACCGATCAGGCGCTCCAGCTCCAGATAGGTTTCTTCTGTTATGCCCAGGTCCTGCACGCCAATATCCAGACGGAACGTCCCCGGCGTTTCACCGGTCTGCCACCACTCAATGATGCGGATCAGGAAGCCGAACGGCTCCACCACGCGCCGCACGGCGCTGGTTGTCCCCTTGTGCTGATGGATATAAAAAGCGTCCTGCACAACGCGGCGCTTGACGCTTTCTGTCCAGCTCTCATCCCAGCGGTCAACAGAAAACGCCCAGGCCAGATAAGGCAGGAATTTGATCGGGCAGGTTGCCGGGTTCCACAAATCACGCAGCGATACCTGCAGATCGGAAATCCCACTGCAGGTCTGCGCCAGTCGACGCTCAAGCGGCGACGAACCCGGCGGCAGCAGACTATTCATCCGTGCCCCCGTTGATAACGCTCCATTCGGTACAGGATGCCGCCTGCGTCTTATCCAGCACCATATCCTCCAGAGGGGACGCCAGCTCCACACGCTGGACGCCCTCTACGTGCAACGCGGCATAAATGGCGCTGCGGCGGATATCACGTCCCAGCCGCGTCTGACTGGCGATATACTTCTGCAGGCTGGCTTTTGCTTCTGCCATCACCGGCTCAGCCTCCGGCCCCGGATAAAGGAAGATCGTCGCATCCACGCTGTACGGAATAATTTCAGCGCTGCGCACCGTCAGGCGGTCTGCCACCGGGCGAACCTTTTCACTGTTAAGCGCCTGCTCAACCACCGCCAGCAGGTCAGCCCCTGCCGTACCGTCACCCTCGCGGCTCAGCACGGTAAGCACCACCTCAGCCGGTGCCGGACTGGTTGCGCTGGCATCAGCCACCCGCCCGTCGGCGCTTCTGGCGTGGAACTCATAGGCTCCCGTCGGCCCTGCAACGGACAGCCCCTCAAATGCTGCTGGAATGCGCTGGCGTAATGCTTCATCACTTTCCATCACTGCGGCGACCGGCGGCACCGCGTCATTATCGGCAGGAACTACCGTCAGGCGCTTCACGTTGCAGTTACCTGCCAGTTGTTCAAGGTCATTTCCCATGGAATAGGCCACCATGACCGCCTGTGCAGCCTCATTAATACGCTGGCGCAGCAGGATTTCTCGGTAAGTATTTTCCTGCAGCAGTTTGGTGACAGGTTCTGACTCCAGCGCTAACGTGCGCATAACGGCCTCCTGTTCATCAGCCGGATGAAGGGCCACAAAGGCGGCCTTGCGTTCTGCCAGCAATGCCTCAAAGCCCGGCACGTCCACAATCTGCGGCGGCGGTAGTTGGGAAAGATCAATGACTGCCATTGTCTGCTCCTGTTGATACGGAAAGGGAAACTGGCGCGCCGTTATTGCTGTGCCCGGTAAGCTCAACCACCATACAGCCGTCAAAATTGCCGTTGATGGTGATGGAGTCCAGCGTTAGGCGCGGTTCCCAACGGTTCAGCGCCACATAGACCGCAGACATAATCTGCAGGCGCAGCGCCGGGTTCTGCGGTTGATCAATCAGGGCAGAGAGTAGGGAGCCATATTCCCGGCGAGCAAGACGACTGCCCTGCGGCGTCAGCAGAATATCCCGCACCGACTGGCGCAGATGGTCTGTATCTGCAATGGCCTGCCCGTCATTCCTGCTCATACCGATATACAATGTCATACCGGACCTCCCGTGTTAGCGCCGCCTTTCAGAACACCAGTATGCTCATGGTCATCAACTACGATCCCGTTGGAACTCATCGCGCCACCGCCCTGAGTGACGCCACCATTAATCACCACCTCGCTGTTAATGCGCGTGGTGTCAGCCTCCACCACAAACTCACCGGTTTTGAGGGTGATATTGTCCACCGCTTCGATCACCATGGATTTGATACCCCGGACATGCCACCGTCCAGTGGCAGGTTCATACTCAAACCAGCCCCCGTCCGGGTACTCCGTCACGCAGCCGTCCACGGAATCCGACGGCGGCGGAAACTGATTGGAGTAGATGGCGGGCAGCACAAAAGCGGTTTCCAGATTGCCGCCCATACTCAGCACTACCACCTGCTCATCCGGCGACGGACACCACCATGTACGGGCACCACCGGCACGCAGCGTCAGCCAGTTAATCCAGTTGGTTTCAAGGTCGCCCACTTTCACCCGGCACAGCCAGTTCTCCCGGTCCACTTCGGATACAGTTCCGGTGCGGATCAGGTTGGTGATAAGGCGCATGATTTCTGTGAGTTGTGTGTTCATAAAATGCATTATTAAGTTTCCCAAACCTTCATGCATCTGGTATAGAATGTGCTACTCCTGAAACAATAACCATAAAAAGCATCGAGGTACAAAAGTGGAAAAAACAATTAGCGAACTTTATGGTAAAATACCTTTTACTGAAAAAAAATTTTATATCGAACTTTACGGAAAAAATTTAATAATTACTGGAGGAAATGGTTCTGGAAAAACCAGAATCCTTGAAAACATATATAAACAGCTATCCTTATCCTTAGACAACCCGGATCACACATCCAAAAAATACCATTTAAATAGAATATCTGAATATCGTAACCAATTACCTTTACACCCTAAAGGAAGCGACGCACAAAAGTACGTCTTAGGTTTAATAGAAACATACAAAGGCCACATCCGAGACATTGAAAACATACAAATAAATACAAAAGACAGACCCAGCAAGATAATTTTATCGAAAACCATCAAACCACTCCTTAGATATTACACTGCAGATAGAAAATCAGCCATTCAAAAACCTGACGCTGTTCTATCACTTGGCACATTAAAAGATGATGAGTTTAATAAAAGTTTTGACAGCAACGCTGGTGAGCAATTCGAAAATTTCCTTGTCAGTAACAAAACATATCAAAGTCATTTGATTGCGATAGAAAACAATCATGATGCTGCCCATAAAATAAAAATTTGGTTCGATAAAATCCAAGAGGACTTGCAAAGCTTATTTGAGGATAATAAATTAAAATTAGTTTTTAACCTACAAGAACAGAGGTTTTACATCCAGCAACCTGAGAAAGAGAAATTCACACTTCAGTCCCTGTCCTCAGGGCAATCTGCAATCATGTCTATATATGCAGACTTAGTAATGAAAGTTCAATTCCAAAATACTAAACCCGAAGATTTAAGAGGTATTGTTTTCATAGATGAAATAGATGCTCATCTTCATGTCTCCATTCAGAAAAAAATATTCAATTTTTTAAAGGAAAGTTTCCCGTCAGTTCAGTTCATCATTACAACACACTCACCATTTGTAATTATGTCTGTTGATGATACTGTGATATATGATTTATCAAAACTTGAGTATGTAAGCGACGTATCGCTTTTCTCATATGAGTCGGTGCTTGAGGGCGTGTTTGACGTATTACCAGTATCATTAGTCCTAGAAGAAAAAATTAAAAAATTAGCATCACTAATCCGTGATAAAAACTTCAACTTAAGCGCTGTTAACTCACTAATACAACAAATAAAACCTATGGAGAATAAATTAGACAGTGAGTCACAATATTATCTATTACAAGCAGAATTAGAAGTAGCTAAAAGGGGGTGAGCAATGTTTAATGTAATACGGCCTACAGAAATACCTCATTCCTTAACATTAAGGAAGGACTATAAGGGCGAGGATGTATTGAATGCTCTCAAAGTATGCTTTCATAAAAAATGTTACCTATGTGAAACAAAAGAACCACATGATATAAATATCGAACATTTCATACCTCATGAGGGCGACCTCCATTTAAAATTTGACTGGAATAATTTATATTTAGTTTGCAGTAGATGTAACAACATTAAATTAGCAGATCGTGCAACACTTTTGGATTGTTGCGATACAACGCAAGATGTGAGCAAAAAAATAAAAATACTTCCTCCTTGTTCACCCTATGCAAAAAAAATGCTAATTGAACCTAATACACAGGATGATGTTGTTTTAAATACAGCGTCTCTTCTCGATAAAATATACAATAGCGAACACACAATAAATAAAGAAGTAACCGGAAGTTTTTTGCGTAAGAAAGTCTTTGATGAAATGATAGATCTTACAATACATATGATTAACTACTTAAAAAAAGACACGCTTGAAATAGAAAGACCAACAATATTATTGCGAATAAAAAAATTAACAGAGAGTGAATCTCCGTTTTCGTCAGTTGCCACAAGTCAAATCTTAGAAGACGAATACTTCGCCTCGCTAATTTTTCCAAGCGATTAATCTAGTGGCAACTGATGTAAGATGGATATGTGAGGACTTTGGAATATCTAAGCCCTCACACTCCAGAGATTAAAAGACACATATTATTTATAAGGAAAATTTTGATATCAAAGCATTTATAACAATTTTATACGTCGCATCACCATATCCCAATAATTTACGCTCAGGATATCGCACCTGCGGCCCATTACGGCTTACACGATCCCGTAAGCCGTAATGATGTACCCGGGCAATCCGCTGAACTTTACCGGCAAACTCAACGCTGGCAAAGTCAGCGGTGGTTGCGGTTTTCAGATACTTCGTGGTACGCAGTTTGGCGAACATCTGCCGCTTGATGCGCCCCTTTTTGGTTCGGGCCGTAATTTTTCGCGGCTCATACCCGCTGCCGTCAGGATTTCGATGCAGCCGGATATTGTTTTGCTGATTCCGGCGCAGATCCTGCGCCAGTTCACGCATCATACGCTGACGTGCGGCCGGCTCCAGATTCGTCAACAGCGCTGTCAGCCACTCATCCACTTTATGCAGATTATCCACGTTTCACCATCCAGATTTCTTCGTGTTCGTCGGGTTCAGGCACCGCTTCAACGCTCGACACATTACCGTCAGTGCTGACAGCTACACGCTCCGTCAGTTGCAGATTCAGACTGATATCGCATACATCATTGCGCAGAATATCCACTTCAAAGGTGATCAGTTTTTCGCGCAGCTCCGGGTTGTTGATGGCGTCCGGCTGGTTTTCTCTGAGCCACAGCAACACGGGAGCCATCAGCAGGTTCTGGTCGCCGCTGAAATCCTCGATCACCACGTTCAGGGTGTAGCGGTATTCCCATGACATAGAGCTGGCACCGGTTGCCACCAGTGAGCCGTTATCAACGAAAAGGTGCAGTTTATCCGGGTTGTTGCGGACATACGCCACCGCTTTATTCAGGGCGCTGCGTAAGGACTGCTGTTTGTTCACGGTTTCGCTCCTGACACGCAACTATCGTGTCGACTTTGTCAGCACAGACCGCCCAGGCGGCCTCTGTTTCATCCAGCGCAGCATTCAGATCACCGTTACTGCGCGGCGCTGACCTTTCCAGGCGGCACTGCGTCACTCTGGGACAGCCATTCACGGTAAGCTGCACCTCCGGCAAGGGCCGGACGTTCGCGCAGCCTGATAATGTCAGCAGGCAAAGGAGCGTCAGCCCAGCGGCGTAAATCCTCGTTTTCACGTTTCAGTTCCTCGATCCGGCGCTGGCGGCTTCGCAGCAGTGCGGTAGTCTGTTCCGCTGCCGCATAAAGCCGCGTCAGCTCCCGGCTGTTGGTTTCAGTCAGAATGGACAGGCCGATCAACTGACTGTTCTTCTTCGCCAGCTCCTGCCCTTTCGTTTCCAGCTCACGTCCCTGCGTCTCGATGGTGTGACTGGCATTGTTAAGCCGCCACGACTGCCAGCCCAGCGCCGCAATAGCCAGCGCCAGCACGACCGCCAACAAGCGCGTCATGCCCCAGTTCCTTTTAAGCACCAGGCCAGTTCCCGCGTGCGGCGGTTCTCCAGACCTTTATTTTTCACACCGTTAACGTAAATCCAGCGCGGTAGCTGGTTACATGCCTGCCACCACTGCTGACGATTGATATATGACACCATGGTTGACCTGCAGATCGCGCCGGACCCCACATTGAAACCTATACTCACCAGCGCATCGTAGACATGTTGCGGGGGCTTAACCGTCAGGCAGGCATCCAGCCTTTTTTCAGTCAGCAGCACATTGTTTATTAACCCCTGCGCCGCCTGCCGTTCCGTGATGTTTTTCCCCGGCACCACCCCGGATGTATTGCCGATCCCATCAGTCCAGACACCTGCGCTGCACTGATACGGCTGCAGACGGCATCCCTCGTAATCGGCAATCAGTTTCAACCCTTCAACGGAGGTTTTGAGCGACTGAAAACCGGGCAGCGTGGCGGCGATAGCCAGCACTGCCCCGACAAGGCAGCGCTTAACGATTGAAGGATTCATATTCCCCCCGTGAGATTTTGCCATCGCGCAGCAACCTGAAAGACTGGTGTTTGTAGTACCAGTTGATAGCCAGCATCAGCACACCAATCAGCACGCCGCCAACCGTTGAGGCATCCTTGAGCGACAGATCGCCCAGCCATGCCAGCAGCACGGCGATGCAGTAAGTGATAAAGGCGCTGATTCGTTCAAGCGTCATAATTCAGTCCCATAGCTGGACGGTCTGCGCCGTGGTTGACGCCGTAATGTCCGGCAGCTCCACCTGCAGCCCGTGCGGTAAAAATGGGCCGTACTCAGCCAGCCCCGGATTCGCCTGCAGAACCTGCTCAGTGACCCCCTGCGTGCGCCCGTAATGACGCCAGCAAAGCGCGTCCACCGTGTCATACTGATGCGCACGCACTTTCATCAGATAAGCTCCACCGTACAGTGCGGTGCATCCTGCACCCGGCTGATGGCCCAGCGGGCATCACGCCACAGATCACCGCTGGCCTCCGCCAGCTCCTCCCCCCGTTTCACACCTGCCGCCGTGGCGTCATAGTCCTGATAACGCTCATTGAGTACGGCACGCGTCCAGCAAAAAACGGCGTTGTGGTAGTGCCGGATACGCTCGCTTTTACCGTCCAGCATGTCTGCAGGAACCTCAGCGAGTGTCCGCCAGCCCAGCATCTGCTGACGGTTGCGGAAGTCGAACAGCTCAGCGTTAACCTCAGAAATAGCCGTCAGCACAACCTGCTTTAAACGCGGCTGCGTCACCGTGCCGTCAGTGCGCATCACACTGCGAAATTCCGACAGGTCCACATCAGGCCAGAACGGCGTATTTTTGATGACCTCCGCCTGTTCCGGTGCCTGTTCGGGCGCAACAAACTTCATGCGGCTTTCTCCTGAATAAGTGGGCGGTGGACGGAATTTTGATGCGGCAGTGCCTTTCGCCATCCCGTGCCGCCCGTGCGCGGGGCACGTTCGTTAGCGGCTGTCATTGCGCAGTCTGCGCTCCAGCTGCTGCTTTTCTTTTTTCACACCGCAGCGGGGATCAAGCTGCAGCGCATGGGTAAGGTGATTCAGGGCAGACGCCGGGTTGCTTTCGCTCAGTACAGCGCCGATGGCTTTATGCAGGCGCGCCCGCGACTGGTCCGGCATATCCAGATCGGTGGTCAGGTCCAGCGTCTGCAGAAGCAGATCGGCATCAAAACCGGCAGCGGCAAGCAGAGCGCTTTGCGCCGCATCTGCCATTTCTTCTGCCAGCACGGTCTGTACGTTACGGTTGCCCAGCGGCATCACCCAGCCATGGCGCAGCGCATAGCGCCCGATTTCGAGCGCACCGGCATAATCACCGGCGTCGATACGCCACAGCATCACGTACATCAGCACATCATCCTGCTGCGCACCTCCGGCTGCCAGCACGCCCTCCGCCCAGGCGGAATATTTCGGCAGCAGCTCCACCTTGATTTCCGCCTTTTTCACCGTGGACTGGATACCTTTAAGCCGGCGGCGATCTTCTGTCAGCTGCAGCAGCATCAGGTCATAACCCGACGCATGGCGAACACTGCCGCCCTCACGGGCGGCCTGTTCGGCCTGAATGCGCAGGCGGTGTTGCCGTGCGGGACTCAGGCTCATGCGTTACTCTCCGTTTCCTGTTTCTGCTGCAAGCAGGGTGAAATCACCGATCTCGATGTTTTCAACCAGCGCCGCGCAGCGGTAGTCCTCGACCACATACGCCTCGTTGACGGATTCAAAGTTTTCAATCCGGTCACGTTTCGGGTTATCGATAACAGAACGGCGGCGGGTGTCTTCCTGCCAGTAGATCGACAGGTTATCCAGACGGGTGATCAGCAGGGCATTCGCCGGGAAGAAAGGCGCGCGCACAGCCTGCAGGCCGCCCATGCGTTTCTGGCTGATGATCAGATCGGCGGCGATTTTCTCGCTGTTGTCCTGCTCTTTGTTGACCAGCGGGAAATACTTGTCGGACAGCAGTTCACGACCGCAGACGACAACCAGCTCGTCATCATCCTGATACTCCACATCGATCAGCTCATTGACGGTATCCATCACCACCGCGTCAAGATTTAGATACTTACCTCCCGGACCTACTTTTACCGGCTCCGCCGTAGTGGTGCCGTCTTCTGCGGTTTTGCTACCCATGACATGATCCGGCGCGTCTTCGCGGATTTTCTGCAGCCAGCCTTTATTAACGTCCTGCAGCAGCGGGTTTTCAGCACGGTTGGACGTTTTGGCACGCTTCACGCCGTTGAAGCCGATCATGATGCGGTCCAGCGCCTGACGCTTGACGATGGCGTTGCGGATACGCACCTGGAAGCCCTGGAACTTGGCCCACAGGTCCAGTTTTGCGTAGGTCAGCACCGTATCAAAGTTGGTCTGTTCGCATTTGTATTCCACGTCTTCCATCAGCGTCGGATCGGTAGGCTCGCGCTCTTTGGTGGTGGTATCGGTGGTTCCGGCAATGGTGCTGCCCACGCCCAGCCCCAGCAACTGCCCTGACTGCTCAGTGACCGGCGTGATGTTAATCAGCGTCAGAAAAGCGGCGGACTGCTGGATCTGGTCTTCCAGCGTCTGCTGCACGGACGGCTCCACGGTGAACTTGCTGGAGAGTTCTTCAACCTCCACACCGTTCAGGCGCGCCAGTTGCTGCAGGTAAGCGTTAAAGGCAAAGCGGGTTTTCTTTTTCATCGGGTTTTATGCTCCATCAGCAATTGGTCAGGGTGCCTGCCGGTGCGTCACCACCCGGCGCGCGCTGGCGGTAATCCTTGCGGCTGTCTTCACGGCTCAGCTGCTGCTGTAACTCGGCAAAGGCGGTCTGCTGTTCCTGCAGGGAGGACTCCAGCTCAGAAAGGCGCTGGTCCTGATCGGACAGGGATTTGTCAGTGCGCTCGCTCAGGAGCTGCTGCTCAGTAGCGACCAGCTCCACGGCTTTATGCACATCAGAGAAGCGCGCATCGTCGGTCTGTTCTTTTTTGGTGAACAGCGCGGTGACGCGGGCAAAGAGGGACGGCTTTTCGTCCTGGGCTTCTTCCAGTTCGATCTGCATTTCTTCGGCAGCGGTAAAAAGGTTTTCAGGATTCTGCTTACGGTTTGCCAGCGGGTTATGTGCGGCACTGGCGCTGAATGCCAGCATTTCGGTGCCGAGACTCGCCGGATCGTCTGTTGCCGCCAGCCCCACAAGATAGGCCTTGCCGGTGTCGGCAAACTTCGGGCTGACCTCCATGGAGGTAAACAGCTTCTGGCCTTTTTTCACCAGTGCCACCAGGGAGTCTGTCGGTTCAACATCGGCGTAAAGTGCCATCTTGCCCGCCAGCGGACCGTCCTGGATTTCTTCCGCAACCAGCGCCGTCACTTTGCCGTAACGGTTGAAGGCACTGTCCGGGGAATAAGACTTGATGTGCTCAAGGTTAATCAGCGCGGTATAGACCGTCGGGTTGTAGCTGGCAGCCATCTGTACCAGCCATTCACGCTGGATCTCGCGCCCGTCAGTAGTGGCACCTTCCACCCCGATACGGAAACGCTTTGCTTTCACTGTCATGAGCCGTGCTCCGTTAGAAATGACTTACTGGAGCCTTATGTTTGCGGTGATGGGGGGAGTGAGACAACGCGCTGTATTTGTACGGTAAACCACACAAACCGCAGCCGGGGAAAGCCGCCATCCAAGGCCGTATGTTTGGGCCATGAACACGACACTGACCCCCGCAGACCTCGATCCCCGTCGGCAGGCCATGCTGCTGTACTTTCAGGGATACCGCGTAGCCCGTATTGCTGAAATGCTGGGCGAAAAAGTTGCAACCGTTCACAGCTGGAAAAAACGAGACAAGTGGGGCGACTATGGGCCGCTGGATCAGATGCAGCTCACCACCGCCGCACGTTACTGCCAGCTCATCATGAAGGAGCAGAAAGAAGGGAAAGATTTCAAGGAAATTGACCTGCTGGCGCGCCAGTCAGAGCGCCACGCCCGGATCGGCAAATTTAACGACGGCGGGAACGAAGCTGATTTAAACCCGAAAGTAGCCAACCGTAACAAAGGTCCGCGCAGGCAGCCGGAAAAGAACGTTTTCACCGACGAACAGATCGAAAAGCTGGAAGAAGTCTTTCACGCCTCTATGTTCGACTATCAGCATCACTGGTTTGAAGCCGGGAAAACAAACCGCATCCGCAATCTGCTCAAGTCGCGCCAGATTGGCGCAACGTTTTATTTTGCCCGTGAAGCATTGATTGACGCCCTGCTGACCGGGCGCAACCAGATTTTCCTTTCTGCCAGTAAGGCGCAGGCGCACGTTTTTAAGCAGTACATCATCGACTTTGCAAAAGAGGTGGATGTTGAGCTGAAAGGCGATCCCATGGTGCTGCCCAATGGCGCAGCTTTGTACTTCCTCGGCACCAACGCCCGTACTGCGCAGAGCTACCACGGCAACCTGTATCTTGATGAGTATTTCTGGATACCGAAATTCCAGGAGCTGCGCAAAGTGGCATCCGGCATGGCTATCCATAAGCGCTGGCGGCAAACCTACTTTTCCACCCCGTCGAGCCTGACGCACAGCGCCTATCCGTTCTGGTCCGGTGCGCTGTTCAACCGGGGCCGCAGCAAAGCCGACAAGGTGGACATTGACCTGACCCACGGCAGCCTGGCCCACGGCCTGCTCTGCCCGGACGGACAATACCGCCAGATTGTCACCGTGGAGGACGCGGTGCGCGGCGGCTGTAACCTGTTCGACCTCGATCAGCTGCGCATGGAGTACAGCCCGGACGAATACCAGAACCTGCTGATGTGTGAATTTATCGACGATCTCGCGTCGGTGTTCCCGCTCAGTGAGTTGCAGGCGTGCATGGTGGACAGCTGGGAAGTGTGGGCCGATTTTCAGGCTCTGGCCCTGCGTCCGTTTGGCTGGCGCGAAGTGTGGATCGGCTATGACCCGGCGAAGGGTACGCAGAACGGAGACAGCGCCGGATGTGTGGTCATGGCCCCGCCAACGGTGCCGGGCGGTAAGTTCCGTATTCTGGAGCGCCATCAGTGGCGCGGCATGGACTTCCGCGCCCAGGCCGACGCCATCAAACAGCTCACGCAGCAGTACAACGTGACCTATATCGGCATCGACTCCACGGGCGTCGGCCACGGCGTTTATGAGAACGTCAAAGCGTTCTTCCCTGCCGTGCGGGAGTTTGTCTACAACCCCAACGTCAAAAACGCCCTGGTGCTCAAGGCATACGACATTATCAGTCACCGCCGCCTGGAGTTTGACGCCGGGCACACCGACATTGCGCAGTCATTTATGGCAATCCGCCGGGCCACTACCGCCAGCGGCAACCGCCCAACCTACGAAGCCAGCCGCAGCGAAGAAGCCAGCCACGCAGATTTGGCCTGGGCAACGATGCACGCGCTGTTTAACGAACCGCTGCAGGGCGAGGCCGCCAATACCAGCAATATTGTGGAGATTTTTTGATGAGTGAACACGACGCCTTGACCAGTGCGCCAGTGCAGGAAGCCGCACAGCAGAAGAACACAACTCACGCCGAAGCGTTCAGCTTTGGCGACCCGATCCCGGTACTGGACCGCCGCGAACTGCTGGACTACGTGGAATGCGTGCAGATGGACAGATGGTATGAGCCGCCCGTGAGCTTTGACGGCCTGGCCCGCACTTATCGCGCCGCCGTGCATCACAGCTCACCGATTGCCGTTAAGCGCAACATCCTTACCAACACGTTTATCCCGCACCCGCTTTTGAGCCAGCAGGCATTCAGCCGCTTTGTGCAGGATTATCTGGTGTTCGGTAACGCCTATCTGGAGAAACGGACGAACCGGCTTGGCGGCATTCTATCGCTTGAGCCATCGCTGGCGAAATACACCCGCCGCGGGATCGATCTCGACACCTACTGGTTTGTGCAATACGGCATGACCACGCAGCCCTACGAGTTCACCAAAGGCAGCATCTTCCATCTGATGGAGCCGGACCTGAACCAGGAAATTTACGGCCTGCCGGAATACCTGTCCGCCATTCCCTCCGCTCTGCTGAATGAGTCCGCTACGCTGTTCCGCCGGAAGTATTACATCAACGGCAGCCACGCGGGTTTTATCATGTACATGACCGACGCCGCGCAAAACCAGGAAGACGTGAACAACATCCGCCAAGCCATGAAAAGCGCCAAAGGGCCAGGCAACTTCCGCAATCTGTTTATGTACTCACCGAATGGCAAAAAGGATGGTATTCAGATCATCCCACTCTCAGAAGTGGCGGCGAAGGATGAGTTTCTGAACATCAAGAACGTGAGCCGTGATGACATGATGGCAGCGCATCGCGTTCCGCCGCAGATGATGGGGGTCATGCCTAGCAATGTTGGGGGGTTTGGGGATGTGGAGAAGGCAAGTAAAGTTTTCGTCAGAAATGAATTGATTCCGCTACAAAAAAGATTGGAAGAACTGAACAAATGGGCTCAGGATGAAATCATCAAATTCAATCAATACTACTTTGAGGGCGTTTAAGAATTATTATCAGGGGCATTAAAATAAAATGCCCCACAAAATTACCAATTGAACAATGCATTGTTGCGAATGGCTGGAACATCGGCTGGATTTCTTTTAGCTGCAGGTGACATAGCCTTTCTTTTATCAAATGCTTGATCAATATAAAACTGAGGGTCTTTAAAGAAGTTAGAGTATTTTACCAAGGCACAAAAAACATCCGTATCATTATAGTGTGGTACGGTTTTTTCATATACATGATTCATTCTTATTAAATAAGGCAAGTAATATTCATATCCAAACCCAGGTGTTCTCAAACTCATCGAACAGCCACAACTGGCATCAGAACAAGTAGCAGGGGAAAACACAGAATCATATATTTCATCTCTGATAACACCAACAAGCCCATTGTAATTATCGCCCCAAAGAGATGCTTGAATTTCGGAGTTCACAAACTTCCTATTTTTTGTTTCAGTACCGATAAGAACCACAGTGACTGTTGTATCTGACAAATAATCCTCACGGATTATCCTCATTATTGAGTCTTCACTTATAGTAGTACTTATGTCGCCATCATTGACCGACTTATCTATAAAAAAATCACCGCCAAAATTATCAATAATCTCATCTTTGAGATCTTGCTCATTGGCATGATGATAACTCAGAAAGGTTTTATGCATCACTTGCTCCATTTTTCAGTATCAATATTAAACTCACTCACAACCTTGTCATTAAAAAATTTGTTAACATCAACAAATCCATTCAGTATTTTATTAAAATGATAATAATGGGATTGAATTGTCCCAATTGGAGTCAAATGATATGGGAGAGAAATAAACTCACCATTTGAGTCTTTATCCTGCGTTAACACAGCATCCTTTTCAGAGACGTACTTATGCCACCTGCGGTAATTATTTTGGTGCTGCGTCAAAAAATCATTCAACTCCCTAAGAATTTCATTAGATAGGTCGTACAACTTTTTGTCTCTTTTCTTTTGTACATCCAACAATTTCATTTCATCACGAATAAATTTATAGCACTCGTAATATGAATTTAACACTTCATCAAAAGCATCAAAATTTGGTTCAATCTTGAAAAGAGTTCTCTTAGTATCTAAATAATTTTTGATACTTTTTCTAAATAACAAATCAGATTTATTGAGTAAAATATTCACACCACCAAAGCTCAATTGCTCTAACCTAAGCGAGTATCTTTGATGTAGAAGTCCAACAAAAAGGATGTAAACAACCAGACATAATATCAGGACTGACAAAAAAGCCCTGATAATGTCAGCATTAGCCATAAAATTGACAGCAAACCACCATTTTTGAAATGGTGCAAAGGGAACACATCCCATGACAGTCAGCAAAAGAACAAAAAGACAACCCCACATAACCCAGTACTTGTACATAAGATTATTCCCTTTTATTTTTCTTCATGATACTGCAGCTCATCTGATTGTTAAAGCCCCTGCGTGCGCTCGTATCCCCGCCACGCCTGCCCGCTTTCTATAGCAGTTTTCATGCACTGGCATGGCACAAGCAAAAGCCCGCGATTACTGGCGGGCCTCATCGAAAACGATCCTCAAACGATCATGCGAACTCATGCGGCATGGACATGCATACTACCCATTACTCGTTTTTAGCTGTGCTAACTCAATCCAGGATAGTCGTGATTTGTTAATGGACTTAGGCTTAACCGCATCTAGCATCTCGTATGGTGCCAATAATGGAGATAACGTTAAGCATTATTTCGATTGGAAGTGGTTATATTTAATAAACTAACAGGATTTATTTTAAACTTAAATTTTTGGCCAGCAAATCCATATAACACCCACAAAAAAACCTGAGAGCCATAAATGAAAAGTATTGAACTATACAATGAAAAATAAAGCCCAATCTTTGCATCACTCCAGTAACCATCTGATATGGAACTTAAAGACATTAAAGCTCCAATAATAATACAGATAGTAGCAATCACAAATGCAAGACGCTCAACCTCACGCCTTATATTAATTAACATCATTAACTCCTCATTAATAATTTCGCAGCCATAGAGAAAATGAAATATAAAAACAAAATCGAATTATTTCTCTGCATTGCTATCAATGATATCTGAGAGCACTTTTTCAATTTTGTAATCATAACTTCTTTTTACTTTGAAATTATGAATGAATTGTCTTAAAGCCACAAATAAAACAAACATTATTAGAACAATAGCTGTCAGCCCAAGAAACCCACCAACACAGTAAAACACCCCTAAAGTATCTACTCTGTCTGAAAATGAAAGACCGAGTGCTAATAATAACTTTGTGAATAAAACAAATACAGCCTCCATCAATCAAGATCCGTGCCAATCACTTTATAACTAACGATTAATGCATCATTTTTCGTCTTGACTTTGTGGGTTTCAGTCCATCCGTGCTTGATTAAAAAATAATTGGATGCTGAGTCTTTGTTTTTCTCAATAAAATCCACATCGTCCTTTTTCATTGATTCTTTAACATTATTTAAGGCGTCTTGACTTGCATTTTTCACATCACTATCTGAAACATCAGTAATGACGTCATTAAATACCAGTTCTTTTTTATCTTCATACATATATATAGGTTCGTTGGGATTTTTTTTATTGAACTCCTCAACTTCATCTTTAACTTTAATAACTGAAGATTCATACATGTTTTTAGCAACAGCAGCACCACCAAACAAAGAAGCAAAAATCGCAGTTTTAGCAAATAATTTTAAAGCAATTATGGCAGCAACAGCGACACCACCACTTGCGAGAGAGGACGTTTTATTCATGATATACCCTTAAGATTTTCAGCTAATTATGAGGTCATATTGCCACAGAATTTAAGCAAAAAATGCTGTAAATGAGATTTATCCCATTACAAGAAAGGACGTTTCATTCATTTCAAATGATTAATAAAAGTTAATTTACGTATCGAATAGTAAATTCCGTTCATTGGAAAAAAAGAACGGATAAAAGCATTAGCTTGAACATTAAACCTGGTGAAAGAACAGGCATGCAGTTTTTTTTCTCATTACTAACGCCTCGCCTGGCTCGTTGTTCAACCTTGCTGGCGCCAGAATCAAGTTCTCACGCCAGCAACGTTCCTGCTACTAACTGGGAAGATCCATTGAGCGGCTATACTCATGAGCACGAATCTTTGCCATCAGCTCATCCGTCAACTCAGAAACCCACTGGATAGCCAGCTGCTTTTCTTCATCGTCACACTCACTAGCCGCTACAAGCTTGATAAAAAAATCAATGCGCTGGAGCTTTAACGACTCCAAGAAATAGTCCTGCATCTTCCCTCCTATCGATACTACTGCACAAATAACTGTATATATATCCACTGTTTATATATACAGTATAGAAGAAGTTTCTGATTGTAAAATGCTTTTTTAGCTTTCAGTCGGTTAGCCATGCGGAGGTCACGATTCTGCACTTATCGGACGATGCTCACGAGTACCACTGCCTCCACTTGTCATCTTCCTGCAGGCGCTGATTTCGGTAGAACAAACGCATTCCGGCCCCGGATGGGATACAGCCGCCACGCAGAAGCAGATCCGCCTCCGCTTCACTCGCATCAAAACCTCTGGACCTCAGCTCAGCGTCGAGCTGCTGGCGCTGCTGATCGGTAATTTCCTGTTTGTACCCTTTTCGACGCTTTGCTTTTACCAGCCTCAACCGGGCAGTCAGCTCCCGGCGTTCCTTAGCGCTCAAATTATGGAGATCAGGCAGCGCCTCCAGCTCCCTGGTTTCAGGTAATTCGCCCCCTGATTGGTTCAAATTTTCAACAGGGGGACAGTTATTGCCACGAGTCCAAGGGGCGCAAGCGCCTTGGTCGGCTGCCGCCTCCTGAACGTCAACGGCCTTACGAACCTTTTTCCACTTCATCGCGTGCGTGCAAATCTTGCCCTCTGTAATCGGGGACCAGATGCCATAGATACGGATACCGTGATCGCCGTAGGCGCTCGGTTCTTCGTTAAGCTCATAAGCCGTACGGACAAGGTGATGTTTACGGGGAACCAGTACACCGCCCTGCTTCATGATGTAGGTGGCAAAGCAACCCGCATCTGCAGCTGCCAGTACCGCATCCAGACGCGGATTATCCAGTACCGCCGCACCCGCCTTGCGTTCGCCCTGCACTCTCGCCGCCTGACCAGCCAGCAAGCGCAGCTCGCGGTATGCTTGACGACCCGGAATACCAAAGAAACGAAATTGCTGGACACGGTGCAGTGACGCCCAAGCGCTGACATGCTCGGCGCTGTCACGCAGTGATCTGCCGGTTTCTTTACTGATTTCTTTAGCCAGCCCGCGCCCGTCGATGTTCTTACTGATGTATTTGGCGATGTAGCTGGTCGGCGTGCCCTTGCGCGGGTTGATTAGCTCGGACTTGAAGCGCGGCCCGGTATTGGTGCCCAGCTCCTCGCGGTCTTCACGGATGGCAAACTTACGCAGCAGCGCGGTGATGGAACGACGGTCTTTTTTGCGCATAAAGCACAGAAGATGCCAGTGCACGGTGCCGTCATGGTGTGGCTCTGCAACGCGGACGCCGTACCAGCACAGCCCGGCCTTGTGCATGGCCTTGCGGAAAGCGGCGAATGTATCAACCAGATAGTCACTGCTCTGCCGAACAGTGGCGCTGGTCCATTTCGTGTTAGGTCTGCCATTGTTGAGGGTGGCGTGGAAGCGTGACGGGCAGGTGATGGTATAGAACACCGCGCAGTCTCCGCGCATTTCCGCGATCAACTCCAGCCCTTTAACACAGGCCATCATTTCATTACGGCGGCGCGCCGGGTTACTGTTGCTGGCATTCACCACATCTTCCATATCCAGCGTGTCACCGTCTTCGTTGACCAGCTCATGAGAGCGGAAGAACTCCAGCGATTTGCGGCGCTGCTCGCGTTTGTGGATCACGGCTTCATAGCTGACATACGGGGACGCTTTCTTGTTGACCAGGCAGACGGCACGCAGCTGTTCCTCCCGCCACTCGCAGCGCATCTGCCACAATTTGCGATACCACCAGTCCGCACACAGCATGCGCGCCAGCGACGGTGGGATCAGTTCATAAGGCACTGGCTTGCGGCGACGCTTTTTGCGGCGCAACTTCTCAAAGGCAGGCGGGATGACCTCAAGGCGCATGGCTTCTGCTACAACCCTTTCCCATGCCTGCCGGATTTCTTCTGGTTTAACATCGTCACTGACAAACAGATCACCGCAGGCCGCATCAAGACACATGCTCATATGTGCCGCAACCAGCGTGGATAGGCGCTTGACCTGCTCCTGATTCATTTCAGGCAGTACCAGCAGCCCCTCCAGCCCGTCCTGGCTCGCCATGAACCGGAAAGACGCAGACACCTGGCTGTCACGTACGCGCTCCAGCCGCTCAATACACGGTCTGATAGTTTCGCGCATATAGCGGGAATACGCTTTCGGACGTCCCAAGGTATTGAAGTATTTAATCCGCTCCAGCAGAGGCTTGCTGATATGGGCAGGCATGGCGCTTACATCGGCAATAATCACCAAATCGGGATTCACGCGCTGCTGTTCGCGGGCCATTTTGGCATGGCTAATCAGCCGATCCTGCTCCATTTCACGCTGGACAGGATCGCGGGATTCATTGAAGAAATAACGTTCCCAAACCTTATCACTCAGCGCCTCACGGCGCAGATGCTCCTGCTCGTTATCCGCAGCGTACAGAGTGATGAGGTTTGAAAGCGCAGACTCCGGCGCAACTTCCGCCGGGTCCAGATACGGGTTAACCGCTTTTTTTGGGGTATTCCATGGAAAGGCCACGGCGGTCACAATCGGACCGCCTTTATCTTTTAGTAGCTCAGACATCACTGGAGGACTCCGAAGCTCACAAAGCACCTCGGGTGTAGTGCATCCCTTTCAACTCTGCTATTTCCTGACAGGTGACGCAGAGATCACAGCCCGGCACTGCAGCACGGCGCTGTTCCGGGATGACGATTCCGCAACACTCACACTCCAGAGAAGAAGCCCCAGCCTTTCGGCTGCGAGCAGTTTGGATGTGGCGCTGACGTTCTTCTTCAACGCGCTGCTGTACAAGGTCCATTGAATCAGCCATCAGTGGATCTCCTGCGCTTCGTTCTGAATGTTTTCAGCCGCAATACGCAGCAGTTCCGCCGCTTCAACGTGGTTAAGCTGTCGTGACGTGATATGGCAAGCCAGACTATCAAGACGGGCAGCCATTGCCGCAGCTCGTGCCCGGCGTTCTTCCACGCGGGCATCAGTCAGCAACTGGTTCAGGCCAGCATCATCTGGCCCTGTTTTGGTGATACGTGTTTCAATATTTCGCATAGTTATGACTCCTGAATTTGGGCAAAGGAATGCCCGGCGGGTTTACGCCATTAATTTCTGTCTTGGCTTAATTCGGCATGGTTAGCCGTTTTGGAAATAAGCTCACCACTGCACGAAAATGATTCATTGTTTTAATCAGTTCCCGCTTTTCGTCAGTAGTCAGATCACTAATATTGACGCTATGACGTT
The DNA here is from genome assembly GCF_030332745.1 of Citrobacter sp. Cpo074. Classification (NCBI taxonomy): domain Bacteria; kingdom Pseudomonadati; phylum Pseudomonadota; class Gammaproteobacteria; order Enterobacterales; family Enterobacteriaceae; genus Citrobacter; species Citrobacter sp. Cpo074. The sequence goes on from NZ_JAOWHG010000027.1 coordinate 1,095,769, forward strand.
CTGCCGGAATTTTTGCCATATAAAATATGGCTGCCAGTGCCCTCTCATTTTGTTTATTGTTAACGTCCCTTTGGTCGCGCATATCTTCAATAAACCTTTCAAGCTCCGACTCAATATTCAGACCAAACACTTTTGCACGTAGTTCTGCAATATGGTTCAGTCCGTCCAGGCGTTTGCCGGGGCTTAGTGGAACAGTTGCCGCCGGGCCATCAATAGCCATTACCCCCTCCTGTCTCGTCGTACATATACCTATTTGAAGTTGTGCCGGGAATTTTTTCACACGCCCGGCGCGTGCCTTGGTGGTAGACTATTTGCGCCAACAATCATCTACCCCTCGAAGGAGAAATCTGATGTCAGACTCTGACAACTTCCATGTATTGCCTCGTCCTGCCCCAGCACCTAAGCCAGAACCGGGGCAAGATAAAAAATAGGAATCCGGCATGACTAAACAAAGCTCCGAATATTTCCAGTTGCATTACTGCTATTACCTTGAGCTTATGACAGCGACGTTTCATGGTAGGGCTGACAAATTGATGACTGCTATCCAGATTATTAGCGGTACTGCTGTCATAGCCGATACTGGGTTGGAATGGTTGTTCGCTTTGCCCGTTGTTGTAATCGCAACAATTCAACTTGTGTGGCAACCCGCAATTGTTTCCGAGCGTGCCAGCGTACAAAGCCGCCAGTACGGAGAATTGCTTTATGCCGTGGATGAACTGACCCCGGAACTGATTGCACAAAAATTGAAAACGCTGCATCACTCTGACTCCGCACCTTTCGGTTCTTTGTTAAATCCAGCCTACAAAAGAGCAGCTATTGCATGTGGTCGGACTGACGACACTAAGCTCAGCTTCCAGGAAAAGCTTTTCGCCTGGTTTGCAGGATGCCTGCCACGTTAAAATTTAGACGTTGTAGCAATCTCTTTTTACCTATTCCCCGGACAGCCTGCTGCCGGGGAGATAATTCAATACACGGATGCCACTTTTTCCCATCAGGTAAGTGAATCCAGCAGTGACCGCAATGCATTGCCGGGCTTTGCCTCACCAACAGTGATGCAAATGAAGGTTCTTTCGTCAGCATAACTACCTCAGATCAAACCGAACGAAGCGCCGAGCCCCGTCACGGTATCCACCGCACTTGCCATCGCCGGATTTGCCTGTAGACGTGCCTGCAAAGAAACTGCGGTCAGAGCCATCAAACGCGTAACTGAATTAATGCTGCTAATTACATCGCGGCGACCTGCGGTAGTTTTCACATCACCAGAGACAGCACCGGCAGCAACACGACCTATTTCTGCGGTAGCGCTCATGACGTAATGAGGTAATTTATCTTTTGCAACTTCGTTTACTGGAACACATGGCAGGCAATGAATCTGCGCCAGAAAACCATCAACTAATGTTGAGTCTTCTGTGAGATCGGTCAGCAGCCAGATATCTGGCGCAGTGAGCTGGTGCGGTTGCTCCGGATTAAGCTTGTTGCGCAGGGTTTGAACATTCATACCTGCATGTTCTGCCAGCTTCGTCATGTTGTGACGTAGAGCGAAAGCACGGCAGGCTTCATTGAAATGGGGATGTTTTGATATGCGATAGTCAAACATAGTCAGTTGCTCCGTGAAGTCTCAGAATGGAACTAGTTGATAGTCACATTGCAATCAGAAAGGGCATCGACAGTCATCGCAGCTATGTTAATCATCACTTTTTCACGCTTTTTGTCCTTGCGTAGGCGATGACGAAGCAATCGACCATCTGCAAGCATGTCGTTGATGGTGTCGATAGATAACCCAGTGAGTTCACTATATCTTTCAATAGTGACGTGGGGGGTGATGAGAGTGATTGAAATGTTAGGTCTCATGATGCAACATTCCTCGTTTAGCAATGATTAATCAGGATGAATACTGATCGTTTGCGTTTTGTGAACACGATAAACATACGATCACATCATGAAATCGCCAAGACAAAAGTTCACTTGGAGTGACCATGAATTTGGAAAAAGGCGGCCGTGGTGCCATAGAGCGTATGGTTGAAGCCTATGGTTTCAAGACAAGACAAGCTTTATGTGACCATCTAGGAATTTCAAAAAGTACTTTGGCTACACGCTATATGCGGGACTCTTTCCCCGCTGAGTGGGTTATACAGTGTGCACTTGAGACTGGCACATCACTTAACTGGCTCACAACAGGAGAAGGTCACTCTATGGGTTCACAAAATGTCAACACCAGATTACTCATAAAAAAAACGCTAGTCGACGGTAAACTTCTCGAGGATGGCTCTTACGTTTTCGATGCAGCTTTTCTTCCAGCCAATTTGAAGAACCCTATCGTAGTCAGTGATGGCGACTCAAAGTACATCTGTGAAGTCAACTTTGAGGATATACGTGATGGCAGATGGTTTATCAGCATCGATGATGTGGTTTATGTTAGAACTTTGACTCGGTTACCAGGGGGGCGATTACGAGTTGATGGTGGTTCAAGTGCTTTTGAATGCACTATTAGCGACTTGGGCATCATTGCTAAAATCATCATATTATGTAAAAAAATATAAAAATAAACAGTAAGGTTATTTACCATGAGCAGCAATCAAAGTGATTTTCAGAATATTATAGGTCGATTAAAAACAAGTGGAATTCAAAGAAACTTTAAGACGTATAGTGGTGATATTGTCACTGATATGAATAAGGTATTTAATTCGTATCAAGGTCTTCTTCAGCGTTTTTTGGATTCAGAAGGTTCAGGATCATCACTTTATAGAAGATTAGCTAATAATTTAGGACACATCAAGGCATTATCAAATTCAATTGAAACTGCCACAAAAGAATTTCTTGAAGGTAATATTAGGCGTTCATACAACACTTTCAGTGATGCATTAGATGAACCTGAAATAAGAATAAATTTAAGACAACTTACAAAGAATCTAGGCTCATGGTCTAATCGTATAACACCAACATTTAGACTACGAGCAAGTCCTACACCATTACTTAAGCGTGAGGAAATGTTTCATATCTCTTTTAGTATGAGAGAACGGGTAAAAACACAAAGATACTCTGTTGAAGGTTTACCGTGCATATACCTTGGAACATCATTGTATATTTGTTGGCAGGAATTAGGATGTCCTGACTTTGACAAACTGTATATTTCAGCATTTCGAGCATCTCGGGAAGCAAAAAACCTTGGAATACTTAATTTAGCTTACACATTAGACTCGTTAAAAGAAAATAATTTATCCAGGTTTTTTGACTTTGATCCTATCAATGAAGAAATTCAACTCGCATATTTAACTATCTGGCCTTTAGTTATTGCGTGCAGTTACTTGAAAAAAAACAAAAATGCATCATTCAATCCGGAATATATTATACCTAACTTATTGATGCAGAAAATCAGCTCTGATAGAAATATGGAAATTGCAGGAATTGCTTATTATTCAACAAAAAGCGAAAAAATGAGCAGTGATGCTTTTGGTGTAAACATTGTCCTACCACCTCAAGCCAGCTACCAAGACATGAAAGACTATAATTTCTGTCCTCATTTAGCAGAAAGTATGAGGGTTACTAATCCAGTACCTTGGTCTTTACTTTCGACACTTAAATTTGAAAGTATGACTGAAAGATATGTATCTGAACACGATATTGATGATATTTATGAAACACTACTTAAAAGCTATGATGCAACTGAGTTCAAGATACTAGAAGATAATATAAGTGAGCATTTTAAATTTGCAGAGGTGGAGAATAAAAAAGTCAAATAAGCAATGGTTGATTAAGAAGTAATTATACATTGACCACTGTTCAAACACACAGTTAAATTTAGCCCTCAGACATGAGGGCTTTTTTATGGCAATACGAAAACTCATCACAGGAAAATGGATTTGTGAATGCTACCCCGCCGGGCGCAGCGGGCGCCGTGTGCGTAAGCAGTTCGCCACCAAAGGCGAAGCACTGGCATTTGAACGCCATACGATGGATGAGACAGAGGCTAAACCCTGGTTGGGTGAATCAGTAGACCGCCGAACTCTGAAAGACGTCGTTGAACTCTGGTTCAAACTGCACGGCAAATCCCTAACCGCTGGCGAGCATGTTTACGACAAGTTGATTCTAATGGTCGATGCACTCGGAAACCCTCTCGCCACTGATCTCAGCTCGAAATTGTTCGCACATTATCGTGACAAACGCTTGACCGGTGAAATCTACTTTAGTGAGAAATGGAAGAAAGGTGCCAGCCCGGTCACGATCAATCTGGAGCAAAGCTATCTGAGCGGAGTGTTTAGCGAACTGGCCCGGCTCGGCGAATGGACAGCACCAAACCCACTTGAAAATATGCGCAAGTTCACCATTGCCGAAAAGGAAAAGGCCTGGCTAACGCATGAACAAATCACAGAGCTTTTGTATGACTGCCAACGCCAAAGCGCCCTTCTCGCTCTGATCGTTAAAATCTGCCTGAGTACCGGAGCACGCTGGCGCGAAGCTGTGAACCTGACCCGCTCTCAAGTCACGAAATACCGGATCACGTTTGTCAGGACAAAAGGCAAAAAGAACCGCAGCATTCCGATTAGCAAAGAGCTGTATGAGGAAATCATTGCCCTGGACGGTTTCAAGTTCTTCACTGACTGCTACTTCCAGTTTCTATCTGTAATGGATAAAACTTCTATCGTGCTTCCACGCGGTCAGCTAACACACGTTCTGCGTCATACGTTCGCAGCACACTTTATGATGTCTGGCGGAAACATCCTGGCTCTGCAGAAAATCCTTGGGCATCACGACATAAAAATGACCATGCGCTACGCGCACTTAGCACCTGACCACCTGGAAACAGCATTGCGTTTTAATCCCTTAGCAACATTGCCTATGGCACAAACAAACTTTGACATGTCCCGGATTTAGAATGCTCACCCTGTACCAGCTTATTAAAAATTATTCATGGAATCATTGAGTCCTCTAGTGCGTGATCAATATCACATAATATTGGTTGGTAAATAATTACTGCTCACAATCCATAGAGACTGAAAATGAACTTCAAAAAATTAATGATGATCGGCTTTACCGTAGCAGTTTTAGCAAGCTGTACTACTGGTGAAAAAATTCACAATGTTCAGGTTGGCATGACAAAACAACAAGTACTTGATTTGCTTGGAACCCCTGATGGTGATGCAGTTAAAGGTAACAGCGAACAAATCCAGTACAGCAACCGGTTAACATCTGGTTGGGGATGGGATAAGGGTGATTACTACGTTACCTTTGAAAACGGGAAAGTCGTCTCTTATGGAAGCGGCGAAATCCGTGGTGCTGGCGCTCCCGTCAAAGGTGTTGTGGTATTTTAATACGCGCACTCTTATGACATTAGTTAGTTAAACGTTAGTGGCGACAAAGTGGCGGCAGCGGTTGGCAATGCCCCGTAGTCGCCACCTCTCCCCACCAAACTAACTTATTGATTCTATTACAAGTCATTGTTTTTACTAACCCGTTTACATAAATGGGTTTTTTGTTGCCTGAAATTTGCGTTCATCGCCTTCCACCTCTGAAACACCTCCCAAATTTGCAGCATGCCGGTTATGGCACATACTTTAAAACGTTGCTTTATCTGGGATGGGGGTTAGTCATGTTGCTTACTGGCAAAGTCGCAGTAATTTTTGGTGGCAGCGGGGCTATTGGTAGTGCGGTTGCGCAGGCCATGGCGCGCGAAGGAGCCCATGTGTGTCTGGGTGCTCGCAGCCAGGAAAAACTTGATCGGACGGCCAGTATTATCCGAACGGCAGGTGGTACAGTCGAAACCTTTATCACCGATGTACTCGACGAGCACAACGCATCGAAGGAAGTTACCCGCCTTGTAGAGCAAACCGGTGGAATAGATGTGGTGGTTAACGCAACGGGATTTATGCACGAACAGGGCAAACGCCTTGACGCATTATCCCTCTCTGAGTTTATGAGCGGTATAACCCCTTTCCTCTCGGCGCAGTTCAATATCGCAAAAGCCGTAACGCCGCACATGGGCGGCAATCGTGCGGGCGTCATTCTCAGCGTTGTTGCCCCCGCGGCCCCGATGGCGATGCCTGGTCATCTGGGTCATATTGTTGGTTGTGCAGGAACAGAGGCTTTTATTAAAGCGTTCGCCAGCGAGGTAGGACCGGCAAATATCCGGGTCGTCGGCGTGCGCTCGCATGCGATTGTGGATGCTGTTGCAGCTGGCTCCTATACCGGAGAAATTTTCTCCGCTAAAGCACAGTCAATGGGTTTAACCGTCGATCAATGGTTAGGGGGTGCGGCGCAAAGTACCATGCTCGCGCGCCTGCCTACGCTTGCACAAATCGCTGAGGTCATGACCTTTCTTGCTTCAGACCATGCCAGCGCCATGACCGCGACGGTGGTGAATATTACCGGAGGCGCTACGCACAGCTGACTGTCGCGGGTATCCCTGCAATACGCTCCACCATCAGCAAGATATCTTCTCGCTGCAGCGGTTTTTTGTCCGTGACAAAATGCAGCGTCATTCCTTCAATAAACGCATCCAGCGCCCGCGCCGTAACCGGGTCAAACCACTGCTCCAGCGTTTGTTGGCTGCGTAGCATCCAGTTCTGCATCACCGTTTTCAACGCTGGTTTACGGCTGGCAAAAGCATACAGCTGATACATGAGCTCCATATTATCAGGCGTTGTGACCTGAGAGCCGTAAATCATATCGGTAATGGCATGGCAAGCCTGCGACGCATCCTTAACATCGGCAAAAAAGTCCTGATACTGCAGCATCATCCTGTCAGTAAAACGGCCAAATGCCTCCATCAAAAGCTCATCGATTCCCGAAAAGTAATAGGTCATAGAACCCAGTGGTACCTCGGCAATCATAGCGATTTTACGGTGTGTAACCCCATGAATACCATGGGCTATTACTGCATCCAGAGTCGCCTGAACTATTTTTTCCCGCCGCTGCGGATCGTTTGCACGTCGCACTACATTTCCTCTTCTTGCATTTGTGTACAAATGTACACAGTCTTGCTAATGTTGTCTCCTTCCCTCTTTTCTTTGGCTCGAATTCATGACTGGCATCTCATCACGCAAAGCCTTAAGACGTCGCACCTGCGCGCTGTTCACGTTCTTCTTTTTACCAGGATTATTAATGGCCTCCTGGGCAACGCGTACCCCTGCCATCAGAGATATCCTCTCCATCTCCACTGCCGAAATGGGTGCGGTGTTGTTTGGGCTCTCTATTGGTTCGATGAGTGGCATACTTTGTTCGGCCTGGCTGGTGAAACGATTTGGCACGCGTAAGGTGATCCGCACCACCATGTCTTGTGCCGTTCTCGGAATGGCGATCCTCAGCGTAGCGCTCTGGCTACATTCCGCATGGCTTTTCGCGTTTGGCCTGAGCGTATTTGGTGCCAGCTTTGGCGCGGCAGAAGTTGCCATCAACGTCGAAGGTGCGGCAGTTGAGCGCGAAATGAACAAAACCGTGCTGCCGCTGATGCACGGTTTTTACAGCCTGGGAACGTTGGCAGGGGCTGGAGTTGGAATGATGCTTACCGCCTTCAGCGTCCCGGCTACCGCGCATATTCTTTTGGCTGCAATGGTTGCTATCACACCTATTTTCATCGCCATCAAAGCTATTCCTGACGGCACGGGCAAAAATGCCGCTGACGGTTCTCACTCCGGTGAAAAAGGACTGCCTTTTTATCGTGATATCCAGCTATTGCTGATCGGCGTTGTAGTGCTGGCGATGGCATTTGCTGAAGGTTCCGCCAACGACTGGCTTCCACTGTTAATGGTGGACGGACATGGATTTAGCCCGACATCAGGCTCGCTGATTTATGCCGGTTTCACGCTGGGTATGACCGTTGGGCGATTTACCGGCGGCTGGTTCATCGACCGTTACAGCCGCGTTGCGGTGGTGCGCGCCAGTGCGCTGATGGGCGCTCTCGGGATTAGCCTGATTATTTTTGTCGACAGCTCCTGGGTGGCGGGTGTGTCAGTTATTCTGTGGGGACTCGGCGCATCGCTCGGCTTCCCGCTGACCATTTCAGCCGCCAGCGACACCGGCCCCGATGCCCCAACCCGCGTCAGCGTCGTGGCGACCACCGGTTACCTGGCGTTCCTTGTTGGACCGCCGCTGCTAGGCTATCTGGGTGAACACTATGGCCTGCGCAGCGCTATGTTAGTGGTGCTGGCGCTGGTGCTTGTCGCCGCCGTCGTCGCGAAAGCGGTAGCGAAACCGGATCTCAAAAATACCACGGTGATGGAGAACAGCTAATGAGTATCAAACTAATTGCGGTCGACATGGACGGCACATTTTTAAGCGACCAAAAAACCTATAACCGTGAGCGCTTTATGGCGCAATATCGCCAGATGAAAGAACAAGGGATCCGCTTTGTGGTCGCCAGCGGTAACCAATATTATCAGTTGATTTCCTTTTTCCCCGAACTGGCCAATGAGATCTCATTTGTCGCCGAAAATGGTGGTTGGGTGGTCAGCGAAGGAGAAGATGTCTTTAACGGCGAACTGGCTAAAGACGATTTCCATGCCATCGTGGATCATCTGCTGACCCGCGCCGATATCGACATTATTGCCTGTGGTAAAAACAGCGCCTATACGTTGAAACAGTACAGCGATGAGCATAAGAACGTTTCCGCCATGTACTATCATCGTCTCGAGTTTGTAGATAATTTTGACAATCTTAACGACGTTTTCTTCAAGTTCGGGCTGAATATTTCCGACGACCGAATTCCACAGGTACAGGCCGATCTCCACGAGGCGATTGGCGATATTATGGTACCGGTGCATACCGGCTACGGCAGCATCGACTTAATAATACCCGGCGTGCATAAGGCTAACGGTCTGCGCCTGCTGCAACAACGCTGGAATATTAACGACGACGAGGTTGTTGTGTTTGGCGATGGCGGAAATGATATTGAGATGCTGCGTCAGGCGGGATTTAGTTTCGCAATGGCCAACGCTCACGAACCGGTTGTCCAGGCGGCAAAATATCGTGCAGGCTCGAACAACGAAGAGGGCGTGCTGGATGTTATCGACCGCGTGTTAAAGAATGAAGCACCGTTTACGCATTAACGGCTCAGCACAGACGGCAACAAAATGATGGCATGATCTATTCATAATCCGCCTCAAATTAACCCGCTGGATTATTACTTCCAGTGAATATTTCAGGCGAGCGGATCATGAAGAAAAGTGTACTGATGGCGACATTGTTGCTGGGCTTTGCGGGGACAACATTTGCACAGAGCGTTACCGTTGATGTCCCCAGCGGTTATAAAGTGGTGGTAGTGCCCTCTTCCGTCAGCGTCCCGCAGGCGGTCAGCGTAACGACCGCACCACAAACGGTATATGTTGCTCCAGCGCCTGCTCCGGCCCCTGTCTATCGCGCACATCCTTATGCGCGACATGTGGCAAGCGTCGGTGAAGGGATGGTTATCGAACATCAGATTGACGACCACCACTAAGTTGTCGCCAGGCCCAGACAACAGTAATACTGGTCAGTTAAGATCTTTGGTGAGCGGTAGGCCGGATAAGGCGTTTACGCCGCCATCCGGCAATTTGCTACAGGCCGCCGGATGGCGCTTCGCTTATCCGGCCTACAGCGTGATTCTATTATCAACATAATGATGAATTTATCGGCGTCATTATGCTTATCTGCGCTGGATTGCGGAAATCCGGACCTTAGCCTTCCCGGGAATTCCCTACCCTTTTATCTTTCAGGAAGATAACCATCAGAATCAGCCACAGTACGCCGCTTGCCAGATTGAACAGGCTGAACAAGCCGTTCCCTCCCAGCAGATACGCGTGTTTGCTCAACTCAATACCGACGGTAAAAATCAGCATCTGCAACATACCCATTGCGGCAGAAACAGTACCCTTACTCATTTCGCTGGCAAACAGCGTCAGGCGCACCAGCCCCGCATTCGCCACGCCAATGCCAAACGCATAGATACTCAAACCCGCCGTCATCCATAGATATGCATGGGATGACACCACCGTTGCCGCAGCGGCAATAATCAGGCCAACGGCGATTGGCCAGCCGCCCATGATAATGAGCGAACGCACGGTTTTTCGCGAAGTCAGACGCGCCAGCACCAGGTTACCGGCAATCAACGCGCCAAAAATCGGCACCTGCAACAGACCATATTCGTAGCTGCTGAGATGTTCACCACTGATGATAATAATCGGGGACTGCGCAATCCACGCCAGTAACGGCAGGCTGACAAAACCCAACGCCAGTGCGCCTGCAACGAAACGTACGTTCCTCAGCACCAGCTTATAATCCTTGCCCAGCTCTTTAATGGACAGCTTTTCACCAAGCCGGGTTGCCGTTTCCGGCATCGCGCGTTGCAGACCAAAAAAGGAGATGGCCGCCAGAGCAGCAAACAGGATAAACATCCCTTCCCACGGCAGAACATGTACCCAGGCTGCGCCTACCAACGGACCCAGCAGTGGCGCAATCAGCGCCACGTTTGCCATCAGCGCGGTAATTTTTATGCAGACCGCTTCTTCAAAGGATTCCTGAATGGCGGCGTAACCCACTGCACCAATAAAGCACAGGCTTATCCCCTGTAAAAAACGCAGGAAGGTAAATTGCTCAATATTCTGTGCAAGCAGGGTTGCAAGGCAGGTAACGATGAACCAGATCACACCGGTTAACATTACCGGACGACGACCAATACGGTCCGACAGCGGTCCTAACAACCACTGCAAAAACATGCCGCCTGCCAGATAGGCGGTCATGGACGTAGGTACCCAATCTAATCCGGCGTTATATTGCGCCACCACCGCCAACATTCCGGGCTGGATCATATCGTTGCCGATATAAGTGGAGAATTCGTAAAGCACCAGACAGAGCGGGAAAAGTAATGCCTGACGCCCCAAACGGACGCCTGAAGATAAACGGTTCTGCATGCAATCTCTTAACTATAGAAAAATCGCGCAAAGTGTAATAAATGCGCCGTACTGGTGATAGTGAATTATGTGATTTGAAAGCAAAATGCGCACATTTTTACACTCATTTGCTCAAGAACATTTTGCTTTAAGGTTAATTTAAGTTGAGACCGCTATCATGCTCAATAAGTCTCATTAATTGTCTTAAAAATCGTCATTTAACAGGCAAATAAGACAAGACCGCTTTTTATCCCGTGAAAGCAATTTTATGCTCTCCCCAAATGGGTCTTTTTAACGATTACACTGAGTCTGGACGTTATGCTGGAAAATCTGAACAATTCGCTTTTTTACCTGATCAATGCAACACCCGACTCTGCGCAATGGGCAATTTCGCTCGCCATTTTCATTGCCAAAGATCTGATCAGCATTGTGCCGCTGTTAGCCGTTGTGCTCTGGCTTTGGGGACCTCGTGGTCAGGTTACGCTTCAGCGCCAGTTGGTCATCAAAATGGCCATTGCGTTGGTAGTCGGTCTGACGATTTCTTGGCTGATGGGGCATCTTTTCCCCCACGATCGTCCGTTCGTTAACCACATCGGCTATAACTTCCTGCACCATGCGGCAGATGACTCTTTCCCGAGCGACCACGGTACGGTTATCTTTACCTTTGCTCTGGCCTTCCTGTTCTGGCATCGCTTGTGGACGGGTGCTCTGCTGATGGTTGTCGCCGTGGCGATTGCCTGGTCACGTGTTTACCTTGGCGTTCACTGGCCGCTGGATATGCTGGGTGGATTACTGGCCGGGTTGATCGGCTGTCTGAGCGCCCAGATGATCTGGCAACGGTTCGGCACAACCTTGTACCTCGGCTTGCAGACGTGCTATCGCACCTGCTTCGCTCTCCCCATCCGTAAAGGTTGGGTACGTGACTAACCCGCGGTAAAAAGAGTAGTATTAAGCGCGAAACTGAGCACTTATTCTATTCTCCAGGGGAATTATGGAAACTCGACGCGACGAGCGTATTGGTCAATTACTGCAGGCGCTGAAACGCAGCGATAAATTACACCTCAAAGAAGCCGCGACGTTGCTGGGCGTATCTGAGATGACCATTCGTCGCGACCTGAATAATCATGATGCTCCCGTCGTGCTGCTCGGGGGCTATATTGTTCTGGAACCCCGCAGCGCTAACCACTATTTAATCAGCGATCAAAAATCCCGTCTGGTTGATGAAAAGCGTCGCGCTGCCCAGCAGGCGGCGAGTCTCGTGCAGGCGCATCAGACCATCTTTTTCGATTGCGGTACGACCACGCCGTGGATCATTGAAGCGATCGACAATGAACTGCCCTTCACCGCAATCTGCTACTCGTTGAATACGTTTCTGGTGCTGCAGGAAAAACCGCAGTGCCGCGTCATTCTGTGTGGTGGTGAATTCCATGCCAGTAACGCGATTTTTAAACCGCTCGATTTCCAGGAAACGCTGAACAACCTCTGTCCGGATATCGCCTTTTATTCCGCAGCAGGTGTTCACATCGAAAAAGGCGCGACCTGTTTTAATCTGGAAGAACTGCCGGTGAAGCACTGGGCGATGTCGATGGCGCAGCATCACGTTTTGGTGGTCGATCACAGCAAGTTTGGCAAGGTGCGACCTGCGAGGATGGGGGAATTAAAACGCTTTGATACCATCATCAGCGACAGCCGTCCTGACGAGGCATTTGTTGAGTACGCTAAAGCACAACGTATCACGCTGAAGTACTAACAGATACTGCCGGACGGCGATTGCGCCATCCGGCAATAGATAAGATTAAGAGAACCAACCACCAAACCACTGGTGGAATTTCATCATCACAAAGTCCCACATGCGGCTAAAGAAACCACCCTCTTCCACATCTTCCATCACCATCAACGGACGCTGCTCAATGGATTTTCCGTTCAACTGGAAGTCGATAGTGCCCACAACCTGACCTTTCTTCAGCGGTGCAGTTAGCTGTGGTTCAGTCAGGGTAAAGCTGGCCTTCAGGTTTTTGAGCTGACCACGTGGAATGGTCACAGAACCCCCTTCTCCGGCGCCCAGATTCACTTCACTCTTATCGCCAAACCAGACGCGCTGGGTGACGAAAGTCGCATCCGGCTTGATCGGCGTAACGGTTTCAAAGAAACGGAAGCCCCAGGTCAGCAGTTTTTCTGACTCATTGAAACGAATGCGGTCGGTTTTTGCTCCCAGCACCACGGAGATCAGGCGCATATCGCCCTGGGTCGCGGAGGCCACCAGGTTGTATCCCGCCCCGGCAGTGGTCCCGGTTTTCATACCGTCCACGTTCAGGTTGGTGCTCCACAACAGACGGTTGCGGTTCGGCTGGCGGATTTTATTGAAGGTAAATTCTTTCTCTTTGTGAATAGCGTACTCTTCCGGTACATCGTGGATTAACGCCTTCCCGAGCAACGCCATATCACGTGCGGTACTGAACTGTCCTGCCGCATCCAGGCCGTGTACCGTCTGGAAAGTCGTGTTGGTCAGCCCCAGTTTTTTCGCATAGCCGTTCATCAGACCAATAAAGGATTCCTGGCTACCGGCAACGTAATCAGCGAGTGCAATACAGGCATCGTTACCTGACTGAATGATAACGCCTTTATTCAGATCGGACACCGCGACCTGATCGCCGGGCTTGAGGAACATGACCGACGAACCGCGCAGGGCTGGATTACCGGTCGCCCAGGCGTCTTTGCCCACAGTGACCATGTCGTTGAGGTTAATTTTTCCGGCCTTCAGCGCCTGCCCAACCACATAGCTGGTCATGATTTTGGTCAGACTGGCAGGATCCAGTTTCTCATCAGCATTACCTTCCGCCAGCACCTTACCACTGGCGTAATCCATCAGAATCCACGCACGCGCGTCCACGCTCGGCGGGGCCGTCGGTTGCTCCGCCGCCTGTACGGTCGGCGCCAAAAGGATTAAGAGTGCAGAACCTGCAGCAAAGCTGCGAAGTGAAGAGAAGTATTGCGTCATAAATGCCACCCGAGTATCCATTCCAAAAAACCACGTCATACCACACCGTGTTTACACAAAACCGGCCAAGCGACCTCGACCAACCCATGCAGAAAAAGTCTGATGGATGACGTGTAAAATAAGTGCGGTGAGTAATAACGCACTAACGAGCTTAAAGAAACCGTAAGTTGGTAAAGTTTTTAAAGTTTATGCAATAACGCCGCGCTGCGCTGCTCCTGGCACGATTTTTTTAGACTTTGTTGCGTAAATATTAGGTTTACCCCACCATGTGAGCTAGTCAGATGGCATCTGCAGCCATAAAGCTGCTCAATTAATTTGCGGGGTTACTATGATTACACTGTGGGGTCGCAATAACTCGACCAACGTAAAAAAAGTATTGTGGACGCTCGAGGAACTGGAACTGCCGTATAACCAAATTCTGGCGGGCGGGCAGCATGGCGGTAACCGCGATGCCGACTATCTGGCACTGAACCCGAACGGACTGGTCCCGCTGCTACGCGATGATGAAACGGACGTTGTATTGTGGGAATCCAATACCATTGTCCGCTATCTGGCCGCTCAGTACGGACAAAAACGTTTGTGGATTGACGCCCCGGCCGCGCGCGCCGTCGGTGAAAAATGGATGGACTGGGCAAATCAGACGCTAAGCCCTGCGCATCGGGTTATCTTATTTGGTCTGGTCAGAACACCTGCCGATCAGCGCGATATGGCGGCCATTGAGGCAAGTAAGCAAGTTTGCGAGAACCTGTTTGCCATTCTGGATAACGCGCTGGCAGACCAGCCATGGTTCTCCGGCGCTGAATTTGGCACCGCGGATATCGCTGTGGCACCGTTCATCTATAACCTGTTCAACGTTGGTCTGAGCTGGACCCCGCGCCCGCATCTGGAACGCTGGTATCAACAACTGACCGAGCGCCCGGCGTTTCAAAAAATCGTGATGATCCCGGTCAGCTAACCAAATCAGGGACTCACTTTCAGTAATTCCCCGTCGGACTCGTCGGTTAACACGTACAAATAACCGTCTGGTCCGACGCGCACATCACGGATCCGCTGCCCCCTTTCCTGCAACAGACGACCATCCTCAGTGACCGTATTCCCTTTAACGCTCAGCACGATCACTTCTTTATCTTTCAACGCGCCGATGAACAACTTCTGCCGCCACTGCGGGAAGGTATCGCTATTGTAAAAAGCCATTCCACTAACCGCCGGCGACTTTTCCCAGTAAAAGATGGGTTGTTCCGTGCCAGCAACAATTTGACCTTTTGCTTCGGGAATTTTCAAACCACTGTAGTTAACACCCCAGGTCGCGATAGGCCAGCCGTAGTTTTTCCCTTTCTCGGGGATATTGATTTCATCGCCTCCGCGTGGACCATGCTCATTGAGCCACAACACATCACTCCACGGATTCATCGCCATCCCCTGCGGGTTGCGGATGCCATACGACCAAATCTCTGCCCGCGCTCCTGCCATGTTCACAAACGGATTATCCGGCGGAATTTTTCCCTCGTCGGTCAGTCGGACTAATTTACCCTGCAATTTATCCAAGTCCTGGGCGGTAGCGCGTTGATTATTCTCCCCCAGGCCAATAAACAGATAACCGTTACCATCAAATACCAGACGTCCACCAAAATGGTTTCCGGTGGAAAGCTTTGGCTGTTGGCGAAAAACGGTCTGAAATCCTTGCAGATGTTTGAGATCGTCACTCAATCGCCCGTAGCCTACCGCAGTGCCCGCTTTGCCTTCGCGGTCGGCTTCAGCGAAGCTTAGCCATACCCGGCGAGATTGTGCAAAATCCGGTGCTAACGCCACATCAAGCAGTCCTCCCTGACCATTTGCCCAAACTTTGGGTACGCCGGTCAGTGGGTCGGAAAGCCCTTTATCAGGCTGCCAGAGTCGAAGCTGTCCACCTTTGAGCGTAATGAGCATACCGCGGTTATCGGGTAAAAAAGCCAGTGACCATGGGTGATCGAGTTTAGTTTGCAGCACTTCCACTTTTACCGCGGCGGCATAAGTGGAAAATAGCGCAAGTGGAATAGCACAGAGAAAGAGTCGACGCATAACACCTCCTTAATGGCTCTGCATAAAGCGTAGCCAGCAAGGGGAATTATCCCGCTACATTTACATAACCTTGACGAAAAGGGGGAGCGCCCTCCCCCTGATTCAGACGTGTTCCAGCGTTGGGTAAGATTGCAAACTCTGGATACTTAGCGTCAGCGTTGTCAGGCAGTTTTCCAGTTTCTCTGCGTTAACGGCGATAAACGTTGGGCAATCGTGATGTCCACTCATAAGACAAACAGCGGCGGCGGCTAACGCCCCTTCAGCACGATGAAGGGCATTCCACTCTTCCTGATCAAGATGCATACCGTGAAGCTGTGATTGCTCGTGCAATTCGCGATTCAGTGCAAAAAAAACATCACGCAGGCGATCGCTCTCGCTAACTGACATGTAGCCTTTCGCTTTTCTCAACTGCAGATAAGCGGCAAGTTCGATACGGGCGTTTATCAATTTGTTGAGAAGATCGGTTCTCAGTCTGTCAACAACCATACTTTGTTCCTCCTCTTTCCAACTATGGTGCAACTTAATAGTATGGTTGTTTTTTGAACAAATAGATGTCCTACATCAATAAAGCCCAATTGATTAACATAATTTACAATGTTACAACTTCATTCTGTACGCTTATCGAAGGCGCTCTGTGTCTGACTCGCCTGACTTTTTTTGCTATACCTGATGTGGTTACTGCCATGGTGTTGATGATGAGGGGTCTATGTCGAAAGCAAATGATGCAGAAAAAATACGCACACTATCAAAAATAGATCTCAATCTGCTGACCATTTTCTGTTTGATCTATAGCGTGGGTAGCATTTCCAGAGTCGCTGACATGCTGAACATCTCACCTTCCGCCGTCAGCCAGTCATTAAGAAAACTGCGCGAAATGATGGGTGATAATCTTTTTGTCCGTAGCGGGAATGCACTGTTACCGACAGTCTATTCTGATGAACTGTATGATAATACAATCCCAATTATCGATAAGCTATCAACGCTGATGCCGCTTTCCACGCCTGCCGCCAAAAAAAGGTTAACGCTTTATACGGAATCTTTTATTTCCCCTATCGTTATTCCAGATGTCACCGCCAGAATAATCGAGACTGACGCCGATATCAGCCTCCTGCACCTTACCGCCGACCTGAATGAACAGAGTATTATTGAACTGCTGAATATGCGTCAGGCAGATGCCGTTTTTTCTACCTTTGCCGTAGAGTCAGCAAGTCTTTCATGCCAGAAAATTTGCGATATGCGCCTGGTACTGGCGGCCTCGCAGAATAATTCTTTATATGGTAACACCATCAGTGAAGCGCAATTCAGAAACGCTAACCTGGTCGGTTACAATACTAAGAATGAGAAAATCATTTATCATCGCAGTATTGTGGATAAAAAATTTAGAACCGGAGAACGCTGCCTGCTTACCTCATCGTTTACGGCGATTCTGACGATTGTGTCCAATACCCATTGTTTAGGGGTGATCCCGGAAAAGGTATTTGAAACACACGCTCAGCTGTATGGACTAAAAAAAATAAACACTCCGTTTCCCTTGCCACAATTTAGCGTGTTTGCCTCATCGCGCAAAGAAAGCAATACCCACAAAATCCTCTCACCTATTCTGGCTGATTTGCAAACAGCCTCCCTATTATGAAAACCAGAGAGGCTGAGCGTTAGAAATACTGGCTACACGCGTATTTTTGCTATGCGCCAGATATGGTCGGCATATTCCTGAACCGTTCTGTCCGACGAGAAATACCCCATGTTAGCAATATTATGCATGGTTTTTGTCGTCCACTCCCGGGGAGTACGATACAACTCATCCACCGCATCCTGACAATCTACATAGCTGCGATAATCTGCCAATACCTGATAGTAGTCGCCGAAGTTAATCAATGAATCCAACACGTCTCTATAACGCCCTGGCTCCTGCGGACTGAGCACCCCTGTACCGATTTGCGTCAGCACCTGATGAAGTTCCTCATCCTTTTCAAAGATGTGCCTCGGGTCATAGCCATCACGTCGCAGAGTTTCAACCTGATTAGCCGTATTGCCAAAGATAAAGATGTTATCTTCCCCAACGTATTCGCGCATTTCGATATTCGCACCGTCGAGCGTACCGATAGTGAGCGCACCATTCATACCGAATTTCATATTGCTGGTCCCGGAGGCTTCCGTCCCGGCCAGGGAAATTTGCTCTGACAGATCGGCTGCCGGAATAATTAGCTGAGCGAGACTGACGCTGTAATCCGGAATAAATACTACTTTCAGTTTGCCGCCAATCTGCGGATCGTTATTGACTAACTGCGCCACATCGTTAATCAAGCGAATAATTTGTTTTGCCATGTGATAAGAGGAGGCTGCTTTTCCGGCAAAGATATTCACTCGCGGTACCCAGTTGGCATCCGGCGCGGCTTTAATCCGGTTATAGCGTGTAATAACGTGGAGCACATTCATGAGTTGCCGCTTGTACTCGTGGATGCGTTTCACCTGCACATCAAACAGCGCATCAGGATTCACCACCACGCCATAGTGGGTGGCAATATGGTGCGCCAGCCGCTGCTTATTTTCACGTTTCGCACGATGCACAGCCTCATTCACCGACGGATAATCTATAAACTGCTTCAGCTCGCCCAACTGCATTAATTTAGTCCGCCAGCTGTCACCGATATTTTCGTCCAGCACTTTGGCAAGCGGTGGATTCGCCAGCGCCAGCCAACGACGCGCAGTCACACCATTGGTTACGTTGGTGAAACGCAAGGGAAATATACGCGCGAAGTCTGCAAACAGTGATTCGGTCATCAGTTTTGAATGCAATGCCGACACGCCGTTTACCTTATGACTGACAACTACCGCCAGCCAGGCCATACGCACCACACGACCATTGGACTCATCAATTAACGACACACGTTTTAGTAGATCGCTGTCATTACGATAACGTTCCTGTAATGTCTTCAGAAAACGATCGTTAATCTCAAAAATAATCTGCAAATGGCGCGGCAAAATTCGACTTAGCATTTCTACTGGCCAGGTCTCCAGCGCCTCACTCATCAACGTATGGTTGGTATAAGAAAAAATCTGACAGGTCACGTCAAACGCGTTATCCCAGCTAAACTGATGATGATCAACCAATAAACGCATCAACTCAGGGATCGCCAGTACCGGATGCGTATCATTAAGGTGAATCGCAATTTTATCGGCCAGATTGTCGTATGTTTTGTGCAACTGATAATGACGACTCAGAATATCCTGGATCGTCGCCGAGGCCAGGAAATAGGCCTGGCGTAAACGCAATTCACGCCCCGCATCGGTGGAATCATCAGGGTACAAAACCCGCGAGATACGATCGAAGTGATATTTGTTTTCCACTTCAGTAGCAAAGTCGGCCTGCTGATTCAGTTTGCCCGCATTAACTTCGCTATTCACCTGCACGTTCCACAAACGCAACGTATTAGTCGTGTCCGTCGCATAACCTGGAATAATTTGATCATGCGCCACGGCCAGAATATCCTCGGTTTCAAGCCAGCGGGTTTTATTCCCCTCCTGTTGAACACGCCCGCCAAAACGTACTTTATAATGCGTATTATGACGTTTGAACTCCCACGGATTACCGTATTCCAGCCAATAATCGAGCGACTCTTTTTGTACACCGTTAACGATATTTTGTTTGAACATACCGTAATTATAACGAATACCGTATCCACATCCCGGCAACCCAAGCGTCGCCAGTGAATCAAGGAAGCAGGCCGCCAGACGACCGAGACCACCATTACCTAACCCGGGATCGTTTTCTTCATCAATCAGTTCTTCCAGTTCAAGCCCCATTGCCTCCAGCGCGCTTCTGACTTCGTCATAAATACCTAAAGAGAGCAACGCATTGGATAGCGTACGACCAATTAAAAATTCCATCGACAGATAATATACCTGGCGCGCATCCTGAGAGAATTGCGCCCGATTAGAACGGTGCCAGCGCTCGACCATCCGATCGCGTACCGCATATAACGTCGCATTAAGCCACTCCCGTTTCGTGGCGATTGCGGGATCTTTGCCAATAGTGAATAAAAGTTTATTAGCAATATCATCTCTAAGTTTATCAACATCAGAGTCCGTGGCGACCGGAAGTGGCGAAATATACATATTAACGTTACCTTTCAAATTTTGTAGGATGGTAATAGACAGGTGAATTATTTAAAGTTTGGGTACGTGAGCGTTAGCTTTTTGTCGAATATTTTCATGACTGGCGATGAACGTTAATTCTGTCATTAATACACGCCAACTTAAGCCTGTGGCAAGTGAGATATAATATAAACTCACACCATTAGCATAAAGAGTTTTAGCCATTTCAAGTTTCGACTTCAAAACAATATCTTTCAAATTTAACCTCATTAGTAACGCTCGACGAGATAAAATTTACGATAATGAGTGTCTATAGCCAAGAAGCGGCACTTAAAGCCGGAATTAGACTCACTAAACACCTTTCACTAACCGATCTACTCTTTATAGGTATCGCTCTTTATTCTCTCCGTCTTATGCTGATCAGATATAGATGTACCGTGAAGGCATCTGTATAATCCCCCGATTACGAGCAATGTACAGTATAAGAAAATGGCAAAAATTGGTTTTATATCACTAGGTTGTCCGAAAAACCTCGTCGATTCTGAGCGCATCCTGACCGAACTTCGTACCGAAGGCTATGATGTTGTGCCAAGCTACGACGACGCGGATATGGTTATCGTTAATACCTGCGGCTTTATCGACAGTGCGGTTCAGGAGTCCCTGGAAGCAATTGGCGAAGCGCTGAACGAGAACGGTAAGGTGATCGTCACCGGCTGTCTGGGCGCGAAAGTCGATCAGATCCGTGAAGTCCACCCGAAGGTGCTGGAAATCACCGGGCCGCATAGCTATGAACAGGTTCTGGAGCACGTTCACCACTATGTGCCAAAACCAAAACACAACCCGTTCCAGAGTCTGGTTCCTGAGCAGGGCGTCAAGCTGACTCCTCGCCATTACGCCTATCTGAAGATTTCCGAGGGCTGTAACCACCGCTGCACGTTCTGCATTATTCCATCCATGCGCGGCGATCTGGTGAGCCGTCCGATTGGCGACGTCCTTAGCGAAGCCAAGCGTCTGGTCGATGCGGGCGTGAAAGAGATTCTGGTAATTTCTCAGGATACCTCAGCGTACGGTGTAGATGTGAAGCATCGTACCGGTTTCCATAACGGCGAGCCGGTCAAAACCAGCATGGTTGATCTGTGCGAACAATTATCAAAACTGGGGATCTGGACGCGCCTGCATTACGTCTACCCTTACCCGCACGTTGATGATGTGATCCCGCTGATGGCGGAAGGGAAAATCCTGCCGTATCTGGACATCCCGTTACAGCATGCCAGCCCGCGTATTCTTAAACTGATGAAACGCCCGGGCTCCGTGGACAGACAGTTGGCGCGCATCAAGCAGTGGCGTGAAATCTGCCCTGAACTGACGTTGCGATCCACTTTCATTGTTGGTTTCCCGGGTGAAACGGAAGAAGACTTCCAGATGTTGCTCGACTTCCTGAAGGAAGCGCGTCTGGATCGCGTGGGCTGCTTTAAATACAGCCCGGTAGAAGGCGCTGGCGCTAATGACCTGCCGGATCAAATCCCGGAAGAGGTGAAAGAAGAACGCTGGAACCGCTTTATGCAATTGCAGCAGCAGATCTCTGCTGAACGTTTGCAAGAGAAAGTGGGCCGCGAGATTCTGGTTATCGTTGATGAAGTTGACGAAGAAGGCGCAATTGGTCGTAGCATGGCTGATGCTCCAGAAATCGACGGCGCGGTATACCTGAATGGTGAAACCAAGGTGAAACCTGGCGATATCATCCGCGTGAAGGTCGAAAACGCAGATGAATACGATCTGTGGGGCACCCGCGTTTAATTAGCGTAACCCAACGTAGGCCGGATAAGGCATTTATGCCGCATCCGGCAATGCCTGATGGCGACGCTGAAGCGTCTTATCAGGCCTACGGTTTATCCTTTTATCTTCGGGTCCAGCGCGTCGCGCAGACCATCTCCCAGTAAGTTAAACGCCAGCACCGTCAGGAATATCGCTACCGCCGGGAAAATCGCCACGTGCGGCGCGATCACCATATCAGCGCGCGCTTCATTAAGCATTGCCCCCCACTCCGGCGTCGGCGGCTGTGCGCCTAATCCCAGAAATGACAGGCTTGCGGCAGAGATGATCGACGTGCCAATTCGCATGGTAAAAAAGACCACGATCGATGAGACCGTTCCAGGCAGAATATGGTTGAAGATGATGGTCGCATCGCTGGCACCAATACTGCGCGCAGACTCAATAAACGTCTGTTGCTTCAGCACCAGCGTATTCCCGCGCACCAGGCGCGCGAAGGCTGGAATGGAGAAAATGGCCACGGCAATGATCACGTTAGCGATTCCGCTGCCCAGCACGGCGACCACGGCTATCGCCAGCAATATCCCCGGAAAGGCGAACAGCACATCGCAGATTCGCATGATCAGTCGATCCCACCAGCCTTCGTAGTACCCCGCCAACAGACCCAGTACCGTACCAATCGCCGCGCCAATAAATACGGCAAAGACTCCTGCCGCCAGCGAGATTTGCGCACCAACCAGCACGCGGCTAAAGATATCCCGTCCCAGTGAGTCAACGCCAAACCAGTGCAGCATCGACGGCCCATCATTCAAACGGTCATAATCGAAGTAATTCTCGGCATCAAATGGCGTCAGCCAGCGGGCAAAAATCGCTACCATGATCAGGAGCAATACAAACAGCCCAGCGACCATCGCCATGTGCTGTCGACGGAACCGACGCCAGAACTCATGCCACGGTGTGCGTATCTGCTCTGGCTTAACAAGGGGCATCGCATTTAAAATCGCCTGTCGGCGCCAGTTAAAAAATCGCATCCTTACTTGTACCTGATAGCCGGATTAATGGCAGCGTAGAGCACATCCACCACTAAGTTAATAAGAATAAATTCCAGAGAAAACAACAGCACCTCGGCCTGAATCACCGGGTAGTCGCGCATTTCGACGGAGTCCACCAACAGTCGCCCAAGCCCGGGCCAGTTGAACACCTTCTCAACCACGATTGATCCACCAAGCAAAAAGCCAAACTGTAGTCCCATCATGGTGACCACCGGGATCATCGCATTACGCAGACCATGTTTTAACACCACCCAGGTTTCACTCACCCCTTTAGCCCGCGCGGTGCGCATATAATCTTCGCTAAGCACATCAACAAACGAGGCGCGAGTAAATCGGGCTAACACCGCAGCCACCGCCGCGCCCAGCGTAATAGACGGGAGGATGTAGTGAAGCCAGGTGTCTGCGCCCACGGTAGGCAACCAACCGAGTTCAACGGAGAATATCTGCATCAGCAGCATGCCAAGCGCAAACGCCGGGAACGAGATCCCGGTGACCGCCAGCGTCATGCTTAATCTGTCCGGCCAGCGATTTCGCCATACGGCAGCAATGATCCCCGCCGTCATACCAAACAATACCGCCCACGCCATACTGGCAATAGTCAGCCATAGTGATGGCATAAAACGACTGGCTATCTCTTCAGAAACCGGGCGACGAGAAACCATCGAGGTGCCAAAATCGCCTTGCAACACGTTGGTCATGTAATGCCAGAACTGAACATGCAGCGGCTGGTCAAGACCCAGCTGCTTGCGCACCAGTTCAATAACCTCGGCGTCAGCTTCCGGTCCGGCAATCAGCCGGGCCGGATCGCCGGGTAGCAGGTGAACAAATAAAAATACCAGCACCGCAACAATCAACAGAGTTGGAATCAACCCCAGCAGGCGCTTGAAAACATAGTTAAGCATCAGGCTCCCTTCGTCGGCCCCTGGGCTGCGGGGCCGAATGCATAGCTTATTTTAAATCCGCATCATCAAAACTAAATCCGGTATCCGGCATAATCCAGAACCCGGTCAACCGGGTACTGTGCGCCGAAATCAGTTTTTCCACCACCAGCGGGATCCACGGCGATTCTTTCCAGATAATATCCTGCGCGTCTTTGTACAGCTTCGCTTTCTGCGCCGGATCGTTAGTTTGCAACGCTGCCGCTAAATCACTGTCCACCTGCTTATTGCTGTAGAACGCCGTATTAAACAAAGTTGGCGGCCAGTTTTGTGATGCAAACAGCGGTGACAGCGCCCAGTCAGCTTCGCCCGTAGACGCCGACCAGCCGGTGTAGAACATCCGTACCCCACTCTCTTTCTGCGCTTTCCCTTCAACTTCCGCGGCGCGCTGACCGGCATCCATCGCTGT
This sequence comes from Citrobacter sp. Cpo074, assembly GCF_030332745.1. Taxonomy (NCBI): domain Bacteria; kingdom Pseudomonadati; phylum Pseudomonadota; class Gammaproteobacteria; order Enterobacterales; family Enterobacteriaceae; genus Citrobacter; species Citrobacter sp. Cpo074. Next base: position 1,119,948 of record NZ_JAOWHG010000027.1, read on the forward strand.
TACCTGAGCCTTAATGCCCACCTGTGCCAGCTGCTGCTGGGTAAATTGCAGCACTTTCTGCGCGGTACTGTGGTTATGCGAAGACCATAGCGTAGTGGTAAAACCGTTCGGATAACCTGCTTCTTTTAGCAGTTCGCGCGCTTTCGCCGGGTCGTAGGGCCACGGCGTATAGCTTTGCGCATAGGCTATCGACGGGGGGAGAACGCCGGTTGCCGGCGTCGCGTAACCAGCAAAAGCCACTTTCACCAGCGCCTGGCGGTTGATGGCATAATTCAGCGCTTCACGCACCTTCGGGTTGTCGAACGGTTTTTGCGTGACGTTCATGCTGATGTAACGCTGCATAATAGACGGACTGGCCACCAGTTCCAGGTTTTTGTTCTTCGCCAGTAACGCCGCCTGCTCGTAAGGGATTGGGAAGGCAAACTGCGCTTCCCCAGTTTGCAGCATGGCCGCACGCGTGTTGTTGTCGGTCACCGGACGCCAGGTAATCGTATCCAGCTTTGGCAACCCTTGCTGCCAGTAGCCCGCGAACTTCTTAACCTTCACAAAATCCGTCTGATTCCAGGTATCAAGCTGGTACGGCCCGGTCCCCACAGGATGGAAACCGATCTCCTTACCGTATTTCTCCAGCGCGGCGGGAGAAATCATCGCCGTTGCCGGGTGCGCCAGAATATTGATAAAGGCAGAGAACGGCTGTTTCAGCGTAATCTTCACCGTCGACGGATCGACGACTTCGGTTTTATCGATATTCTTATACAGGTTGTAACGTTTCAGATGGTTTTCCGGGTTACTGGCCCGATCGAGGTTAGCTTTTACCGCATCGGCATTGAAGTCGGTTCCATCCTGAAACTTCACGCCCTGGCGCAGCTTAAGGGTATAGGTCAGCCCATCATCAGAAACCGTATAACTCTCCGCGAGCACATTTTTCAGTTTCATCTCTTTATCAAGGCCAAACAACCCCTGATAAAACGACTTCGCTACCGCCTGCGACAACGTGTCATTCGCGTCATAGGGGTCGAGCGTCGTGAAATTGGACCCCACGGCTACCACTACATCTTTGGCGGCCCAGCCAGGCGATGCGGCCAGTGCAGAGACCACTCCCACAGCAACCAGCCATTTTCGAGCAACAATTTTTGTCATGTTATTCTCCTTAAACCCTGCCTGCCTGTTATAAACGCGAAAGCGCATTTTCTGGTAGCGGACGCGCAACATAATGCCCCGGACCAACTAACTGGAGTGATACGGGGGAAATCTCTTCGCCACGTTTACGAATATTGCTGGGGATATCGTCCGACAACAGCACGCGCTGGGGACGGTGATGGGATGGATCGGCGACCGGAACCGCCGCCATCAGCTTGCGAGTGTACGGATGTTGCGGATTTTCAAACACCGCCCGTCGGGTGCCTATCTCAACGATCTGCCCAAGATACATCACCGCCACACGGTGACTGATCCGTTCCACCACCGCCATATCGTGGGAAATAAACAGGTATGCGATACCCAATTCTCGCTGTAGGTCGAGCATCAGGTTGATGATTTGCCCACGAATTGAAACATCCAGCGCCGAGACAGATTCATCGGCAATAATCACTTTGGGATTGAGCGCCAATGCCCGTGCAATACAGATACGCTGACGCTGACCGCCGGAAAACTCGTGCGGATAGCGCCAGGCATGCTCAGGTAGCAAGCCTACACGTTCCAACAACCATGCAACCCGTTTTGACCCCGCATCGCCCTGCAATAACCCATGTACCCGTAGCGGCTCCAGAATGGAATATCCCACGGTCTGGCGCGGATCGAGCGAAGCATACGGATCCTGGAAGATAAACTGAATATCCCGACGCAGCGGCTGCAACTTGCTGGCAGCAAGGGTATCAATACGCTGTCCGTTGAAAATGATTTCCCCACGCTGAGACTCAACCAGGCGCAGCAGCGCCCGCCCGGTGGTGGATTTCCCGCAGCCCGACTCCCCCACCAGTGAGAGCGTTTCTCCAGGCCACAGGTCAAAGCTGACGTTTTCCACTGCATGCACCTCGCGAGTCACGCGATTTAGAATGCCGCTGCGCAGAGGAAAACGCGTCACCAAATTACGTACCCGCAGAATAGGCTCGCCTTCAACCACGGTGTCCTGCTCGGTCTGCGGTTCTACATGACTGGGATCGTGCAATGAAATGAGCGGGAAACGGCGCGGAAGCTCATGCCCGTTCATCGCCCCAAGCTGCGGCACGGCTGCCAACAGCGCTTTGGTATAGGGATGCTGGGGAGCGTGAAAAATTTGTTCAACGCTGCCAGTTTCTACCGCCTCGCCCTGATACATCACCAGCACGCGGTCTGCAATATCCGCCACAACGCCCATATCGTGGGTAATGAAGATCACTCCCATCGACATATCCTGCTGCAACACTTTTATCAGTTGCAGGATCTGCGCCTGAATGGTGACATCCAGCGCGGTCGTCGGCTCATCGGCAATTAAAACCGCAGGGCGACACGACAGTGCCATGGCAATCATCACCCGCTGGCGCATACCGCCGGAAAGCTGGTGTGGATAACGCGATAAAATCGCCTTCGCCTCGGGGATACGCACCTGATCGAGCATCCGCTTCGCTTCTACCATCGCCTCTTCATGGCTGGCGCCCTGGTGCAAGCGTATAGACTCAGCAATTTGCTCGCCCACGGTAAACACCGGATTGAGCGATGTCATAGGCTCCTGGAAGATCATCGCGATATCCGCACCGCGCACGTGACGCATTTGTGATGCGCTCTGTTCACCCAGCTCAATAACCTGCCGGTTGCGGCGTCGCAGCAGCATTTCATCGCAGCTTACCTCGCCGCCTGCTTGTTCAATCAGATGCATCAGCGACAAGGCCGTTACCGACTTTCCTGAACCGGACTCACCAACAATCGCCAGCGTTTCGCCACGCTTCAGGCGAAATGACAGATTACGCACTGCGCTGACACGTTGCTGTTCCTGTTCAAAGGCAATATTCAGATTGCTGACTGCCAGCACGTCGCTGGCATCAAGCTCATCACTGTGTGGCAACGCTATCTCCTTTTTCCCGATAAATACCGGTGGTTGGCGTATCGCCTGCATATCCCCAGGCGCGGTACATGCCTTCGCTATTAAACGGCAAGGCGACATTGCCCTCATGATCGATAGCAATTAAACCGCCACTGCCGCCAAGCGCCGGTAATTTTTCCATCACGACGCGTTCACACGCTTCGGATAAACTCAGGCCGCCATAGTCCATCAACGCCGCAATGTCATAGGCCGCCAGCGCACGAATAAAGACTTCCCCGGTTCCGGTGCAGGAGACTGCCACACTTGCGTTATTGGCATAACAGCCTGCGCCGACCAACGGACTGTCACCCACCCGCCCCGGTAATTTGTTGGTCATCCCCCCGGTCGATGTTGCGGCCGCCAGATTGCCAAACATATCTAACGCGACCGCCCCCACGGTACCCATTTTGTTGTTTTCATCCAGCGGGCTCGCGCTATGGTCCAGTACCGTTTCACCCGCTGTTCGCGCCGCCAGTAGTTGAGCATAGCGTTCTGGCGTCGAGAAAATATCCGCTGATACGCGCTCCATACCCTGCGCAATGGCAAAGTTTTCAGCCCCTTCACCTATCATCATGACGTGTGGGCTGTGTTCCATTACCAGGCGCGCCGCGAGAATCGGATTGCGTAAATGGCTGACTCCGGCGACGGCTCCCGCATTAAGCGTGTTACCGTCCATCACGCAGGCATCCAGTTCATGGGTTTCATCACGGGTATACACCGCGCCAATTCCGGCATTAAACAACGGACACTCTTCCAGCAGGCGCACGGCTTCGGTAACGACATCCAGTGCGCTACGACCGTCTTCAAGCATCCGCTGGCCGGTTTCAACGATATCCGACAGCGCCTGTATATAACGCAACTCTTGCTCCTGGCTCAGCTGCGAACGGGTGATAGCCCCTGCGCCGCCGTGAATTGCAATGACTGCTTTACCCATTTTTTTCGTCCATCAGGTGGCAGGTACCGGGGTTATAAATATCAGAATTTCTGTGACTTATTGATTCGATTTTTGAATATAGAAAGATGCAGACGTCATGTAAAGGTTAAGGCCCGTACCTCACGCCCCATCCCATCAGGTTATTTAGATGAGTTAAACAGAAAGAGTTTCTTCCAACATCGTTGAATATATTATTCAAGCCGATCGGCAATCTGTTTTTTTGCATAAAACACAAAGCGTTCAACAGATGGCATAGACGCAGCCCAGTTCTTTTTGGTTAACCCCAGGTATTCCGCACGTGCGGCTTGCAGCGTATCAGCATACTCATCGGGTAATTGCGGTATAAGCCAGGAGGCGGCTTCATCTTTAGCGACAATATTGCCCGTAACTACGCTGTACCAAATACGCGCCAGAGTAAGGATGATATTTCGCTCGTCACCCTCTAAATCGCCCGGTTTCTGCCACATATCAAGGATATGCCGAAACGTTTGCAAGACATCGCTAAAAGGGATGACGTTGAATAACGTCTCAGCGGGTTCACCGAACAACGCTACGCTGACGCGCCGGGCCTGGGTCAGCAGGATGGAAAGATCAGGATCCACCTGTCTCGGTTCAAAAATTCCCGCGCGAATATCGTCACGCAACCATTCGCCAAATTGCATTTCTCTTGACGGTGGGAATCGCCACGGCACAAGTTGTGAATAGACCACAATGGTCACTTCCAGCGCCCGATAGCTATCAACGCTGCCAGGCGGTGCTGATATTTCCAGAAACCCCTGCATCAGATCTTTTCTTTGACGAGTATTCAGTGGCTGCCTAATGGTAACCAGTAAATCGATATCGCTTTGGGGTTTTAAGCCACCTTCAACAGCAGAGCCATACAAATGAACAGCAACCAGGTCGCCCTCTATAATCCGCGCAATCAGTGCACTGGCGGCATTCACCTGTTGTCGAATTGAATTCGGGATAGTCGCAGCCATTTAGCCTCCTGGAAAAAAGCAGAAATAATGAGTCTATACTGCATTTTTCCTGTAGCGCTATTCTCTGGCAGAAAACCTGTCTCAGATCGGATCCTAAGCCTGAGGTAGCATACTGTCCGCGTCCATTTTCTGACATAATGAGCGGATTCGATTTTGCCCCGCAGGAGTCTTCTCATGGAATTTACCGCCGGACTGATGCCGCTTGAAACGGCTCTCTCTCAGATGCTTTCGCGTATTACCCCACTCACCGCCGTCGAAACGCTGCCGCTGGTTCAATGCTTTGGCCGCATTCTGGCCACCGACGTCATCTCCCCGATTGATGTGCCGGGATTCGATAACTCGGCAATGGATGGCTATGCGGTGCGATTAGCCGATTTACAATCAGACCAGCCTCTTGCGGTGGCTGGCAAAGCCTTTGCTGGTCAACCATTCCACGGCGAGTGGCCTGCGGGAACCTGCATCCGCATTATGACCGGTGCCCCGGTGCCTGCCGGTTGTGAAGCGGTGGTGATGCAGGAGCAAACGGAACAAACTGACGACGGTGTGCGTTTTACCGCCGAGGTCCGCAGCGGACAAAATATTCGTCTGCGCGGTGAAGATATAGCAAACGGCGCGGTGGTATTCCCTACCGGAACTCGTCTGACAACCGCCGAGCTTCCTGTTCTGGCCTCGCTCGGCATTGCCGAAGTACCGGTCGTTCGCAAAGTTCGCGTGGCATTGTTCTCCACCGGTGATGAGCTGCAACTGCCGGGTCAACCGCTGGGCGACGGGCAGATTTATGACACAAACCGTCTGACCGTTCACCTGATGCTGCAGCAGCTGGGCTGCGAAGTGATCAACTTAGGAATTATTCGCGACGATCCCAACGCGCTGCGGGCCGCGTTTATCGAAGCCGACAGCCAGGCCGATGTCGTCATCAGCTCTGGTGGCGTTTCGGTAGGCGAAGCGGATTACACCAAAACCATTCTGGAAGAGCTGGGAGAAATTGCCTTCTGGAAGCTGGCCATCAAACCCGGTAAACCGTTCGCGTTTGGTAAACTGAGCAACAGCTGGTTTTGCGGCCTGCCGGGTAATCCGGTTTCTGCGGCCCTCACCTTTTATCAGCTGGTGCAACCGCTGCTGGCGAAACTCAGCGGAAACACCGCCTGTGGGTTACCTCCGCGCCAGCGCGTGCGCACAGCCTCACGCCTGAAGAAAACGCCAGGGCGTCTGGATTTTCAGCGCGGTGTATTGCAGCGTACCGCGGAAGGCGAACTGGAAGTCACCACCACCGGACACCAGGGCTCGCATATTTTTAGCTCCTTTAGCCAGGGCAACTGCTTTATCGTGCTGGAGCGCGATCGCGGTAACGTTGAGGCCGGAGAATGGGTTGAGGTCGAGCCGTTTAACGCACTGTTTGGAGGCCTGTAATGGCGGAACTCAGCGACCAGGAGATGATGCGCTATAACCGGCAAATCATTCTGCGCGGCTTCGATTTCGAAGGTCAGGAAGCGCTCAAAGATGCGCGGGTACTGGTCGTTGGTCTGGGGGGACTGGGATGCGCAGCAACTCAGTACCTTGCGGGCGCTGGCGTCGGGCATTTAACCCTGCTCGACTTTGACACGGTCTCCGTGTCGAACCTCCAACGCCAGACGCTGCACAGCGATGCAACCGTCGGGCAACCCAAAGTGCTATCCGCCCGTGACGCGCTAGCGCGGATTAACCCTTATATCGCCATTACGCCGGTGAATGCGCTGCTTGACGATAGCGAGATTCACGCGCTTATTGCCGAACACGATTTGGTGCTGGACTGTACGGATAACGTCAGCATCCGCAATCAGTTGAATGCCGGATGTTTTGCCGCCAGAGTCCCGCTGGTTTCCGGTGCAGCTATTCGCATGGAAGGACAAATTACCGTATTTACATACCAGGACGGTGAGCCCTGCTACCGTTGCCTGAGTCGTCTGTTCGGTGAAAATGCCCTGACCTGCGTAGAAGCCGGAGTGATGGCCCCGCTGATCGGCGTGATCGGATCGTTACAGGCGATGGAAGCCATTAAGCTACTGGCAAACTACGGTAAACCGGCATCCGGAAAAATCGTCATGTACGATGCCATGACCTGCCAGTTTCGCGAAATGAAGCTGATGCGCAACCCGGGGTGTGAGGTTTGCGGGCAGTAAAAAAGTCGGGTGGCGGCTTCGCCTTACCCGACCTACAACGGCTCGAACGTAGGCCGGGTAAGCGTTAGCACCACCCGGCAACAGCATCAGATCGACGTGCGTCCAAATGCACTCTGCCAGTCGTGCTCAAACTTCGCGACGGCAGCATCAACCGCCGGAGAGCTAATCATCTGCTGAGCAACGTCCAGCGGTAGCGTGATGGACTCGCAGCCCGCCAGCAGACAATCCAGTGCCTGACGCGGTGTTTTAAAACTGGCTGCCAGTACTTTGGCGTGCGGGGCATGCATTTTCAGTAACGTCTGCAGGTCGGCCACCGTCTGAATGCCATCCCCTCCTTGCGCATCCACGCGGTTAACGTATGGCGCAACGTATTCCGCACCCGCCAGAGCAGCCAATAACCCTTGAACTGCACCGTATACCGCAGTACCTAACGTCGGGATCCCTTCTTCTTTCAGCAATTTTATAGCCGCCAGACCTTCTGCTGTCACCGGCACTTTGACCACGATATCAGCAATGATTGCCCGTAGCTTACGCGCATCGCTGACCATCCCTTCGGCGGTGGTCGCCATCACCTGAGCAAACAGACGCCCTTGCCCTCCCATCGCTTCCTGCAGTTGCGGCAGTAGTACTTCCAGCGTCTGGTTCCCTGCCGCCACAATGCTCGGGTTAGTGGTCACCCCTGCCAGCGGGAAAATGCGCGCCAGAGCTTTTACCGCATCAACATCAGACGTATCTAAATAGAGTTCCATAACCTTTCCTCAAACGAATAATTAGCATGAATAAAAGGTAGCACGGCGAAACCTCACGGTTAGTTGACGCATGTCAATATAACTTTCATTCGAAAGTAATTTAATCTTTATACGAAAGAAAAGAGGTCGCTTATGATTTTCAATATCCAGCGCTACTCCACGCATGATGGCCCCGGTATTCGTACCGTGGTGTTCCTTAAGGGATGCTCCCTGGGCTGTCGGTGGTGCCAGAATCCGGAAAGCCGCGCCCGCACGCAGGACCTGCTTTATGACGCGCGTTTGTGCCTCGACGGTTGCGATCTCTGTGCTCAGGCTGCACCCGCGGTGATTGAACGGGCGCTGGGCGGATTACTTATTCATCGCGAAAAACTGACCGATGACGCTCTCACCGTACTGACCGACTGCTGTCCGACTCAGGCGTTAACCGTCTGCGGAGAGGTAAAAAGCGTGGACGATATCATGGCGACCGTATTGCGAGATAAACCGTTTTACGACCGCAGTGGCGGAGGCCTCACCCTGTCCGGCGGTGAACCGTTTATGCAGCCAGAGCTGGCAGCTGCTTTGCTCAAAGCCAGCCACGACGCAGGCATTCATACCGCGGTGGAAACCTGTTTGCATGTCCCGTGGAAGTATATTGAACCATCATTACCTGACGTCGATCTGTTTCTGGCAGATCTAAAACACGTTGCAGATGCGCCGTTTAAACAATGGACCGATGGGCGTGCCTCTCGCGTACTGGAAAATCTAAAAAAACTGGCTGCCGCCGGTAAAAAAATGATTATCCGCGTACCGCTGATTCAGGGATTCAACGCAGACGAAGCCGCTATTCAGGCCATTACCGATTTTGCCGCCGATGAGCTTCACGTCGGTGAGATCCATTTCTTGCCCTACCACACCCTGGGCATCAACAAATACCACTTACTCAGTCAACCCTACAACGCACCGGATAAACCGCTTGATGCGCCAGCACTGCTCGAATTTGCCCAGCAGTACGCCAGCCTTAAAGGTTTAACCGCGACCCTACGAGGATAATCGCCATGACCACTCTGAAACTGGACACACTCAGCGACCGTATCAAAGCGCATAAAACGGCCCTGATCCACATCGTGAAACCACCGGTTTGTACCGAGCGCGCCCAGCACTATACCGAGATGTATCAGCAACACCTGGATAAGCCTATCCCGGTACGTCGTGCACTGGCACTAGCTCATCATCTGGCGGAACGCACCATCTGGATCAAACATGACGAACTGATCATTGGTAACCAGGCAAGCGAAGTGCGTGCCGCGCCTATCTTCCCGGAATACACCGTCTCCTGGATTGAAAAAGAGATCGACGACCTCGCCGACAGACCGGGCGCAGGCTTTGCGGTAAGCGAAGAGAACAAACGTGTATTGCATGAGGTGTGCCCATGGTGGCGTGGTCAAACCGTGCAGGATCGCTGCTACGGGATGTTCACTGATGAGCAGAAAGGGCTGCTGGAAACCGGCATTATCAAAGCCGAAGGTAACATGACCTCCGGCGACGCACACCTGGCGGTAAACTTCCCGTTACTGCTGGAAAAAGGTCTCGACGGCCTGCGTCACAAAGTCGATGAACGTCGCTCCCGCATCAATCTGACGTGTCTGGAAGACCTCCATGGCGATCAGTTCCTGAAAGCGATTGATATCGTGCTGGAAGCCGTCAGTCTTCACATTGAGCGCTTTGCCGCGCTGGCGCGTAAAATGGCGTCCACGGAAACCCGCACCAGCCGTCGAGATGAACTGCTGACCATGGCGGAAAACTGCGATGTGATCGCCCATGAACCGCCAAAAACGTTCTGGCAGGCATTGCAGTTATGCTATTTCATCCAGCTGATCCTGCAAATTGAATCAAACGGTCACTCGGTGTCGTTTGGTCGTATGGATCAATACCTCTATCCGTTCTATCGTCGCGACGTCGAGCTGAACCAGAGTCTTGATCGTGAGCACGCTATTGAACTGTTGCACAGCTGCTGGTTGAAACTGCTGGAAGTGAACAAAATCCGTTCCGGCTCCCATTCGAAAGCCTCAGCGGGTAGCCCGCTGTATCAGAACGTGACCATTGGTGGTCAAAACCTGGTCAACGGCCAGCCGATGGATGCCGTCAACCCGCTCTCCTACGCGATTCTGGAGTCCTGTGGCCGTCTGCGTTCTACGCAGCCAAACCTGAGCGTGCGTTATCACGCGGGGATGAGTAATGACTTCCTTGATGCCTGCGTGCAGGTGATCCGCTGCGGTTTCGGGATGCCAGCCTTTAACAACGATGAAATCGTCATACCGGAATTCATTAAGTTGGGTATTGAACCGCAGGATGCCTATGACTATGCGGCCATTGGGTGTATCGAAACCGCCGTTGGCGGGAAATGGGGCTACCGTTGCACCGGCATGAGCTTTATTAACTTTGCCCGCGTGATGCTGGCGGCACTGGAAGGTGGGCGCGATGCCACCAGTGGCAAAGTCTTTCTGCCACAGGAAAAAGCGCTCTCGGCTGGTAACTTCAACAATTTCGACGAAGTGATGGATGCCTGGGATACGCAGATCCGCTACTACACGCGTAAATCCATAGAAATTGAGTATGTCGTCGACACCATGCTGGAAGAGAACGTGCACGATATTCTGTGTTCCGCGCTGGTAGACGACTGCATTGAACGGGCGAAAAGCATTAAGCAAGGCGGCGCGAAGTATGACTGGGTATCGGGTTTGCAGGTGGGTATTGCCAACCTCGGTAACAGCCTGGCAGCAGTGAAGAAACTGGTCTTTGAACAGGGCGCTATTGGTCAACAACAGCTGGCCGCTGCGCTGGCCGATGATTTTGACGGTCTGACCCATGAGCAGTTACGCCAACGACTGATCAACGGCGCTCCGAAATACGGCAACGATGACGATAGCGTTGATACGCTACTGGCCCGCGCTTATCAGACCTATATCAATGAACTGAAACAGTATCATAATCCGCGTTACGGACGTGGCCCGGTTGGCGGCAATTACTACGCCGGGACCTCGTCTATTTCGGCAAACGTGCCGTTCGGCGCAGCAACGATGGCAACGCCGGATGGCCGTAAAGCACACACTCCGCTGGCAGAAGGCGCAAGCCCGGCTTCCGGTACGGACCATCTCGGCCCAACGGCGGTAATTGGTTCGGTGGGTAAACTGCCGACCGGTTCGATTCTCGGCGGCGTGCTGTTAAATCAGAAGCTCAACCCGGCCACGCTGGAAAATGAATCCGATAAGCAAAAGCTGATGATCCTGCTGCGTACCTTCTTCGAAGAGCACAAAGGCTGGCATATTCAGTACAACATTGTCTCCCGTGAAACGCTGCTGGAAGCCAAAAAACACCCGGATCAATATCGTGACCTGGTGGTCCGTGTAGCAGGTTATTCCGCCTTCTTCACTGCGCTTTCTCCGGATGCGCAAGACGACATCATCGCGCGTACTGAGCATATGCTGTAAACAATATTGTCGGCCGGATGAGATTCCACACCGCCATCCGGCACGCCACCCTCCCCATTGCCGGATACGCTGACGCTTATCCGGCCTACAACGATTCTTCCCGTAGCCGGGTAAGGCGAAGCTACCATCCGGCTTTTTACTTTCATTCGAAATTAAATTTGTGCTACAGGTCACATTGTTATTAGAATGTTTCTGGTTGCAGTAATCGCCAGGAGCCTATCTTTATGACCATCAAAGTTATCGTCACCGATATGGACGGAACTTTTCTCGACGACGCCAAGAAATACGATCGTGCACGTTTTATGGCGCAGTATCTGGAACTGAAAAAACGAAATATCGAATTTGTCGTGGCCAGCGGTAACCAGTATTACCAGCTGATCTCCTTTTTCCCGGAGCTCAAAGAGGAAATTTCTTTTGTCGCTGAGAACGGGGCTTTGGTCTTTGAACATGGCAAACAGCTGTTTCACGGCGAGCTTACCCGCCACGAATCCCGTATTGTCATTGGTGAACTACTAAAAGATAAGCAGCTCAACTTTGTGGCTTGTGGGCTGCAAAGCGCTTACGTTAGCGAAAATGCGCCAGAGTCCTTTGTCGCATTGATGTCAAAACACTACCATCGCCTGAAACCCGTAAAGGATTATCAGGATATCGATGATGTGCTGTTCAAGTTCTCGCTAAATTTACCGGACCAACAAATCCCATTGGTTATCGATCACCTGCATGCTGCGCTGGACGGCATTATGAAGCCCGTCACCAGCGGCTTCGGGTTTATCGATCTGATCATTCCGGGCCTACATAAAGCCAACGGGATCAGCCGCCTGCTTAAACGCTGGAACCTGTCACCGCAAAACGTAGTCGCCATTGGCGATAGCGGAAACGACGCGGAAATGCTGAAAATGGCGCACTACTCTTTCGCCATGGCCAACGCGGCAGAGAATATCAAAGCGATTGCTCGCTATCAGACCGACGACAATAACCATCAGGGCGCGCTGAACGTAATTCAGGCTGTGCTGGATAACACCTCCCCTTTTAACGTCTAATCCTGCCAACCGGGGTATCCCTCATCCCGGTTTTCACTCTTTTTCTATTTTGCTCACTCCATCAAGTTTTAAACTTGCGTTAACTAAATTTTAACTTATATTATCATCTGTAAGTTAGTTTGGTTTCGAATGAAAGTTAATGCGAGGTGGATATGGCTTTTACTTTTACCAGCGACACGCTGCCTGCCGATCACAAAGCGGCAATCCGGCAGATGAAACAGCAACTGCGGGCACAGCTTGGGGATGTTCAGTTAATCTTCAATCAGTTGAGCGATGCTATCGCCACCCGCGTGGCGGAAATCAACGCCCTCAAAGCGCAAGGTGCCCCAGTGTGGCCAGTGATATCTTATGCAGATATCAAAGCGGGCCACGTAAGTGCAGAGCAGCGTGAAGATATTAAGCGTCGCGGATGCGCAGTCATTAAAGGTCATTTCCCTCGCGAACAGGCTCTCGGATGGGACAGCTCAATGCTGGACTATCTGGACCGCAACCACTTTGACGACGTCTATAAAGGACCCGGCGATAATTTCTTCGGTACTCTGAGCGCATCACGGCCTGAAATCTACCCCATCTACTGGTCCCAGGCGCAGATGCAGGCCCGCCAGAGTGATGAAATGGCCAATGCACAGTCGTTCCTCAATCGTTTGTGGACCTTTACAAGCGAAGGTAAACAATGGTTTAACCCGGATATCAGCGTTATTTACCCTGACCGCATTCGCCGTCGACCGCCGGGAACCACGTCTAAAGGGCTGGGCGCGCATACGGATTCCGGCGCGCTGGAACGCTGGCTTCTTCCGGCATATCAGCAGGTCTTTGCTCATGTTTTCAATGGCAAGCTGGAAGATTACGATCCGTGGCAGGCGGCGCATCGCACTGAGGTAGAAGAGTACACGGTGGATAACACCACCAAATGTTCGGTATTCCGTACCTTCCAGGGCTGGACTGCACTGTCCGATATGCTGCCAGGTCAGGGATTGTTGCATGTGGTCCCGATCCCTGAAGCGATGGCGTATGTGCTGTTACGCCCATTGCTTGACGATGTGCCAGAAGATGAACTTTGCGGCGTCGCGCCCGGCCGGGTGCTGCCGATTTCCACGCAATGGCATCCTCTGCTGATTGAAGCGTTAACCAGCATTCCACAACTGGACGCAGGAGACTCCGTCTGGTGGCATTGTGATGTGATTCACTCCGTCGCACCGGTGGAAAATCAGCAGGGTTGGGGTAACGTGATGTACATTCCTGCCGCACCGATGTGCGAAAAGAATCTGGCCTACGCCCACAAAGTGAAGGCCGCGCTGGAAAAAGGTGCATCACCGGGTGATTTTCCACGGGAGGATTATGAAACTAACTGGGAAGGACGCTTCACGCTGGAGGATTTGAATATCCACGGTAAACGCGCGCTGGGGATTGTTTAATTTTATAACCCCTTATCCCTAAGTATCCCGTGTTACAGGTGCAACCATCACACCTGTAACACGAGAACGACGGGAGACTTATTCGACGCCTTTGCTACGCAGGTAATCTTCGTAGTTACCGGTGAAGTCGATTACGCGTTCCGGCGTAATTTCAATCACGCGGGTTGCCAGCGAGCTGACGAACTCACGGTCGTGAGAAACGAAGATCAGCGTGCCCTGGTACATTTCCAGCGCCATGTTCAGCGACTCGATAGATTCCATATCCAGGTGGTTGGTCGGTTCATCCATAACCAGGATATTCGGTTTCTGCATCATCAACTTACCGAACAGCATGCGTCCTTTTTCACCACCGGAGAGCACTTTCGCAGGTTTCTTGATATCGTCCTGGCTGAACAGCAGACGGCCCAGGAAGCTACGTACGACCTGCTCATCATCGCCTTCCTGCTTCCACTGACTCATCCATTCGAAAACAGTCAGATCGTTTTCGAACTCGTATTCATGATCCTGCGCGTAGTAACCGACCTGGGCGTTTTCAGACCACTTAACGGTACCGTTGTCCGGCTGCAAGTCGCCAACCAACGTTTTCAGCATGGTGGATTTACCCACGCCGTTGGCACCAATGATGGCAACCTTCTCCCCTACTTCCAGCAGCAGGTTGAAGTTTTTAAACAGCGGGCCTTCATCAAAACCTTTCGCCAGCGCTTCCACTTCCAGCGCGTTACGGAACAGTTTCTTATCCTGTTCGAAGCGGATGAACGGGTTCTGACGGCTGGACGCTTTCACTTCGTCGAGCTTAATCTTATCAATCTGACGCGCACGAGAAGTCGCCTGTCGAGATTTAGACGCGTTGGCGCTAAAGCGGCTGACGAAGGATTGCAGATCGGCAATCTGTGCTTTCTTCTTGGCGTTATCGGCCAGCAGACGTTCACGCGCCTGGGTTGCCGCCGTCATGTATTCGTCGTAGTTACCCGGATAAACACGCAGTTCGCCGTAGTCCAGATCCGCCATGTGCGTACAGACCATGTTCAGGAAGTGACGGTCGTGTGAAATGATGATCATGGTGCTGTCACGCTCGTTCAGCGTCTGCTCCAGCCAACGGATGGTGTCGATATCCAGGTTGTTCGTTGGTTCGTCGAGCAGGAGAATGTCCGGGTTAGAGAACAGCGCCTGCGCCAGAAGCACACGCAGCTTCCAGCCGGGTGCGACTTCGCTCATCGGGCCGTAATGCTGTTCTACCGGAATACCTACGCCCAGCAGCAGTTCACCCGCACGCGCTTCCGCAGAGTAGCCGTCCATTTCGCCATACTGAACTTCGAGGTCAGCAACTTTATAGCCGTCTTCTTCGCTCATCTCGGCCAGAGCGTAAATGCGATCGCGCTCCTGCTTCACTTCCCACAGTTCAGCGTGACCCATGATCACGGTGTCAAGCACGGTGAACTCTTCAAAGGCGAACTGATCCTGGCGCAGCTTACCAATGCGCTCGTTAGGATCGAGGGAAACGTTGCCCAGCGTCGGTTCGAGATCGCCGCCGAGAATTTTCATAAAAGTGGATTTACCGCTACCGTTCGCGCCAATCAGGCCGTAACGGTTGCCGCCGCCAAATTTGACGGAAATATTTTCAAACAGCGGCTTACTGCCGAACTGCATGGTGACGTTGCTGGAAACTAACACTGGCGTATCCTGAAAGAGAAAGAAATATGTGACAAACCGCTTATTATGCCATAAGTCTGCAAGAAGATCGCGTCTTCATGCGGAAGGGAAAAAGTGAAACCAAAAGGAAAAAAATGTGATTTAGTACACATCCGAATTCCTTGTTGCTCAGATTGCACATATAATGCGTGCCCAACACTACATAAATCTCAACCCACTAGCCTGCCTGGCACTGAATCTCGCATACATGAATATGAATATGAAATTAACAACGCTTTTCGCGGCGGCACTCGCAATAGTTGGTTTTTGTAATACCGCTTCAGCCGTCACGTACCCGCTGCCGACTGATGGTAGCCGTTTGATTGGCCAAAACCAGGTCATTACTATTCCTGAAGGCAACACCCAACCGCTGGAGTATTTTGCGGCAGAGTATCAGATGGGTCTGTCTAACATGCTGGAAGCCAACCCGGGCGTGGATACCTTCCTGCCGAAAGGCGGCACCGTGCTGAACATTCCTCAGCAGTTGATCCTGCCGGATACCGTGCATGAAGGTATTGTTATCAACAGCGCTGAAATGCGTCTGTACTACTACCCGAAAGGCACCAACACCGTAATTGTTCTGCCGATCGGTATCGGCCAGCTGGGCAAAGACACGCCAATCAACTGGACAACCAAAGTAGAACGTAAAAAAGCAGGCCCAACCTGGACGCCAACGGCGAAAATGCATGCGGAATACCGCGCTGCGGGCGAGCCGCTGCCAGCCGTTGTTCCGGCAGGTCCGGATAACCCGATGGGACTGTACGCGCTGTATATCGGTCGCCTGTATGCCATCCACGGCACCAATGCTAACTTCGGCGTAGGCTTACGCGTCAGCCACGGTTGCGTGCGTCTGCGTAACGACGACATCAAATTCCTGTTTGAAAATGTGCCAGTCGGCACCCGTGTACAGTTTATTGATGAGCCGGTAAAAGCCACTACCGAACCAGACGGCAGCCGTTACATCGAAGTACATAACCCACTGTCTACGACTGAAGCACAGTTCGAAGGCGGAGAAATCGTACCGATTACCCTGACCAAGAGCATTACCAGCATCACCGGCCAGTCTGACGTCGATCAGGCCGTCGTTGAGCAGGCGGTACAGAACCGTTCAGGTATGCCAGTTCGTTTGAACTAATCTGCTATATATGCCCGATGGCGCTACGCTTATCGGGCCTACCAACGCAGTAGGCCCGATTAGGCGCCAGCCGCCATCCGGCACACCACATCAATTACATCAACAGCAGCAAACCATACCCCACCAGCGCCGCCCATATCAGCATCGGTACCGAATACCAATGAAAACGCCACCAGATCCGTCGGTCGTTTGCCATCCGTAACGCAATGAGATTCGCCAGCGATCCCGGCAACAGACCAAAGCCGCCCACATTAACCGCCCAGGCCAGCAGCAGCGTCGGCGGGACATAGTTCAGCAGCAAAATCGTACTCGGCACATTACTGATAAACTGCGACAGGCCAATAGCCGTCAACCAAAGTCCCGACGCTGAGAGCGTGCCAATCTGGTGGGTAATCCCCTGCAAGGCCGGGAGCTGCGTCAACAAATGCACATCAATGAACATCGCCATAAACACTAACAGCAACGTCCAGTCCACGCTGAGGATCACGCGACGCGCCAGTACCATGAACCCTGTCGCCACAATAGCCAGACCCCACAGCTCTTGCTTTAACTCCAGCGCCGCCAGGAAGATGATATACAGCGCCAGACAGCTCCATACCAGGCGTGGTTGCCAGTCAGACGCGCGCGTACCGGTATGATAGTGCAACGCTTTATGCGGGAAACTGAACCAGCACAGCACCACCAGCGTCAGCATCATGGCCCCCGCAAGCGGCGCCATTTGCCAGGTAAACGCGGTAAACGATAAGCCTGAGCGTCCCCACATCAGAATGTTTTGCGGATTACCTATTGGCGTGAGCAACGATCCAGCGTTTACCGCCAGCGCCTCAAAGATAATCAGGCGATTCACCGGAATGGCACATAATTTTTTCAGGGTGATGGTCAGCGGAACAACAATAAACAATGCAACGTCGTTGGTCAGAAACGTCGACAACAACGCCGCCGCCAGCACCATAAATATCGCCAGCTGGCGCTCTGTTTTGAAGCGGCGGGTCATCTTGCGCCCTAACACATCGAAATAACCGCTTAGCTCCACGCCTTTGGTCAGTAACATCAGCCCGCTAAGCGTGATAATCGTGTGCCAGTCAATTGCCCCTGGCCAGGACCGGGGCGTAAATGGCGTGAACAGACTCAGTACAATCCCAACGATGATTAACAGCTGGAAAAAGCGATCGCGCTGTAAGGCACGTAATAAAGGAAAACTCATTCAGAGCCAGTTCCTTGCTGTTGCGTAAACCGGCTAAAAGCCTCCAGCGTTTCCTTACTGACGTGATGCTCCATCCCCTCCGCGTCGCGACGGGCAATTTCCGGGCTGATGCCTAACATCAACAGGAAATTTTCCACAATCTGATGACGTTCCCGGCTCTCCTGGGCTAGTCGTTCACCTTCTGCGGTTAAAAACACCCCACGCCACGGGATCATTTCAATCAATCCGACTGAAGCAAGGCGCTTAAGCATTTTAGCAACCGTCGGCTGGGAAACCCCAAGTCGCGCGGCCATATCCACCTGGCGCGCTTCACCCACCTCAATAATGAGATCGGAAATCAGCTCTACGTAGTCATCAATCAGTTCGCGGCGATGCGCCTCCCGGACCTGACGAAATCCTTCAACGTGTTCTTCGACATTCACCAATTGCGTCACTTTTTTTGTTGTTGGCATACCTGCGCGACGACTCATTCTGCTTCCTCGTTACTGTGACGCGTTAACGGCATCTGATTAGAGAGCGCTCATTGTAAACCAGAGTTGCGTGGGCACAAAAAATTAACGTTTTAGCAATAGCTATATAATATAGCCTGTGCTATATCTGTATATAATAAAGACATCCCTCAAGGACTGATGGGATTGTGAAGTCAGGAGGTTTACATGAATGAATTTAAGAGGTGCATACGCGTGTTTAGTCACTCTCCCTTTAAAGTACGGTTGATGCTGATCTCTATGCTGTGTGACATGATTAACAGCAAACCAGAGCAGGATAAACCTTCAGAAAAATAATGCGGCGTCGCGGTACGCCGCTTCATTTTCCTGCCGTCATTCGGGTACGGTGGTGGTTTTCGTCTCAATAACCCTTCTTTTTGTCAGTTTTGCCACGTCCCTCGCAAAACAATTTCTTTGTAGTAGTTGACCTTCTCTTGCGCACACTCTATCTTTTCGCAGCCCTGCGTATATTGCGGCTCGCGGATGCGGACCCTATCCCTCTTCTCGCTCTCTCAGGCAGGCAATGACCCTTAGCGCCAGGGTAAGCACATGGCGTTTTTGTAACAGTGGCATATGAATTTAACCCTCAAAGATTCAATCATTGCTCGTAGCCGAGCGATTAGTCCGTGGACTGGCCTCTATTTCTTACAGTCTTTGCTGATCAACCTTGCTCTGGGCTATCCGCTTAGCCTGCTCTATAGCGTTGCTTTCACCTGTATATTGATGCTGCTGTGGCGTAGCGCGCCGCGCGCGCAGAAAGCACTGATTGGCATTTGCTCACTCATTGCGGCAATGTACTTTCCGTTCGGCCAGGCTTACGGCTCACCGAACTTCAATACCTTGCTGGCGCTGCACTCAACCAATATGGAAGAGTCAACCGAGATCCTGACCATCTTCCCCTGGTACAGTTATCTGGTTGGGGTGTTTATTTTTGCCCTTGGCGTTATCGCCGTACGCCGTAAAAAAGATGTGCAGCAGCGCAGCTGGAATAAGTTCGACAGCATTTGTTTGCTGTTTAGCGTTGTCGCATTCTTTGTTACCCCGGTACAAAACCTGGCCTGGGGCGGCGTGTTCAAGCTGAAAGACACTGGCTATCCGGTTTTCCGTTTCGCCAAGGACGTTATCGTCAATAACAACGAAGTGCTCGACGAACAAGAGCGTATGGCGAAACTGTCGAGCGTAAAAGACAGCTGGACGGTAACCGCCGTTAAACCGAAGTATCACACCTACGTCGTGGTAATCGGTGAAAGCGCCCGCCGCGATGCGTTAGGCGCGTTTGGCGGTCACTGGGATAACACCCCGTTTGCCAGCTCCGTTAACGGCTATATCTTTGCGGATTACATTGCTGCCAGCGGTTCAACGCAAAAATCGCTCGGCTTAACGCTTAATCGGGTAGTGGATAATAAACCCCAGTTCCAGGATAACTTTGTCACCCTGGCTAACCGCGCGGGCTTTCAGACATGGTGGTTTTCCAATCAGGGACAGATTGGTGAATACGATACGGCCATCGCCAGCATTGCGAAGCGCGCTGATGAGGTTCAGTTCCTCAAAAGCGGTGACTTCGAAGCGGATAAAAACACCCGTGACGAAGCGCTGTTGAAGATGACTGCCCAGGTGCTGGCAACCGAGCGCACCCAGCCACAGCTCATCGTGCTGCATTTAATGGGCTCGCATCCGCAGGCCTGTGACCGAACGCAGGGTAAATACGAGACTTTCGTCCAGTCAAAAGAGACATCTTGTTATCTGTACACCATGACGCAGACGGATGACCTACTGCGCCAGCTTTACGAGCAGTTACGTAACAGCGGTAATAGCTTCTCGATGGTCTATTTCTCCGATCATGGCCTCGCGTTTAAAGAGCGGGGAAAAGAGGTGCAGTACCTGGCGCATGACGATCAGTTCCAGCAGAATTTCCAGGTGCCTTTTATGGTGCTGTCGAGCGATGATAAAGCGCATCGGGTGATTAAAGCCCGTCGCTCCGCCAATGATTTCCTCAGCTTTTTCTCGCAGTGGACGGGGATAAGCGCAAAAGAAATCACCAACAGCTACCGCTTTATCTCAGAGAAAAAAGCCGGGCCGGTGTACATCACCAACTTCAAACTGCAGAAGGTGGACTACAACCATCTGGGTACCGATATTTTCTCAACCAAATAATACGTTGTCGGCCGGATAAGGCATTTTGCTACCGATGCCTGATGCGCTGCGCTTATCAGGCCTACAACGACATTCCTTCCTGCATTACACGCAAAAAAAATCCGCCCCAAGAGGCGGATTTTTCATATCACCGAAGTGATTAGAAGCGGTAACCCACGCCAGCAATCCAGGTGCCAACGTCAACGCTACGAATACGGCTCTGCTCGTAGGAGAAGTCCAGAGCAACGTTTTCGATCGGGTTGAACTGCAGACCAGCACCGTAAGAGAAACCGTAGTCGCTGGTGCTGTGGTTGTCAGCCGGAGATGCTGCGTTCTGGAATTTACCGTAACCAACACCCACTACACCGTAGATGCTTGCCCAGTCGTTCAGACGGTAAGCCGGACCAGCAGTGATGCCGTAGTATTGGGTTTTGTTGTAGTCGCCAGAAGCATCGGTACGATCTTTTTCAGTGTAAGTGAAGGAACCGATAACACCCAGCGGGTTGTTGTCCTGCTCGTAGCGATACTTCAGGTTGAAACCGTTCATTTTGTTCGCTGCGCCTTGAGCATCGCTCTGAGCGTAACCACCGGTAACGGTAGAAGTAGCAGCTACAGCAGTACCTGCGGAGAAAGCCAGAACAGCGGCCAGTGCTGAAAGACATGCAATTTTTTTCATAACCACCTCAAATGTGCTTCAAGTAAATCTTAAGTTTTAAATATACCAAAAATTGATGGGAAACTCTTTGCGATTCGCGATGTCTAACGGGGTCTTTCATGTAACAGAACATTTCAAAAACCCGCTATCTCTTTCAATTAACATCACTTTTTCAACTGAAAATACCATTATTGCGCGCACAATATGGCACATTCATCCAGAACATTCCTAATCACACAGATTATTAATCCATCATTTTCATGCCATTGTACGGAACTGAGCAATTTTTTTTTCAACGAATACTCAACCAGTTGAGCGTAATTCCATTACACTCGCTGTTTTACTTTTCTATACATAAAATCATCTGCGTCGGAACAATGCTGAAGCGTGGCACAGATGGAGACGTGTAATCATCATTTGACAGGAGAAAGGATGCCGGGGTTGTCACGTAAAGCGCCAGTCTGGTTGCCTATTTTGGTTTTGCTTATTGCTATGTCCTCCATTCAAAGCGGAGCATCACTGGCAAAATCGTTGTTCCCACTCGTCGGTGCGCCGGGCGTTACCGCGCTGCGCCTTGCGCTGGGTACGCTCATTCTTATCGCTTTCTTTAAGCCCTGGCGTTTACGATTCGCCAAAGAACAACGCCTGCCGCTACTGTTTTATGGCCTGTCTCTGGGCGGGATGAACTACCTTTTCTACCTGTCAATCCAAACCGTCCCACTGGGAATCGCCGTGGCGCTGGAATTTACCGGCCCGCTCGCGGTAGCGCTGTTTTCATCCCGACGCCCGGTGGATTTCATTTGGGTTGCGTTGGCAGTGCTCGGGCTTTGGTTCCTGCTGCCTCTGGGTCAGGACGTTTCTCACGTAGATTTAACCGGCGCAGCGCTGGCGCTGGGGGCTGGCGCCTGCTGGGCCATCTATATTCTTACCGGGCAGCGAGCCGGGGCGGAACACGGTCCGGCAACCGTCGCAGTAGGGTCATTCATTGCAGCTCTGGTATTTGTACCAATCGGCGCACTCCAGGCCGGAGATGCCCTGTGGCACTGGTCCATACTGCCGTTAGGTCTGGCCATTGCAGTCCTCTCTACTGCGCTTCCCTATTCACTGGAGATGATTGCGTTGACGCGCCTGCCTACGCGTACTTTCGGTACATTGATGAGCATGGAACCCGCGCTGGCAGCGGTTTCCGGAATGATCTTCCTCGGTGAAACGCTGACGCTTATCCAGACGCTCGCTCTGGGCGCCATTATTGTCGCATCAATGGGCTCTACGCTCACTATTCGTAAAGAGCCACAAATAAAACAAGTCGACGTGAATTAACCACGTATTATTCTGCATGGTTTGCATAATCATGCAGAATATCCAATTGTAAATCTGCGTGATAATAATTCTAATAAATATAATTTTCTCATCCGCATATTTCATTTAATCTTAAAATTAACATAAAAATAACACCACGCAAGTAACAAAACACTCATCACATTGATTTTATTTGATATTTTATATTCACCCTCGTCTTCGCTATTAAAGTGATAGGCAACACCGGAAACAAAAATCCAAATTTAGCGCTATACTTAATTCCGTTGAAGAGTTGGGACATAAATATCAAGAGGATATGAAAATATGAGTACCGCGAAACTGGTAAAAACAAAAGCATCCGCCCTCCTTTATACCCGCAACGATGTGTCTGATAGCGAAAAGAAAGCGACCGTAGAACTGCTGAATCAGCAAGTAATCCAGTTCATTGACCTGTCATTGATCACCAAACAGGCTCACTGGAACATGCGCGGTGCAAACTTCATTGCAGTACATGAAATGCTGGATGGCTTCCGTACAGCTCTGACCGATCACCTCGACACCATGGCTGAACGCGCCGTACAGTTGGGCGGTGTGGCACTGGGCACAACTCAGGTTATTAACAGCAAAACGCCTCTGAAAAGTTACCCGCTGGATATCCATAGCGTACAGGACCACTTAAAAGAGCTGGCCGAACGTTATGCCGTAGTTGCAAACAGCGTACGTAAAGCTACCAGCGAAGCAAAAGACGAAGATACCGCGGATATCTTTACCGCAGCTTCTCGCGACCTCGATAAATTCCTGTGGTTTATCGAAGCCAACATTGAGTAACAGCAGACATAAGAATTACCTATATAACCCTCGCTCCGGCGGGGGTTTTGCACATCTATGGTGCATAACATTGATCATTCGTCACTCCAAAGTAAATTATTTGTAATAATCACCTCACACAATCGTTAACGAAAGATTGTTTTATCAACAATTTTTACGCTAAATAGTCATACAGTTTGCACCGTGACTGGTTCGCACCAAATGAGTGCCCCAAAACAGTGCAGATTATTCGCTATGCCCTACTTATTGTGCAGAGAAACGAGACACCCTCTTGTTAAAACAATGAGTTGCAAAATTGGCACGATTTTTTCATTAAGCCATATGTTCTCGCAGGGGATCGCCCCGTGGATATAAAAGGAAATCCTATGAAGTCTGTATTAAAAGTTTCACTGGCTGCACTTACCCTGGCTTTTGCGGTGTCCTCCCATGCCGCAGACAAGAAACTGGTTGTCGCAACCGACACCGCGTTTGTACCGTTTGAATTCAAACAGGGTGACAAATACGTTGGTTTTGATGTGGATCTGTGGGCTGCCGTGGCCAAAGAACTGAAACTGGATTATGAACTGAAACCGATGGATTTCAGCGGCATCATCCCGGCACTGCAAACCAAAAATATCGACCTGGCACTGGCAGGTATCACCATCACCGAAGAGCGTAAAAAAGCGATCGACTTCTCCGACGGCTACTACAAAAGCGGTCTGTTAGTGATGGTGAAAGCGAATAACAACGACGTCAAAAGCGTAAAAGATCTGGATGGTAAAGTCGTTGCAGTTAAGAGCGGCACCGGTTCCGTTGATTACGCGAAAGCGAATATCAAAACCAAAGACCTGCGTCAGTTCCCGAATATCGATAACGCATATATGGAACTGGGCACCAACCGCGCAGACGCTGTACTGCACGACACACCAAACATTCTTTACTTCATCAAAACAGCAGGCAATGGTCAGTTCAAAGCTGTAGGCGAATCGCTGGAAGCCCAGCAGTACGGTATCGCCTTCCCGAAAGGCAGCGACGACCTGCGTGAGAAAGTGAACGGCGCGCTGAAAACGCTGAAAGAGAACGGTACTTACAACGAAATCTACAAAAAATGGTTCGGTACTGAACCTAAATAATAACCGGCAGCGTTGCCCGGTAGCGTGATGCTTACCGGGCCTACGCCTGGATTTTTGAGACCTGTAGGCCGGATAAGCACAGCACATCCGGCAAAACGGGCATTTGAATATTTACACCACGGTAACAGGAACGACATATGCAGTTTGACTGGAGTGCCATCTGGCCCGCCATCCCGCTTTTGATTGAAGGCGCCAAAATGACCCTGTGGATCTCGGTCCTCGGTCTGGCTGGCGGTCTGATAATCGGACTTGCAGCAGGGTTTGCGCGCACTTTCGGCGGTTGGATCGCCAACCACGTAGCGCTGGTGTTTATCGAAGTCATTCGCGGTACGCCAATCGTTGTGCAGGTAATGTTTATTTACTTCGCTCTGCCAATGGCATTTAACGATTTACGCATTGACCCCTTTAGCGCCGCCGTTGTCACCATCATGATCAACTCCGGGGCCTATATTGCGGAAATCACCCGCGGTGCCGTGCTCTCAATCCATAAAGGGTTCAGCGAAGCCGGTTTGGCGCTTGGACTTTCACGCACAGAGACTATCCGCCACGTTATTTTACCTCTCGCACTGCGTCGTATGCTGCCGCCGCTGGGCAACCAGTGGATCATCAGCATTAAAGATACCTCGCTGTTTATTGTCATTGGCGTCGCTGAACTGACCCGTCAGGGCCAGGAAATCATTGCCGGTAACTTCCGCGCACTGGAAATCTGGAGCGCCGTTGCGGTGTTCTATCTGATCATTACGCTGGTGCTGAGCTTCATTCTGCGTCGTCTGGAAAGAAGGATGAAAATCCTGTGATTGAATTTAAAAACGTTTCTAAGCACTTTGGTCCAACCCAGGTGCTGCACAATATTGACCTGAACATTCAGCAGGGTGAAGTCGTGGTGATTATCGGGCCGTCAGGATCCGGTAAATCTACCCTGCTGCGCTGCATTAACAAGCTGGAAGAGATAACCTCCGGCGATCTGATCGTCGATGGTCTGAAAGTAAACGATCCGAAGGTAGACGAGCGCTTAATCCGTCAGGAAGCCGGAATGGTGTTTCAGCAGTTCTACCTGTTCCCACATCTGACGGCACTGGAAAACGTCATGTTCGGACCGCAGCGCGTACGCGGGGCGAATAAAGAACAGGCCGAGAAACTGGCGAAAGAGCTGCTGGCAAAAGTGGGTCTGGCCGAACGTGCACATCACTACCCTTCTGAACTGTCCGGTGGTCAACAACAGCGTGTGGCTATCGCCCGTGCGCTGGCAGTAAAACCGAAAATGATGCTGTTTGATGAGCCAACCTCAGCACTCGACCCTGAACTGCGCCATGAAGTTCTGAAAGTGATGCAGGACCTGGCGGAAGAAGGGATGACCATGGTGATTGTGACCCACGAAATCGGCTTTGCCGAAAAAGTGGCTTCACGCCTGATTTTCATTGATAAGGGACGAATTGCCGAAGACGGTAATCCGCAGGCCCTGATTGAAAATCCACCCAGCCAACGCTTACAGGAATTCTTGCAGCACGTTTCCTGATAGCTCAACCTCCCTTCGCCCGAAGGGAGGTTTTTCACCAGAATCCTCTCATTTCAATTCCCTCCCGCCCTGACATCTATACTTATCCTTTTGAATTTATTTTCTCATGGGAGGAGTCATGCGCTGGATCCTGTTCATCTTTGTTTGTCTGTTGAGTCTTCCGACTCAGGCAGTGACGATACCTGGCGTCACCACGCCAACGTCAACCAACGCACAAACCGCCCTGGCAAAGGAGCCAGATGTTGAACAGAAGAAAGCGGCCTACGGCGCACTGGCTGATGTGCTGGAAAATGACACCTCGCGGAAAGAACTGATCGATCAGTTACGCAAAGTGGCGACAACTCCTCCAGCCGAACCGGTGCCAACCATTGTCCCACCCACGTTAACGGAAGAAAAAACGGTGCTGGAAAACGTCACCGATGTCACCCGACACTACGGTGAGGCGCTCTCCAGCCGCTTTGCCCAGCTTTATCGCAATATTACCGATGCACCGCACAAGACCTTTAACCCGCAAACGTTCACCAATGCCCTGACTCATTTTTTAATGCTGGCGGCGTCAGTGTTCGGGTTTTACTGGCTGATCCGCCTGTGCGCGCTGCCGCTGTATCGCAAAATGGGGCAATGGGCGCGGCGGAAAAACCGCGAACGCAGCAACTGGCTGCAGCTTCCGGCGATGATCGTCGGGGCATTCATTATTGATTTGCTTCTGCTGGCGCTGACATTGTTTGTCGGGCAGATACTGAGCGACAGAATGAACGCCGGCAGTCGCACCATCGCCTTTCAGCAAAGCCTGTTTCTCAATGCCTTTGCCCTGATTGAATTCTTCAAAGCCATTCTGCGTCTGATATTTTGCCCAACAGTGGCCGAACTGCGTCCGTTTAACATTCAGGATGCCGGTGCGCGCTACTGGAATCGGCGTTTGAGTTCATTAAGCAGTTTGATTGGTTACGGGCTTATAGTTGCCGTTCCCATTATCTCCAATCAGGTCAATGTGCAGGTCGGCGCGATGGCCAACGTCATCATCATGCTATGTATCACGCTATGGGCGCTGTACCTGATTTTCAGAAACAAGAAAGAGATAACGCTGCATTTACAGAATCTGGCAGAAAGATCGTTAGCTTTTTTCAGCCTGTTTATCCGCGCCTTTGCGTTGGTATGGCACTGGCTGGCCAGCGCCTACTTCATTGTGCTGTTTTTCTTTTCGCTGTTTGATCCGGGCAACAGCCTGAAATTCATGATGGGCGCTACGCTGCGCAGCCTGGTAATCATTGGAATTGCCGCCTTTGTTTCCGGCATGTTTTCCCGCTGGATAGCCAAAACTATTACCCTTTCGCCACACACCCAGCGCAGCTATCCGGAACTCCAAAAGCGGCTGAATGGCTGGCTGTCGACGGCGTTAAGCGTGGCCAGGATCCTGACGGTGTGCGTTGCGGTGATGCTGCTATTGAATGCCTGGGGACTGTTCGACTTCTGGAACTGGCTGCATTACGGCGCAGGAGAAAAAACGGTGGATATTCTGATCCGTATCGCGCTGATTTTATTCTTCTCCGCCATCGGCTGGACGATCCTTGCCAGCCTGATTGAAAATCGTCTGGCTTCCGATATTCACGGACGCCCGCTACCCAGCGCTCGTACCCGCACCCTGTTGACGCTGTTTCGCAACGCGCTGGCGGTGATCATCAGCACGATCACCATCATGATTGTGCTGTCCGAAATTGGCGTTAATATCGCCCCTTTACTGGCCGGGGCCGGGGCGCTGGGGCTGGCAATCTCTTTCGGCTCGCAAACGCTGGTAAAAGATATTATTACCGGGATTTTTATTCAGTTTGAAAATGGCATGAACACCGGCGACCTGGTGACCATCGGTCCACTCACCGGTACGGTTGAACGAATGTCCATTCGTTCTGTGGGCGTGCGTCAGGACACCGGGGCGTACCATATTATTCCCTGGTCATCGATAACGACCTTCGCCAACTTTGTGCGTGGAATTGGATCGGTCGTCGCCAATTACGACGTAGACCGCCATGAGGATGCGGATAAAGCGAATCAGGCGTTGAAAGACGCGGTTGCTGCGGTGATGGAAAAAGATGATATTCGCGGGCTGATTATCGGCGAACCGTCGTTTGCCGGGATTGTAGGATTAACCAATACGGCATTCACGCTACGGGTCTCGTTTACCACCTTACCGCTGAAGCAGTGGACGGTACGTTTTGCGCTCGACAGCCAGGTGAAGAAATACTTCGATCTGGCCAACATACGCGCCCCGGTACAGACGTATCAAGTGTTACCTGCACCAGGGAATGGTCCTGCGTCGGCGGCAAGCGAACCGCTACCGCCAACCGAGCCAACGCTTTAGCGTTTACGCGCCATAAAACGACGACGCTGATCGTTATCCATAAAGGTCCAGGCAATAAAGCGACTCTGCTTTTGTCCCTGGGCCATCTCTTTCTTGACCACTTTCACCGCGCCCGCATCCGTTAATGCGTGGTACAGCGGAGGCAAGTTCTCGCCGCGAGAAACCAGTGTAGTAAACCACATCACCTGGCGACCAAAGGCCTGGCTTTCAGCAATCATTTTCTTGATGAACGCCACTTCACCGCCTTCACACCACAGCTCCTGCTGCTGTCCGCCAAAGTTCAGCGCATCGTCTTTGTCCTGTCCCAGATTACGGCGTTTGCGCTCGCTTCCGGCACGGGCTGAGGCCGCAGAATCATGGAATGGCGGGTTGCACAATGTGGCTTCATACTGCTCATTTTTGTGAATGATGCCGTTGAAGATTGCCGTTGCATCTTTCTGGCGACGCAGACGAATAGCACGGGTTAATCCCGGATTGGCGTTGACGATCGCCTGAGCGCTGTTAAACGCTTCGCTACTGGTTTCACTACCCGTGAATCGCCAGCCATATTCATGCACGCCGATCAGTGGATAAATACAGTTTGCCCCCACTCCCACGTCCAGCACGCTCGCATTTGCCGGAATGGTTCCGCTGGTTTCACCCAACAGGTCAGCCAAATGGTGTATGTAGTCAGCACGACCAGGCACCGGCGGGCACAGAAAACCATCTGGAATATCCCAGTTTTTCACCGCATAAAAATGCGCCAGCAGTGCTTTATTGAGCGCCTTTACTGCCTGCGGATTCGCGAAATCAACACTCTGCTCACCGCCGGGCGTGAGGGTGAGAAATTGCGTCAGCTCGGGCGTAACCTGGCATAAAGTCGCAAGATCATAACGGCCATTGTGGCGGTTGCGTGGGTGTAATCCCGGTTTCTGGGCAGACATAGCATTCTCCTTTTAACAGCGGCGTAAGATACCCGCATAACGCCACGCGGTAAACACACACAACAAGGAAATTTGATTTTTTACACCTGTTTGACGCCTTGCTGATTGTTCAAAAAACAGACGACTGATCATCGATTTTTTGCGGTAAATATCATCCGCTGACGACCTAAACTTATCAGGCACACCTGTTGTTTTTCAGAGGACATCACCATGAAGAAATGCCTCACATTACTTGCTGCTACTGTACTTTCCGGCATGACATTTGCCTCCTTTGCTGCACAGCCCAACACTAGCCCTGCAACCGGTCAGCTACATGCTTCCGGCACCGTATCCGCTACCGGCGCCTCTAATCTGAGCGACCTGGAAGACAAGCTGGCGGAGAAAGCGAAAGAGCAAGGCGCAAAAGGCTTTGTCGTTAATTCTGCAGGCGGTAAAAATCAGATGTACGGCACAGCAACCATCTATAAGTAACCCCTTCTCAGCCCAACTGCATTCATCCCGAATGCAGTTTTCTGCGCGCTGTTCACTTCATTGCAGTTCAATTTGTAATCAATATGTTGGCATTTTGAATCCAATGTAAATAAATGTATTTATTTTTGAATTAATGAATGCTAAAACGTCGCACTGATTAGTAATGCTTATCAAAATCATTATCAATTACACATTCATTTCCGCGAGGCCTGCAGGGTATAACATCCATAGAGATGTCCCTTCGCGCGAGTGAAACCGTCCACTCAAAAAATAATAAGTCACTCATTAACATGGATAAAAATCGCAACTTGCCGTCCAGTAGCTTTCACTCACTGACTTTTTTTGCCGGTCTGTGCATTGGCCTGTCCCCTATAGCTCAGGCTGTCGCTGCGGACGACCAGGATAAAAAACAAGAAGACACTCTGATCGTTGAAGCGGCCAAACCTTCGCTGTACGCCCCAACACAGTCTGCCGACCCTAAATTCTCCCGTCCGGTGGCGGATACAACCCGCACCATGACGGTGATTTCTGAGCAGGTGATTAAGGATCAAGGCGCAACAAATCTGACCGACGCGCTGAAAAACGTCCCGGGCGTTGGCGCATTTTTCGCCGGTGAGAACGGTAACTCCAGCACCGGTGACGCGGTTTACATGCGTGGTGCGGATACCTCGAACAGTATTTATATCGACGGTATCCGTGATATTGGCAGCGTCACGCGCGACACCTTCAATACCGAACAGGTGGAAGTAATCAAAGGTCCTTCCGGTACCGACTATGGACGTAGCGCACCGACTGGCTCTATCAATATGATCAGCAAGCAGCCACGCACCGACTCAGGAATCGATGCATCGGCCAGCGTCGGTAGCGCCTGGTTCCGCCGTGGTACGCTGGACATTAACCAGGTCATCGGCGAGACCACCGCCGCACGTTTAAACCTGATGGGTGAAAAAACGCATGATGCTGGTCGCGATAATGTTAAGAATGAACGTTACGGTGTGGCCCCCTCTCTCGCTTTTGGCTTAGGGACTGAGAACCGACTGTACCTGAACTATCTGCATGTCACCCAACACAACACACCGGATGGCGGCATCCCTACCATTGGCCTGCCGGGATACTCCGCACCTTCTGCGGGGACTTCTGCACTGAATCATTCAGGCAAAGTGGACACGCATAATTTCTACGGTACCAACTCGGATTATGACGATTCGACAACCGATACCGCGACGATGCGTTTTGAACATGACCTGAACGACAGCACCACTATTCGCAACACCACCCGCTGGTCGCGCATTAAACAGGATTATCTGATGACGGCGGTGATGGGCGGCGCGTCTAACATCACCCAACCCACCAGCAGCGTCGACAGCTGGACCTGGTCACGCCTGGCAAATACCAAGGATGTCAGCAATAAGATCTTGACCAACCAGACCAACCTGACCTCAACGTTCTACACGGGATCCATCGGTCACGACATCAGCACCGGCGTGGAGCTGACGCGCGAAACACAAACCAACTATGGCGTGGTGCCGATCACCCCACCACCGGTTAATATCTATCACCCCGACAGCAACGTGAATATCGGCGGATTGTCTCGTAATGGCGCCAACGCTAACGGGCAAACAGATACCTTCGGTGTATACGCTTTTGATACGCTACAAATTACCCGTGAATTCGAACTGAACGGTGGTATTCGCCTCGACAATTACCGCACTGAATATGACAGCGCCACCGCTTGTGGCGCTTCCGGTCGCGGCGCAGTCGCGTGCCCGACAGGCGTGGCTAAAGGTTCCCCGGTCACCACTGTGGATACAGCCAAATCAGGCAATCTGGTGAACTGGAAAGCTGGCGCGCTGTATCACCTGACCGATAACGGTAACGTGTACATCAACTATGCCGTTTCTCAGCAACCACCGGGCGGCAGCAACTTTGCTCTTGCTCAGGGCGGCAGCGGTAACAGTGCGAACCGTACCGATTTCAAACCGCAGAAAGCGAAAACCAGCGAGATCGGCACCAAATGGGAGGTGCTGGATAAGCGCCTGCTGTTAACCGCCGCGATTTTCCGCACAGATATTGAGAATGAAGTTGAGCAGAACGACGACGGTACCTATTCCCAGTACGGAGAGAAACGCGTTGAAGGCTACGAGCTCTCGGTAGCAGGTAACATCACTCCCGCATGGCAGATTATTGGGGGTTACACCCAGCAACGCGCGACCATCCACAGCGGTAAAAACGTTGCTCAGGATGGATCCTCTTCCCTGCCATATACACCGGAACATGCATTCACGCTGTGGAACCAGTATCAGGCTACCGATGATATCTCCGTTGGCGCAGGCGCTCGCTACGTGGGCAGTATGCATCGCGGTTCCGACGGTGCGGTGGGTACGCCATCCTACACTGAAGGTTACTGGGTCGCTGACGCCAAACTGGGCTATCGCGTGAATCGCAATCTCGATTTCCAGCTAAACGTCTATAACCTGTTCGACACCGATTATGTATCCTCCATAAACAAGAGTGGATACCGCTATCATCCGGGCGAGCCAAGAACTTTCCTGCTCACCGCCAATATGCATTTCTAATCCATCGCGTGGGGCGTAAGCCCCACTTTCAGGAGAAACACTGATGATGTACCACATTCCCGGCGTTCTGTCGGTGCAGGATGTAGCCTGGTTTCGCGAACAACTGGACGCTGCCGACTGGGTTGATGGCCGCGCAACCACCGGCGCTCAGGGGGCGCAGGTTAAAAACAACCAGCAGGTGAATACGCAAAGTGAACGCTACGGCGTTTTACAACAGGCGGTACAGACTGCGATAAATAACAGCGCGCTTTTCTTCGCCGCAGCACTACCGAAAACGCTCTCCACACCGCTGTTTAATCGCTACCAGGACAACGAGACCTACGGTTTTCACGTTGACGGTGCGGTGCGTAGCCATCCGCAAAACGGCTGGATGCGCACGGACCTTTCCGCAACTTTATTCCTGAGTAACCCGAATGATTATGAAGGGGGAGAACTGCTGGTCAATGATACTTACGGCCAGCATGCGGTGAAGCTTCCGGCAGGCGATCTGGTGCTTTACCCTTCCAGCAGCCTACATTGCGTCACGCCAGTGACCCATGGCGTTCGTGTAGCGTCTTTTATGTGGATACAGTCGATGGTCCGTGACGACAAAAATCGCGCCATGCTTTTTGAACTGGATAAAAACATTCAATCCCTGAAGGTTCGCCATGGGGAGAGCAGCGAGATCCTGTCATTACTCAATCTCTACCATAACCTGCTGCGCGAATGGTCTGAAATCTGATACTGCTGGCGCGTGGTCGTTTTTCAGCCATCACCTTCGCTATACTTAGTCTGTAGACATCAGCAGGAGGTACACATGGCATCCGGATGGGCAAATGACGACGCGGTTAACGAACAGATCAACAATACTATTGAAGATGCTGTTGCCCGCGCTCGCGGTGAGTTACCGACGGGGGAAAGTCTGTATGAATGCGAAGAATGCGGCAATCCTATCCCTCAGGCCAGACGTGAGGCCGTGCCAGGGGTACGCTTGTGCATCACCTGCCAACAGGATAAAGATTCACATAGCGCATCATTTTCAGGATATAACCGCAGAGGTTCGAAAGACAGCCAGCTACGTTGACTTATCTTTACCAAAAGTTTCAGCGCATACGATTTCCTTTACGAGCACGCTTTTTTGCACCCTGTGTAGCAAAATGTGCCGTTGTCGCCTTCTCTGTAAAGCGCAATGACAAGAACTGTAAATCCCTCACTCGAATTTATTAATATTCAATAAGTTATTTGTCATTCAATTTTTTTGATTGATGTCGTCAATTCTATTCGATTTTCTCTCACCAAAAAAAACGTGATACTTATCACATCGACGGAACAACGTCTTCTTAAAGAACACTGACTAACAGAACAACCCTGCGAGAGATTAATCATGAAAAATATCAAATTTGCTGTTGCTGCCATCACCCTGTCTACCCTGTCATTTGGCGTTTTCGCTGCCGAGCCGGTTTCCTCTACTCAGGCGCAAAACATGAACAAAATTGGTGTGGTATCTGCTGACGGCGCCACTACGCTGGACGGCCTGGAAGCCAAACTGGCTGAGAAAGCGAATGCTGCTGGCGCAACTGGGTACAGCATCACTTCCGCTATCGGCAAAGATAAAATGAGCGGCACCGCGGTTATCTATAAATAACCGAAAGATTACCTGTACGACCCAATGCTCCAACCCTCATTGACCCTGTTTGTTACCCTTTGTTTGCCCGTCCGCCACTGGACGGGCTTTTTTTTGCCTATTTTTCCAGCCGTTGGCAGAATTCCTGCAACACGGCGTCTGGCATCCCAATTTGCAGTGCTGCCTCACAAATCGCTTGCCAGCTTCCGGCATCCAGCGGAATACCGTGTTCCAGCCGTTCCTCGCGAGTATTCACCTCCCACTCCCCAGGCAACAGGATCGGGGCATCTTCAGCATGCGGCGACGCTTTCACCCACTCAGCAAATGCCGCGACCTGGTTGTCGCAGTCCGGCGCGCCGAACAGTTGTGGATTCATAATGATGGTGGTCATACAGTTAATGATGGCGTCCGCGCTGGTCTGCAGGCTCTCTTCATGTGTGGTTTTACCGCCAGAAAGCGCACCGCCCATAATTTCGCACATCGCCGCCAGCGCATACCCCTTGTGCTCGGCAAAGGTCAGCAACGACCCCAGCGGAGAAACCTGCATTACCGCAGGATCGGTAGTGGGAACACCCGCCACATCAATCAGGCATCCTGGAGCCACCGGCTCGCCCTTATGCCATGCCACACGGGTTTTGCCAAACGCGATGGCGCTGGTTGCATAGTCCAGCAACAGTGGGAAGGTATTTTTACGTGGAAACACGACGCAGAAAGGATTGGTGCCAAAACGGCTATCGCGCCCATGAAACGGTGCGACCATCGGGATCCCCACCACATTCACAAAGTGTACCGAGACAAAACCTGCCGCCGCACATTGCTCCGCCCAGTAGCCAATACGGCCGATATGGTGCGAATTATGTAATGCCACGGCAGCGATTCCGTACTGACGCGCTTTTTCGATTCCAAGCGTGATTGCCTCGTGCGCCGCCACCTGACCAAACGCACAGTCGCCGTCAAGCGTAATCACCGCCCCCACATCCTTTACCACTTTGGCATGACGGTTGATCTGCAGATGCCCCTGCGAGAATGAACGAATATAGCTTGGGATCATACCGATGCCATGGGAGTCGTGACCGGCGAGGTTAGAGGCTATCAGATGGTCGGCCACCAGCCGCGCCTCCTGATCATTGCTTCCCATCTGATGAAAAACGGCCTGGATAAAGGCGTGCAGCGTTGGCACATGGAAGCGATGTCCACTGTTCATTGTTATCTCCTGTTGTGTCGCGTGTTTGTTGTGTTTCTTATTTTTCAACAAACTATGCTGCGCCACGGTGCGCTGGAGGTCAATAAACGTGCAGAAATTTCACATTGCCTAAAAGAGAGAACCGACAGGCCAGGCAACAGGCCCGTCGGGATAACAAATGGTTTAGAAACTTTGCTCGACGCGGGCAAGTCCTTCAGCCAGTGAGGCGGACTCACCGGTTGCCACCAGGCAGCAGGCCATCTGGATTTTCAACGATGCCGGAACAGGCTCACTGCCAGCCAGACAACGCTCAATCCAGCGCGCGGTGGTTTCCGGATCTTTTGCTACCGGTAGCGGTACCGGCTCGTCAGGCATCTCGCTCTGTCGGTCTTGTAGCACTCGCACACCGGATGAATCTATCAGGCTTATCTGCGGGCAGCGCTGCGGGTTGGCATACACTTCGCCCTCGGTACCATGCATCAACAGGCCGCGCCCACCGATATCGCCGAAGAACTTCGCCACGCGCGAAACATATTCCGGGTGGGACACGCTGGAAAGACGCAGCGCGGCATCTTCAGCAAACGGCGTGGCTAATTTAGCCAGCGTATGTGCACTGTTACGCACCCCCATGCGCCAGCGCATCGCCAGCTGTTTCTCCAGCGGAGGGCACAGCGCGCTCACCGGAATAAACACCGGCTCATGACCATCCAGCTTTGCCTGCGCCTGCCCGGCATGCAGCGTTGGCGTAATCCCCATAAGTTCGAAAATGGTTTCAGTCAGTACGCGGGTTGGATCCTCGCTGACGCCGTGCACCACCACCGGAAAACCGAGTTTATGCAGTAAAATCGCCAGCAGCGGAGTCAAATTCGCCTGCTTGCGCGCGCCATTGTAGCTGGGAATGACAATCGGCATGGGTTTGGTTACCGGCGGAGTCAGGCGAATGGTGTGGTTTTGCATCGCTTCGTAAAAGCCCAGCATCTCCGCTTCACCTTCGCCCTTGATACGTAGCGCAATCAGTACCCCTCCCATCTCAAGGTCAGGTACGTCGCCGTTCATCATATGGGTATACAGTCCGCGAGCAGTATCCTTATCCAGGTCACGCGCGTGATTTTTTCCTCGCCCAATCTCTTTAATGATTTTGCGGTAATCCATCGATAACTCCTTGCCTGTTGCTCGCATCGTTAACGCCGACGGCGGCGCGTGGGTTTCGCTTTTTCTTTTGGTTTTACTATAACGTCTGGCACAGCAGGTTGCTCTATCGGAAATATGGGTAACGCGTTCAGTAAACGCTTGCCATAGCTTTTGGTCAATAAACGCTTGTCATAAATAACCACTTCTCCCCAGCAGCCATGGCTACGGATGAGTCGCCCAACCTGCTGGATCAAATTGAATGACGCCGCAGGCAAGCTCTGCACCTCGAAGGGGTAGCGGTTCAGACTTTTCAACCACTCGCCCTCGGTGATCACCACCGGGCTGTCGATAGGCGGAAAAGCAATTTTGTGAATATGCACCTGAGTCAGCAGGTCGCCTTTCAAGTCCAGACCTTCAGCAAAAGATTGCAGCCCAACCAGCACACTGCGCTCGCCGTTGGTCACCCGTTTGCGGTGCAACTCCACCAGACGGTAGCGCGGCTGATCGCCCTGCACCAGCAACAGCAGGCGCAGATCGGTAACATGCTCAAGAAAACGCTGCATCGCGCGACCGCTGGCAAAGAGTACCAGCATGCCCTGATGCTTTTTACTCTCCAGCTGTTCGCGAAAATAGGCGGCCATTTCCGCGATATGCTGCTCTTCGTTATCAATTAACGGTTCGTAGCGCATCTGCGGAATGACGATTTTGCCCTGTTCAACGTGATTAAACGGTGAATCCAGCGCGACAAACCGGTCCCCTGCTTTTTCTTTCAGACCGCTCATCTCCTGCAAACGCGAGAAGCTGTTGAGCGAGCGCAGCGTTGCGGAAGTGACAATAATATGCGGGACGCTACGCCACAGCAGTCGTTCGAGCTGATCGCTCACACGGATCCCCACGCAGTGGAACCAGACGTGGATCTGCCCGTCACGCACCTCGCGCGTCGCCCATTTACTCACCGGCGCGCCTGACGACTGCGCGAGCGATGCCAGCCGCCACAGTTTGCTTTGCGCCTCAAACATGCCCAGCGCCCGGTTCATCTGCAAAATAACCCGATGCAGACGCACGATATCGTGAGTGCCGGTTTTTTCGCTGAGATCGTTGAGGAACAGTTCCGCCAGACCGCGCAGCATTTCTGTTAGCTTTGCCAGACGCTGACAAATCTCCATCACTTCCGTAGGCAATTCGCCCATCGCGAAGCGGTGTTCTGCCTCCTGGGTAGCGGGCATATACAGATTAAGAATGTTATTGAGCGATGAAATCAGCTCATACAGTTCCTCACAGTGACCGTTCAGACGCTCGGCATTTGCCAGTGGCGGCGTGGTCTTCGGGCGAAACTGCTCCAGGCAGGTAGCCACTAATTTGCAAAATAGATCCAACTGAAGTCGATACCAGGGGGCGCTGATTTCTGCGCTCATCTCCAGCGCATCGCGCGCGACATCCGGCAAATGGTGACCTTCATCAAGTACCAGCAGTAGGTTTTTCGGCTCCGGCAAAACGGCTTCGCTTTCCATGGCCGCCATTACCAGCGCATGATTAGCCACGACCACTTCAGCTTCTTGAATCTCCCGGCGGGCGACAAAAAAAGGGCATTCACGATAGTAGTGACAGTTGCGATTCAGACAGCTGGCTTTATCGGTGCTCAGACGCTGCCAGAGTCCGTCGTCGATAGCGATATCGGTGTGGTCGCGCAGCCCGTCCCACTTGTAGCTGTCGAGATCGCCTTTTAGCCTGGCGCAGCGCTTTTGTTCTTCCTGGTTGTTGGGCGTCAGGTCATCGTCGAGAAAAGCCAGCAGATCCTGCTGATTGGGTTCAGTGCTGGCCAGCGCCGCTAAGTTACGCGGGCAGACATAGCGTCCGCGACCAAACGCAGCGGTAAAACGCAGATCGGGGATAATTTTGCGCAGCAGCGGTAAATCTTTGCTGTAGATCTGGTCCTGCAAAGCGACGTTGGCGGTACTGACCACCAGCGTTTTTTGTTCTTCACGCGCGATGGCAATACCGGGAATCAGATACGACAGGGTTTTCCCCACCCCGGTCGGTGCTTCAATCGCCAGATGCCGCCCTTCTTCCCCGGAGAGCGTTTTCGCGACGTCAGCAATCATCTGCCGCTGCGGCGCACGGGGGATAAAGTCGGGGATCTGTTCCTGAAGCGCCTTGTACCAGGCGGCGATTTGCGCTTTTAGCGCGGCGGTAAGTGCCATGAGAAAACCTGAAATACTGTATAAACAGCCACTATTGTGGCACTTTCTATCCCGTGTCGCAAAAAGAAAAGCCCGACCTTTCGGCCGGGCTCGCAATTACTGCGCTGCAGACGGTTTGCGCGGACGGCGCGGTGGACGAGGTTTATCACCTGCCGGTTTGCCTTCGCCATTACGCGGCTTCGCTTTTGGCGCACCGCCATCCTGACGACGCGGCTGCTGTCCGCGCCCTGCTCCTCCCTGCCCGCGACCACCGCCGCCGCCACGCTGCTGACGACCGTTCTGGATCGGCTCAGCTTTAATGGACGGGTCTGGCTCATAGCCTGGCGTTGCAATACGCGGGATCTCTTTTTTCAGCAACTTCTCGATGTCACGCAACAGCTTGTGTTCATCGACGCACACCAGAGACAACGCTTCGCCGGTAGCGGCCGCACGACCGGTACGACCAATGCGGTGCACGTAGTCTTCCGGGACGTTTGGCAGCTCGTAGTTCACCACGTGCGGTAACTCTTCAATGTCCAGACCTCGCGCGGCAATATCGGTCGCTACCAGCACGCGAATATCACCGGATTTAAAATCAGCCAGCGCACGCGTACGCGCACCCTGAGATTTATTACCGTGGATAGCCGCACTGCGGATGCCGTCTTTATTCAGCTGCTCTGCCAGATGGTTCGCGCCATGTTTGGTACGGGTAAACACCAGCACCTGCTGCCAGTTGCCCTGACCAATCATCTGCGACAGTAGTTCGCGTTTACGTTTTTTATCAACGAAATGAACGTGCTGAGTAACCTGCTCTGACGCGGTATTACGACGCGCCACTTCGATTTCCAGCGGGTTGTGCAACAGTTTTTCGGCCAGCGATTTAATGTCATCAGAGAACGTTGCCGAGAACAACAGGTTCTGACGTTTTGCCGGCAGTTTTGCCAGAACGCGACGAATATCGTGAATAAAGCCCATATCCAGCATGCGGTCAGCTTCATCCAGTACCAGGATCTCAACCTGATCCAGTTTCACCGCATTCTGGTGTTCCAGATCGAGCAAACGACCCGGAGTGGCGATCAGCACATCTACGCCGCCACGCAGCTTCATCATCTGCGGGTTAATGCTGACGCCGCCGAAGACCACCAGCGAGCGAATATTCAGATACTTACTGTAATCACGGACGTTTTCGCCAATCTGGGCCGCCAGTTCGCGGGTTGGCGTGAGGATCAGCGCACGAACCGGACGACGGCTTTTACCATGCGGCTGATTGGTGATCAGGTGCTGCAACAGCGGCAAGGTAAAACCTGCCGTTTTCCCCGTACCGGTCTGGGCGCTGGCCATCAGATCTCGGCCTTCCAGCACGGCAGGAATAGCCTGCTGCTGAATAGGGGTAGGTTCACGGTAACCCTGCTCGGCAACGGCACGTAAAATTTCAGGGTTTAAACCAAGGGAATCAAAAGACATAACAACTCCGAACCGCCCTGACCGTTACCGGTGTCGTTTTCAGGGAGATACATACAATAGAGATGACAAAAACCACAATGTCATGAAGGGGCGGAGTGTAGCAGTTTTTGTGATGTGCCGCATAAATTATCCCTTCACTGGAAAATAATGCTTCGGACTGGACAAGGCTGCACATCAGTCATAATCTTAATCAATCGATTGATTAATATCAGAGTCGTGCCATGAATACACCCACCATGACAACCAAAGGTGAACAGGCGAAGAACCAGCTCATTGCCGCCGCATTGGCGCAATTCGGCGAGTATGGTCTGCACGCCACGACGCGCGATATCGCTGCACAGGCCGGGCAAAACATTGCGGCTATCACCTACTATTTTGGCTCAAAAGAGGATTTATATCTCGCCTGCGCCCAGTGGATTGCGGATTTTATCGGTGCACAGTTCCGCCCGCACGCTGAAGAGGCCGAGCGTTTATTCGCCCAACCAGAGCCGGACCGTGGCGCGATGCGCGAACTGATCCTGCGCGCCTGCAAAAATATGATCATGCTGTTAACTCAGGACGACACCGTTAACCTGAGCAAATTTATCTCGCGCGAACAGCTTTCCCCCACCGCGGCTTATCAACTGGTGCACGACCAGGTTATCAATCCGCTGCATACACATCTGACGCGCCTGATTGCCGCCTATACCGGTGGCGATGCCAACGATACCCAGATGATTCTGCATACCCACGCCATACTCGGCGAGGTGCTGGCTTTTCGTCTGGGGAAAGAAACCATTCTGTTGCGTACAGGCTGGTCACAATTTGATGAGGATAAAACCGCGCTGATTGACCAAACGATCACCTGTCACATCGATCTTATTCTGCAAGGTTTAACGCAAAGGAGTCTGGAGTCATGAAAAAACCTGTCGTTCTCGGGCTGGTTATCGCGGCCCTCGTTGCCGTGATTGCCGGTGGAACGTGGTGGTATCAGAGTCGGCAAGATAACGGCCTGACGCTATACGGCAATGTCGATATCCGTAGCGTCAACCTGAGTTTTCGTGTCGGCGGCAGGCTGGCCTCG
Source organism: Citrobacter sp. Cpo074 (assembly GCF_030332745.1). Taxonomy (NCBI): domain Bacteria; kingdom Pseudomonadati; phylum Pseudomonadota; class Gammaproteobacteria; order Enterobacterales; family Enterobacteriaceae; genus Citrobacter; species Citrobacter sp. Cpo074. The sequence goes on from NZ_JAOWHG010000027.1 coordinate 1,160,762, forward strand.
CTGGCGGTTGACGAAGGCGATGCGATTACCGCCGGTCAGGTGCTGGGTGAACTGGACCGCGCACCGTATGAAAACGCATTGATGCAGGCAAAAGCCAACGTTGCCGCCGCACAGGCACAATACGATCTGATGCTGGCAGGGTATCGCGAAGAAGAGATCGCGCAAACCGCGGCGGCAGTCAAACAGGCACAGGCCGCCTATGATTACGCGCAGAACTTTTACAATCGGCAGGTCGGATTGTGGAAAAGCCGCACCATTTCAGCCAACGATCTGGAAAACGCCCGTTCATCTCGCGATCAGGCGTTAGCTTCGCTGAAATCCGCACAGGATAAACTCACGCAGTATCGCAGCGGTAATCGTGTGCAGGACATCGAGCAGGCAAAAGCCACGCTCGAACAAGCTCAGGCCGAGCTGGCACAGGCAGAGCTTAATTTGCATGACACCACGCTGACCTCGCCGTCTGACGGCACGCTTCTCACCCGTGCAGTTGAACCCGGCAGCATGCTGAACGAAGGGGGCACGGTACTGACGCTGTCGCTCACGCGTCCGGTTTGGGTTCGTGCTTACGTTGACGAACGAAATCTGAGCCAGGCGCAGCCAGGACGTGAGATCCTGCTCTATACCGATGGCCGCCCGGACAAACCGTATCACGGCAAAATCGGCTTCGTTTCTCCTACCGCCGAATTTACCCCGAAAACGGTCGAGACTCCTGACCTGCGTACCGACCTGGTTTATCGCCTGCGAATTGTGGTGACCGACGCGGACGATGCGCTGCGTCAGGGAATGCCGGTAACGATAAAGTTTGGCGATGAGGCACGGCATGAATGACGCCGTCATTACGCTTAAAGGGCTGACGAAAAACTTTGCCGGAATGGAAAAACCGGCCGTCGCCCCGCTCGACTGTACCGTTCATGCAGGCTACGTGACCGGGCTTGTCGGGCCGGACGGCGCGGGCAAAACTACGTTGATGCGAATGCTGGCGGGATTATTAAAACCTGATGCCGGAAGTGCTGAAGTGATTGGTTTTGACCCCATCAAAGACGACAGCGCACTACATGCGGTGCTGGGCTATATGCCGCAGAAATTTGGTCTGTACGAAGATTTAACCGTCATGGAGAACCTCAATCTCTATGCCGACTTACGCAGCGTCACCGGTGAAGCGCGAGAAAAAACCTTTGCCCGACTCCTGGAATTCACCTCGCTGGGACCATTTACCGGACGACTGGCTGGCAAGCTTTCTGGCGGCATGAAGCAGAAGCTCGGGCTTGCCTGTACGCTGGTTGGCGAACCCAAAGTGTTGCTGCTGGATGAGCCAGGCGTGGGTGTCGACCCTATTTCCCGTCGCGAACTGTGGCAAATGGTCCACGAGCTGGCCGGGGACGGCATGCTGATCCTCTGGAGTACGTCGTATCTGGATGAAGCAGAGCAATGCCGTGATGTGCTGCTGATGAACGAAGGTGAGCTGTTATACCAGGGCGATCCTACTCAGCTTACGCAAACCATGGCGGGTCGCAGCTTCCTGATGAGCAGTCCACAGGAAAACAACCGCCGACTGCTGCAACGCGCGTTAAAACTGCCGCTGGTCAGCGACGGAATGATTCAGGGCAAATCCGTCCGTTTAATCCTGAAAAAAGAGGCTACTGCTCAGCAGATCCAAAACGCTGACGGCATGCCGGAGATAACCATCAACGAAACAGCCCCCCGCTTCGAAGATGCCTTTATCGATTTACTCGGCGGAGCCGGAACATCGGAGTCCCCACTGGGCGCTATCCTGCATACCGTGGAAGGCACGCCTGGCGAAACGGTGATCGAAGCCAAAGCGCTGACCAAGAAATTTGGCGATTTTGCCGCTACCGACCACGTAGACTTTGCCGTGCAGCGCGGCGAGATTTTTGGTCTGTTAGGACCCAACGGCGCTGGCAAATCCACCACCTTTAAAATGATGTGCGGCCTGCTGGTCCCCACTTCCGGCAAAGCGCTGGTGCTGGATATGGACCTGAAAGTTAGCTCCGGTAAAGCGCGTCAGCATCTGGGCTATATGGCGCAGAAATTCTCCCTGTACGGTAACCTGACGGTTGAACAGAATCTGCGCTTTTTCTCCGGCGTCTACGGCCTGCGCGGTCGGGCGCAGAAAGAGAAAATCGATCGTATGAGCGAGGCATTTGGCCTGAAGAGTATCGCTTCCCATGCCACCGATGAACTGCCGCTGGGCTTTAAGCAGCGTCTGGCGCTGGCCTGCTCGCTGATGCATGAACCCGACATTCTGTTCCTTGATGAACCCACTTCCGGGGTCGATCCCCTCACCCGTCGTGAGTTCTGGTTGCATATCAACAGCATGGTGGAAAAAGGCGTCACGGTGATGGTGACCACCCACTTTATGGATGAGGCAGAATACTGCGATCGCATCGGGCTGGTGTATCGCGGCAAACTGATAGCCAGCGGTACGCCAGACGACCTGAAGGCTCAGGCTGCCGACAGCGACACGCCGGACCCGACCATGGAACAGGCGTTCATCACGCTAATCAATGACTGGGATAAGGAGCATACGCATGAGTAACTCCGCTCTCTCCTGGCGTCGCGTCCGCGCGCTGTGCGTGAAAGAGACGCGCCAGATCGTCCGCGATCCCAGCAGTTGGCTGATTGCTGTGGTGATCCCGCTGCTGCTGCTGTTTATCTTCGGCTACGGGATCAACCTCGACTCCAGCAAGCTGCGGGTAGGGATTTTGCTCGAACAGCAGAGCGAAGAAGCGCTGGATTTTACCCATACCATGACCGGATCGCCGTATATTGACGCCACCATCAGCGATAATCGTCAGGAACTGATTGAGAAAATGCAGGCCGGGCGCATTCGCGGTCTGGTGGTGATCCCAGTGGATTTTGCCCAGCAGATGGCGCGACCTAACGATGTCGCCCCGATCCAGGTGATCACCGACGGCAGCGAACCGAATACCGCCAACTTTGTGCAGGGTTATGTCGAAGGCATCTGGCAAATCTGGCAGCAACAGCGGGCAGAAGATCGTGGGGAATCGTTCAAACCTTTGATCGACGTGCAAACCCGCTACTGGTTTAACCCGGCGGCCATCAGCCAGCACTTTATTATTCCCGGGGCGGTCACCATCATCATGACGGTCATTGGCGCCATCCTCACCTCATTAGTGGTGGCGCGCGAATGGGAGCGCGGCACCATGGAAGCGCTGCTGTCTACCGAAGTCACCCGCGTCGAGCTGCTGCTGTGCAAATTGATCCCGTATTACTTTCTGGGCATGCTGGCGATGCTGCTGTGTATGCTGGTGTCGGTGTTTATTCTTGGCGTGCCCTACCGTGGCTCGTTGCTGATCCTGTTTTTCATTACCAGCCTGTTTCTGCTCAGTACGCTCGGTATGGGGTTGCTTATTTCCACCATCACCCGCAACCAGTTTAACGCCGCGCAGGTCGCACTGAACGCCGCCTTCCTGCCCTCGATTATGCTGTCGGGATTTATCTTCCAGATAGACAGCATGCCCGCGATTATCCGGGCGGTAACCTACATTATTCCGGCGCGTTATTTCGTCAGCACCCTGCAAAGCCTGTTTCTGGCGGGAAATATTCCGGTGGTGCTGATTATCAACGTGCTGTTTTTAATCGCTTCGGCGGTGATGTTTATTGGCCTGACGTGGCTTAAAACCAAACGTCGGCTGGATTAAATTCGTGTATGGATAATTGTAGCCGTAGGCCGGATAAGGCGTTCACGTCGCCATCCGGCATTATGCCTGATGCGCTTAGCTTATCAGGCCTACAAACTGGACTGAGAGGACAGGCATGTTTCATCGCTTATGGACATTAATTCGCAAAGAGCTGCAATCGCTGTTACGCGAACCGCAGACGCGAGCTATTCTGATTTTACCGGTGCTGATTCAGGTTATCCTGTTCCCGTTCGCGGCAACGCTGGAAGTCACCAACGCCACTATCGCTATCTATAACGAAGACAACGGTAAACATTCGGTAGAGCTAACCCAGCGCTTCGCCCGCGCCAGCGCCTTTACGCATGTTCTGCTGTTGAAAAGCCCGCAGGAGATCCAGCCCACCATCGACACGCAAAAAGCCCTGCTACTGGTGCGTTTCCCGGCCAATTTTTCTCGTAATCTGGATACCTTCCAGCAGGCTCCCATGCAGATTATCCTCGACGGGCGAAACTCAAACAGCGCGCAAATTGCCGCGAATTACCTGCAGCAAATCGTTAAGGAGTATCAGCAGGAGCTGATGGACGGCAAGCCGAAACCGAACAACAGCGAGCTGGTGGTGCGTAACTGGTATAACCCGAATCTGGATTACAAATGGTTTGTGGTTCCGTCGCTGATCGCCATGATCACCACCATCGGCGTAATGATCGTTACTTCACTCTCGGTTGCCCGCGAGCGCGAGCAAGGCACGCTGGATCAACTGCTGGTTTCCCCGCTTACCACCTGGCAGATTTTTATCGGTAAAGCGGTGCCTGCGTTAATTGTGGCTACTTTTCAGGCCACCATTGTGCTGGCGATCGGCATCTGGGCTTATCACATTCCGTTTGCCGGTTCATTGGGGCTGTTCTATTTCACAATGGTGATTTACGGGCTGTCGCTGGTCGGCTTTGGTCTGCTGATTTCGTCACTGTGCGCCACCCAGCAGCAGGCGTTTATCGGGGTGTTTGTGTTTATGATGCCGGCGATTTTACTCTCGGGCTATGTCTCACCGGTAGAAAACATGCCGGTCTGGTTGCAGAATCTGACGTGGATAAACCCGATCCGCCATTTTACGGACATCACGAAACAGATTTACCTGAAAGATGCGAGTCTGCAGATTGTCTGGGGAAGCTTGTGGCCGCTATTAGTGATAGCGGCCACGACCGGATCAGCGGCGTATGCGATGTTTAGACGCAAGGTGATGTAGCTTTTTGTCTTTCGCCAGCAGCGAGACCACGGCGGGTCCGGCAAGGATGACCAGCCCCGCCAGTGCCAGCAAGACGTTGTTTTGCAGCACGCGTGACAGCAGCCACAGCACGATCATGGCGGCACCGAAATACCACGTCGTGGTCAACTCTTCCAGCACATCAGCCACGTCGCGCCAGCGCTGTTCGTGGTGACGTTGCAATGCAAGCATCAATAAAACGGTAACGCCGTACACGACGCACAATCCCAGGCCGACATGCACCAGTCTGCCGCTCATCCAGCCCATTACCAGCAACGCCACTACCAGTAAATGCAACACTATCTGCCAGCAACTTAGACCCGTTGCGACACGAACACGTTGTTGCCACCTCATGGCTATTCTCCTGAAGGATTTTCGACTAATTGTTCAGAGTACCGGACTTTACGGAAAATTCCGTAACACCGCATCTTTTTGTGACGACGACTACACTATTTTATTTAGGAAGTGACGCCAACGGGAGGTCCATGAGCGGATCGAGAGTTCAATTTTCATTCAATGTGCTCACCATTAATACTCACAAAGGGTTTACCGCCTTCAACCGGCGTTTTATTTTGCCTGAGCTACGGGAAGCCGTCAGAACCGTCGGCGCAGACATTGTGTGTCTGCAGGAAGTCATGGGGGCGCACGAAGCGCATTCGCTGCACATTGAGAACTGGCCGGATACCAGCCACTACGAATTTCTGGCAGACACAATGTGGAGCGACTTCGCCTACGGGCGTAACGCCGTGTACCCGCAGGGACATCACGGTAATGCGGTGCTGTCGCGGTATCCCATTGAGCATTATGAAAATCGTGATGTGTCAGTCGGCGCGAGTGAAAAGCGCGGAGTCCTTTACTGCCGCATCGTACCGCCAATGCTCTCCCTCCCCATTCATGTGATGTGTGTGCATCTCGGCCTACGTGAAGCTCACCGTCAGGCTCAGCTCTCGATGCTGGCAGACTGGGTTAACGCCCTGCCCAACGCGGAGCCCGTGGTGATTGCTGGAGATTTTAACGACTGGCGGCAAACGGCCAATCGCCCGTTGAAAGCCAAAGCTGGCCTTGACGAGATTTTTACCCGCGCCCACGGTCGCCCGGCGCGAACGTTTCCAGTGCAGTTTCCCCTGCTGCGCCTGGACAGGATCTATGTGAAAAACGCGAATGCCAGTACCCCAACGACGCTTGCGCTGCGTCACTGGCGACATTTGTCCGATCATGCCCCCCTGAGTGCGGAGATTCATTTATGAAATATGGCTGGCGTGAAGGCAATCAAATTCAACTGCTGGAAAACGGCGATCAATTCTACCCCGCCGTCTTTGACGCCATTGAGCAGGCACAGCAAAAAATTATCCTTGAGACTTTTATCTGGTTTGAAGATGCGGTAGGAAAACAGCTGCATGCCGCGTTGCTCGAAGCCGCCCGACGAGGAATCAAAGCAGAGGTGCTGCTGGATGGCTACGGCTCGCCGGATCTGAGCGACAGTTTTGTTGAAGAGCTGACCGTAGCCGGTGTTGTTTTCCGCTACTACGATCCGCGTCCGCGTCTTTTTGGAATGCGCACCAATCTCTTTCGCCGTATGCATCGAAAAATAGTGGTCATTGATGACCGTGTTGCCTTTGTCGGCGGCATCAATTACTCCGCTGAACATATGTCGGATTACGGCCCGGAGGCCAAGCAGGATTACGCCGTGCGCGTTGAAGGTCCAGTCGTTGCTGACATTCTGAACTTTGTACTGGAAAACCTGCCCGGGCAAAGCGCCGTACGACGCTGGTGGCGACGTCATCACCGGGCAATCGACAATCATCGCCCCGGCGAAGCGCAGGCGCTGTTTGTCTGGCGCGATAACGAAGAGCATCGCGATGATATTGAACGCCATTATCTTAAAATGCTGACCCAGGCCCGACGGGAAGTGATCATTGCCAATGCCTATTTCTTTCCCGGTTATCGCCTGCTGCATGCCCTGCGTAAAGCAGCACGACGCGGCGTTCGGGTAAAACTCATTGTGCAGGGTGAACCGGATATGCCGATTGTGAAAGTGGGTGCCCGCCTGCTGTACAACTATCTGGTTAAAGGTGGCGTCCATGTCTACGAATACCGCCGTAAACCTCTGCATGGCAAAGTGGCGCTGATGGACGATCACTGGGCGACGGTGGGCTCCAGCAATCTTGATCCGCTGAGCCTGTCGCTGAATCTGGAAGCGAATCTGATTATTCATGACCGCACGTTTAACCAGACCCTGCGCGACAACCTGAACCCTATTATTGCGCAGGACTGCAAGCGGGTAGATGAATCCATGCTGCCAAAACGCACCTGGTGGAACCTGACTAAAAGCGTGTTGGCCTTCCACTTTTTACGCCACTTCCCGGCGCTGGTCGGCTGGCTTCCGGCGCATACCCCGCATCTGGCCGAGGTAGAGCCGCCCGCGCAGCCCGCTCTGGAAACTCAGGACCGTATACAAACTGAGGATGCAGGAGGGAAACCCTGATGGCAAAAAATCACCGACGCTGGCGGTTAGCGAAAAAGATCCTCACATGGTTATTTTTTATTGCGGTGATCGTGTTGCTGGTCGTTTATGCCAGCAAAGTCAACTGGCAGGAAGTGTGGACGGTAATTCGCGATTACAACCGGATCGCCCTGCTCAGCGCCGTGGGGTTGGTGATCGTCAGTTATTTACTTTACGGTTGTTATGATCTGCTCGGGCGCTACTACTGCGGGCACAAGCTGGCAAAACGCCAGGTCATGTTGGTGTCGTTTATCTGTTACGCGTTCAACCTGACGTTAAGCACCTGGGTGGGCGGTATTGGGATGCGATATCGGCTCTACTCGCGTCTCGGGTTGCCGGGGGGCACAATAACGCGGATTTTTTCGCTGAGTATTACCACTAACTGGCTGGGCTATATTCTGCTGGGCGGTTTTATATTTACCTTCGGCGTCGTCGAACTGCCCGCTCACTGGTATATCGATGAAGGCACATTGCGCATTTTAGGCATAGCGCTGCTGCTGATTATTGTTGTTTATCTGTGGTTTTGCACCTTCGCTAAACATCGTCACATCACCATCAAGGGCCAAAAGCTGGTGCTCCCCTCCTGGAAATTTGCCCTCGCGCAGATGGCGATATCCGGGACTAACTGGATGGTTATGGGGGCGATTATCTGGTTGTTGCTGGGTCAGAATATTAACTATTTCTTCGTGCTTGGCGTGCTGCTGGTAAGCAGTATTGCCGGGGTTATTGTGCATATTCCGGCAGGGATCGGCGTGCTGGAGGCGGTGTTTATGGCGCTGCTGGCGGGAGAGAATACGTCTCAGGGCACGATCATTGCTGCCCTGCTCGCGTATCGCGTGCTGTACTATTTTATTCCGCTACTGCTGGCGCTGATGTGTTATTTGCTGTTGGAGAGTCGGGCGAAAAAGCTGCGGGTAAAAAACGAGAAGGCGATGGCGAAATGATGGTGCTTATAGTGCCGGATGCGGCTTAACGCCTTATCCGGCCTACTTTCGATACACAACTGTAGGCCGGATAAGCGCAGCGCCATCCGGCAACAGACAATTAACGACGATTGCCGAAAATACGCAGCAGCATCAGGAACAGGTTGATGAAGTCCAGATACAGCGTTAGGGCCCCAAGAATTGCGTATTTACGCAGATTGGAGCTGTCGCGCAGGTCGATCTGCTCACCGATATTTTTCAGCTTCTGCGTGTCATAGGCGGTCAGACCGACAAACACAATCACCCCGATATAGGTCACCGCCCACATCAGCGCTTCGCTCTTCAGCCAGAAGTTAACCAGCGAAGCCAGCACAATACCGATCAGCGCCATAAACAGCATATTGCCGAAGCCGCTCAGATCACGTTTGGTGGTGTAGCCATACAAACTCATGATCCCGAACATCCCGCCAGTGACCACGAAGGTGCTGGCGATAGACGAGTAGGTATAGACAATAAAGATGCTTGATAGCGTCAACCCGGTTAATGCCGAATAGAGCATAAACAGCGTGGTCGCCATACCCGCGCTCAGCCTTTGCACCATGCCGGACAGAACAAACACCAGCGCCAGTTGAGCGATGATCAGGCCAAAGAAGGTGATTTTGCTGGAGAAGACAAACATCATCACCGCGGGCGTATTTGCCGCATACCAGGCGATAAACGCCGTCAGCAATAGTCCGCAGGTCATCCAGCCGTACACCTGCGCCATATACGTTTGCAGGCCGGAACGGGCCTGTACAATAGAATCGGATCGTGGGAATCGGTCCATGACAATCTCCTGAATCAGTATGAGCCTACAACAATTGTACTCTACCAGCGTTTTGCTGCTAGCTTATCGCTGTCGCGGGCATCAACCCAGCGCTCACCTTCCGGCGTGGCCTCGCGTTTCCAGAACGGCGCGCGGGTTTTCAGGTAATCCATAATGAACTGCCCGGCATCAAACGCGCTGCTGCGATGCGCGCTGGTTACGCCAACAAAAACGATCTCGTCACCCGGCCACAGTTCGCCAATGCGATGGATCACCGTCACCCGACCCAGCGGCCAGCGCGAACGCGCTTCGTCGACAATCTCCGCCAGCGCTTTTTCGGTCATTCCCGGATAGTGTTCCAGCGTTAACGCCTTAACGCTGTCACCGAGATTGTGATTGCGCACTTTACCGGTGAAAGTGACTACCGCGCCGTCTTCATCGCGCTCTGCCAGCCAGGGATACTCATCCCCGACGCTGAACGGCGCATGGCCAACAACAATTCGCGTTTCAGCCATTTTAGCCTCCGGTTACCGGCGGGAAGAAAGCGACTTCATCACCCGCGTTAAGAGGATGGTCAAAACTGACCAGCGTCTGATTCACCGCCGCCAGCAGCTTGCCGTCTTCCAGCGCCAGCGCCCAGCGATCGCTTTGCGCCGCCAGATGCTTGCGCAGCGCTTCTACCGTTGCAAACTCGGCGGCAACTTCTAACGCATCGGTGTTCACCAGTTCCCGTACCTGAGCAAAGAAAAGAACCTTAATCATGTGCATCCACCTTAAAATCACCCGATTTGCCGCCGCTTTTTGCCAGCAAACGCACCGGACCAATCACCATATCCTTTTGCACCGCTTTGCACATATCGTAGATGGTCAACGCCGCCACGGAGGCTGCCGTTAACGCTTCCATTTCAACGCCGGTTTTACCGGTCAGGCGACACAGCGTTTCAATACGTACGCGATTGTGCTCCGGCTCGGCGTGCAAATTGACTTCGACCTTGCTCAACATCAGTGGGTGACACAGAGGGATAAGATCCCAGGTCCGTTTGGCAGCCTGAATACCGGCAATACGCGCCGTGGCGAAAACATCACCCTTATGGTGACTGCCGTCGATGATCATCGCCAGCGTTTCGCTACGCATGGTTACAAATGCTTCTGCACGCGCCTCGCGTACGGTTTCCGCTTTGGCGGAGACATCCACCATATGCGCTTCGCCAGCGGCGTTAATATGAGTCAGTTGCGACATACTTATTTCTTCAAATGTGGGTGGAAATTACACGGACGCGTACGGGCATCAAGCTGCGGCGCAATGATATTTTCCCAGGCAGTACGACACGCTTTGGTCGAACCCGGCATGGCAAAAATCAGCGTTTTATTGGCCACCCCGGCAATCGCGCGGGATTGCAGCGTCGCGGTGCCAATCTCTTCAAACGACAGCATACGGAATACTTCGCCAAACCCTTCGACTTCTCTGTCGAACAGCGGTTGCAGCGCTTCCGGCGCCTGGTCCCCTTCGGTTAAGCCAGTGCCACCGGTAATGAGCACCACCTGTACATCGTCACTGGCAATCCAGGCAGAAACCTGGGCGCGGATGGCGTAGCGGTTCTCTTTGACAATCGCCTTATCGACAATCTGATGACCCGCTTCTTGCGCCGAGTCACGCAGATAATGGCCGGAGGTGTCATCTTCTTCGCCGCGACGGTTGGAAACAGTAAGAATAGCAATGCGTGTCGGGATAAATTCAGCGCTTACCTGACTCATGAAAAACTCCTTTTAGCGATCAGCCGCCAATGTAAGATAAGTTTTGCGTAATACCGGTATTGTTCTGATGCAGGAAATGGGTCTGCTTTTTCTCCAGCAGCGCGGCTGAAATACGTTCTTCCAGCGCCGGTTGCTGAGCATCGTCTTCCAGCAAATCACGCAGGCTTACGCCGCCTTCACCAAATAAACACAGATGAAGCTTGCCGACAGAGGAAACGCGCAGACGATTACAGGTGGCGCAGAAGTCTTTCTCATAAGGCATGATCAGACCAATTTCGCCAACATAATCAGGATGACAGAAAACCTGAGCCGGGCCGTCGCTACGCTGTCGGATCTGGTGGATCCAGCCGCGACGCAGCAGCTCATCGCGCAGTACCTGTCCTGAAATATGGTGTTTACGGAAGAGAGAGCTGCCCTCGCCCGTTTCCATCAGTTCAATAAAACGCAGTTGGATTGGTCGAGGTTGGATCCACGCCAGGAAGGTGTCCAGTTGATGATGGTTTACGTCGCGCATCAGCACGGTGTTGACTTTCACTTTTTCAAAACCGGCATCAAAGGCAGCATCAATGCCTGCCATCACCTGCTGAAACTTGTCCTGTCCGGTAATGGCGTGAAACTGACGGGCGTCGAGGCTGTCGACGCTGACGTTGAGCGCGGTCAGTCCGGCATCGCGCCAGGCGGCGGCATCGCGCGCCAGACGATAACCATTGGTGGTTACCGCAATCTGGCGAATGGCGTCGTTTTCGCGCACGGCGGCGATAATGTCAGTGAAGTCGCGACGCAGTGAAGGTTCGCCCCCCGTCAGACGCACTTTTTCCGTTCCCAGACTGGCGAACGCACGCGTGACACGGCGAATTTCATCAACGGTTAAAAAGCCGTTATTGGTGACCCCGCCGGGCTTATAGCCATCCGGCAGGCAGTAGGTGCAACGAAAGTTACACACATCGGTAATCGACAAACGTAAGTAGTAAAACTTACGTGCGAAAGCATCGGTAAGTTGAGAGCCCATGTACACCTTTCCAAATACGGGAGACGTAGTCATTTCTTCCTGCGCCCTGGTGACAAACTTTTTCAAGTCTTGTCACGGCCAAAGCACCGTATCATTTGACCCAGGTGCAGAGGCTAGAGTGTTTATACTCATCATACTTCGAGTTGCAGATGCGTTGGCTTCCGGCAACTCAAATTTTTAAGAGTACTTTGTGGTTATGCCGATACTAGCGTGTAAATGGCGCTTTTGCCATGTACACTTTCGCTGTATAAATATGTATATAGCGACATGATCGTGCAATTTCGCTACAGAATAAGCAAAAATCACAGTTTTGCATTGATATACATCATCTTGCCATCAGGTGAGTGTCGTCAGAAAGGAGTAGATCGCAGAAAAAAATTACGGCAGATGCCGACTGAATAATTGCTGAAAACACGCTATTTACGTTACTGTAGCGCCGATCAATTGATATCAGGAAAATATATGCGCACTCGCACGCTGGCAGATTTGGACCGCGTTGTCGCTCTCGGCGGAGGGCATGGATTAGGACGCGTTCTCTCCTCTCTTTCCCCATTAGGTTCCCGCCTGACGGGTATCGTCACCACCACCGATAACGGCGGGTCGACAGGTCGTATTCGTCGCTCTGAAGGAGGGATTGCCTGGGGAGACATGCGTAACTGTCTGAACCAGTTAATTACCCAACCCAGCGTTGCATCCGCTATGTTTGAGTATCGTTTTGGCGGTAATGGCGAACTTTCCGGGCATAACCTCGGAAATCTAATGTTAAAGGCGCTCGATCACCTCAGCGTGCGGCCTCTGGAAGCTATCAATTTAATTCGTAGCCTGCTGAAAGTTGACGCACATTTAATTCCGATGTCGGAGCTGCCGGTGGATCTGATGGCCATTGATGACCAGGGACACGAAGTTTATGGCGAAGTGAATATCGATCAGCTCACCGTCCCACCTCAGGAACTGATGCTTTCGCCAAAAGTCCCGACTACACGGGAGGCCGTTGAGGCTATCGCTGAAGCGGATTTAATTTTGATAGGCCCCGGAAGTTTTTACACCAGCCTGATGCCGATTCTTTTACTCGATGAAATGTCACAGGCATTACGTCGCACACCGGCTCCGATGGTCTACATAGGCAATCTTGGGCGCGAATTAAGCCTGCCAGCAGCCAGCCTGACGCTTAGCGATAAGCTGGCCATTATTGAACAGTACGTCGGGAAGAAAGTGATTGATGCGGTGGTTGTGGGGCCGAAAGTGGATGCTTCCGCCGTTACCGACCGCGTTGTGATCCAGGAAGTGCTGGAAGCCAGCGATATTCCCTACCGTCATGACCGCCAGCTATTGCATAGTGCGCTGGAGAAAGCGGTGCAGGCGCTGGGCTGAACGGATTTGCCTGATGCGCTACGCTTATCAGGCCTACAAAACGAATTGCTCCGGCATCAAACAATGCCTGATGCGCTGCGCTTATCAGGCCTACAAAACGATTTGCTCCGGCATCAAACAATGCCTGATGCGCTTCGCTTATCAGGCCTACAAATCGATTTGCTCCGGCATCAAACAATGCCTGATGCGCTTCGCTTATCAGGCCTACAAATCGATTTGCTCCGACATCCGGCCTACGTACGCAATCTACCCCGTAGGTCGGATAAGGGGTTTACCCCGTATCCGACACCGCCTTACGATGCCGCAATAAACAACTCGCGCAACTGATGCAACTGGTCACGGATTGTCGCGGCCTCTTCAAACTCGAGATTCTGCGCGTGTTGCATCATCTGCCCTTCCAGCTCGTGAATCTTCTGCTGCAGCGCTTTTGGCGTCATATCCAGTTCGACAACCTCAGACTTCGCGCCTGCGCGTGACTTCCCTTTGCCTTTCGCTTTGGTCTTCGCAATATTCTGACCCAGCGCCAGAATATCGACCACTTTCTTGTTCAGCCCCTGCGGCGTAATACCGTGTTCTTCGTTATAGAGCTGCTGTTTCTCACGACGACGTTCGGTTTCACCAATCGCTTTAGCCATAGAGGCGGTAATTTTATCACCGTAAAGAATCGCCTTACCGTTGATGTTACGCGCCGCACGACCAATGGTCTGAATAAGTGACCGCTCAGAACGCAGGAACCCTTCTTTGTCTGCGTCCAGAATCGCCACCAGGGAGACCTCAGGCATGTCCAGACCTTCACGTAACAGGTTGATACCCACCAGCACGTCAAACTCGCCCAGACGCAGGTCACGAATGATTTCCATACGTTCCACGGTATCGATGTCAGAGTGCAGATAACGCACCCGTTCACCGTGCTCTTCAAGATACTCGGTGAGATCCTCCGCCATCCGTTTGGTCAGCGTGGTGACCAGCACACGTTCGTTAATCGCCGCACGGGTGCGGATCTCAGATAGCAGATCGTCAACCTGCGTAGCCACCGGGCGCACCTCAATGACCGGATCCAGCAGGCCGGTCGGTCTTACGACCTGATCGACCACATCATCACCGGATTTCTCCAGCTCATAGTTGCCCGGCGTCGCCGAAACATAGATGGTTTGCGGGGCCAGCGCTTCAAACTCTTCAAATTTAAGCGGACGGTTATCCAGCGCAGACGGCAGACGGAATCCGTATTCAACCAGGGTTTCTTTACGCGCCCGGTCACCGCGATACATGCCGCCAATTTGCGGGATAGTCACGTGAGATTCATCCACCACCAGCAGGCCATCGGCAGGCAGGTAATCAAACAGCGTCGGCGGCGGCTCGCCCGGACCACGCCCGGACAGATAGCGGGAATAGTTTTCAATCCCCGAGCAGTAACCCAGCTCGTTCATCATTTCCAGATCGAACTGGGTACGCTGACTTAAGCGCTGTTCTTCCAGCAGTTTGTTATTTGCCAACAGGACTTTTCGCCGCTCTGCCAGCTCAACCTTAATTTCTTCCATCGCCTGAACGATACGTTCGCGCGGCGTCACGTAGTGCGTTTTGGGATAGATGGTAAAGCGCGAAATAGTGGATTCGACCTGTCCGGTAAGCGGGTCAAACAGCGACAAACGTTCGACCTCTTCATCAAACAGTTCCACGCGCAACGCGATGTCGTCAGATTCCGCCGGGAATATGTCGATCACTTCACCGCGCACGCGGAAGGTCCCGCGCTGGAATGCCTGATCGTTACGGGTATATTGCAGCTCCGCCAGACGACGCAGGATCGCGCGCTGGTCGATAATCATCCCTACCGTCAGGTGCAGCATCATTTTCAGGTATAGATCCGGGTCACCCAGACCATAAATCGCGGAAACCGACGCCACGACGACGACATCCCGTCGCTCAAGCAACGCTTTGGTTGCTGACAGACGCATCTGCTCAATGTGTTCGTTAACCGAAGCATCCTTCTCGATGAAGGTGTCAGAACTTGGCACGTAGGCTTCCGGCTGATAATAGTCGTAGTAGGAGACGAAATACTCCACCGCGTTATCCGGGAAGAACTCTTTCATCTCACCGTACAACTGCGCGGCAAGCGTCTTATTGGGGGCCAGCACCATGGTAGGGCGCTGTAGGTCCGCAATCACGTTCGCGATGGTGAATGTTTTCCCCGACCCCGTCACCCCCAGCAACGTCTGATGCGCCAGACCATCCTCCAGACCTTCTTCCAGGCGACGTATCGCCTCAGGCTGATCGCCAGAGGGTTTAAAAGCGGAATTTAGTTTGAACGGTTTACTCATGAGCAGCTACCTGAAGCAATGGGCGGGCAGGTGTGTAATTTTACTCGCAGCAGTATATTTTGCCAGTAAAATATACTGGATGAAAAAACAGTAACGCGCCAGAATATTTCTGTTACGCCAGCAAAATGGCCGTGACTACAGGCTAAAATTTGTCCGCAGGCGAGATAAAACACCAGCAAAAATGTGTTATCCCCAAACCAATGACTTTTTTAACATTTGTCAAGCTACCCGATGAAAGTTTTGTGGCAACACATGACACTTCTGCGACAGCCATTGCATTTATCTAACACACTGTAATTTAATGACTATTATCTCAAGCCGTCTTTCGCATCAATTTAGTCGCAGGCCGCGTCTTCTCTCGCTTACCTTGTGTTTTCTAACTCTAATACACAAGGTTATCCACAGGAATAGTGGATAACTGCCTCCAGCCCGTACGGACTGTAGCCTGGCAAAAACGTCCTGATGATCTTTTCTGGTGGGATAAAAAAAAATTATCGCTATTTTTTGATATTTATCAGCTAACGAAGCGACCTGGGATGGCCGAGATCTTGCTCGCATTTTCATCATTTTCCTGCCTGCACCATCACAACGCCACCAGGCACTGACAATGTGCACACTGCGGCGCTCATCCACAACAAGCCGGATACCGCAACCCGCTCAATACGCTATTCTGCTGTATTTTCCCCTAATTCCGCTTCTGGCAAGAGATTTGCAGTTTTCTCCCGACCATCAGCCCGCAAGGCGGATATCATCATGAGGGAGAAATCTATGTTGAGTCTTCGTGCAGTGAATCACTATTACGGTAATCAACACTCGCTTTGGGATGTCGATCTCGACCTGTTGCCCGGTAAATGTACCGCCGTGCTGGGTCTTCCAGGGATGGGAAAAACCACGCTGGCCAATTGCATCATCGGCAATTTACCGATTGAGAGCGGAACCATGTTCTGGCATCAGGCTGGCGCACCACCTTGCGATCTGCTTCAGATTCCGGCGGCAAAGCGCATTGCGCTGGGTATTAACTGTGTATCACAGGAACGGCGAATTTTTTCGCAGCTGACGGTAGAGGAAAATCTGCACATTGCGCGCCAGGCGGTCGAGGAAAGCGAAGCGATGAACAGCAGCGATATTTACCGCCTGTTTCCGCAGCTGTTTGTACTGCGTCAGGCCAAAGGGGTGGCATTGTCAGAGGAAAATCAGCACCAGCTTGCACTCGCCAGTGCGCTGGTCACTCGCCCGCGCCTGCTGATTCTCGATGAGCCGACACGAGGAAGTGGCCAGGCGTATATCCACAAACTGGGGAATCTGATTGTGAGGCTAAGCCAGGAGCTTGGCATCGCCATTATGCTCGCGGAGCAGAGCCTGCCGTTCATTCGTCGGGTCGCCGACTGCTATTGCTTGTTACATCGTGGCCGCAACGTGGCTCAAGGACAAATAACACAATTCAGCGACCCGCTAATCAACGACTGGTGGATGCCAGAGACAAAACGCTAAGATCGATATAACGACCTGTCGATGCTCGTTCCGGCTCTTCTGCCAGCCAGGGTATTTCCCCCAGTAGCGGAGCCGCAAGCGCACGCTTTAGCGTCGCCATATATTCAGCATGACGCTTGCCAGGTGGCATCACATCATTGGCAACCCATCCGGCGAGCGTCAGCCCGGCCTGCTGCACCGCCTGGGCGGTCAAAATGGCATGGTTGATACAACCGAGCTTAACGCCAACCACCAGAATCACCGGCAGTTGTTCCGCTTTTACCCAGTCAGAAAAACTCAGCGTTGGTGAAAGTGGCGTAAACCATCCGCCTGCTCCTTCCACCAATACCCAGTCAGCCTGTTCTTCAAGCAAGCGTAAACCCGCAGACATCACTGAAGCCTGAATGGGGCGTCCTTCGTCAGCACTGATGATATGCGGTGAGGTAGGTTCGGCGAAGGTATACGGATTGATGGCCGCATAATCCACTGCCACAACGCTGTTGCGCTGTAGAGCCAGCGCATCGCTGTTTCGTAGACCTTCAGCCGTCATTTCACTGCCTGACGCCACCGGCTTATAGCCGACCGTTCGCAACCCCAGCTGTCCCGCCGCCTGAAGCAACGCACAGCTGGCGATAGTTTTACCTACTTCGGTGTCCGTCCCGGTGACAAAATATGTGTTAGTCACGTTGAATTACTCCCAAAAAAAGATGATAGGTCAGCGGATATTTACCCTGCTGACAGGGCCAGGCGAGCTGTAACTGGCGCAACTGCGAGCGGGTCAGCACACGCTGCTCGCGTCCATCATGCAAATGCGTCGCGCCAATGCCCTTTAGCGAGCGCATGGCACTCAGCGCATCGTCAAACCACAGCGTGACGGCATGAGACTGGTATTCAACGTCCCAGCCGCACAGAGCGTTTTCCAGTTGCTCCACGGGCAAAAAACGGTTGGCGTGCTCCCGATCATCAACCGCTCTCCACGCCTGACGAAGTTCCGGCATCGACCCTTGCGCCAGCGTACTAAACGCCACCGTCCCGCCAGGACGCACCACCCGGTATAGCTCGCGTAACGCGCCGCGCAGGTCGTTGCACCACTGCACGGCCAGATTGCTCCAGGCCAGATCGAAAGTGGCAGCGGCCAGCGGAATGGCTTCGATATCCGCCAGCAGATAGTGATGGGCGACATCGTGACGCTGCGCTTGCGTAAGCATTTGCGCCGACAGATCCAGCGCACAGACCTCGCTCCCCTGCTCCCGCCAGTAACGACTCATACGCCCAGGCCCACAGCCCGCGTCCAAAACCCGTGAGAACGCCCGGCCATTGAGTTGCGCCAGTAACGCATCGGCGCTCTGACGCTGAAGCTCCGCATGTTGCTCATAGTGCGTGGCCGCGCGACCAAACGCAGCGGCAATCGCCTGCTTATTGACCTGCGCCATGCAGCACCTCCAGTAAGTTGTCGATATCCTGGACTTCATGCGCCTGGGTCAGCGTAATCCGCAGCCTGGCCGTCCCAACCGGCACCGTCGGTGGACGAATCGCCGTCACCCAGCACCCCTGTTGCCGTAACGTCTGTGCCAGTTGCAAGGCTTTATGATTGTCGCCAACGATCAGCGGTTGAATAGCGCTGTCTGAATGTGCCAGCGTCAAATCCGTAGTATTCACTCCTGCGCGAAAACGCTGGATCAGCATCGCCAGCTTTTCTCTGCGCTCATCGCCTTCGCGGCTGCGGATCACCGCCAGCGCGGCGCGCAAGGCCTGAGCCTGGGCTGGCGGCATGCTGGTGCTGTAGATCAGATGACGGGCAAACTGCAGCAGATAATCGGCCACGCTATCAGAACACAGGATCGCCGCACCGCTGACGCCGAACCCTTTGCCAAATGTCACCACCAACAGCTCAGGTTTCACCTGCTGTCGGGAGCACGAACCACGCCCTTCCTCACCGCTTACGCCAATCCCATGCGCATCATCCACCAGCAGCCACGCGCCCTGCCGTTTCGCCACCACGTGGATTTCTGCCAGCGGCGCGCTGTCGCCATCCATGCTGAACACGCCTTCGGTGATCACCAGCTGCTGCCCCGGACAGGGGGCTGTCAGCAGACGATCCAGATGTTGCGAGTCGTTATGAGTAAAGCGACGTAACACGGCAGGGCTAAGACTGGCAGCCTCCAGCAGCGAGGCATGGCTGAGCCTGTCGGCAACAATCTTGTCATCTTTTCCCATCAGTGCGGCAATGACCGCCTGATTGGCGGCAAAACCAGAGATGAACAACAGCGCCCGGGAATAGCCGAGCCACTGCGCCAGGTCTTCTTCCAGCGCCTGATGAGCAACGGAATAACCGCTGACATGGCCCGAGCCGCCACTGCCGACGCCAAAATGCTCAGCGCCCTGCTGCCACGCGCAGATAATCTGCGGATGGTGGCTTAAGCCGAGGTAGTCGTTGCTGGAGAAATTCAGATACTGGCGACCGTCGGCCTGCAGCCAGCGCCCGGCACCCTGCGTCACTGCATAGCGCTGACGCAACGCATCAGCACGACGACGCGCTGTTAGCGCATCGTCAATTTTTTGCTGCCAGGTCATACGGTTGCCGCGTTGTAGTAATCGTCGGTATCCGGGGTACGCAGCGCCTGCTCCAGACGTTGTTGCTGTTCGTTATCGCCCGCCAGTACCGCCGTTTGCTGCGGGTTAAGACCCAGCTTGCGAAATAACAGCAAATCCTTATCTTCGTTCGGGTTCGGAGTGGTCAGCAGTTTGCAGCCGTAGAAAATCGAGTTGGCCCCGGCCATAAAGCACATCGCCTGGGTTTGTTCGTTCATCTGCTCGCGCCCGGCAGAAAGACGCACGTATGAGGTCGGCATCATGATACGCGCCACGGCGATAGTACGAATAAAATCAAAAGCATCTACGTCGTCGTTATCGGCAAGCGGCGTGCCCTTCACTTTCACCAGCATGTTGATCGGCACGCTTTCCGGCGGCGTCGGCAGATTCGCTAATTGCAGCAGCAGACCCGCGCGGTCGGTCACCGTTTCGCCCAGCCCAACAATCCCGCCGGAGCAAACTTTAATGCCCGCCTCGCGCACTTTATCCAGCGTATCCAGGCGCTCCTGGTACGAGCGGGTGGTGATGATATTGCCGTAAAATTCCGGCGAGGTGTCGAGGTTGTGGTTGTAGTAGTCCAGACCCGCATTGGCCAGGCGCTGGGCCTGAGATTCGTCCAGCGTGCCCAGCGTCATACAGGCTTCCAGCCCCAGTTCTTTCACGCCCTGAACCATTTGTTCCAGGTACGGCATATCGCGCTCATGCGGGTTCTTCCACGCCGCGCCCATGCAAAACCGCGTTGAACCGGCCTGCTTCGCCTTACGTGCCGAGTCCAGTACCTGTTCAACCTCCATCAACCGTTCTGTTTCCAGACCGGTTTTATAGCGGGAGCTTTGCGGGCAGTATTTGCAATCTTCCGGGCAAGCACCGGTCTTAATCGACAGCAGCGTACTAACTTGTACCTGCTGCGGATCGAAATGCTGACGATGAACCTGCTGCGCTTCAAACAGCAGATCCAACAGCGGTTTTTCAAATAATTCGGTGACTTGCGACATTGTCCAGCGAGAAGAATGAGCCATATTGGTATACGTTTCGTTGTTAGTTTGGTGTAGACTCGTAAACCTAAATCTTTTTAATTTGGTTTACAAGTCGATTATGACAACGGACGATCTTGCGTTTGACCAACGCCATATCTGGCACCCATACACCTCCATGACCTCCCCGTTGCCGGTTTATCCGGTGGCGCGTGCCGAAGGTTGCGAACTGATCTTAGCCAGCGGTGAGAAGCTGATTGACGGCATGTCATCCTGGTGGGCGGCAATCCACGGTTACAATCACCCGCAGCTGAACGCCGCGATGAAAACGCAGATTGATGCCATGTCGCATGTAATGTTTGGCGGCATTACCCATGCCCCGGCCATTGCGCTGTGCCGCCAGTTGGTGGCGATGACCCCAGAGGCGCTGGAGTGCGTTTTTCTCGCGGATTCAGGGTCGGTCGCAGTAGAAGTTGCAATGAAAATGGCGCTGCAATACTGGCAGTCTAAAGGCGAATCCCGCCAGCGTTTCCTGACATTTCGTAATGGTTATCATGGTGATACCTTCGGCGCGATGTCGGTCTGCGATCCTGACAACTCAATGCACAGTCTGTGGAAGGGGTACCTGCCGGAGAACCTGTTTGCCCCAGCCCCACAAAGCCGCATAGGCGGCGAGTGGGACGAACTGGATATGGTGCCTTTTGCCCGTCTGATGGCCGCGCATCGCCACGAAATTGCGGCGGTGATCCTAGAGCCAATCGTACAGGGCGCTGGCGGTATGCGCATGTATCATCCCGAATGGTTAAAACGCATCCGTAAGATGTGCGACCGTGAAGGGATCCTGCTGATTGCCGATGAAATCGCCACCGGATTTGGTCGTACAGGCAAGCTGTTTGCCTGCGAGCATGCCGACATCACTCCGGACATTTTATGCCTGGGCAAAGCGTTAACCGGCGGAACGATGACCCTTTCTGCAACCCTCACCACCCGCCAGGTTGCGGAAACCATCAGCAACGGTGAAGCCGGATGCTTCATGCACGGCCCGACCTTTATGGGCAATCCGTTGGCCTGCGCCGTCGCCTCCGCCAGCCTGTCGTTAATCGAAACCGGCGAGTGGCGCGCACAAGTAGCGGCCATTGAAGCGCAACTGCGGGCAGAACTCGCCCCGGCGGTAGATTCCTGCTGGGTCGCGGACGTACGCGTGCTCGGCGCCATCGGCGTCATCGAAACCACCCATCCGGTGAATATGGCAGCGTTACAGAAGTTCTTTGTCGAACAGGGCGTGTGGATAAGACCGTTTGGCAAGCTCATCTACCTGATGCCGCCGTACATTATCCAGCCCGATCAGTTACGTCGCCTGACGCAGGCCGTGAACGAGGCTGTGCGCAATGCAACATTTTTTAGCGATTAATCAGCGGTAAGCTCTGCGGTTTCTGGCTACACTTTTTGGCTAACGAGAGGAGTCAGCATGAAACTAATCAGTAACGATTTGCGCGATGGCGATAAGCTTGGGCATCGCCACGTCTTTAACGGCATGGGGTATGACGGGGATAATATTTCCCCCCACCTGGCGTGGGATGACGTACCCGCAGGAACCAAAAGCTTTGTCGTGACCTGCTTTGATCCTGATGCGCCAACCGGCTCCGGCTGGTGGCATTGGGTGGTGGTAAATCTGCCGGCTGATACCCGCGTACTCCCACAAGGATTCGGCTCCGGGCTGGTTGCACTGCCGGATGGGGTGATTCAGACCCGTACAGATTTTGGTAAAGCCGGTTATGGCGGCGCTGCGCCGCCGAAGGGTGAAACCCACCGCTATATCTTTACGGTTCACGCCCTGGATGTGGAGCGTATTGATGTCGATGAAGGTGCCAGCGGCGCGATGGTTGGATTTAACGTCCATTTCCACTCGCTCGCCAGCGCCTCGATTACGGCGATGTTTAGCTAAGCTGTGTTGTGCCGGATGTCGGCTTCGCCTCATCCGGCCTACAAAGCAGACCGTAGGCCTGATAAGACGCGTCAGCGTCGATATCAGGCAATTTTCTACAGAAATTCAGGCAGCAATTGCAGCAACGTTCCTTGCGCTAACAGCTCGGTCGCGCACTCAATATCCGGGGCAAAAAAGCGATCCTGCGTGTAGTGTGCAACCTGCTCGCGCAGCGCCTGTCGCGCCTGCTCCAGCAACGGACTGGAGGTTAACCCTTCACGCAGGTCAATCCCCTGACACGCCGCCAGCCACTCCACGGCAATCACACCGCGCGTATTTGCTGCCATCTCCCACAGTCTGCGTCCCGCCGCCGGAGCCATAGAAACATGATCTTCCTGGTTGGCGGATGTCGGCAAGCTGTCCACGCTGTGCGGATGCGCCAGCGCTTTGTTCTCGCTCGCCAGCGCGGCGGCGGTTACCTGAGCAATCATAAAACCGGAGTTAACCCCGCCATTTTTCACCAGGAACGGCGGCAACTGCGACATATGTTTGTCCATCATCAGCGCAATGCGCCGCTCTGACAACGAGCCGATTTCCGCAATCGCCAGCGCCAGATTATCTGCCGCCATCGCCACCGGTTCAGCATGGAAATTCCCACCGGAGATCACATCGCCCTCTTCGGCAAACACCAGCGGGTTGTCGGAAACCGCGTTGGCTTCAACCAGCAGAACATCCATCACCTGGCGCATTTGTGTCAGACACGCCCCCATCACCTGTGGCTGACAGCGCAGAGAATACGGGTCCTGCACCTTTTCACAGTTATGATGCGACTGCGAAAGCGCGCTGGAGTCGGTCAACACATGACGGTATAGCGTTGCGGCATCAATCTGCCCACGCTGCCCTCGCGCGGCATGAATACGCGCGTCAAACGGACGACGGGAGCCCAGCACGGCTTCTGTGGTCAGCGCCCCGCACACCGTTGCAGACGCAAACAGTTCCTGAGCTTCAATTAACCCGCGCAGTGCAAAGGCGGTGGAAGCCTGAGTGCCGTTGAGCAGCGCCAGTCCCTCTTTCGCCTCCAGCGTGATCGGCTCCAGTCCGGCCTTTTTCAGCGCGTCGGTAGCCGGGAGCCATTCCCCCTGCCAGCGCGCTTTACCTTCGCCCAGTAGCGTCAACGACATATGTGCCAGCGGCGCCAGGTCGCCCGATGCGCCCACCGACCCTTTCGCCGGGATCAGTGGATACACCTCGGCATTCACCAGCGCAATCAGCGCTTCAATCACGCTCAAACGAATGCCGGAAAAACCGCGCGCCAGGCTGTTGATTTTCAGCACCATAATCAGGCGAACCATTGCGTCATCCAGCGCCTCGCCAACGCCTGCCGCATGGGAAAGCACCAGCGAACGCTGTAAATTCTGCAAATCTTCCGTGGCGATACGGGTCTGAGCCAACAGGCCAAAGCCGGTATTAATGCCATACGCCGTACGGCCTTCAGCGACAATATTATTGACGCAGGCGACGCTGGCGTTGATTGCATCAATCGCCCCGGCATCCAGGTTCAGTTTGACCGGCTGCTGCCAGATTTCACGTAGCTGGGTAAAACTCAGATGGCCCGGGGTGAGTGTCATGGTGTTCATATCAGTGTTTCTCCTGCGTCGCAGCAATCATTGGCAAATTCAGCCCTTCTTCAACGGCGCACTCCACCGCAATGTCATACCCGGCGTCGGCGTGGCGCATCACCCCGGTAGCCGGATCGTTATGTAATACCCGGGCGATGCGCGCCGCGGCCTCATCGGTACCATCGCAAACAATCACCATCCCGGCATGCTGAGAGAAGCCCATGCCAACCCCGCCGCCATGATGAAGCGACACCCAGGTTGCTCCGCTGGCGGTGTTAAGCAGCGCGTTCAACAGCGGCCAGTCGGATACGGCGTCTGAACCGTCGCGCATAGCTTCTGTTTCGCGGTTTGGGCTGGCAACAGAACCGGAGTCCAGATGATCACGGCCAATAACAATCGGCGCGGATACTTCACCGCAGCGCACCATTTCATTAAACGCCAGCCCCAGCTTTTGTCGCCACTCCAGGCCGACCCAGCAGATACGCGCTGGTAAGCCCTGGAAGTTAATCCGCTCACGCGCCATATCCAGCCAGTGATGAAGGTGCTTATCATCAGCCACGATCTCTTTCACTTTGGCATCTGTCTTATAAATATCCTGCGGATCGCCCGACAGCGCCACCCAACGGAACGGGCCTATGCCGCGACAGAACAGGGGGCGAATATAAGCAGGTACGAATCCCGGGAAATCAAAGGCATTTTCCACGCCCATCTCTTTGGCCATCTGGCGAATGTTGTTGCCGTAATCAAACGTCGGCACACCCATTTTGCTAAACGCCAGCATCGCCTCAACGTGCGTTGCCATTGAACGTTTCGCCGCCTGCACCGTGCCCTGAGGATCGGACACCGCTTTTGCCTGATACTCTTCCCAACTCCAGCCGCACGGCAGATAACCATGCAGCGGATCGTGGGCGCTGGTCTGGTCGGTGACCATATCCGGGCGCACACCGCGCTTCACCAGTTCCGGCACAACGTCGGCGGCATTAGCACACAGCGCAATGGAGACGGCTTTACCCTCGCGGGTGTATTTGTCGATACGCGCCAGCGCATCGTCAAGCGATGTCGCCTGCTCGTCGACGTAACGGGTACGCAGACGGAAATCAATTCGGCTTTGCTGGCATTCAATGTTCAGCGAACACGCACCCGCAAGTGTAGCGGCTAGCGGTTGTGCTCCTCCCATGCCGCCCAGCCCGGCGGTCAGCACCCAGCGTCCGCTGAGGTTACCCTGATAATGCTGACGCCCGGCCTCAACGAAAGTTTCATAAGTCCCCTGCACGATGCCCTGGCTGCCGATGTAGATCCAGCTCCCGGCGGTCATCTGGCCGTACATCGCCAGCCCTTTGGCGTCCAGTTCGTTGAAGTGTTCCCAGGTAGCCCAATGTGGCACCAGGTTGGAGTTGGCAATCAGCACGCGCGGTGCGTTGTCGTGAGTTTTGAATACGCCTACCGGTTTACCAGACTGGACCAGCAGAGTTTCATCGGTCTCCAGTTTGGTCAGCGCATTGACGATGGCGTCATAACATTCCCAGTCCCGCGCGGCGCGGCCAATCCCACCGTATACCACCAGCTCATGCGGATTTTCCGCCACATCGGGATCCAGATTATTCATTAACATGCGCAGCGGCGCTTCGGTCAGCCAGCTTTTGGCCGTTAAGGTGGTGCCGCGTGGGGCACGAATATCCTGCTGACGATATTTGCTATGGGACATGACAGAAAACTCCTCGCGAACGTCGGATAGATAAGAAATATATACTTGTCTATACAAGTCATCGCAAGGATGATTTTAACAATTAAGATACATTTTTATTATATTGCGTCAGCAATCACGGTTTTGATATCCCGACATCAGGACATAAACCGTCCTTGCAGGCGATAGCGGGAACCCGGGAACAGCAAGCGGGCATGAGAGACTATGGACGACGCAGACCAGGTCTTACGGCGGATCAGCAGGCAGGGATCGTGTTCTTTGATATTCAGCAGCGCGCACTCTTCAGCGCTGGCACGTACCGCTTCAACAATATGTTCACCTTCCGTCAGCGGGGCGATCAGTGACAGGTATGCGTGCGGCGTGGTCTGACTGTAATCCTGCGCCAGATACTCCGGCACAATTTCGGCATTCACGCAGCGATCTTCAATCTGTACCGGCAGATCGTTCTCGTAGTGCACCATGACAGAGTGAAAAATGGATGTGCCTTCTTTGACGTTTAACACCAAAGCCTGCTGCGCGTTGGCCTGGGTTTTTTCCAGCGTCAGTACTTCGCACCGGTGCTGATGCTGACGGGCGTTGATTTCATCCGCGATGCTGCGGATTTCAAACAGCGCGGACTGGCCTTTTGGCTCGGCGACAAACGTCCCGACGCCCTGCAAACGCACCAGTAAACCTTCATCCGTTAACTCACGTAGCGCCCGGTTGATAGTCATGCGGCTGAAACCATATTGCGCCACCAGCTCTGCCTCAGAAGGAATGCGATCGTGAGGCTGCCAGATACCGCTGGCAATTTTTTCGCTGATCTCCTGTTTGACCTTTTCGTAAAAAGGAGCCGGAGCAGAACGGGATGGGAGCATGCGTGAGCCTTCCTTAAGCTGAAAATGTGAGTGGGTAGAGTTTACAGGCATTACCCGAACCTGATAAGCGCAACGCCATCAGGTATATCAGTGCCACCAATGGGCGATTTGCCAGCCTAATCGCGCCGCCACGCGTGCTGCTCTGCCATCATCGTCAAAGCGTGGATTAAATTCAACCATATCCACCGCCAGGAGTTTACCGCTACGACACAGAGGCTCAATCAGTCTCAGCAGCGTCGCCAACGGTACGCCAAGCGCGGCGGGGGCCGACACGCCGGGCATTTCCCACACCGGCAGCACGTCGAGGTCGATTGTCAGATAGATGACATCCAGATTGGCAATGAACTGCGCTAACTGCGCCTGCGCCGTATCGCAATGCAGATCCTCCACCACGGTAACACCGAGCCGCTGGGCCTCATCCCAAAGCGCCTGGGTGTTTGCCGCCCGACTGACGCCGATACAGGCATAGTGAAATTCACGCTGCTGTTCATCGCAAAGCTGCGCCAGCTGGCGAAATGGCGTACCGGATGTAGCTTGTTCAGCTTTGCGCAAATCGAGATGCGCATCGAAGTTGACTATCCCCACTTTCGCCTGCGGGAACGCACCCAGTACGCCCGCGCCATGCGCAAAGGCAGTTTCGTGTCCCCCGCCCAAAACAAAGGTACGCATGTTCTCGTGCTGACAGCGCTGTACCGCATTACGTAACGCCTGCTGCGCACCCTCAAGATCGGGAGCCTGCGCCACAATATTTCCCAGATCCACCAGCCGATTGTGCCCATCGTGGCTGGCTAAATTCGCCAGCGCCTTGCGTAGCACATCGGGTGCTCCGGCGGCGCCCGTACGCCCCTGATTACGTTTAACGCCTTCGTCGCAGGCAAACCCGAGCAACGCTATCTGCTCGCGGTACATTTCTGGGCTAAACGTCGGGCTCAGGGTGATAGTCTGAAACAGGCGCAGCGCATTCGGCGATTCGGCGCGGTCATCACGTCCCTGCCACAGCGCAGGTGAGGCTGGTTGCCAGTTGGTCATGCTATTTGTCCTTTGAATACGCGTTGGTAGAGCGGATTGCGCCCGGGTTCATACAGGATCTCGACCGGGAGGGTTGCATCCCACACCACAAAATCGGCCACAAACCCGACCTTCAATTGACCGTGGGTGGCATGACGCCCAAGCGCCCGGGCCGCATGACGGGTTACGCCCGCCCATGCTTCTTCCGGCGTCAGGCCAAACTGAACACAGGCCATATTCATTGCCCAGTGCAGGCTGATAAACGGACTGGTACCGGGGTTAAAATCTGTCGCTACCGCCATCGGTACCTGATATTGACGCAGCAACGCTACCGGTGGGCGCTGCTGCTCTTTGAGGAAATAGAATGCGCCGGGCAGCAGCACGCCGACCGTACCGCTTTGGCTCATCGCCGCCACGCCCGCTTCATCGAGGTATTCAATATGATCGGCGGATAGCCCTTGGTAGCGGCTTACCAACTGTGCGCCGCCAAGCAATGACAGTTGTTCGACATGGCCTTTAATCGGGATGCCCAGCGCCTGTGCAGCCTGAAACACCCGCTCACTCTGCGCCAATGAAAAACCAACGCTTTCACAGAACAGATCGACGGTCTCAAACAGCCCTTGTTCCCACAATTGCGGCAAAATGGTCTCACACACCAGCGTAATATAGCCGTCAGGATCATCCCGGTATTCCGCTGGAGTTGCATGCGCGGCCAACAGCGTCGGGCTGATTTCAACGATATTCTCTGCCGCCAGCGCTGCCACCACGCGCAATATTTTCTCTTCTGTCGGCAAATCCAGGCCGTAGCCGGATTTTATTTCCACCAGCGTAACACCTTCTTTGATCAGCTGTTCCATCCGCTGATGGGCTACGTGTAAGAGTTGTTCATCCGTGGCGCTGCGGGTCGCCGATACGGTGGCATTGATCCCCCCACCCTGAGCGCTTATCTGCTGGTAGGAGACACCATTTAGCCGCTGCTCCCACTCACCTGCGCGGTTTCCGCCAAAGACCAGATGCGTATGGCAATCAATCAGGCCAGGCGTAATCAGCCTGCCCTGCATATCAAAAGTATTGTCATGCGTGAGATATAACGATGATTCCGGGACGATATCGCGAATCTTGCCCTGGCGGACGATCAGCGCGTGACCATCCAACAGCCCATATGGGGTACCACGTTCAGGGTCCATAGTCGCCAGACGAACATTGCGCCAGATAACATCATCAGGGAAGAATTGCTGCATTCGACTCACCACTTGTCATAGGTTGTATAGACATTTATTTTTGATTATAGGGATGTTGTCAACCTGAAGAACCATAATTGTTATCTATTTGTGATATAAAGACTCTCCGCGCCAGACATTGCTGCGATAAAAAACAACTTTTTACCTTTTCGCCTTCCCGTTTCGCTCAACTTAGTATAAAAAAGCAGGCTTTAATGGATAACTTTCAAAGCCCGGAGCAACCTGTGAACATATCATCAGTTTCCCGTCTGGCGCTGGCAATGGCTTTTGGCGTGACGCTGACCGCCTGTAGCTCTACGCCGCCCGATCAAATTCCTTCCGATCAAACCGCGCCAGGAACCTCTTCGCGCCCAATTTTGTCGGCCAATGAAGCGAAAAACTTCGTTACTGCGCACTATTTTTCCGCGCTGACGCCAAACACCGCGCCGTGGAGCCCTTCTTCTATTTCTCTGCCCGCACAGCCTGACTTCGTCGTTGGCCCGGCAGGGACTCAGGGCGTCACCCATACCAGCATTCAGGCCGCTGTTGATGCAGCAATCATCAAACGTACTAACAAACGTCAGTACATCGCGATTATGCCAGGCGAGTACCAGGGTACGGTATATATCCCGGCAGCAACAGGTAGCCTGACGCTGTACGGCATGGGCGAAAAACCGCTTGATGTGAAAATTGGCCAGGCCATTGACGGTGACATGAGCACCGCGGACTGGCGTCGTACGGTGAACCCAGCCGGTAAATATATGCCGGGTAAACCTGCGTGGTATATGTTTGATAATTGCCAGAACAAACGTGGCACGAATATTGGCGTGATGTGTTCTGCTGTCGTCTGGTCGCAAAATAACGGTCTGCAATTGCAGAACCTGACCATCGAAAACAACCTGGGTGACAGCGTTGATGCGGGTAACCACCCGGCCGTTGCACTGCGTACCGATGGCGATAAAGTGCAGATCAACAAGGTCAATATCCTGGGCCGCCAGAATACCTTCTTCGTGACCAATAGCGGCGTACAAAACCGTCTGGAAAACGATCGTCAGCCGCGTACGCTGGTTACCAACAGCTACATTGAAGGCGATGTGGATATCGTTTCCGGTCGCGGTGCCGTAGTGTTCGATAACACCGATTTCCGCGTAGTGAACTCCCGTACCCAGCAGGAAGCCTATGTGTTCGCACCGGCTACCCTGTCAAACATCTACTACGGTTTCCTGGCGATTAATAGCCGCTTCACGGCAAGTGGCGATGGCGTGGCGCAGTTAGGCCGCTCGCTGGATGTCGATTCCAACACTAACGGTCAGGTCGTGATTCGTGACAGCGTGATTAACGAAGGCTTTAACATGGCAAAACCATGGGCTGACAGCGTTATCGCAAAACGCCCGTTTGCCGGTAATACCGGTGCGGAAGATGACAAAGGTGAACTCCAGCGTAACCTGAACGACACCAACTTCAACCGTATGTGGGAATACAACAACCGCGGTATCGGTAGCAAAGTGGTTGCTGAACCTAAGCAGTAAACGTCATTCTCTGATGTAAACCCGGCAGATTCATGCTCTGCCGGGCAATGTGCCGGATACTCATCCGGCATTAGACGCAATATTAGTACGCGTTAACAACCACCCACATCGGGCCTTGTCCTACCGCGTAACGACCTTTCTCCGTCAACAGTCCTTGTTCGCCAGCAATCTCGTATACCGCGATATGGTGCGATTTTTGCCCGGCTGCAATCAGGTATTTACCTCTGTTATCGATATTAAAACCGCGTGGCTGAGTTTCGGTAGGTTGGAAACCTTCTTTGGTCAACACGCTGCCATCTTCAGAGACGCTAAAGACCGTAATCAGGCTGGCGGTGCGATCACAGGCATACAGATGACGACCATCCGGTGTGATGTGAATATCTGCTGCCCAACGGGTATCCGCGAAATCAGCAGGCATCATATCCAGCGTCTGCACACACTCAATCTTGCCGTACGGATCTTTCAGCTCCCAGACATCAACAG
Organism: Citrobacter sp. Cpo074; assembly: GCF_030332745.1. Taxonomy (NCBI): domain Bacteria; kingdom Pseudomonadati; phylum Pseudomonadota; class Gammaproteobacteria; order Enterobacterales; family Enterobacteriaceae; genus Citrobacter; species Citrobacter sp. Cpo074. The sequence continues at coordinate 1,191,747 of NZ_JAOWHG010000027.1, forward strand.
AGCTATTCAGCTCGTTCACGCAGTAGGCATATTGCTTATTCGGATGGAACGCCATATGACGCGGGCCCGCGCCTTCAACGGTAGTCACTTCAGCCGGTTCCTGCGCAACCAGATGGCCATCATCGCTAACGTCAAACAGGCAGATACGATCCTGTTTCAACGCCGGAACCCAAAGGGTACGGTTATCCGGAGAGATGTTGGCTGAGTGGCAACCATCCAGACCTTCTACCACGTCAACCAGTTCCACCGGCAGGCCATCTTCCAGACGCGTGACGCTCACGCTACCCGCGTTATAAGAGCCAACGAACACGAAACGTCCCTGATGATCGGTAGAAATATGCGTCGGGCTACCCGGCAGCGCTGACTCTGCTGCGAAGGTCAGCGCTCCGTCATCAGGCGCAATACGATAAGCCAACACGCGAAACTCCGGGCGCACACCAACATAGAGGTAACGCTTATCCGGGCTGACGACCATCGGCTGTACCTGACCCGGTACATCAACCACCTGCGTCAGCGTCAGAGAACCATCGTGATTCAGGCTCCAGACGTGGATTTGCTGACTTTCAGGGCTGGCGGTATAAACGGTTTGCTTCATGAATACTCCTTTGCTTTTTGGCAGGTGGCTGCAATTGCCTGACACACGCCTAAGGTAGACGCTTTTAACGGTGAATGCTTAATTAAGGCTCAGAATTTTGTCCGGCTCCCGTCTCGGTGTACCATTCCAGCAGACAAAATTCTCAACCTTAATCTGGAAAAAACTATGACCGCACGCGTGATTGCCCTGGATTTAGACGGTACCCTGTTGACCCCGAAAAAAACCTTGCTGCCATCCTCCCTCGAAGCGCTCTCGCGCGCCAGAGAAGCAGGCTACCAACTTATCATTGTCACAGGTCGCCATCACGTTGCTATTCATCCTTTTTATCAGGCACTGGCGCTGGATACACCTGCAATTTGCTGTAACGGTACCTACTTGTATGATTATCAGGCAAAAAAGGTACTGGAATCCGATCCCCTCCCGGTAGACCAGGCATTACAGCTGATCGAAATGCTGGATGAACATCAGATCCACGGGCTGATGTATGTGGATGAGGCCATGCTGTATGAGCGCCCAACCGGGCATGTGGTGCGTACCGCTAACTGGGCGCAAACTCTGCCGCCGGAACAGCGCCCGACCTTCACCCAGGTTCCTTCGCTGGCGCAGGCCGCACATGACGTCAACGCCGTCTGGAAATTTGCCCTGACCGACGAAGATATTCCGAAACTGCAGCAGTTTGGCCAGTACGTTGAGCAACAGCTGGGACTGGAGTGTGAATGGTCCTGGCATGATCAGGTCGACATTGCACGTAAAGGCAACAGCAAAGGACGACGCCTTACCCAGTGGATTGAAGCACAGGGCGGGTCAATGGAAAACGTGATTGCCTTTGGCGATAACTTTAACGACATCAGCATGCTGGAAGCCGCAGGTACCGGCGTGGCGATGGGCAACGCGGATGACGCGGTCAAAGCCCGCGCCAACATCGTGATTGGCGACAACACCACAGACAGCATCGCGAAATTTATCTACTCCCACCTGCTGTAATCAGGCGGTAATCGATACGCTCTTAATTTGCGCGTACAGCCACAGGCCAGGTTTGATACCCAGTTCATCCCTGGCCCATGGGCTAATCCTCGCCCACAGCGTCTTACCGCCCACCTCAAGCTGAACTTCCACCTGACCGTTATCGTCATAGCATTGCGCGACTTTTGCCCGGAGAACGTTACGAATACTGGTCTGCTGGGGTGGTTGGAGCACCAGTGAAACATCAGATGCCTGAATACGAATACGCAGCGCGGTTTGCAGCGGTTGCTCCAGCTTATTGACCCACAGATGCTGATCGCCGAGCGCCAGCGCGGTCATCGCATAGTGTGGATGATGTTCCAGCACGCTGACTTTCAGAATACTGCTTTGCTGTTCCTTAGGCAGCCAGGGGTGCATCACGCTGCTACCCCAGACATCTTCCAGCGAACCAAACGCTTTGACCTGCCCGTTCTCCAGCACCATCACTTTATCCGCCAGGTGCAAAATCTCATCAAGCGAGTGGCTGACATACAGCATCGGAATATTGATTTCACGTGCAAGGCGTTGCAGGTAAGGCAGCAGTTCGCGTTTACGCGGTATATCCAGTGAGGCTAACGGCTCATCAAGCAGCAATAACTCAGGCGCGGTCAGCAGCGCCCGACCGATGGCAACACGCTGCTTTTCACCGCCAGAAAGACCGCCAGGCAGACGGTCAAGCAGCGGTTCAATGCCCAACAGCGCCACCAGCTTATCAAATTGTCCGGCCATGCTTTTCGCCATTCCGTAACGCAGGTTGCCGCGCACTTTATAGTGCGGGAACAGGCGCGCATCCTGGAAAACATAGCCCACCCGGCGTTTTTCCGGCGTTAAACAGATACCGTTCTCGACGTCGTTTAAGACCCGACCGTTGAGCACGATACGTCCGGACTGCGGCTGCGTCAGGCCGCTGATGGCGTTAATCAGTGAGGTTTTGCCCGCGCCGGAAACGCCAAAAATAGCGGTGATGCCGCTGGCTGGCAGCGTTTCGTTGAGCGTCAGGCAATGCGTCCCCAGCGTCTGGGAGAAATTGAGTTCCAGCATAATTATCGCCCCGTCCGCTCACGGCTAATACGCGCCAGCCATTCAGAAATCAGCAGCGAAATCAGCGCTAAAACAATAGAAATGATACACAACCTCGCCGCCGCGCTTTCGCCGCCGGGAGTCTGGATCAGGGTATACATCGCCGAAGGAATGGTGCGGGTTTCGCCAGGAATGTTGGAAACAAAAGTAATGGTTGCGCCGAATTCCCCGAGGGAACGCGCGAACGCCAGCACCGTACCGACAATAATGCCGGGCAGCATCAGCGGTAGCGTAATGGTCATGAATACACGCCAGCGTCCGGCTCCCAGCGTGCGGGCCGCCTGCTCCAGCTTGACGTCGACACCTTCCAGCGCCAGACGAATTGCCCGTACCATCAGAGGAAAAGACATCACCGCCGCAGCCAGTACCGCACCGCGCCAGCTAAAGGCAAAGGTAATGCCAAACCAGTCGTACAACCATTCGCCAATGAATCCGCGCCGCCCCATGGCGACCAACAGCAGATAGCCTACCACGACCGGCGGCAGAACCAGCGGCAAATGCAGAACGCTGTCGAGCAGCGCTTTGCCCGGAAACTTGCATCGCACAAGCAGCCAGGCAAAGAAGATCCCAAACGGCAAACTAAACAACACAGCCAGGGAAGAAACTTTCAGGCTCAGGATGACGGCCTGCCATTCAGGATCGGTCAGTATCATTACTTGGTCGTAAATCCATAACGTTTAAAGATTTCAGCAGCCTGCGGTCCTTTCAGGTAATCATAGAACGCGCTAACCGTTGCGTTTTTGTGCCCATCAACAATCGCGATAGGGTATTCCACTTTTTTGTGCGAATCTTCCGGGAAAGTCGCAACAACTTTTACGCCCTTACTGGCGACAGCATCGGAACCATAGACGATCCCCAGCGGCGCTTCGTTACGCTCTACCAGCGCCAGCGCACCGCGCACGTCTTCAGCAGGAGCCAGTTTCGGGGCCAGGGTATCCCATGCACCCAATTTTTGCAGCGCTTCTTTGGCATAAATGCCCGCCGGAACATGTTCTGGATCGCCAACAGCCAGGCGTCCACCATTCAACAGACTGGTCCAGTTGGTTTTACTGTCAATGGTGAAGTCTTTCTGTGCGCTGGCTTTCGGCGCAACCACCACCAGACTGTTACCCAACAGCGTTTCACGCGATGCGGTATCAATCGACTTCTTGTCTACCGCGTAGTCCATCCATTTCTGATCGGCAGAAATAAACAGATCGGCCGGTGCGCCTGCTTCAATCTGACGCGCCAGTGTGGAAGAAGAAGCAAAAGAGGAGACAACATCAACGTTCTTCTCTTTTTTATATTGCGTTGCAATGTCCTGCATCGCGTTGGTCAGCGAAGCCGCTGCAAAAACGGTAATCTTTCCTTCATCCGCCAGCGCATGCCCGGCAACGGTAAGAGAAAGTGTTGCCCCTGCAAACAAGCGTAACCATGTACGTGCCATCTGTAACTCCTTTGCGTTTCGTTATGTAGGCGCAAATATAACGAGTAAACCAGGATTTTCCCAGTGGTTATTGATACCAATTAGAGGTTACACAAAGAAAATATCGGCAGGGAAAGCAAGATCTTGAGAAAACGAGTTGGCAGGCAAAAAATATAAACGCCCGACTGAGCGGGCGTTTGGGGAATCAATGATTCTGTCTGGACTGGTCTTTCTGACCGATAGAGGAGAAGATGTTGAACACTTCACCCAGTCCGTAAATCAGCCCCAGGATGACAGCCATCACCACAGGAACCATAATTACGGCGAATACCAGACTTTTCAATAACTCTAACATGGTCAACTCCAGATATAGTCCTTAGTTGTATTCTAACCACATAACACAGAAAAGCACTCCCCTTTTGTGCGGTTGGCTTTGCGCGCGCGCGGTTTTCCGTCACAATACCCCTTTTGCCAGGAGCTTGTGATGCAGGCCGAAATCCTTCTTACGCTGAAACTTCAGCAAAAACTGTTTGCCGATCCCCGTCGCATTTCTCTGCTTAAGCACATTGCGCTTTCCGGCTCCATCAGTCAGGGCGCGAAGGATGCAGGTATCAGCTATAAAAGCGCCTGGGATGCGATTAACGAAATGAATCAGCTCAGCGAGCAGACGCTGGTTGAGCGCGCCACTGGCGGCAAAGGCGGCGGCGGCGCGGTGTTAACGCGCTACGGCCAACGCTTAATCCAGTTGTATGATTTATTAGCGCAAATTCAACAGAAAGCCTTCGATGTTTTGAGCGATGACGACGCACTGCCGCTCAATAGCCTGCTGGCGGCGATCTCTCGCTTTTCGCTGCAAACCAGCGCCCGTAACCAGTGGTTTGGCACCATTACCGCCCGCGACCACGATCAGGTTCAACAGCATGTCGACGTGCTGCTGGCGGATGGCGAAACGCGCCTGAAAGTGGCAATCACTGCACAAAGCGGCGAGCGTCTCGGGCTTGAGGAAGGCAAAGAAGTACTGATTCTGTTGAAAGCGCCGTGGGTAGGAATCACTCAGGACGACGCCATCGCTCAGGCCGCCGATAACCAGTTGCAGGGCACAATCAGCCATATCGAACGCGGAGCGGAGCAGTGCGAAGTGTTGATGACCTTGCCAGACGGCCAGACGCTGTGCGCGACTTTGCCGATAGAGCAGGCCCACACATTAACGGAAGGCGCTAACGTCACAGCATATTTTAATGCGGACAGGGTGATTATCGCCACACTGTGCTGAGTTAATTGACATCAGCCTGAAGAACACGTATCCCTGTTATTCATCGCTGCAAATAATGGGATACAAAATGTCATCGTTGCAAATTTCGCAAGGCACGTTTCGTCTTAGCGACACAAAAACGCTCCAGTTAGATGCGTTGACGTTAAACGCGGGTGATAGCTGGGCGTTTGTTGGCTCTAACGGCAGCGGGAAATCTGCGCTGGCCCGCGCGCTGGCGGGCGAGTTGCCGCTCCTGAAAGGCGAACGCCGCAGCCAGTTCACACGTATTACCCGACTCTCCTTTGAGCAGCTCCAAAAGCTGGTCAGCGACGAGTGGCAGCGAAACAACACCGATCTTCTTAGTCCCGGTGAAGACGACACCGGGCGCACTACCGCAGAAATAATTCAGGACGAAGTTCACGACCCCGCCCGCTGCGCTGCGCTGGCGCAGCAGTTTGGCATTTCTGCCCTGCTCAACAGGCGTTTCAAATACCTTTCCACCGGTGAAACACGCAAAACCCTGCTCTGCCAGGCATTAATGTCCACACCGGATTTGCTGATCCTTGATGAACCCTTTGACGGGCTGGACGTGGCGTCCCGTCGCCAGTTAGCTGAGTTGCTCGCTGAGTTGCACCAGGCCGGTTTAACGTTGGTACTGGTGCTTAATCGCTTTGATGAAATTCCCGAATTCGTGCAGTTTGCCGGCGTACTTGCCGACTGCACGCTGACGGAAACCGGTGCAAAACCCGACCTTCTGCAACAGGCATTAATCGCTCAGCTTGCACATAGCGAACGGCTGGAAGGCATCCAGTTACCCGAACCGGATGAGCCTTCGGTGCGCCACACGTTGTCAGATAACGAGCCGCGCATTGTGCTTAACGACGGCACCGTCTCGTATAACGATCGCCCTATCCTGCATCATCTGAGCTGGCGGGTAAATCCGGGGGAACACTGGCAAATCATCGGCCCCAACGGTGCGGGGAAATCAACCCTGCTCAGTTTAATCACTGGCGATCATCCCCAGGGATATAGCAACGACCTGACCCTGTTTGGCCGCCGCCGGGGCAGCGGTGAAACTATCTGGGATATCAAAAAACATATTGGCTATGTCAGCAGCAGCCTGCATCTGGATTACCGGGTAAGTACGACAGTTCGCAACGTTATTCTCTCCGGTTATTTCGATTCAATCGGCATTTATCAGGCCGTCTCCGACAGACAGCACAAGCTGGTACAACAGTGGCTGGATATTCTGGGCATCGATAAACGTACCGCGGATGCGCCATTTCATAGTCTTTCCTGGGGGCAGCAGCGGCTGGCATTGATTGTTCGTGCACTGGTGAAACATCCTACGTTGCTGATCCTCGATGAACCGTTGCAAGGATTAGATCCGCTCAACCGTCAACTGATCCGTCGGTTTGTGGATGTCCTGATCGGTGAAGGTGAAACTCAGCTTTTGTTTGTCTCTCATCACGCCGAAGATGCCCCGGCCTGCATTACCCATCGGCTAGAGTTTGTACCCGAGGGTGATATCTACGCCTATCGACAAACCTCTCTGCGTTAATTTTCATGCCAGGGCGTTTATCACGCCCTTTTTTCTGCTTTTTTTTCAGACAAGTGCTGAAATAACAACCTAACATAATGATTTATAATAAAGTAACTGGCAGCATCGAGTGAAAACACCGGAGTGTAAACGATTCCACTAATTTATTCCGTGTCACACTTTTCGCATCTTTGTTATGCTATGGTTATTGCATACCATAGGCTTAACGGAGCGAATTATGAGAGTATTGGTTACAGGTGGTAGCGGTTACATTGGAAGCCACACTTGCGTGCAGTTGCTGATAAACGGTCACGAAGTGGTGATCCTGGATAATCTCTGCAACAGCAAGCGTAGCGTACTGCCCGTCATTGAGCGTTTAGGCGGCAAGCATCCGACCTTCGTGGAAGGAGACATCCGTAACGAAGCGCTGATAACCGAAATTCTGCACGATCATGCCATTGATACGGTCATCCATTTTGCCGGTTTAAAAGCCGTTGGAGAATCCGTTGCCAAGCCGCTGGAGTACTATGACAACAACGTCAACGGCACTCTGCGTCTGGTGAATGCAATGCGCGCTGCCAACGTGAAAAACTTCATTTTCAGCTCCTCCGCGACCGTCTATGGCGATCAGCCGCAAATTCCTTACGTTGAAAGCTTCCCCACCGGCACGCCGCAAAGTCCGTACGGCAAAAGCAAGCTGATGGTGGAACAGATCCTGACCGATCTGCAAAAAGCACAGCCCGACTGGAGCATTGCCCTGCTGCGCTACTTTAACCCGGTTGGCGCTCATCCATCGGGAGATATGGGGGAAGATCCGCAAGGTATTCCAAACAACCTGATGCCTTACATCGCGCAGGTTGCCGTTGGCCGTCGCGAATCTCTTGCCATATTTGGCAATGACTACCCTACTGAAGATGGCACCGGCGTACGCGACTACATCCACGTGATGGATCTCGCCGACGGCCATGTTGCTGCCATGGAAAAACTGGCGGGCAAACAGGGCGTACATATTTACAACCTCGGTGCAGGCATCGGTAGCAGCGTGCTGGACGTGGTCAACGCCTTCAGCAAAGCTTGCGGTAAACCGGTGAATTACCATTTCGCCCCGCGCCGTGATGGCGATCTTCCGGCCTACTGGGCTGACGCCAGCAAAGCCGATCGCGAGCTCAACTGGCGCGTGACCCGCACACTGGATGAAATGGCACAAGATACCTGGCACTGGCAGTCACGCCACCCGCAGGGATATTCGGATTAAGGACCAATCATGACGCAATTCAATCCTGTCGATCATCCACATCGCCGTTTTAACCCGCTCACCGGGCAGTGGATCCTCGTATCACCACATCGCGCCAAACGCCCGTGGCAAGGGGCGCAGGAAACTCCGTCTAAGCAGGTACTGCCTGCACATGACCCGGACTGCTTCCTGTGCGCTGGCAATACGCGCGTTACCGGCGACAAAAACCCGGATTACACCGGGACCTATGTCTTTACCAATGACTTTGCGGCGCTGATGTCCGATACCCCGGACGCGCCGGACAGTCACGATCCGTTAATGCGATGCCAGAGCGCGCGCGGTACCAGCCGTGTAATTTGCTTCTCGCCCGATCACAGCAAAACGCTGCCGGAACTCAGCGTCCCTGCGCTAACAGAAATTGTGAAAACGTGGCAGGAACAGACTGAAGACTTAGGCAAAACCTATCCCTGGGTGCAGGTATTTGAGAATAAAGGCGCAGCGATGGGGTGCTCAAACCCGCACCCACACGGACAAATTTGGGCCAACAGCTTTTTGCCTAACGAAGCCGAACGTGAAGATCGCCTGCAGAAAGCGTACTTCGCCGAACAAGGCGCGCCGATGCTCGTTGATTACGTCCAGCGTGAGCTGGCGGACGGCAGCCGTACGGTCGTTGAAACCGAGCACTGGCTGGCAGTTGTCCCTTACTGGGCCGCGTGGCCGTTCGAAACGCTGCTGCTGCCGAAAGCGCACGTGTTGCGAATTACCGATTTGACCGACGAACAGCGTGCTGACCTGGCGCTGGCGTTGAAAAAACTGACCAGTCGTTATGACAACCTGTTCCAGTGCTCATTCCCCTATTCTATGGGCTGGCACGGCGCACCGTTTAACGGTGAAGAAAACCAACACTGGCAGTTGCACGCACACTTTTACCCGCCGCTGCTGCGTTCCGCGACCGTGCGTAAATTTATGGTCGGATATGAAATGCTGGCAGAAACCCAGCGCGACCTGACGGCAGAACAAGCGGCTGAACGACTGCGTGCGGTCAGCGACATCCATTTTCGCGAATCCGGAGTTTAAATAATGAGTCTGAAAGAAAAAACACAATCTCTGTTTGCTGAAACATTTGGCTACCCTGCCACCCATACTATTCAGGCACCGGGTCGTGTGAACCTGATCGGTGAACATACCGATTATAACGACGGCTTCGTTCTGCCCTGCGCTATCGACTATCAAACCGTTATCAGCTGTGCGGCACGCGACGATCGAAAAGTCCGTGTGATCGCCGCTGATTACGACAATCAGGTTGATGAGTTCTCGCTTGATGCGCCAATTATCGCTCATGACAGCCAGCAGTGGTCAAACTACGTGCGTGGCGTAGTGAAACATCTGCAAAAGCGCAATAACGCCTTTGGCGGCGCGGATCTGGTGATCAGCGGTAACGTCCCGCAGGGTGCGGGCTTAAGCTCTTCTGCCTCACTGGAAGTCGCTGTGGGTACGGTATTCCAGCAGCTCTATCATCTGCCGCTCGACGGCGCGCAGATTGCCCTGAATGGCCAGGAAGCTGAAAACCAGTTTGTCGGCTGTAACTGCGGCATTATGGATCAACTGATCTCGGCACTTGGTAAGAAAGATCATGCGCTACTGATCGACTGCCGAACGCTGGGCACCAAAGCCGTTTCCATGCCTGAGGGCGTAGCGGTGGTGATCATCAACAGTAACTTTAAACGCACATTGGTCGGTAGCGAATACAATACCCGTCGCGAACAGTGTGAAACCGGTGCGCGTTTCTTCCAGCAGCCAGCGCTGCGTGATGTCAGCCTTGAAGCCTTCAACGCTGTCGCCCACGAACTGGATCCGATTGTCGCCAAACGCGTTCGCCACGTGATCACGGAAAATGCGCGTACCGTTGAAGCCGCACAGGCGCTGGAAAAAGGCGACCTGCTGCGCATGGGCCAGCTGATGGCGGAATCTCACGCCTCAATGCGCGATGACTTTGAAATTACCGTGCCGCAAATTGATACGTTGGTAGAGATTGTCAAAGCGACCATCGGCGATAAAGGCGGTGTCCGTATGACCGGCGGCGGCTTCGGCGGCTGCATCGTGGCGCTGATCCCACAAGATTTGGTACCTGCCGTTCAGCAGGCTGTCGCCGAGCAGTACGAAGCAAAAACCGGTATCAAAGAAACATTCTACGTCTGCAAACCTTCTCAAGGAGCCGGACAATGTTAAACGAAATCCCTGTGCAGGCTCCGGACGGTCAGCCGTTTCGCCTGCTCACCTTGCGCAATGACGCAGGGATGGTGGTCACGCTCATGGACTGGGGCGCAACCCTGCTCTCTGCACGTATTCCGCTTAGCGATGGTAGCGTGCGCGAAGCATTGCTCGGGTGCGCCAGTCCGGAACAATACCCGGAGCAGGCTGCGTTTCTCGGCGCTTCAATTGGTCGCTACGCTAACCGTATCGCCAACAGCCGCTATACCTTTGCCGGCGAAACCGTTGAGTTGATACCAAGTCAGGGCGACAACCAGCTGCACGGCGGGCCAGACGGTTTCGACAAACGTCGCTGGCAGATAGTCAATCAGAATGACCGTCAGGTGCTGTTCACCTTAACATCTGACGATGGCGACCAGGGTTTCCCTGGCCATCTATGCGCCACCGCGCAGTATCGCCTGACTGACGATAATCGTATTTCGATAACCTACCGCGCCACGGTCGATAAGCCCTGTCCGGTGAATCTGACGAATCACGTTTATTTTAACCTCGACGGTAACAAAACGGATGTGCGCCAGCATAAGCTGCAAATTATGGCGGACGAGTACTTGCCGGTTGATGAAATGGGCATCCCGCATGACGGGCTGAAATCCGTCGCTGGTAGCACTTTCGATTTCCGCACGCCTAAAATCATCAGCAGTGAATTTCTTGCCGATGACGATCAGCGCAAGGTGAAAGGTTACGATCACGCCTTCCTGCTTCAGGCACAGGGCAATGCGCGTACGCCGGTCGCTCGACTGTGGTCCCAGGATGAAAAACTGCAGATGGTGGTATACACCTCCGCCCCAGCATTGCAGTTTTACTCCGGCAACTTCCTCGGCGGTACACCATCTCGCGGGCCAGACGCCTACGAAGACTGGCAAGGTCTGGCGCTGGAAAGTGAGTTTCTCCCGGACAGCCCAAACCATCCAGAGTGGCAGCAGCCGGACTGCTTCTTACGCCCGGGTGAAGAGTATGCCAGCGTGACGGAATATCAGTTTATTCCAGTCTGATCCTTTCCCCTCACAGGCCCGATGACGTAACGTAGCGGGCCTGTTATTTGTTTATCACAGTAGAACCGCTCAAATCCCCACCACTCAAAGACAAAATCGCAACCTTGAATTCACAAGAACCTTACACTGTGGTGCTATTTTCGCTATGGTTATGCGTAAGCATTGCCGCTGACGCTTTACGGCAATATAATGAGAATTATTATCATTCAATATGATTTATAGGAGTGAGTGTATGGCTGTAACTAAGCTGGTTCTGGTACGTCACGGTGAAAGTCAGTGGAACAACGAAAACCGTTTTACCGGTTGGTATGACGTTGATCTGTCAGAGAAAGGCGTGGGCGAAGCAAAAGCGGCAGGTAAACTGCTGAAAGAAGAAGGCTACAGCTTCGATTTTGCTTATACCTCTGTGCTGAAACGTGCCATCCACACCCTGTGGAACGTACTGGACGAACTGGATCAGGCCTGGCTGCCGGTTGAAAAATCCTGGAAACTGAACGAACGTCATTACGGCGCGCTGCAGGGTCTGAACAAAGCTGAAACCGCTGAAAAATACGGTGACGAGCAGGTTAAGCAATGGCGTCGCGGCTTTGCGGTAACGCCACCGGAACTGACCAAAGATGACGAGCGTTATCCGGGTCACGATCCGCGTTATGCGAAGTTGACCGACAAAGAGTTGCCGGTTACCGAAAGCCTGGCGCTGACCATCGATCGCGTTATCCCCTACTGGAACGAAACCATTCTGCCGCGCATGAAAAGCGGTGAGCGCGTAATTATCGCCGCTCACGGTAACTCTCTGCGTGCGCTGGTTAAATACCTGGATAACATGGGCGAAGATGAGATCCTTGAATTGAACATCCCGACCGGCGTACCGCTGGTATATGAGTTCGACGAAAACTTCAAACCAATCAAACATTACTATCTGGGTAATGCTGACGAGATCGCAGCAAAAGCAGCAGCCGTTGCGAACCAGGGTAAAGCGAAGTAATTTTCATCTTGGGTCAAACGAAAAAAGCGTGGAATGCTCCACGCTTTTTTATTGCCGGATGACGGCGTTGCCTTATCCGGCCTACTGAGCGTAGCCCGGATGAATTTTTTAACCGCGGCGCACTTTTACCGCATCCGCCAGCTGGCGCAACACCGCATCGGTATCTTCCCAGCCAATGCAGGCGTCGGTGATGCTCTTACCGTAGGTCAGCGGCTCACCGCTATCCGGGTTTTGATTGCCTTCTACCAGATGGCTTTCGATCATCACGCCAATAATTGCTTTTTCGCCCCCAGCAACTTGTCCGCAAACATCTTTCGCGACATCCATCTGCTTTTTGAACTGCTTGCTGGAGTTGGCATGGCTAAAGTCGATCATCACCTGCGCTGAAAGCCCTGCTTTGATCAGACCTTCTTTCACGTCGGCAACGTGCTGAGCGCTGTAGTTCGGCTCTTTGCCGCCGCGCAAAATAATATGGCAATCGCCATTACCACTGGTATTTACGATCGCCGAATGACCCCATTTGGTCACAGACAGGAAGCAGTGCGGCGCTCCTGCGGCGTTAATCGCATCAATCGCTACTTTTATCGTGCCATCAGTACCATTTTTAAAGCCAACCGGGCAGGACAGACCAGACGCCAATTCGCGGTGCACCTGAGATTCTGTGGTACGTGCCCCAATCGCGCCCCAGCTCATCAGGTCGGCGAGGTATTGCGGCGTAATCATATCGAGGAATTCACCCGCAGCAGGCAATCCGCTGTCATTGATATCCAGCAGCAGTTTACGCGCAATGCGCAGCCCATCGTTGATCTGGAAGCTGTTGTCCATGTGCGGATCGTTGATAAGCCCTTTCCAGCCGACGGTAGTTCGCGGTTTTTCAAAATAGACCCGCATAACGATTTCAAGCTCGCCTTTTAACTCTTCACGCAGTGCCAGCAGGCGAGCGGCATACTCTTTGGCGGCTGCCGGATCATGAATAGAGCAAGGCCCAATCACTACCAGCAGGCGATCGTCACTCCCTTTCAGGATTTTATGAATCGCCTTACGGGCATGAGCCACCGTGTTTGCGGCATTTTCAGTAGCGGGGAATTTTTCCAACAATGCGACTGGCGGTAATAACTCGTTGATCTCTTTAATGCGTAAATCGTCGTTCTGATAATTCATGATTATTCCAGCGTTGCCATACTTATATAAATGAATGCAATCCCTCCAATCTATATCTTCAGTCATAAAGTGTAAACGGGGTTTTACACTTTGGACGGATTAATCCTGGAATTGGCCAAAAAAACGCAATAAAGTAGCGAAAAACGAGATCCAACCTACAATTTATAACTGTAACAGCTTTAATTTTCATAAATTTCAAGATTCTATGCTGGGTTTAATTTCTCTGGCAAAACTATTAACCACATATTGATGATGTAACTGGCACATGCACTGTTGGAAGACGTTATCCGACATATCGACCATAACAGGAGCATATTATGCATATGACAAAGCTGGCTTCACTCTTTCTTACCGCTACACTCAGCCTCGCCAGCGGCGCGGCGCTGGCTGCTGAAACCAATACACAGTCCAATAACGGCCAGGCAAATTCCTCGGCGGATGCCGGTCAGGTCGCCCCAGACGCACGCGAAAACGTGGCACCAAATAATGTCGACAACAGTAACGTGAATTCGGGTGGCACAATGCTGCACCCGAACGGTTCATCAATGAACCATGAAGGGATGACCAAAGACGAGATGCACAAAAACACCATGTGTAAGGACGGTCGCTGCCCTGATGTGAATAAGAAGGTTGAGACCGGAAACGGCATTAACAATGATGCTGAGACAAAAACTGATGGCACTACGCAGTAACGCTGAAAATAAAGCTAATAATGGGAGAGCAATAGCTCTCCTTTTTAATTTTATCATCCCAAAAACGGTATGATGGCATACAGTAAAGATGAGAATAACAAAGGGATGGCATAATGGCGCACTCGCATACTCATACTTCTTCTGAGCAACCCAAGGACAATAATGCCCGCCGCTTGATGTTTGCATTCTGCATTACAGCCGGATTTATGTTGGTTGAAGTGGTGGGTGGCATACTTTCAGGTTCACTGGCCTTGTTGGCCGATGCCGGGCATATGCTCACTGATGCCGCAGCGCTCCTTTTTGCGCTGCTGGCCGTCCGGTTTTCCCATCGCCCGCCCACAATACGACACACCTTCGGCTGGCTGAGGCTCACGACACTGGCCGCGTTTGTTAACGCCATCGCATTGGTCGTGATCACCATTTTAATCGTCTGGGAAGCCATTGAGCGCTTCCATACGCCCCGCCCCGTGGCTGGCGGCATGATGATGGTTATAGCTGTCGCGGGTTTACTGGCTAACGTGCTGGCTTTTTGGGTTCTACACCGCGGCAGTGAGGAGAAAAACCTGAACGTCCGCGCCGCGGCACTACATGTGATGGGCGATTTACTCGGCTCGGTCGGGGCGATCATCGCTGCGCTGATTATTATCTGGACGGGCTGGACGCCTGCGGACCCGATTCTCTCGATTCTGGTTTCCGTGCTGGTACTGCGTAGCGCCTGGCGACTGTTAAAGGATAGCGTTAATGAATTACTGGAAGGCGCCCCGCTGACGCTGGATATCGCCGCACTGCAGCGCCATCTCAGCCGGGATATCCCCGAAGTCCGCAATGTGCACCATGTCCATGTCTGGATGGTGGGTGAAAAACCGGTAATGACGCTGCATGTGCAGGTGGTCCCGCCGCACGATCACGACGCGCTGCTGGAGCGTATTCAGCATTTCCTTATCCATCACTACCAGATTGAACACGCCACGATCCAGATGGAGTATCAGCCGTGTAATGGGCCGGACTGCCACCTGTATCAGGGGGTATCCGGCCATTCACACCATCACCATTAATGGGACAGCGCGTGGGAACCCCGCTCGCGCGCGCTGTTAATCCACATCCTGCTACCGTTCAGGGCGATAACCGTCAGGATCATATACTCCAGCGACATGGCATATACGCCTTGCAGGGCGAAAATCACTACGCTTATTACGTTAATGATCACCCACAGCAGCCAGTTTTCAACGTACTTACGCGTCATCAGGATCATCGCCGCAATCGACAACACCATCATGCAGGAGTCCCAGAACGGGAATGCATCGGGTTGCAACTCAGGCACAACAACCTGCAATCCTAATGCCTGCATAATGTTCACCGCAATGCGGGTCAGGAACGCAAAGACCGGATCGATATAGACCGACATCAGGCCGATCGCCACCACGCAAGCCGCCAGCCAGCCGATCGCTTTTGGTAACGGCAGCCAGCGAATTTTCAGTTCCGCTTCATGCTGGTTGGTTTGCCTGGACCAGGCATACCAGCCGTAGATGTTGGCGGCAAAGAAGAAAACTTGCAGCAACAGGCTTGCATAGAGCTGGATCTGAAAGAAGATAATCGCAAACAGCGTGACGTTTATCAGGCCGAAGAAGTAATTGCTGATTTTCTCAAGGCTCGCCAGGCCAATACACAGCAACCCAGCGATCGTACCCACAGCTTCGATCCACGACAGATCGTAACCGCCAGCGCCAATCGGAATATGTACCAGAATGTTCTGCGTGCTAAAAAAGTCCATCTTTTCCCCCAGAGCAAAAAAATTAATTAAGCTCGAAGTGTAGCCGCAAATTCCAACATGCGGTTTAACGGCAACAACGCCCCTTCTCGCAGCGCAGCATCAACATGTATCTCATGAGCCGCTCCGCCTTGTTCCAGGCCCTCAGCAATCGCCTTGAGGCCGTTCATCGCCATCCACGGACAATGCGCACAGCTGCGACAGGTTGCCCCCTCACCAGCCGTCGGCGCTTCAAGCAATTCTTTATCCGGAACGGCCTGCTGCATTTTGTAAAATATGCCCCGGTCAGTCGCCACAATCAGCTGTTGATGCGGTAACGATTTAGCGGCGTTGATTAACTGGCTGGTTGAGCCAACCGCATCGGCCATATCAACGATAGACTGAGGGGACTCCGGGTGCACCAACACCGCGGCATCAGGGTAAAGCCCTTTCATGCGTGTTAAAGCCTGAGTTTTAAATTCGTCGTGGACGATACAGGCCCCCTGCCAACAAAGAACGTCTGCACCGGTCTGTTTTTGGACGTAGTTGCCCAGATGTCTGTCCGGAGCCCAGATGATTTTTTCACCCAAACTATCAAGATGCTCAATAAGTTCTACCGCGATACTGGATGTGACGACCCAGTCCGCACGTGCTTTAACGGCGGCTGAGGTATTGGCGTAAACCACCACGGTACGATCCGGGTGCGCATCGCAAAACGCGCTGAACGCATCAATCGGACAGCCCAGATCTAATGAGCATTCCGCCTGTAGGGTCGGCATCAGGATGGTCTTTTCCGGGCTGAGGATTTTGGCGGTTTCCCCCATAAACCTCACGCCTGCAACTAACAGCGTAGAGGCAGAATGTTTTGAGCCGAAACGCGCCATCTCCAGAGAATCAGAAATACAACCACCGGTCTCTTCGGCCAACTGCTGAATTTCGGGATCAGTGTAATAGTGCGCGACCATAACGGCATCACGCTCTTTCAGCAGGCGCTTGATTTTTTCACGATAAAATTGCTTTTCATCCACACTCAACGGGGCTGGCTTCGGCGGAAACGGATAAATTGCTGCTTCTGGATCAAACATCACGCTCATCTTGCTTTCTCGTTTTACTAGCTTAACGAAATAACCGATTAAAAGCGTGACGCACGCCGTATTCGGTTAGATTTGTTTTATATGCTAAACAAGATAGCGGATTGGCGTAAGAAAGTCACAATAATTGCGTGTGAGGAATGCCGGAAGGCGACTGACGTCTTATCCGGCCTACGTGAATAGTGTCGTCTGTAGGACTGATAAGCGAAGCGCATCAGGCAAGCAGATTCGAATCTTATAAATCGCAGATAGCAAAAAGGCGCCTTTAGGGCGCCTTTTTACACTGGTGGGGCGTGCAGGATTCGAACCTGCGACCAATTGATTAAAAGTCAACTGCTCTACCAACTGAGCTAACGCCCCCTTATGGGGTTTACTTCTTTATACTTTCAGGATGGTGGGTCGTGCAGGATTCGAACCTGCGACCAATTGATTAAAAGTCAACTGCTCTACCAACTGAGCTAACGACCCGCTCGGGTATAACCTGAAAATTTTTACTCGGTGCCACCAATAAATTGGTGGGGCGTGCAGGATTCGAACCTGCGACCAATTGATTAAAAGTCAACTGCTCTACCAACTGAGCTAACGCCCCGAGTGGTGGGTGATGACGGGATCGAACCGCCGACCCCCTCCTTGTAAGGGAGGTGCTCTCCCAGCTGAGCTAATCACCCGATACTGCGCTGGATACTACTTACTAACTAAGTTAGTGGTGGGTCGTGCAGGATTCGAACCTGCGACCAATTGATTAAAAGTCAACTGCTCTACCAACTGAGCTAACGACCCACTTTTTTTGCCGCTTTCGGGCTGTTTGATATCCCTTGGCAACGGCGGCATATATTACTGATTTCAGATTTTAGCGCAACAAAAATTTCGATGTAAATAACTCAACTGCTTAGGAATCACACGACGCGACCAGAATTAACACGATTTCTGGTCGCATGGTGTTCATTACATCGCGCCAAGGCGTTTTTGCGCTTGTTTCGCGCCATCAGTGCCAGGGTATTTAGTGATAACCTGCTGATAAACGGCTTTCGCTTTCTCTTTATCACCTTTGTCCTGCATGATGACGCCGACTTTATACATCGCGTCTGCAGCCTTTGGTGATTTCGGGAAGTTTTTGACTACTGAAGCAAAATAGAACGCTGCATCATCTTTTTTCCCCTTGTTGTAATTCAACTGACCCAGCCAGTAATTCGCATTTGGCAGGTAAGTTGAGTCTGGGTACTTTTTAATGAAGTTCTGAAATGCTTCAATCGCGTCATCCTGGCGGGATTTATCCTGCACCAGAGCAATGGCCGCATTGTAATCGGTATTCGCATCGCCAGTTTGTACCGGAGCACCTGACGCTGCCGCTGCACCCGCATCAGGTGCAGGGGTTGCTGCTGCCCCACTCTGATCGCCGCCCGCAGATTGCGCCGCAGGTGCACTACCGCTACCAAGATTATTCATCTGCAGCAATATCTGCTTCTGGCGTTCAACAACCTGATTCAGTTGATACTGATTTTCCTGAATTTGACCGCGCAGGGAATCAATATCGGACTGATTATCGGAGAGTTGTTGCTGGAGTTGGGTTAAAAGCTGACTGTGAGCGTTAGAAATACGCTCGAGTTGAGTGACACGGTCTTCGACCGAGCCAGAGCCGACACTACTGATTGGCGCCTGTGCAAAAGCGGCCCAGGGGGCCGCTATGCCAACCAGTAACGACAGACTCAACAGATGATGTCTGAAGTTACTGCTCATGCAATTCTCTTAGTAAACCAGTACGGCGCGACGGTTTTTGGCGTAAGCCGCTTCGTCATGACCCAGTACTGCAGGTTTTTCTTTACCGTAAGAAACGATGGAGATCTGGTCAGCAGAAACGCCTTTACCCTGCAGGTACATCTTAACGGCGTTCGCACGACGCTCACCCAGGGAGATGTTGTACTCAGGAGTACCACGTTCGTCCGCATGACCTTCTACGGTGACTTTGTAAGACGGGTTGCTACGCAGGAAGTTAGCGTGAGCATCCAGCATTGCAGCGAAGTCAGAACGGATATCGTACTTGTCCAGATCGAAGTAAACGATGTTGTTCTGCTGCAGCTGTTGCATCTGAAGACGCGCTTGCTCTTCAGAAGACATGTTGCCGCTGCCGTTTGCATCCATACCAGTGCCGGCACCCAGCATGCCTTCGCTGCCGTCATTGCTGGCGTTCTTGTTAGAAGAACACGCTGCAATAGCCATAACAGGCAGAGCAATCATCAGCCCTTTCAGCACTTTGTTCAGTTGCATTTCAATGATTCCTTTATTAATCAATTATTTATTATCACAGATACGGCGACCAGGCAGGGAATTTAACCTGTCCATCAGTTGCCGGAAGACGCGCTTTGAAACGCCCATCTGTAGAAACCAAATTCAGCACGGATCCCATCCCCTGAGAAGAGCTGTAGATTACCATAGTGCCGTTAGGTGCCAGACTTGGCGTTTCGTCCAGGAACGTTGACGACAGAACTTGTACGCCACCCGCTACCAGATCTTGTTTGGCAATGTGCTGCTGACCGTTGGCCGAGCTTACCATTACCATAAATTTACCGTCGCTGCTCACATCCGCATCCTGGTTTTGCGAACCTTCCCAGGTAATGCGCTGCGGAGCACCGCCGTTGACGTTAACTTTATATACCTGCGGACGACCGGCCTGGTCAGACGTAAAGGCCAGGTTTTGGCTGTCCGGGAACCAGGTAGGTTCCGTGTTGTTGCTACGACCATCCGTCACCTGACGGATCTGACCGGAACCAATGTCCATGACATACAGGTTCAGGCTACCGGTTTTAGACAGGGCAAACGCCAGTTTGCTGCCATCCGGAGAAAACGCAGGCGCACCGTTGTGACGTGGGAACGAGGCTACCTGACGAACCGCGCCGTTAGACAGTGTCTGAATAACCAGTGCAGAACGACCGCTTTCGAAGGTAACGTACGCCAGTTTTGAACCGTCCGGGGACCACGCCGGAGACATCAGCGGCTGCGGAGAACGGTGTACCACGAACTGGTTGTAACCATCGTAGTCGGACACACGTAATTCGTACGGGAACTGACCACCGTTGGTCTGAACAACATAAGCGATACGGGTACGGAATGCACCTTTAATGCCGGTCAGTTTTTCAAACACTTCGTCACTTGCAGTATGGCCCGCGTAACGCAGCCACTGCTTGTTCACTTTATAGGTGTTCTGTGCCAGTACGGTACCCGGTGCGCCACCGGTGTCAACCAGCTGATAGGCAACGCTGTAAGAACCATCCGGGTTCGGCGTAACCTGGCCGACGACTACGGCATCAATGCCCAGCGCAGACCACGCGGCAGGTTGAACTTCCTGCGCGGTACCGGGCTGCTGAGGCAGACGAGAACGGTCTAACGGGTTAAATTTACCGCTGTTACGCAGGTCAGCACCTACGATACCACCGATATCTTCAGGTGCAGCACCCGGTCCTGCCCACTGGAAGGGGACAACACCAATCGGGCGCGCCGAGTCCACCCCCTGGGTGATCTCGATACGTACTTCTGCGTGCAGCACCGCTGCCCACAGCATCAGAAAACCAAATGCTACTCGTAATGCCTGCTTCATCATATCTCCCTTATCTGGACGGAAAGCCCACGATAATTTAGCAGAATGTTAACAAACTCAAATACACAAAACTACCAGAACTCTGTCTCAACCTTAGACCGTTTCCCCTGATTTCTCAGGGGGCGTTATTACAGTTTGAAGTCCAGTTTGGCATCTTTTACTTTTTCATAAACTGCCTGGCTAGGCGGTTTAGGAATTCTTGCGGTTTTCGCAGCCGTCAGCGCAGCCTGACACAATGCCGGATCCCCGCCCTCTTCGGTCACATCCAGTAACAGACCATCGGGTGCTAACTTGATATGTAATACGCAAGATTTACCTGCATACAAATCTGCACCATACAGACGGCTCTGGATCGCATTGCGAATTTGAGATGCGTAAGCACTGATATCAGCGCCAGATGCACCGCCATTGGCACCACTTGTACCACTATCTTTCGCCGGTTGGCCGTTTCCTTTCGCTCCACCGCCCGATTTCGGTGCATTCTTACCGGAGCTCAGGTCACCCAACAAGTCGTCAACGCCAGAGGCTGCAGCGGCTTTTTCGGCCGCAGCCTTTTTAGCAGCAGCTGCTTTATCTGCCGCAGCTTTCTTATCGGCAGCGGCTTTCTCAGCTGCAGCTTTTTTGTCTGCTGCTGCTTTTTCTGCAGCGGCTTTCTTATCAGCCGCCGCTTTTTCAGCAGCGGCAGCTTTCGCGGCAGCGGCTTTTTCTGCTTTCTCAGCAGCAGCTTTCTCGGCTGCTGCTTGCTTAGCGGCCTCAGCCTGTGCTTTCTTCGCAGCGTCCGCAGCTGCCTTAGCTGCTTGTGCTTCTGCAGCTTTCTTCGCATCAGCGGCGGCTTTAGCGGCTTCAGCCTCAGCTTTTTTCTGTGCGTCTGCAGCGGCTTTCTTCGCGGCATCTGCCGCTTGCTTAGCCTGGGCATCAGCTTTAGCCTTCGCGTCTGCAGCAGCCTTCGCCGCAGCCTCTTCAGCCTGTTTCTGTTGCTCTTGCGCTTTCGCTGCGGCGGCTTCAGCTTGCTTCTGCTGTTCCGCCTGTTCGCGCACTTTTTCCTGCGCGGCTAAACGTTCTTTTTCCAGCTGCTTCAGTCGCTCTTGCTCAGCTGCCTGCTTCTCGCGAAGTTCTTCAGCTTGCTGCTGCGCCTGCTTTTCACGCTGCTCTTCAGCGCGTTTCGCACTTGCCTGCTGTTGCTGCTGCCTGTCGTACTGTTGCACAACGGCGCCAGGATCGACCATAACGGCGTCGATGGACGAACCGCCACCGCCGCCGGCTGAAGCATCAATGTGCTCATCGAACGAACTCCAGATCAGCGCTGCAAATAAAATGACATGCAGCACCGCTGAAATAATTATCGCCCTTTTGAGCTTGTCGTTTTGTTCGGTTGCCTTTGACACTCTCGGTTCCCAAAAAACTGTTCGCCTGTTACGTGCTATCTTTCAAGCCAGCAAAACGCAGTCATCAGATTGGCTGCGTCATCAAGCCAACCGATTTTACGCCTGCACTGTGTAACAAGTTCAGCGCTTTAATTATTTCATCATAAGGCACGTCTTTCGCACCACCGATTAAAAAGACCGTTTTCGGATTGGTCTGCAGGCGGCTTTTCGCTTCCGCAATAACCTGCTCCGGTGGTAGTTGATCCATACGATCTTTCTCAACCACCACGCTGTATTGCCCAATACCGGAAACTTCAATAATGACCGGGGGTTCGTCGTTACTGCTGACGGCTTGCGACTCGGTCGCATCCGGCAGGTCGACTTCCACACTCTGCGTAATGATCGGTGCGGTTGCCATAAAGATCAGCAACAGCACCAGCAGTACGTCGAGCAGCGGTACAATATTGATTTCGGACTTGAGTTCGCGACGACCTCGTCCACGCGTTCTGGCCATGGCTTACCCCTTGTTGCTCTCGCTAACGGTAAACGCCTGGCGGTGCAGAATCGCGGTGAACTCTTCCATAAAGTTGTCGTAATTCAGTTCCAGTTTGTTCACGCGCTGGTTCAGACGGTTGTAGGCCATAACCGCCGGGATTGCCGCAAACAGACCGATAGCCGTTGCAATCAACGCTTCTGCGATACCCGGTGCGACCATTTGCAGCGTCGCCTGTTTTACCGCGCCCAGCGCGATAAATGCGTGCATGATCCCCCAAACGGTACCGAACAGACCGATATACGGGCTGATGGAGCCAACGGTGCCGAGGAATGGAATATGCGTTTCCAGCGTTTCCAGCTCACGGTTCATCGAGATACGCATCGCACGGGAAGCCCCCTCTACGACCGCTTCCGGCGCATGGCTATTTGCCCGATGCAAACGCGCAAATTCCTTGAATCCGCTATAGAAAATTTGTTCCGAGCCCGCCAAATTATCACGACGCCCCTGGCTTTCCTGGTACAGGCGCGACAATTCAATGCCGGACCAGAACTTGTCTTCAAATGCTTCGGCTTCACGTGAAGCAGCATTAAGAATACGGGTCCGTTGGATGATGATGGCCCAGGATGCGATTGAGAAACCAATCAAAATCAACATGATAAGTTTAACCAGAAGGCTTGCCTTCAGGAACAAATCAAGGATATTCATGTCAGTCACTGCTTAAACTCCGCGACAATAGACTTGGGAAGCGCACGAGGCTTCATTTTGAGTGGATCAACGCAAACAATCAGAACTTCGGCCTCATTCAGCACGGTGTTCTCTGCGTTGACAATGCGTTGCGTGAAAACCAATGAGGTGCCACGCATTGACGTAATTTCGGTTTGAACTTCGAGCATATCGTCGAGCCGGGCAGGCGCAAAATACTCGAGGGTCATCTTGCGCACCACAAAGGCGACACGTTCGGCCAACAGGACCTGCTGACTGAAGTGATGATGACGAAGCATTTCTGTGCGTGCTCTTTCATAAAAAGCGACGTAACTAGCGTGGTAAACCACCCCACCGGCATCGGTATCTTCATAATAGACACGAACCGGCCATCGAAACATATACTTATTCATTCCTACTGCCTCTTTGTTGGCTTCGCCCACTCGCACCAGTTACTTACCTTCGTAAGCGTCTGGTGATTCGCGTTCTTGCCGCCGCGATGCATCAAGAATGTCGTTGTATATCGCGCTGTCTTCACTGTACATCCCGGTAATGCAACAAAAGGTTAGTGCTTTCAAACTTCGCTACTATACGCGCGGGAATGGTGCTTTGGAATGGGGGAAAGTAAACGGAGAGTAAAAAATTATGGGCTTATGCAAGCCCATAAATATTTAAGGATGTTTCTTATTCAAAAGAAGAAGAAAATCAGACCAACAACGAGGACAATATCCGCGATCAGCGGGCAGAAGATGCCCTGCCAATGTACGGCGCGAGGACGGAAGCCAACGCCGTGAATAATGCCTGCGCAAACCGCCCACATCAGCAGGAAACCATGCCAGATTTCAAGCTCACTGGTTTTGGCCGCGAAACGAGACGGATCCCAGAATATGCAGCCAGCCAACACGATTGCCAGCACAAATGAAAGCGCCCGCAAGGGGCGCTTGTCCATCGCGTTGTATACCATCGCGATAATGTTGGTCATTAGCTATCTTCTTGCCCGGCTTTGCCTGATTCAACGTGCTCAAGCGCCAGCGCTGTGATTATCCCAAATGCACAGGCAAGAAGCGTTCCCAAAATCCATGCGAAATACCACATTTTAAGCTCCTTACTTAGTACAGAGAGTGGGTGTTACTTTCAATATCTTCTTTAGTGATGCGACCGAACATCTTCCAGTAACACCAGCTGGTGTACAGCAGAATGATCGGTACAAACACCGCCGCGACCCAGGTCATCAGATTCAATGTACGCTGGCTGGAGGTGGCATCCCACATGGTCAAACTTGCGTTCATCATGGTGCTGGATGGCATCACAAACGGGAACATTGCGATACCGGCAGTCAGGATGATGCAGGCTAACGTCAGTGAGGAGAAGACAAACGCCCATGCCCCTTTCTCCATACGAGAAGTCAGGATGGTCAACAGCGGCAGAACCACGCCCAGTGCAGGAACCAGCCACAGGATAGGTGCATTGTTAAAGTTCACCATCCATGCGCCAGCCACACGAGCCACTTCTTTGGTCAGCGGGTTAGAGGCAGCATGATGATCCAGTGCTGAGGTCACAACATAACCGTCAATACCATAAATCACCCACACACCGGCCAGCGCGAAGCAGACCAGAGTCACCAGCGCCGCAACCTGTGAAGTTGCACGAGCACGCAGATGCAGTTCACCTACCGTACGCATCTGCAGATAGGTCGCACCCTGGGTGATGATCATCCCAACGCTCACGACACCTGCCAGCAGACCAAACGGATTCAGCAACTGGAAGAAGTTACCGGTGTAGTACAAACGCATGTAGTCATCTACGTGGAACGGAACCCCTTGCAGCAGGTTACCGAACGCCACGCCAATCACCAGCGGTGGCACGAAGCTACCAATGAAGATGCCCCAGTCCCACATGTTGCGCCAGCGCATATCTTCAATCTTAGAGCGGTAGTCAAAACCGACCGGACGGAAGAACAAGGACGCCAGAACCAGAATCATCGCCACATAGAAACCGGAGAACGCAGCGGCATACACCATCGGCCAGGCAGCGAACAGTGCGCCACCCGCGGTGATGAGCCAAACCTGGTTACCGTCCCAGTGCGGGGCAATGGAGTTAATCATAATTCGACGCTCGGTATCATTACGACCGAGGAAACGGGTGAGCATGCCCACCCCCATGTCGAAGCCATCAGTGACCGCAAAACCAATCAGCAGAATGCCAACCAGCAGCCACCAGATAAAACGCAATACTTCATAATCGATCATTTGACGACTCCTGTCTTAGCGTGCCGGCTGAGAAGTCACAGTGGACTGCTCGTAGTGATAACGACCGGTTTTCAGGCTACTCGGCCCAAGGCGTGCGAACTTGAACATCAGATACAGTTCAGCCACCAGGAACAGGGTATACAGGCCGCAAATCAACAGCATCGAGAAGATGAGGTCGCCAGCAGTCAGCGAAGAGTTCGCTACGGCTGTTGGTAACACTTCACCAATCGCCCACGGTTGACGACCGTACTCTGCAACAAACCAACCGGATTCAATAGCAATCCACGGCAGAGGAATCGCATACAGCGCGGTGCGCAGCAGCCATTTTTTCTCACCGATACGGTTACGAAGCACAGTCCAGAAGGACACCGCGATAATTGCCAGCATCAGAATGCCGCATGCCACCATGATACGGAAAGCGAAGTACAGCGGCGCAACGCGAGGAATAGAATCTTTCGTTGCCTGCTGAATTTGCGCTTCGGTCGCGTCGGTAACTTTGTCCGTATAGCGTTTCAACAGCAGACCATAACCCAGGTCTTTCTTCATGCTGTTGAACTGGTCGCGAACGGCCTGGTCGGTAGTACCAGCACGCAGTTCTTCCAGCAGCTGATACGCTTTCATCCCGTTACGGATACGCTCTTCGTGTTGCACCATCAGGTCTTTCAGACCAATGACCGGTGTATCAACAGAGCGGGTGGCAATGATGCCCAGCGCATAAGGAATCTGAATCGCAAAATGGTTTTCCTGCGCATCCTGGTCCGGAATACCGAACAGCGTGAAGGAAGCCGGTGCAGGCTGAGTTTCCCATTCTGCTTCAATCGCAGCGAGTTTGGTTTTCTGCACGTCGCCCATTTCGTAACCAGATTCATCACCCAGAACGATAACAGACAGAATAGCAGCCATACCAAAGCTGGCAGCGATAGCAAAAGAACGTTTAGCAAACGCGAAGTCACGACCGCGCAGCATATAGTAGGAGCTGATACCCAGAACGAACATCGCGCCACATACATAACCAGATGCCACAGTGTGAACAAATTTCACCTGTGCTACCGGGTTGAGCACCAGTTCAGAGAAGCTCAGCATCTCCATACGCATGGTTTCGAAGTTGAAATCCGCTGCGATTGGGTTCTGCATCCAGCCGTTCGCAACCAGAATCCACAACGCGGACAGGTTAGAACCCAGAGCCACCAGCCAGGTGACACACATATGCTGGACTTTACCCAAACGGTCCCAGCCGAAGAAGAACAGACCTACAAAGGTGGATTCGAGGAAGAAGGCCATCAAACCTTCGATCGCCAGCGGCGCACCGAAAATATCCCCTACATAGTGGGAGTAGTAAGACCAGTTAGTCCCGAACTGGAACTCCATGGTCAGACCGGTAGCCACACCCAGAGCGAAGTTGATACCAAACAACTTGCCCCAGAACTTGGTCATATCTTTATAAATCTGTTTGCCGGAAAGGACGTAGACCGTTTCCATGATGGCCAACAAGAACGCCATACCGAGCGTCAGTGGCACAAACAGGAAGTGGTACATCGCGGTCAAGGCAAACTGTAAGCGCGACAGTTCGACTATATCTAACATCATGACTCCTTGCTCATCGCATGAAGACTCCGAGAGTGAACCCCGTTAGAAAGGGTCACACGCATGCCCCAATACAAATTTATCTGCTTCCTTCCGCCGCTACCCTTTCCTCTCATTTGAAGAAAGGACAATGATGAAAGGTTACAAACATGTTAATAAAACACTCAAATTGATCCCGCAATTATATTACGCCGTAAAATCCTTACAATAAACAGGTTTTTATCGAGACAAATTTGCATTTTTCGATAGTGATCAATTTATAGCTAATTTACCACTTTCAGACCAATTTGATCTGAAGCAATTTACCCTCTTTTGATGCTGTTTTCCAAGTTTTAAACATTGATTTGAATCAATTTTCAAATTTAATGTTAATAGTGTTTAGCACTCACGCTACTAGTAAACGCGATGTTAACAACATGTTTTTCAATGAGTAATTGCCGTTACTACAAATGATAGGATATTTATTTAAATGTACACGATCTTTTAACCAGCCCGGATGACTTAATTGATAGAAGATAAAGAATCACTAATGCTGGGTAGCTCACAGTTTTTTGTTTAGCAAGTCATGGATTTGTTATTTCATACAAATTATTCATTTAAATTTTACTTATAATTAACACCGAGATGTAACTATCTCAACTGGAAGCGAAAACGTTCCACAATGACCGATGCATTGCGTTTGTCGTTCTGCGAGAGAACGCTGACGTCTCGCTTAAATCATCACTGAAAGTTATCATTAACACCCCTCCTCTCTTATGTGGCAAAGATTAAATATGCCACAAACATTTCCTTATCATTTTTATCCTAAATTTAACAAAAATGAATTGTGACATATAAGATTAAAAAATAAAAAACCGTTATGTCGTTCACAAGTTAATTAGTAATTGGGATTTTTGAAATTATTTAAAACACGTCATAAATGGCGCGCATAACAAAATAAGATTTCGATCACAAACATGGCAAGTCATTTATTACCCAATTCCCTAATAAATTAAACAAAGCTAAGAAAAGATAACCCATCACATTGATTATTAACGGATTTTATAGATGGCAAATATAACAATCATTTTTCTCAGGATATTTTGAAAATAGATCAATTGCTTCCTTTTTCGCTTCCACAGAAACTCCAACCCTATTAAGAGGTTGTCACAATCCATGTTCTAAATATTAGAAAATAATTTCACTTATTGACCATCAGCCCTACAGAGGATTACCCATGAAGAAATCTACACTTGTTATTGGCGTCATCGGTGCTGACTGCCATGCAGTAGGTAATAAAGTTCTGGATCGCGTTTTTACTGCTCATGATTTTCACGTAATCAACCTCGGGGTGATGGTGAGCCAGGATGAATATATTGATGCTGCGATTGAAACAGGCGCCGATGCCATCGTGGTGTCCTCTATCTACGGTCATGGCGACATTGACTGCCTCGGACTACGTGAGCGCTGCATCGAACGCGGCCTTGGCGACATTCTGCTGTACGTCGGCGGCAACCTGGTCGTCGGTAAACATGACTTCGCCTACGTGGAAGTGAAGTTTAAAGAGATGGGCTTTAACCGGGTCTTCGCCCCCAGCCACGATCTGGAAGATGTTTGCGCGCTTATCACTAATGATATTCACCAACACAATGGCCTCGAACAGCGTTGCCTGGAAGAGGCCATCTGATGCAAACAGTTTCTGTCGATATCGGCTCGACATGGACCAAGGCAGCCCTCTTCGCACATGAAGGCGAGGAATTAACCCTGGTAAACCATGTCCTGACCCCAACCACCACACATCATCTGGCAGACGGTTTTTTTGCCAGCCTGAATCAGGTGCTGAATGTTGCCGATGCTCGCCCGTTACTGAAAAGTGGTGAAGTGCAGTTGAAATACTCCTCCTCAGCGAAAGGTGGGCTCGCCGTTGCAGCAATGGGGCTGGTGCCTTCCATTACGCTGGAGTCGGCAAAAGTTACCGCCCATTCGGCAGGAGCGAAAATCGCGCAATATTATTCGTACAAGCTGAACCGTCATGACATCCAGGAGCTGGAATCATCACCGCCAGACATTCTGTTGTTTACCGGCGGGACAGACGGTGGCGAAGAAAGTTACGGCCTGGCGAATGCGCACGCGCTGGCAGGCTCAAAGCTTGATTGCGCCATTATCTACGCCGGAAACCGGGACATTCAGGACGAAATACAAACGATTCTGGGACATAAGGATCTGACCACGGTAGACAACATTCTGCCGGACCTCGATCACCCGAATCCGTTTGCCGCGCGCCAGGCGATTTGCGATGTGTTCTTGTCACGCATCGTCAAAGGCAAAGGTCTGGACGTTATCGTCGGCGAAACAGGCGAAGAGCCTATGCCGACGCCATGGACGGTATATGAGTTAGTCAAAGCCATTAGCGATTACGACAGCGCATGGAAGGAATTCATGCTGATTGATATGGGCGGAGCCACCACGGATGTCTATTCGGCCAGCGCGAATACCCTCTCCCCCGATACCGTCCTGCATGGTGTTCCTGAACCGTTCGTCAAACGTACCGTTGAAGGCGACCTTGGAATGCGCGTTTCCGCCGTTGTGGTGGGAGAAAGCACGCAGGATATGGTGAAAGTCATCTTCGCCCAACAGCCACAGCGCGAGGAAGCGTTTTACCGCTATCTACGCCACCTGGTTGGGCAACCGGATTACCTGCCACTCAGCGAGGAAGAGAAATATTTCGACACCCTGCTGGCAGGTTTATGCGTGGGCTATGCCGCTGAGCGCCACGCGGGCACTAAAAAGCAGGTTTGCACCTGCGTGGGTAATGTGGATTTACAGATGGGTCGCGATCTCACCACCGTACGCAAAGTCGTCGGTTCAGGGGGATGGCTCTCTCGCGCCAGCCAGTTCGATATCCATAACTGGCTCAAATACAGGGAGCTGGACGACCAGGGTAAAAGAATTCTGTTACCGAATCAGTTTGAGTATTACCGCGATTCAAATGGCCTGCTCCCTCTACTGGCAAACGTCGCCAGGCTGTACCCGCAAGCCGCTGCTCGCACCAGCATTCAGTGTTTAACCCTATAAAACTTAAGGCAGCTACGAATGGAACTTCGAAATAAAAAATTGACCCACGACGAATTCATGACCGAAAGGCATCAGGTGTTACAAACCTGGGAAACCGGCAAAGACGTTGAGAACTTCGAAGATGGCGTGAAGTACCAGCAATCAATTCCAGAGAAAAAGCGTTTCTCCCTCGCCCTGCTGAAGGCCGATCAGGAAGGTAAAACTCTGAGCCAGCCGCGCGCAGGTGTGGCATTAATGGATGAGCATATTGCGCTGCTCAAAACATTGCAGGAAGAGTGCGACCTCCTGCCAAGTACTATCGATGCCTATACCCGTCTGAACCGCTATGAAGAAGCCGCTGTCGGGATCCAAAAATCCATCGAAGCAGGTACTTCCAAGCTGAATGGTTTACCGGTCGTCAATCACGGGGTTGCTGCCTGCCGTCGTATGACTGAATCGCTGGATAAACCGATCCAGGTTCGCCACGGTACACCGGATGCGCGTCTGCTGGCAGAAATCGCCATGGCCAGTGGCTTTACCAGCTACGAAGGCGGCGGTATCTCCTACAACATCCCTTACGCCAAACGCGTAACCCTGGAAAAATCTATCCGTGACTGGCAGTACTGCGACCGTCTGATGGGTCTGTACGAAGAGAACGGCATTCGCATCAACCGTGAGCCGTTTGGTCCGCTGACCGGCACGCTGATCCCGCCGTTCATGTCCCACTCAGTCGCGATTATCGAAGGTCTGCTGGCGCTGGAGCAGGGCGTGAAGTCTATTACCGTCGGTTACGGCCAGGTCGGTAGCCTGACACAGGATATCGCTGCTATTCAGGCACTGCGTGAACTGTCCCACGAATACTTCCATAACCATGGCTTCGACGATTACGAGCTGAGCACCGTTTTCCACCAGTGGATGGGCGGATTCCCGGAAGATGAAGCAAAAGCCTTCTCCGTTATCGCCTGGGGCGCAGCGGTTGCCGGTATGTCTGGTGCCACAAAAGTCATTACCAAAAGTCCGCACGAAGCATTCGGTATCCCAACCGCGGCAGCTAACGCCCAGGGTCTGAAAGCGTCACGCCAGATGCTCAACATGGTCAGCGATCAGAAATTCCCGCAGTGCGCTGCCGTGGAGCAGGAAGTGGACCTGATTAAGAGCGAAGTCCGCGCGGTATTGAAGAAAGTCTTCGAACTGGGCAATGGCGACATTGCACGCGGTACGGTGCTGGCCTTTGAAGCTGGCGTGCTGGATGTACCTTTCGCTCCTGCCGCCTGTAACGCCGGTAAGATCCTGCCTGTTCGCGATAACACAGGCGCAATCCGTATTCTTGAAGCCGGTGCCGTGCCGCTGCCGAAAGATATTCTCGCCCTGCACCACGACTACGTTGCAGAGCGCGCACATTTCGAAGGTCGCAAGCCTTCTTTCCAGATGGTCATTGATGACATCAACGCCGTATCCCACAGTAAATTAATAGGAAGACCATAATGAAAATTAAACAGGCCCTTTTCACAGCTGGCTACTCCTCATTTTATTTTGACGATCAGCAGGCCATCAAAAACGGCGCCGGTCATGACGGGTTTATCTATACCGGCGATCCGGTAACGCCAGGATTTACGTCTGTTCGTCAGGCGGGTGAATGTGTTTCCGTACAGCTGATTCTGGAAAACGGCGCGGTAGCTGTGGGCGATTGCGCAGCGGTGCAATATTCAGGTGCAGGCGGTCGTGACCCACTGTTCCTGGCTGAAAACTTCATTCCGTTCCTCAACGACCACATCAAGCCGTTACTGGAAGGTCGTGACGTTGATTCGTTCCTGACCAACGCCCGTTTCTTTGACGAACTGCGTATTGACGGCCATCTGCTGCATACCGCCGTACGTTATGGTCTGTCTCAGGCGCTGCTCGACGCGGCGGCACTGGCTACCGGTCGTCTGAAAGCCGAAGTGGTTTGTGATGAATGGCAGCTGCCATGCGTCCCGGAAGCCATTCCGTTATTTGGTCAGAGCGGCGACGACCGTTATATCGCCGTCGACAAGATGATCCTCAAAGGTGTGGATGTCCTGCCGCATGCGCTGATCAATAACGTTGAAGAGAAGCTGGGCTTTAAAGGTGAAAAACTGCGTGAGTACGTCCGCTGGTTGTCTAACCGCATCCTGAGCCTGCGCACCAACGATAGCTATCACCCAACGCTGCACATTGATGTCTACGGCACCATCGGTCTGATCTTCGATATGGATCCAGTGCGTTGCGCCGAATACATCGCCAGCCTGGAAGCCGAAGCGCAAGGCCTGCCGCTGTACATTGAAGGCCCGGTTGATGCCGGTAACAAGCCGGATCAGATCCGCATGTTAACCGAGATCACTCAGGAGCTGACTCGTCTGGGTTCTGGCGTGAAAATCGTTGCGGATGAATGGTGTAACACCTATCAGGATATCGTGGACTTCACCGACGCGGGCAGCTGCCACATGGTGCAGATTAAAACCCCGGACCTGGGCGGTATTCACAACATCGTTGATGCAGTGCTGTATTGCAACAAACACGGAATGGAAGCCTATCAGGGCGGTACCTGTAACGAAACGGAAATCAGTGCTCGTACCTGCGTACACGTCGCGCTGGCCGCGCGTCCAATGCGCATGCTGATCAAACCGGGTATGGGTTTCGATGAAGGTCTCAACATCGTGTTTAACGAAATGAACCGCACCATCGCGCTGTTGCAAACTAAGGATTAAGAGATGGCACGCACATTTAAGATCTTATCGCCTACGGCTATCCTGGGTTATGGCTTCCCGGAAGAAAGTTTTCGTAAAGCCATGGAAGAGTCACCGGATCTTATTGCTGTTGACGCAGGTTCCTCCGATCCTGGCCCCCACTACCTGGGGGCAGGTAAACCCTTTACTGACAGGGCCGGAGTGAAACGCGATCTGCGCTATATGATTGTGGCAGGCGTTAAGAACAACATCCCTGTCGTGATCGGCACAGCCGGTGGTTCTGGTGCAGCTCCGCATCTGGAGTGGTGTCGCCAGATAATCCATGAGATCGCGCAGGAAGAAAAACTGTCTTTCTCAATGGCGCTGATTCCGTCTGATGTCGACAAAGAAATCGTTCATCAGGCGCTGGATAACGGCAAAATCACCGCGCTCGATTTTGTGCCTGAACTGACTCACGAGGCCATTGAAGAGAGCACCTACATTGTCGCGCAGATGGGCGTCGAGCCTTTCCAGCGTGCGCTGAAAGCCGGTGCGCAGGTGGTCCTGGGCGGACGTGCCTACGATCCGGCCTGCTTCGCCGCGCTGCCGATTATGCAGGGCTTTGATGAAGGTCTGGCGCTTCATTGCGGTAAGATCCTTGAGTGTGCAGCCATTGCCGCCACCCCTGGTTCCGGCTCAGATTGTGCGATGGGAATCATTGACGATAACGGCTTTACGCTGAAGGCGTTCAATCCCAAGCGTAAGTTCACCGAGACTTCCGCAGCAGCGCACACTCTGTACGAGAAGTCAGATCCGTACTTCCTGCCAGGGCCAGGCGGTGTGCTGAACCTGAAGGCATGCACTTTCACCCAGGTTAACGAGGGTGAAGTGTATGTCAGCGGTTCACGGCATGAAGAAACACCGTATGCGTTGAAACTGGAAGGTGCACGCCAGGTTGGCTTCCGTTGCCTGACCATCGCCGGAACACGTGACCCTATTATGATTGCCGGGATTGACACGATTCTTGAAGAGGTACAGGCAAGCGTTGCACGTAACCTCTCACTGAATGACGACAGTATCCGCATGACGTTCCACCTTTACGGTAAGAACGGTGTGATGGGCAACCATGAGCCGATGAAAACTGCGGGCCATGAACTGGGAATTCTACTGGATGTCGTTGCGCCAACACAGGATATCGCTAACAGTGTTTGCTCGCTGGTGCGCTCTACCCTGCTGCACTACGGCTATGAAAATCGCATTGCGACTGCGGGCAACCTCGCCTTCCCGTTCTCGCCATCTGATATTCAGAGTGGACCGGTGTATGAGTTCTCGATCTATCACCTGATTGAAGCGAGCGATGCGCTGCGTTTTGATTTCCACATTGAACAGGTGACGCCAGAAGGAGTTCAGGCATGAAACACTCAATTTGTTCACTGGCACAAGTTATTCGTTCCAAAAATGCCGGACCGTACGAACTGGTTTTAGATATTTTATTTAAAACAAGGGAAGACTATCAGCGGGTAAAAGCCTGCGAGCAATTAACGCCGCAGCTTATTGCCGGTTTATATAATGTTGAGCCTGAATTTATTCACAATATCGTCTGGTTCGATCCAGCGAATGCCGTAAAAATCGTCATGCCACGAGATATTATTTCCGGCAACGTCGGTGACAATGATGTTTATGGTGCGCAGCAACACGCTCCATTATTAAGTATTGAGTTCGACTTGTAACAAAAAAACACAATAACAACCATTGGAGCACAGAATTCAGCTGTATCACAGTGCTTCGAATTATTCATGCGGTTGGTCACAACAGGCGTGCGTCTGAGCTGCTGTCCAGGTTCAGGCGCACGCCACCCTACACAATTCCAATTACCAGCCTTTATCCGATGGAGTACACATGAAGAAAATTAGTTTAACGAAGATGATCATATTAGGCCTGATACTCGGCATGATTGCCGGGGTGGCCATAAATAATATGGCCGCGGCTGAAACAGCAAAATCTTATGCAGCAGACATTTCCATTTTCACCACCATATTCTTACGTATGGTGAAAATGATTATCGCTCCATTGGTTATTTCAACTCTGGTTGTGGGTATTGCCAAAATGGGCGATGCCAAAACGCTGGGACGTATATTTTCGAAAACCTTCTTCCTGTTTATTTGCGCCTCTCTGGTGTCAATTGCACTGGGTCTGGTTATCGTTAATATCTTCCAGCCAGGCGCAGGTATCAACTTTGTGCCACATGACGTCGGAGCCGTTGCCGCCGTTAAGTCAGAGCCATTCACGCTGAAAGTATTCATCTCACACGCGGTACCGACCAGTATTGTCGATGCGATGGCGCGTAACGAAATTCTGCAGATCGTCGTGTTCTCAATCTTCCTCGGTTGCAGCCTCGCTGCGATTGGTGAAAAAGCCGATCCTATCGTGAAAGTGCTGGATTCACTGGTGCACGTCATGCTGAAGCTGACGGGTTACGTCATGCTGTTTGCACCACTGACCGTGTTTGCCGCTATTTCAGGTCTGATTGCCGAACGTGGTCTGGGTGTGATGGTTAGCGCCGGGATCTTCATGGGTGAGTTCTACCTGACGCTGGGTATGCTGTGGGCGATCCTGATTGGCCTGTCTACGATGATCGTCGGGCCTTGCATCGCACGGTTAACTAAATCAATCCTCGAACCCGCTCTGCTGGCCTTTACCACTTCAAGCTCTGAAGCCGCCTTCCCGGGTACGCTGGACAAGCTGGAAAAATTCGGTGTTTCGTCAAAAATCGCCAGCTTCGTTCTGCCTATCGGTTATTCCTTTAACCTGGTCGGTTCCATGGCTTATTGCTCATTTGCCACCGTCTTTATTGCCCAGGCGTGCAACATCGAACTGAGCATGGGCGAGCAAATCACCATGCTGTTAATCCTGATGCTGACCTCAAAAGGAATGGCAGGCGTACCGCGCGCATCAATGGTGGTTATCGCTGCAACCCTGAACCAGTTCAACATTCCAGAAGCAGGTCTGATTCTGCTGATGGGTGTCGATCCGTTCCTCGATATGGGTCGTTCCGCCACGAACGTTATGAGTAACGCCATGGGAGCAGCCATTGTCAGCCGTTGGGAAGGTGAACACTTCGGCCAGGGTTGCCGTGGCTCTGCACCAGTGAAGTCCCCGGAGCAGGAACGTCCGGTTACCGAACCGTCAGAAGTTGCCATGTCCTGACACAACGCCATTGCCGGATGGCGCTCGCGCTTATCCGGCCTACATAACGTTTAACCATCCGTAGGCCGGATAAGGCGGTACGCCGCCATCCGGCACCAA
Source organism: Citrobacter sp. Cpo074 (assembly GCF_030332745.1). NCBI lineage: Bacteria > Pseudomonadati > Pseudomonadota > Gammaproteobacteria > Enterobacterales > Enterobacteriaceae > Citrobacter > Citrobacter sp. Cpo074. Next base: position 1,227,804 of record NZ_JAOWHG010000027.1, read on the forward strand.
GATGAGCACACCAACAGGAATGCATAATGAATAAAACAATTCTCGGCGTGAGTCTCTTTTCTTTCAGCGTCTTGTTTAGCGCAACCACATTCGCGCAAACCACGCCCGACTACGCCAAGCTGATAGAACAGGCTCATCAGAAGTACAAAAGTAACAACGATGGAAAAGTCGCCGACTACATCCCTGCTCTGGCGACCTATAGCCCGAAAAATTTTGCCATCACCATTGCGACGGTGGACGGCAAGATCTACCAGGTTGGCGATGTTAACAAACCTTTCCCAATGGAATCCCTGAGTAAAGTGTTCACCATGGCGCTTGCCATGGAGCTGCACGGTCCTCAGGTAGTGCTGGATAAACTTGGCGCCAATGCCACCGGAATGCCATTCAACTCAGGTTTAGCCGTTGAACTGACCAAAGGCGCGCCTGAAAACCCTCTGGTAAACGCCGGGGCCATGAGCACCGTTAGCCTGATCGAAGCCAAAGACAAAACCGATCGTTGGAACAAAATCCTCGACAACCTGAACGTCTGGGCCGATGCCACTCTCACCGTGAACGAACCGGTTTTCAAATCTGAAATGGAAACCAACCAGCACAATCAGGCGCTGGCCAAACTGATGGAATCCTATAACAGCTTCTATGGCAACACTGACGAAGCCGTTGAAATTTATACCCGCCAGTGCTCGGTGGATATCACCGTTGAGCAACTGGCCAAAATGGGTGCTGTACTCGCGAACAAAGGCAAATCTCCGTTCAACGGTAAACAGTTGCTGAATGAGAAATATGTTCCGCAGGTGCTGGCAGAAATGGCAATTGCCGGGCTTTACGACGGTAGCGGTAAATGGCTGTACACCGTTGGCATCCCGGCGAAAAGCGGCGTCGGCGGCGGCATGGTTGCCGTTGTCCCAGGCGAATATGCGATTGCGGTCTATTCTCCGCCGCTTGATGAAGCCGGAAACAGCGTTCGTGCCCAGAAAACTATCGAATATGTCGCCGAAGCGACAAAAGCCAATGTCTTTTTAGCCAAATAACTTTACGCCGGATGGCGCTTCGCTTATCCGACCTACACCAATGCGTTAATCGTAGGCCGGATAAGCGAAGCGCCATTCGGTAAACAACACGAAGAGGTGAGAAGTAAACATGTCTAAACCATTTGTCTGGCAGGAACTCTTTGTTCAGAGTAAAGATAGTACCGAGTATGAATTACTTAGTAACCAGCACGTTACGGTAACGGAGTTAGACGGAGAGGAAGTGATCAAGGTTGCACCGGAAGCGTTAACCTTGTTAGCACAGCAGGCGTTTTATGAGGCTTCATTTTTCCTGCGCGCCGGACATTTAAAACAGATTGCCAGCATTTTGCACGACCCACAGGCCAGCAGTAACGATAAGTACGTCGCATTGCAGCTGCTGCGCAATGCAGAGGTTTCAGCTAAAGGCGTACTGCCCAACTGCCAGGATACCGGGACGGCAACCATTGTGGCCAGCAAAGGACAACATGTCTGGACCGGCGGCGATGACGCAGAAGCATTAAGCAAAGGCGTGTATTCCACCTTTACCGAAAACAACCTGCGTTACTCGCAAAATGCCCCGCTGGATATGTATACCGAGGTCAATACCCAGACCAACCTGCCCGCACAAATCGATATTAGCGCCACCCCAGGTAACGAATACCGTTTCCTGTTCGTCAATAAAGGTGGCGGCTCAGCTAACAAAGCGGCGCTGTACCAGGAAACCAAATCCATTCTACAACCGGAAAAACTCACTGCGTTCCTGATCGAAAAAATGAAATCACTGGGTACTGCCGCTTGTCCGCCGTATCACATCGCTTTTGTGGTTGGGGGCTTATCCGCCGACCAGGCGCTGAAAGTCGCCAAACTGGCTTCAACCAAATATTACGATAATCTACCCACCAGCGGGAACGAGCTGGGCCAGGCGTTCCGTGATACGGCGCTGGAAGCCGAGTTGCTCAATGCCAGCCGCGAGTTTGGCATCGGGGCGCAGTTTGGCGGCAAATACTTTGCCCACGATATCCGCGTAATTCGCTTACCGCGCCACGGCGGCTCTTGCCCAATCGCGATGGCCCTCTCCTGCTCTGCCGACCGTAACATTAAGGCCAAAATTAATAAACACGGAATCTGGCTGGAGAAACTCGAGCATAATCCGGGCAAATTCATTCCTGATTCACAGCGAGTAGAAAACGGCGCTCAGACCGTACAACTGGATCTGAACCGTCCGCTGCGTGACATCCTGCATGACCTTTCCGCTCTGCCCATTGGTACACGCCTGTCGTTAAGCGGCCCGATTGTTGTCGCTCGCGATATCGCCCACGCGAACATCAAAGCGCGACTGGATAACGGCGAACCGATGCCGGAATACATGAAAAAGCATATCGTTTACTACGCGGGTCCCGCCAAAACCCCGGAAAATCAGGCCTGTGGCTCGATGGGGCCCACCACCGGCGGGCGCATGGATGGGTATGTCGATGCTTTCCAGGCACAAGGCGGCAGCCTCATTATGCTCACCAAGGGTAACCGCAGCCAGCAGGTCACTGATGCCTGTCAGAAACACGGTGGATTTAGCCTCGGCAGCATTGGCGGTGCAGCAGCCCTGTTGGCGCAGCAGTACGTGAAAAGCCTGCAGTGCCTTGAATATCCCGAACTGGGAATGGAAGCCGTATGGATGATGGAAGTTAAAAATATGCCGGCCTTCGTATTAGTGGATGACAAAGGCAATAACTTCTTTAGCCAGTTCGAGCAGCAGCATCGCTGCGCAACTTGTCCGGCAGGGCATTAAGGAGTTTCCATGGAAGCGCGCGCCAATAACGACAGACACCGTCAGCGTCAGCAGAAGCTGAAAGAGCAGGTTGATACCCGCGTAGCGGCGGCAACGGAGAAGAAAGGGATCCTGATTGTCTTCACCGGCAACGGAAAAGGAAAATCCACCGCAGCCTTTGGCACAGCAACGCGCGCAGTGGGTCACGGAAAAACCGTTGGCATCGCGCAGTTTATTAAGGGCCAGTGGGATAATGGCGAGTACAACACGCTGCAACCTCTCGGCGTCGAGTTCCATATTATGGGTACCGGATTTACCTGGGAAACCCAAAATCGGCAAGCAGATATCGAGGCGGCAACGGTTGTCTGGCAGGAAAGTAAGCGCATGCTGGCTGATGCGCATTACGATCTAGTGGTGCTGGATGAACTCACCTACATGCTTGCTTACCACTATCTGGATACCCAGGAGGTTATCAGCGCCATCGAAAATCGTCCTGCCGGTCAGAGCGTTATCGTCACAGGACGCGGATGCCATACGCTGTTACTGGAACTGGCCGATACGGTCAGTGAAATTCGCCCGGTCAAACACGCGTTTGACCGCGGTATTCAGGCACAGGTTGGGATCGACTGGTAGCCGTTCTTTTGCCGGATAACGATGCTAACGCGTCTTATCCGGCCTACCCATCGTTGTAGGCCTGATAAGGCGCAAGCCACCTTCAGGCAGCCGATACCACGGACTTACTGAGCAACCAGTTACGGAAAATCTGTAAATGCTCGGATTCCGATTTCTCTTCACGCCACGTCATAATAAATCGATTCCCGGTACGCATTGGAACATCGCAAGGAATGACCATATCACCGCTGTCCAGATCGTGCTGAATGGCAAAACGTGGGAGCAGCGCAACGCCCAGATTAGAACGGACCGCCGCGATCAGCATCGATAACAAATCAAATCTCGGACCTTTATTCACTAGCGGACTGCTGACATCTGACAGCGCAAACCACTCCTGCCACCCTTTGATGCGCGTGCTTTGGTGTAAGAGCGGAAATTCGTTTAGTAATTCGTTCACCGCCAGTTTTCGTTCCGGTTCGGCCAGCAAACAGCGACTGCAAACCGGCAGAATTTCCTCTTCAAACAGGTACTCAACCCCTGACCATGGCGAATAAAAGTCTTCGCGCATGATTGCCGCGTCATACTCTCGATTGAGAAAATCACCAATATTCGCCAGGGAATGAATGTTCACGATAATATCAGGATTAAGTTTGTTAAACTCACGCAGGTTTGGGATCAGCCAGTGCGTGCTGAACGTCGGATTCACCGCCAGCTCAATAACCTGTACCGTCGGCTGCCAGGTCATTATCGTCGTCGTATCTCGTTCAAGTTTATTTAACGTTTCTTTAACGATACTTAAATAGTGTTTGCCGGCCGCATTTAAGAAAATGCGTTTTTTGGCATGATTAAATAGCGCGGTATTGAGAAAATCCTCCAGTGCATTTACCTGGCGGAAAACAGCACTTTGTGTCAAAGCCAGCTCTTCAGCTGCCCGGGTATAACTTTCGTGACGCGCAACAACTTCAAAAGTTACCAGCAACTCCGTCTTGGGTATTTTTCCTCTCATAACCTCTTCCATATGCAGCGTACAAAAATAGTTTAATTTATAAAAAATAATTCAAGCTACCCAGATAAGCACCGAGAGTTATATTTTATTTCATCCATTAATGTCATTGATCCAATCCATGATTTACTCACACTGATGGCGGATAAATATTAACCAATAATACTCAAGAGCAGCAATAAACACAATTTAAATAAGGTTAAACCTAAGCAAATGGTGCCAATAAGTTCTTAATAATTTTTCAAGTTATCTTGTTTATTGCAGAAAAAACTTTGCGAGATTAATCAATATTATCAGTGCGATAATTTTGGATAATTTCACGTTATAACTTACGGGCAAACGACTGCTTTTTATCATTCCTTGATGTGGTTTCTGCCTTTTTTTGATCGATGTGATAAAGGACACAATGTGAAAACTTTCGGAAAGGTCTGGCTCGTTGGGGCAGGTCCCGGTGATATTTCATTACTTACCCTCAAAGCAATGATGTGCATTAAACAGGCTGATGTCATTATTTACGATCGGCTGGTCAATCCTAAAATTTTGGAATGGGCATTACCTGATTGTCTGCTTATCAATGTCGGCAAAAACCCGGGTTTCCATTGTGTACCGCAGGATGAAATCAATGCACTGCTTGTCCAGTATGCCCAAACGCACAATAATATTGTGCGTCTGAAAGGCGGCGATCCGTATGTTTTTGGACGCGGGGCTGAAGAAGTTGAAGATCTCGTCGAGACGGGCATCCCGTTTGAAGTGGTGCCGGGTATCAGCTCAACCATTGGTGGCCTGACCTATGCCGGGATTCCGGTAACACACCGCGATTTCGCCTCGGGATTTCACGTGGTAACCGGTCATTCGCGGGAGGGCAACCAACAGCAGGACTGGCGTCAGTTGGCGAACCTGAATGGTACGCTGGTTATCGTCATGGGTATCGCCAATCTGGCGTTTATCTGTGAGGAATTATTGATGGGTGGAAAATCAGCAGATACGCCTGCAGCGCTAATTATGTCCGCCACCCGGGATAACCAACGCCGACTGACCTGTACGCTCGGTTCACTACTGAGCAAGGCGCAGGAAGCTAACATCCTCCCCCCTGCGCTGATAGTGATTGGTGATGTGGTAACCCTGAGCGATCGGCTCTCTTTTATCCCTGAAGCCATCACGCTGCCAGAAAACCTTTACTGTGACAGTCTGGCATGACGAAAAGACTGGGGCGACGTTTGATGCGCCGCCCGGAAAACACGGCAAAAGTAACTGGTTTGTGCGTATTGGAGTTTCCGGGCAATGCTGTCTATTGAATGAACGGGATCGTGCAATAACTCCCCCGCTTTTTGCATTTTTTTCTGATTCACCCAGGTTTTAAAGTTAACGCCCTGCCGTTTCTTAAAAAAACGGCTGAAATAGTTTGCGCTTAAGCAAACGTGAGCTGCTACGGATTCCAGTGATAATTCACTATATAAATTCTCATCAATATAACGCAACGCTGCCAGAAGCTTTTTCTCGTGTCGGGAAGGCTCTGTAAAATAATGACGCATGTAACTGGTCGGCGGGATAACAAACTCATCAGGTTGTTGCTGTTCTGTCTCAAAATTATCAACAATAAAATTTAATAAATTAGCTGATGCCACCAGCGTATTATTATCGACTACCGCCACCTGACTCCATTCAGCTTTTATTTTTGGTTCATCCATCCATGAGTATTTATTATCAATAACGATGGTTTTATATTCCTGATATTTTGCCCGCACCTGCCCACAGAGCATAAAACCGTACAGATGCCCCTCGCGAATTAATGGCATAGAAAACAGACTTAGCCCTGCGTGGCAGCTGAGTATTCTGGGTTTAAGGTGTTTTAATCCTTCAAAAGCACAATATTTGTCACACCTTTGGCAACTCGTACAATAGCGTTCATCCGCCCGCATTAATGTGCAGAACGAATTAAAGTTATGGCAATCCGAGAGAGTTTTTCCGTTAACATCAACCACAACCGTGGCTAATCCAGTCGCACTGGAGAATACTTTTGCTATCGAGAAAAAACGTTGTAGATAATCATCCTGGGTTTTCAACGACACGGTATCCTCCGGCATTAATGAAATTAAAGCCGGTAATATGCAGAAATTAATCAAGAGAAAGAATGATGCTCACCGCAAAAAATAATCTCATTTATGCAGATGATTATGATCAATTGGCAAGAGAGTTAAAGCGACCTCGATAATACTCCGCTGCATACTACTGACTTCGCTTTCTCAAAGATTAACGAATCTTCACACTCTCTTGTGAGACTCTTTCCGCAACACCAAACATCTTTATCCATTATTTTCAATAGATTACTCATTTTTACTGTGAATCAATGATGTGCTTATTTGTGATAATCATCATGTGAATGTGAAAGTCCCTCCTGAATAATATGTTCAATTAGCAAACAATCTGAACGGAGTTGATCCATGGCCGTCACCACAGGCGTTATCGCCGACGATTTCACCGGCGCAACGGACATTGCAAGCTTTATGGCGCAGCAGGGGTGGCGCGTTGCACTCCTGCCCGGAATGCCTGATACCACTCAATGCTGGAATGAAGAGGTTGACGCTATCGTCATCTCGCTGAAAAGCCGCTCATTACCCGCAGAACAGGCCATCGCACAATCTCTGTCCTGTGCCCGCTGGCTGAAACAAAAGGCAGGTGTCCGCCAGATCTATTTTAAATATTGTTCGACGTTCGACTCCACGCCAACAGGCAACATTGGACCGGTCAGCGATGCGTTGATGAACGAGCTGCATACACCCGTGATCGTCCACTGCCCCGCCCTGCCGCAAAACGGGCGCACGGTGGTGCATGGCCATCTTTTTGTAAATGGCGTACTGCTTAACGAATCCGGGATGGAAAAGCATCCGCTTAATCCTATGACCGATGCCAGCCTGCCGCGCCTGCTGAGCGCGCAAACGCCAGGCAAGGTTAGTTGCATCAACCTCACGACGCTGCGTCAAGGTGTGGAAGCGGTCACTAACGCTCTGGCCCAACTTCAGGCTGAAGGTACGCGTCACGTTATCGTCGATACGCTGGATGAAGCAGATCTCACCACGCTGGCGCAGGCACTCCATGCCAGCCCTCTGTTAGCCGGGGGCTCCGGGCTCGGTGGCGCACTGGCCGCCTGCACCGGAACTCAGCAAACCATGCCGCTGGACGCTTTTCCACTACCTGCTAAAACGGTGGTGTTCTCCGGTAGCTGTTCTGCAATGAGTAATCGTCAGGTCAATCGCTATAAGGCCGCAGCAGCCTCTCGTGTACTCGACGTGGCCCGCTGCCTGTCTGATACAGAACGCTACACTGATGAACTGTGTGCCTGGGCGATGACGCATATCAACGACCCATTCGCGCCGATGATATACGCCACCCAGCCGCCAGACATACTCCAACGCATTCAACAAGAGTACGGCGAACAGGCTGCCAGCCAGGCGATCGAACACGCTTTTTCCCGACTGAGCGCAAAGCTACAAGTTGCAGGTGTAAACACCTTTATCGTCGCAGGCGGAGAAACATCCGGCACCGTGGTAGAGGCACTGCAGGTGAAGCGTCTGTCCGTTGGAAAAGCCATTGCGCCTGGCGTGCCGTGGGTATTTTCCTCCGGTCTGGCGCTGGCGCTGAAGTCAGGCAACTTTGGTGACGAAGATTTCTTTTTTACAGCCCAGGAGTACGCATTATGAATCCGGTGAGTGAACACCAACTACGCGAACTACTCGTCCACTATGGCCGTTCCTTGTTTATGCGTGGTTACAGCAGCGGCGGCTCCGGCAACCTCAGCGTCAAATTGCCGGATGGCGGCTATCTGGTGACCCCGACCAACTCCTGCCTGGGTGAGCTTGATCCTGCCACGCTAAGTAGGCTGGATGCCAACGGCGTGCATCTTAGCGGCGACAAACCGTCAAAAGAGGTGCCCATGCATCTGGCGTGGTATCGGCATCGGCCATCCTGCGGCGCGGTTGTGCACCTGCATTCTCCATGGCTGACCGCGCTCTCCTGTCTGCCTTGCTCTACGCCAGAAAACTGTCTACCGCCACTAACGCCATACTATGTGATGCGCGTCGGACAGCTACCGCTGCTGCCTTATTTCAAGCCCGGCCATGAAGGCATTGCCAGCGCATTGAGTGAAATCGCGGCAGATCATACGGCTGCGTTGCTGGCCAATCACGGGCCGGTAGTAAGCGGTCGCTCGCTGCGTGAGGCGGTGTTTAACGCCGAGGAACTGGAAGACAGCGCCCGCATCTGGCTGACATTAAAACCGCTCGGCTATGTTCCGCTCTCAGAAGAGGCGGTGGCCGAACTTGAACATTCCCGGCAAGCGTGAGGTGACATGATGATCCCCGAGCAACGACGTGATTTTATCTACCGCTATGTGCACGAAAAGAATGCCGCCTCATTTAATGAACTGGCAGATCTAATGAGCGTGTCGCATATGACCGTACGTCGCGACATTCAGTTGCTGGAAGAAGAAGGCAAAGTTATCGCCATTAACGGCGGCGTGAAGCTCAATAACCTGCTGAAATCCGAACTGCCGTGGCGGGAAAAAGCCGAGTTGAATCATGATGTGAAGCGCAAAATGGGCCAGCTCGCCGCAATGCTCATTGAGCCCGGACAAACGCTGTATCTGGATGCCGGAACGTCGTTGTTTGAAGTGGCGAAAGCGGTGGCCGCCAGCCACTGTTTCAATCTGACGGTCGTCACCAACGATTTTTCCATCAGCCACTATCTGATGGATATGCCACACATTACGCTCTATCACACCGGCGGTCTGGTGGATCAGCGTAACCGCTCATGTCTTGGCAAAAGCGCCGCCAGTTTTCTGCGCACCATTAATATTGATGTGGCGTTTCTCAGTTCATCGTCGTGGGATACCGAGCGCGGCATGTCGACACCGAGTGAAGGGAAAGCCTCGGTCAAAGAAGCGGTACTCACCGTCTCCCGGCGTCGGGTGCTGGTCTGCGACAGCAGTAAGTTTGGCAAATACGGCATGTTCCACATCTGTGGGCTGGAGCAGTTAACCGACATTATTTCTGATAACCGGTTACCGGAAAATGCGCAGCAGACTATTGCCAGCCAGGGCGTTAAGCTGCATCTGGTTGATGGCCGGGAGGGTGCACGCCATGCTGAAGTTAGCGGCTAACCTCGACTGGTTATTTACTGATTTACCGATAGAGGGTCGATTTCAGGCGGCAAAAGCAGCCGGTTTTCGCGGCGTAGAAGGGCTGTTTCTCTGGCAGCACCCGCTGGAGCATTTGCGGGCCGCTCAGCGGGAAACATCTCTGCCGGTGGTGCTGATGAACGCCCCGGCTGGCAACTGGGCACAGGGTGAACGGGGACTCGCTGCATTGCCCGGTCGAGACCAGGAATTTCATCACAGCCTGAACGTGGCGCGAGATTACGCCACGGCGCTGGGCTGTCGCCGGGTTCACGTTATGTCCGGCTTGCGCTGCAATGACCTGACGCTGCACGCCCAGCGCGACCTCCTGACGAATCGACTGCGCATCGCCTGCGATGTGATGGCAGACGCGGAAATCGATGTACTGATTGAACCATTAAATTCGCAGGATATGCCCGGTTATTTTATTGACAGTTTCCCGCTGGCTGAATCTATCATTCACGAGGTTGGTAAGAAGAATATCGGCTTACAGTTTGATATTTACCACTGTCAGAAAACTCATGGCAACGTGGCGAAAAATATCGAACGCTATTTTACCCTTATTAAACATTTTCAAATCGCTTCTGTTCCTTATCGCCATGAACCAGGAACCGGGGAGTTAAATGAAGCATGGCTATTTAATTTTATAAGAAAAATGAATTACCAGGACTGGATTGGCTGTGAATATCAACCGTCAACATCAGGGCCGGAATCATTACGCTGGATAACGCCTTACCTATAATTTTAATATCTCTGTACCGGAGGAAAAAATGTCGGATACTGTTATTATTTCGCTGGCACCCGTTGCCGCGGATTGCCCCAGAGTTATACCCGAAGAACTGGCGCAGGAAATACTCGCCAGCGTAGAACATGGCGCGTCCATCGTCCATTTACACGTTCGCGATAAACAGGGACGCCTGACGCCAGATACTACCGACTTTCAGGCAACAATTGACCGCGTTATGCGCCATTCAAACCTGATTATTCAGGCTTCTACCGGCGGCGTCTCTTCGATGTCCATCGCCGAGCGCTGCGCGCCACTGGCCTGCCCTGGCGTGGAGATGGCCTCGCTGAACGTCGGTTCCGTTAACCTCGGTGATGCGGTGTATTTTAATCCCGGTCCGGACGTGGAATATTGTTCACGGCAAATAACTGAACGCAATATTATTCCAGAGTTTGAAGTTTTTGAAATCGGCATGATTAATAACATCCTGAACCTTGAAGATAAAATAAACTTTCAAAGACCTATGCTCTTTAATATCGTTCTTGGTCACCGCGGCAGTACGCCTGCAACCGTTGATGCATTAATTGCTCTGCGTAGCATGATCCCACGCGACGCCTTATGGGGAATTACTCATTTTGGCAGAAGGAATTTCGATATTATCGCTGCCGCGGTCGCTATGGGTGCCAGTGAAGTGCGAATCGGCTATGAAGATAGTTATTATTTAAGCGCCGAAGAAAAAGCGCAGCATAATTATCAGCAGGTAGCCAAACTCGCTACGCTCATTCGCAGTATGGATAAAAAAGTTGCTACGCCGGAAATTGCGCGGCGCATGTTATCTATTCCACCCCGGCAGCAATAACAACAGCAAGGACATTTCAACATGACTATGACCACTGTTATTCACAAAACCGGACTCGGCGTCAGCGTTGCGGGCGTGGTGCTGGCGATTATCGGCGCGCTCATCCAGTCCACGGCTCTGTGGCAGCCGGGGCTGGTGATGTTCACCGTCGGATTCGCCGCCGGTGCAGGCTACTGGCCTGGTTTACGCAGCTATCAGTTTACGCTGTGGATCATCGCTGGTTTTGTTGCCGCCATGACCTGGTCTACGGATCTGATCGTCTGGGGCGGTTTCAATATCACTCATAAATGGATCGTGTTCCTTGTGATTCAGGCCACCATGTTCAGCATGGGCACCAAGCTAACGATCCAGGATTTTATTGATGTCGCCAAAATGCCGTGGGCAGTTTTTATCGGTACCTTCTGCCATTTCGTGATCATGCCCCTGCTCGGCCTGAGCATTACCCTGCTCTTTGATTTTCCGCCTGAAGTGGCGGTGGGCATTTTGTTGATTGGCGCTTGCCCCAGCGGTCTCTCGTCGACGGTGATGGTTTACATCGCCAACGCCAACCTCGCGCTGGCGGTGTCAATCGCCGCAGTCTCAACGCTGGCGGCAACGGTAATGACTCCACTGTGGGTTAATCTGCTGGCGGGTTCGATGATCGATATCCAGCTCACCGCGATGGTGATGGACGTGGTGAAAATCGTATTAATTCCCATCGGCGCAGCAATTCTGCATGACTATCTGAAAACCTATGCAGGCGTGCGCGGACGCCGTGTTGTCCAGATGCTGGCCGGGATCGGCGCAATTTGGCTGCTGTATATGATTGCCGGCGGCTGGGACGCGCTGTTTGGTCATGCCAGCGCCGAAGCGCAGATGTACGCGGTGGTCCTCAACTTCGTAGCAGGCGGCCTCGTTTGGGCATTGTTCTACAACTGGCTGTATGGCCGCGTGGCGGGCGTGAAGAAGGTCATGCCAACCATCTCAATGATGGGGATCATTTTCTTTACCACCACCGCCGCCGCCGCCGGGCGCGACAACCTGGTGCAGGTCGGTTTCCTGCTCTGCTTCGCCATGTTGATGCATAACCTCGGCGGCTTCCTGATTGGTTATCTGATGAGCCGCTGGATCTTCCGCATGGACGTGCAGTCTGCCCGTACCGTGGCCTTTGAAGTCGGCCTGCAAAACGGCGGTATGGCGTCAGGGCTTGCCGCCGCAATGGGCAAACTGGCAACGGTTGGACTCGCCTCAGCGGTGATGACACCGCTGGGTAACGTTAGCGGCTCGCTGCTCGCCAACTACTGGCGCAAAAAAGACGCCAGACAGGCGCAGGTAGCAGCAGCCAAAGATCCCGTTCAACCTGCTTGCGAAAATCTGTCGAAAGGATAAACACGATGACAACTCTCACTCTGGGACAGGCCCTGCGCGCCGTAACCTGTGCGCTCGAACTCGCCGAAACACGTTATGCAAATCGCCCGTTAAGCGTGGCCGTATGCGATGCCAATGGAGAACTGCTCAGCTTTGCGCGGATGGATAACGCCAAACTGTTAACCATCGAGTTAACCCAGCGTAAAGCGCGCACCAGCAGCCGCCTGGGCTGCACCACGCAGGCATTTTTACAGCGTCTGCAAAAAGAGCAACTGGATATTAGCTATTTTGCCGATCCGCGTTTTACGGCGCTGCCGGGCGGGATCCCGATTCTGCACCAGGGGAAATGCCTTGGAGCCGTCGCGGTGGGCGGTTTATCCGCGCAGGAAGATCATGATGCGGCGCTGTCCGTCGCAGAAATATTACTTAAGGAGATTGCCCAATGAAAAAGGTCGCCATGCTGCATACCAGTGCAGCCACCCTTGCAATGATGCAACAGCTGATCGCCGACATTATGCCGGAAGTGGAAGTGATGCATCTGGTCGAGGAGTCGATGATTAAACAGGTGATGAAAGCCGGAGGCGTATCACCAAATATTGCCGCCCGCATCGCCGACTATGTGCATATTGCTGAAAAGGCGGACTGCGATATCTTTATTACCGCCTGCTCTTCAATTGGTACTGCGGTGGAGCAATGCCAGTTTATGACTCCACTCCAGCTCGCGCGCATTGACTGCGCGATGGTGGAAGAGGCGATTGGAAAAGGCGAGCGGATCGCCGTGTTGGCAACTGTGGCAACCACGCTGAAGCCAACGCTGGATTACGTCCAGCGTAAAGTTCAGCAAAGCGGTAAATCACGAACCATTACGCCTGTATTAATGGAGGATGCATTCCACGCGCTGCTGGCGGGAGATATGGATACCCATGACCGTATCGTCAGTGAAGGGTTACAGAGCGCCTTTACCCAGGCGGATGTCGTGATGCTGGCGCAGGCTTCGATGGCGCGCGTTTTACAACAGCTCCCTTCCCCGCCGGTGCCGGTAATGACCTCACCGGAAAGCGGAATTCGCTGGTTGAAAACGCTGGCTGAACGGTAAATTCCCGGCAAAAAAAAGGCCATCATCAGATGGCCAACCATGTCGAAACGGGACCAGCCCTTGACTATGCAGAGAGTCAGGGCTGTTTTTTTATTTCTTACTTAATAACGGTTTTCAGCGCTTCGCCGATATCGGCCAGGCTACGGACAGTTTTCACGCCTGCAGCTTCCAGCGCAGCGAATTTCTCATCCGCTGTACCTTTACCACCCGCGATAATCGCACCCGCGTGACCCATACGCTTACCTTTCGGCGCAGTCACACCCGCGATGTAACCCACAACCGGCTTGGTCACATGATCTTTAATATAAGCAGCTGCTTCTTCTTCCGCGCTACCGCCGATCTCACCGATCATGACGATCGCTTCAGTCTGCGGATCTTCCTGGAACAGCTTCAGGATGTCGATGAAGTTAGAGCCAGGGATCGGGTCGCCGCCGATGCCCACACAGGTAGACTGGCCGAAACCGTAGTCGGTGGTCTGCTTAACCGCTTCATAGGTCAGGGTACCTGAACGGGAAACGATACCCACTTTACCCGGCTTGTGAATGTGGCCCGGCATGATACCGATTTTACATTCACCTGGAGTGATAACGCCTGGGCAGTTCGGGCCGATCATGCGTACGCCAGCTTCATCCAGCTTCACTTTCACGGTCAGCATATCCAGCGTAGGGATACCTTCGGTGATGGTGATGATAAGCTTGATGCCTGCATCGATTGCTTCCAGAATGGAATCTTTGCAGAACGGCGCCGGAACGTAGATAACGGTGGCAGTTGCGCCGGTCGCTTCTACCGCTTCACGTACGGTGTTGAATACTGGCAGACCCAGATGCGTGGTGCCGCCTTTGCCCGGCGTAACGCCACCGACCATTTGCGTACCGTAAGCGATCGCTTGTTCGGAGTGGAATGTCCCCTGGCTACCGGTGAAGCCCTGGCAGATAACCTTGGTATCTTTATTAATTAAAACTGACATTATTTCCCCTCCACTGCGGCAACAACCTGCTGAGCTGCATCCGTCAGACTTTTCGCTGCAATAATATTCAGGCCGCTATCAGCCAGTTTTTTCGCGCCGAGTTCAGCGTTGTTACCTTCCAGACGTACCACGACCGGAACGTTTACACCTACTTCTGCTACCGCGCCGATGATACCGTCAGCGATCAGATCGCAACGTACGATACCGCCGAAGATGTTAACCAGTACGGCTTTAACATTGTCATCAGAGAGGATAATTTTGAACGCTTCGGTTACACGCTCTTTGGTCGCACCGCCGCCAACGTCGAGGAAGTTAGCCGGTTCGCCGCCGTGCAGCTTAACGATGTCCATGGTGCCCATTGCCAGGCCCGCACCGTTAACCATACAACCGATGTTACCGTCCAGTGCGACGTAGTTCAGTTCCCACTGTGCAGCCTGCGCTTCACGCGGATCTTCCTGAGACTGGTCGCGCATTTCGCGCAGATCAGCCTGGCGGAACAGTGCGTTGCCGTCAGCGCCCAGTTTGCCGTCGAGGCAGATCAGATCACCCTGTTTGGTCACAACCAGCGGGTTGATTTCGATCAGCGCCAGATCGCGCTCCAGGAAGATAGTCGCCAGACCCATGAAGATCTTGGTGAACTGCTGAACCTGTTTACCTTCCAGACCCAGTTTGAACGCCAGCTCACGACCCTGGTAAGGCATCGGGCCTGCCAGCGGATCGAGCGCCACTTTGTGGATCAGGTGCGGGGTTTCTTCCGCTACTTTTTCGATTTCCACGCCGCCTTCGGTAGAGGCCATGAAGACCACGCGACGGGAGCTACGGTCAACAACTGCGCCGAGGTAAAGTTCTTTACCAATGTCGGTCGCGGCTTCAACCAGAATCTGATTTACCGGTTGGCCATGAGCATCTGTCTGGTAAGTGACCAGACGTTTACCCAGCCAGTGTTCAGCAAAAGCGCGAATGTCTTCTTTGCTGTTTACCACCTTCACACCGCCCGCTTTACCACGGCCACCAGCGTGAACCTGACATTTCACTACCCACGGGCCAGCGCCGATTTTAGATGCAGCTTCTTCGGCTTCACGCGGAGTAGTACAGGCATAACCCACCGGTGCCGGTAAGCCATAGCGGGCAAAAAGTTGTTTTGCCTGATATTCATGTAAGTTCATGTGTTCTGTCCATCCTTCAGGTAATCGTTATCTTTTACCCGTAGGTCTGATAAGCGTCCAGACCTACGGGGCAGGTGATACTCTTATTAACTACACGTCCAGCAGCAGACGCGTTGGATCTTCCAGCAACTCTTTAATGGTTACCAGGAAGCCTACTGACTCACGACCATCGATCAGACGGTGGTCATAAGACAGCGCCAGATACATCATCGGCAGGATTTCAACCTTGCCGTCTACCGCCATCGGACGATCTTTGATGGCATGCATACCCAGGATGGCGCTCTGCGGTGGGTTGATGATCGGCGTGGACATCAGGGAACCGAACACACCACCGTTAGTGATGGTGAAGTTACCACCCGTCAGATCTTCGACCGTCAACTTGCCGTCGCGACCTTTAACTGCCAGTTCTTTAATATTCTTCTCAATGTCAGCCATACCCAGCAGATCCACATCACGCAGGACCGGCGTGACCAGGCCACGCGGCGTGGAGACCGCCATGCTGACATCAAAGTAGTTGTGGTAAACCACGTCATCGCCGTCGATGGACGCGTTCACTTCCGGATAGCGTTTCAGCGCTTCAACAACCGCTTTCACGTAGAAAGACATAAAGCCCAGACGGATACCGTGGCGTTTCTCGAACGCATCACCGTATTGCTTACGCAGGTCCATGATTGGCTTCATGTTGACTTCGTTGAACGTGGTCAGCATGGCGGTAGAATTTTTCGCTTCCAGCAGACGCTCGGCTACGCGTTTGCGCAGACGGGTCATCGGAACACGTTTTTCGCCACGCGCGCCCAGTTGAGCCTGCGGTGCAGGCGCTGCAGCCGGCGCTTTTGCTTCGGCTTTCGCAGCCGGAGCTTTCGCCAGATGTTTTTCAACATCTTCACGGGTGATACGACCGCCGACACCGGTGCCGTTGATAGCGCTGGCTTCGAGGTTATGCTCACCCAGCAGGCGACGGATCGCCGGGCTCAGGGCATCGTTGTTCTGCTCAGCAAGAGACGCCTGCTGGCGCTGTGCCGGAGTAGAATCTTTCTCTTCAGACTTAGCACTGGTTTCTTTACCGGTGCTGTTGCCTTCACGCAGGCGACCGAGGATCTGGCGAGAAGTGACGGTTGTCCCTTCATCTTCCAGAACCGCATCAAGAATACCGTCCGCTGATGCCGGTACTTCCAGTACCACTTTGTCAGTTTCGATTTCTACCAGTACTTCATCACGACGTACTGCATCGCCCGGTTTTTTGTGCCAGGTTGCAACCGTTGCATCCGCTACGGATTCAGGCAGGTCGGGAACAAGAATATCTACGCTACTCATTATTTATCCTTTATTTAATCGACGTTCAGCGCGTCATTTACCAGATCTTGTTGCTGCTTCTGGTGAACGGACATATACCCTACTGCCGGAGAGGCAGAGGCCGGGCGACCTGCATAACGCAGAGCTGACCCAAATGGAATTACTTCACGGAAATGATGCTGGCTGCAGTACCATGCGCCCTGGTTGAGCGGCTCTTCCTGGCACCAGACAAAATCATGTACGTGAGCAAATGGTTTCAGCGCTTCCTGCACCGCTTTATGCGGGAACGGATAGAGCTGTTCGATGCGCACAATGGCGACATCTTTTTGGTCGTTCTTGCGGCGTTGCTCCAGCAGGTCGTAATAAACCTTACCAGAACACATCACGACACGCTTCACGCCTTTAGGATCAAGTTCATCTACTTCGCCAATGGCTGGCAGGAAAGTACCATTTGCCAGTTCGTCCAGCGTAGACACCGCCAGCGGATGACGCAGCAGCGACTTCGGTGACATCACCACCAGCGGACGACGCATACCGCGCAGCGCCTGACGACGCAGCATGTGGTAAACCTGCGCCGGGGTAGACGGGACGCAAACCTGCATGTTTTGTTCAGCGCAAAGTTGCAGATAACGTTCCAGACGCGCGGAGGAGTGCTCCGGACCCTGACCTTCATAGCCGTGCGGCAGCAGCATAACCAGACCACACATACGGCCCCATTTCTGCTCGCCGGAAGAGATGAACTGGTCGATAACGACCTGTGCACCGTTAGCGAAGTCACCGAACTGTGCTTCCCAGATGGTTAGCGTGCGCGGTTCTGCTGTGGCATAACCGTACTCGAACGCCAGCACGGCTTCTTCAGACAGCACGGAGTCCCATACGCGGAAGGTGCCTTGTCCGTTATGCACATGCTGCAGCGGCGTGTAGGTTGAACCGTTCGCCTGGTTATGAATCACCGCGTGACGGTGGAAGAAGGTTCCGCGACCGGAGTCTTCACCCGACAGACGGACCGGAATGCCTTCGTCAACCAGCGTGGCGTAAGCCAGATTCTCTGCACCACCCCAGTCAAACAGCTTCTCGCCTGCGGCCATGGCCTGGCGGTCGCCGTAAATCTTGGCAACACGCGACTGCATTTCAACCGCTTCAGGTACGGTGCTGATGCGTTTTGCCAGCTCCTGCAGACGCTTCATCTCAACTTTGTTCGGGTAGTTTTCATCCCATTCGTGGTTGAGGTACGGCGACCAGGTGAAGGAGTGCATGTTCATTGGACGCCACTCTTTCACTACGCATTCGCCAGCATCCAGCGCGTCACGGTACAGATTGACCATCTCGGTCGCATCTTCCAGCGTGGCGACCTTGTCCGCTTCCAGCTTATCAGCGTAGATTTTGCGCGGGGTCGGATGCTTTTTGATTTTCTGATACATCAGCGGCTGGGTTGCGCTCGGCTCGTCGGCTTCGTTGTGGCCGTGACGGCGGTAGCACACCAGATCGATAAAGACATCGCGTTTAAAGGTATTACGGAAATCCAGCGCCAGGCGGGTCACGAAAGCGACCGCTTCCGGGTCATCCGCGTTCACGTGGAAAATCGGCGCCTGAACCATCTTACCGATGTCGGTACAGTACGGTGTAGAACGCGCATCCAGCGGGTTAGACGTAGTGAAGCCCACCTGGTTGTTGATAACGATGCGAACGGTACCGCCCACTTCGTAACCACGCGCTTTCGACATGTTCAGGGTTTCCTGAACCACGCCCTGCCCGGTAACTGCCGCATCACCGTGAATGGTGATTGGCAGGACTTTATTGCTGCTCGGCTCGTCCAGACGATCCAGACGCGCACGTACGGAACCGATAACCACCGGGCTAACGATTTCCAGGTGCGACGGGTTAAACGCCAGCGCCAGGTGCACCAGACCGCCTTCGGTTTCGATATCTGATGAGAAGCCCATGTGGTACTTCACGTCACCGGTGCCGAGGTGTTCTTTATGTTTGCCCGCAAATTCGTCGAACAGTTCCTGCGGGCGTTTGCCCAGTACGTTAACCAGAACGTTCAGACGACCACGGTGCGCCATGCCCAGTACCACTTCACGGGTACCGCTGTTACCGGCGTGGCGGATCATCTCTTTGAGCATTGGGATTAACGCATCGCCGCCTTCCAGCGAGAAGCGTTTCGCGCCCGGGAACTTAGCGCCCAGGTAGCGTTCCAGACCTTCTGCTGCGGTCAGTTCACTGAGGAAACGTTTTTTCTCTTCGCTACTGAATGCGGCACGGCCAGACTCGATACGCTGCTGAAGCCAACGTTTTTCTTCGGTGCTGGTGATGTGCATATACTCGGCGCCAATTGGGCCGCAGTAGGTTTGTTTCAGCGCAACAACCAGGTCGCTCAGCTTCATCGTGTCTTTGCCGCCGGCAAAAGAACCTACGTTAAAGCTTTCCTGGAAATCCGCATCGGTCAGATCGTGGAAAGACGGGTCCAGATCGGCCACATTTTCTTGCTGCCACAGTCCCAGCGGATCAAGATTCGCATGCTGATGACCGCGGAAACGATAGGCGTTAATGAGCTGCAGGACTTTAACCTGCTTCACATTGGCATCAGGGTCGGAAATAGAAGAAGAGTAACGTGGGGTAATCAACGCCTGTCGACGGAAATAATCACGTGTTTTTGAGTGAAGTTGATCCGGTTTGACTCCGGTACCAGGTAACTGCTGGAACGTCGAACGCCAGTTAGCATCTACCGAGTCAGGGTCGGTTAAGAAGTCTTCATAGAGCTGTTCTATCCAGCTCTGGTTAGAACCAGAGAGGTAAGAAGAGTCCAACCAGGCTTTCAAAGCGCTGTTCTGCATCGTGATCCCTTAAGCATTTGTATGCTTACTTCGCCGTGGATACTACCACGCACACCGATGTGCGTGCCGGGGTTCACTTGTTGCGGACTGTCGTGTCATCTGCGTCCGCTAAGGAACCTTTAAAAACTGTCTAATAATGTGGCAGTTTTTAGAGGTTTCCTGCACTTAAATTGCCTGATGGCGCTTCGCTAATCAGGCCTACAAGGTACGTAACCCGTAGGCCGGATAAGACGCTACGTCGCCATCCGGCAACCATTGCCTGATGGCGCTTCGCCTATCAGACCTACAAGGTACATAACCCGTAGGCCGGATAAGACGCTACGTCGCCATCCGACAACCACTACAACTACTTACGCACTACGTTTGAGCAGCATCGACTTAATATGGCCGATGGCGCGCGTCGGGTTCAGTCCTTTCGGACATACGCTGACGCAGTTCATGATGCTATGGCAGCGGAATACGCTGAAAGCGTCACTTAAACCTTCCAGGCGGCTGTCGGTCTCGGTATCGCGGCTATCAATTAAGAAGCGATACGCTGCCAGCAGGCCTGCCGGGCCAATAAATTTGTCCGGGTTCCACCAGAATGATGGGCAGGACGTTGAGCAGCATGCACACAAAATACATTCATACAGCCCATCGAGCTTCTCACGCTGCTCTGGCATTTGTAAATGCTCACGAGCTGGCGGATTTTTCCCATTATTCAACAAGTAAGGCTTAATCTTCTCATACTGTGCGTAGAATTGCCCCATGTCTACCACCAAATCGCGCACAACCGGTAAACCCGGCAGCGGGCGAATGACAATTTTTTTGCCCGGCTGATTCAGCGCAGAAATAGGAGTGATACAGGCCAGTCCATTTTTGCCGTTCATGTTCAGACCGTCGGAGCCACAAACCCCTTCACGGCAGGAGCGACGAAACGACAGCGACGGATCTTTTTCTTTCAGCTGCATCAATGCATCCAGCAGCATCATGTCGCGCCCTTCTTCCGCCTCCAGGGTGTAATCCTGCATGCGCGGAGCGTCGTCAACATCCGGGTTATAGCGATAAACTGAAAACTCGAGTTTCATTGTCCTGTCTCCGCATTAATAAGTACGAATCTTCGGCGGGAATGCCGGGCGCAGCTTCGGTTCCATATTGACTTGACGTCGCGTCATGGATTCCGACTCTGGCAGGTACAGGGAATGGCACAGCCAGTTTTCATCATCACGTTCCGGGAAGTCGAAGCGGCTATGCGCGCCACGGCTTTCGGTACGGAAGTTTGCAGATACTGCAGTGGCGTACGCGGTCTCCATCAGGTTATCCAACTCCAGACACTCAACGCGCTGGGTGTTGAACTCGCTGGAGGTATCGTCCAGACGGGCATTTTTCAGGCGTTCGCGGATCGCTTTCAGCTCTTCCAGACCTTTCGCCATCGCATCGCCTTCGCGGAATACCGAGAAGTTATGCTGCATACATTCTTGCAGCGCTTTGCGAATCGCCACCGGGTCTTCACCGTTACGGTTACCGTTCCAGCGGTTCAGACGCGCCAGAGAAGCGTCGATTTCATCTTCGGTCGCATCCAGCAGGTCACCCTGCTCAGCGATGGACTCCTGCAGATGCAGACCAACCGCACGACCAAATACTACCAGGTCCAGCAGCGAGTTGCCGCCCAGACGGTTGGCGCCGTGAACCGATACGCAGGCGATTTCGCCGACGGCAAACAGCCCAGGGATCACCACATCTTCGCCCTGCTCATTCACGGTCAACGCCTGGCCAGTTACTTTGGTCGGAATACCGCCCATCATATAGTGGCAGGTTGGGATAACCGGAATCGGCTCTTTGACCGGGTCAACGTGAGCAAAGGTACGGGACAGTTCGAGAATACCCGGCAGACGGGATTCCAGCACTTCTTTACCCAGGTGGTCGAGTTTCAGTTTGGCGTGCGGACCCCACGGGCCGTCGCAGCCGCGACCTTCGCGAATTTCGATCATGATGGAACGCGCCACCACGTCACGACCCGCCAGGTCTTTCGCATTCGGGGCATAACGCTCCATGAAGCGCTCGCCATGTTTGTTCAGCAGGTAGCCACCTTCACCACGGCAGCCTTCTGTTACCAGAACGCCTGCACCGGCGATACCGGTTGGGTGGAACTGCCACATCTCCATATCCTGCACCGGCACGCCAGCGCGGATAGCCATACCAACACCGTCACCGGTATTGATGTGGGCATTAGTAGTGGACTGATAAATACGGCCAGCACCGCCGGTGGCCAGCACGGTCGCACGGGCTTTGAAGTAAACCACTTCACCGGTTTCGATACACAGCGCGGTACAACCGACAACTGCGCCATCGGCGTTTTTCACCAGGTCCAGCGCATACCACTCGGAGAAGATGGTGGTATGGTTTTTCAGGTTCTGCTGATACAGCGTGTGCAACAGCGCATGACCGGTACGGTCGGCCGCTGCCGCAGTACGAGCCGCCTGCTCGCCGCCGAAGTTCTTCGACTGGCCGCCAAACGGACGTTGATAAATTGTGCCATTGTCGAGGCGAGAGAACGGCAGCCCCATGTGGTCCAGCTCCAGAATCGCTTCCGGACCGGTTTTACACATATATTCAATAGCGTCCTGGTCACCAATGTAGTCCGACCCTTTAACGGTGTCGTACATGTGCCATTCCCAGTTATCTTCATGGGTATTACCGAGCGCAACGGTGATGCCACCCTGCGCTGATACGGTATGGGAACGGGTTGGGAACACTTTGGAGAGCAGCGCACAGGTCTGACCGCTCTGGGAAATTTGCAGCGCCGCGCGCATACCTGCGCCGCCGGCACCAATCACAACAGCATCAAATTCTCTGACTGGCAGTTTCATTACACACCCCACACCACAACAAATCCATAAATGACGTAAACCACCAGCGCAACGACGATAGCCAGTTGCAGAATCAGGCGCACAGCCAGAGGTTTAACGTAGTCGGTCAACACCTGCCACATGCCAATCCAGGCATGAATCAAGATGGAGAAGAGTGCCAGCAGGGTGAAGACTTTGGTGAATGCCGATGAGAAGAAACCGGTCCAGACTTCATACGTCAGCTCGCCGCTGGTGGCGAAGAAACCGACCATATAGATGATGTATAACGTCAGAACGATAGCGGTAGCACGGACCAGAATGAAGTCATGTACGCCGTTGCGTCCTAATGCGGAGGCGTTGCTTACCATACGAGGACTCCTGCGAGAAGTGAAAGCACGACAATGATAACGAAACAAATTTTGGCGGAGCGTGTCCCTGCTTCGAGGGTTTCTTCGATATAGCCAAAATCCATCAACAGATGGCGAATGCCCATTACGGCGTGATATGCCAGCGCAATCAGGATCCCCCACAGAATTAACTCCACAAAGAAGTTATTCATAATGGATGACGCGGTGAGGAAACCTTCAGGGGAGGAAAGGCTGGTACCCAATAACCACAACAGAATCCCGACCGCCACAAAGGTGATCACTCCGGATACGCGATGGAGAATGGACGCTATCGCCGTGATTGGGAACCGGATCGTTTGCAGATCCAGATTGACAGGTCTTTGTTTTTTCACATTTCTTATCATGAATAACGCCCACATGCTGTTCTTATTATTCCCTTTAGACTTCGGGTACAGAAGATGAAGACACCTGTAGCCTGAAAGACGACGGGATTTCCTTCCTCCGGTCTGCGTGCGGGTCAGACAGCGTCCTTACTATAACTACGCGTCATATAAAACACTGCTTCCAGATGCTAAAACGACACGTTACAACGCTGGTTGGCTCGGGATTGCAGGGTATTCCGGAGACCTGGCGGCAGTATAGGACGTTCACAAAATCATTACAATTAACCTACATATAGTTTGTCGGGTTTTATCCCGAACAGTGACATAGGTCACGATAACAACATTATTTTAATTTTTAATCATCTGATTTGACAATCATTAAACAAAGTTGTTACAAACGACACCAGAAAAAGCATATAATGCGTAAAAGTTATGGGGTCACTCTTTCACCGGAGATTTAGTTATGTAACAGTGTGGAAGTATTGACCAATACCTTCAGGACAGTTATTAGTGATAGACAGGTTAAATAATTCGGATTGCTAAGTTCTTGATTTGCAGTTTATTCGCCATGAAAAGACCGTTTTACCTGCAAGCGCCCATAGCTCTGTACCCAGGTCATCCCCTCTTTCGCAGAGCGGCGAGCCAAATAACAAACTGGTAACGGTTTATTGATGCACGAAGGCAAATTTAAGTTCCGGCAGTCTTAAGCAATAAGGCGCTAAGGAGACCGTAAATGGCTGATACTAAAGCAAAACTCACTCTAAATGGTGACGCTGCTATTGAACTGGATGTGCTGAAAGGTACGCTCGGTCAAGATGTTATTGATATTCGTAGCCTTGGCTCAAAAGGGATGTTTACTTTTGACCCAGGTTTCACCTCTACCGCATCCTGCGAATCCAAAATTACTTTCATCGACGGTGACGAAGGTGTTTTGCTGCATCGCGGCTTCCCGATTGACCAACTGGCGACCGAGTCCAACTATCTGGAAGTGTGTTATATCCTGCTGTACGGCGAAAAACCGACGCAGGAAGAGTACGACGAGTTCAAAACCACAGTCACTCGCCATACCATGATCCACGAGCAGATCACCCGTCTGTTCCACGGTTTCCGCCGCGACTCTCACCCGATGGCCGTTATGTGCGGTGTTACCGGAGCGCTGGCAGCGTTCTATCATGACTCGCTGGATGTAAACAACGCACGTCACCGTGAAATCGCCGCCTTCCGCCTGCTGTCCAAAATGCCAACCATGGCAGCGATGTGCTACAAATATTCCATCGGGCAGCCGTTCGTATACCCACGTAACGATCTCTCCTACGCCGGTAACTTCCTGAACATGATGTTCTCTACGCCGTGCGAAAAATACGAAGTGAATCCGATTCTGGAACGCGCAATGGACCGTATCTTAATCCTGCACGCTGACCACGAACAGAACGCCTCAACCTCCACCGTACGTACCGCGGGCTCTTCTGGCGCTAACCCGTTTGCCTGCATCGCGGCCGGTATTGCTTCCCTGTGGGGACCGGCACACGGCGGCGCAAACGAAGCTGCGCTGAAAATGCTGGAAGAAATCAGCTCTGTTAAACACATTCCGGAATTTGTTCGCCGCGCGAAAGACAAGAATGATTCCTTCCGCCTGATGGGCTTTGGTCACCGTGTTTATAAAAACTATGACCCGCGCGCTACTGTCATGCGTGAAACCTGCCATGAAGTACTGAAAGAACTGGGCACCAAAGATGATCTGCTGGAAGTGGCGATGGAACTTGAGCACATTGCGCTCAACGACCCGTACTTCATTGAGAAGAAACTCTACCCGAACGTAGACTTCTACTCCGGCATCATCCTGAAAGCGATGGGTATTCCGTCCTCCATGTTCACCGTGATCTTCGCCATGGCACGTACCGTTGGCTGGATTGCACACTGGAACGAAATGCACACCGACGGCATGAAAATCGCGCGTCCGCGTCAGTTGTACACCGGCTACGACAAGCGCGATTTTAAGTCTGATATTAAGCGTTAATTGTTCAGGCCACCGGATAATTCCGGTGGCTTTTTTCAGTTCCCGTCTTGTTCATTGCATTCACCTCTTCAATATTACTTTCTCTCGTTTACTCGCCCTTTAATATATTTAATTGAGCGCAATTCCTACCCTGTTTAATATAGCATTAATTACCAAAGCATTATTTGATCTTTAAATTCATTAACTATTTAATCCGGCCTCATAAAACACAGCACTGGATTAAATGGCATGGGCGACCTTATTTATCTGAAGATAACAGGTGAGCGACAAGGCGATATCTCTTCTGGTTGTGGTACAGACGCATCGATAGGAAATCGCTGGCAGGAAAACCATCCTGATGAGATTTTTGCTTTTTCGCTCTCTAACGGATTAGTTAATACGGGTTCTGGTATTAATACCCGGGCGCTAAGATTTGAAAAATTAATTGATAAAAGCACACCGCTATTTATTAACGCCATCAATAACAATGAACGTCTGTTTATTGAAATTGATTTATGGCGAATAAACAGATTCGGCAGATGGGAACGCTACTATTATATTCAATTAAGAAATGCTTCGGTAAAAAGCATACAAACCTATGTGGCCCTAAACGAGCTGGATACCGAAGAAATTGCGGTATCGTATGACTATATTCTTTGCAAGCACCTGATTGCCAATACGGAGTTTGACTACCTGGCGTTGCCTGCTGAGTACAATCGTTTGTTTATACCGCCCCGCAATCAGCCGGCTAGTTCGATAATACCCGTTGCGAACCGACCTCCCCCCCCAGCACCACTCATTCCTGCAGTCACACCGGTCTATGCCAAATCCTGTCTGAAAGAGAAAGGCTGTACAGACGCAGGGAGCCGTGAAGAATCGGCTGAAAACTTCGGTCAGATGGCGGTTTTCGCACAATCTTCCGTTGATGATTGTTGCGGATATGCACAACCCGCAGAAGCCTCGACCACGCTGCCGATATTAGGTGGGCTGACGCAGGTGTGGGGCGAGTGGTCACTCGGTGGCATGCTCAGCGCCGCACGCGGCGTTCCTTATATCGGAGCGTTAGCTTCCGCGCTGTATATTCCGTCTGCGGGGACGGGCAGCGCACGCGTTCCCGGACGTGATGAGTTCTGGTATGAGGAAGAACTGCGGAAAAAGGCGCTGGTAGGTGGCACAGCCACAACCCGGGTTCGTTTTTTCTGGGGAACCGACATTCACGGTAAGTCGCAAGTCTACGGCGTGCATACCGGCGAAGGTACTCCGTATGAAAACGTGCGCGTCGCGAATATGCTATGGAATGATGGACACCATCGTTATGAATTTACGCCTGCCCACGACGTAGACGGGCCGTTAATCACATGGACGCCAGAAAATCCTGCGACGGGTGATGTACCTGAACATACTGGAAGCGATATTCCACCGCTTGATCAGCCAACAATTCTGGTGACACCCATCCCGGATGGCAAAAATGAGTACACCACGCCACCGTTCCTTGTGCCGGATGTCGCCGATTTTAACGATTATATTCTGGTCTTTCCGGCCGATTCAGGCATTCAGCCGATATATGTATACCTGAAAACAGCCCGGGACGAACCCGGCACAGCAACCGGCCACGGTGAAATTTTATCCGGAAATAATCGTTGGCTTGAAGCCGCCAGTTCAGGGCTGGGCGCACCGATACCTGCACAGGTCGCAGATAAGCTGCGAGGAAGAACATTTCGCAACTTTGACCATTTCAGAAGAGAGTTCTGGCTTGCGGTGTCAGAGTGCCCTGAGCTAATGTCACAGTTTAAAGAACGAAATCAAATAGAAATTCGTCTCGGAAATGCTCCATTTAGCATCCCTACTGAACATGTTGGAAGGAGAAAAAGATTCGAAATTCACCATCTTGATTTTATCATTAATGGTGGCGAAGTCTTTGATATGGATAACATGAGAATTAATACTGTGAAAAATCATATTAAAAATCACTCTAATAAGTAAAGAGGTTACACATGCAACTAAAACAACGCCTTGAAGACTACACCGAATCCGAATTCTTAGACTTCCTAAATGAATTCTCTGCAAACCCGCGCTACCAGGGAGAAATGGATCGTGAATCTTACATCGACTCATTAGTCGATCATTTCGATAAAATCGTGGACCATCCGGAAAGTAATGGATTGATTTTTTATCCCCCGGATGACAGGGAAGACAGCCCACAAGGCGTCATTGATGAAATCAAAAGATGGCGTAAGTCCCAGGGACGCTCATCATTTAAACAATCAACCTAAAAATTTCAAATCAAGTCGTTAAACATCAATACCGATTATAGAACAGCGTAGTTTTATACATCCAGGAAAATTAAAATGACAATAACAGTTACGGTTCAAGCTCAACTCATCGTCGGTGAAACTCAGGTAATAGAAAGTTTAGCCCCTGAAGGTTCATACGCTGCTGTATTTGAAGATAATGGTCAAACCGGATATTTCTATGCACTTGATGAATCTGAAGACGGAAATCCTATCAAAGATGCACTACATATTTACAATGCAGAAGACGTGTCAGATGGACATATCCCATCAGATGTGAAGATCGGTTGGTCAGAAGACAGTAAGAAATGTGTGTTGCTGATAAATGGTTACCCACACGGTGTCTTTGATTTTGAATCAAAAAATGGATACTGCCGGAGCGGTTTTCCACCTACAATCAGTCAGGAGTGGTCTATCTTCGGGCATGCCTGGAATGATGCTGTCGACGATTTTTTCAGATAACAGGCATCAATACCCGATCGCCGGTTAGTCCGTTTTTATTGATACCTGATATTTTTTTCAGCGGACTTTTTCTCTATGCTATATCAAGACATTGAATGCAGCATAAAACAAGGGAGCATGGGATGCCTGTTTTGCAGTGGAGCCTGTTGTTTGTGCTATCGCTCCTTCTTTCCCTGCTCTTTCTCTTTATCCATCTTCCGGGCCCCTTGCTGCTCGGTTCGATGATCGTCGGCATCATTTTCAGTATGCGCGGCATCTCGCTGCATCCTCCTCGCTGCACATTTCTTGGCGCACAGGCGATTCTCGGCTGCATGATTGCCCAAAATCTGACCGGTTCAATCTTCACAACCCTTGCAGCCCACTGGCCGATGGTGATTGTTATCCTGCTGGCAACCCTTATCAGCAGCGCGATAATCGGCTGGCTGCTGGTTCGCTATAGTAATCTACCGGGGAATACCGGTGCGTGGGGCTCGTCACCAGGCGGTGCAGCGGCAATGGTCGCAATGGCCCAGGATTATGGCGCCGACATCCGGCTGGTGGCGTTTATGCAGTATCTGCGCGTACTGTTGGTGGTCGGCGCGGCAGCGCTGGTCACCCGGCTGGTGATGGGCGACCAGGCCCAAACGGTCAGTGAACAAATCATCTGGTTTCCGCCACTAAGCGGCAATCTTTTCAGCACTCTGATGCTGGCCGCCGTTGCCGGCACGGCTGGACGCCTACTGCGTATTCCCTCTGGCGTTATGCTATTGCCAATGCTGGTGGGTGCCATGCTGAATGCAAGCGGAGTGATGGTGATTGAACTGCCGGAATGGCTACTGGCAATAGCCTATATGTCAATTGGCTGGCAAATCGGTCTTGGCTTTGACAAGCAGATCTTTTTAATGGCATTACGACCACTGCCACAGATCCTGTTGTCTATTTTTTCACTGATGGCGATCTGCGCAGCCATGGCCTGGGGACTGGCGCATTACATGCAGATCGATTTTCTCACTGCCTATCTGGCAACCAGTCCTGGAGGAGTGGATTCTGTTGCGGTGATCGCCGCAGGGAGCCACGCTGATATGGCGCTCATCATGGCGATGCAAACCCTGCGACTGTTCAGCATTTTGTTAACTGGCCCCGCAGTCGCGCGTTTTATTTCGGTGCACGCACCAAAACAACCCGCTTAGTGCTGACAACCCGGGCACCAGTAAAAGGGGCGCGAAGAGAGCATCGTTTTCTCGATTATTCCACCACAACGCTCACAGGTTTCGCCATCCCGATGAAAGACCTTAAAGCGAAACAACGCACCGTGATGTTTATTCTCGTCGACCAGGCCGCGGGTAGTATAAGACAGCCGCGGAATATCAAGCAGCGCATGTGCCAGTTTATCCAGTTGCTCATCACTAAGCTGCGACGCTTTATGCTGCCCGGTCAACCCAACCTGCCAGAGGATCTCTACCCGCAGGTAGTTACCTAATCCCGCCAGAAATGCCTGGTCCAGTAGCAGACCAGAAAACTGGCGATTGCGAAAACGCGGAGATAACAGACGCGCTTTAACCTCATCGGGCGTTAAACGTAAATCCAGTACATCTGGCCCTACCCGTTGCAGGAACGGATGGGTGGAGAGCTGTTCTGGCGTCAGCATTTCGATATCAGACGCGCTATAGAGCAGGATAGTTTTGTCGTGTGTCTGCAGCCTGACACGCAGTACCCGTGAAGTTTGCGGAATTTTGCCGGTATCCACCACTCGCCACACGCCATAGAGCTGATTGTGACTGTACAGCGTCAGGCCATTAGAAAAATGGGTCAGTAATGCTTTCCCCCGCGTTTCAAGCTGGGTAACACGTTGCCCAATCAGTTGAGATTGATACGGTTTTAACTGCTCAAAGGCAAACCAGACATCCGTCAGGGGTTTGCCTTTGACTGCCGCCTCCAGGTTATCCGCCGCGCGGCGGATCTCCGGGCCTTCAGGCATAATACTTTCCTTTGTTAATGTGTTGCACCGCCCGTCACTGCGATATCGCTTTCCACCTGCAAGGCGGTGGCAATCGCAATCTCCAGCGCACGGCGCACCGTTTCTGTCGCCATACTTGGCGCCCCGGGATGCTGTGCAGCCTGTTGCGGCAAATAAGGGATATGAATCAAGCCGCCCTTCACCGCCGGTACGTCGCGTAGTTTATGCAGCAGGCCATACATCACGTGGTTACACACGAAAGTACCCGCAGTCTGGGAAACCGAGGCCGGAATTCCCGCGTTGCGCATGGAGACAACCATCGCTTTAATCGGCAACGTACTAAACCATGCCGCCGGGCCATCGACTACAATCGGCACATCGACCGGCTGTTGCCCCTGGTTATCCGCAATACGCGCATCGTCAACGTTAATCGCCACACGTTCCACGGTGATATCCGTGCGACCACCCGCCTGCCCCACCGCCAGCACCAGTGATGGCGACAACGCGTCAATCGCGGCATTGAGTACAGCGAGAGACTCGCCAAAGACACACGGTAGTTGGCGGGCTATTACGCGGCATCCACCGATAATAGCATTGTCGAGGCTCGAGACCACTTCCCAGGAAGGGTTAACTGACTCGCCGCCAAAGGGTTCAAATCCCGTGATGAGTACTGTTTTCATCCTTCCTCCTTACAGGAACATCAGGAAATACATCAGGAACACGTTGACCAGCAGCAGCAGTATGCCGGTTGGCACCTGCGCTTTAATCACCGCATTTTTGTCCGGTAGTTCCAGCAACGCTGCAGGAACAATATTAAAGTTCGCCGCCATCGGCGTCATCAGCGTCCCACAATAGCCGGAGAACATACCAATCGCCGCCATTACCGCTGGGTTGCCGCCGTGTTGCAGTACGAGGATTGGAATACCAATCCCAGCGGTCACGATCGGGAAAGCAGCAAACGCATTACCCATAACCATGGTCAGCAATGCCATGCCGATGGTGTACACCGCCACCGCGATAAAGCGACTATCCACCGCCAGATATTCCTGCGTCAGGTATGAAATGCCGCTACCGACACCCGCCGCTGTAAACAGCAACCCAAGCGTAGCCAGAATCTGCGGCAAAATGAACGCCCAGCCAATGGAGTCCAGCAGACGGCGTGCCTCCTGAATCGGTTGATGCACCCGCTCATGGGTCATTTTTATCGCCATCGCCAGACCAATCAACGAGCCCGCTGTCATTGAAAAGAGCGTTACCAGCGTGGCGTGATTACCCGGCCCGAATAGCGCATCCTGTAAGCCCGGAATATGGTTGAACATCAGTACGCCAATGACCGTTACCACCGGGATCGCTAATGCCGGGAAAAACAGGCGGTTGCCCAGGCGGCTGGCGCTTTCTTCGCGCTGTTGCTGCGTGCGTTGATGGTAGCTTCCCAGCTTCACTCCACCAAAACCCGCGATCAGGGCCAGCACAACCACCGCAACGCCGACGGCAATATGCACTGCGCGTTTATCGCCAAACAGCGAGTATGTCCAGTCACCAAGCAGAAACAGTACGCCATATATGCCCCAAAACAGGCCTGTGGTGAAACGACGCGGGTTCGCTTTGTCCTGCCAGGACATCAGCGCCACAATCAGTAATACCGCACCTGCCAGCCAGTAGAGATAGCTTTGTTGAAAATTCATTTCGCTTCCCCTTTCGCTGCGGCATTCGCTTTCGCCACTTCACGTTGCAAATAGCTATCCAGACGCCACAAACGCGTGCCGTGGATCAGGAAAGCACAAATTGCCGTCGGGATCCCCCACAAGGCGATATGCAGCGGTTCGGTCTGGATCCCACCAGACTCCAGCATAAAGTTGTGCATGAATATGATCGCGCCGAAGGCAACAAAGATATCTTCACCGAAAAACAGCCCGACGTTATCGGTCGCCGCTGACATTGCGCGCAGGCGATAGCGAACCGCGCCGGGTATCTCGCCGTGATTTTTCTCGGCGGCCCCTTCCGCCATTGGCGCCAGCAGCGGGCGCACCATCTGCGGATGCCCCCCCAGGCTCGTCAACCCTAACGCAGCGGTCGCTTCACGAATGAACAGATAGACAATAAGCAGACGGCCACTGGTGGCACTGCGGATTTTCGCAATCCACGCCTGAGCGCGCTCTTTGAGTCCGTGACGTTCCAGCAGGCCAATAACCGCCAGTGGGATCAGCAGGATAAACGGCAGGTTGCGGGTGTTAAGAAAACCTTCACCCAGCTTCTCGAGGATGGTGGCGATCGGCATATGCGCCGCCAGTCCCGTGACGATCCCGGCAATAATAACCACCAATACCGGATTAAAACGTAAAAGAAATCCGACCACGATGACGGCGATCCCCGTCAATGGCCAGAGAGAAATTACCTCTCCCATAATTCATTCCCGTATATGTTGTTGTGTAATATATTGTTGTTTTGTATGGTAAATCTTATGCACCAATTTCAATATTGCATGCATTAAAGGCGCTACGCAAGCGACGGGCAAAAGCGAGTGCGTGCTCGCCATCCCCATGAATGCATACCGTCTGGGCGGTTACGCTTGCCCATGTTCCACTTTGGCTTTTTACTCTGCCGGATTGCACCATTTCTAACGTTTGCGCCAGCGCCTGCTCTTCATCCTCAATCAGTGCGCCCGGCTGGCTGCGAGGTACCAGACTGCCATCGGCCTGATAACCCCGATCGGCAAAAACCTCCTGACGCGTTATCAAGCCATAGTGTTCTCCAGCGCGAATCAGTTCGCTTCCCGCCAGCCCGACCAGAACCAGCGACGGATCGCAGGCATGAACCGCTTTCGCAATCGCATCGGCCAATTGAGGATCTTTCGCCGCCTGGTTATAGAGCATGCCATGCGGTTTGACATGGCGCATCACGCCACCTTCTGCCCGCGTGATGGCAGCCAGCGCGCCAATTTGATACAGCGTCTGTGCATACACCGTTTGTGCAGGCAGGGTCATGGCGCTACGACCAAAATTTTCCCGATCCGGAAAGCTGGGGTGCGCGCCTACCGCCACACCATTTTTTAACGCATCACGCACGCTTGAGAGCATAGTTTGCGCATCGCCGGCGTGAAACCCACAGGCGATGTTGGCCGATGACACCAATTGCAGCAACGCTGCATCGTTCGCACATCCCTCACCGAGGTCTGCATTGAGATCAATTTTCATTGTTAAGTCGCCATGCTAACTGTTCCAGATAACGCTGCTGGTCGTACCGCGCCTTCAGCGCTTCCTCCAGCGAACACTGCACAAAATGAATCGGCTGACCGAGCGGGATCTGCGCCAGATGATACATATCTGCCTCGATAATACAGGCGATGCGCGGATAGCCACCCGTCGTCTGAGCATCGTTCATCAGCACGATTGGCTGACCATTATGCGGAACCTGCACCACGCCGGGGAGCAAACCATGCGACAGCAGCTCGCGATCGGTCGTGCGCGTCAGCGGCTGCCCCTGAAGACGATACCCCATACGGTTACTTTGTGGGCTAAGCTGCCACGGCGAGCGCCAGAAAGAGGCCTGAGATACCTCATCAAACTCCTGATATTCAGGGCCGGGCAGTGCACGAATGAGATTACCCCACATCAGTTGTTTTACACCTTGTGGCCCGCTGAATTGCCGGGTCGATACGCCAATCGCCAGTCGATCGCCATCACGCAGCAGACGCCCTTCAAACCCACCAATGCCCACTTTCAGATCGGTACTACGCGAACCCATCACTTCGGGAACATCAATACCGCCCGCTACAGCCAGATAACTGCGCATACCATGAAGAGGTCGTTTTAGCGTCAGGCGCTGCCCGGCTTTTACTGGTAACCGCCATCCGCTCCATACGGGAGTTCGATCCAGATGCGCTTCGCATCCGGCACCGGTCAGGGCAAACCAGCCATCGGCTTCAAACTCCACCACCAGTTGCCCCAGCGTGATTTCCAGCGCTGCGGCATTCGCATCATTACCCACCAGCAGGTTAGCCACGTTCAGCGCCGGTTTATCCAGCGCGCCACAGTGACTAATTCCGGATTGACGAAAACTATGGCGTCCCCCGTCCTGTACTGAGGTGTACATGCCAGCGCGGATGATGTTTAACATATCCCCTCCTTCTGCGGGACAAAACGCACGGTATCGCCAGCCCGTAACAGAATCGGCTCCTCCCGTTTTGGATCAAATAACGAAACGGAGGTACGCCCAATCAATTGCCATCCACCGGGTGTGGCAAGCGGGTAGATCCCCGTTTGAGATCCACCGATACCGACAGAACCTGCCGGAACAAGCAAACGCGGTTCCGCACGTCTGGGGGTATGCAGCTGTTCAGGTAAGCTCCCGAGATAGGGAAATCCCGGCTGAAAACCGATAAACCACACCACATAGTCAACTGACGCATGAAGTTCGACGACCTGCTTGTCGCTTAATCCACTGTGTCGGGCGACCTCTGCCAGATCAGGGCCAAACTCACCACCATAGGTCACAGGTATTTCAATAAAACGTGAATCCGGCTCCAGTGCTTCGCTCTCTTCCCACCAGCGCTGCAGGCGTTCAATCGCATCCAGCGCCAGCGTTTGCGGGTCGCGTAGAGTAACCGTGATATTGTTCATTCCCGGAATAGCTTCAAGCACATTCGGGGCGTCAATTAAACGCTGAGCCAGACGCCAGATGCGTTTCTGAGTCGCCAGCGTGATGGGGGGCTCCAGTTCAAGAACCACCGCCGTTTCACCTAACAGATAACAACGCGCTCGCTGCACTTTCATCCCTCTTTATTACGCTGGATTAGGAATATCGATAAAGGTTACGTCCAGATCGGTATTTTCATTCAGCCATTCGCTTAATGCGCGAATGCCGCCGCGTTCGGTCGCATGGTGACCGGCAGCATAAAAATGCAGCCCCTGCTCGCGGGCTGAGTGAATGGTTTGCTCAGAGACTTCACCGGTAATAAAAGCGTCGACACCAAATCGGGCTGCGCTATCAATAAAACTTTGACCGCCCCCGGTACACCAGGCAACGCGCTGAACTTTCTCCGGCCCGGTATCACCGCACCATAACGGTTTACGACCTAAACGCGCTTCAATCCACGATGCCAGCTCCAGCCCCGGAACCGGCATGGAGAGTTCTCCCCATGGCACCAGCGGTTCAATTTCCCCCATCACGGTGATTCCCAACAGCGCGGCCAACTGCGCGTTATTCCCCAATTCCGGGTGTGCATCCAGCGGCAAGTGCCAGCCATACAGGTTGATATCATTTTCTAACAGCGTTTTCAGACGATTGCGCTTCATGCCGCGAATAACCGGAGATTCGCCTTTCCAGAAATAACCGTGGTGAACGATAACCGCATCCGCTTGCTGGCGTACCGCCTCGTCCAGCAATGCCTGGCTTGCAGTCACACCGGTCACGATTTTATGCACCGTCTCTTTGCCCTCAACCTGCAAACCATTCGGCGCATAATCGCTAATAGCAGCGCTGTTTAGTTTGTCGTTGATCAGTTGTTCCAGTTCGGTGTTTTTCATCATCGTCCTCGTAGTCATCATTTCTGCCTGCCCAATCAGCAACACAGCTTAGGTTAAAATAGCGTCCCCGCCTGCGTTCGTCGATAGCCATTTCACTGACACATAAAGAAACAATCACACCCGCTTTGAACGTGATTTGCTTACCACTACGCGATCTAATTCATGTATATTTATGCAATCAGACAGCATATTGCAAAAATAATCAGATCTGTATCAAAGTTACAACTTTAAGGAAACACACTCGCGCAGCACGTTCAGCCAGTCGCGAGGCATTTACTTCGAGAAAATAATGAATAAACAAGCATCTCAACCACGGGCGATATACTACGTTGTCGCGCTACAAATCTGGGAATACTTCAGTTTTTACGGCATGCGTGCGCTGCTGATCCTGTATCTCACTAACCAGCTTAAGTACGACGATAATCACGCATATGAACTGTTCAGCGCCTACTGCTCGCTGGTCTATGTCACCCCTATTCTCGGGGGATACCTGGCCGATAAAGTGCTCGGCAATCGAATGGCGGTGATGATCGGCGCATTTTTAATGGCGGTGGGACATCTGGTATTGGGTGCCAGCGAAATGGCCCCGGCGTTCCTCTATTTGTCTCTGGCGATAATTGTCTGCGGCTACGGTCTGTTTAAATCAAATATCAGTTGCCTGCTGGGCGAGTTATATCAACCTGAAGACCCGCGTCGCGACGGTGGATTCTCTCTGCTCTACGCCGCCGGTAACATCGGTTCGATCATCGCACCAATTGCCTGCGGATACGTGCAGGAAGAGTACAGTTGGGCGATGGGCTTTGCGCTGGCTGCCATCGGCATGCTGGCAGGGCTGGTGATTTTCTTATGTGGAAATCGCCATTTCGCCCACACCACCGGCGTCAACAAGGCCGTTCTGTGTGCTAAAACCTTTATTCTGCCAAACTGGGCCTGGCTGTTAGTTCTGCTAGTTACCACACCGCTGCTGATTACCGTGCTGTTCTGGAAAGAGTGGTCCGTTTACGCTCTGATTGTTGCCACCATTATTGGTCTGGCAGTTCTGGCGAAGATTTATCGCCAGGCGCAGACGCAGAAACAGCGCAAAGAGCTGGGGCTTATCGTCACGCTGACCTTCTTCAGCCTGTTGTTTTGGGCCTTTGCTCAACAGGGCGGCAGTTCGATCAGCCTGTATATCGACCGCTTCGTTAACCGCGATATTCTGGGGTATTCCGTCCCTACCGCGATGTTCCAGTCGGTTAACGCTTTTGCCGTTATGCTGTGCGGTATCGTACTGGCGTGGGTAGTCAAAGAAAGCGTGAGTGGCAATCGTACCGTACGTATCTGGGGTAAATTTGCCCTTGGCCTCGGCTTAATGAGCGCTGGGTTCTGTATTCTAACCTTGAGCGCTCGCTGGTCCGCTGCTTACGGCCACTCTTCCATGCCGCTGATGGTACTTGGGTTGGCGGTCATGGGCTTTGCCGAACTGTTTATTGACCCGGTGGCAATGTCGCAAATTACGCGTATTGAGATCCCTGGTGTAACCGGCGTGTTAACCGGCATTTATATGCTGCTTTCCGGTGCCATCGCCAACTACCTAGCTGGTGTTATCGCCGATCAGACCTCACAAGGCTCGTTTGATGCTGCGGGCGCTATCAACTACTCCATCAATGCCTATATTGATGTCTTTAGTGAAATTACCTGGGGCGCGCTGGCCTGTGTGGTGCTGGTGCTGCTGATTTGGCTGTACCAGTCGCTTAAGTTCAGAAACCGTTCACTAGCGGTAGAATCCTGAGTGTAGGGGCCCGATGATGTAATCTGATTCGGGCTTTTTTCAGGAATTACGCATGACTGGCAGTCAACTCCTCTTCAGAAAGACCTGTAACCAGAAGCACCATGTTGCGATCTATTCCCTGCTCCAACATAGTTTGCGCTATACGTAATGCGGCTTCTCGTTTGCCTCGCTGCAACCCTTCCTGTAATCCATCTAAGCGTAACCGCTCGGCAATCGTCATCAGCTTCTCCTTATGTTGGGGGATCCGTTGCGCCATCTCTTGTATAAATTCATTAAAGCGAGATTCATCGCCGGATTGCAGGATGTAATTAAACATCGCCTGTAGTTGCGTGTCATTAGCGCACCCTGTAAGTAACAGCGTGGCCAGTTGATCTACCAGCCCCATCAAATCCCGCTGACGGATATGTTTTTGCATTAGTTCCAGCAGTGCCATTCGCCTGTGAGCCATGATTTCGTCATCGGGCACCACTGTGATATCCACCAATGGAAATGCGCTGGCATAAAGTTGCCGTGCCGTTACAGGATCGGTAAACGCATCAAGCCAGCACAGTGAGTACGGATACGGACTTCGACAGCCATGATAAAACAGCATGGGTATCACAATCGGCAGTTCTTTGTGCCCGGCATCCAAATGACGCTGCATCGCCGCTATTGCGTAACGCAGCAGACGAAAAGCCATATGCGGATCGGATGAACTCTGGTGTTCTATAACCACGTATACATAACCTTCACCATCGTGCGTATGCACAGACCAGAGCACGTCGGAGTAGCGGGTACGTAAATCCGCTTCAATAAAGCTTTCTGACTCCAGCTTCAGCGTATTTAAATCGCAAAGCGTTTGCAGATCTGCGGGTAGATGAATTTCGAGGAAGTCCCGAGCTGTTTCTGGATGATGTAAAAACGTTTTAAATACCGCATCGTGCGGTGTAGATGTCGTTGGTGTTGTCATCAAATTCCGTCACCTGAATGAAGATGACGGCACTTTACTGCTGGCGGAAAACATCTTCATCAAGGCATTAGCAGCCTTGCGTACACGCTTCAGCGCTAAATGCCCCCCCACTGCAACATATTCATTCTGCTGGAAGGTATTACGCAGAAATCCGCTGCGTGCTTATCCCTTACGTGCCGCCTCATATGCCGCCAGCGTCGCCAGCCTTGCCTGTTTATGATCCACAATCGGGCGAGGATAACTCAGTGTTACCTGCGCTTTTTCAGCCCACGACCACGGTTCATGAATGGCTTTACCCGGCACGTCGCGCAGTTCCGGCACCCACTGGCGGATAAACTCACCGTCACGGTCGAATTTTTCGCCCTGCGTCGTGGGGTTAAAGATACGGAAATACGGCGCAGCGTCGGTTCCGGTTGAGGCAGCCCACTGCCAGCCGCCGTTATTGGCCGCCAGGTCGCCATCGATCAGTTGCGACATGAAATATTGTTCGCCTTTACGCCAGTCGATCAGCAGGTCTTTCACTAAAAAACTGGCGGTAATCATGCGTAAACGATTATGCATCCAGCCCGTGGCGTTGAGCTGACGCATGGCCGCATCCACAATGGGGTAGCCCGTATGCCCTGTTTTCCAGGCCTGCAAATGCGCCGGATTATTCTGCCATTGCACGCGATCGGTCCAGCGAATAAAAGGTTGATACCGACACAGCGCCGGATGGTAAGTCATCAGATGACGATAAAATTCGCGCCAGATAAGCTCATTCAACCAAACGCTGCCTGTCCCATCCTCAAGCGCCTGCGGCTGCTCCACGAGCAGTCGATTCAGGCACTGGCGCGGTGATAGTCCACCTGTCGCCAGGCTCGCGGATAATCGACTGGTTCCATCAATCGCCGGAAAGTCACGCTGCTGCTCATATTCTCCGGCAGCCTGCTGGCAAAAATGGCGTAATTGCGCGATGGCCAATTTTTCTTCTGCCGGAAATTGCTGCGAATCAAAATCCTGCTGCGGGTAGCTCAGCGTGATGGATGTTAATGGAGAGTCAAGAGCACCGCTTTCTCTCACCTTCGGCGCACTGACACATTCTGGGATCCCGTCTTTTATCCGCTTCAGCCAGGCATTTTTAAACGGCGTAAAGACTTTATACATCTCGTGATTACCGGTCATGACCGCCCCCGGAGGCAGGATCACGCTGTCGTCAAACCCTTCGCACACCACCTGAGGTATTGACTTTTCAACGGCAGCATCACGCTGGCGTTCGTTTATTTCATATTGATAGTTATAAAATATTCGACTGACGCCATGCTGTACGCAGACGTTTTTGACGGTTTCCACACTGGTCGCAAAATCACCGACTTCATGAAACAGAAGCGGGATGCCCTTTTCTGCCAGCGCCGTTTGCAACGCGTTCAACTGCGCGTTAACCAATGTCGCCTGACGTGGGGCCATATCATGCGCCTTCCACTGTTCAGGCGTGGAGATATAGAGCGCGAGTACATGTGCAGAACGATCCCGACAAGCCGCCGCCAGCGCGAGATTGTCATGCAGGCGTAAATCACGCCGAAACCAGACCAGATGCGTGGTCATAACACTCCCTGATAAAAATTAATCATTGCCCTGTAAACGCCAAATCGCAGGCCAGAGTTCAAAATAACGTTGCCCGGACAACCAGGTGTTCGGGTGCTCAGCCATATAGTGTTTGAGGAGCATTAAGGGTGCAAGTAGCGGCTGCGCCTCGCGTCGATAGTTATCGATTATCGAGGTCAATTCCTGACGTTGATGCAGATCGAGCTGATTACGGAAATAGCCCTGTACGTGCATCAATACATTGGTATGGTTACGCCGGGTAGCAGGATTTAATAACAGATGGGTCAATCGTAGGCGATACTCGGTAAAAAAAGCATCGAGATCTTGCCATTCATGGATTGCGGCAACGAAGGGGCCAAGCTCCCGATACTCTGGCTGGGAATGCGCCAGTAGTACCAGTTTGTAGCGGGTATGATAGTCAATTAATGCGCCCCGCGTTAATTTTCGCTGACGCAGGCGGTGCAATTCATGCAAAGCGTAAACACGTATTAATGTATTTTCGTCGAACTGAGGTGCCTCACTCGCTTCTGTGGTCAGACAGGTGCGGATACCAACAGGAATTCTCGTGCTCATCGCCACTCCTTATCCGTTACTCAGATAAGTGTAGACGTCGGCGTATAAAAAAACCGCCACATTGCTGTTGGCGGTTTTCTTGAACAATAACGACAACTTAATAGAAGTCGCAGGTGGCTTTTTCAGCCTGCTCCATCCACACCGGTTTATCACTAGTTTTGGACCAGACGCGGTGCAGATAGCTGTAAAAACGGGCGCGGTCTTTCCAGAACAACATGACCGGCAGCGCCAGCACGCCCGCCACAACGGCAAAGGTACGGCGCAAGAAAACAATGTGTGCTGGATATTCTTTATAAAAGTCCATAATCCTCTCCCATATATCTGTTCGGTGAATCGCACCGGAAAAATAAACTTTGTTAACTGATGAAAATAATACCGCCTTGTGTGTAATTTTGCTACTCATCCGACCACTTATTTTTATCTATTGATGCTCCGTTTAGCTAAAAACCGTAATTAAGTTACATAAAAGTTAAATTAATACTAATCATTAGTTAAATAATGGTCTTTGCCATTTTTATACTTTTTTTACACCCCTCCCACTGATTTTTGCGAAATCTTTGCAAGCAAAAATCTACGCTCTGGTTATCACATTTATGCCACTGGAGGTGCACCGTGAGTGCAGGCGTGATAACCGGCATTGTGCTGGTCTTTTTATTATTAGGTTATCTGGTGTATGCCCTGATTAATGCGGAGGCGTTCTGATGGCGGCCCAAGGATTTTTACTCATTGCCAGTTTCTTGCTGGTACTGTTTATCATCGCCAGACCGCTGGGTTTTGGCTTGGCTCGGCTGATCAATAATACGTCCCTGCCGGGCCTGGCTGGCGTGGAACATCTGCTCTGGCGCGGTCTGGGCATCTCGCAGCAGGAGATGAACTGGCGGCAGTATCTGTTGGCGATCCTCGCGCTCAATGTGCTGGGGTTGCTGGTCCTGTTTTCAATGCTGATGGCGCAAAACCTGCTGCCGCTAAATCCGCAACAGCTACCTGGGCTTTCGTGGGATTTGGCGCTCAACACGGCGGTAAGTTTTGTCACCAACACCAACTGGCAATCCTATGCTGGCGAAACCACCTTAAGCTACTTCAGCCAGATGGTCGGGCTGACCGTGCAGAACTTCCTGTCAGCGGCAACCGGGATTGCGGTGATTTTTGCCCTGGCCCGTGCCTTTACTCGCCAGAGTATGAACACGCTGGGCAACGCCTGGGTCGATCTGGTTCGCATTACGCTGTGGATCCTGCTCCCCATTGCATTGCTCATTGCGTTGTTCTTCATTCAGCAAGGTGTGCTGCAAAACGTGTTGCCCTATCAGCCCATTACTACCCTTGAAGGGGTGAAACAGCTGCTGCCGATGGGGCCCGTCGCCTCACAGGAAGCGATTAAGATGCTTGGCACTAACGGGGGCGGTTTCTTTAACGCTAACTCATCACATCCGTTTGAAAACCCTACCGCGTTGACCAATCTGGTACAGATGCTGGCCATTTTCTTAATTCCTACCGCGCTGTGTTTTGCCTTTGGTGATGTGGTTGGCGATCGTCGCCAGGGGCGGACCCTGCTGTGGGCCATGTCGTTGATATTTGTAGTCTGCGTAGCCGTGGTGATGTGGGCCGAAGTTCAAGGCAACCCGCACCTGATGGCATTCGGTGCAGACAGTAATATCAACATGGAAGGCAAAGAAAGCCGCTTTGGCGTGCTGGCTACGAGTCTTTTTTCCGTCGTGACGACAGCGGCATCTTGCGGCGCTGTCGATGCGATGCA
The DNA here is from genome assembly GCF_030332745.1 of Citrobacter sp. Cpo074. Taxonomy (NCBI): domain Bacteria; kingdom Pseudomonadati; phylum Pseudomonadota; class Gammaproteobacteria; order Enterobacterales; family Enterobacteriaceae; genus Citrobacter; species Citrobacter sp. Cpo074. The sequence continues at coordinate 1,270,042 of NZ_JAOWHG010000027.1, forward strand.
TGACTCCTTCACCGCGCTGGGCGGGATGGTGCCGATGTGGCTAATGCAGATTGGCGAAGTGGTCTTCGGTGGTGTCGGTTCGGGCCTGTACGGCATGCTGCTGTTCGTGTTGTTGGCGGTGTTTATCGCGGGCCTGATGATTGGTCGCACGCCGGAATATCTGGGTAAGAAAATAGACGTGCGCGAAATGAAAATGACCGCACTGGCGATTCTGGTCACCCCTGCGCTGGTGCTGCTCGGTACGGCGATAGCGATGATGAGCGACGCCGGACGCAGCGCCATGCTCAATCCTGGTCCACATGGCTTTAGTGAGGTGTTGTACGCCGTATCGTCTGCCGCGAACAACAACGGCAGCGCCTTCGCCGGATTAAGCGCCAACAGCCCGTTCTGGAACTGTCTGCTGGCCCTGTGCATGTTCTTCGGCCGTTTCGGCGTGATCATTCCCGTGATGGCAATTGCCGGATCGCTGGTCAGTAAAAAGATCCAGCCAGCAAGTCCAGGCACGCTGCCTACTCACGGTGCACTGTTTGTCGGGTTGTTAATCGGTACGGTGTTACTGGTTGGCGCCCTCACCTTTGTTCCTGCCCTGGCGCTTGGCCCGGTCGCAGAATACCTGTCATTACACTGAGTGATGCGGAGCACATGACTATGAGTCGCAAGCAACTGGCGCTGTTCGAACCCTCTCTGGTCGCACAGGCGCTGATGGACGCCGTGAAAAAATTAAGCCCACATACCCAGTGGCGCAATCCGGTGATGTTTATCGTCTGGCTGGGCAGTCTGCTGACAACCCTGTTAACGTTGGCAATGGCCACAGGCCATATGCAAGGCAATCCGTGGTTTACCGGCGCGATAAGTCTGTGGCTGTGGGTCACCGTTCTGTTCGCCAACTTTGCCGAAGCGCTGGCGGAAGGACGCAGTAAGGCTCAGGCTAACAGTCTGAAAGGAGTGAAGAAAACCGCTTTTGCTCGCAAACTCCGCGAACCGAAATACGGTGCTGCCATGGATCACGTTCCGGCGGAGGATTTGCGCAAAGGAGATATCGTGTTAGTAGAAGCGGGCGATATTATCCCGTGTGACGGCGAAGTCATCGAAGGTGGCGCATCGGTGGATGAAAGCGCCATTACCGGTGAATCCGCGCCGGTCATTCGTGAATCCGGTGGTGATTTCGCCTCCGTCACCGGCGGGACCCGCATCCTCTCCGACTGGCTGGTGATTGAATGTAGCGTAAACCCTGGTGAAACGTTCCTCGACCGAATGATCGCCATGGTTGAAGGCGCGCAGCGGCGTAAAACGCCGAATGAAATCGCCCTGACGATCCTGTTGATAGCCCTGACCATCGTTTTTCTGCTGGCGACCGCCACGCTGTGGCCATTTTCCGCCTGGGGTGGTAGCGCGGTTAGCGTCACGGTACTGGTTGCCCTGCTGGTGTGTCTGATCCCCACCACCATCGGCGGGCTACTCTCCGCAATTGGCGTCGCCGGGATGAGCCGCATGCTGGGCGCGAACGTCATCGCCACCAGCGGACGTGCAGTAGAAGCTGCGGGTGACGTGGACGTACTGCTGCTGGACAAAACCGGCACCATTACGCTGGGTAACCGCCAGGCTTCAGATTTCCTGCCCGCCCAGGGCGTGGACGAAAAAACGCTGGCCGACGCCGCGCAGCTTTCATCGCTGGCCGATGAAACCCCAGAAGGCCGCAGCATCGTGATTCTGGCTAAACAGCGCTTTAATCTGCGTATTCGCGACGTGCAATCGCTGCACGCCACCTTTGTACCGTTTACCGCCCAAAGCCGAATGAGCGGGATCAACATCGACAACCGTATGATCCGCAAAGGGTCGGTCGATGCTATTCGTCGTCACGTTGAAGCCAACGGCGGCCACTTCCCTGCCGACGTGGAGCAGAAGGTCGAAAACGTCGCACGCCTTGGCGCTACGCCGCTGGTGGTTGCCGAAGGCTCCCGCGTGCTGGGCGTGATTGCCCTGAAAGATATCGTAAAAGGCGGAATCAAGGAACGTTTTGCCCAACTGCGTAAAATGGGCATCAAAACGGTGATGATCACCGGCGATAACCGTTTAACCGCCGCCGCGATTGCGGCAGAAGCCGGGGTAGATGACTTCTTAGCTGAAGCCACGCCGGAAGCCAAGCTGGCGCTGATTCGTCAGTATCAGGCGGAAGGTCGTCTGGTAGCGATGACCGGCGACGGAACCAATGACGCCCCGGCGCTGGCGCAAGCCGACGTGGCAGTCGCCATGAACTCCGGGACCCAGGCGGCGAAGGAAGCAGGCAACATGGTGGATCTCGACTCTAACCCCACCAAGCTGATTGAGGTGGTGCACATTGGTAAACAGATGCTGATGACGCGTGGTTCGCTGACCACCTTCAGTATTGCCAACGACGTGGCGAAGTATTTCGCCATTATCCCGGCCGCGTTCGCCGCCACCTACCCGCAGCTCAATGCACTTAACGTGATGGGGCTGCATTCGCCGGATTCGGCGATCCTCAGCGCGGTTATCTTTAATGCGCTGGTTATCGTCTTTCTGATCCCGCTGGCGCTTAAAGGCGTGAGCTACAAACCGTTATCCGCATCCGCAATGCTGCGCCGTAATTTGTGGATCTATGGTCTGGGTGGTCTGGTTGTGCCGTTTATCGGTATCAAAGCAATTGATTTACTGCTGACCCTGCTGGGTCTGGTGTGAGGTTTCAGATGAGTGGATTACGTCCTGCATTATCAACATTGATTTTCCTGATGCTTATCACCGGCGGGGCTTACCCGTTGTTGACCACCGCGTTGGGGCAGTGGTGGTTTCCCCACCAGGCTAACGGCTCGCTTCTGCGTGAAGGTCAGGTCGTTCGCGGCTCTGCGCTCATTGGGCAACATTTTACCGCGGCCGGTTATTTTCAGGGACGCCCGTCTGCTACAGCAGAAATGCCCTATAATCCAATGGCTTCAGGCGGCAGCAATCTGGCAGCCAGCAACCCGGAACTGGATAAACAGCTGCAAAGCCGGATAGCCGCGCTGCGTGCCGCCAACCCGCAGGCAAATCCTGCCGTTCCGGTAGAGCTGGTAACGGCTTCTGCCAGCGGGCTGGACAACAACCTGACACCCGCCGCGGTGGCCTGGCAAATCCCCCGCGTGGCGCAGGCTCGCAACCTCAGCGTTGAAGAAGTCACGCGCCTGGTTGCACAATACACGCAAAAGCCGTTGGTCAGTTTTATCGGCCAGCCGGTGGTGAACCTGGTAGAACTTAATTTAGCGCTGGATAAGCACTGAGAAAAAGGACATGCATAACGAACCCTTACGCCCCGACCCCGATCGCCTGCTGGAGCAGACCGCTGCCCCGCACCGCGGAAAACTGAAAATTTTCTTCGGCGCGTGTGCAGGCGTCGGTAAAACCTGGGCCATGCTGGCAGAGGCCCAGCGGCTGCGGGCGCAGGGGTTAGATGTGCTGATTGGCGTGGTGGAAACCCACGGACGCAAAGAGACCGCCGCGCTGCTGGACGGTCTCAGCATCCTGCCGCTAAAGAGACAGGCGCGCCATGGTCGTCATATCAGCGAGTTCGATCTCGACGCGGCGCTGGCCCGCCGTCCGGCGCTCATTTTGATGGATGAACTGGCGCACAGTAATGCGCCTGGCTCACGCCACCCTAAGCGTTGGCAAGATATTGAAGAACTGCTCGAAGCCGGCATTGACGTTTTTACTACCGTCAACGTGCAGCATCTGGAAAGCCTCAATGATGTGGTCAGCGGCGTCACAGGCATTCAGGTTCGCGAAACCGTCCCCGATCCTTTTTTCGATGCCGCCGACGATGTGGTGCTGGTCGATCTTCCCCCCGACGATTTGCGCCAACGCCTGAACGAAGGCAAGGTCTATATCGCCGGTCAGGCGGAAAGAGCCATCGAGCATTTCTTTCGCAAAGGGAACTTGATCGCGCTACGTGAGCTGGCCCTGCGCCGCACGGCCGATCGGGTTGACGATCAGATGCGTGCCTGGCGAGGGCGTCCGGGGGAAGAAAAAGTCTGGCATACCCGTGACGCCATTTTACTGTGCATTGGACACAATACCGGCAGCGAAAAGCTGGTGCGTGCTGCCGCGCGTCTGGCAGCGCGCCTCGGCAGCGTCTGGCATGCAGTGTATGTCGAAACGCCAGCGCTGCACCGACTGCCCGAAAAACAGCGCCGGGCAATCCTAAGCGCTCTGCGGTTAGCCCAGGAGCTGGGTGCAGAAACCGCCACCCTTTCCGATCCCGCTGAAGACAAGGCTGTAATCCGCTACGCTCGTGAGCATAATCTGGGAAAAATTGTCCTCGGACGTCCGACTACGCGACGCTGGTGGCGCAGTGATTCCTTTGCTGACAAACTGGCCCATCGCGCACCGGATCTCGACCTGATGATTGTTGCACTCGATGAGCCACCTTCGCGCCCTGTGCTACAAACTGCAGATAACCGCACCTTTAAGGATAAATGGCGGGTACAAATTCAGGGTTGTGTGGTTGCCGTCGCGCTGTGCGCCATCATTACGTTGATTGCCATGCAGTGGTTGATGGCCTTTGACGCCGCCAACCTGGTGATGATCTATTTATTGGGCGTGGTGGTTATCGCCCTCTTTTACGGACGCTGGCCGTCGGTGCTGGCAACTTTTATTAACGTCGCCAGCTTCGATCTCTTCTTTATTGCTCCGCGTGGCACGCTGGCCGTTTCCGATGTCCAGTACCTGCTCACCTTCGCCGTGATGCTAACGGTAGGGCTGGTTATTGGTAATCTGACCGCCGGAGTGCGTTATCAGGCGCGGGTGGCCCGTTATCGTGAACAACGTACGCGCCATTTGTATGAGATGTCGAAAGCGCTGGCCGTTGGGCGTAGTCAGCAAGATATCGCCGCCACCAGCGAACAATTTATTGCCTCAACGTTCCAGGCCCGCAGCCAGGTTTTACTGCCCGGTGAGAACGGTAAGCTGGCCCCTCTCACCCATCAACAGGGCATGACGCCGTGGGATGATGCCATTGCCCAATGGAGCTTTGATAAAGGGCAACCGGCTGGCGCAGGTACTGACACGTTGCCAGGTGTGCCGTATCAAATTTTACCGTTAAAAAGCGCTGACAAAACGCATGGGCTGCTGGTTGTGGAACCAGGAAATTTACGCCAGCTGATGATCCCCGAACAGCAACGCCTGCTGGAAACTTTCACTTTACTGGTCGCCAGTGCGCTGGAGCGTCTGACGCTGACTGCCAGCGAAGAGCAAGCCCGGTTTGCCAGCGAGCGCGAAAGCATTCGCAACGCGCTGCTCGCCGCCCTTTCCCACGATTTACGTACGCCGCTAACGGTGCTGTTTGGTCAGGCAGAGATCTTAACGTTGGATCTGGCAAGCGAAGGATCGCCGCACGCGCGCCAGGCCAGTGAGATTCGCCAGCACGTCCTGAATACGACCCGACTGGTTAATAACCTGCTGGATATGGCGCGAATTCAGTCTGGCGGCTTTAATCTTAAGAAGGAGTGGTTAACACTGGAAGAGGTGGTCGGCAGCGCCCTGCAGATGCTGGAGCCAGGACTCTCTGCTCCTATTAATTTGTCGCTACCAGCACCGTTGACGCTGATCCACGTCGATGGCCCACTCTTTGAACGGGTGCTGATTAACCTGCTGGAAAACGCCGTTAAATACGCAGGTCCAGCGGCGCAAATCGGTATTGATGCCAGCATCGATGGCGAGCACCTGCAACTGGACGTCTGGGATAATGGTCCCGGCATTCCATCGGGTATGGAGCAACGAGTTTTTGACAAGTTTTCCCGGGGAAACAAAGAGTCATCGGTACCGGGCGTTGGGCTGGGGCTGGCAATCTGTCAGGCCATTGTGGACGTGCACGGCGGTACGATTTCCGTCCACAATCGCGCACAGGGAGGAGCATGTTTCCGTGTTACACTGCCCCAGGAAATCCCCCCTGAACTTGAAGATTTTCATGAGGATATGTGACGAACGTACTGATTGTTGAAGATGAACAGGCTATCCGTCGCTTTCTGCGCACCGCGCTGGAAGCCGATGGTCTGCGTGTATATGAAGCGGAAACGCTGCAACGTGGTCTGCTGGAAGCCGCCACGCGAAAACCCGATCTCATCATTCTCGATCTCGGTCTGCCGGACGGTGACGGCATTGATTTTATTCGTGACCTGCGACAATGGAGCGCGATACCGGTAATTGTGCTCTCAGCCCGCAGCGAAGAAAGCGATAAAATCGCCGCTCTGGATGCCGGTGCCGATGACTATCTCAGTAAACCCTTTGGTATTGGCGAGCTACAGGCGCGATTACGCGTGGCATTGCGCCGCCACGCCAGCGGCGCGTCTCCCGAGCCGGTGGTGCATTTTTCCAACGTAAAAGTAGATATCGCCGCCCGCCTCGTACATCGTGGTGATGAAGAGATTCATCTGACGCCGATTGAGTTTCGCCTGTTAGCGGTACTGCTGAATAATGCCGGAAAGGTACTAACGCAACGCCAGTTGCTAAATCAGGTTTGGGGACCGAACGCCGTCGAACACAGTCACTATCTGCGAATTTACATGGGACACCTGCGCCAGAAGCTGGAACAGGACCCGGCGCGTCCGCGTCATTTTCTGACCGAAACCGGGATTGGTTATCGGTTTATGCCGTGAATCTAAGCCGAATAAAAAAAGCCGGATCAGCGCAAAGCTATCCGGCTTTTTAATTCATGCCGGATAGCGACGCTAGTGTCTTATCCGGCCTACGGTTTACGCGTTTTTCAGCACTTCGCTGACGATCTCAACCGCTTCTTTTTCGATCTGCTTGCGGTGTTCTTCACCGAGGAAGCTCTCGCAATAGATTTTATAAGCGTCTTCGGTGCCGGACGGACGAGCGGCAAACCAGCCGTTGTCAGTCATCACTTTCAGACCGCCGATAGAAGCACCGTTGCCCGGTGCCGCCGTCAGACGTGCGGTGATCGGGTCGCCCGCCAGCGTGCTGGCACTCACCATTTCCGGAGACAGCTTAGACAGCGCCGCTTTCTGCGCGGAGGTCGCACTTGCCTGCAGGCGGTTGTAGCTCGGCGCACCAAAGCGGGCAGCCAGTTCGTTGTAGTGCTCCTGCGGATTTTTACCGGTCACTGCGGTAATTTCTGCCGCCAACAGGCACATGATGATGCCGTCTTTGTCGGTCGACCACGGTGTACCGTCGAAACGCAGGAAAGATGCCCCCGCGCTCTCTTCACCACCAAAGCCAAAGCTGCCGTCGAACAGACCGTCAACAAACCATTTAAAGCCAACCGGCACTTCGACCAGTTTACGCCCTAAATCATTCACCACGCGGTCAATCATCGCCGAGGACACCAGCGTCTTACCAACGGCAACGTCTTTGCCCCACTGCGGACGATGCTGGAACAGGTAGTTGATCGCCACCGCCAGATAGTGGTTCGGGTTCATCAGCCCTGCCGGGGTGACGATACCGTGACGGTCGTAGTCTGGGTCGTTGGCAAAGGCCAGATCGAACTTGTCGCGCAGCGCCAGCAGGCCCGCCATCGCGCACTCGGAGGAGCAGTCCATGCGGATAGCGCCATCTTTGTCGAGATGCATAAAGCGGAAAGTCTGATCAACGTGATCGTTAACGATAGTCAGGTTCAGGTTGTAGTGCTTAGCAATACGCTTCCAGTATTCGATACCGGAACCGCCCAGCGGATCGACACCCAGCGTCAGACCCGCTTTTTGGATCGCCGCCATGTCGACGATGTCAGCCAGTCCTTCAACAAACGGCTGAACCAGATCCTGCTCTGTTACATGACCAGATGCCAGCGCAGCGTCCAGCGACATGCGCTTCACGCCTTGCAGACCGTCAGCCAGCAGCGCGTTGGCTCTGTCTTCCACCACTTTGGTGACGTTGGTATCTGCCGGACCACCGTTTGGCGGGTTGTATTTAATGCCGCCATCTTCCGGCGGGTTGTGGGACGGCGTGATCACAATGCCGTCAGCCAGCGGGCCGCCTTTTTTGTTGTGGACCAGGATAGCATTCGACACAGCAGGGGTTGGCGTAAAGCCGTTATTTTCCTGCACGATGACGTCAACGCCGTTCGCCGCCAGCACTTCCAGTACAGAGATAAAAGCCGGTTCAGACAGCGCGTGGGTATCCTTGCCCACATAGCACGGGCCAGTAATCCCGTTTTTCGCACGTTCTTCAGCAATCGCCTGAGCGATAGCCAGAATATGCGGCTCGTTAAAACTATGACGACCTGCACTGCCGCGATGTCCGGACGTACCGAACTTAACGGCGTGCTCAGCGTTCCCTGCTGTTGGTTTTAGTACATAGTACTGTGCCGTCAGTTGGGCGACGTTAATCAAATCACTCTGTTGCGCAGGTTGACCTGCACGGTTGTGGATTGCCATTGCCTGGTCCTTCTAATGCAAGGATTAAATTGTTCCGCAAACCTTTTCAATCAATTCCGCAGGGAATTGCATTGACTGCATGATGTGTTCAACCATGCTGCATTTACGGCCGGTATTGGTGTTGGTGATCACCCAGTACGGCGTGCCTGGCACGTGTTTCGGTTTGGTTTGATTACCATTTTTCAGCAGCGTCTGTTCATCCGCTGCAAAATAAACGCGCGTACGGCCATGCAACGATTCCGTTGCTTCGGCGAACGCGTTTTGATCCAGTGAATAGAGTGTAGACAGCACCAGCATAAAGCGATTTACTGCTTTCTTCTGTTCCGCGTATTCGTCGGACAGCAGCAGTTCACGCATCGCGCGCACTTTATCTTTTACGGGGTTAACCGGCTTAGCTTCCACGACAGGTTGCACAGCGCGGACTTCTTTGACTACCGGAGTGACAGGCTGTGATGCGGCGGAAAATTTCAACATACGCCGTAAAATGTCGGATGCGCTCTCGCCAATATGCTTGGTGTGGCTGGCAATATAGCTATAGAGTTCATCATCAACTTCAATCGTTTTCATCTTAATCCAGTGCAGTGTTTAGCTGAATACAAGTTGTCGGGGTAAACACACGTAGTGTAAAGGCAAATCCCAACAGCGGATAGCGTCAAGCCTGGTGGCCAGCAAAACTCAGAGTAACCGTAGTTGTTGCAGCCATGTGGCAGAATGGTCAACATGATACCCTAACCCGTGAGTGTGAAAAAAAGAACTTTGCCATGAAATTGAATATCCGAGCGCAATCTGCGCAAAATCTGCACAATAATTCTCCCATCGTCCTGGTTCACGGCCTGTTTGGCAGTCTTGATAACCTGGGGATCCTGGCGCGCGATCTGTTGGTCGATCACGATATCATCCAGGTTGATATGCGAAATCATGGCCTCTCCCCTCGCTCCCCTGAGATGAATTATCCGGCCATGGCGCAAGATTTGCTGGATACGTTGGACGCTCAGCAAATAGAAAAGGCGACCTTTATTGGTCACTCGATGGGGGGAAAAGCCGTCATGGCGTTAACCGCACTGGCTCCTGATCGTATCGATCGACTGGTGGCCATTGATATTGCTCCGGTCGACTATCATGTTCGCCGTCACGATGCGATCTTTACCGCTATTAATGCCGTAACCGATGCCCAGGCCACTTCGCGTCAGCAGGCGGCCAGCGTCATGCGTCAGCATCTGCATGAGGAAGGCGTAATCCAGTTTCTGCTGAAATCTTTCGTCGACGGCGAGTGGCGTTTTAACGTTCCCGTGCTGTGGGATCAGTATCCTCATATCGTCGGTTGGGAAACCATTCCTGCATGGGAGCACCCGGCGCTGTTTATCCCTGGCGGCAACTCACCGTATGTTACCGAAGCGTATCGCGAACAACTGCTGACACAATTCCCACAGGCTCGGGCGCATGTTATTGCAGGAGCCGGTCATTGGGTGCATGCGGAAAAACCGGAGGCGGTGCTGCGCGCCATCCGTCGTTATCTGAACGAACAGGCTAACTGATTAAAAACTCAGCGTCTGCGCGCGATTACGCGCGTGGGCGTTGGCGTGTCACCCCTGCTGATGTATTATGGCGCGCTATCCATCCGGGCAGACGCCTGGCTGATTGTTTCCCCGAAGTCACCAAGATCATGGCCAAAGAACAAACGGACCGTACGACATTAGATCTGTTCGCGCAGGAGCGTCGCCCGGGACGACCCAAAACTAATCCGCTCTCGCGTGATGAACAGTTACGTATTAATAAACGTAATCAGCTTAAGCGTGACAAAGTTCGCGGGCTTAAGCGTGTCGAACTGAAACTGAACGCTGATGCCGTTGACGCTCTGAACGAGCTGGCCGAGGCGCGCAACATGAGTCGCAGTGAACTCATCGAAGAGATGCTGATGACCCAACTCAGCACATTGCGCGGTCAGGCATAGTCTGAATTTCTGCTCTAAATCATAAATCGTGTAGCACAGAGTGCAGTCCTGCGTGTTTGCTGTTTCCGCATGCCTGACTGTTCTGCTATGATTGCCCTTATCCGTGGGCAATGCGCCACCACCATTTCAATAAGTTTCAAGAGGTTATTTAACTCATGGCAATCACTGGCATCTTTTTCGGCAGCGACACCGGTAATACCGAAAACATCGCAAAAATGATTCAAAAACAGCTTGGTAAAGACGTTGCCGATGTTCATGACATTGCAAAAAGCAGCAAAGAAGACCTCGAAGGTTATGACATTCTGCTGCTCGGCATCCCAACCTGGTACTACGGTGAAGCGCAGTGTGACTGGGACGACTTCTTCCCTACCCTCGAAGACATTGATTTTAATGGCAAACTGGTTGCATTGTTCGGTTGCGGCGACCAGGAAGATTACGCAGAATATTTCTGCGATGCGTTAGGGACCATTCGCGACATCATCGAACCGCGCGGCGCAACCATCGTTGGTCACTGGCCGACTGCGGGTTATCACTTTGAAGCGTCTAAAGGCCTGGCTGACGACGACCACTTTGTCGGTCTGGCTATCGATGAAGATCGCCAGCCAGAACTGACAGCAGAACGCGTAGAAAAATGGGTTAAGCAGATCTCTGAAGAGCTGCACCTCGACGAAATCATTAATGCCTGATTTCGTGCGGCGTAGATTTCTATCTGCGCCGCATCAATAGATAAAACCAATCAAAATAATTGCTACAAATTTGTAACTTTTTCGTCTGACCCTGTACAATGGCTGGATGCCAATCGGGTGTTGCACAGTGTGTTTGTCGGCGATACCACGTTTTGATTAACAATATATGCCAGAGACTTGCAGTTTTCATTTAGCCATGGCAGTTCTATAATGATACGCATTATCTCAAGTGCAATTTCTGTCACTTCTGTTAATGAAGTGAATCGTTTAGCTACAGGACAGATTCCGCATGACTGACAACAATACCGCATTAAAGAAGGCTGGCCTGAAAGTAACGCTTCCTCGTTTAAAAATTCTGGAAGTTCTTCAGGAACCGGATAACCATCACGTCAGTGCGGAAGATTTATACAAACGCCTGATCGATATGGGTGAAGAGATTGGTCTGGCGACCGTGTATCGTGTGCTGAACCAGTTTGATGATGCCGGTATCGTGACCCGCCATAATTTTGAAGGTGGTAAATCCGTCTTCGAACTGACTCAACAGCATCATCACGATCACCTCATTTGCCTCGACTGCGGCAAAGTGGTCGAGTTCAGCGATGATTCCATCGAAGCGCGCCAGCGTGAGATTGCGGCTAAACATGGTATTCGTTTAACCAACCATAGTCTCTATCTCTACGGCCACTGCGCTGAAGGCGATTGCCGCGAAGATGAGCATGCCCACGACGGCAAATAATGTAATGCTTTATGAAAAGCCAACCTTTCGGTTGGCTTTTTTTATGGGCATTACCTGCCCTTTTCCCCTTCCCTCCGCTCCTGTGTTGCTTTAATGTAAAAATCAATTGCCCCTTCCGGAGAATCGAAATGGAACTACGCCAGCTACGCTATTTTGTGCGCATTGTAGAAACCGGCAGCATGGGTAGCGCGGCACTCGATCTCAATATCGGGGTTTCGGCACTCAGCCAGCAAATGTCGCGTCTGGAAAGCGAACTCGCTATTCGCCTGCTGCAGCGCACCTCGCGAGGCGTGACGCCCACCAGCGCCGGGCTGGCTTTTTACTCCCAGGCGCAGCTGGCGCTTCGTCACGCAGACGACGCGATCCTCGCCGCACGCGAGTCCCGGCTTTCCGGGCACGTCAGCGTCGGCATGGCTCCCAGTACCGCTTCCGTTCTCGGAATGCCGTTTATCAACGCCATGCGGGAAAGCTACAGTGATGTCCGTCTGCACGTGGTGGAAAGTCTCTCTGGTAATCTGGAACGGATGATTAATACCCGCCAGATTGATCTGGCTGTGGTGTTTCAAAAAGAAAAGATCCTGCGCTGGAGTGCCAGACCGATTCTCGAAGAACGGCTGTTTTTGATTGGGACCCATGCCCTACTGGCTGATATTGCCGATGACAATATTGCTCCAGCCCAGCTGGCAAGTATCCCATTGATAATGCCAAGCCCGGGCCACGGTCTGCGCGGCCGGCTGGAAGCGATTTGTCAGGAACACGCGCTGAACATTGAGATCGCCACGGAAATTGATGGTCTGGCGCTACTCATGCGCGCCGTGCGCAGTGGCATTGGTGCCACTCTCCAGCCCGGCGCGGCAATTTCCCATCTAGATAAAGAGACGCTAAGAGTGATCGGCGTCCACAATCCAATACTTAGCCGCCCCAACTTTCTGGTGAGTCTCTCAGACGATGAACTCACCCCGGCAGGCCTCGCGGCCCGCGTGGTGCTGACGAAAGTGATGCATCAACTGGTGGAAGCAGGAAGCTGGCCTGGCGCCATCCTTTACAATAACTAAAGTACCGTTTAGCACCACGTCATAGCGCCCGCACAAGCTGTGCGTATACATTTCAATTACAAATTTAACAAATGGTTAAATGGTAATGGAGTATACGATGGTTGATGTTCTGGTGATTGGTGGTGGCAATGCCGCGTTATGCGCTGCCTTGTCCGCCCGGGAGCAAGGAGCTTCGGTACTTCTGCTCGAAGCGGCTCCCCGGGAATGGCGAGGGGGAAACTCCCAACACACGCGTAATCTGCGCTGTATGCATGATGCGCCGCAGGATGTGCTGGTGGAAAGCTATCCGGAAGAGGAGTTCTGGCAGGATCTGCGCCGCGTCACGGAAGGAAATACCAACGAAGCCCTGGCGCGTCTGGTGATCCGTACCTCTTCCCAATGCCGCGACTGGATGCGCCAGCACGGCGTTAACTTTCAGCCTCCTCTCTCTGGCGCTTTGCACGTGGCGCGGACCAACGCCTTTTTTATGGGGGGCGGAAAAGCCCTTGTGAATGCCTATTACCGCAGCGCAGAAAAGCTGGGCGTACAAATCCGCTACAACACACCGGTACAGACGCTTGAACTGCACAATGGCGAGTTCGTGGCGGCGCTGTCAGGCAACGAGCGTATCACAGCGAAATCCTGCGTACTTGCCGCTGGCGGATTCGAATCTAACCGGGAGTGGCTGCGAGAAGCCTGGGGAGAGAACGAGCACGGCGAGTGGCCTGCGGATAACTTTCTGATTCGCGGCACGCGTTTTAATCAGGGCGTACTGCTCAAATTTATGATGGATGCTGGCGCAGACATTATCGGCGATCCCTCCCAGTCACACTGTGTGGCAATTGATGCCAGAGCGCCATTATATGACGGCGGGATTTGCACCCGCGTGGACTGCGTTTCGCTCGGTATTGTGGTGAACCGGGACGCTGAGCGTTTTTATGATGAAGGCGAAGATTTCTGGCCGAAACGCTACGCCATCTGGGGACGTCTGGTCGCTCAACAGCCAGGACAGATTGGCTACTCCATCATCGACAGTAAAGCTATCGGACACTTCATGCCTCCGGTCTTTCCTGGCACGCAGGCCAATACGCTGGCTGAACTGGCCTTTCAGTTAGGACTGGATGCCGAACGCTTTACCCACACCGTGACAGAGTACAACAACGCCTGCCAGCCAGGTCAGTTCGACCATACCGTTCTGGATAACTGCGCCACTAAAGATTTGCTACCCGAGAAAACGCATTGGGCGCGACCGCTGGATCAACCGCCTTACTACGGCTACGCCCTGCGGCCAGGAATCACCTTCACTTATCTTGGGTTAAAAGTGAACGAACGCGCCGCTGTGCATTTTGCAGGGCTTCCAAGCCGTAACCTGTTCGTCGCCGGAGAGATGATGGCGGGCAACGTGCTGGGCAAGGGTTACACCGCAGGCGTGGGGATGTCGATCGGCACGACCTTTGGCCGCATTGCCGGAAAAGAAGCCGCGCTGGCCGCACGTAAGGAGACACGTCATGAAGCAGCTTGAGAAACTGATCATCAAAGCGCAAATTATCACCGAACCGGAAGCGGAAGTTGAACGTGTGATGCAGGTGTGCAATGCCTGTCGCTATTGTGAAGGCTTTTGCGCCGTATTCCCGGCCATGACGCAACGTCTGGAATTCGGTAAAGCGGATATCAATTATCTGGCAAACTTGTGCCATAACTGCGGCGCTTGCCTGCACGCGTGTCAGTATGCCCCGCCTCATGAATTTGCCATAAACGTGCCGAAGGCGATGGCGGAAGTCCGGCTCGAAACCTATCAGCATTACGCGCAGCCCGCCGCTTTTGGAGCGCTATATCGTCGCGCAGGCGTAACCGTGACGCTGGCGCTGGTATTCGGTCTGATCCTGTTTTTACTCCTCGCTATAGGTTTGAAAGGTTCACTATTCCATCCTCCGCTGGCCGGGGATTTCTATCAAATTTTCCCGCATAACCTGCTGGCCTGGATGTTTGGTTCGGTCTTTGTTCTGGCGATCGGTTTGCTGATGGCAGGCGTGATCCGCTTCTGGCGCGAGATTTCTCCGGGCATGCCGCGTTCCGCCGAGATTGCTGAAGCCTCGCACAATGCGCTGACGCTGAAGTATCTCGATGGAGGCCATGGCAAAGGTTGTAACGAAGCGGATGATGCTTTCACCCTGATGCGTCGCCGTTTCCACCACTTTACCTTCTATGGTTTTATGCTCTGCTTTGCCGCCACCGTGGTGGCAACGGGCTATCACTACTTTGCAGGCATAGAAGCACCCTACCCGTTCTTCAGCGTTCCGGTCATGCTGGGCACGTTGGGTGGCATTGGCCTGGTTGTCGGTCCGGCTGGCTTGCTATGGCTTAATCTCAGGCGCTCACCGCTACACGGCGACGCCCGGCAAAAACCGATGGATCGCGGTTTTATTTTGCTGCTGCTGCTGACCAGTCTGACCGGTCTGGCGCTGCTGGCGGGAAGAGATACCTCATGGATGGCTATTTTACTGGCCATTCATCTCGGCGTGGTCATGGCGCTTTTTCTGACCATTCCTTACGGAAAATTTGCCCACGGATTTTACCGCTGCGCAGCCTTACTCAAGTGGGCGATTGAGAAACGGCGCGGCAAACAGGCGGGAGTCTCAGGCGACTAACCCGCAAACTCTTACCTCTATAAATATTATGATAAGACAGTGGAGCAAACCCAATGACACAACAACCATCGCGCACCGGAACTTTCGGCGCAATACTGCGGGTAACCAGCGGTAATTTTCTCGAACAGTTCGACTTTTTTCTGTTCGGGTTTTACGCCACCTATATCGCAAAGACTTTCTTCCCCGCGGAGAGTGAGTTTGCCGGGCTCATGTTGACCTTTGCGGTTTTCGGTTCGGGTTTTTTAATGCGGCCCGTTGGCGCAATCGTGCTGGGTGCTTATATCGACAGAATTGGTCGCCGCAAAGGACTGATGGTGACGCTGGCGATCATGGGCTGCGGGACCCTGTTGATTGCTCTGGTTCCCGGTTATCAAAGTATTGGCCTGCTGGCTCCTGTGCTGGTATTAGTCGGTCGATTATTGCAGGGCTTCTCTGCGGGCGTAGAGTTGGGCGGCGTTTCGGTTTATCTTTCTGAAATCGCCACGCCTGGCAATAAAGGTTTCTACACCAGCTGGCAGTCTGCCAGCCAACAGGTTGCCATTGTGGTGGCAGCGCTGATTGGCTACGGCCTGAATGCCACACTGGGGCACGATGAAATCTCTGAATGGGGCTGGCGCATTCCGTTCTTTATTGGTTGTATGATTATTCCGTTGATCTTCGTCCTGCGCCGCTCGCTTCAGGAAACGGACGCATTTTTACAACGTACACACCGTCCCGACACCAGGGAAATTTTCACCACTATCATCAAAAACTGGCGTCTGATCTCAGCGGGTACACTGCTGGTGGCGATGACCACAACGACGTTTTACTTTATTACCGTCTATACCCCGACCTATGGCAGGGCTGTACTCCATCTGAGCGCTCGCGACAGCCTGATCGTCACCATGCTGGTCGGTATTTCTAACTTTATCTGGCTGCCGATTGGCGGAGCGATTTCTGACCGAATTGGTCGTCGTCCGGTGTTGATGGGGATTACCCTACTCGCACTGCTCACCACCTGGCCGGTCATGCACTGGCTCACCGCCGCGCCAGATTTTATGCGCATGACGTTGGTCCTGCTTTGGTTCTCGTTCTTTTTTGGTATGTACAATGGGGCAATGGTCGCGGCACTCACCGAGGTGATGCCTGTCTATGTCCGTACGGTGGGTTTTTCACTGGCCTTCAGTCTGGCTACGGCGATTTTTGGCGGTCTGACACCCGTCATATCCACGGCGCTGGTCCAGCTAACCGGAGATAAAAGCTCGCCGGGATGGTGGCTGATGTGCGCGGCACTTTGCGGACTCGCCGCCACGGCAATGTTGTTTGTCCGCCTGAGTCGTCATTATCAACCGGCCGAACAGAAACTCTGACATGCAAACGGGCGGAGAATTCTCCGCCCGTTGTATTTTCATTTTTCGATTTACTGCGCAGTATTCTTACTGCGTATTTCCTGCCAGACCTTGTCACAATCAGCATTGACGGACTGACCGTTACCCGTGCGCGTGGCCTGGATACACTGCTGATAATCCAGCACGCGTACGCTTTCTTCATTGGCAAACTGTTGGTGCTGTTTTTCTTTCTTCAGCACATTCAACACGCTTTGGCAGGCTTCAATTTTCTCCGGCGATCCCTGCGCGGTATTAATACACGCGCTGTAGGCTTCTTTCAGACGGCTGTCCTCTTTCGGCGCAGGAGATTGCGCACACGCCACCAGCCCTGATGCCATAACGGCGATGAGTATCAGTTTTTTCATAGCACTTTCCTCAACGAGGCGGCAGGCACCCGGCCTGCCGCTGTTGGCATTAGAAGATGGTGAACGGAGCAATAACGATGAACTTCACGTCGCGCTCATCCTGGAACATGTTGCCGTAGCCACCGCCCCAGCTCGGAATGTCTGAATGGTTGTCGTACTGAGTGAAGTGCAGCTTAAACATGGTGCCCTTCGCACGACCTTCCTGCAGGGTGTAGACCGCATCCAGGCTGTAAGAAGATTCTTCGATAGTCCGGTTTTTGTCGTAGTACGCATCCGGGTTGAGCTGCCAGGTTGATGGCTTAGCATCCCATGCGTAAACGTAGGACGCGCCTACCGCCCAGCCCGGCAGATTCCAGTTCTTCAGGTCATACATTGCGCCGAAGAAGACTGCCTTTTCACCGTTGGCGTTGAAGTCAGAACGGTTATCCCACCAGACATCCAGACGACCGTTTGAAGAGGCGTAGGTTGGGGTCATACGCTGCAGGAAGTAACCCTGCTGGCCGTCCGCTTTAACCCAGGTCCCTTCCAGACGAAGGTCGACGACTTCTGCCACTTTGTAGCCAAAGGTCAACGCCTGCAACCAGGCAGTGCCATCATAAATATCGTTCACGGTACGATCATCAACCTTGTCGCGTGCACCGTAGAACTGGTAGCTGGTGGTAAATGGGTTACCGCCTAAATCGAATTTGTAGCTGGCTTTTGCGAAGTACTGATCGACGTAACCTTCAGACTGACCAAATGCCGCTTCCAGCAACAGGTTATTTTTGAAGTCATATTTCGCGCCAATTGAGTGCAGGTAATCAACGCTGGTCTTTTTATCAGCCTGATAGAATTTATCGACTTCGGTGTGCCACGGTGCTTTATATTCGTTAGCCCACATATAGGAGAAACTCAGTGCGCCAGCATCACCGTAATCGAAGTTGGCACCGGCTTCAGCTCCCTGATAGGTACCTGGCATAAAACTCCAGTGCGGTGCCAGCAGAGTCTGCCCGGTTGGTTGAATGTAACCAGCGCGCGCCCAGGTTGGGCCGTATTTAAATTTAGCTGCTGCTTTATAAAGGCTAATCCCGCTCTTATCGCCGGAGTAATCCTCGTCATAGCCTTTATTTTTGGAAGAGAATGCGATTTCGTTTGGATGGCCGCTTTCGCTACTTTCGTTCATTTCAATAGCGGTAAATGCCGCGATATCAATACCAAACATATCGGCCGCATAACCGGACTGGAAGTCGAGGTTAGCGTTCCAGGTGGAGTGAGAAAGGTTGGTTTTATATTTGTCATGATCGGTCACATCTTTACGGTCACGCTCACGCTGCCAGTAATAGATGCCACCTGTTAAGGTTGAGTCATCAATAAATCCTTCGGCGTGTACCTGCGGAGCGACAAAAAAACCCGACATTGCTGTGATACCGGCGATAGCCAGCGCCAGCGTACTACGTTTGCCACTAAACGTACGCATATGTTAATCCTCTTTGACGTATAAAATGCTGCCGACAAAAGCGGACAGCGAAAAAACAAAAAATAAAAAAGTAGCGCTAAGAAAACCTCAGTGACTACAATGA
This sequence comes from Citrobacter sp. Cpo074, assembly GCF_030332745.1. Lineage (NCBI taxonomy): Bacteria > Pseudomonadati > Pseudomonadota > Gammaproteobacteria > Enterobacterales > Enterobacteriaceae > Citrobacter > Citrobacter sp. Cpo074. The sequence goes on from NZ_JAOWHG010000027.1 coordinate 1,288,766, forward strand.
ATAGACTATTTTTCGCGACGCGAATTATCAATCTCTTTCTGTAACGAGTATGTAATAGTATGAGCAACCGCACATATTTGATTGCTTTCTGTTACATTTTCATCGGAAGATAAAAAAGCGTTGAAAAAATTAAAAAATCGCTTGTTTTCCATGGAGATGAAATCGGTTTCAGCCCATTTCATATTGAGGTAAGTTATTTAAACGTAAAAACATTCGCCCAGCCCATTATTACGGATATGTAATTAATTCGCTCCGCAAACGGAGCCTGGAACACGTTTTTTTTGCGAAAAAAAACGCCGCATGAAGCGGCGTTTAGAGAGGATGTGTTGCGGCTTATTCGCCCGCTTTAGCCCACGTATCACGTAGACCAACGGTACGGTTAAACACCAGCTTGTCAGCCGTTGCATAACGACTGTCCAGGCAGAAGTAACCTTCACGCTCAAACTGGAACGCTTTACCTGCAACCGCTGCCTTCAGCGACGGCTCACCGTAACCCTGCTTAATGACCAGCGATTCCGGGTTAATAACGGACAGGAAGTCTTCCGCCGCGCCTGGATTTGGCACGCTAAACAGACGATCGTACAAGCGGATTTCAATCGGCAGCGCATGGGACGCGCTCACCCAGTGAATAACGCCTTTGACTTTACGACCATCGGCCGGGTCTTTGCTCAGGGTGTCGGCATCGTAGGTGCAGAAAATGGTGGTGATATTCCCTTCCGCATCTTTCTCAACACGTTCGGCTTTGATCACATAAGCATTACGCAGACGTACTTCTTTGCCCATCACCAGACGCTTGTACTGCTTGTTCGCTTCTTCACGGAAGTCTGCGCGATCGATCCAAATTTCACCGCTAAATGGCACTTCGCGGCTGCCCATTTCCGGTTTGTTCGGATGGTTAGGCATGGTGACCAATTCGCTTTCGCCCTGCGGATAGTTTTCGATAACCAGTTTAACCGGATCGATAACCGCCATCGCGCGCGGGGCGTTTTCGTTCAGATCTTCGCGGATACAGGATTCCAGAGAAGCGATCTCAATGGTGTTGTCTTGCTTGGTCACGCCAATGCGTTTGCAGAACTCACGGATCGCGGCAGCGGTGTAACCGCGACGACGCAGGCCAGAAATCGTCGGCATACGCGGATCGTCCCAGCCTTCAACGTGCTTGTCGGTCACCAGCAGGTTCAGCTTGCGCTTGGACATCACGGTATATTCCAGATTCAGGCGCGAGAATTCGTACTGACGCGGATGAACCGGAATGGTGATGTTGTCCAGAACCCAGTCGTACAGACGACGGTTATCCTGGAACTCCAGCGTACACAGGGAATGCGTAATGCCTTCCAGCGCATCGCTGATGCAGTGGGTAAAGTCGTACATCGGGTAGATGCACCACTTGTTGCCGGTCTGGTGGTGTTCGGCGAACTTAATGCGGTACAGCACCGGATCGCGCATCACGATAAACGGCGACGCCATATCGATTTTCGCGCGCAGGCAGGCTTTACCTTCTTCAAAGCCACCGGTACGCATTTTTTCGAACAGCGCCAGGTTCTCTTCGACGCTACGATCGCGGTACGGGCTATTTTTGCCAGGCTGAGTCAGCGTGCCGCGGTATTCACGGATTTCGTCCGCTGACAGTTCGTCAACGTACGCCAGGCCTTTATTAATGAGCTCTACCGCATAGGCGTGAAGCTGATCGAAGTAATCCGAAGAGTAGCGAATATCGCCAGTCCAGTGGAAACCTAACCATTCAACGTCGTTTTTAATCGACTCAACGTACTCGATATCTTCTTTAACCGGGTTCGTATCATCAAAACGCAGGTTGCACTGGCCCTGGTAATCTTGCGCAATGCCAAAGTTCAGACAAATGGATTTCGCGTGGCCAATGTGCAGATAGCCATTTGGCTCCGGCGGAAAACGGGTATGGATAGTGGTGTGCTTACCACTGGCCAGATCTTCATCGATGATCTGACGAATAAAGTTACTCGGGCGGGCTTCAGCCTCACTCATCGTGGATTCCTCAAAGCGTAAACAACGTATAACGGAGTATGATCTTATAAGCGACGTCAGGAGACAACTATTAGTTGCACAAAAAAGGTGTTTCAACAGGATATATGAGGGCATTTGCTGCAAAAAAAAGCGGCGGAGGAATATCCCCCGCCGCTTAAGGCACTTAACTCACTTTACTCAGGAGCAGTTATTTACCTTTAATCTCATACAGTGGTGTTTGACCGGCAACCACATGACCTTCGGCTTTAATAACCAGAGCGCCGAAATCATCGCTGTTGCTGCACACAACCGGGCTTATCATCGAACGTGCGTTAGCGTTCAGGAACTCCAGATCCATTTCCAGAATCGGTTGGCCTGCCGTAACTTCCGCACCTTCTTCAACCAGACGCTTAAAGCCTTTGCCTTCCAGCGCTACGGTATCGATGCCCATATGGACCACGATTTCCGCGCCTTTAACAGTTTCCAGGCAGAACGCATGGTTAGTGTTGAAGATTTTCACGATGGTGCCCGCAGCCGGAGCAACCACGATTTTATCCGTTGGTTTCACTGCCACGCCGTCGCCTACTGCTTTGCTGGCGAAGGCTTCATCAGGAACCTGTTCCAGCGCAACTACGTCACCAGTAATAGGAGAAACCAGCGCTTCAACGGTGACTGCATTCGCTACAGCCTGCGGTTTTGCTACTGGGGCCGCTGCTGCTGGTGCACTTTCACCAGATGCTGCTGCCACCGGGCCACGCGCGACAACTTTCTTCATTTCGTCGCCGATGGATTCGGCTTTCGCACCCACGATGACCTGGATAGTTTGCTTGTTCAGCTTAACTACTCCAGATGCACCTAAACGCTTACACATCGCATCGTTTACGCGACCGGAGTCGGCAACGGTCAGACGCAGACGAGTGATACAGGCATCAATCGCTTTCAGGTTATCAGTACCGCCAACCGCTGCAATGTAGTTGGTTGCCAGTTGAGCCAAACCTTCTTCAGTGTTGCTGTTGGCTTCTTCAGTAACGATATCGTCTTCTTTATCTTCGCGGCCCGGCGTTTTCAGGTTAAACATACGGATAACCGCGCTGAACAGCACAAAGTAGATAACGAAGAACACCAGCCCCATCACCACCAGCATCCAGACGTTCTTACTTGCTGCTGGCAGGTTGTACATCAACACGTAGTCGATAGCACCTGCGGAGAAGGAGAAGCCTGCGTGGATCCCCAGCAGTGTTGCAACGAACAGGCTGATACCCGTTAACAGTGCGTGCAGGAGGTACAGCAGTGGAGCCAGGAACATGAACAGGAATTCCAGCGGCTCGGTAACACCGGTCAGGAACGCGGTGATCGCAACGGACAGCAGCATACCGCCAACCATCGGACGACGTGCTTTCGGAGCCGCGAAGTACATTGCCAGCGCCGCACCCGGCAGACCAAACATCATGATTGGGAAGAAGCCAGACATGAACATACCCGCAGTGCCGTCACCCGCGTAGAAGCGGTTGATGTCACCGTGGAATACGGTACCTGCAGCGTTAGTAAATTCGCCAATCTGGAACCAGGCGATGGTGTTCAGCACCTGATGCAGACCGGTTGGGATCAGCAGACGGTTGATGAAACCAAAGATACCGGAACCCAGCGCACCAGCGCCCACGATCCACTCACCACCCGCATGGATGGCGTTCTGTACCGGCGGCCATACGTAACCGAAGATAGCAGCCAGCACCAGACAGAAGAAGCCAGTGGCGATCGGCACAAAGCGTTTGCCGCCAAAGAAGCTCAGGAAGTCAGGCAGTTTGATACCAGACCAGCGGTTATACACGGCACCGCCGACCAGACCGGTGATGATACCAGCCAGCACGCCCATATTGATTGCAGGGTTAATGGTAACCATTGCTTTGGTCAATATGAAATAACCGACCGCACCTGCCAGCGCTGCTGCACCTGCGCTGTCTTTTGACCAGCTGGAAGCAACACCGATCGCAAAAATTAACGCGAGGTTATCAAAGATAGCCCCACCCGCTTGCGCGATGAAGGGTACGTTAAGTAAATCTGGTTGGCCGAATCGCAGCAGCAGTGCCGCGACTGGCAGCACAGCGATGGGGAGCTGTAACGCCCTACCCAGCCGCTGGAAAAAACCTAAAATATTCATTTTATTCCCCCTACGAGACCCCGATTAGGCTTCTTTGAAGCCATATTTTTATTGTGCGACCATTCCTGACAGCAAGATTCTGGAACAACGATATTAACCATTCATCTACATTCAGAGTGTGTGAAAAATTAATTCGTATCGCAAATTAAACGCGTGTTTTTTGTGATTTCAGTCACCAAATATCGTTATTAACCCTCCCTTTCACTGGCTAACTACGAAAACTTATTTTATCATTCAAAAAATCGAAACGGATTGATCCTTACCGATGCAAAACCAGGTTACGCTTATTACTGCACAGAGACTCAATCCGCCAACTGCTTACTTTTACTTTTGAGGTGAAGAATGAGACTGATCCCCCTGAATACCGCTGAACAAGTCGGCAAATGGGCTGCTCGCCATATCGTTAACCGTATTAACGCGTTCAAACCAACGGCAGATCGTCCGTTCGTTCTGGGCCTGCCGACTGGTGGTACTCCGCTGACAGCTTATAAAGCATTGGTTGAAATGCACAAAGCGGGCCAGGTGAGCTTCAAGCATGTTGTTACGTTCAACATGGACGAATATGTTGGCCTGCCGAAAGAGCATCCGGAAAGCTACCACAGCTTTATGCACCGCAATTTCTTTGATCACGTTGATATTCCAGCAGAAAACATCAACCTCCTCAATGGTAACGCGCCGGATATTGATGCAGAATGCCGTCAGTATGAAGAAAAAATCCGTTCTTACGGTAAAATCCACCTGTTTATGGGCGGTGTAGGCAACGATGGTCACATCGCGTTCAACGAGCCAGCTTCCTCTTTGGCTTCCCGTACCCGCATTAAAACGCTGACTCACGACACACGTGTTGCTAACTCACGCTTCTTTGACGGCGACGTAAGCCAGGTGCCTAAATATGCGCTGACCGTTGGCGTGGGCACCCTGCTGGATGCTGAAGAAGTGATGATCCTGGTTCTGGGCCACCAGAAAGCACAGGCGCTGCAAGCCGCCGTTGAAGGCAACGTTAACCACATGTGGACCATCAGCTGCCTGCAGTTGCATCCAAAAGCCGTTGTGGTCTGCGATGAGCCTTCCACCATGGAACTGAAAGTGAAGACGCTGAAATACTTCAACGAGTTAGAAGCGGAAAATATTAAAGGTCTGTAATTGATGTCTCCGCCCTGTCGATAAGTTGCAGGGCGGCATTTTTTTGAAATCGGGGGTCGGAATGTATGCTTTAACCCAGGGCCGGATCTTTACCGGTCACGAAATTCTTGATGACCATGCGATTGTTGTCGCCAATGGCCTGATCGACAGCGTTTGCCCACTGGCTGAATTACCGTCAGGGATTGAACAGCGCTCACTGAATGGGGCCATTGTTTCCCCCGGTTTTATTGATGTACAGCTGAACGGCTGCGGTGGCGTGCAGTTTAACGATACGGCAGAAGCCGTAACCGTTGAAACGCTGGAAATCATGCAAAAAGCCAATGAAAAATCTGGCTGCACCAACTATTTGCCAACGCTTATCACCACCAGCGATGACCTGATGAAACAAGGTGTTCGCGTGATGCGTGAATACCTGGCGAAACACCCGAATCAGGCATTAGGACTTCATCTTGAAGGCCCGTGGCTGAATCTTGTTAAAAAAGGCACCCATAATCCGGGATTTGTCCGTCAGCCGGACGCTGCACTGGTTGATTTCCTGTGCGATAATGCGGATGTGATCACCAAAGTCACACTGGCACCAGAAATGGTCCCGGTAGAGGTCATCACCAAACTGGTGAATGCGGGTATCGTGGTTTCTGCGGGTCATTCCAATGCAACGGTAAAAGAAGCAAAAATCGGATTCCGTGCAGGTATTACCTTTGCAACGCACCTGTTCAACGCGATGCCGTACATTACCGGCCGCGAACCCGGTCTGGCGGGCGCTATTTTGGATGAAGCCGATATCTACTGCGGTATCATCGCCGATGGCCTGCACGTTGACTACGTTAACATTCGTAATGCTAAGCGCCTGAAAGGCGACAAGCTGTGCCTGGTTACTGACGCGACCGCGCCAGCAGGTGCAAACATTGAACAGTTCATTTTCGCTGGTAAAACAATATACTACCGCAATGGACTGTGTGTTGATGAGAACGGCACGTTGAGCGGTTCATCATTAACCATGATTGAAGGCGTACGCAATCTGGTCGAGCATGCAAATATCGCCCTCGACGAAGTCTTACGCATGGCAACGCTCTACCCTGCTCGCGCCATCGGCGTCGACAAACAACTCGGCAGCATCGCGCCAGGCAAAGTAGCCAACCTGACTGCGTTCACGCACGACTTTAAAATTATCAAGACCATCGTTAATGGCAACGAGGTCGTTACTGAGTAAGAGAAAGAATGACACCAGGCGGACAAGCTCAAATAGGTAATGTTGATCTCGTAAAACAGCTTAACAGCGCGGCGGTTTATCGCCTGATTGACCAGCATGGGCCAATCTCGCGAATTCAAATTGCCGAGCAAAGCCAGCTTGCCCCCGCCAGCGTAACCAAAATTACGCGTCAGTTGATCGAACGCGGGCTGATCAAAGAAGTCGATCAGCAGGCCTCCACCGGGGGCCGCCGCGCTATCTCTATCGTCACAGAAACCCGCAATTTCCATGCCATCGGCGTACGCCTGGGTCGCCATGATACGACGCTCACACTCTATGATATGAGCAGTAAAGTGGTTGCTGAAGAGCATTACCCCCTCCCGGAGCGCACCCAGGAAACGCTGGAATATGCGCTGCTCAACACCATTGCCATCTTTATTGAGAGCTGCCAGCGGAAAATCCGTGAGCTGATCGCAATTTCTGTCATCCTGCCAGGCCTTGTCGACCCTGAAAGCGGTGTCATCCGCTATATGCCACACATTCAGGTCGAAAACTGGGGACTGGTCGAAGCGCTCGAAAAACGCTTCAAAGTCACCTGCTTTGTTGGTCATGATATTCGCAGCCTGGCGCTGGCTGAGCACTATTTCGGGGCAAGCCAGGATTGCGAAGACTCCATTTTGGTGCGAGTGCACCGCGGAACCGGCGCGGGTATCATCTCCAATGGCCGAATTTTCATCGGTCGCAATGGCAACGTCGGCGAGATTGGTCATATTCAGGTAGAGCCGCTGGGTGAGCGCTGTCACTGCGGTAATTTCGGCTGCCTGGAAACCATTGCCGCCAATGCTTCTATTGAACATCGCGTGCAAAACTTACTGAAGCAGGGTTATCCAAGTCGACTCACGCTGGATGATTGCAGCATCAAAGCCATCTGTAAGGCAGCAAATAAAGGCGATAATCTGGCAGCAGAAGTTATTGAGCACGTTGGTCGCCACCTGGGTAAAACTATCGCCATTGCCATCAACCTGTTTAACCCGCAAAAAATCGTCATTGCGGGCGAAATTACCGAGGCGGATAAGGTGCTGCTGCCTGCAATAGAAAGCTGTATCAACACGCAGGCGTTAAAGGCGTTTCGCCATAATTTACCGGTGGTTCGGTCCACGCTGGATCACCGCTCCGCCATTGGCGCCTTTGCGCTGGTGAAGCGCGCAATGCTCAACGGTACACTGCTGCAACGTTTGCTGGAAAACTAATACACGTCATCCTTCGAGCTGCATCTGCTCACCCCGGTCACTTACTTCAGTAAGCTCCAGGGGTTCGCAGACTTGCCGCCTTGATGCAACTCGAATGATGTAGTGTATTTTGTGTATAGTAATGCCTTCTTTTTTTAATGTCGGATTGTCCATGGCCATTAAGAATGTAATTTGTGATATCGACGGCGTGCTGATGCACGACAATGTTGCTGTACCGGGTGCGGCAGAATTTCTGACTGGGATCCTGGAAAAAGGCCTGCCGTTAGTCCTGCTGACTAACTACCCTTCGCAGACCGGGCAAGATCTGGCAAACCGCTTCGCCACCGCGGGTGTGAATGTCCCTGATAGCGTCTTTTATACTTCCGCGATGGCTACCGCTGATTTTCTTCGTCGCCAGGAAGGAAAAAAGGCCTACGTGGTGGGTGAAGGCGCGTTAATACACGAACTGTATAAAGCTGGATTTACCATTACCGACGTGAACCCCGATTTTGTGATTGTTGGCGAGACACGTTCCTATAACTGGGACATGATGCATAAAGCGGCGTATTTTGTCGCCAACGGCGCTCGTTTTATCGCCACTAACCCGGATACCCACGGTCGCGGCTTTTATCCCGCCTGTGGAGCACTCTGTGCCGGTATTGAGAAGATCTCAGGCCGTAAACCGTTTTATGTCGGCAAACCCAGCCCGTGGATTATTCGCGCGGCGCTCAACAAAATGCAGGCACACTCGGAAGAAACCGTTATCGTTGGTGACAACCTGCGTACCGATATTCTGGCAGGTTTTCAGGCGGGTCTGGAAACTATCCTGGTACTGTCTGGCGTTTCCAAGCTTGATGATATTGACAACATGCCGTTCAGACCAAGCTGGATTTACCCGTCCGTTGCTGAAATAGACGTCATTTAATCTCTTTAGCCGGATAACAACATCTGCAAGTTATCCGGCCTGAAAAAGACATCCATTCAATAAAATCACCATTTCACTGCTGATTCATCAATAATAGCGCTCATTACATATTCTTTTTTCATCAATCCACAATGACCATTGCGTTTTTTATTTTCTGACCCGTAATTCGCTTGCGCCCTCTCCAGCTTTGCGGCATTTTCTTTATCAAGCAAACATAAAAAGCATCACGCAACAGGTTAACGGAGAAGGTTATGTGTTCTATTTTTGGCGTATTCGATATTAAAACTGACGCAGTTGAACTGCGTAAAAAAGCCCTGGAACTGTCTCGTCTGATGCGCCACCGCGGCCCGGACTGGTCAGGTATTTACGCCTGTGATAACGCCATTCTGGCGCACGAACGTCTGTCCATCGTCGACGTCAATGCCGGTGCTCAGCCGCTGTACAACATGAAGAAGACACATATCCTGGCGGTTAACGGTGAAATTTATAACCACCAGACACTGCGTGCTGAATACGGCGATCGCTACCAGTTCCAGACCGGTTCCGACTGCGAAGTTATCCTCGCGCTGTATCAGGAAAAAGGACCCGCGTTCCTCGATGACCTGCAAGGCATGTTTGCTTTTGCCCTGTACGACAGCGAGCAGGACGCCTACCTGATCGGTCGTGATCATATCGGGATCATCCCGCTGTATATGGGTTACGACGAGCACGGTAACTTCTACGTTGCGTCTGAAATGAAAGCGCTGGTTCCTGTCTGCCGCACAATCAAAGAATTCCCGGCCGGTAGCTATTTGTGGAGTAAAGACGGTGAAATTCGTCAGTACTACCAGCGCGACTGGTTTGAATACGATGCAGTCAAAGACAACGTTACCGATAAAAACGAGCTGCGCCAGGCGCTGGAAGATGCGGTGAAAAGCCACCTGATGTCAGATGTTCCTTATGGCGTACTGCTGTCCGGCGGTCTGGATTCATCCGTCATTTCCGCGATAACTAAAAAATACGCGGCACGCCGTGTTGAAGATCAGGAACGTAGCGAAGCCTGGTGGCCACAGCTGCACTCCTTCGCCGTCGGCCTGGAAGGCGCTCCGGATCTGAAAGCTGCGCAAGAGGTGGCGAACCATCTGGGGACCGTGCACCATGAGATCCACTTCACCGTGCAGGAAGGTCTGGATGCGATCCGCGACGTGATTTACCACATCGAAACTTACGATGTCACGACGATTCGCGCCTCGACGCCAATGTACTTAATGTCGCGTAAAATTAAAGCGATGGGCATTAAAATGGTGTTGTCGGGTGAAGGTTCGGACGAAGTGTTTGGCGGCTATCTCTATTTCCACAAAGCGCCAGATGCAAAAGAACTGCACGAAGAAACCGTGCGCAAGCTGCAAGCGCTGCATATGTTCGACTGCGCCCGTGCCAACAAAGCCATGTCGGCCTGGGGTGTAGAAGCTCGCGTGCCCTTCCTGGATAAGAAATTCCTTGATGTGGCGATGCGCATCAACCCGCAGGACAAAATGTGCGGCAACGGCAAAATGGAAAAACACGTTCTGCGCGAATGTTTTGAGTCCTACCTGCCGGCAAGCGTCGCATGGCGTCAGAAAGAGCAGTTCTCTGACGGTGTCGGTTACAGCTGGATTGACACGCTGAAAGAGGTGGCTGCAGAACAAGTTTCAGACCAACAACTGGAAACCGCCAGCTTCCGTTTCCCGTACAACACGCCATCGTCAAAAGAAGCGTATTTGTACCGTGAGATTTTCGAAGAGTTGTTCCCGGTAGCAAGCGCTGCCGAATGCGTGCCTGGCGGGCCGTCGGTTGCCTGTTCTTCTGCCAAGGCGATCGAATGGGATGAGGCGTTTAAAACCATGAACGATCCATCTGGCCGTGCCGTTGGCGTACACCAGTCCGCTTATAAATAAGTTAATCCTTAGATAAGAGCCCTGCGGGGCTCTTTTTTTATGTTTGTTTTCTGTGCAAAAAAACAATTAATAACTAATAATTGCCGAATATTGCGTCATGCTGTTCGCAACCTAACCAAACAGTCACATTCCAGCTATTTTCAATGAAAAAGGGGTTGACGCTTCAAGGCTCAATACGCATAATGCGCCCCGCAACGCCGATAAGGTTACGCGAAAAAAAGATGGCTACGTAGCTCAGCTGGTTAGAGCACATCACTCATAATGATGGGGTCACAGGTTCGAATCCCGTCGTAGCCACCATCTTTTTTGCGGGAGTGGCGAAATTGGTAGACGCACCAGATTTAGGTTCTGGCGCCGCAAGGTGTGCGAGTTCAAGTCTCGCCTCCCGCACCATTCACCCGTAAGCGTTGCACGGATGGGGTATCGCCAAGCGGTAAGGCACCGGTTTTTGATACCGGCATTCCCTGGTTCGAATCCAGGTACCCCAGCCATTTTTTTCTTCGATATAGCGGTTCACCGCAACGGTCATTGGGGTATCGCCAAGCGGTAAGGCACCGGTTTTTGATACCGGCATTCCCTGGTTCGAATCCAGGTACCCCAGCCATCGAAGAAAATGTTAGTATTTGGCTACGTAGCTCAGCTGGTTAGAGCACATCACTCATAATGATGGGGTCACAGGTTCGAATCCCGTCGTAGCCACCATATTAAGGACGTATCGACTCGTTCGGTAAATCCAAAAAATTGTTGGGGTATCGCCAAGCGGTAAGGCTCTGGTTTCTGATACCAGCATTCCGAGGTTCGAATCCTCGTACCCCAGCCATATTAAAAAGTCGTCCACTCTGTGGGTGCACCCGTTGGGGTATCGCCAAGCGGTAAGGCTCTGGTTTCTGATACCAGCATTCCGAGGTTCGAATCCTCGTACCCCAGCCATATTAAAAAAGCTCGCTTCGGCGAGCTTTTTGCTTTTCTGCATTTATCGCCTGATGGCGCTCCGCTTATCAGGCCTACGTATTTTCCCCGTAGGCCTGCCTGAATTACAACCCTAACGCATACTTCAGTGCCTGACGTTTCAGTACGCCAGCGCGCTCTGCGGCCATGAGCCCGAGATTACGCATGATGCGCAGCGGCTGCAGGTTATTGCTGAATCCGGCATAGAACAGATCCATACCGCTTTGCATGATGAAATTGTCAGTCATACGGCGATTCTGATAGCGCTTGAGCACCGGCTGACTGGCCCAGGATTCACCGTAGCTGCGCGCGTTCACCAGCACATCAATCAACGCATCGACATCACGAAAGCCCAGATTAACGCCCTGCCCCGCCAGCGGATGAATGGTATGCGCGGCATCACCTACCAGCGCCAGCCCCGGTTGCACATATTGCAGCGCATGACGACGCGTAAGCGGGAACGCCCCCGCAGCCACTGGCATCACCTTACCGAGTCGCGATGGAAAATGTTTAGCAATCTCCGACTGCAATTGCGGCATATTCAGCGCTTGCAATTGGCGGATGCGAGCCGGTGAGTCGTACCACACCAACGAGGCCCAGTTATCAAACAGCGGTAAAAACGCGCGCGGGCCGTCAGGCGTAAATTGCTGCCAGGTGCTGTCTCCCGGTGAATTTTCGCATTGCACGGTTATCAACATACAGGACTGCGCGTACTGCCAGGCATGGATACCAATCCCGGCCATTTTTCGCACCTGAGAGTTGGCACCATCGGCGCCGATGACCAGCTTCGCGCTGATGGTTTCGCCACCTGCCAGCTCAAGCTCATGTCGATCGTTATGTTGATGCAAAGAAATCAGGGACGTCGGTACGCGCAGCGTGACTTTGGGGTGAGCTTCCAGCGCCTGCCAGAGCGCCTGTTGCAGGACCGTGTTTTCCACCATATAGCCCAACAGAGGCAGCTTAAGCTCGGCGGCATCAAACATCACATGGGCATTTTCCCACTCCCACGTTTCCAGTCGACGATAAGGATGGCTGCGCATCCCCTGCACCGTATCCCAGACGCCCAGCCCTTTTAGCAACGACACCGACGCGGAACTAATGGCAGAAATTCTGACATCAGGCTGTCCGTCAGCCACAAACGGCGCGGGAACGGCATGCTCAATGACCGTTACCGTAAATCCATGCTGCGCCAGTCCAAGCGCCAGCGCGCCGCCGACCATCCCCCCGCCGACAATGGCAATTTCCGTTGGTTGATTTGTCATGGTCAATTATCCAGTTACATGTATTGTGTAAGTTTACAGGATTTTTTACCCCTTGAGGCTGACATCCGTCATACTGGTCACAACCGCGCCAAAGCAGTACACTATGCGCCCTGCATTTCAGCCACAATTTCGCAAGAGCAAGTCGATGACCAAAAAACTCCATATTAAAACCTGGGGCTGTCAGATGAACGAATACGATTCATCGAAGATGGCCGATCTGCTGGATGCCACTCATGGGTATCAACTGACTGACGTGGCGGAAGAAGCGGATGTGCTGCTGCTGAATACCTGCTCAATCCGTGAGAAGGCTCAGGAAAAAGTGTTCCATCAACTGGGCCGCTGGAAACTGTTAAAAGAGAAAAACCCCAAGCTCATCATTGGGGTCGGTGGCTGTGTTGCGTCTCAGGAAGGCGATCATATTCGCCAGCGCGCGCATTACGTCGATATTATTTTTGGGCCGCAAACGCTGCACCGCCTGCCGGAAATGATCAACAAAGTGCGTGGAAGCACGACCCGTAGCCCGGTGGTTGATATCAGTTTCCCGGAGATCGAAAAGTTCGACCGCCTGCCAGAACCGCGTGCTGAAGGTCCAAGCGCGTTTGTGTCCATCATGGAAGGTTGTAATAAATATTGTACTTACTGCGTGGTGCCCTACACCCGCGGTGAGGAAGTCAGCCGTCCGGCGGATGATATTCTGTTTGAAATCGCCCAGCTTGCAGCCCAAGGCGTGCGTGAAGTGAACCTGCTGGGGCAAAACGTGAACGCCTGGCGTGGTGAGAACTACGACGGCACGATCGGATCTTTTGCCGATCTGTTACGTCTGGTCGCAGCGATCGACGGTATTGATCGTATCCGCTTCACCACCAGCCATCCGATCGAATTCACCGATGATATCGTTGAAGTTTATCGCGATACGCCAGAGTTGGTGAGCTTCCTGCATCTGCCGGTACAGAGCGGTTCAGACCGCGTACTGAACCTGATGGGGCGTACCCATACCGCGCTGGAATACAAAGCGATCATCCGCAAACTGCGCGCTGCGCGTCCGGATATCCAGATTAGCTCCGACTTCATCGTTGGCTTCCCGGGTGAGACCACGCAGGATTTCGAGCAGACCATGAAGCTGATTGCTGACGTCAATTTTGACATGAGCTACAGCTTTATTTTCTCTGCGCGTCCTGGCACCCCTGCCGCCGATATGGTTGACGACGTACCGGAAGAAGAGAAGAAACAGCGTCTGTACATTCTACAGGAGCGTATCAACCAGCAAGCTATGGCCTGGAGCCGCCGTATGGTCGGCACGACCCAGCGCATTCTGGTTGAAGGCACATCGCGTAAGAGCATCATGGAACTGTCAGGCCGTACCGAAAATAACCGTGTGGTGAACTTTGAAGGCACCCCGGATATGGTCGGTAAGTTCGTAGACGTAGAAATTACCGATGTCTGGACTAACTCCCTGCGCGGTAAAGTGGTGCGTACCGAGGACGAAATGGGTCTGCGTATCGCAGAATCCCCTGAATCGGTCATTGCGCGTACCCGCAAAGAAAACGATCTGGGCGTCGGTATTTATCAGCCTTAATCCTGCTGAAAAACGTAAAAAAGGCCCGATACTGCTACACTTATCGGGCCTACAATCCTGGGCTCGCTGTCCCGGCGGGTCTTGTAATCTGCCCTATCATCCCCATATTTGCTGCAATGCTTGCGCCTTTCCCCCATGGCGTGAATAATTTCCTTAGATGCCGGTAAATGTTCAGCGTCCGGCGAGACATGCATAAGAGGAACAGTTTGAACATAGACACTCGCGAAATCACCCTTGAACCCGCAGACAACGCCCGCCTGTTGAGCCTTTGCGGCCCATTTGATGACAACATCAAACAGCTGGAACGTCGCCTCGGCATCGAAATTAACCGCCGTGATAACCACTTTAAACTGACCGGTCGTCCAATTTGCGTCACCGCTGCGGCAGATATTTTACGTAGCCTGTACGTCGATACCGCCCCAATGCGCGGTCAGACGCAGGACATCGAGCCTGAACAAATTCATCTGGCGATCAAAGAAGCGCGTGTGCTTGAGCAAAGCGCAGACAGCGTGCCTGAATTTGGCAAAGCGGTGAACATCAAAACCAAGCGTGGAGTAATTAAGCCGCGCACGCCGAACCAGGCACAGTACATTGCGAATATCCTCGACCACGACATTACATTTGGCGTTGGCCCTGCGGGTACGGGTAAAACGTATCTCGCGGTTGCCGCTGCGGTTGATGCGCTTGAGCGTCAGGAGATCCGTCGCATTCTGCTGACCCGTCCGGCAGTGGAAGCGGGCGAAAAACTGGGATTCCTGCCAGGAGATCTCAGCCAGAAAGTCGATCCGTATTTACGACCGCTGTATGACGCGCTTTTCGAAATGCTCGGCTTTGAAAAGGTTGAAAAGCTGATTGAGCGTAACGTCATTGAAGTTGCGCCCCTGGCCTACATGCGCGGTCGTACGTTGAACGATGCGTTCATCATTCTTGATGAAAGCCAGAACACCACCATCGAACAGATGAAAATGTTCCTGACCCGTATCGGCTTTAACTCCAAAGCGGTCATCACTGGCGATATCACCCAGATTGACCTGCCGCGTAGCACCAAATCCGGTCTGCGTCATGCCATTGAAGTGTTGGCTGAAGTCGACGAAATTAGTTTTAATTTCTTCCATAGCGAAGACGTGGTGCGCCACCCGGTGGTTGCCCGTATCGTCACGGCGTATGAAGCCTGGGAAGAAGCAGAACAGAAACGCAAAGCCGAGCAGGCTGCAGAACGCAAGCGCGAAGCTCAGGAGCAGGAACAAAAATGAGTCAGGTTATCCTCGATTTACAGCTGGCATGTGAAGACGAATCCGGTCTGCCAACAGAAAGTCAGTTTCAGGGCTGGCTGGATGCGGTGATCCCGCAGTTTCAGGAAGAGTCTGAAGTGACGATTCGTCTGGTCGATGACGCGGAAAGCCACGACCTGAACCTGACCTATCGCGGGAAAGATAAATCCACCAACGTGCTCTCTTTCCCGTTTGAGGCTCCGCCGGGCATTGAGATGCCGCTGCTGGGCGATTTGATCATCTGCCGTCAGGTGGTTGAGAAAGAAGCGCAGGAGCAAGGCAAACCGCTTGAGGCCCACTGGGCGCACATGGTGGTGCACGGTAGCCTGCATTTACTCGGCTACGACCATATTGAAGACGATGAAGCGGAAGAGATGGAATCCCTCGAAACAGAGATTATGCTTGCTCTGGGCTATGAGGATCCGTACATTGCCGAGAAGATTGCAGAATAGTAGCTTGCCGGATGGCGGCGCTTGCGCCTAATCCGGCCTACATTCATGCCTTTCGTAGGCCTGATTAGCGTAGCGCCATCAGGCAAAACATGCCGTCAACAGCTGAGTAAACGCATGACGCGCTTTGTATTAACTAACATGAGAACCCATACGACGCCATGAGCGACGACAATTCACACAGTAGTGACACCTTAAACAGCAAAAAGGGATTTTTTTCCCTGTTACTGAGCCAACTTTTCCACGGTGAACCAAAAAACCGCGACGAACTGTTGGAGCTGATCCGTGATTCCGGGCAAAACGACCTTATCGATGAAGATACGCGCGATATGCTCGAAGGGGTAATGGATATTGCGGACCAACGCGTTCGCGACATCATGATCCCTCGCTCCCAGATGATTACCCTGAAACGCAACCAAACTCTGGACGAATGCCTCGATGTCATTATCGAGTCTGCCCACTCGCGTTTCCCGGTAATTAGCGAAGACAAGGATCACATCGAAGGGATTCTGATGGCCAAAGATCTGCTGCCATTTATGCGTAGCGATGCCGAAGCCTTCAGCATGGAGAAAGTGTTACGCCAGGCGGTTGTCGTCCCTGAAAGCAAGCGGGTTGACCGCATGCTGAAAGAGTTCCGCTCCCAGCGTTATCATATGGCTATCGTCATCGACGAGTTTGGCGGTGTCTCAGGTCTGGTGACCATTGAGGACATCCTTGAACTGATTGTCGGTGAAATTGAAGATGAGTACGACGAAGAAGACGATATTGATTTCCGTCAGCTCAGTCGCCACACCTGGACTATTCGTGCGCTGGCGCCGATTGAAGACTTCAACGAAGCTTTCGGCACGCATTTCAGCGATGAAGAAGTGGATACCATTGGCGGGTTGGTCATGCAGGCCTTCGGTCATCTGCCCGCGCGCGGAGAGACCATCGACATTGATGGTTACCAGTTCAAAGTGGCAATGGCCGACAGCCGTCGTATTATTCAGGTTCATGTCAGAATTCCGGACGACTCACCCCAGCCCAAACTGGACGAATAAACCCGAAACTGGATCTAAGACTACATGGCATTTGCCCCTTTAATTGAACGCCAGCGCATTCGCCTGCTGCTGGCGTTATTATTCGGTGCCTGCGGGACACTGGCTTTCTCACCGTATGACATCTGGCCCGCTGCGATTGTTTCGCTGATGGGTCTGCAGGCTCTCACCTTCAACCGCCGTCCGCTCCAGTCTGCCGCTATCGGCTACTTCTGGGGACTGGGACTGTTTGGCTCAGGCATCAACTGGGTTTACGTCAGTATCGCGCAGTTTGGCGGTATGCCGGGCCCCGTTAACGTCTTCCTCGTGGTTCTGCTTGCTGCTTACCTTTCCCTCTACACTGGCCTGTTTGCCGGCGTTTTGGCGCGTCTGTGGCCGAAAACTACCTGGATACGTGTAGCGATTGCCGCGCCGGTAGTCTGGCAAATCACTGAATTTCTACGCGGCTGGGTACTGACCGGTTTTCCGTGGTTGCAATTCGGCTACAGCCAGATCGACGGTCCGTTAAAAGGGCTGGCGCCGGTAATGGGCGTTGAGGCGATAAACTTCCTGCTGATGATGGTTAGCGGCCTGCTGGCACTTGCACTGGTAACGCGTAACTGGAAGCCGCTGGCTGCCGCCGTGGTGCTTTTCGCTCTGCCCTTCCCGCTACGTTATATCCAGTGGTACACGCTGGAGCCGGAAAAAACCACCCAGGTCTCGATGGTGCAGGGTGACATCCCGCAGTCGCTCAAATGGGATGAAGGCCAGTTACTCAACACCCTGAAGATTTATCTCGACGCCACCCAGCCTGAGATGGGCAAATCACAGCTCATCATCTGGCCAGAATCCGCTATTCCGGACCTGGAAATTAACCAGCAGCGTTTTCTGAGCATGATGGATGACCTGCTGAAATCGAAAAACAGCACGCTGATTACCGGTATTGTAGACGCGCGTCTGAACAAGCAGAATCGTTACGACACCTACAACACCATCATCACACTGGGTAAAGACAGCCCATACAGCTACGACTCCAGCAACCGCTACAACAAAAACCATCTGGTACCGTTTGGCGAATTTGTCCCGCTGGAATCTATCCTGCGCCCGCTAGCGCCATTCTTTGATCTGCCAATGTCTTCGTTCAGCCGCGGTCCTTATGTACAGCCACAGTTGCATGCACACGGCTTTAAGCTGACCGCTGCCATCTGCTACGAAATCATTCTTGGCGAACAGGTACGGGATAACTTCCGCCCGGATACGGACTACCTGCTGACTATCTCTAACGATGCATGGTTTGGTAAATCTATTGGCCCGTGGCAGCACTTCCAGATGGCGCGTATGCGTTCCCTGGAGCTGGCGCGACCTCTGCTGCGTAGCACCAACAACGGTATTACGGCGGTGATTGGTCCACAGGGCGAAGTTCAGGCGATGATCCCGCAGTTTACCCGTCAGGTGCTGACCACCAGCGTGACGCCAACGACGGGCTTAACCCCTTATGCCCGTACCGGAAACTGGCCGCTCTGGCTGCTAACCGCGCTGTTTGGCTTTGGCGCAGTGGTAATGAGTCTGCGCCAACGTCGTAAGTAAAACAGCGCCCCATCAAATGCAGGCCGGATAAGGCGGTACGCCGCCATCCGGCAGTTGTGCAGCATCGTGCCTGATGGCGCTACGCTTATCAGGCCTACTTCCCCCCTCCAAAAGACCATTCTGGCACGTCTATTGCTTTGTTCTACAAGGCAAACGCTGTTTTGGCTGAATGTGCAACCTGGTCGCACCAAAGTTGAGCGCCGGTAGCACCTGAAAAGTGCAACAAGATATTTTTGCCCCCAAATGGTGCGGCGCACTTCGCAAAAATAAACAATAACACAGCAAATTCTTTACATTCATCCAAACTAAATGTTAACAAACACATACAAGACTGCACGTTTTAGTAGCAAACAATAACAACATCACAATGGGTATCAATGCGTCCCTGGCGCAGACGATAAAGGAGTTGGATATGCAATTACGTAAGCTCGCCACTGCCATGCTGGTCATGGGAATGTCCGCCGGTCTGGCGCACGCAGAAGACGCAGCACCAGCGGCAGGCAGCACGCTGGATAAGATCGCCAAAAATGGCGTGATCGTTGTCGGCCACCGTGAATCATCAGTACCGTTTTCTTACTACGATAATCAGCAAAAAGTGGTCGGTTATTCACAGGATTACTCCAACGCGATCGTTGAAGCCGTGAAGAAAAAGCTGAACAAGCCTGATCTGCAGGTAAAACTGATCCCGATTACTTCACAAAACCGTATCCCGCTGCTGCAAAACGGCACCTTCGATTTTGAATGTGGATCCACCACCAACAACGTCGAGCGCCAAAAACAAGCGGCTTTCTCTGACACCATTTTCGTTGTCGGCACCCGTCTGCTGGCGAAAAAAGGCGGCGACGTTAAAGATTTCGCCGATCTGAAAGGTAAAGCCGTAGTCGTGACTTCAGGTACCACCTCCGAAGTTCTGCTGCACAAGCTGAATGAAGAACAAAAAATGGATATGCGCATCATCAGCGCGAAAGACCACGGTGACTCTTTCCGTACTCTGGAAAGCGGTCGCGCCGTTGCCTTTATGATGGATGACGCCCTGCTGGCTGGCGAGCGCGCGAAAGCGAAGAAACCAGACAACTGGGAGATCGTCGGCAAGCCACAGTCTCAGGAAGCCTACGGCTGTATGTTGCGCAAAGATGATCCTGAGTTCAAAAAGCTGATGGACGACACTATCGCCAAGGCGCAAACCTCAGGCGAAGCTGAGAAATGGTTTGATAAGTGGTTTAAAAATCCAATTCCGCCGAAGAACCTGAACATGAATTTCGAACTGTCAGACGAGATGAAAGCCCTGTTCAAAGAACCGAATGATAAAGCGCTTAACTAACTAAAATAAATGGGAGGCTTCCCCTCCCTCTCGATTGTTACTCGGCACGGACAGACTATAAGCCTGATGGTCGTTCCCCATCAGGCCTGAAAACCGCAAAACGCCGAATAACAATCTTCGAGGGTAGCGCTGCTACCCTTTTTTTTCTGGAGTAGATTTATGTCTATAGACTGGAACTGGGGTATTTTTTTACAACAAGCCCCGTTCGGCAACACCACCTATCTCGGCTGGCTCTGGAGTGGTTTCCAGGTCACTGTCGCGTTATCCATCACCGCATGGATTATCGCTTTCCTCATAGGCTCTTTATTCGGCATCTTACGTACCGTTCCAAATCGTTTCCTTTCTGGGATCGGCACGCTGTACGTTGAGCTGTTTCGTAACGTTCCGCTCATCGTCCAGTTTTTTACCTGGTATCTGGTTATTCCTGAACTGCTGCCGGAAAACATTGGGATGTGGTTCAAGGCTGAGTTGGATCCCAACATCCAGTTCTTCCTTTCATCGATGCTTTGTCTAGGGCTGTTTACCGCCGCGCGCGTCTGCGAACAGGTTCGCGCCGCTATTCAGTCTCTGCCTCGTGGGCAGAAAAACGCCGCACTGGCGATGGGGCTGACGTTGCCTCAGGCTTATCGTTATGTTCTGCTGCCAAACGCATACCGCGTGATTGTTCCGCCAATGACCTCAGAGATGATGAACCTGGTGAAGAACTCCGCGATCGCCTCCACCATCGGCCTGGTCGATATGGCGGCACAGGCGGGCAAACTGCTGGATTACTCCGCCCACGCATGGGAATCGTTTACCGCTATCACTCTGGCTTACGTCCTGATTAACGCCGTCATCATGCTGGTGATGAATCTCGTTGAACGTAAAATCCGCCTGCCTGGCAATTTGGGAGGCAAATAATGTACGAATTTGACTGGAGTTCTATTGTCCCTTCCCTGCCGTATCTGCTGGATGGGCTGATGATCACGCTGAAAATTACCGTCACGGCGGTCGTCATTGGTATCGTATGGGGAACTATCCTGGCCGTCATGCGTCTGTCCAGCTTCGCGCCGATAGCCTGGTTTGCGAAAGGCTACGTCAACGTATTTCGTTCTATTCCGCTGGTCATGGTGCTGCTGTGGTTCTACCTGATTGTGCCCGGCTTCCTGCAAAACGTACTGGGTCTGTCGCCAAAAACCGATATTCGCCTGATCTCAGCAATGGTCGCGTTTTCGATGTTTGAAGCCGCGTACTATTCCGAGATTATCCGTGCCGGTATCCAGAGTATTTCTCGTGGGCAATCCAGCGCCGCGTTGGCGCTAGGGATGACCCACTGGCAGTCGATGAAGCTCATTATTCTGCCGCAGGCATTCCGCGCGATGGTACCGCTGCTGCTAACCCAGGGCATCGTACTCTTCCAGGATACCTCGCTGGTCTACGTATTAAGTCTGGCAGACTTCTTCCGTACCGCCTCCACCATTGGCGAGCGTGACGGCACGCAGGTTGAAATGATCCTGTTTGCTGGCGCCGTTTATTTTGTATTCAGTCTGAGCGCATCGTTGTTGGTCAGCTATTTGAAGAAAAGGACAGTTTAATGATTACCCTGAAAAATGTTTCTAAATGGTATGGTCACTTTCAGGTGCTGACCGACTGCTCCACGGAAGTGAAAAAAGGGGAAGTGGTTGTGGTCTGCGGCCCGTCAGGTTCAGGTAAATCAACGCTTATCAAAACGGTGAACGGGCTGGAGCCGGTACAACAAGGCGTCATCACCGTTGA
Source organism: Citrobacter sp. Cpo074 (assembly GCF_030332745.1). NCBI lineage: Bacteria > Pseudomonadati > Pseudomonadota > Gammaproteobacteria > Enterobacterales > Enterobacteriaceae > Citrobacter > Citrobacter sp. Cpo074. The sequence goes on from NZ_JAOWHG010000027.1 coordinate 1,310,491, forward strand.
TGGTACCGTGGTGAATGATAAAAAAACCGATCTGGCCAAACTGCGCTCTCGCGTTGGTATGGTGTTCCAGCACTTTGAACTGTTCCCTCACCTGTCGATCATTGAGAACCTGACTCTGGCGCAGGTAAAAGTGCTCAAGCGCGATAAAAAGCCGGCCCGCGACAAAGCGCAAAAGTTACTGGAACGCGTTGGTCTGTCAGCACATGCGGAAAAGTTTCCAGCTCAGCTCTCAGGGGGCCAGCAACAGCGTGTCGCTATCGCCCGGGCGCTGTGCATGGATCCTATCGCCATGCTGTTTGACGAACCAACGTCGGCGCTTGATCCTGAAATGATCAACGAAGTACTGGACGTTATGGTTGAACTGGCCAATGAAGGGATGACCATGATGGTGGTAACCCACGAAATGGGCTTTGCGCGTAAAGTGGCGAACCGGGTGATCTTCATGGATGAAGGGAAAATTGTTGAAGACTCACCGAAAGAAGAGTTCTTCGCTAATCCGAAATCGGACCGCGCCAAAGACTTCCTCGCGAAAATACTGCACTAATCTTGCTGGCGCGCACCTCCATGTGCGCGCCACCTCACGCTTTATCCCTTCGCCTCTCGAAACACATACAGCCCAGCGTTAACCTTGTCACAAAGTCCCACTTACAAGGAGCAACAATGGCACTTCCTATCCTGTTTGATTGCGATCCGGGTCATGACGACGCTATCGCAATTGTGCTCGCCCTCGCCTCACCAGAACTGGATGTGAAAGCGATAACCTCATCAGCCGGTAACCAGACACCAGACAAAACACTGCGTAACGTGTTGCGCATGTTAACGTTGCTCAACCGTACGGATATACCAGTAGCTGGTGGCGCAGTGAAGCCACTGATGCGCGATCTGATTATCGCCGATAACGTTCACGGCGAGAGTGGGCTGGATGGCCCGGCGCTGCCGGAACCCGCTTTTGCGCCACAAGACTGTACCGCCGTGGAACTGATGGCGAAAACCCTGCGTGAAAGCCCGGAACCGATGACGATTGTCTCCACCGGGCCGCAAACTAACGTCGCATTGCTCCTGAATAGCCATCCTGAGCTGCACGCCAAAATCGCCCGTATCGTAATTATGGGTGGTGCGATGGGCCTCGGAAACTGGACGCCCGCCGCCGAGTTCAATATTTTCGTGGATCCTGAAGCCGCGGAGATCGTATTCCAGTCTGGCATTCCAGTGGTGATGGCTGGTCTGGACGTCACGCATAAAGCGCAAATACATCGCGAAGATACCGAGCGGTTCCGCGCTATCGGCAACCCTGTTTCGACGATCGTTGCTGAACTACTCGACTTCTTCTTTGAGTATCATAAAGATGAAAAATGGGGATTCATCGGCGCGCCACTGCATGATCCATGCACCATTGCCTGGCTGCTGAAACCTGAACTGTTTACCACCGTTGAACGCTGGGTCGGCGTGGAAACTCAGGGTAAATATACCCAGGGAATGACCGTGGTGGATTACTACTTCCTGAGCGGCAATAAGCCAAACGCCACCGTAATGGTAGACGTGGATCGTCAAGGGTTTGTCGATTTGCTGGCAGAACGGCTGAAGTTTTACGCCTAATACACGCCGGATGGCGCTAACGCTTATCCGGCCTACAAAATCGTGCAATTTGTAGGCCGGATAAGACGCTTTGCGTCGCCATCCGGCAATAAGCGATCACGGCTCAAACGGTCGGCGCTGAAACTGATCGTGCCCGCATTTCGGACACAGCGGCAGCACATCCGGGGTGTAAACCGCTAAATGGAAGTGGCACTTCTCACAGACCAGATTACCTAATCCGACCACCTCACCGCTGTGATAAACCCCGTGATGACTGAGGTCCTGGAACACCTCGCGCCATTCGAGCTGCGTTTTATCGGTAATATCGGCCAGTTCCTGCCAGATACTCTCCTTGATAACCCGCATAAAGACGCTGTCTGTCTCCTCATCGAGACTTTCTTCATAGCTCAGAGCAAACTCTTCCAGGTCACGTCTGACGGCCCGGGTGAGCTCTTCCACCTCGGTTCGCGTTAACTCCCCGGTCTGCATAACTCGTTGACGCGCTTGCTCCACCAACGCATCAATATCGCGTTCGCCATTACGCAGACGTTCGCTCAGTGAAGCCACCAGTTCACGGTAATATTGAGCAACCTTGTTCATCACTTCGCCTCCTGGGTCGTTAACTGTCTATAATAATAGACGTTATTTACGCTACGCTTTGCAAGACTGTCCACAGAGTGTGTAAATTCGTGCAAGAATTATCCTTGCGGGAATTCAACGCTGAATGCGCGAAAGGCTGTTTTGGCGCGGGCGTTTGGGCTATGCTATGCGGATCTGAAACACCACATCTAGAGCTACGTTTGTAGCTGTATTGAAAACAGGACCACTGGCTGCCATGCAAGAGCAATACCGCCCGGAAGAGATAGAATCCAAAGTACAGCTTCACTGGGATGAGAAGCGCACATTTGAAGTTACCGAAGACGAGAGCAAAGAGAAGTATTACTGCCTGTCTATGCTTCCCTATCCTTCTGGTCGACTACACATGGGCCACGTACGTAACTACACCATCGGTGACGTGATCGCCCGCTACCAGCGCATGCTGGGCAAAAACGTACTGCAGCCAATTGGCTGGGATGCGTTCGGTCTGCCTGCAGAAGGCGCTGCGGTTAAAAACAATACCGCGCCAGCACCGTGGACGTACGACAACATCGCATACATGAAAAACCAGCTCAAAATGCTGGGTTTCGGTTACGACTGGAGCCGTGAGCTGGCGACCTGCACCCCGGAATACTACCGTTGGGAACAGAAATTCTTCACCGAGCTGTACAAAAAAGGCCTGGTGTACAAGAAAACGTCTGCGGTCAACTGGTGCCCGAACGACCAGACCGTACTGGCGAACGAACAGGTTATCGACGGCTGCTGCTGGCGTTGCGATACCAAAGTCGAGCGTAAAGAGATCCCACAGTGGTTCATCAAAATTACCGCTTACGCTGACGAACTGCTGCGTGACCTGGATAACCTGGATCACTGGCCTGACACCGTGAAAACGATGCAGCGCAACTGGATTGGCCGTTCTGAAGGCGTGGAAATCACCTTCGATGTGAACGGTTACGACAACACGCTGACCGTTTACACCACCCGCCCGGACACCTTTATGGGTGCGACCTATCTGGCCGTTGCCGCAGGTCACCCGCTGGCGCAGAAAGCTGCTGCAAATAACCCAGAACTGGCCGCCTTCATTGACGAATGCCGCAACACCAAGGTTGCTGAAGCCGAAATGGCAACCATGGAGAAGAGAGGCGTCGACACGGGCTTTAAAGCTGTTCACCCGCTGACTGGCGAAGAAATCCCCGTTTGGGCAGCAAACTTCGTCCTGATGGAATACGGTACGGGCGCAGTCATGGCCGTTCCGGGCCACGATCAGCGCGATTACGAGTTTGCGACAAAATATGGCCTGACCATCAAGCCAGTAATTCTGACCGCTGAAGGCGCAGAGCCGGATCTGTCCGAACAAGCTCTGACCGAAAAAGGCGTGCTGTTTAACTCCGGCGAGTTTGACGGCCTCGACTTCGAAGCTGCCTTCAACGCCATTGCTGACAAGCTGGTAGCGAAAGGCGTGGGTGAGCGTAAAGTGAACTACCGTCTGCGTGACTGGGGTGTTTCCCGTCAGCGTTACTGGGGTGCGCCAATTCCGATGGTGACGTTGGAAGACGGTACCGTACTGCCGACGCCAGAAGATCAATTACCGGTTATTCTGCCGGAAGACGTGGTTATGGACGGCATCACCAGCCCAATCAAAGCCGATCCGGAGTGGGCAAAAACCACCGTTAACGGCATGCCTGCGCTGCGCGAAACCGACACCTTCGATACCTTTATGGAATCCTCCTGGTACTACGCGCGCTACACCTGCCCGCAGTACAACGAAGGGATGCTGGATCCAGAAGCTGCAAACTACTGGCTGCCAGTTGATATCTACATTGGTGGTATTGAACACGCCATCATGCACCTGCTCTACTTCCGCTTCTTCCACAAGCTGATGCGCGATGCGGGCATGGTCAACTCTGACGAACCGGCCAAACAGCTGCTGTGCCAGGGTATGGTGTTGGCTGATGCGTTCTATTACGTTGGTGCAAACGGCGAGCGTAACTGGGTTTCTCCGGTTGATGCCATCGTTGAGCGCGACGAAAAAGGTCGTATCGTCAAAGCTCAGGACGCAGAAGGCCATGAACTGGTCTATACCGGCATGAGCAAAATGTCCAAGTCGAAAAATAACGGTATCGACCCGCAGGTCATGGTTGAACGTTACGGCGCTGACACGGTACGTCTGTTCATGATGTTCGCTTCTCCGGCTGATATGACGCTGGAATGGCAGGAATCCGGCGTTGAAGGGGCGAACCGCTTCCTGAAACGTGTATGGAAGCTGGTTTACGAACATACTTCCAAAGGCGATGTTGCTGCCCTGAACGTTGATGCGTTGAGCGAAGACCAAAAAGCGCTGCGTCGCGACGTACATAAAACCATTGCTAAAGTTACCGATGATATCGGTCGTCGTCAGACCTTTAACACCGCAATTGCGGCGATTATGGAGCTGATGAACAAGCTGGCGAAAGCACCGCAGGAAGACGAACAAGACAGAGCCCTGATGCAGGAAGCGTTACTGGCCGTCGTTCGCATGCTGAACCCGTTCACCCCACACGTTTGCTTCACGATGTGGGAAGCACTGAAAGGCGAAGGCGATATCGACAACGCACCGTGGCCGGTGGCGGACGAAGCCGCAATGGTTGAAGACTCGACGCTGGTTGTTGTTCAGGTGAACGGTAAGGTCCGTGGCAAAATTACCGTTCCGGTAAATGCGACAGAAGAACAGGTTCGTGAACGTGCTGGCCAGGAGCACCTGGTGGCAAAATATCTTGATGGCGTTACCGTACGTAAAGTGATTTATGTACCAGGTAAACTCCTCAATCTGGTCGTTGGCTAAGCGCGGGAGGAAGCGTGCGACTTCTGACAACATTGTTGTTATCTCTGGCGGTGCTTGTCACCGCCGGGTGCGGTTGGCATCTGCGTAGTACTACGCAGGTTCCACCCTCAATGAAAACCATGATCCTGAACTCTGGTGATCCGAACGGCCCATTAAGCCGCGCGGTTCGTAATCAGCTGCGCCTGAATGGCGTTACGCTGCTTGAAGACGGCTCAATGCGTAAAGATGTGACGTCCTTACGTCTTGGCGCGGTCAGCATTTCGCAGGATACGGCGTCGGTATTCCAGAACGGTCAAACGGCTGAATACCAGATGGTGATGTCCGTGAGTGCATCCGTGCTGATCCCAGGTCATGATATTTATCCAATCAGCGCCAAAGTTTATCGTTCGTTCTTTGACAACCCACAGGCTGCACTGGCGAAGGATAACGAGCAAGAGATGATCGTTAAAGAGATGTATGACAAAGCGGCTGAACAGTTAATTCGTAAGCTGCCAAGCGTACATCTGGCCGATACTCTGTCATCCAATGCTGATGATGATGCTAAGCCAGCGGCGACAAAAGCCGCAGAGCCTGCATCATCTCCGGCGCGTGTTTCCACCACGCTGGGTAACTGATGCTCAAGTTGTACCCTGAACAACTCCGCGCACAGCTCAATGAAGGGCTGCGCGCGGCGTATTTGCTCTTAGGTAACGATCCTCTCTTATTGCAGGAAAGCCAGGACGCTATCCGTCAGGCAGCTGCAACGCAAGGATTCGAAGAACACCACGCTTTCACCCTGGACAATAGCACCGACTGGGGAGAGATTTTTTCACTCTGCCAGGCGATGAGCCTGTTTGCTAGCCGTCAAACCCTGCTCCTGCAGTTGCCAGAAAATGGCCCCAATGCCGCCATTAACGAACAGCTCGCTTCACTCGTCGCACTGCTACATGACGACCTGCTGCTGATTGTTCGCGGCAACAAACTGACTAAAGCGCAGGAAAACGCCGCATGGTATACCGGACTTGCCAATAATGCGGTGCAGGTAAGCTGCCAGACGCCGGAGCAAGCACAGCTTCCTCGTTGGGTCGCCGCCAGAGCGAAGCTTAACAATCTACAACTGGATGACGCAGCCAATCAGCTGTTGTGCTATTGCTATGAAGGTAATCTGTTAGCACTGGCGCAAGCGCTGGAACGGCTAGCATTGCTTTGGCCTGATGGCAAACTAACGCTGCCTCGCGTGGAGAAAGCCGTTAACGATGCCGCGCACTTTACCCCGTTCCATTGGGTGGATGCGCTGCTGATGGGCAAAAGCAAACGCGCGCTGCACATTCTGCAACAGTTACGCCTGGAAGGCAGTGAGCCGGTTATTTTGCTGCGCACGATACAGCGTGAATTACTGCTGTTGGTCAACTTAAAACGGCAGTCAGCCCATACGCCTTTGCGCACGTTGTTTGATAAACACCGGGTGTGGCAAAATCGCCGGGGTATGATGGGAGACGCGCTAAACCGGCTGAATCCTGCGCAGTTGCGTCAGGCTGTAACGCTGTTAACGCGTACTGAAATTACGCTTAAACAAGACTATGGTCAGTCAGTGTGGGCGGAACTTGAGGGGCTTTCCCTGTTGCTCTGCCATAAATCGCTGGCCGATGTTTTTATTGATGGTTGATATGAAATCATTGCAGGCTCTGTTCGGTGGCACCTTTGATCCGGTACATTATGGTCATCTTAAACCGGTTGAAATTCTGGCGAATCTGATTGGCCTTTCCCGGGTTATTATCATGCCCAATAATGTGCCGCCGCATCGTGCGCAACCCGAAGCGTCCGGCGAACAACGTCAACGCATGGTTGAACTGGCCATTGCCGATAAGCCGCTGTTCTCCCTTGATGAACGCGAACTGAAACGCGATACCGCCTCCTACACCGCGCAAACGCTCAAAGAGTGGCGCGAGGAGCAAGGACCGGACGTGCCATTAGCGTTTATTATTGGCCAGGACTCACTGCTTACCTTTCCGTCCTGGCATGACTACGACACGATTCTGGGTAACACCCACCTCATTGTCTGCCGACGTCCGGGCTATCCGCTCGAAATGGCGCAGGAAAAGCACCAGCAGTGGCTGGAGGATCATCTGACCCATTCGCCAGATGACCTGCACAACTTGCCTTGCGGGAAAATTTATCTGGCTGAAACGCCGTGGTTTAACATCTCCGCCACGCTCATCCGTGAGCGTCTGGAAAAAGGCGAGCCGTGCGACGACCTGATGCCAGCAGCAGTGCTTGACTATATCAATCAGCAGGGGTTGTACCGCTAAGCACCTTGCGTAGAGCCGCCAACAGGCGGTTATTCTCTTCCTGGCTGCGAACGGCTACCCGATAATAGCGCGCATCCAGCCCCGGATAATTAGCACAACTGCGAATCAAGACATGTTGTTCCAGCATTGCGCGTTGCAGATCAAAATCCGCCCGATCGCAGCGCAATAAGCGATAATTTGCCCTGCCAGGATACACCGTCAGGCCGGGCAGTTCTTTCAACTGCCGATCAAACCTCGCGCCCTCTTGCTCCAGCCACTTCCATGTTGCCTGCTGATATGCGCTGTCGTGTAAAATAATCTCGCCTGCCAGTGCAGCAAATGCGTTAATTGACCACGGCATTTGTCGACGGCGCATCTGTGCAACAGCCTGTTCATTACTGTTGACCAGATACCCTAACCGCAGCCCCGGTATCGCATAGAACTTGGTTAGCGAGCGCAGCACCCAAATATGCGGGTTATCCCGAAGCAGCGGAATAAACCCCTGCTCCCCGGCAATAAAATCGATAAACGCTTCATCAAGGATCAGATTGATCCCAAGCAACTCACAACGCGCGGCTATTTCGCGCAGCAGGCGGTTATCGGGCAGCAAGCCAGTGGGATTGTTGGGCGTACAGAGAAACAGGCAGTCCAGCTCTGAGGTTAACGTATCGAGGATTGCATCGGTAAGCTGCCAGCCATCGTCTTCGCGCAGCGCAAACTCATGGATCGTACAGTCTCCCCATTGCAGCGCCCGACGATATTCAGCAAACCCGGGCGTCACGATCATCGCATGACGTGGTTTAAGTCCTTGCACCAAAGTGAAAATCGACTCAGTCTCGCCGTTTCCGGCAAGTATCCATGAGGCAGGAATCTGATGATGCTCCGCCAGCGCCGCATGCAATTTAGCGTAATCAACATCCGGGTAACGCTCCGCGCAGTCCAGGTTGTCGACGATCGCGCGTTTTAAACTTGCCGGCATACCCAGCGGATTAATATTCGCGCTAAAATCCAACAATTGTTCAGGCGAGATGCCCAACAGTTCGGCGGCTTCTCGGGTATTGCCACCATGCGCGCTCTTCAATAAAGACATCGTGCCGCTCCACGCAAAAAAAGGTATTTTAGTGAAAAATCTCTGCGCAATCAGGGCAAACATCATGTTTTGTGCGAATAACCTCAAGAGGAAAAAATGAGACTCTGGTTAGTACGTCATGGAGAAACTGAAGCCAATGTCGCTGGTTTATACAGCGGCCACGCCCCCACACCGCTAACGGAACGGGGTATCGCTCAGGCGCAAACACTGGGTACGCTGTTACGCAATGTGCCTGTCGACAACGTTCTGTGCAGCGAGTTGGAACGTGCCCGCCATACAACGCAGTTGATCTTAGGCGATCGCGAGGTTCCTGTGCGCAACATGCCTGAGCTCAATGAGATGTTTTTTGGTGACTGGGAAATGCGCCATCATCGCGATCTGGCGCGAGAAGACGCCGAAAACTACGCCGTGTGGTGTAACGACTGGCAGAATGCGACGCCAACCAATGGTGAAGGTTTTCAGGCGTTTTCCCTGCGCGTGGAACGCTTTATTGCTCAGCTCGCTGATTACAAAACGTGCCAAAACCTACTGGTGGTGAGCCATCAGGGTGTTCTGAGCGTGTTGATCGCCCGTCTGCTGTCCATGCCGGCTGCAGCAATGTGGCATTTTCGCGTCGAACAAGGTTGCTGGAGCGCAATTGACTTTTGCGACGATTTTGCGGTTCTGAAAGTGCTCAACAGCCGGGCTGTATGGCACGACGGGGAGTGAAAGCCCTGTTTTTTCTGCCGAAGGGCTTCTCTCCCATTGACACCCCATGACAGGCTGTTATTCTCCGCAACCTGACTTTTCCCGCCCTTCAGAGCTTTGCAGAAATTGTTTTACAAAAATGGCGATGCATTCTGCGGCGTGGGGTGGGATGATAGCGCACTTCAAAAGCGCTTTCGGAGACATTTGTCCCGATATCGCCTCTGGTTCAGGTATACTAACAGACGTTTTTAACTCTTTTCACCCAGGGGGAACACTTGCAGGGTAAAGCACTTCAGGATTTTGTAATCGACAAAATTGATGACCTGAAAGGTCAAGACATCATCGCCTTAGACGTTCAGGGCAAATCCAGCATCACTGATTGCATGATTATCTGCACCGGCACGTCCAGCCGTCATGTAATGTCTATCGCAGACCACGTTGTTCAGGAGTCCCGCACAGCTGGCCTGCTGCCGCTCGGCGTAGAAGGCGAGAACGTTGCAGACTGGATCGTCGTTGACCTCGGTGATGTGATTGTCCACGTGATGCAGGAAGAAAGCCGTCGCCTGTATGAACTGGAAAAACTCTGGAGTTAATGCGTGAAGCTGCAACTTGTCGCTGTGGGTACGAAGATGCCTGACTGGGTGCAAACCGGGTTTACGGAGTATCTCCGTCGGTTTCCGAAAGATATGCCCTTTGAGCTGATCGAAATCCCGGCAGGGAAACGCGGCAAGAACGCGGATATTAAACGCATTCTCGACAAAGAGGGTGAGCAGATGCTGGCTGCCGCAGGCAAAAACCGCATCGTCACCCTTGATATCCCTGGTAAACCCTGGGACACGCCGCAGCTGGCGACTGAACTGGAACGCTGGAAACTGGACGGTCGTGACGTCAGTCTGTTGATTGGCGGGCCGGAAGGTCTCTCCCCTGCCTGTAAAGCGGCAGCGGAACAAAGCTGGTCACTCTCTGCGTTAACCCTTCCTCACCCTCTTGTTCGGGTTCTGGTCGCGGAGAGTCTGTACAGGGCGTGGAGCATCACCACCAACCATCCTTATCACCGTGAGTGATCATTGATTCTTGAGTAGATTAAGCAGCGGATGAAACTACAGAATTCTTTTCGCGACTATTCGGCTGAGTCCGCGCTGTTTGTGCGCCGGGCGCTGGTCGCTTTTTTGGGGATTTTGCTGCTCACCGGCGTGCTGATCGCCAACCTTTATAATCTGCAAATCGTTCGCTTTACTGATTATCAGACCCGCTCGAACGAAAACCGCATCAAACTGGTGCCTATCGCCCCCAGTCGCGGCATCATTTATGACCGTAACGGAATTCCACTCGCCCTTAACCGCACCATTTATCAGATAGAAATGATGCCGGAAAAGGTCGACAACGTTCAGGATACCCTCGACGCGCTGCGTAACGTCGTAGACCTGACGGACGACGACATTGCCGCCTTTAAAAAAGAGCGCGCCCGTTCACACCGCTTCACCTCCATTCCGGTAAAAACTAACCTCAGTGAAGTGCAGGTGGCACGGTTCGCCGTTAATCAATATCGCTTTCCCGGCGTCGAAGTTAAAGGCTATAAACGCCGCTATTACCCCTACGGCTCTGCGCTGACCCACGTCATTGGCTACGTATCGAAGATCAACGATAAAGACGTGGACCGCCTGGACAAAGACGGCAAGCTGGCCAACTACGCGGCGACGCACGACATCGGTAAATTGGGTATTGAACGCTACTATGAAGACGTACTTCACGGCCAGACGGGTTATGAAGAAGTTGAAGTGAACAACCGTGGCCGCGTCATTCGCCAACTGAAAGAAGTGGCGCCGCAGGCCGGGCACGATATCTATCTCACCCTTGACCTGAAACTCCAGCAGTACATCGAAACGCTGCTGGCGGGCAGTCGTGCCGCGGTGGTAGTCACCGACCCGCGTACCGGTGGCGTTCTCGCACTGGTGTCCATGCCGAGCTACGACCCGAACCTGTTTGTCGATGGTATCTCGAGTAAAGATTACTCCGGGTTGCTCAATGACCCGAATACCCCATTGGTTAACCGCGCAACTCAGGGTGTCTACCCTCCTGCTTCGACGGTTAAACCTTACGTCGCGGTTTCTGCATTAAGTGCAGGCGTCATCACCCGCAATACTGGTCTGTTCGATCCGGGTTGGTGGCAATTACCGGGCTCTGAAAAACGTTACCGCGACTGGAAAAAATGGGGGCACGGCCATCTGAACATCACCCGTTCTCTGGAAGAGTCGGCGGATACGTTTTTCTATCAAATCGCCTATGATATGGGGATAGACCGCCTTTCAGAGTGGATGAGCAAGTTTGGCTACGGTCAATATACGGGTATCGATCTTGCCGAAGAGCGCGCCGGAAACATGCCAACCCGCGAGTGGAAGCAAAAACGGTTCAAAAAGCCATGGTACCAGGGTGATACCATTCCGGTCGGCATCGGTCAGGGTTACTGGACAGCAACCCCTATCCAGATGAGTAAAGCGCTGATGATCCTTATCAACGACGGTTTGGTAAAAGTTCCGCATCTGCTGATGAGTACGGCAGAAAACGGCAAGCAAGTGCCGTGGATTCAGCCGCACGAACCACCCGTTGGTGACATTCATTCCGGTTATTGGGAAATCGCAAAAGACGGCATGTACGGTGTAGCCAACCGTCCTAACGGTACTGCACACAAATATTTCGCTGGCGCACCTTACAAAATTGCGGCGAAATCCGGTACTGCACAGGTCTTTGGCCTGAAAGCCAATGAAACCTATAACGCACATAAGATCGCCGAGCGCTTACGTGACCACAAGCTGATGACGGCCTTCGCACCCTATGATAAGCCCCAGGTTGCTGTCGCCATAATTCTTGAGAACGGTGGCGCGGGCCCGGCTGTGGGTACCATTATGCGCCAGATCCTTGACCACATTATGTTGGGCGACAATAACACCAATCTGCCTGCAGAAAACCCCGCGGTTGCAGCAGCGGAGGACCAATAATCGTGACGGATAATCCGAACAAAAAAACATTCTGGGACAAAATCCACATCGATCCCACGATGTTGCTTATTTTGCTGGCGCTGCTGGTTTACAGCTCGCTGGTCATCTGGAGCGCCAGCGGCCAGGATATTGGCATGATGGAGCGCAAGGTCGGTCAGATCGCAATGGGCCTGGTCATCATGGTGGTGATGGCGCAAATCCCGCCCCGAGTTTATGAAGGCTGGGCTCCCTATCTCTACATCTTTTGCATCATTTTGTTGGTGGCAGTAGATGCCTTCGGCGCTATCTCCAAAGGTGCGCAGCGCTGGCTGGATTTGGGGATTGTGCGTTTTCAGCCATCCGAAATCGCCAAGATTGCCGTGCCGCTGATGGTCGCGCGCTTCATCAACCGTGATGTTTGCCCGCCATCGCTAAAAAATACCGCCATTGCGTTGGTGCTGATATTTATGCCCACCCTGCTGGTGGCCGCCCAGCCAGACCTCGGAACTTCAATACTGGTCGCTCTTTCCGGTCTGTTTGTTCTGTTCCTTTCTGGTTTGAGCTGGCGTTTAATCGGTGTTGCGGTAGTCCTGGTTGCGGCGTTTATCCCGATACTGTGGTTCTTCCTGATGCATGATTATCAACGTCAGCGCGTCATGATGTTACTCGATCCGGAAACCGATCCGCTGGGTGCGGGTTATCACATCATTCAGTCTAAAATTGCTATTGGCTCCGGCGGTCTACGTGGTAAGGGCTGGCTACACGGTACGCAGTCGCAGCTTGAGTTTTTACCCGAACGCCATACAGATTTTATCTTCGCGGTATTAGCGGAAGAACTGGGTCTGGTAGGGATCTTAATTCTGCTGGCGCTGTACATTTTGCTGATTATGCGCGGATTATGGATCGCTGCCCACGCGCAAACCACCTTTGGTCGCGTCATGGCGGGTGGTTTAATGTTGATATTATTCGTTTATGTCTTCGTAAATATTGGTATGGTGAGCGGTATTCTGCCCGTGGTTGGCGTTCCTCTCCCACTGGTCAGTTACGGAGGCTCGGCACTTATCGTGCTGATGGCTGGGTTCGGGATTGTTATGTCGATCCATACCCATAGAAAAATGTTGTCGAAAAGCGTGTAAGGGGTACGCAATGCGTAAGCAGTGGCTTGGTATCTGCATCGCAGCAGGAATGCTCGCGGCGTGTTCGAGTGATGATGGTCAGCAACAGGGTGCTGTCGCGCCGCAGCCTGCGGTGTGTAATGGTCCGATTGTTGAAATCAGCGGGGCCGATCCGCGCTTTGAACCCCTGAACCCAACGGCGAATCAGGACTATCAGCGTGATGGTAAGAGCTACAAAATCGTCCAGGACCCTTCCCGCTTTAGCCAGGCAGGGCTTGCCGCTATTTATGATGCGGAACCCGGAAGCAACTTAACCGCGTCTGGTGAAGCGTTCGACCCGATGCAGTTAACCGCAGCGCATCCGACGCTGCCAGTCCCAAGCTATGCCAGAATAACTAACCTGGCAAACGGCAGGATGATTGTCGTGCGCATTAACGATCGCGGCCCTTATGGCAACGATCGCGTGATTTCACTTTCACGTGCAGCAGCCGACCGTCTGAATACCTCCAACAATACCAAAGTACGTATCGACCCGATCATCGTCGCCCAGGATGGTTCCTTGTCCGGGCCGGGAATGGCTTGTACCACGGTAGCGAAACAAACCTATGCCCTGCCCGCGCGTCCTGATTTAAGCGGCGGTGGCAGTATGGGCAGCATGCCTGCGCCATCGGATGCAGGTCAGCCGCAAGGCGATATTCGTCCGATCAGCAATTCCACGTTGAAAAGCGATGATACAACCGGTGCGCCAGTGAACAGCAGTGGATTCCTCGGTGCGCCGACCACGCTCGCAGCAGGCGTGCTGGAAGGTAGCGAGCCGACTCCGGCTCCGCAACCGACCACCACCGCACCGGTAACGCCAACCGCACCAGCAGCAACACCAGCCGCCGTCGCTGCACCTGCGCCAGCGGCAGTAGCCAACGGACGCTACGTGGTTCAGGTTGGCGCAGTCAGCGAGCAGTCGCGTGCGCAGCAGTATCAAAAACGTTTAAGCCAGCAATTTGGCGTCCCAGGTCGGGTGGTACAAAACGGCGCAGTCTGGCGTATCCAGATGGGGCCGTTCGCCAGCAAAGCTGAAGCCTCCACATTGCAGCAGCGTCTTCAAGCCGAGGCGCAATTACAGTCCTTCATCACCGGCGTGTAATAACGTAAATCAGGTATCTGAACTGTCAGTTTCTGTAAATGACATTAACAAAGTCACGCGGAAAGTCAGATGCCTGCCCGTTTTGCATTTGCTATAGTAGGGCACTTTTTTTAATTTCATCACGGACGTCGTAGTTCAGACCATGAAGACCACTTTTTCCGCTCGTTTCGTGCAGCGTATGGCGCTCACCGCGGCTCTCTGCGCAGCTTCTCTCTCTGCTGCCCATGCCGATGACCTGAATATTAAAACCATGATCCCGGGTGTTCCGCAGATCGATGCGGAGTCATATATCCTGATTGATTACAATTCAGGTAAAGTTCTGGCAGAACAGAACGCCGACACTCGCCGCGACCCCGCCAGTCTGACCAAAATGATGACCAGCTACGTCATCGGCCAGGCGATGAAAGCCGGGAAATTCAAAGAAACCGATCTGGTCACCGTCGGCAATGACGCCTGGGCTACAGGTAACCCGGTCTTTAAAGGTTCATCGCTGATGTTCCTGAAGCCAGGAATGCAGGTTCCTGTTTCTCAGCTTATCCGTGGTATCAACCTGCAATCCGGGAATGACGCGTGCGTGGCAATGGCGGACTTCGCAGCCGGTAGCCAGGATGCTTTCGTCGGTCTGATGAACAGCTATGTGAACGCGCTGGGCCTGAAAAACACCCACTTCCAGACCGTTCATGGTCTCGATGCTGACGGTCAATACAGCTCGGCTCGCGACATGGCGATGATTGGTCAGGCGCTGATTCGCGACGTGCCTAACGAATACTCTATCTATAAAGAAAAAGAGTTCACCTTTAACGGCATCCGTCAGTTAAACCGTAACGGCCTGCTGTGGGATAACAGCCTGAATGTCGACGGTATCAAAACCGGTCATACCGACAAGGCTGGCTATAACCTCGTTGCATCCGCAACCGAAGGTCAGATGCGTCTGATCTCCGCCGTCATGGGTGGCCGCACCTATAAAGGTCGTGAAACCGAAAGTAAAAAACTGCTGACCTGGGGCTTCCGTTTCTTTGAAACCGTGAACCCACTGAAAGTCGGTAAAGAGTTTGCTTCAGAGCCCGCCTGGTTTGGTAATACCGATCGTGCATCGTTAGGCGTAGATAAAGATGTCTACCTGACTATTCCGCGCGGCCGCATGAAAGATCTGAAAGCAAGCTATGTGCTGAACACCACGGAACTGCACGCACCACTGCAGAAAAACCAGGTTGTCGGCACCATCAACTTCCAGCTGGATGGCAAAACCATTGAGCAGCGCCCGCTGGTAGTCCTGCAGGAAATCCCTGAAGGCAACTTCTTTGGGAAAATCATTGATTACATTAAATTAATGTTCCATCACTGGTTTGGCTAAAAATCGAACACTTGAAAGTGTGATTTACGTCCCCATATACTAGGTATCCAGATAACTCCCACGCGCTGTGGGAGTTATTATTTATTGATGTAACGCCGGAGCTGACATGAAAACCAAACTTAACGAACTGCTTGAATTCCCTACTCCATTTACTTACAAAGTAATGGGGCAGGCGTTGCCTGAGCTGGTTGATCAGGTGGTTGAAGTGGTACAGCGCCATGCGCCAGGTGATTACTCTCCGACGGTAAAACCGAGCAGCAAAGGCAACTACCACTCGGTCTCAATCACTATTACTGCTACACACATTGAGCAGGTTGAAACGCTGTACGAAGAATTAGGCAATATCGATATCGTACGCATGGTACTGTAAAAACCTGTTGGTTACCCGCTGCATCCCCGCTCGGGTAACCCCTCCCCCCTGTGATATACTTTCCCCCCTCTTTTATATTCTCTACTCTATGTGAGTATCTACGGAGATGCCGTTTTGTATCAGGATAAAATTCTTGTCCGCCAGCTCGGTCTTCAACCTTACGAGCCAGTTTCTCTGGCCATGCACGAATTCACCGATACCCGCGATGAAAACAGTTATGACGAAATCTGGCTGGTAGAGCATTATCCTGTTTTTACCCAGGGTCAGGCAGGTAAAGCAGAGCACGTACTGATGCCGGGAGATATTCCGGTGATCCAGAGCGATCGTGGCGGTCAGGTGACTTATCACGGGCCGGGCCAGCAGGTCATGTATGTGCTGTTGAACCTGAAGCGTCGTAAACTTGGCGTTCGCGAACTGGTTACGCTGCTGGAGCAAACCGTTGTGAATACCCTTGCGGAAATCGGTATTGACGCCCACCCGCGAGCCGATGCACCAGGCGTATACGTTGGAGAGAAGAAAATCTGCTCTTTGGGGTTACGTATTCGTAAAGGTTGTTCATTTCACGGCTTAGCGCTCAATGTGGATATGGACTTGTCGCCTTTCCTGCGTATCAATCCTTGTGGTTATGCCGGAATGGAAATGGCGAAGGTATCGCAGTGGGATAGCACAGCCACGACCGAGAGCATTCGCCCAAGGCTGCTGGCCAACATTCTGGCTCTGTTGGGTAACCCACCGCACGAGTACATCGCGGACTGAAATTAAGCGCATACTTTGCCACGGCATATGTTGTGGCAAATGGCACAAAACAACAACTATTTTACATTTTGCCAGCCTGTCAGGCTGCTTTCTGGCCCGTTTCAATGATATACTGCGTATCACTAATTCAAAAATAGTTGATAAATGCAACATTCCCTTGAATTGAAACGCTTTCCTTCGTAATTCGCAACTGGAACACGCAAGCTATGAGTAAACCCATTGTGATGGAACGCGGTGTTAAATACCGCGATGCCGATAAGATGGCTCTTATCCCGGTAAAAAATGTGGCAACAGAGCGTGAAGCCCTGCTGCGTAAACCGGAATGGATGAAAATAAAACTGCCAGCGGACTCCACTCGCATCCAGGGCATCAAAGCGGCAATGCGCAAAAATGGCCTGCACTCTGTCTGCGAAGAAGCTTCCTGCCCTAACCTGGCTGAATGTTTCAATCACGGAACTGCAACCTTTATGATCCTCGGCGCAATCTGTACCCGCCGTTGCCCATTCTGTGACGTTGCCCATGGCCGTCCGGTTGCTCCTGATGCTAACGAGCCGTTAAAACTTGCTCAGACGATTGCTGACATGGCGCTGCGCTATGTCGTCATTACCTCAGTTGACCGCGACGATCTGCGTGACGGCGGTGCTCAGCACTTTGCTGACTGCATCACCGCTATTCGTGAGAAAAGCCCGTCGATTAAAATCGAAACGCTGGTGCCTGACTTCCGTGGTCGTATGGATCGTGCGCTGGATATCCTCACGGCCACCCCGCCGGATGTGTTTAACCACAACCTCGAAAACGTACCACGTATTTATCGCAATGTACGCCCCGGGGCTGACTACAACTGGTCACTGAAGCTTCTGGAACGTTTCAAGGAAGCGCACCCGGAGATTCCGACTAAATCAGGTCTGATGGTCGGTCTGGGCGAAACCAATGCGGAAATCATTGAGGTCATGCGTGACCTGCGCAGTCATGGTGTAACTATGTTGACGCTGGGGCAGTATTTACAGCCAAGCCGCCATCACCTGCCGGTTCAACGCTATGTGAGCCCGGATGAGTTCGATGAGATGAAAGCCGAAGCTATGGCAATGGGCTTTACCCATGCAGCCTGCGGTCCATTCGTTCGCTCTTCTTACCATGCTGACATGCAGGCCAAAGGGCTGGAAGTGAAGTAATCGTGTAATACTCACTTACATATCAGCAATAAAAAAACCGGCAAATTGCCGGTTTTTTTTCATGCAGAGTATGCAGTATGAGCATCATGCTCCTGACATTACTCTTTATGAGAAAGCTTCTCAGCCTGAACGCTACCATCAGCATCTTTCTTAGCATCGGCATTATCGTCGTTCATTGCTTTCTTGAAGCCCTTGATTGCCGTTCCCAGGTCTCCACCCAGTGTACGTAACTTCTTGGTACCAAACAGCAGAACAACCAGTGCGGCAACCACCAGCAGTTTGGTAATACTAATCTCACCCATAGATACCTTCTTGACTTAAACCAGGCTGCATAAAGCGCCATATTAACCTGAGAATATTAACGGCCTTTCGACGCGCGCACACAATAGCAATCTGTAACAAGGTGAATCAAGCCTTGTTTAAAAAAACGTCATAATAATTGCGGTGGCGCAAAGCGTCGGTTACTCAACACCGGGAGTTGTGCCCTAACCTGCCTCACCCGCTCGGCGGAAACCTCGGCCATAATTAGCGCGGGCGTTTCTGCCGCAGCAGCAATGGTCACACCAAAGGGGTCGATGACCCTGCTTTGGCCGATATTCTTGTTACCGCACTCTCCCGCCGCAATCAAGTAACACGTCGCATCTAACGCTCTTGCCGCCAAAAGCGTAGCCCAGTGATGCTCTTTAAGCGATCCCCGAACCCAGGCTGCGGGTAAGACAAGAATTTCCGCTCCCTGCAATGCGTGCGCCAGCGCCAGCTCAGGAAAGCGCAGATCATAACAGGTCATTAACCCTACTTTTAACCCGTCTACGTCCAGCAGCGGCGCTATGGCGTCCCCTGCATCAACATTACGTGACTCCTGAATCGAAAAGGCATCATAGAGATGTAATTTAGCGTAATGGGCCACGACCTGACCTGCCCGTAGCGCCACCAGCATGTTAAA
Organism: Citrobacter sp. Cpo074; assembly: GCF_030332745.1. Classification (NCBI taxonomy): domain Bacteria; kingdom Pseudomonadati; phylum Pseudomonadota; class Gammaproteobacteria; order Enterobacterales; family Enterobacteriaceae; genus Citrobacter; species Citrobacter sp. Cpo074. The sequence continues at coordinate 1,329,354 of NZ_JAOWHG010000027.1, forward strand.
CGCCCGGCCTGGCACAGAAGGAACATGAATCGTCAGGATTGTCGTCATCTCGTTTTGCGCGCTTTCTCGCAGCAAGCGCGTCAAAAACCCGCCCTCCAGCAGTTGAGCTGATTTCACTGACAGGTCTGGGTCCAGATCGTCACGGGCCAGAAGCGCCTCCGGTAATACCAGCAGCGACGCCCCCTCTCCTGCAGCCTGTGACATCAATAAGACGCAGGTTTCTGCATTTTTTTCCCATGAAGGTCCCACGGCAAATTGCCCTGCTGCAACGAACATATTCCCTCCAGAAAACGTTGTTAGGCTCGCCAACCACGATTATTCAGCGTTACACTCATCCTATATACAATCAAATAGCAGGATTATGCAGTGTTACAACTCCTTTTAGCGGTTTTTATCGGTGGTGGTACAGGTAGTGTAGCAAGATGGATGTTGAGCATGAGGTTTAACCCGCTACATCAGGCCATCCCATTCGGCACGCTGGCTGCAAACTTACTTGGCGCATTTATCATTGGTATGGGTCTGGCATGGTTTAATCGCATGACAAACATTGATCCAATGTGGAAGGTACTGATTACCACTGGCTTTTGCGGGGGACTGACAACGTTTTCCACTTTCTCAGCTGAGGTGGTGTTTTTGCTACAGGAAGGACGCTTTGGTTGGGCTATGGTGAATGTACTGGTTAATCTGTTGGGATCATTTGCGATGACCGCCCTGGCATTCTGGCTGGTTTCGGCCTCTCCCGCGCACTGAAGCGAAAAAAAACCCGCAATTAAGCGGGTTTTGAATGCTTGCTGTCGTATGCTTACAGAGCGATTACGTTTGCAGCAGAAGGGCCTTTGGCACCGTTAGTGATTTCGAACTCTACACGCTGACCTTCAGCCAGAGTTTTAAAACCATTGGTCTGGATTGCAGAGAAGTGTACGAACACGTCTTTGCTGCCATCTTCCGGAGTAATGAAACCGAATCCTTTGGACTCATTAAACCACTTAACGTTACCTTTAATCTTAGACATCAAAATTACCTTTACATGAAAAATAGACACAAATGCTGTGTCGGGTATCAGTACAACAATTGTGGTGGACTTTGTCCAGTCGAACTTTATCAAAAAGTGATAAATGTCGCGTTATTTTTCAGTTGAAGTTAATATCACACTGTTTTTAAAAGACTTTTTAATAATCCAACTGACAATACAGGTAGTCCATCAAAACTGGAAACGCATCCATGCAAAGTAGACGTTACCGTTGTTGTACGTTCCCGGAATGTAGGTCATCTGGAACGTTGCCGGACCATACCCTATCGATGCCAGCGGTAACAGCACGGGAACCGGAATGTAGTTCCAGTTATCTCGCGCGGTAAAACCGGCGGTAAAGCCAAGTCCGGTATGGAAATTTTCATCTGCCAGCGGTCGCCAGGTTTTTTCCCAGCCATAACCACCAATAGGTTCCCATTTATTGTAGGAATCCTTAAAGGCCATTATATAAAGCCCGTGCCAGTTACCTTTATCATCCCAACGGGATTGACCAAAGCCCGCCCCCCATGGGCGTTCATTGTAGCGATCCGTTTTTTCTTTATCATAAGCAAAACGAGCATGCCAGGTAATAGCCGGCACGTACAGATCATAATGTTCTGGCTGCTGCCAGGTTTCACTGACGTTGTCTTTAAAAGTAGCGAACCAGCCTTTATCTTCAGCAGCGCCCTGGGGAATGAAAGCTAACTGAATAAAAAGAAATGAAAAAATGAGAAAATATCGTTTAGCGACAATCACAACTTAATTACCATCCTGGGATTTATTATTAATTGTAGCAAACCCAACCTTAATGTTAGCTTAACAAAAATGCGCAGCTAAAAAATCAGAATAATCCTCAGCCTATAATTTTTAAGATAATTATCCATGAGTTTATTGAGCCATCTAATAGGAACTATTTTCTCTTTATTGCCAATAAATTGTTCTTTCCTGCGAAAAAAGTTAAATATCATCACAATAAATTAACAATTAATATTCATCATTGCCACAAAACACACACATCAGCGCTGCGCTTCACAGTTTCTTATTGTGAGATTCTTTTTTAAACCGCGATGCTGAAAAAACGGCTTAACCATCGCTTGAATCCGTATTTTTATTGATTTTAATCAGCAAGAGTTATCGGTTTATTAGGCACATTCTGTCACCACTTTTTACTTTTTTTAGTTTTTTTACTTTCTGGGCAGCAATGCGACAGGGGAAACGATGTTGACATTTATTGAACTCCTTATTGGGGTTGTGGTTATTGTGGGTGTAGCGCGCTACATCATTAAAGGTTATTCCGCGACAGGCGTACTGTTTGTTGGTGGTCTGGTTTTGCTGATTATCAGTGCGCTGATGGGACATAAAGTTTTGCCGTCCAGCGCGGCATCAACGGGCTATACGGCAACAGACATTGTTGAATATATTAAAATTTTGCTGATGAGCCGTGGTGGCGATCTCGGCATGATGATCATGATGCTGTGTGGTTTTGCCGCTTATATGACCCATATTGGCGCGAACGATATGGTCGTTAAGCTGGCCTCCAAGCCTCTGCAATACATCAACTCTCCTTACCTGCTAATGATTGCCGCCTATTTTGTCGCCTGCCTGATGTCACTGGCGGTTTCTTCAGCAACCGGTCTGGGTGTATTGCTGATGGCAACACTATTCCCGGTCATGGTTAACGTTGGGATCAGCCGTGGCGCCGCAGCGGCCATTTGTGCCTCCCCTGCTGCAATTATTCTTTCACCAACATCCGGTGATGTGGTGCTGGCGGCAAAAGCTGCGGAAATGCCGCTGATCGATTTCGCCTTTAAAACCACGCTGCCAATTTCCATTGCCGCCATCATTGCTATGGCGATTGCCCACTTTTTCTGGCAGCGTTTTCTGGATAAAAAAGAGAACATTTCTCATGAAATGTTAGATGTGGCTGAAATCACCACGACTGCCCCGTCATTTTACGCCATTCTGCCGTTTACCCCGATTGTTGGCGTCCTGATTTTTGATGGTAAATGGGGTCCACAGCTGCATATCATTACGATTCTGGTTCTGTGCATGCTCATCGCGGCTATTCTGGAGTTCGTACGTGGGTTCAACACCCAAAAGGTTTTCTCTGGTCTGGAAGTCGCTTACCGTGGCATGGCGGATGCCTTTGCTAACGTGGTGATGTTGTTAGTCGCTGCGGGTGTATTTGCCCAGGGTCTGAGCACAATCGGCTTTATTCAGAGTCTGATTTCTATCGCCACCTCGTTTGGTTCAGCGAGCATTATTCTGATGATGGTGCTGGTGATCCTGACTATGCTGGCGGCAATGACTACGGGTTCTGGTAACGCTCCGTTCTATGCCTTCGTTGAGATGATCCCTAAGCTGGCGCATTCCTCCGGCATTAACCCAGCTTACCTTGTTATCCCGATGCTGCAGGCGTCAAACCTTGGACGCACAATCTCCCCGGTCTCCGGCGTGGTGGTTGCTGTTGCTGGTATGGCGAAGATTTCTCCGTTCGAAGTGGTGAAACGTACCTCGGTTCCGGTTCTGGTTGGGTTGTTGGTTGTGATTATCGCAACTGAAGTGATGGTACCAGGTTCTTCTTCAGCCGTCGTTGGCGGCTGATACTCAGAGAAATGTAGGCCGGATGAGGCATTCACGCCGCATCCGGCATTTCGACTGCAACGTTGCCGGATGTCGATGCTAAAGCATCTTATCCGGCCTACGTCAGAAATCAGCATTTAGCCGCCGTGATAGATACGCTGCGGCCTACCCACCTTACCGTGAATAATCTCCGCAATAATCAAATGTCGGCTGGCACAGTACTCCAGGTAGCGTCTGGAAGTCGTTCGGCTGATAGTGAGCGCCTGGGCGATCGTTTCTGCTGTATGGTGTACCGTCGGATCGGCAAATAATTTCAGCACTGCATTCAGCGTTAAGGCATCAATCCCGGTCGGTAAATCCCCTTTCGGCTCGCCCCGCGCGTAGGCATTAAACATCTCATCTATCTGCTTTTGACTGGCGCTATCATTACCGGCCAACATGCGTCGCCGCTGTTGATAACGCGTCAGGGTCTGCCCCAGCCGCTCGTAGGCAATGGGTTTGACCAGGTAATCAAACGCGCCGCTGCGCACAGCTTCGGAGACTGTTTCCATGTCGCTGGCCGCCGTGGTAAACACCACACCGCCCGGATAACGCGCCTGGGTTAGCTCATGCAATAAGGTAATTCCCTTGCCGTCCGGCAAGTAGTTATCGAGCAGAATCAAACCGGGCTTAAAACGCTCAATCATCATCCTCGCCTGCGCAAGATTACCCGCCAGCCAAATCTGGCTGAAGCCGGGTATATGGCGGATATATTCAGCATGCATTTCCGCCAGTAGCGTTTCATCCTCAACGATCAATAGCGTTAATGGTTCCGTCATTGTTTTTTTTCACTTTCGGAAGAAATAAAGAAAATAAGGTGCCGCAGGGGGAGTTATCTTCGAGCGTAATCACCCCGTCACAGCGCCTCACATAACTTGCAATAAGATACAAACCGATGCCATGTTCACCTGGTTCATCGGTACGGGTGCTCACACCCTGTTCAAATATTTTTTCACGCAATGCTTCCGGCACACCGCATCCCTGATCGGCAACTTCGATGATCACGTCATCCCCTTCATCGCTCAAATAGAGTTCGACGACCTTGTTGCCTTGCTGGGTGCGCAAGCTCGCTTCAAATGCATTATCAAGCAGATTGCCAACAATTGCTGCAAACTCTGTGCTATCCAGCCCCTCGGGGAGTTGATGCAGTTGGCTGCCCGGAACAATAGTCATGGTGAGACCCAGTTCCCGCGCGCGCTGCACCTTGCCAAACAACAGACCGGCTACCTGACGATCGGCAAACGCGCCGCGCAGACTGTCAATCAGTTGCTGTTGCGCCTGGGATTCCCCCTGCACCATGGCCAGAACCTTGTCATACTCTTTCATTTGCAGCAGACCATTGATAGTCGACATCCAGTTCAGATGCTCATGACGCAGCGTCCTCAGGCTCTCTACATACTGTTTGATTTGCGTTAACTGCGCATTAAGAGTAGCAATTTCATCTTTACTACGAAAACTGATGATTGCCCCAAGCAGTTCGTCACCGGAGCGAATCGCCTCACGGTTGGCGATAACGCTCAGTCCATTAAAGTTGACCATCGCGTCCTGTCGTTTTTCCGCAATCTGTTGGGTGAAAAAGTCCGCTGGCTGAACCACCTCACTCACCGGTTTTCCAAGCCACTTTCTCCCAGGTGAAGACAGCCCCAGCATTTTCCTCGCACTGCGATTTATTGCGGTGATATATCCATCAGGATCCACGGCAATCAATCCTTCATATACCGAGCTGAACAACGCTTCCTGCTGACGTACCACACGCGCAATTTGTTTCGGTTCCATACCCAACATCTGCCGACGAATATGGGCAGCGAAAAACCAGGAGAGCAGCATAAGTACCAGCAACAGGAGGATAAACACGCCGGCCATCGGAAGTAAGAAGTCCGATCGCCAGCTATCGATTTTGCTGATCAGATAACCAATTGAGACTACGCCAATGATTTTGCCATCGTCATCAAAGATGGGCGTTTTAGCGCGCATTGCCATCCCGATGGACCCTTTACCGGTAATAAAGTAGCTCTCGCCTTTTTCCAGCGCACCGGGTTTGGTGAACTGCATCGGATAGCCAATCTTTTCCGGGTTCGGATGATATAGACGAATGGAGTTGGTATCCCCGATAACCACATAGTCGAAGTCAGTTCCGCTCTGCAGTTTGTCGGCAATCGTCGCCAACCGCTTGTAATCACGATGCTTAACCGCCGTGATGATACTGTCGTTAGAGGCGATGATTTTGGCCTGATTCATTGCCATATCGCGGACATGCGTTGCCAGATAATCTTCAAAGCTGGCGGTGAAGTATTGTGCCAGGGCGGCAATGATAAAAACAGAAACGACCAGAATGAGCAGAAAGATACGTAAAGGAAACGCCAGACTGCGGAAAAAAGGAAACCGTGTTTTATTTTTCTGTTCTGCCATCACATTTTTCCTCACCGACGTTAACTAAAACTAATTTCTCATTGTAGTTGTAATTAAAATGTTCTATTTACACGTTATGGTATAAAACAAGATCGTTGCAGATTCCCCACCTTAAATCAATTAAACAAATTAAAACCACACCTTATTTTAGGGTTAAATTAATTAAAAAACTTAAAACCATAAAACACATTAAAACCTTCTAACTTATTGTGAAATAAATCAAAAATTACCTCCAAAATACCCCTTACGATGTATGCAGCAGGGAAAAAAAGAAATACTCCGTAATAAAAAACCATTCCCTTCAATTGCAAACAAAACGTTATCAGGTTGCTAAACAGAGCAACAAAAACAGAAACCCAGTAACAAATATAGCATCGGGGCTCTATTCACTATGTTCGGTAATAATATATTCACGCAAGTTAAACGCTCAGAAAATAAAAAGATGGCGGCTATCGCGCAATTTCTGAAAGAGAATGATTTGAGCGTAGATACGACCGTCGAAGTATTTATCACCGTCACCCGTGACGACCGTCTGATTGCCTGCGGTGGTATCGCTGGGAATATTATTAAGTGTGTCGCAATCTGTGAATCTGTCCGCGGCGAGGGTTTAGCGCTGACGCTGGCGACTGAGTTAATCAACCTTGCCTATGAACGCCATTGTACGCACCTCTTCATCTATACCAAAACCGAGTACGAATCGCTGTTTAAACAGTGCGGTTTTTCTACGCTCACCAGCGTTCCCGGCATTATGGTATTGATGGAAAACAGCACCACACGTCTGAAACGCTACGCCGAATCACTGGCAAAACAGCGTCATGATGGGAAAAAAATTGGCTGTATCGTCATGAACGCCAACCCCTTCACCAACGGACACCGTTTTCTGATCCAACAGGCGGCCGCGCAATGTGACTGGCTGCATCTGTTTTTGGTGAAAGAAGATACCTCACGTTTTCCGTATGAAGACCGCCTGGATCTGGTGCTTAAAGGAACAAAAGACATTCCACGTTTAACCGTGCATCGCGGTTCGGAGTACATCATTTCCCGCGCCACGTTCCCGTGTTACTTCATCAAAGAGCAGAGCGTTATTAACCACTGCTACACCGAAATAGACCTGAAAATCTTCCGCCAGTATCTGGCTCCGGCTCTCGGAGTCACGCACCGCTTCGTCGGTACTGAGCCGTATTGCACCGTCACCTCCCAGTACAACAACGATATGCGCTACTGGCTGGAGACCCCAACGCTTCCCGCCCCGCCGATTGAACTGGTGGAAATTGAGCGGCTGTGCTTTCAGGAGATGCCGATTTCCGCCTCCTGGGTGCGCAAGCTGCTGGTTAAAAAAGATCTCACGGCTATCGCATCCCTGGTCCCTGACGCCACGCTGCAGTATCTGCAAAGCATGGTTGAGCGAGCCTCATCGGGTGCGGCAGTCCGCCAAAATACCCCCGCATTAGCAACAGGTGAAAAATGAAAATAAACCAGGCAGCCGTCGCAGGCACACTCGAGTCTGGTGATGTGATGATTCGCATCGCCCCACTCGATTCGCAGGATATTGACCTGCAGGTTAACAGTAGCGTCGAAAAGCAGTTCGGTGATGCCATCCGGGCCACCATTCTGGACGTTCTGTCCCGCTACAACGTACGCGGCGTGCAATTGAATGTTGATGATAAAGGCGCACTGGACTGCATTTTACGTGCGCGACTGGAAGCACTACTGGCCCGCGCTGGCGGTATTCCGGCACTGCCATGGGAGGATTGCCAGTGATTTCCGAATCTTTGCAACAACGTAAAACCCGTACTCGCCGCAGCATGTTGTTCGTACCGGGCGCCAATGCCGCCATGGTCAGCAACTCGTTCATCTACCCGGCAGATGCACTGATGTTCGACCTGGAAGACTCCGTCGCGTTGCGTGAAAAAGATACCGCTCGCCGCATGGTGTACCACGCGCTGCAGCATCCGCTGTATCACGACGTTGAAACCATCGTGCGTGTAAACGCCCTCGACTCCGAATGGGGCATCAACGACCTTGAAGCCGTGGTACGTGGCGGTGCTGACATCGTACGTTTACCGAAGACCGATACCGCGCAGGATGTCATCGACATCGAAAGCGAAATTCTGCGTATCGAAAACGCCTGTGGCCGTGAGCCAGGCAGCACCGGTCTGTTAGCCGCCATCGAATCGCCGTTAGGCATTACCCGCGCGGTAGAAATTGCCCATGCTTCCGAACGTCTGATCGGTATTGCCCTGGGTGCGGAAGACTATGTACGTAACCTGCGCACTGAGCGCTCACCGGAAGGTACTGAACTGCTGTTTGCCCGCTGCTCTATTTTGCAGGCTGCACGTTCTGCCGGTATTCAGGCGTTCGACACCGTGTATTCCGATGCCAACAACGAAGCGGGTTTCCTGCACGAAGCCGCACATATCAAGCAACTGGGTTTTGACGGCAAATCGCTCATCAACCCGCGCCAGATCGAACTCCTGCACAACCTGTACGCCCCAACGCGCAAAGAACTGGCTCACGCCCGTCTGGTTGTGGAAGCCGCTGAAGCCGCTGCTCGCGAAGGTCGTGGCGTAGTTTCCCTGAACGGCAAAATGGTCGACAGCCCGGTTATCGAGCGCGCCCTTCTGGTTATCTCCCGTGCAGAACTTTCCGGCATTCGCGAAGAATAAGGCAAAAAAATGACGCAGAAAATCGAACAGTCTCAACGCCAGGATCGCGTGGCGACCTGGAGCCGTCATGCAGAAAGTGAGCTTTCCGCTTATCAGAGCACCGCAAAAGTAGAATTGCAGGCGCAAAAACCGCGCGACAAAAAGCTGTGCACTAACCTGGAAGACGCTATTCGTCGTTCAGGTTTACAGGATGGTATGACTATCTCTTTCCACCACGCTTTTCGTGGTGGCGATCTGACGATTAACCTGGTGATGGACGCCATCGCCAATATGGGCTTTAAAAATCTGACGCTGGCCTCCAGCTCTCTGAGCGACTGCCATGCTCCGCTGGTTGAGCACATCCGTCAGGGCGTGGTCAGCCGCATTTATACCTCCGGTCTGCGTGGCCCGCTGGCGGAAGAAATCTCACGTGGCCTGCTAGCCGAACCGGTACAAATTCACTCCCACGGTGGCCGTGTGCACCTGGTGCAAAGTGGCGAGCTCAGCATTGATGTGGCGTTCCTCGGCGTGCCGTCCTGCGACCAGTTTGGCAACGCCAACGGTTATACCGGCAAAGCGTGCTGCGGCTCACTGGGCTATGCCCGTGTAGACGCCGAAAACGCGAAACAGGTTGTCCTGCTGACTGAACAGCTGCTGACCTATCCGCATAACCCGGCCAGCATTACGCAGGATCAGGTAGATCTGATCGTGCAGATCGATCAGGTCGGCGATGCGGACAAAATTGGTGCCGATGCGACCCGCATGACCACCAACCCGCGTGAACTGTTAATCGCCCGTAGCGCGGCTGAGGTCATTGCTAATTCCGGCTACTTCAACGAAGGCTTCTCACTGCAGACAGGAACCGGTGGCGCTTCTCTGGCCGTTACGCGTTTCCTGGAAGACAAAATGCGCAGCCGCGATATCCGTGCCGACTTCGCGCTGGGCGGCATTACCGCTACCATCGTTGACCTGCACGAAAAAGGCCTGATTCGCAAACTGCTGGACGTTCAGAGTTTTGACCGTAACGCCGCGGAATCGCTGGCCCGCAATCCAAACCACATTGAGATCAGTGCCAACCAGTATGCCAACTGGGGCTCAAAAGGCGCATCCGTCGATCGTCTGGACGTCGTGGTGCTCAGCGCGCTGGAAGTTGATACCAGCTTCAACGTTAACGTACTGACCGGTTCTGACGGCGTACTGCGCGGCGCATCCGGCGGTCACTGCGATACCGCGGTTGCCGCTGCGCTGTCTATCATCGTCGCGCCGCTGGTTCGCGGACGCATCCCGACCCTGGTTGATAACGTGCTGACCTGCGTAACCCCAGGCTCCAGCGTTGACATTCTGGTCACTGACCACGGTATCGCCGTCAACCCTGCACGTCCGGAACTGGCAGAACGTCTGAAAGAAGCCGGTATGAAAGTGGTGTCCATTGAATGGCTGCGCGAACGTGCACAGCAGCTCACCGGTCAGCCACGCGCTATCGAATTCACTGACCGCGTGATTGCCGTTGTGCGTTACCGCGATGGTTCAGTGATTGACGTTGTGCATCAGGTGAAGGAATAAACCATGCACCTGCTCCCTGAATACGCCACCCAACACGCGGTTTCCATTCCCGAGCTGCTAGCCAGCCGCGATGAGAGACAGGCAAGGCAACAGGAGTGGCTGACACGCCACTCTGCGCCGCTGGTCTCGTTTACCGTCGTCGCACCGGGACCGATTAAAGACAGCGAATTAACCCGTCGTATCTTTAATCACGGCGTAACCGCCTTGCTCGCGTTGGCGAAACAATCCACCTGGATTGTCAGGGAGCAAACAGCGCTGGTTTCTGCCAGCGGTCCAGAAGGTCTTTTGTCTATTGAGGCTCCGGCCCACGACCTCAAGCTCGCCACAATTGAACTTGAGCATTCACACCCGCTGGGACGGCTATGGGATATCGATGTCCTGACCCCTGAAGGGGAAATTCTGTCCCGGCGTCATTTCGCACTCCCTGCCCGCCGCTGTCTGCTGTGCGAGCAAAGTGCTGCCGACTGTGCGCGGGGTAAAACCCACGCGCTTTCCGACTTACTCACTCAGATGGAGGCACTGCTGCATGATGCCGATTCCCGCAACATCAACCAATAACGCAGTCCTCCCTCTGGATCTGCCTGATGCTTACGCAACGCTTGCGTGGCGCGCCATGTTGACTGAAGTCAACTTGTCGCCCAAACCCGGTCTGGTAGATCGTATTAACAACGGCGCGCATAAAGATATGGCGCTGGAAGATTTTCATCGCAGCGCTGAAGCGATTCAGTCATGGCTGCCACGTTTTATTGAATATGGGGCGTTTAGCGCACAGCTGTCGCCTGAGGATGTATTGAAAGGACTGCGCCCGCTGGGCATGGCCTGCGAAGCCGATATGTTCCGCGCCACCGCCGGGGTGAACACCCATAAAGGGAGTATCTTTTCACTGGGACTGCTGTGCGCCGCCATTGGCCGCCTGCACCAGCTCCAACTCACTGTTACCGCTGAAACCATTTGCTCTACGGCAGCAACATTTTGCCGTGGCCTGACCGAGCGCGAACTGCGCCAGAACAATCAACAACTCACGGCTGGCCAACGTCTTTATCAGCAATTGGGATTAACCGGCGCACGGGGCGAAGCCGAAGCGGGATATCCGCTAGTCATCCAGCATGCCCTGCCGCACTACCGCGCACTGCTGACTCAGGGCCGCGACCCTGAACTGGCGTTACTCGACACATTATTGCTGCTGATGTCTATCAACGGCGACACCAACGTGGCTTCACGTGGCGGCGCAGAAGGTCTGCGTTGGCTACAGCAGCAGGCCACCGCCCTGATGCAGCAAGGGGGGATTCGTACCCCTGCCGATCTCGAATATCTACACCAGTTCGACCAACAGTGCATTGAACGCAACCTCAGTCCCGGAGGCTGCGCCGATCTGCTGATCGTCACCTGGTTCTTAGCTCAGATTTCACAAGTTCATCATTATCACAATTAAAGATCCTTTCCGGAGAATCACACACATGTCTTTAGCAAAAGATAAAATATGGAAGTTATTGGCCCCCCTGGTCGTCATGGGTGTCATGTTTCTAATCCCCGTCCCTGATGGAATGCCTCCACAGGCCTGGCACTACTTTGCCGTGTTTGTGGCGATGATCGTCGGTATGATCCTGGAGCCAATTCCGGCAACAGCGATCAGCTTTATCGCCGTAACGATCTGCGTTATCGGCAGCAACTATCTGCTGTTTGATGCTTCAGAACTGGCCGACCCGGCGTTTAAAGCGGGTAAGCAAGCGCTGAAATGGGGTCTGGCGGGCTTCTCCAGCACCACCGTGTGGTTGGTGTTTGGTGCGTTTATCTTCGCACTGGGTTATGAAGTCACCGGTCTGGGTCGTCGTATCGCGCTGTTCCTGGTGAAATTCATGGGTAAACGTACCCTGACGCTGGGTTATGCGATTGTTATCATCGACATTCTGCTGGCACCGTTTACTCCATCTAACACCGCGCGTACCGGTGGCACCGTATTCCCGGTTATCAAAAACCTGCCGCCGTTGTTTAAATCATTCCCGAACGATCCTTCCGCGCGCCGTATCGGTGGATATTTGATGTGGATGATGGTCATCAGTACCAGCCTGAGTTCCTCGATGTTCGTGACCGGCGCTGCGCCTAACGTGCTGGGTCTGGAATTCGTCAACAAAATTGCCGGTATTCAAATCAGCTGGTTGCAGTGGTTCCTCAGCTTCCTGCCGGTCGGTATTATTTTGCTGATCGTTGCTCCGTGGCTGTCATACGTTCTGTACAAACCAGAAGTTACTCACAGTGCTGAAGTTGCCGCTTGGGCCGGTGATGAACTGAAAGGCATGGGTAAACTGACCCGTAAAGAGATAACGCTGATCGGTCTGGTATTGCTCAGTCTGGGTCTGTGGGTCTTCGGTGGTAAACTGATTGATGCAACCGCAGTGGGCCTGCTGGCTGTTTCCCTGATGCTGGCGCTGCACGTTGTACCGTGGAAAGACATTACCCGTTATAACAGCGCATGGAACACTCTGGTTAACCTCGCCACGCTGGTCGTTATGGCGAATGGTTTAACCCGTTCAGGTTTCATCGACTGGTTCGCCAACACCATGAGCACGCATCTGGAAGGCTTCTCGCCTAACGCGACCGTGATCGTACTGGTGCTGGTGTTCTATTTTGCTCACTACCTGTTTGCCAGCCTTTCTGCACACACGGCCACCATGCTGCCGGTTATTTTGGCTGTAGGTAAAGGCATCCCGGGCGTGCCGATGGAACACCTGTGTATCCTGCTGGTACTGTCCATCGGTATCATGGGCTGTCTGACTCCATATGCAACAGGCCCAGGCGTTATCATCTACGGCTGTGGTTATGTGAAGTCCAAAGACTACTGGCGTCTGGGTGCTATCTTCGGCGTTATCTACATCGCTATGCTTCTGCTGGTCGGCTGGCCGATTCTGGCAATGTGGAGCTAATCATTCCCGTTCACGCTTGATGAAAATGATGCCAGTCAGCTAAACCTGACTGGCATTTTTTATGATTAAATAGATGATATTCAGAATTTATATAAGTGTCCGAAATCATCATGACATCAACATGGCGTTATTCTTCGTTGCTGGCAGCACTCCTGCTACCAGTTTCTGCAGCTCAGGCCGATGAACTTCAGGCAAAACAGTACGCTGATTTTGACAGCTACGTGCTGGCTCTCTCCTGGCAAACCGGATTTTGTCAGAGCCAACACGAGCGTAATCGTCAGGAGCCTGACGAATGTCGTTTGCAAAAAGAGAGCGCAGACAAAGCTGATTTCCTGACCGTTCACGGTTTATGGCCCAGCCTGCCTAAATCCATTGCCGCCCGTGGAGTAGACAATCGCCGTTGGATGCGTTTTGGCTGCGCGACTCGCCCTATTCCTAACCTGCCTGAAGCGCGCGCCAGCCGTAAATGCGCGGCCCCCGAAACCGGGCTGTCGCTGGAAAGCGCGGCAAAACTCAGCGCCGTAATGCCTGGTGCTGGTGGAAGATCCTGTCTGGAACGTTACGAGTATGCCAAACATGGCGCGTGTTTCGGTTTTGATCCCGACGCGTACTTCGGCACGATGGTACGGCTGAATAATGAGGTTAAGGACAGCGAGGTGGGCAAATTCCTGGCGGAAAACTACGGCAAAACCGTCAACCGTAACGCATTTGACGCCGCCGTTGCCAAAAGCTGGGGCAAAGAGAACGTCAAAGCGGTGAAGCTAAGCTGCCACGGCAATCCAGCGTATCTCACTGAGATCCAGTTATCCCTGAAAGCCGACAACATCAACCAGACGTTATCTGCCCAGTCATTCTTACCGCAACCGCATCCGGGTAGCTGCGGTAAACAGTTTATTATCGACAAAGTGGGATACTGAAACTTGCGACCGACGCTGCGAGCTGGCGTCGGTCCGTAAACTTAGCGTTTTGCACGGGCGTCCGGGCGAACTAAATCAAAACGATGTGTTTCACTGATCGAATAATACGCCGTTGGCCCACCTGCACGCAGTACCGGCTTCGCTTTCGCCGTCTGATAGATGCCGTCTTCCAGGAGCGTTTCATCTATGTGAATGCCTACCACTTCTCCCAACACCAGCCAGGTATCAACCGGTGAGCCATCAGCGGTAGTCAGTTGCAGGCTTTGCGATAAGCGACACTCAAAATTGACCGGGCTTTGCGCCACGCGCGGCACGTTGACTATCCGGCTATCTGCCTTGCTAAGCCCGGCGGCAAAAAACTCGTCCTCACCGTGCGGCAAGCTGGCTGACGTTTCGTTCATCGCAGTGGCCAGCTCAAGAGTCGTCAGGTTCCAGACAAATTCACCGGTTTCGATAATATTCTGCACGCTGTCTTTCCAGCCGCTGCTGGCGAAACCGATAATCGGCGGATGATAGTTAAAACAGTTAAAGAAACTGTATGGTGCCAGATTGTGCCGACCGTTGCTGTCACGCGACGCAATCCAGCCAATCGGGCGCGGTCCAATGATGGCATTTAGCGGATCATGCGGTAAGCCGTGTCCCTGTGACGGTTGATAGAAATACATAGCGTTCCCTGTTGAAGTTAACGTCAGCGCAGCACAAATTATGCTTCGCTCATCCCCCTGGAAAAAGAAGATCAGCGTAGAACAATCTGCCAACGATTACGACTGAATAAAGTTGAGCAGGTCACCGTTGATCTGTTGCTTATGGGTGGTGCAAATGCCATGCGAGCCGCCGACATATACCTTCAACTGCGAGTCCGGCAGTATTTCCGCCGCGACTTTTCCGCAGGTTTCAAACGGGACAATCTGATCGTCATCACCGTGGATCACCAGCGTCGGGATGGTCATCTTTTTGAGGTCTTCACGCAGATCTGTTTCCGAAAACGCATGAATGCAGTCGTACAACGCTTTGATGGACCCTTGTAAGCCCTGTTCAACAAAACTTTCCCGTACAGCTTTCGACTCTTTCGCGCCAGGACGATTGTAACCATAGAATGCAGCGGTCAGCTCATAGAAAAAGGCGGCGCGATCGTTCACAACCCCCTCACGGATGCCATCGAATACCTCTTTCGGCACGCCATTTGGGTTAAAGTCAGTCTTGATCATAATAGGCGTCACCGCGCCAATTAACACCGCTTTTGCCACCCGCTGCGTCCCATGCCGGCCAATATAACGAGCCACTTCCCCACCGCCGGTAGAGTGCCCAACATGTACGGCATCTTTAAGATTGAGATGCGCGGTAAGTTCAGCCAGGTCGTCAGCATACTGATCCATATGATGTCCATCCCAGGGTTGGGCCGAACGCCCATGTCCGCGCCTGTCATGGGCGATCACACGAAATCCTTTCGATCCAAGGAACAGCATCTGATCTTCAAACGCGTCTGCCGTCAGCGGCCAACCGTGACTAAACACAATAGGTTGTCCACTTCCCCAGTCTTTAAAATGCAAATAGCTGCCGTCTTTCAAGGTAAGTTTGTCGTACTGGCTCATGAGATCTCCTGTCGCGGAACACTGAGTTGTTTGACGCGCCCGCAGCGAGCGCTTAAAAAGCATAATGCAAATTGGAGAACGATCACGTTTTTCGGCTAAAATCACACCATACGCGACAAAATTGATGATTTACCTGAATGTGAACTAAATCACTTCAAACATGGGGTAAGTCTCAGTATCATCATAAAAGCTAAACCCTTGCCGCCTGACGGTGAGGGTTTTCTTTTGGGATTATTTACCTGCGCACCCGCAGTTTCGACGACATGGAGTAATAAATGTCCAGACCAACTATCATCATTAACGACCTCGATGCGGAACGCATTGACCGCCTGTTGGAGCAACCTGCGTTTGCTGGTTTACCGATTGCCGACGCCCTTAACGCCGAGCTGGATCGTGCCCAAATGTGTTCTCCAGAAACCATGCCGCACGACGTCGTGACCATGAACAGCCGCGTGAAATTCCGCAATCTGAGTGATGGCGAAGTCCGTGTGCGTACCCTGGTGTATCCGGCCACTATGACTGACAGCAACACACAGCTTTCGGTAATGGCACCTGTCGGCGCTGCACTTCTGGGGCTGCGCGTTGGTGATACCATTCACTGGGAACTGCCTGGCGGGACCTCAACACACCTCGAAGTTATCGAGCTTGAGTACCAGCCTGAAGCTGCAGGCGACTACCTGCGCTAACTCTGTCTTATCAAAGCCACTCGCTTTATCTTACAGGGGATGCATCCGCATCCTCTTTCCGGTTAGATCTCCCTGCTCCTCGCTTTCTTTCCTGTTCGCAAAACATAAATCTGTGTCGTGACTGACAGAATCATTTTTAATACTATGCTGTTATGTGTTCATGTAATGACAAGGAGAATGTTTATGTACAACACAATCATAATGCCAGTTGATGTATTCGAAATGGAACTGAGCGACAAGGCTATTCGCCATGCAGAATTTCTGGCCCAGGATAAAGGGGTTATCCATCTACTGCATGTGCTGCCAGGCTCAGCGAGCTTAAGCCTGCACCGCTTTGCAGCCGATGTCCGTCGTTTTGAAGAGCATCTGCAACACGAAGCGGAAACCCGTCTGCAAACGATGGTCGGTCACTTCAGCATCGATCCTTCCCGTATTAAGCAACACGTCCGCTTTGGCAGCGTACGTGACGTGGTCAACGAATTGGGTGAAGAGTTGAATGCGGATGTCGTTGTCATTGGGTCGCGTAACCCATCAATCAGCACCCATCTGCTTGGCTCAAACGCTTCCAGCGTTGTTCGACACGCGACTTTGCCAGTGCTGGTTGTTCGTTAACAGCCACTGATTTGCTAAAGAAAACCCCTGCCAGGTTAACGCCTGACAGGGGTTTTTATTACCTCACGATTAATACAAATGGCCGATATTCACGATGGAGCTGATCGTATCGCCAAAAAACGTCAGACGGCTCAGGAATATGCCAACAAACAGCAGGACGAAAAGCGCTTTTGCGCGACGCTCGCCCTGACGGCTAAGCACAAAGGCCACCGCCAGACACACCAGACTCGCCAGATAAAGTGGCGACGTCAGCCAGGCATGCGCCGTCATCTGCATGATGGTGCCACCGCTTAGCCAGATAATGGGTGCGGCGATCATGACTGCCATACACACGACAATCCCCTGGCGCAATGCAGCAACGGCAGGTGCGAGGTTAAGCAGTGGAATCGCAGCACACCCCATCACCCACACCGTGATGAAGAACAACAGCATTGTCAGACCGTTGGCAATCGCCACCATTGCCGGGGCGGCATAGGTCATCCCCTGTACCGCCACCAGTGCGATACCGAGAACAGAGGCCAGAACAGCTGGTGCTTTGTGCCCTTTTGCCAAAAACGTCACCCCGACAGCTGCACCGTATAAAGTGGCGCCCAGAATCTCTCGGCTCAGCCAGGCGTGCTGCAGGTTGATCAAGGCATCGTAGGCGCGATCCGGATGCGCAAGGTGTAATATCGCCGCCACGGACGCCGCCGCCAGAACCAGTCCACTTACCAGCCAGTACAGGCGCTTGCTCTCCAGTTTTCCTTGCAGCACACGCAGCGTCAGAATGAGCGTGATCCCAACCGACATTTGGCTTAATACGGTAAAAATGACCAGAGGAAGTTCATACTTTTCCATTACTTGGCCTCCGGCTGCTTTGGTTGACGCGCAAGGATAAAACGCGTGCCAGGATTAAGCTGCGGCATACGCGGGAATCCCAGCGGATACTGCACCGCATTATCAGGTATAGGATCGGCATCCAGATCGATAAGCGTCAGCGCACCTACCGGACAGGCATTCACGCACGCCGGCTGCATGCCAACATCAAGACGCTCATAGCACATGCTGCATTTTTCCGCTTTTTTCGTCTCTTCATTAAAGCGCGGCGCACCGTATGGACAGTTGCGAATACAGTTTTTGCATCCGATACAACGTTCCGGGTTATGCACTACAACGCCATCCTCACGTTTGGTGTACGCCTCTACCGGACAAGCCGCCAGGCAGGCCGGATTTTCGCAGTGGTTACAGGCCAGCGAGTAGAACGCTCGCTCTTCATGCGGATAAATTTCTTTATCCAGCGGGTAGACGTAGCGCCAGAAACGTTCTGGCTCCAGCTGGTTAAAACTCTTACACGCCATCGCACAGCCACGGCAGCCGATACACTTATCGCTATTAACTAAAAACGCGCGCCTCATGCCGCTGCTCCTTTATCGATCAAAATGATGTCTGCAAACTGACTATGGATGGCCGCACCTGGCGCACCAGTTTTCATCAAGCCCATATCGGCTGGAGTATCCGCCACTACGTTTTGAACGTTGTATTTCCGTTTCGGGAACCAAGCCTCGTACATCACCAGGAAATCCTCCGGAACGTTAGCGGTTACCTTCGCACGTAACTCCACCTCACCTGCGGTGTTAAACACTTTCACCAGGTCATTTTCAGCGATGCCTCTTTTCCCGGCGGAAACCGGGTGCATATAAACAAACGGTTCAGGATAGAAGACCTGCATCCAGTCAAGGTTGATGAATTGGGAATGGATACCGAACTGGACATGCGGCGTAAACAGGTGGAATGGCAACGTACTTTTTGCCTCCGGTTTGTATTCCGGCAGCGCCGTATGACCATTTTTCTCACACAGCTCAGATTTGAACTCAAACTTTCCAGAGGGCGTTTTAAACTTACGGTCATACCAGGCCGCAGAACTTGGCAGAATGGCTTTTTTCGGCCCTTCCAGTAAATCATCCCAGGAGGAGATACCAAACATTTTGGCCATTCCGTCATTGAACTCCTGGTCCAGCCAGCGCTTATGATCGAACTCCTGCGGGAATGTGCAAGAACCCGGCTCCAGCTTGTTGATTGTGCGGGAAAGTAAAACGGCGATTTCCAGATCGCATTTTGCCTCATACATTGGCTTAATTGCAGGCTGGTTGATTGAGAGCCAGTAGTGCCAATATGAGGCGTCTACGTTCCACTCTTCAAAGGCTGTGGTGACAGGCAAAACGATATCGGCATGCTGGACGGTCTCGTTAAAGAATTGGTCGGCGCACACCACCATTTCCAGTTTTTCGAATGCTTTTTCCATCTTGCTGCGATCAAAATCCTGAGCAAACGGGTTCTTACAGGCAACCCAAAGCATTCGGACAGGCGGCTCATTGGCTTCCAGAATTCCCTTTGCGGTCTGGTTGATATTCAACGAGCGATCGGAATACTGTGCGACTTCCCCCGCAGAACCAAACTCGCTGGTTGTGCCCGCCGCCCCCGGCATCCCGATAGAGCCTACCGGTGGCTTCTGCAACATGGCATTGTAGTTAAAGCCCCAGGTATGCAAATGACCGTAGCGAGCGCCACCGCCCTCAATGCCAATATTGCCGGTCATTGCCACAAAGGCATCGATCGCCCGTACGTTAGCGCCGCCGTTGACATGGCGCTGCATGCCGTAGCCAATCCACACGGTAGCAGGGTTAACCGCGGTAAATTCTTCCGCCAACTGGCGAATAACATCCGCCGACAGCCCGCAAATCTCAGATGCCCACTCTATGGTAACGTTATTACGCAAATACTCTTCAAATTCAGCATAACCATGGGAATAGTTGTTAACGAAATCCTGATCAACCAATCCTTTGTCCACCAGGTGGCGTGCCATGCCCAGCGCCAGAGCGCCATCTGATCCTGGGCGAACGCGTAAATAGAGATCGGCTTTCGCAGCGGTTTGGGTTAACAGTGGATCGATAACGACCACTTTTGCGCCTTTTTCCCGCGCCTGATAGATGTACTTCATGGTGTGCATAGAGCACCAGGCCGGGTTAGCGCCCCAGATAATAATGTATTTGGCTTTCACCATATCTTCCGGGTCGTTACACCACATGTCGCCCATGTCGTAGTTTTGCGCGTCGATACCGGCTGGCCAGCAAGGTGTTCCGGCAAAACGGGTGGTGTAACCCAGTGAAGACATCATCCCTTCAACGGCATAGTTCAATACACCAAATTTGCCTGAGTACTTGGTCAGCGCCAGACCCAACATTGAACCATCTTTCTTTTTAATCTCCAGCATCTTGGTCGCAATGCGCTGCATTGCTTCATCCCAGGAGATACGACGCCAGTTACCGCTGCCGCGAACATCCTGAACCATCGGATATTTAATGCGGTCCGGGCTGTATACCCTACGTGGATAGCTCAATCCCTTCACACACGGAGTTCCATGCGTAAACGTTGATTCAGGCGCGCCTTCCACAAAGGTGATGACGTCATCCTTCACCCAGGTTTTCAGGCTACAAGTGTCATAGCAGTTACGTGGACAGGCGTTACGATAGATTTTGTAGGTTTTGGGATTAAACGGAATTGGCGGTTGCGCAAATGCACAGCGTGAAGTCAGCAATCCCCCTGGCAGGGCAGCCACCGTTCCAAGGGCAATCAACCCTTTCAAAAATGAACGTCTGTTCAGAACTCCCGGTTCATTACTCATATTGATACTCTCGTGTTTAATTCATCAAGCCAAAAAGACAACCTTTCCGCGACGTTTTTCAACGTAACGGTTTGTGCATTTATATGTATTTTTTCTATATACTCGGGCACCCACATCGCTATATACTCAATTACATATCGAGTCATAACGATCTGGTATTCTGCTGATATCCTGGCATTAGCCGATAATAAAACTGCTAATTCCAATACGCAGGAAATATGATCATCCGGGATATTATTTACATGGTTTATAGATAGACCTATATTTGCCATGAATTCCCGAATGCTTAAGGTTGATTTACCCATTACGAGGGCATCTTCTTCAAGGTATACCGAAGCGAACGGCGGGGCTTTTAGCGTCTGCGGCCCAACAAATAGTGCATTGAAGTCGTACTCCGCCTCCAACCACTCCTGCTCTGTTAGCGTTGAAGCATTTGTATCTAAAGCTGAATAAGCCGCTTTCAGCGTGTAACTATCGTGAGAGATAAAAAAATCACGTAACAATAACCCTGTCGATTCAAAGATCGTCAGGGTTTCATATATTTCACCCATGAATTAACCAACCATTTATTCACACAACAAATAAAAAAATAATGCAGGTTAATATAATAAAGATAACGCCCTCTCTTTCTTTGATGAAAATAATGATCAGGCTAATTAAGTGAATGTTTTAAACGGTTTATTGTTTCAAGAATTGACAATTTAAGTGTATGGAAATAAAAAACCGCCAGCGGATGACTGGCGGTTTTGGCATTGCAGGTGAGTCTTACTTTTTTTATGCTACTGTCGTGCGAATCAGATAATCAAACGAACTCAACGAGGCCTTCGCGCCTTCACCGGTCGCGATGATAATCTGCTTATACGGTACGGTGGTGCAGTCACCGGCAGCGAAAACGCCTTTCACGCTGGTTTCGCACTTGGCATCGATGATGATTTCACCCATACGGTTACGTTCAACGGCGCCTTCGAGCCAGTTGGTGTTCGGCAGCAGACCAATCTGAACAAAGATACCTGCCAGTTCCACATTGTGAACATCGCCGCTCACACGGTCACGATACTCCAGGCCAGTAACTTTGCTGCCATCGCCTTTCACTTCTGTCGTTTGCGCATTCAGAATGATGTCGACGTTTTTCAGACTGCGAAGCTTATTTTGCAGCACCTGGTCGGCCTTCATTTCAGGGGCAAACTCCAGCAACGTCACATGTTCAACAATACCTGCCAGGTCGATAGCCGCTTCAACGCCGGAGTTACCGCCGCCAATCACCGCAACACGCTTGCCTTTAAACAGCGGGCCATCACAGTGCGGGCAGTAGGTTACGCCTTTGGTGCGATACTGATCTTCACCCGAAACGCTCATGTTGCGCCATTTCGCGCCGGTGGCGATGATAATGCTACGTGCTTTCAGCACCGCGCCGGAGGCCGTTTCAATCTGATGCAAACCGCCTTCCTGCGCTGCTGGAATGAGTTTGCTCGCGCTCTGGCTGTCAATCACATCGACATCATAATCATCAACGTGTGCTTTCAGCGCGCCTGCCAGTTTCTGACCTTCAGTTTTCGGTACTGAGATATAGTTTTCAATATCAACAGTATCAAGGACCTGACCGCCAAAACGTTCGCCCATCAGACCGGTGCGAATGCCTTTACGTGCGGAGTACACCGCTGCCGCCGCACCTGCAGGACCAGAACCGACAATCAGCACGTCATAAGCATCGCGCTTATTCAGCTCTTCAGCCGCACGTTTTTCTGCGCCGGTATCCACTTTCGCTACGATCTCAGTCAACGTCATACGCCCCTGACCGAACTCTTTGCCGTTCATAAATACCGCCGGAACGCCCATCACGTTACGATCGGTGATTTCGTTCTGGAAAGTACCGCCGTCAATCGCCGTATGTTTGATACGTGGGTTCAGCACCGCCATCAGGTTCAGCGCCTGCACCACGTCCGGGCAGTTATGGCAGGAAAGTGAATAATAGGTTTCAAATTCAAAATCACCCTCGAGATCGCGGATCTGCTCCAGCAACGTCTGCGCCTCTTTTGACGGATGACCACCGGTCCACAACAGCGCCAGCACCAGAGAGGTAAACTCATGACCCAGCGGAGAACCGGCAAAACGCGGTCCCTGGTGAGAACCGGGATTGGTAATCAGGAACGATGGCTTACGCACCGCCAGAGTATTGTCTTCTTTGAAGGTGACTTTTTCTGACAGTTCAGCAATTTCAGTCAGCAGTTCCTTGATTTCTGCCGATTTAGCGCTGTCATCCAGCGTCGCAATCAGCTCAACAGGTTTGGTCAGTTTCTCAAGGTAAGCCCTGAGCTGGGTTTTCATATTTGTGTCGAGCATTCTTCTTCCCTCTCTGAAAACATCATCATGCAAGCCGATTTTGCGGGACTGCATTAATGCAACTTGCGTCATGGTGCTGGAATGAAACAGGCGCAAATTTGCGCCTGTGGAATGCCGGATGCACTACGTTTATCCGGCCTACAAACTATGCGACTTAGATTTTACCAACCAGGTCCAGAGATGGCGCTAAGGTTGCTTCACCTTCTTTCCATTTTGCCGGGCAAACTTCACCTGGGTGGGAAGCGACGTACTGTGCTGCTTTGATTTTACGCAGCAGGTCAGACGCATCACGGCCGATACCTTCAGCGGTAACTTCGATTGCCTGGATGATACCCTGCGGGTCAACAACGAAGGTTGCGCGGTCAGCCAGACCTTCATCTTCACGCATGTTGTCGAAGTTACGGGTCAGGGCGCCAGTCGGGTCGCCGATCATCGCGTATTTGATTTTCGCGATGGTTTCAGAGCTGCTGTGCCATGCTTTGTGGGTGAAGTGGGTGTCGGTAGACACGGAATACACATCTACGCCCAGTTTCTGCAGTTCTTCATAGTGGTCAGCCACATCGCCCAGCTCGGTCGGGCATACGAAAGTAAAGTCAGCCGGGTAGAAGAAGAAGACGCTCCAGCGACCTTCGGTATCTTTCTCGGTTACTTCGATGAACTCACCGTTTTTGAACGCCTGGTTTTTGAAAGGTTTAATTTTGGTATTAATCAAAGACATCTGTACTTCCTCCGTGTTTTCGTTGAGAGATAAGTTAACGAAAATCTCTTCGCAGGGCTAATGCGTTTCCTTTATCAAATCAATAAGCGTTAACTAACAACCCACTCAAACTTATGTTGTGAACCTAAAGATAAAAGTAAAAAAGGCCCCCTTTGCAGGGAGCCTCATTACCCGAGCTACCCGCAGGTAACGTCAGTGCCAGCAGGGCTGGCTATGTGTTGCGCTCTACATTACCTTAACAAAGGTCGTAACAGCGATGGGGATTACATCACCCAACTAAAGAAAGGGCAATCGACAGACCGTCGATCTTACCTATGGCTGTGATAGGTTTTGCAATTAAGCCCACTTTCCTGCTGATTTTATAAGGAAAATCAATGTTTAAACGCACCTTACTCTTAACTCTTCTCCCCGCTATCGTGCACGCAGAGGAGCTCCCTGCCCCTGTTAAAGCCATTGAGAAACAGGGAATTACCATCCTGAAGCCCTTCGACGCACCGGGTGGAATGAAAGGCTATCTGGGAAAATACCAGGACATGGGGGTCACTATCTATGTCACGCCTGACGGTAAACATGCCATCTCCGGCTACATGTATAATGAAAAAGGCGAAAACCTCAGTAATGCGCTCATAGAAAAAGAGATCTATGCCCCTGCCGGACGTGAGATGTGGCAGCGAATGGAAAAAGCGTCGTGGATTCTGGACGGGAAAAAAGAAGCCCCGGTCATCGTTTACGTGTTTGCCGATCCCTTCTGTCCTTATTGTAAACAGTTCTGGCAGCAGGCGCGCCCATGGGTAGATTCCGGTAAAGTTCAGCTGCGTACGCTGCTGGTTGGCGTGATCAAGCCCGAAAGCCCGGCAACCGCTGCTGCAATCCTGGCATCCAAAGATCCGGCCAAAACCTGGCATGACTATGAAGCATCCGGCGGGAGAATGAAGCTGGAAATACCCACGTCTGTCCATCCAGAACAGATGAAAGTACTGAATATCAACCAAAAACTCATGGATGATTTAGGTGCTAATGTGACGCCCGCGATCTACTACATGAGCAAAGACGATACGTTACAACAGGAAGTGGGATTACCCGATAAAGATAAATTAAATATTATTATGGGAAATAAATAAAGGTAACAGAATGAGTGATTGTTATGGTTCTCATTTCAATCACTCTTTAAAATGTATTTTTATCGTAACCATCAAGCAATCTGTGTTATTTTAGTTTAAGTTAATTATTCATTAAGCCATAAACATAAATTCTAAGAATGATTAGAATTTAAATTATTCAACAATTGAATTATCCTATACATTACCATCACAGGAAGGTATGCATGGCTAACCTCTATGACCTCAAAAAATTCGATCTTAACCTGTTGGTAATTTTTGAATGTATTTATCAACATTTGAGCATCAGTAAAGCTGCGGCAACACTGTATATCACCCCTTCAGCCGTCAGCCAGTCATTACAGCGACTGCGTACACAGTTTAACGACCCCTTGTTTATTCGCTCAGGCAAAGGCATTACGCCTACGGTCACAGGGGTAAACCTTCATCTTCACCTTGAAAAAAATCTCAATAATCTGGAACAAACCATCAATATCATGCACGGTTCCAGCCTGAAAAATAAATTCGTCATCTACAGTCCACAAATTACAACCAACCTGAATGTGACATCTTTAATTAATAGCCTCAGAGAAAATTCAGATATTGAAATTGAGCATCATGATATATTAATGTCAGCAGAAACGGCCGAAAACATCCTTGCCTATCGTAAAGCCGATCTGGTGATTACAACAACGCCAGTTCACAATCGTTCTATTGTATGTACTCATTTCAAGACTATTGACTGTGTTTTAGTGTGCAGTGGCAACCATCCCAGAATAAATGAAACGAGCACACTCGAACAAATTCAACAAGAGCAATTTACATATTTTTCCTCTGAAGATCAGGGCATTAAAGATTATCGTTCCCGTGCAAGCGAATCGATGGCATTCCATAAAGTAGGTTTTAGTAGCGACTCCTTACTCTCGATTGCTAACGTTATCGCCAGTACGGATATTATTGGTGTAATCCCCAGACAAATTTATGAAATTTATCAGCCAGCATTGAAATTTAAAGAAATTAAAACCGATTTTGAATTACCAAAAGTAAAATTATTCATAATGTATAACCGGGCATCATTGAATAACAAAGCCTTCGCAGAATACATAAGCAAACTATCCTTGGATAGTTAAGGATAACATGATTAAAAGCACATTATAATTCATATAAAATATACAATAACAAAATAGCATGCAAATAATGAATATATTTAAATATTGCATGTCGCAAGAAAAAGCCTATCTTATTACGGACATTTATTATGGCTGCAAATAATAAAAATTCGATATGGATTTGATATGTCTGTTTATAAAATACCGTTGGATAAAAATGTTCTGCAAGCAGCACAGGAACGCATTACCTGGACGCTTGAGACTCTACCGCGTGTCTGCGTTTCTTTCTCTGGAGGTAAAGATTCGGGGTTGATGTTACATCTGACCGCCGCCATTGCCCGCCAGTTACAGAAAAAAATAAACGTCTTATTTATCGACTGGGAGGCTCAGTTTTCCTGCACTATCGACTATGTCCAGGCGCTACGCGAGAATTATTCCGATGTCATCGAAGAATTTTATTGGGTTGCATTGCCGCTGACGACACAAAATTCACTGTCACAATTTCAGCCTGAATGGCAATGCTGGGAACCGGGTACTCAATGGGTGCGCCAACCGCCCGCAGATGCCATTACCGATCCCGAGTTTTTCTCTTTCTATCAACCCGGTATGACTTTCGAGCAATTTGTTCGTGAGTTCGCTGAATGATTTTCGCAGAAACGACCGGCCGCCATGATGGTCGGGATACGCGCCGATGAGTCATATAATCGTTTCGTCGCCATTGCGAACTCGAAAAAACAGCGTTTTGCCGATGACAAACCCTGGACCACCAGCGCCCCTGGCGGGCATACCTGGTATATTTATCCGATTTATGACTGGAAAACTGCTGACATCTGGACGTGGTTTGCGAAGTCAATGCTCCCGTGTAATCCCCTGTACAACCTGATGTATCAGGCGGGGGTTCCCACGCGATACATGCGTATCTGCGAACCCTTTGGACCAGAACAACGCCAGGGGCTGTGGCTTTACCATGTTATTGAGCCTGAACGCTGGGCAATGATGTGCTCCCGCGTCAGCGGGGTAAAAAGTGGCGGGATATATGCTGGTCAGGACAACCATTTTTACGGTCACCGCAAAATATTAAAACCCGAACATTTAAGCTGGCAGGAATACGCCATGCTGTTATTGAAGAGTATGCCGGAAACGACCGCCGAACATTACCGCAATAAAATCGCCGTCTATTTACAGTGGTATAAGAAAAAAGGCATGGAGAATATCCCACAAACCCAGGAAAGAGATATTGGTTCAGTGGATATTCCGTCATGGCGGCGTATCTGTAAGGTCCTGCTGAATAACGACTATTGGTGCCGGGCTCTCTCATTTAGTCCAACGAAACCCAAAAACTATCAACGCTACAATGAGCGCATGAAAACAAAACGCCAGGAATGGGGACTCTTATGCAACAGCGATTAACTCAGGAACTCCTCGGCTTTCTTTCTGGTTTATCAGAACCAGAGAGAATTGAAGCCATAAATGAATTCAGAAAGGCAATACACAGCGTCAGTCCCTTTCGCGAGGAGCCCGTAGATTGCGTTCTTTGGGTTAAAAATGATCATATTTCACCCAATGACTACAACCCCAATAACGTTGCGCCACCGGAGAAAAAGCTGCTGCTGAAGTCCCTCGAAGCTGACGGGTTTACGCAGCCCATTGTAGTGGTTCACTCAACGGCTGAAGAGTACGAAATTGTCGACGGTTTCCACCGCCACGAGTTAGGTAAAGCCAAAGCCTCTCTAAGGCCCAGGCTGAAAGGATATCTGCCGGTTGCCTGTTTAGAACGCGAACGCCATGAGCGTATGGCGGCAACCATTCGCCACAACCGCGCCCGCGGGCGTCATCAAATCCACGCCATGTCCGAGATTGTCCGCGAGCTATCGCAACTGGGATGGAGTGAAGAAAGAATTGGCAAGGATCTTGGTATGGACAGCGACGAGGTGTTACGCCTGAAGCAAATCAACGGCCTGCAAGCGTTGTTTGCTGACCGTCGATTCTCCAAAGCCTGGACTGTGAAATAGCTACAACGAAACCAGACGCTCGGCTGCCGCTAACAGCGTCGATTCTTGCTTGGCAAAACAGAGGCGAATCAGTTTATGCGGGAAAGGATCGGCGCAGAACACCGACAGCGGAATTGCCGCAACGCCCACTTCAGTGGTCAGCCACTGGCAAAACTCCACGTCGTTAAGCGAGGAAACGGCGCTGTAATCGACCAGTAAAAAGTATGTGCCTTCACACGGCAGAATTTCCAGTCGGCTGTCACGCAGCGCGTTCACTAACACGTCGCGTTTTTTCTGATAAAACGCGGGCAGTTCGCGATAGTGTGCCGGATCTTCTCGTAGCATATCCGCCAGTGCGAGCTGAGCCGGCGTGTTGACGGAAAACGTCAGATACTGGTGAACTTTTCGTAGCTCAGCGCTAATGGCGGCTGGCGCAACGCAGTATCCGACCTTCCAGCCAGTCATATGGTAGGTCTTACCAAACGATGAAACAGCAACAGCGCGTTCCCGCAGCTCTGAATGTGCCAGCACGCTGGCATGCCCCTGTTTGGCGAAACAGATATGCTCATAAACTTCGTCGCTGATGACAAAGATCTCGCGTTCTTTAATCGCCTGCCACAGCGCGTCAAAATCGGCGTGATGCCACACAGTGGCTGAAGGGTTATGTGGCGTGTTCAGGATAACCAAGCGGGTACGGTCGCTGAGTAAGGCACCAAACGCCTGCCAGTCGACGCGAAAAGCCGGTGGTTGCAGGGCGATACGTTTAACCACACCGCCGGATAATTCAACCGCAGGCGCATAGCTGTCGTAGCTCGGGTCAAAACAAATCACCTCATCACCAGGGCGCACCAGCGCAGTGATCGCGGCATACAATGCTTCCGTTGCCCCCGCCGTGATAGTCACTTCACTATTCGCGTCAGGTTTATAGCCGTACAGGTCTGCCGTTTTATCCGCGATGGCTTCGCGCAGCGGCTGCACGCCGGTCATCGGCGCATACTGGTTTGCGCCATGCGCGACGTGATACGCCAGACGCTCTTGCAAAAAGAGTGGACCGTCAAAATCAGGAAACCCCTGCGAGAGGTTAATGGCCTGATGCTGCTGCGCCAGCGCACTCATTTGCGTGAAGATAGTGGTGCCCAGATTAGGCAGTTTGCTTTGCGGAATCAGCGGGTTATTACTCATTATTGTTATCCCAGCGTGTGATGTTGTGGTTGAAGCCACTATAGCACGATGCTAGTATTTGGCAATCAAGACGTTCAGACGTCTATATAAAAATAACCTGCCTGGACAGGACAGCCAAAAGGACAACACAACATGAGTAATACCGAAATTCGCGTCGTCACCGGCCCAGCCAACTATTTTTCCCATCCTGGCAGCCTGTCGAGACTGAACGATTTTTTCACTGCCGACCAACTTTCACGCGCCGTGTGGGTTTATGGTGAACGCGCCATCGAAGCGGCCCGCCCTTACCTGCCAGAGGCTTTTCATCTTGCCGAGGCTAAACGCCTGCTGTTTACGGGACATTGCAGCGAAACCGATGTTGCTCAACTGGCAAAAGAGTCGGGAGAGGATCGCAGTGTGGTGATTGGCGTGGGTGGCGGTACATTACTCGACACCGCTAAAGCGTTGGCCCGTCGTCTGGATCTGCCGTTTGTCGGTATTCCTACTATCGCGGCGACCTGCGCTGCCTGGACGCCGCTCTCTGTCTGGTATAACGATGCGGGCCAGGCACTACATTTCGAAATTTTCCCTGACGCGAACTTCCTCGTGCTGGTCGAACCCGAGATCGTTCTCAATGCGCCAGAAGAATACTTACTGGCGGGGATCGGCGACACGCTGGCAAAGTGGTATGAAGCCGTCGTGCTCGCACCTCAGCCGGAAACACTGCCATTGACAGTACGTCTGGGTATTCAAGCCGCGCAGACCATCCGCGACGTCCTGCTGGAAAGCAGCGAGCAGGCGCTGGCAGACAAACAACAAGGCACGCTAAGCCGCACGTTTTGCGATGTGGTGGATGCGATTATTGCCGGAGGCGGCATGGTTGGTGGTCTGGGTGAGCGCTACACACGCGTGGCGGCGGCGCATTCTGTTCACAATGGCCTGACCGTCCTCCCACAAACCGAGAAGTTTTTACACGGCACCAAAGTGGCGTACGGCATCCTGGTGCAGAGCGCGCTGCTGGGACAAGATGACGTGTTGGCGCAGTTAATTACCGCTTATCAGCGATTCAACCTGCCAACCCGATTAGCTCAACTGGAAGTGGACATCAATAACCGCGCCGAAATCGACAAAGTGATTGCGCACACTCTGCGCCCGGTGGAGTCCATTCACGCCCTGCCGGTAACGTTAAAGCCGGAGACACTGCGCGCAGCATTCGAAAAGGTGGAGTCGTTTACGGTGTGATTATGGTGCGGGTTGCCTGATGGCGGCTTCGCCTTATCAGGCCTACGACGACAAATTACGCCAATACGATGTTGTAGGCCGGATAAGCGTCAGCACCATCCGGCAAAAAATCAACAGCACTTCGCGCCACCTTTCCCGCCATATCGCGCATCCTGGCGCTCGCGGAAAAATTCTTCGTAGGTCATTGGCGTCTGGTCCGGATGCGTGACGCGCATATGTTCAACATAATTGTCGTAATCCGGCACACCTATCATTAATCGGGCGGTTTGACCTAAATACTTCCCGGCTTTGGCGAGTGTTTCAAACATAGTGTTTCCCTGTCGTACAAACGCCCTCCCCGTTCAGGAGAGGGCTGGTTGGTTAAGAGAATATTAGTGCGCGCCTTTCGCCTGCGCCACGATCTCTTCAACATTCTCAGGCATTGGCTCGTACGGTGTCTCTTTCGAAGTTGGTTTGTCCTCTTTCAATGCTGCCAGCGCAGTTTTGATGGAGAACAGACCCAGCACCACAACGACGACCATGAAGAAGATGGTGAGACCCGCATCCAGGCGGTTGTTAAACACCAGTTGCGTCAGCTGCGACTGGGTGTACTGCGCCGGAATGTTACCGCTGTCGATCATCGCCTGGAACTTGTTGGCGATAGCCAGGAAGCCGATTTTCGCATCCGGGCTAAACGCTTTCTGCCAGCCAGCGGTCAGGGTACAAATCAGCAGCCAGGCGGTTGGGACCAGTGCCACCCACGCGTAGCGCTGGCGTTTCATCTTGAACAGCACCACAGCACAGAGCATCAACGCCATACCGGCCAGCATCTGGTTAGCGATACCAAACAGCGGCCACAGGGTATTAATACCACCCAGAGGATCCACCACGCCCTGGTGTAAGAAGTAACCCCAGGCCAGCACGCACAGCGCTGTAGCCAGCAGGTTTGCAGGCAGCGAATCGGTACGTTTCAGGCTCGGTGATACCACGCCCAGCAAGTCCTGCAGCATAAAGCGCGCGGCGCGTGTACCGGCATCTACCGCCGTCAGAATAAACAATGCTTCAAACAGAATGGCGAAGTGATACCAGAACGCCACATCCATCATGCCACCCAGCGCGCCGTGCAGAATGTACGCCATCCCGACGGCCAGCGTCGGCGCACCACCTGCGCGGGAGATGATGGATTGCTCACCCACTTCATTGGCGATTTGATGCAGGGTGTCTGGCGTAATGGCAAAGCCCCAACTGCTGACTACCTGTGCCGCAGAAGCCACTACGTCAACCGTGCCCGCAGGAGCCAGCACCGCCATCGGGCTGTTCATCGCAAAGTACACGCCCGGATCGATGATGCACGCGGAAACCAGCGCCATAATGGCGACAAAGGATTCCATCAGCATTCCGCCGTAGCCGATAAAGCAGGCCTGCCCTTCATTCGCCAGCATCTTCGGCGTGGTTCCGGAGGAGATCAGCGCATGGAAGCCAGAAACCGCACCACAGGCAATGGTAATAAACAGGAACGGGAACAAGTTACCGGTCCAGACCGGGCCAGTACCGTCAACAAACTTGGTCAGCGCAGGCATGGTCAGCGTCGGACGCATGATCAGAATCCCTACCGCCAGACCAACAATGGTGCCGATTTTCAGGAAGGTAGAGAGGTAATCACGCGGGGCCAGCAGCAGCCACACAGGCAGGACGGCGGCAACAAAACCGTAGCCCACCAGCATCCACGTCAGCTGTACGCCGGTAAAGTCAAAGTACGGTGCCCAGGTCGGGCTTTCAGCCACCCAGCCGCCGGAAATAATGGCAAACACCAGGAACACCAGACCGATGACCGACACTTCGCCAATGCGGCCCGGGCGCAGATAGCGCAGGTAAATCCCCATGAAGATCGCCAGCGGGATGGTGAACGCTACGGTGTAGGTTCCCCACGGACTGTGGGTCAGCGCTTTCACGACGATCATCGCCAGTACTGCGAGAATAATCACCATGATCATAAAACAGGCCACCAGCGCAATAACGCCCGCCGTTGGGCCCATCTCTTCTTTCACCAGTTCGCCAAGGGAACGACCATCGCGACGGGTAGAAACAAACAGCACCATGAAGTCCTGCACCGCACCCGCCAGTACCACCCCGGCGAGCAGCCAGATCATCCCCGGCAGATAGCCCATTTGCGCCGCCAGCACCGGTCCAACTAACGGACCCGCTCCGGCAATCGCCGCAAAATGGTGACCAAACAGCACTTTTTTATCGGTGGGAACATAATCCAGACCGTCGTTATGGCGCACGGCTGGCGTCATACGCGTCGGGTCAAGCGCCAGTACATTTTTCGCGATGTACAGGCCGTAGAAACGGTAAGCGATAAGGTAGACACAGACCGACGCCACGACTATCCACAACGCGTTGATCTGTTCACCACGATTTAATGCGATATAGCCGAGGGCAAATGCTCCCATAACGGAGAGCACTGTCCAGACGAGGTACTTCCCTGATTTGTTCATAGTTGTTATCCGTTGTCCGATCCAGAGAGATGTTACATTTTGTTTCTATAACATCTTTTCTGAATTTAACAACCTGACAACCATGCAAACCCGAAGTATCACTGATTTTTTACATTGTATTGTTAACTTGATCACTATCAACGCAGAGACAACTGAAAAAATTGCGCAGTATGTGCCAACACCTCTATGTTATATCCAATTCTCCTCTCAGCATGATGCTGAGCGTGCCACTTAATATTTTTATTATTAATAAGGATATTAATTAACAATATTAACCTGAATTTCTCAGCTTAACAGTTATTGCTCTTAGAGATTCAGACCATCCTGATTTTGTATGCAGTAAGTGCTTTATTTCACCTTAATCACCAATTTCAAAACAAAGAATATACCTGCAGCACCAGTTTTAATGACAAAATACCCCACATAAAAAAAATTAATTCAGCAGAATTTTTCAGCGCCAGGTTGTTCAGGATGGCCGTATAAGGATATAAATTATGAATAAATGCTATCGCATCGTCTGGAATATCGCGAGAAATATGTTTGTGGTGACGTCAGAACTCTCGCAGGGCGATCAACGGGTTCGCGCAACCGTCGCATGCCTGGTGTTATCGGCAGTTGGATTAATGGCAAATTGCGTTCATGCCAGCGACTACGGCCCGCTTAGCGGTGAAACCATCAACTTAAATGATGGCGATACCGTGACATCTGTCGATGGAACCACGGGTATCGAAAGTCTGTCCTCAGGGGGGCAAGGCGTACAGATTAATGGTAAAACCACCATTAACGTTACCGGTGATAGTGGTTCTATTGGGGTAAAACTTGATAACAGCGCCAATAATAATTTAGGTACCGGTACACAGATTAACGTTACAGACACAGGAACGGCGAAAGCAGCATCAACCACAGGTCTTTATATTAACAACACCAGTCCAGGCACAAATATAGACGCCGAGAATATATCAATTAACACCATCAGTAAAAAAGATGCTTACGGAATTAACGTTCATACAGAAAACACCACGCTGAACTTCGGCAACAAGAGTAAAATTATCACCGAATCCCAAAATGGTAATGCGACGGGTGTCTATTTCTATGACGACAATAATACGTTAACCATGAACGCTGGATTAATCCAGGTTAACACCGATGCAACCGGTAAGGCTGTAGGTATCGACACATACTGGGCAAATGGTACCACGCTCAATTTTGGGGATGACAGCCGCATAGAATTAACCAGCGGCACAGCCGGCGGCAGCGCGCTCTATCTTGGAAAAAACACCCAGGTTAACGCGAACGGGCTGAACATTGATTTCACCGTATCAGAGACAGGAACAGGCACCACGATTTATGGTATCCAGGAGGGGCAATACAGCCAAATTAATCTGGGCAAGAACAGCGCAATTACGCTCTCAACGCCTGGAGGTACGGCATATGGACTTGTTTCTGGTTCACAAAGTTATTTTACGGCAGATAACCTTGATATCACCCTTTCCACAACCTCTAACGAGCTCGCAAACGGTACAGGCGCGGACATCAGCGGCAACGTGGATTTTGGCAATGATTCCACCATCACCGTGCACGGTTTCTCCGAAGGATACGGGATGATTGTTGAGGATTATTCGGCAACCAGTAAAGATGATGCCATCGGAACAGTAAAGGCCAACCACCTCACCATTGACGTCACCGGCCAGAAGACGGAAGGGCTTCGAATAGAAGGCGGCGTGGTTGATTTAGGGTCAGACAGCGCCATTAGCGCAAACGGGACTGCATCAACAATTTACCTGACCGGCCGAGGATACAGTGAATTCAATGCCAGAAATCTGACCGTCACGACCGCGCAGTCCACCGCTCTTACACTAATGAGCAGCATGCATGCCGCCGTCTCCAACATTGGTGAAGGCAGCAGCATTGATGGAAGAAATTCCACAGGCCACACGACCAACGGTATTGTGGCCAACACCCCTTACAGCGCACCGACAACCATAAATTTCAACGGTTCCGCAGAGCAGCGAAACACTATCTACGCGGTTAACGGCTATGGCGCATCAGCCCAATACAGTGGCGCGACGATCAATATATCCAATACGGATATCATCATGAGCGGTAAAAATCCTTACGGTCTTTGGGCCATCGGCGATGGGGATTTTACCCATGCAGGCATCATCAATGGTGAGAATCTGACCATTGATATGACCGGCGCTAACGGCAGTGGTTACGGCGTGGTGGTGCAAGAAGGCGGTATCGTGAATCTGACGGGCGATACCACCATCATCGCCGACGGCGGCGTTGCCATCTGGAACCCGAAAGTTTCCTCGGGCGGGAATGTTCTACCTGGCGGGACGGTAAGTGGCTCAGGAAAAATGACCATAACCGGCGACATCGTTAACAGCGGCTGGGGATATATCAACCTCAATATGGACGCGGGTTCTTATTTCGCCGGAGCAACCTCGGTTAATGAAAGCTTCAACGCTCAGGGGATTGATTCAATCCTCAATCTTAACCTTGCCGAGCAGAGCCAGTGGCGGGTTACCGATGATTCCACGCTCACGACGCTGACCAACGCAGGAACCCTTGAGCTGGCGGCAGACCACACAGCCGGAACTTACAGCACCGTGCATGCTGACGAGGTCACGCTGAAAGAAAGCAGTATTCTCAGCGTCGATTTAAGCGCCGCGGCGCTGGCCAGTCAGTCTGCTAACCCGCTAATTACCGGCGGACAGGTTAATCCTGGCGGCGATCTACACATCAGCAATTCGGGTAATGCGCTGGATCTCAACGCGCTGACCTCAGACAATCAACTGGCAGACATCGACACGGTTACGCTAATTGATGCCAACTCCGCAATCGTGAGCGATTTCGCTTCGATCTCAACCGATCCGGATACCCTGCCCGACTATATCGCGATTTCTGGTCAGGTTAATGCCCTTGATAATACCCAATATGAATTGGGCGTGGGGCTCAGTTGGTACGCCGGAGACTCCGCCGCGGTCTCTACGCCTGCACACGGTACGTTCACCCTGAACGCGGGCCAGACATTTACCGTCAATGGGTTGCTGGCAGATACCTCACCCAACGCCACCACGGGATGGGACGGTAAAAGTCTGACCAAAAAAGGAGACGGCACGCTCACCCTTACCGCAAAGAATACCTGGAGCGGAATCACAGACATTCAGCAGGGAACGCTGTGGTTGACTAGTTCTGGCGCTATTGGCTCTGAAGGGAGCAAGCAGAGCATCGATGTTGAAGCTGGAGCCACTCTCGGCGGTAACGGGGTAATCAACGGTGCTGTGAACAACGTCGGCCTGCTAAGCTTTGGTGATCGTACAACGCCAGATAGCCAGTTTATCGTTAATGGTAACGTAACCAATCAAGGTGTAATCCGCAGCAGTAGTCCGACTCCCGGGAATGCGTTAATCATCAACGGCGACTACACGGGCAACGGCGGTCAGCTCTCACTTAACGCCAGTTTAGGCGATGATAATTCACCAACCGACCAGCTCATTGTCTCGGGTAATGTTAACGGCAGCACCACGCTCTACATCAATAATGTGGATGGCGTGGGTGCATATACCGATCAAGGTATCGAGATTGTCGACGTCGGAGGGATATCATCGGATGACGCATTTTCTCTTGGCAATCAGATTCAAATCGGGCTGTATGAGTATCGTCTGTATGAAGATAACGAAAGCTGGTATTTGCGTTCCAAAGCAGAAACGCCTGATGACCCGGATGATGACGTCACTCCGATCGATCCTGACGATGGCGGCAGCGACGTGACGCCAGTTGATCCTGATGACGGCGGCAGCGACGTGACACCTGTCGACCCTGACGACGGCGGCAGCGACGTGACGCCAGTTGATCCTGACGATGGCGGCAGCGACGTGACACCGGTTGATCCTGATGACGGCGGCAGCGACGTCACACCGGTTGATCCTGACGACAGCGGCAGCGACGTAACCCCATCGAATCCACAATATCGCGCCGACATCGGCGCCTATTTGGGCAACCAATGGCTGGCGCGTAACCTGCAGATGCAAACGCTGTTCGATCGTGAAGGGAGCCAGTACCGCTCGGCCGAAGGAAGCGTCTGGGCGCGAATTAAAGGCGGAAAAACGGACACATCAGCTGTCAACGGCAATATCGACATGGACAGCGATTACACCCAGTTTCAGCTTGGCAGCGATATTGCTATCTGGCGCGATGAACAACAAAGCATCACGTTTGGCCTGATGGCCAGTTACCTTGACGGCAGTACCGACAGCACCGGAAATCGTGGCGCGGATGGCAGTCAGTTTACAGCCACAGGCGATATCGACGGTTACAATCTTGGCGCGTATGCCACCTGGTTCTCTGATGCCCGGCAACATCGCGGCTGGTATGTTGATACGTGGTATCAGTATGGCTTCTACAATAACAGCGTCGAGAATGGCAATGCCGGTTCAACGCATTACGACTCCCTGGCTCACGCGATTTCGCTGGAAAGCGGTTACCGCTACAACATTAACTTGAGCAGCGCTAACACAGTAAGCCTGACGCCACAGGCGCAGGTTATCTGGCAACGCTACGAGGCAGATAGCGTTGAGACAAATGGTACACGCATAGACGGGCAAAATGGCGATAGCTGGACCACACGTCTTGGTCTGCGAATTGATAGCCAGCTTTCATTCGTCGATGCAACCGTCCGGCCATTCGCAGAGATTAACTGGCTACACTCCACCGACGATCTGGCCGTATCATTTGATAACGCAACGGTAAAACAGGATCTTCCTGCCGATCGCAGCGAGCTAAAAGTGGGAATTCAGGCGAATCTCAATAGCCAGTGGAACGTCAGCGTCCAGGCGGCGGGTCAGAAAGGTAATAACGACTACCGCGATCTCAACGGGAGTTTTAATCTGCGCTATAGCTGGTAACTGGTGTCACGAAGCGCGTCTAAACGACGCGCTTATCTTCACCCCATCACCGCAGTGCCTAAACGGCAGGTGCAGCAGCGTCGTCCCTGCTCATCAAAGATGACGATTTCCCAGCTTTGATTTTGACGCCCAAGGTGCAGCGGCTGGCAAACGCCGCGCACTTTCCCTTGCGATACCGCCCGATGATGCGTGGCGTTGAGTTCCGTCCCCACCACGCACTGCCCGTCGCGGGTCATCAGATAACCCGCCATTGAACCCAGCGTTTCCGCCAGGGCCGCGGATGCGCCGCCGTGCAGCAGGCCAAATGGCTGATGCGTACGGCTATCCACTGGCATTTCGGCTTCCAGCACATCATCACACAGCCGGGTATAGACTATGCCTAAATGCGCCACCATCGTGTTCTGACTGGTGGCATTGAGTTCATCCAGCGTTAAATGACGCTTCCAGATCATCGTCATGCCCCCAGCGTGGAACCGCCGTCCACCACGATATCCTGTAACGTAATGTGGCTGGCCAGATCGGAAGCGAGGAATAAAATAGTGTTGGTGATCTCTTGCGGCCGGGCGATTTTCCCCAGCGGAATCCCGAGTTTAAACTGCTCGCCAAATCCACGAATGCGCTGTTGCTCCGCGTCATCGCTAACCCACAGCGTGCGCTGCATATCGGTGTCGGTCGAGCCTGGCGACACCACATTACAGCGCACACCGCTGCCCGCCAGTTCAAGTCCGACGGTCAGCGCCAGACTTTTCAACGCGGCTTTTGACGCGCCGTAAGCACTCATGCCGATACGCGGCGTGTGCGCCGCATCCGACGCGACGGTCACGATCGCCCCGCCCTGCTGGCGACGAAACTGCGCCATCGTCTGCTGAAACAGATTGAACGCCCCACCAACGTTAACCGCAAACGTCTGCTGCCACTCCTCTGCGCTCAGCGCATCGGTGGCCCCCATACGCAAAATACCTGCGGCATTGACCAACACATCTAAACGCTCGCGCGCTTTGAGGACGCGCTGGCACACTTCAGCTACCTGTCCGGCATTCGCCACATCCAGCACTTCGGTCGCAAACGGGTAGTTATCCTGAGGAAATTCGCGATCGA
The DNA here is from genome assembly GCF_030332745.1 of Citrobacter sp. Cpo074. NCBI lineage: Bacteria > Pseudomonadati > Pseudomonadota > Gammaproteobacteria > Enterobacterales > Enterobacteriaceae > Citrobacter > Citrobacter sp. Cpo074. The sequence continues at coordinate 1,368,134 of NZ_JAOWHG010000027.1, forward strand.
ATCCTGTCACCTCAGCGCCAGCATTCGCAAATGCCAACGCCGTGGTGTAGCCAATCCCTTTACCCGCGCCGGTTACCCAGACGGTTTTCCCGGCAAAATCAAATCCAGCCATTACTTCACCTCACGGGAGAGCAGTGCCCACCATGCGTCAATGGTCGGTTTTTTCGCCAGCATCACGAAATCAATGTCACCATGAACCTTACGCCAGCGCGCCGCCAGCGCCATCATGCGCACGGAATCCAGCCCGTAGTCGATCAGGTTTTCATCATCCATCGGCTCTTCAGACTCATCCAGCAACGGCAGAATAACGCTGCGCAACGCATCTTTACTGGTCGGGACCGGTGTCGGCAATAATTCCTGGGTCATTACCACACGCCCGGAACGTCCCGCCACGTATTTCAGCGACATCAGGTGTTCGTCACGGCTAAAGTCCGCCAGCGCATCGGCAACCATAAACGGCTTGATATCACGCATGAAGGCGTCCGTTGCGGTGGTCATACAGCCGATATGCGCATACACCCCGGTAATGATCAGTTGATTACGCCCGGTTTCCTTGAGCATCTGTTCCAGCGGGGAACGATGAAATGCGCTATAACGCCATTTCACCAGAATGGTATCCGCTTCATCCGGCGCCAGCGCCTCAACGATCTTTTGTTGTTCCGGGGAACGCGTCAGGCCCGGTCCCCACATATCATTGAGCAGAGCGCGGTCTTCATCACTCTGTTCTTTCGGCTGAGCGGTGTAATACACCGGAATGTTATGCTCTTTGCAGTACTGGCGCAGCGCGGCGATGTTCGCGACGACCTGCTCCATCATCGGGCAGTTATCGCCCCAAAAGCCGATAAAATAATCCTGCATGTCGTGGATCAGCAGCGCGGCGCGTTCAGGGTCAAATGCCCAGTCGACTTTGTTCACCGGAACATCGAGCGCCGTTGGTAGCGCATAAGCCTGCAGTTTAGGAATTGCCATTTCTATTTCTCCTTCAGGCCAGTGAACGTGATGCCAGCCACTGACGTAATTGTTTTTTATCTACCTTCCCCACTGGAGTCAGCGGTAATGACTCAACGCACTCAACACGATCGGGTAATTTGAATTCCGCTATGCCCTGTTCGCGTAGAAAACGGCGCACCTGCACCGCGCGCAGCGGCTCTTTCACCACCAGCCAGGCACAGCTTTTCTCACCCATCAGTTCGTCTTCCATACTGACCAGCGCGGCATGGATCACCATTGGATGGCGCAGCAGCAGGTTTTCAATCTCTTCAGCGGCGATCTTCTCCCCGCCGCGATTGATCTGATCCTTTTCACGCCCCTGAACGGTGATGTAACCATCCGGATCGATAGCGATCAGATCGCCGGAACAGTAAAAGCCGTTGGCGTCAAAGGCGCTGGCATTATGCTCAGGACTTTTGAAATAACCGCGGAAGGTGTACGGACCACGCGTCATCAGGCGTCCGGTCTCTCCCTGGGCTAAAGGGTTGCCGTCAGCGTCTGCTACCCAAACTTCATCATCGGGACACATCGGGCGACCCTGGGTATTGATGATGCGCTCAGGACTGTCGTCCAGACGGGTATAGTTCACCAGCCCTTCCGCCATGCCGAAGACCTGCTGCAACTGACAGCCAATCTCGGCTGGAATACGTGTCGCAAGCGCGGCGGAAAGTCTCGCGCCACCGACCTGAAGCAGTTTCAGCGAAGCCAGTTGCGCATTACTGCCCCACTCCACAATCGCCTGCAACCACAGGCTCACTGCAGGTGGCACCAGCGCCGTGACGTTAACCTGATGCTGTTCAATCAGCGGGAAACACAGAGTGGCACTCGGGTCAGCCGCCAGCACCACGGTGCCGCCAGCCAGGAATACGCCCAGCGCGCCTGGCGAACTCATGGCGTAGTTATGCGCCGCCGGGATTGCGCATAAATAACGCGTTTCCCCGGTGAAGCGGCAAATCTCATTGCTGCGACGCACGCTGTAGTAGTAATCGTTATGAGTGCGAGGAATCAGCTTTGGCGTCCCGGTCGTCCCGCCAGAAAGCTGGAAGTACGCCACCTCATCAGCAGGCGATGGCGTGGCGGAAAAATCTGTCGCAGGCTGGTTTATCGCCGTTTGCAGATTGTGTTCACCTTCATCGTTGCGCAGTAACACCACGCGCACTGAATTGTGTTCAGCCACAAAAGCGTTAAGAAAATCGTCGCCGCTAAACAGCGTATGCTGGCGATCGGCAATCAGCAGTGCCGGCTCAATCTGTTTGGCGTAGGCGTTGAGTTCGTTACGCTGATGGCTGAACAGCGCCAGCACTGGAGCTACGCCCAGCTTGAGCAGCGCAAAGAAGGTGATATACAGCTCAGCCACATTGCCCAGTTGTACCAGCGCGGTTTCGCCGGGTTTGATCCCCTGGCAACGCAAACTGCAGGCAAGATTGTCAGCGACCTGATTCAGCTGGCGATAGCTCAGATGGCATTCACCATCAATAATCGCCGTATGGTCGCTGTCGGCGTGACGGGTCAGAATGTCGGTCAGCGGCAAATCCTGCCAGTAACCTTTTTCACGATACCTGCGGGCAAACTCTTCCGGCCAGCGGGTGAAAGGAATACTCATTATTGCTCCTTAAAGCCAGTCCACAAGGCTCTTAATGCAGTCCAAAAACATTCAACATCGTGGAGAGCTTGGCCCCCGTTTCACGCCATTCCGCAACCGGGGAAGAGGCTGGAACAATTCCTGCCCCGGCAAAGAAACGTACCTGATTGCGCAGCAGCTTCGCGCAGCGGATCGTCACCACCCACTCACCGTTACCTTCGGCATCACACCAGCCGACAATACCGCCGAACAATTCGCGATCGAACGGCTCCAGCTCGGCGATAAGCTTGCGCGCAACCTGATGTGGGAAGCCGCTTAGCGCAGGCGTCGGATGCAGCAGGCACGCCAGCGTCAGGGCGTTTTCCTGCGGGTTGGCTTTACCTTCAAAAGGCGTGCCGAGGTGCCAGAGCGTCGGCGTGGTAACCAACTGCGGAGAAGAAGGCAGTTGCAGTTCACGGCTGCGATCGCGCAATACCGTTTTCATCGCCTGCGTCACCAGTTCGTGCTCATGGCGGTCCTTCTCAGACGCCAGCAGGCGGATCCCTGCTTCGCGATCCAGCACATCATCAGGCTGACGACGTGCAGAGCCAGCCAGCGGCAGAGAACTGAAACGATCGCCTTCTTTGCGCAGTAGCAGTTCCGGACTGGCACCAATCAATACGCCGCCGTCTTCAATCGGCACATGGAAGTTGTAGCTCGCTGGATTTTGCGCCACCAGACGCTCCAGCAGCGCACCGCTGTCAATGTTGGCATCGGCGGTGATATCGATCAGGCGTGACAACACCACTTTGTCGACTTCCGGAGTGGACGTCAGCGCAGCCGCCCGGGCGACCATATCTTCAAAAAAGTCCTGTTCCGGGATCGATTTACGTTCAACGACGTTCAGCGACTGATGCGCGGTAAAGTAACGTGATGATTGCTGCTTCGCCGTACGAGAGAAGCTCTGCCATGATTGGGGAATAAACAGCGATGATGGCTGGCGGGTATCAAAGGGAATCGCCCCGACCATGACAGGGTTCGCGATGCCCTGCGATTTGGCATCAGCAAACAGTGCGTTCATTTTCTGTTGGAAAGGGCTGTCTGGCGAATCGCCATCAATTGCCGGTTCCGCATAGCGGGCGAAGCATCCTGACGTCGTAAAACTACGGTACGGCGACATAAAGAAAAAACTGTCGGGAGCGAGCGTCGGCATAGTCTGCGTTTTTTCCTCGGCCAGTGACGTATCCATATCATCCTCCAAAAATGATAAAGGCTCTAATAATGATTATCATTTATATTTTCGGTCGCTAACCTAAAAGTAAAGCGGCGGTATGTCAACTCTTGTGGTAGCACAATGTGCGACTTTGGCTTGCATCCTTGCTCGCTAACAATGAAAATGAGAAGCATTACCCATACTGATAACAGGAAGCCAATTCGTGAGTCTCCCCTCTTTTTGCCGCACCGTGCTCTTACTGGCAGGTTTATCTCTTTCAGGAATTTCTTCAGGTCACGCCGCCGACTGGCCGCGTCAGGTTACTGACAGCCGCGGCACGCATACGCTTGAGCATAAGCCGCAGCGAATTGTGTCCACCAGCGTGACCCTCACCGGCTCGCTGCTGGCGATTGATGCCCCGGTCATTGCCAGCGGTGCCACTACGCCGAACAATCGCATCGGCGATGCGCAGGGCTTTTTACGTCAGTGGAGCGAAGTAGCAAAAGAACGCAAACTGAGCCGCCTGTATATCGGCGAACCGAGCGCCGAAGCCGTCGCAGCTCAAATGCCGGATCTGATTCTGGTAAGCGCTACTGGGGGAGATTCTGCCCTCGCGCTATACGATCAGCTGTCCACCATTGCGCCAACGCTCATCATTAATTACGACGATAAAAGCTGGCAGTCGCTGCTGACCCAGTTAGGTGAAATTACCGGTCAGGAGCAACAGGCAGCTGCGCGAATTGCCGAGTTTGATAAGCAACTTCAGGCGGTTAAGCAACATATTACCCTGCCACCACAGCCGGTCAGCGCGCTGGTATATACCGCCGCGGCGCACAGCGCCAACCTGTGGACGCCTGAGTCAGCGCAAGGCAAGCTGATGGAGCAGTTAGGGTTCACGCTGGCAACGCTGCCTGCCAACTTGCACACCAGCCAGAGTCAGGGCAAACGCCACGATATCATCCAGCTTGGCGGTGAGAACCTGGCGGCAGGCCTGAACGGCGAAGCGCTGTTCCTGTTTGCTGGCGACAGCAAAGATGCCGACGCTATTTACGCCAATCCGCTTCTGGCGCATCTGCCAGCCGTGCAGAATAAACGCGTTTACGCCCTGGGTACGGAAACCTTCCGTCTCGACTACTACAGCGCTACGCTGCTGCTGCAACGTCTGTCGGCTCTGTTTTAATGTTCAGCGCCGGATGCGGCTCACGCCTTATCCGGCCTACAAACCATAGAGCACAATGCGATCAGGCATTCACAGGGACCTGCCGGAATCGGCGCACTTCTCCCAACAACAGCAGCAGTAACAGACCGACAATCACCAGCCCAAATCCACTCACGCTTGCCGAAGCAACCGGCGTCATCATCGCGCCCAGACCACCTAACAACGCCGCGCCAATCGCATCGCCGGTGACGTTTTGCGCCGTCCACAAACCGTTAATTCGTCCGAGCATCGCTTCCGGCGTCTGCGTCTGTAACAGGGTGTACTGCAACAAAGAGCTGACCGCACTCAACCAGCCAAACAGCGCCAGACAAACCACACCAAGCTGCCAGACGGGCATCAAGCCAAACAGGCCGATAGCCAGAAATGAAGCCACGGTCGATGCCAGCATAATCAGTCCCGGGCGAACGCTGTGCGCCAGTTGTCCGCTGGTCAATGCGCCCACGGCTGCCCCCAGCGGAATAGCCGCATACAGCAGGCCAATTTGCGCACTCGACATGTGCCAGTTAATCGCCAATGCCGGATACAGCACACGCACGGCGCTCGCCATGGTTAACAGACCACCGAGCAGCGCAATGCCGCCAATCAGCGGGCTGGCAAGCAGAAAGCGAAATGCTGCCAGCAGCGATTTCAGCGGATGCTCGCGCGGCTGCGGCGGAGGCGGCAACGCAGGAAGGCTCAGCAACGGTAGTAAGGTAATGAAGGTTCCCGCCGCCGCCAGTCCGTAGTTCCAGGCCACGCCGCCAGTCGCGAGCAGCACCCCGCCAAGCATCGGTGAAATTACCGATCCCAGACGCACCGTCAGCATGGTAATCGCCCCGGCCTGCATCAAATTCTCGCGCCCAACCAGCGCTGGCGTCGCAGCCAGCAATGCGGTCACGCCCAGAGAGGCAAAGAAACCATCCCATAAGCCAAGCAGATAAATCGCCAGCAACGACGGTTCGGGCAGCAGCGCATTCAGACACAGGCCAATAAAGCCAATACCACAGGTTCCACGCGCCAGCAGGATCACTTTTTTACGCTCATAGCGGTCGGCCAGCACTCCGCCCACCATCAGGCCAATAAACATTGCGCTACCGGTCAACGTCACCGACAAACCCACCTGCCAGGTCGACTGGGTCATCATCTGGATCTGTACCGGAACCGCCACGCCGAGTAGCCCCAGAGAGACAATGGAAATAAAACGGGCGAGGAAGACAGCGCGAAATGCTGGGTGGGTCTTTAACAGGCTGAGATTGAGCAGCCAGGATTGTCGATTCATTACAGAGCCTTACCAGGTACTTTTTCAATATCCATTCGATGGCTGCACATGCTAACATATCCAAATAAGATCGATAACGATAATTACTATCATTATCAGGGAAGTTGATATGTCATGCTCTGTTTCCGCGACACGCGCCTTCGCCGTGCCCGGACTATTGTTATTACTTGTTCTCACCACGGTATTAAGTCTGGTTATTGGCGCCAAGTCGCTACCTGCCTCCGTGGTGCTGGATGCGCTCACCGGCAGTTGTCAAAGTGCTGATTGCACCATCGTGCTGGACGCGCGCCTGCCGCGCACGCTGGCGGGGCTGCTCGCCGGTGGTGCGCTGGGCCTGGCTGGCGCACTAATGCAAACGCTCACGCGTAACCCTCTCGCCGATCCCGGCATTCTGGGTGTCAACTCCGGCGCCAGCTTCGCTATTGTGCTGGGGGCCGCGCTGTTCGGCTTTTCCTCTGCGCAAGAACAGCTGCTGATGGCCTTTTGCGGTGCGCTGGCTGCATCGCTGATCGTAGCTTTTACCGGTAGTCAGGGCGGCGGGCAGTTAAGCCCGGTACGTCTGACCCTGGCGGGCGTCGCGCTGGGCGCGGTGCTGGAAGGATTATCCACCGGCATCGCCCTGCTCAACCCGGACGTTTACGATCAGCTGCGTTTCTGGCAAGCCGGCTCACTGGATATCCGCAGCCTGCAAACGCTGAAAGTTGTGCTGGTACCGGTACTGATTGCCGCGGCTGTCGCACTGTTTCTCAGTCGCGCTCTGAATAGCCTGAGTCTCGGCAGCGACACCGCTACCGCGCTTGGCAGTAAAGTCGCTCGCACGCAATTTATTGGCCTGCTGGTTATTACCGTACTGTGCGGCAGTGCGACCGCGATTGTTGGTCCTATCGCCTTTATCGGCCTGATGATGCCGCACATGGCGCGCTGGCTGGTGGGGGCGGATCACCGCTGGTCACTGCCCGTAACCCTACTGGCAACGCCTACTCTGTTACTGATTGCCGATATAATCGGTCGCCTGATTGTCCCCGGCGAGCTGCGCGTGTCGGTAGTCAGTGCGTTTATCGGTGCACCGGTGCTTATCTTTCTGGTACGCCGTAAATCGCGTGGGGGTGGCGCATGATGCACCTCTCCCGCCGCCTGATAATCAGCAGCCTGCTGCTGGTTGCAGGTTGTCTCGTCATTGGTTTGTGGAGCCTGCGTAGCGGCGTTGTTACGCTGGAAACCCAGCAAATTATTGCCGCCCTGCTCGGCGATGCGCCGCGCAGTATTACGCTGGTGGTGACCGAATGGCGTTTGCCACGCGTGCTCATGGCGCTATTAATTGGCGCGGCTCTCGGCGTGAGCGGCGCAATATTTCAGTCGCTGATGCGCAACCCGCTGGGCAGCCCGGATGTGATGGGTTTCAATACCGGAGCCTGGAGCGGTGTGCTGGTGGCAATGGTGCTGTTCGGACAGCATCTCACCGCTATCGCGCTGGCGGCCATGCTGGGTGGGATTCTGACTTCTCTGGTGGTCTGGGCGCTCGCCTGGCGCAATGGGATCGACACCTTCCGGCTGATTATTATCGGTATCGGCATTCGCGCCATGCTGGTGGCGTTCAACACCTGGCTACTGCTGAAAGCATCATTAGAAACCGCGCTGACGGCCGGGCTGTGGAACGCCGGATCGCTCAATGGCCTGACCTGGGCCAAAACCTGGCCTTCTGCCCCGCTGATTATCATCATGCTGGTGTGCGCCGCGCTGCTGGTACGCCGGATGCGCTTACTGGAAATGGGTGATGACAGCGCCTGTGCGCTTGGCGTCAGCGTTGAGCGCTCACGTCTGATGATGATGCTGGTTGCGGTGGTACTGACCGCTGCCGCCACCGCGCTGGCCGGTCCTATCTCGTTTATTGCTCTTGTCGCGCCGCATATCGCGCGACGTATAAGCGGTACATCGCGCTGGGGATTAACCCTGTCGGCGCTGTGCGGCGCGTTGCTGTTGCTGATGGCGGATTTATGCGCCCAACAGCTGTTTATGCCTTATCAGCTTCCGGTGGGCGTTGTCACCGTAAGCCTCGGCGGTATTTATCTTATCGTCTTGTTAATTCAGGAGTCCCGCAAAAAATGATCGAATCAGTAGCCCGTTTGCGTGGCGACCAGTTAACGTTGGGTTATGGCAAGTTTACCGTGGCTGAAAACCTCAATGTATCGATTCCCGACGGCCATTTCACCGCGATTATCGGGCCAAACGGCTGCGGGAAATCAACACTACTGCGCACGCTGAGTCGTCTGATGACGCCCGCGCACGGCAAGGTCTGGCTCGATGGCGAGCATATTCAGCACTATGCCAGCAAAGAAGTCGCCCGCAGAATAGGTTTGCTGGCGCAAAACGCCACCACGCAGGGAGATATTACGGTACAGGAGCTGGTTGCTCGCGGACGCTACCCACACCAGCCGCTGTTTACCCGCTGGCGGCAAGAGGATGAAATTGCGGTCTCAAACGCCATGCAGGCGACGGGTATCACCCACCTGGCATCACAAAGTGTGGATACCCTTTCCGGCGGACAACGTCAGCGTGCATGGATTGCGATGGTGCTGGCGCAGGAAACGTCGATTATGCTGCTCGATGAACCCACCACCTGGCTGGATATCAGTCATCAGATCGATCTGCTGGAACTGCTGAGTGAGCTAAACCGGGAAAAAGGTTACACGCTGGCCGCCGTTTTGCACGACCTGAATCAGGCCTGTCGCTATGCAACACACCTGATCGCGCTGCGTGACGGAAAAATTATTGCCGAGGGTGTACCGAAGGAGATCGTCACCGCGCAGCTTATTGAAAAAATCTATGGACTGCGCTGTATGATTATCGACGATCCGGTTGCCGGAACGCCGTTAGTGGTGCCACTTGGACGCAACAAATAACACGCGTTACAGTATGGCGGCCAGCTTGCCGCCATACGACAATTCATCACACCAGTTGCTGATCAATAAACGTCATTTTTTGCTTACGCGACATCATGGCATGGTTCAACAGAACACCACCACACGCCACCATTCCCCCCAGTAATGCGGCCAGAATAACGATCATTGATTTAGCCGGACCGTCTTTTTTCACCGGCAGCGAAGGTGAAAGTTGATATTTAAACGGCGTAAATGTTACGTCACCCACATTCATCGCTAACAGTTGCTCAACGTGGTACTGGCGATTACGTAATTCACCGTTAATTTCAGCAACATCCGTTACTGATTTTTCTATTTCTAATTTACGTTCGATGCCGTCAGCACCCAGTGAAATAGAGAAATCGGGGTCATCCTTCACCGCCTGGCCATTACTGTAGACCGGCTTTTTAATCCCGGCGGCATTGGCGATCTCCAGCGAGTAGCTCAGTCGCTGGATATTTGCTTCCAACTGGTTTTTGAGCCTGACGCGATCCATCTCCAGTCTTTCTTTTTCATAACTGGTTTTGATGGACAATTTATTGCGAATATCTTCCAGCGTTTCTTTCACCACAAGGGCAGAAATATACTGGATATATCCCTTCAGCACTGACTGGGCTTCTTCGGCCTGAGGTGCGGTAAAACTCAGTGTCCATGAGGTATACAGCGAAGTTTCGTTCTTCTTACCCAGGTTAGTATCAACCGCTTTCATTTTCTCACTGAGCCTGACAATTGCCTGATGCAACTCCATTTCGTCGATATCAGCACCTTTCAATTGATCCATTACGTAAGGCGAAGAGCGCAGATAGTCTTCTAACAATGACGGCGACTGGAATTTTTTGATAAACAGGTTAAACACATCACCACGGCTAACGCTAATATCCATATCCAGCACGCGCAATTTGGTCAGCGTATTCTCTAATCCCTGCCATTGAACCGCTTCCGCCGGCGTCACGATGGCCTGACTGGTCCATTTTTGTGGCAGCAGAAAAGAGACCAGAATACCCACACAAGCAAAGGCGAAAACGGTCGCTATAATTTTCGTTCTTGCACGCCATAAGATTTCGATTAGATTCACTAAATCGATTTCATTTGCGTTTGCCGTTGGCTGAGGATACCCAGTAAATTCCGAAACGTTATCTTGCTTTATATTTAATGATGACATGTTGCGTGACCTGAAAACTTTCCTAAAAGAAAAACATTCCTGTGGGAGAAGTCTACCAGCTAGTCAGAATTATCCGAAACAATCTTTGTGCTTGTCGCCCTACCAAAAATTATATTCGGAATTTATTCACCCCTTTCATCACCTTGCATTGCATAAAAAAGAACAATTCCATAACATGTTATTTACATTATGGAATTGTTCGATCACCGCGATAGCAATATTCGTCTTGTTACACAGATTTATTAATCAGTGCATTTATTACAGGCCCTATCGCCTCAAATGAGGCAGGGGAAATAATATCAACATGCGCGCAATCCTGGCGGTAAACATCCAGACTGGATATCCACGGCGACCAGCTGCGTTCAGGACTGACACCCGGTACTAACGTGCGCTCAGCAACGAACAGCGTAGCGTGACCTGCAAACGGCACGCTGTGTGCCGTGGTGAGCAGGCGAACCGCATCGGCATAGTTGCCTTCGATTGCGTTAAATAAAGCCTCTGACGCATTCCCCTGCTGCGCCGCCAGAAACGCTTCGCGTTCACGCTCGATCTCTGCCAGTACCGCTGGATCCAACCCATTAGCCTCTTTTTCTTGCCAGTTTTGCGTTTCTGGCGGCCAGGTATCCAACAGCCCGAGGAATGCAACCGTCTCTCCTCTGGCATGTAAGCGCGCGGCGATCCCCTGTGCCAGCGTGCCGCCCAGCGAATAACCTAATAAATAGTAAGGTCCGTGAGGCTGTTGACAGAGCAATGTTGCCAGGTGATGTTCGCATACCGCATCAAGATTTTCCGCCGTCTGCATAGGGCCATCCGGGCGCGGCGACTGAATACCTATAATCGACCACTGCGGGCTGAGATATCGCGATAGCACGCTAAACTGCCAGGCAAAACCCGACGCCGGATGGAAACAGAACAGCGTTGGGCCGTGACTTTCACGCAGCGGCAACAGTGCCTCAAATCCCATATGTTGCGACTGCTCATCATCAGTGCTCTCCAGTAGAGCACTCAGTTGTTCAACGGTAGAGGCCACCATAATCTGCCCCGGCGTCACCTGACGCTCAAAAACCCGGCTCAACTGTGCCGCCAGCTTCATCGCCAGCAACGAATGTCCGCCAAGCGCAAAGAAGTCTGCCGCCACGTCATTAACCTCGCAACCCAGCAAAGCCGCAAAAGACTGCGCGATGGTGGTTTCAGTCCCTGCTCGCGGTGCGCGCCCGGAAGTACGCGACGTCAACTGCGGCATCGGCAGCGCTTTACGATCCAGTTTACCGTTCGCGCTAAGCGGTAGCTCCGCCAGCTGCAACAAAACCGTCGGCACCATATGCGCAGGCAGTTTTTCACGCAGCTTTTCCCGCAACGCGGACGTATCCAGCGGTAAACCCGATTGTGACACCAGATACCCCACCAGTTGACGCGCATCGCCGCCTGTCGCCGCCGCCTGGTTGAATACGCAGGCGTGGGCAACGGCATGCTCGACATCAGGCAACTGCTGCATCACCCGGTCAATCTCGCCGAGCTCAATGCGTTGTCCGCGAATTTTAAGCTGGTCATCGCTGCGCCCGAGGTATTCCACCGCGCCATTTTCCAGCCAGCGAGCCACATCCCCGGTACGGTACATGCGTTCGCCAACGTTAAACGGATCGGCGATAAAGCGGCTTGCTGTCAGATCCGGACGGCCCAGATAACCTTGCGCCAGTTGGATCCCCGTCAGATATAAATCACCAGCCACGCCGAAAGGCACCGGGCGCATCATGGCATCCAGGATACGTAAACCGGTATTCCATACCGGATAGCCAATCGGCACGCTGTTGCCGGTTACAGCAGCAAGGTCTTCCCCCCAGGCCGGATACCAGCTCACATCAACCGCTGCTTCCGTTGGTCCGTACAAATTGTGCAGTGGCGCATGAGTTAACTGTTCCCACTCACGGCATAAATCTGCAGGCAAGGCTTCGCCGCTGCAAAATACCCGTTTCAGCGAGGCACAACTCTCCCGCGCGGTTTCCGGCGTCAGTGAAGCGACAAAAGCGGCCAACATAGAGGGAACAAAGTGCGTGGTCGTCACCCCATATTGGGCAAAGAACTGCTGCATCGCCAGCGGATCGCGGTGCGCCTCAGGCTCTGCCATTACCAGCTTTGCCCCGGCAATAAACGGCCAGAAAAACTCCCATACCGAGACGTCAAAACTGCACGGTGTTTTCTGCGCCACCACATCATCCGCGGTCAGCGGATAGTGATTTTGCATCCACAGCAGACGGTTAACGATGGCGGTTTGCCCAACCATCACCCCTTTTGGTCTACCGGTAGAACCGGAAGTAAAAATGATATAGGCAGTATGATTGGGCTGAGATAGCGCCAGCGGAGCAGCATCTTCTGCTGGCAGGGGCGAGTCATAGCACAGACTTTCCAGCCCAGGAATATCGCTAAAGCGCGCCAGTTGCTCATTGGTCGCGATCAACAATTTTGGCTTCGCGTCTTCGAGCATCATCCGCAGGCGATCGTCCGGGTATCCGGTATCCAACGGCAGCCAGGCTGCACCGGCTTCAACGATACCGTGCAGCGCCAGCGTCAGGAACACGGAACGCGGTAATGCCACGGCGACGCTGTCGCCAGGCTTGACGCCGCGTGCACGCAAAAGGCTCGCCAGCGCCACGACCTGCTGGCGCATTTCGCGATAGCTAAACTGATAGCGGGCATCGGCCAACGCCGGGGCATCCGGCGTTTTATCGGCCTGCTGTACCACCAGCGCGCTCAGCGTAGTGGACGGGATCTCCACGGTGGTGTGATTAATCTTCGCCAGCCGCTCATGTTCTGTTGGCAACAGCATCCCGGCGTCGCCGCAGCATAGCGCCGGATTGTCGGCAAACTGCTCGATAAGCCCGATTAAACGCGAGGCATGCTGCGTCAGCGTTTCTGCATCGTAGCGCTGTTTATTGGCCAGAATTTCAATACTCAGCCCACCGTTTTCATCCGGGAATAACGCCAGTTCAAGATCGTTCACCGGCCCTGTCGCCAACGTGTGGGTTTGCGCCTGAACGCCGGGAATATTCAGCTGATAGTCGAATATTTTCACGTTCAGCACCGGGCCAAACAGCGGCTCGGCACCTGCTGCACGCCCGCTGTCGCGAACGATTTGTTCGGCATCATAACGTTGATGCCGACGCATTTTCTTCAACTGTCCGGCCAGTCGTTGTGCAAGCGCAGGCAAGCTTTCTGCCGCATCCAGCCTCACACCAAATGGCAGTACGTTTAAAACCGGTCCAGTGGAGGTCAACGCCGCCGACCCCATGCGCCGCATAAAGATAAACCCGGCGGCATAATCCATTCGGCTGCATAAACGTCCCAGCCACAATGCCACCAGCGCGAGGGCCAGATCCGCACGCTGAACGTCAGGCATACGTGCCGCAAGCCGACGAAACGCCCCTTCAGGCGCGGTTAACTTCATACGAATAATATCCGCGCTGGCCGATCGTCCCGGCAACGGATTGTTCGACAGCGAAGCAGGAGGTGGAAGTTGCTTTCGCTGCTCGCTCCAGAAAGCGCCGTCTCGTTGCCAGGCATCGCTTTGACGGTACTGTTGATACTCTTCCACCACCTCGGCGAACGGCGTAAAAGGCGAGTCTGGCGTAGGCTCGCCGTGTAGCCATGCGCGATAAATTGCGGCTATCTGGCGGGTAATGGCCGGAAAACTGAAGCCATCGACCAGCAAATGATGGTAGCGCTGATACCAATACCAACGCTTTTCTCCCACCTGTATAAGCAGGTGAAAAACCAGCGGCTTATTGCCATCAGCACGTATGTCCTGCTGCAGGTCTGCCTGCATCAACGCACGCGCCGCCTCATGTGGATTGGATTTTGCGCGCAAGTCGATAATTTCAGGTTGCGCAAAGGCGAGCGCAGAATCCACCCATTGCCAGACCTCACCGTTATCTTCGCTAAACCGCATCCGCAGGGTATCGGCCTGCTCCAGGCCCGCCACAACGGCTTTCGCCAGCAACGACGCGTCCAGTTCGCCAGTTAACTCTACGTAGTGCGCCACGCTCCACGCCGAGGGCAATGCGGAGAGTTTTTCCGCCATCCAGATCCCCGGCTGAGCCGCCACTAAAGGTAAACGCTGAGTCATGGAGCCTCCTGCACATCGACGTAGTTCGCGGTCGTAAGCGTGGTCCAGTTTGCTTCCAGCCATTGCTGGCAGGCTTCCTGGGATTGGGGTTCGCAAGCAATTTGCCAGCCAGCAGGAAGCGAGCACTGCTGCGGCCAAAGGCTAAACTGACGCTGGGGATTTTGCAGAATGTAAAACTGGCCCTGCGGATTATCGAAGGGGTTACTGAATTCCATACTCAACTCCTGTCGTGGAACATCGTCCGGTTAAATCGTGTCGGTAAGCGGTTGCCAGAGCGTCATTAGCCCTTGCATCAGACCGCCGCGCCAGCAAAGCGCATCGTGTCCGCCATCAACCTGACGCCAGAAAATAGACTGTGGTGCAGAAGGTAACTGGGCATATAACGCCTGATTAGCGCGATAAATAATGGGCTCGCGGATCCCCGCTTCCAGGACAATACGCAGCCCCTGAGCACTCACCTTCCCGCTTTTCAGTTGCTCGACGATCGCCCCGTCCTGATGACCACCGCGATGCGGCCACCAGTAAGAACCGGACTGGCTAAGCACACAGCCAAAGCGCGCGGGCCAGTTCAGCCCGGCATACAGCGCAGACAACCCGCCAAAACTTTGCCCAGCCACCACGGTGCGCTGCGGATCGTCACTAAACGCGGTCGTTGTCTTCACCAGTGGTAATAGCTCCTCCTGCACCGCCAACCAAAAATCCGCATTACACGGTAGCTCATGGCTGCGGTGAGCCGTATCAATGGCATCAATCAGGAGATAAACGGCAGAAGGAAGGTGTCCGCGATGCGTGAGTGAAGTCAACGCAGGCCAGACCGGCATACTCTGTGCCCAAAACTGTCCGTCCAGCAGGATAGCCAACGGACGCGTTTCGGGTTGAGCATCACCGGTGGTAAACACCCATACGCGACGCGTATTGCCGAGCCTGGCGCTATGCCATTGCAGGCACACTGCGGGGGATTTGGGGGGTTCAGGTTGATCCCATCCGGGCTGTACGGGTGCCTCCGGCATTTCCAGCGCAGACACCGCGTGGCCACGACCGCCCCGCCAGCTCTGCGGATTAAGGGGATCAGCAATGGCCTGTGGCAGCAATTGCCGCCAGCCTTCACGCAGCACGTTTCGGTCAGGCGCTTCGCCTGCCACAAGCGAGGAAAAGATATCGTTGCGCTCTGTTGGGATAAAACAGTAACTGCCACGCCAGTTGGCGCTGAGGGAAACACTCCAGCACCAAACATTTGTTCCATCAATGCGTCGCATCGACTGAGGGGTAGCATTTTGATGGTGGTCGGTGACGCCGGTGATATAAACCCAAACGTGATGAATGGCTGACTCTTTCTCCGTTCCCTGCGGATCACGCCACCAGAAGGTTACCCGATAATTTCCGTTGTCTTCACGCTCCCACTCCGGGCCTTTTTTTGACTGCCACCACGCCTCGCTTCCCATCTTTAACGTCGTCACAACCATAACCCCATGTTTATTGTGAAATTTTATGATCTAGCGTGAAATATATTGATAATATTATTGATAACTATTTGCATTTGCAATAGCGTATTGTCGCGCTGTGGGAAGCGCGTACAGTTTTTCACCACTTATAAACCGACCTGGCGCTGCGTACTTTTTCTGGAATGGATCGTTTACGCAGATGCGGGCGACATCAGGCCAAATGCCGCACCACGGCACATTGGTACTCGTGGCTAAAAGAACAGCAGGACATACAATGAACAACAAGATTCATTCACTGGCCTTATTGGTCAATTTAGGGATTTACGGGGTAGCCCTGCCAGCAATGGCAGAAGATCAAACCGATAGCGTCGCTGTCTCTCATGAAGACACCATCGTCGTTACCGCCGCCCAGCAGAACCTGCAGGCACCGGGCGTATCAACCATTACCGCTGATGAAATTCGTAAGAATCCTCCCGCTCGCGATGTGTCGGAAATCATCCGTACCATGCCTGGCGTTAACCTGACCGGTAACTCAACCAGCGGACAGCGCGGCAACAACCGTCAGATCGATATTCGCGGCATGGGGCCAGAAAACACCCTGATTTTGATCGACGGTAAACCGGTTACCAGCCGTAACTCCGTACGCCAGGGCTGGCGCGGCGAGCGTGATACCCGCGGCGATACCGCCTGGGTTGCTCCGGAAATGATTGAACGTATTGAAGTGCTGCGCGGTCCTGCCGCAGCACGCTATGGCAATGGCGCAGCTGGCGGTGTGGTGAACATCATCACCAAGAAAGGCGGCGATGAGTGGCATGGTTCCTGGAATACCTATTTCAACGCGCCGGAACACAAAGACGAAGGATCGACCAAGCGCACCAACTTTAGCCTGAATGGTCCAATGGGCGGGGATTTCAGCTTCCGCCTGTACGGTAATCTTGATAAAACCCAGGCCGACGCATGGGACATCAACCAGGGCCATCAGTCAGAACGTACCGGCACTTACGCCAACACCTTACCGGCCGGTCGTGAAGGGGTGATCAACAAAGACATTAACGGCGTGGTGCGCTGGGATTTCGCCCCGCTCCAGTCACTGGAACTGGAAGCCGGTTATAGCCGTCAGGGCAACCTGTATGCGGGTGACACCCAAAACACCAACACCAACCAACTGGTGAAAGATAACTACGGGAAAGAGACCAACCGTCTTTACCGCCAGAATTACTCTTTGACCTGGAACGGCGGTTGGGATAACGGCGTCACCACCAGCAACTGGGTGCAGTATGAACATACGCGTAACTCCCGTACACCAGAAGGCCTGGCAGGTGGTACGGAAGGGATCTTCGACCCGAATGCGTCACAAAAATATGTCGATGCCGACCTGAATGACGTCATGCTGCACAGTGAAATCAGCATTCCGTTTGATCTGCTGGTGAACCAAAACCTGACGCTGGGTACTGAATGGAACCAGCAACGCATGAAGGACATGTTGTCCAATTCGCAGACCTTTATGGGCGGCGATATCCCCGGTTCGAGCAGCACCAACCGTAGCCCGTACTCAGACGCAGAGATTTTCTCCCTGTTTGCTGAAAACAACATGGAACTGACCGACAGCACCATGCTGACGCCGGGTCTGCGTTTCGACCACCACAGCATCGTTGGCGACAACTGGAGCCCATCTCTGAACCTGTCACAGGGTCTGGGTGATGACTTCACGCTGAAGATGGGAATTGCGCGCGCCTATAAAGCACCAAGCCTGTACCAGCTCAACCCGAACTACATTCTGTACAGTAAAGGCCAGGGTTGCTACGCCACCGGTTCCGCGACGGGCATTGGTTGCTACATGATGGGCAACGATGACCTGAAGGCTGAAACCAGTATCAACAAAGAGATTGGTCTTGAGTTCAAGCGTGACGGTTGGCTGGCTGGGGTAACCTGGTTCCGCAACGATTACCGCAACAAGATTGAAGCGGGTACGGTACCGTTCGATAGAACATCTATCACCAACAAAGGGAAGACGACTTACACCGATATCTACCAGTGGGAAAACATTCCTAAAGCGGTGGTTGAGGGTCTGGAAGGTACGTTGAACGTGCCGGTTAGCGAAACCGTTAACTGGACCAACAACATTACCTACATGCTGCAAAGTAAGAATAAAGAGACCGGCGAACGCCTGTCGATTATTCCTGAGTACACGCTGAACTCGACTCTGAGCTGGCAGGCACGCGAAGATTTGTCGCTGCAGTCCACCTTCACCTGGTACGGCAAACAGCAGCCGAAGAAATACGATTACCAGGGTAAACCGGTAACCGGTAGTTCGGCGAGTGAAGTCAGCCCGTACAGCATCGTCGGCCTGAGCGCGACCTGGGATGTGACGAAAAACGTCAGCCTGACCGGCGGCGTGGATAACGTCTTCGACAAACGTCTGTGGCGTGAAGGTAATGCCCAGACCACGGGCGATATTGTAACCGGGAACTATATGGCAGGCGCTGGCGCGAATACCTATAACGAACCGGGCCGGACGTGGTTCATGAGCGTAAACACCCACTTCTGATAACGCTTTCCCTCTCCTCGCTGCGGGGAGAGGGAAATCATAACTATGATGCACGCCACGCACACACCGCTCACTTTCGCAGACCACACGCTGCACATGGTCGAGTTCGATCCCGACAGCTTCCATGAGCACGACCTGCTCTGGCTCCCCCACCATTCTCAGCTTCAATCCTGTGGACGTAAGCGTAAAGCTGAGCACTTAGCAGGGCGTATTGCCGCAGTACATGCATTACGTGAATACAGTATCAAAACTGTACCTGGCATCGGCGGGCAGCGACAACCGCTGTGGCCACAAAAGTTGTTTGGCAGCATCAGCCACAGTGCATCAACTGCGCTGGCGGTAGTATCGACGCATCCCGTTGGGCTGGATATAGAAGCTATTTTTACGCGGCAAACCGCAGTTGAGCTGGCTGACGGTATTATCGATAACCACGAACGACCGATTTTGCATCATTCTGAATTGCCCTTTCCACTCGCCTTAACTCTGGCATTCAGCGCCAAGGAGAGCCTGTATAAGGCGTTTTCCACTCAGGCATCCGGGTTACCAGGTTTCACCAGCGCAAAAATTACCGCACTCACGAATCAGCAATTAACATTGCAAATCATGCCATCATTTTCGCCTAACCTCGCCAATCAGGAAATTAACGTGCATTGGTTTCAACGCGATTACCATGTCATTACTCTGTGCGACGTTACTTTTTAACAAAGTCACCAATCGCCAGATAGGTGGCTTTTGCTTCCTGCGGGACTTTATCCTCCAGCATCAGATAAGCATGCGTCATCCCAGGAAAGTGAACATGCTGTACGGGTATCCCCTCAGCTTGCAGTCTGGCGACAAAAGCAAAATTCTCATCCCGTAAAGGATCCAACCCACCACTGACTACCAGAGTGGGTGGAAAATCCTGGCTCAACGGCAGGTAAAGCGGAGACGTCTGTTTACGATCTTCTTCATTGCGGAAATATTGCTGAAAATACCAGCGTATTTTGCTTTCATCCAGTAGCTTTCCGGTACCGTTCTCCTGCACCGATGGCCAGTTCAGCGTGTAGTCCAGGCTCGGATAAATCAGCACCAGGCGATGAATAAATCCTGGCTGCTCGCGGGAAAAGTAGGCCGCCAACGTCGCACTAAATGCGCCGCCACCGCTGTCGCCGATAAGCGTGAGTTGGCGAGTGTAAGGAATATGCTGACTGTCGAGCAGCGACCAGACGTTTTCTATTACGGCTTTAGCATCGGAAAGACCAGCCGGATACGGGTTTTCTGGCGCAAGTCGATAATCAACCGACACAACGATATTTCCTGTCGCCATCGCCAGATGACGGGCAACCGGGTCATACACGTCCACCGAACCGCTCAGATGCCCACCGCCATGGATAAACACCACCACCTTCGGCTCTCCGGTCAGTGCCGGGCGATAAATCCGTACAGGGATGCGACGCTCTCCGGTATCCACTTCCGTATTGATAATCGCCGCCATCGGTTCTGAGGTGGACACATTTGCTTTTGTCAGTGCTGCTAACCCTGCTCTTGAGCTGAACGTGTCGTAGCAAAGGTTGGGATTGCGAGGTTGTGCTGTGAGTAAATCAGCCAGAAGCGCGGGCGGTGTTTGCGTCAGCGAGCCATGTTCCTGTTGCCAGCGCTGTTGATAATCTTGCTGTTGCGTCTGCACAGTCTCAACGTTGGCTGTCTCACAGGAAAAGCACTCTGCCATCGACTGGCGTTGCCGTCCGTTTTCATCAAAGTTCTCTGCGGCCAACCAGCGCTGTAACACGGCGTCACACTGGGGCCATTCGCTATCAATCATTGATAACCAGTCGCTGTCGCGATTACGCCCCTTGCGCACAATCTTCTGGCGAAAGCGACCTTCGAAGATAAACCCAAGGCGTTCCGCTGCCCGTCGAGAAGCGGTGTTCAGAGAATCGCATTTCCACTCCACGCGACGATAGCCCAACGCAAATGCCTGGCGTAACAGCAGCCAGATGCTTTCGGTGCCGAGAACCGTATTTTTCATACGCGGTGACCAGGTCACATGACCAATTTCGACCGAACCGTGCTCTCGTTCAATCGCCATAAAGCACACCAGTCCGACAGCTCGTCCTGAACGCTGTTCAATGACGGCATAGGGAACCAGAGATGCATCAGTAACTTTCCCCTGCACCCAGCAAACTGCGGCCTCGACGCTTGTGGGGCGAGAGCTTGCAAGCCAGGTCCAGTCGCGATCGTCCGGTGCCTGCGCGTAGGCATCAAACAGATCGGCGGCATGGCTGTCGGCATCCAGGGGAACCAGTCGACAATATTGCCCTATCAGCGTTTCCCGTGGCAGTACGGCAGCGCCATTCCAGTCCGGCACGACATCGCCGACGGTCTGCCCATAAAGATTTATTTCCGGCACGATTCAACCCCAGTAGCGAAGTAAAAAATAGTTATAACACTGGCCATTACACCTTCAAAGCGTCGCAAGGGTGATTTTGACGACGAACAGAAAATCAGCAGTCCTTCTATACTGATTAAAAATCAACGCGGAAGAGAGCCTTATGCCACTACCTGATTTTCATGTTTCCGACCCTTTTACGTTAGGCATTGAACTGGAAATGCAGGTGGTCAATCCGCCAGGTTACGACCTGAGTCAGGATTCTTCCCGGCTGATTGATGCCGTAAAACCGCAGCTCACCGCCGGAGAAGTGAAGCACGATATCACCGAAAGTATGCTGGAGATGGCGACCGGAGTTTGCCGCAATATCGACCAGGCTGATGCTGAATTGTCCGCTATGCGGCAGATAATTATGCGAGTTGCTGCAGAGCATCACCTCGCCATTTGTGGCGGTGGCACACATCCATTTCAAAAATGGCAACGTCAGGAAGTCTGCGATGACGAACGCTATCGGCGCAACCTGGAAAATTTTGGCTATCTTATCCAGCAAGCGACGGTGTTTGGCCAGCATGTGCATATCGGCTGCGCAAACGGCGATGATGCCATTTACCTGCTACACGGCCTGTCGCGATTTGTTCCCCATTTTATTGCGCTCTCGGCCGCCTCACCTTATATGCAGACGTCTGACACGCGGTTTGCCTGCGCGCGCCTGAATATTTTCTCCGGATTTCCCGATAATGGCCCGATGCCATGGGTGAATAACTGGCAGGAATTCGAGGGGCTATTCCGTCGACTGGCTTACACCAGCATGATTGATAGCATTAAAGATTTACACTGGGATATCCGCCCCAGCCCGCACTTTGGCACGGTAGAGGTTCGGGTCATGGATACGCCGCTGACCCTTGATCATGCGGTCAATATGGCAGGACTTATTCAGGCTACCGCCCACTGGTTACTCACCAAACGTCCATTCAAGCACCAGGAGCGTGATTACCTGTTGTATAAATTCAATCGTTTTCAGGCCTGTCGCTTTGGTATGGCGGGAATCGTCACCGACGTCAATACCGGCGACGGTTGCCGCCTGTCAGAAGACACATTGCAACTCCTGGAGAATATCGCTACTTCTGCAGATAAAGTAGGCGCAACCAGCGCGATTGAAGCTATACATCTGCAGGTTAAAAATGGTCATGATGAAGCACAAAACATGCGTGACTTTGTCGCCGAAGGCGGGTCACTGAGTGGCCTGGTGAAAAAACATTGTGAGATTTGGGCGGGGTTGTAAGCGTGGGTATTTGCGTTACCCGCTGAGATCCCGGACAATAGCTTTTTAACTCAAGTTTAACAATGTTATGAAACACCCGCTTGAATCACTGATGACTGTCGCAGGGATCCTGCTACTGGCTTTTTTGTCTTGCCTGCTGCTACCCGCCCCCTCACTTGGCCTGGTACTGGCGCAAAAACTCGTCGCCATTTTTCATCTGATGGATCTCAATCAGTTTTATACTTTGCTGTTTTGCCTGTGGTTTTTACTGCTGGGCGTGATTGAATATTTGGTGCTGCGCTTCATCTGGCGGCGCTGGTTCTCGCTGGCGGATTAGGCCCGCGAGAACCCTCTGCTGTTAATGCGTTCGGCTATGATTTTCTTTGCGATAAGCTCCCGGCGGCTGGCTGAACGTACGGGTGAAAATACGCGTAAAGGTCTGCTGCGAATCGAATCCGTATTTCAAACAGATGTCGTACACTTTCTGATCGGTATCGCGTAGATCGCGCGCCGCCAACAGCAGCTTGCGCTCGCGGATGTAACGCCCAAGACTTTCGCCTTTGTACTGCATAAAAAGACGCTGCAGGTGCCATTTGGAATATCCCGCATGGCGTGCAATATCATCAATGCGCAATGGTTGATTCAAATTATCATCAATCCATTCAACAATCGTATCAATTACCTGAGCAGAAATCGTCATCATGCTCTCCCCTGTATTCATTGAGTCACCTGTTGCCACCAGGCCGTAAACGGTTGGTCCGGTTCGGACAGTATTACCGGTTCACCCAGCATTGGCGTCAGCAGTCGGTAATCCTGATGACGGCTGGCAAGCGCCAGTCGTTTGTAAGGATCATCCCAGGTATGTTTCGCCAGAACGAAACGGCCGGCATGCCCTGGCAACACGGCTTTCGCATGCAGATCTGCCGCAGCCTGCGCCGTCTCTTCCGGCATCATGTGAATAAACTTCCAGTCCTGGTCATACTGACCGTTCTCCATAATCGCCAAATCGACAGAGCCAAACTGCTCGCCGATGGCTTTAAAATGCGGTCCATAGCCGGAATCGCCGCTGTAATAAACGTTCTGCTCCGGCGTTTCGAACATGAAGCTCGCCCATAGCGTTTGGTTGCGTTTGATACCGCGCCCCGAGAAATGACGGGCGGGCAGCACATGAACGATCAGCGAATCCGTCACTCTGACGGACTGATTCCAGTCCCGTTCTTCGATTATCTCGCTGCGCATCCCCCAGTAACGCAGATGCGACCCGACGCCAAGCGGCGTAATCACCCGCTTAATTTTCGGCATTAGCGCCTTGATAGTGGCGAGATCCAGATGGTCATAGTGATCGTGCGAGATGATGAGCAGGTCTATCTCCGGCATCGTCTGTGCGGTCCACGGATAATCACCGGCAAAGGCCTTGTTCAGGAACGAGAACGGTGCGGCATAATTGCTGAAAACCGGATCAATCAGGATACGTTGACCCGCCAGCTGTAAATACCACGAAGAATGGCCCAGCCAGACCAGGGTATCCTGCTGCGGCGAAAGCCCGGCGAGATCGGTCGCGACCATAGGTAACGGTTGTGCTGGTCGTGCATTTTCACGCTTAGCGACCAGAAACTCCCACCAGGCCGCCAGCATGCCTTTGTTGCCGGTATAGCCCGGTGTCGGCACCTGGTTATGAAACTGTCCATCACGATAGTGCGGTGACTGTTCAACCTGACTCAGTTGTGCCCCTTGCGGCGCCTGACCAAACCCGGCATTGAGTACAAACGGTAAACTTGCAGCTGCAGCAATAAGCATAATAACAACCACACAAACTGTGAGACGCTTCATATCCTGACCTTAAACGCGCCCCCTTTCCGCTGGTTTGCGCGACTGACTCTTGATTATGAGTGAGTAAGCACTCATTATAGAAATCGAAAGTTCTCCGTCAAGATGATTTTCAATCTTTGACATTCGCCGTTGCGGCGCAGCAAACGCCGTGATTCAATCATGTTTTTTACAGACTTAAGGGTAAAGTGTAGTGGCTCGTCCGAAGAGTGAAGACAAAAAACTGGCATTACTGGAAGCTGCAACCACAGCATTTGCACAATCAGGTGTTGCGGCTTCGACCGCCGTGATAGCCCGTAATGCAGGGGTTGCGGAGGGAACGTTGTTTCGCTATTTCGCGACCAAAGATGATTTGATCAACGAGCTTTACCTCTTTTTGAAGCAAGACCTTTGTCAGTCGATGATGGCAAACCTGGATCGTTCAGTGACTGATGCCAAAACCATGACTCACTACATCTGGAACAGCTACATTAGCTGGGGCCTGAACCACACCTGCGGGCATCGCACGATTCGTCAGTTGGCCGTCAGCGAGAAAATAAGCAAGGAAACCGAACAACAGGCTGACGATATGTTCCCGGAACTGCGCGATCTTTGTCATCGTTCCGTACGACCCGAGTTTATGTCTGACGAATATCGCGCCTTTGGCGACGGGCTATTCCTTTCTCTGGCAGAAACCACCATGGAGTTCGCCGCCCGCGACGCTGCCCGCGCAAATGAATATATTTCGATGGGGTTTGAAGCCATGTGGCGCGCCCTGACCCGCGAGGAACAATAATGGACGGCCAGACCCTTCCTGCCTGTGCGAAACGCCTTGCGCTCGAACTACCTTTTACCGAACACTGCTGGCCTTTCGGCCCGGAATACGATGTCTTCAAGGTTGGCGGTAAAATTTTTATGCTGGTCACGGAGCTTCGCGGACGGCCACTTATTAACCTGAAATCCGATCCGCAAAAATCACTGTTAAACCAGCAGATCTACCCCAGCATTAAGCCCGGCTATCACATGAATAAAAAGCACTGGATCTCGGTCTATCCTGGTGACGATATTACCGAGTCATTACTGGCAGAGCTGGTGAATGATTCCTGGCACCGCGTCGTCGACGGCTTGCCGAAACGGGATCAAAAACGCCTGCGTCCAGGTTGATTTATCGCTAACCCCGATAAGTGTTTTTGCATTTTCCTGTCTTATCTTTTTCCTGCTAACCCTGTACCCTGCTGAAACAAAACGCACCCGCAGGGTATGGAAAATCACCAGGAGTAGTTATGGATATTGTTTCTGTCGCCTTAAAACGTTACTCCACTAAGGCATTCGATCCGAATAAAAAACTGACCGCTGAGCAGGCCGAAAAATTAAAAACGCTGCTGCAGTTTAGCCCGTCCAGCACCAACTCTCAGCCATGGCACTTTATCGTCGCCAGCACTGACGAAGGTAAGGCGCGTGTGGCTAAATCCGCAGCCGGCGGCTTTGTATTCAACGAACGTAAAATGCTGGATGCTTCCCACGTTGTGGTGTTCTGCGCCAAAACGGCGATGGATGATGCATGGCTGGAACGCGTGGTGGATCAAGAAGAAAGCGATGGTCGTTTCGCCACGCCTGAAGCGAAAGCCGCAAACCACAAAGGCCGCACCTTCTTTGCCGACATGCATCGCAAAGAACTGAAAGATGACAACCACTGGATGGCAAAACAGGTGTACCTGAACGTCGGTAACTTCCTGCTGGGCGTTGCGGCGATGGGCCTGGATGCTGTGCCGATCGAAGGCTTTGATTCAGCTGTCATGGATGCAGAATTTGGCCTGAAAGAAAAAGGTTTCACCAGCGTAGTGGTGGTTCCTGTGGGTCATCACAGCGTAGAAGATTTCAACGCCGCGCTGCCGAAATCTCGTCTGCCGCTGGAAACGACGCTGACGGAAGTCTAATCCTCCGCATTTGCATAAGCTCCGCACAGCGGTCATCATAGACCGCTGTTTATTAAGGAGACGTTATGCAGGAATTGATATCTCAGGTAGAAGAACTCGGCATTGAAATAAATCACACCACCTCATTGGTGATGATTTTTGGCATTATTTTTATCACCGCCATTATTGTTCACGTTATTTTGCACTGGGTGGTATTACGCGCATTTGAAAAGCGCGCCAGCGCCAGCTCCCGCCTGTGGCTACAAATCATCACGCAGAACAAGTTATTTCACCGGCTGGCATTCACCCTGCAGGGTATCATTGTCAATATACAGGCCGCACTCTGGCTACAGAAAGGCAGCGAAGCCGCAGAAATATTGGTGAACTGCGCACAGCTGTGGATCATGATGTACGCCCTGCTGTCCCTGTTTTCCCTGCTGGACGTTATTCTCAATCTGTCGCAAAAACTCCCTGCTGCGTCGCAATTGCCGCTAAAAGGCATATTCCAGGGCATCAAACTCATCAGCGCAATTCTCGTCGGAATATTGATGATTTCCCTGCTGATTGGTCAGTCACCGGCAATACTGATAAGCGGTCTGGGTGCCATGGCCGCCGTGTTAATGCTGGTGTTTAAAGATCCAATCCTCGGACTGGTTGCCGGAATACAACTTTCAGCCAACGATATGTTGAAGTTGGGTGACTGGCTGGAAATGCCGAAATATGGTGCAGATGGCGCGGTTATCGATATTGGCTTAACCACCGTGAAAGTGCGCAACTGGGATAACACCATCACCACTATCCCAACCTGGTCACTGGTCTCAGACTCTTTTAAAAACTGGAGTGGAATGTCGGCTTCCGGTGGGCGGAGAATAAAACGCAGCATCAGCATCGATGCCACCAGCATCCATTTTCTTGATGAGGATGAGCGCCAGCGTCTGCATAAAGCCCACCTGCTGAAACCGTATTTAACCGCACGTCACCAGGAAATTGACGAGTGGAATCAGCAGTTAGATGCGCCTGAATCGGTGTTGAATCACCGCCGGATGACCAATATTGGCACCTTCCGCGCTTATCTGAACGAGTATTTGCGTCATCATCCGCGTATTCGCAAAGATATGACGTTAATGGTGCGCCAGCTTGCGCCGGACGATCATGGTTTACCGATCGAAATTTATGCCTTTACCAATACGGTGGTCTGGCTGGAATATGAAAGTATTCAGGCTGATATCTTCGACCATATATTTGCCGTAGTCGAAGAGTTTGGCTTGCGCATTCATCAGTCGCCTACCGGAAACGATATTCGTGCGCTGTCTGGCGCGTTTCAGCGATAAAGCTCAGGTACTGGCGCGTGAAATATAGCGCCAGTCCATCATCACCCTTTCCGTCTGCGCGTCAGGATTTTCTATTTTATTCAGCAATAATCCTACCGCTTTGCGGCCTATATCCCGTGAGGGTTGCTCAATGGTCGAAAGCTGTGGAGAAACCATTTCTGCCAGTTCCGTACCGTCGAAACCAACAACGGCGATATCCTGCGGGATCTGTAATCCGGCATCGAAAATAGCGCGCATCGCACCAGCGGCTAGCGTGTCCGATACGGCAAACACCGCGTCGGGTTTCACCTCTGCGGCAAGTAGTGTTTTCATCGCCGCAATTCCTGCACTGGAACTTAATTCACTGGCATATTCCACAGCCTGATATTCAAGCGACAGCGCATGCAGCGCCGCTTTATAGCCGCGTTCGCGCAAACGAGCATATTTATAACTCAGGTCATGATTGATTAAGGCAATTCGTCGGTAGCCCTTATCCACCAGGTGAGATATTACCGACTGTGCGGCGTCAACATCGTTAATCCCCACGCAGGAAACCGCGCCTTTGTCAGCATATTCCGCGCACTGAACCCAGGGCGCATCGCCAATCAGCGTAGTCAGTTCCGGTAATTTGGAGAATGCATCCATGGTGATAATGCCATCGACTATTTTCCCCGACAGGAGCTTCAACGCCGATTTTGATCGGGCTGTATCCGAGCCGGAATTACACAGTAAAATGCGATAGCCATTCTTCTCCGCCTCCTCTTCAATGCCTTTAACAACCTCTGCACAAAAAGGATTGGCGATGTTGGAAACCATCACCAGAATCATCGAACTACGTGCCGTACGCAGCTGACGCGCCAGCAGATTGGGCTGATAATTGCTTTCTTTAATAGCCTGTAGCACGCGCTCACGATTTTTGGCTTTGACGGTATCACTGTGATTCAGCACACGCGATACCGTCGCCACCGACACACCGGCAAGCTGGGCGATTTTTTGAATAGACATAACGACGACACATCCTGCGGTTTACGCTTTGCGTTGAGGCTACCATAAAATCGCCGACTGGCGAACCGGATGCGTGTTTAGCGCTGTACTGATATCCAACGCTGCTGCTGATGGCTTTTTATAATTGCATCAATAATATACATCACATCCGCACCGTCAGAAAAAGACGCAAATCTACGCTCCGCCGTCGCGGGCATTTTGCCTGCCAACACCGCCTGATAAAACTGCTGCATCATATTCTTGAACGCATCCGGCCAGCCCTCAATATGCCCACCCGGAAAGTGCGCACTGGCAGCAACATCCGCATTCATCAATCCTGGGTCGTCCGTCAGGATCTGGTTCGCCTGCTGACGGTGCCCGACCCAAAGCTGTTGCGGCGTTTCCTGATCCCAGTGCAGTGAACAGTGGCTACCGTTAATTTCAAAGCTCAGGTGATTCTTGCGCCCGGCACTCACCTGCGAAACGCTAAAGCAGCCTTTGCTGCCATCATCAAAACGTACCAGCACCGACCCACGATCTTCTGTCGTAACCGCTTTTTCCTCAAATTGCACATCAGCCGTTTGCTGGCCAAACGTAGCGTTACTGGCAATGCTGGCTTTACGTACCGGCCAGACGATAGCCAAATCGGCCATCACCTCGACAATACGTTTTCCAGTCACGAATTGCACCGTATCACACCAGTGCGAACCGATATCCGCTACCGCCCGTGAATCGCCGCCTTGTGCGGCATCGACCCGCCAGTTGTAGTCAGTCTCCAACAGCATCCAGTCCTGCAGATAGCTCCCCTGTACGGCAAACAGACTGCCCACGCTGCCGCTTCTGACCATACTGGCCGCCTGCTGCACCATTGCAAACTGGCGATAGACAAAGCTCACGCCGTGCACCACTCCAGCCTGCTGTGCCAGCGTTTCCAGTTCACGAGCCTCATCCGGCGTCATACACAGCGGCTTTTCTGAAAACACGTGCATACCCGCGCGTAAAATCTGCCGATTGATGTCGGCATGCAGATGATTCGGCGTACAGTTATGCACTACCTGTAGTCCGGGATGCGCCAGCAGCGCTTCAACGCTGCCGTATGCATGAGGAATATGAAGAGCATCTGCGCGTTCCAGGGCAACCGCCAGCGAGCTATCACAGAGCGCCACCACGTTCACACCGCCGAGTCGACGCAACGCCTCAATATGTGCAGGCCCAATAAATCCGCTGCCAATAATGCCAACCTGTATCATTTGCGTACCTCATCGCCAGCGGCGAAATCATCAAATGCACGTGCAGAAACCGGAATAATATGGCGGCGTATAAAATCACTCCCCTCACGCGCCCCGGTTTGCGCGTCTTTCAGGCAACACTCCCATTCCAGCACCGCCCAGCCAGGGAAATCATATTGTGTGAGCTTGCTGAAGATCGTTTTGAAATCGACCTGCCCGTCCCCCAAAGAACGGAAGCGCCCGGCGCGATCGAGCCACGGCTGATAACCGCCATAGACACCGCTGCGGCTACTGGCGTGGTACTCAGCGTCCTTGACGTGGAACGCTTTAATACGCGAGTGATAGACATCGATAAACCCAAGATAATCCATCTGCTGCAATAACAGATGGCTCGGGTCATAGAGAATGTTGCAGCGAGGATGATTATCAACCAGCGCAAGAAATCGCTCGAACGTCACGCCATCGTGCAGATCTTCGCCGGGATGGATCTCAAAGCAAACATCCACTCCATGATGATCAAAGCGATCGAGAATCGGTCTCCAGCGGCGCGCCAGCTCCAGAAAAGCCTCTTCAAAGCGCTGACGATTATGCGGTGGCCACGGATAAAAGAAAGGCCAGGCGAGCGAACCTGAAAACGTGGCATGTGCCGTCAGCCCCAGTCTTTGCGAAGCCGCAGCGGCCTGGTGTAAGGTTTCGATGGCCCACGCCTGTCTGGCCTGCGGATTAGCGCGTACAGACGGCGGAGCAAATCCGTCAAAAGCGTCATCGTAAGCCGGATGGACGGCAACCAGTTGACCTTCAAGATGGGTAGATAATTCGCTAATCACCACCCCATATCCGGCCAGCATCCCGCGAATATCATCACAATAGGCCTGACTTACAGCAGCTTGTTCGACATCAAACAGCGACTTGTGATTACACGGGATTTGTAATGCCTTATAGCCCAGCTCCGCCGCCCATTTTGCCACGCCATCCAGGGTGTTAAATGGCGGGCGATCCCCGATAAATTGCGCCAGAAAAATGCCAGGCCCCTTGATGGTTTTCATAACCCCTCCTGAAAATTACGCCTGCTCTTTGTCGTCATACTTGAAAGAGAAAAGGAAAATCAGGGCAATCACTGCGGCAGCGACTGCCGGGATCCACCAGAACATGGTCCACGCCTGAGGCACGGTTTGCCCCGCCACCAGCCGGTTGTAAAGTGCGCCTGAAATTTGCGAGCCCAGCAGCATACCGATCCCATAGGTAAACATGACGATCATGCTTTGCGCCTGACCTTTTACTTTTTCCCCGGCGATACGATCGGTGTAAATAAAGCCGACTACGAAGAAGAAGTCGTAGCACACGCCGTGCAGCAGAATGCCGAGATACAGCAGGAATCGGCCCTCTTCGCTGATGCCGAGGGCAAAGAAGGCATAACGCACGAACCAGGCGCACATCCCGATTAACAGCATGTATTTCACGCCCAAACGTCTGAACAGGAACGGGATCACCAGCATGAAGAATATTTCAGACATCTGACCAAACGACATCGCCGTACTGACGTCGCCGACGCCCGCATCAGCAAGAAACGACGCGGTATACGCGTAATAGGTTCCCAACGGTACAGAGATAAGCGTCGCGCAGAGCGAGAAGACAAAAAAGTGACGGACCTTGAGTAAGGCAAAAGCATCCGCACAAAACAGATCGCGAACTTTTACCGGCAGTCCTTTCGCCGGTGCAGGCGTGTTGGGCAGCGTCAGGCTGTAGAGCGCCAGAATCACAGAGATAATCGCCGCCAGCGTAAAGATACCGATGGTGTCCGAAATTCCGGTTACACCGATAAAGATCCCCGCGACAATCCAGCCAATGGTGCCAAACACCCGCACTACCGGGAAGGTTTTGTCCTTATCCGACAGGCTATGAAAAGCAATATTGTTGGTAAGCGCCAGCGTTGGCATGTAGCACAGCGTGTAGCCAAACAGCAGACCAATCAACAGTGCACCGTTTTGCGCCACCAATGCCTGCGGAACAAACCACAGGATTGCCGCGCCAGCAAGGTGCATCACCGCCATCACCTTTTGCGAGGCAAAAAAGCGGTCTACCAGCATCCCTAAGACGAATGGCGACAGAATAGAGGCAATGGGCCCGGCTGAAAACGCATCGCCAATCAACAGCGACATGTTGTGCTGGCTCATCACCAGCCCCAGCGTGACGGACCAACTTCCCCAGATAAAGAACTGTAAGAACATCATTAGCGACAGCCGGGGCACCAGCAGCCGGTACTGTACGCTCTGTTTTCCACTACTTTCGGTTGTTGACACCATTTTTTGCCCCACCCTTAAAAAGTAATCGATTACAAATTAGATTCAATAGAAAAGTAATCGATTACAAAATAAAGATCCTGTCAGCAGCAGCAAAATTGCGAGAACGGTCACGATAAACGTTGAGTGAGGATCCGATCCCATCCTGACGATGGGATCGGTAATAACAAGATCGGTAGAAACTTAGCGGGACTTACGACGCAGCAGTTTGAAGGCAACAAACAGGAACAGGATCCACACCGGTAGCAGGATAGCTGACAGGCGCATCTCATCCATCGTACACATCAGCACCAGAATCATGCCAAGGAAAGCAATACACAGGTAGTTCCCTGCCGGATACAGCAGCGCTTTAAACTGCGTGTCACGTCCCTTACGACGCATCGCCGCCCGGAATCGCAGATGTGCCAGGCAGATCATAATCCAGTTCAGCAGCAGCGTCGCCACCACCAGCGCCATCAGCAGGCTAAAGGCCTTTTGCGGCAGCACATAGTTGATGAGTACCACCAGCGACGTAATAGCACCGGAAAGGATCAGTGAGTTCACCGGTACGCCGCGACGGCTGACGCGGGTTAAGAACTTCGGCGCGTTACCCTGAACCGAAAGACCAAACAGCATGCGGCTGTTAGAGTAGACGCCACTGTTATACACCGACAGCGAAGCCACCAGGATGACAAAGTTCAGTGCAGAAGCCACTACGTTGCTGTCGAGATTATGGAAAATCATCACAAACGGGCTGCTATTGGATTTCACTTCCACCCACGGGTACAGCGCCAACAGCACCACCAGAGAACCGATGTAAAACAGCAGAATACGGTACACCACCTGGTTTACCGCCTTTGGAATGCTTTTCTGTGGATCCTGCGCTTCCGCGGCAGTAATCCCGATAAGCTCCAGCCCGCCAAAGGAGAACATAATCACTGCCAGCGACAGAATTAATCCGTTCCAGCCGGTAGCAAAAAAGCCGTTGTAACGCCACAAGTTATCGATGCTTGCATGTTCCCCGCCGTTACCGGAAAACAGCATCCACACGCCAAAACCAATCATGCCGATAATGGCCAGTACTTTAATCAGCGCAAACCAGAATTCCGTTTCGCCATACAGACGTACGTTGACCAGATTGACGGCGTTGATGATCACGAAGAATGCCGCGGCCCAAATCCAGGTTGGAACATCGGGCAACCAGTACTGCATGTAGATCCCTGCCGCTGTCAGTTCTGCCATGCCGACCAGCACAAACATCACCCAGTAGTTCCAGCCGGACAGAAAACCCGCGAACGGTCCCCAGTATTTATAGGCAAAATGGGCAAACGATCCGGAAACGGGTTCTTCGACCACCATTTCGCCCAGTTGACGCATAATCAAAAAAGCGATGATCCCGGCAACGCCGTAACCCAGTAACACCGCAGGTCCCGCTATCTGAATAGCCGGGCCAATGCCCAAAAACAGGCCGGTACCAATTGCGCCGCCCAGCGCAATTAACTGAATATGGCGGTTTTGCAACCCTCGTTGAAGCGTCGGCTCGTTCGTCGACGCGGCATCAGACACGCTGGTGTCAGATGCAGTTGACGCGTTTTTCACGCCCTTCCCCTGTGTGGTTTTTATTGAAGGGGCTTCTTTTAACATTTCAACCTGGTTGTCGCAAGGCGCAATCGATTGGATACGCCGGGCTTCCTTGCCCAACGCACCGAGGCTCGGGAGAAAAACAATAGAAAGAAGGCGAGCTGTTATTGTTTATTCAGGTCAATACGTACCACGTTATCTGGCGCAGATGTAGAGTGGTCTTTATTAAATTTCTGTTTCACGGTGACAAACAGGGTTTGCCCATCCGCCGAGAGCAGCAAGCTGTTAGGGTTAGGTGGTAAATCCCAGCTTTTCTTCACGCTGTAATCGGTCGCATTCAGGCTGAGCAATTTCCCTGAATCACGCTGGGTAATATAGATTTCGTTGCGTTTTGCGTTAAATTTCACTGCCAGCGAATCACCCACATCCAATTTTTTCAGCAGCTTACCAGTATGGATATCCAGCACCAGGGTAGTCTTCGCTTTCGAGTTGTCGGTGACAAACAGGCGACCCGTTTGTGCGTCCTCCGTCATATTCAGCAACAGCGCAGGTTGTTCTCCCAGCGGTTGCCAGCGTTTTTCTACGCGCTGATTACGCGGGTTGATAACAAGAATTTCACCGCCGCCGTTAGCTGCATAAATTCGCTGCGTCACTTCTGAATAATGCAGTCCGGTCATCCATTTACCCGTATTTTTAATGCGGGTTTTTAGCTTCAGGGTTTCAGCGTCAACCACCCAAATCACCGCCGGATCCGCCACGGCACCAATATAGAGCAAACCGTTATGCAGCAGCACCTGGCGCGCACCATACGGGAAACCTTCTGGGTTACGTTCCGGGAACAGTACGCGATTTTTCACTTTGCCGTCAGCGGTATTCAGCGCGCTCAGGCCACCATCCAGTGAGTTGGTGACATACACTGTTTTACCGTCCGGCGAGATAGCCATACCAAAGTTTTTCATATCGGTATGACTCAAGCCGAGCGTTTTAAGCGTTTTTGGATCCAGCTTGTAAACCACGCCGCCCTGCACATCTTTAAATCCTTCGGCGCTGGCAACGTACAACGCATCCCCTGCCGGGCTAAGCGCCATTTCATATAACCCATCCGCCAGCGCGCGTTGTTGCACATCACTGACGGCAGGTTGCGCTGTTTTTTCCGTAACGCTGGCGTTGCTGGCTGGCGTGGTATGCGCCGCACAACCGCTTAACGCCGCAGCAATCAGCAATGCCAGCGCGGATGTTGTTTTTTTCATTGTCGGGATCCTTACCAGAAGTAATACAGGGAGTTAATAACAAAAGAGAATGAGAACTATACGCATTATCTTTACTGAATCAAGAATAATTACCCGAGAGTAAAAAACATGAAACAGAGGTTTGAAGATGCAGACAGGTGCGCGCGACTTCCGGTTTTTCATAATTACAGTGAATTATTCTGGACGAAAAGGCATCGCAGGCCACAGAATGCGCTTTACTGTTTTTCTAACATTTTCAAACGGGTGAACCTGTTGTACTTCAGCCACTCGTTTTTTAGCCAGGCCAGGCAACGACTGTCATGAATAAGATCATCAAACGACTGGAAATCGTCAAAAGCGCTATTGAACTGGAAGATGAGGAGATTATTTTCCAGCAGGTGGCGCATCTTAAAAATGAGCCTTT
The DNA here is from genome assembly GCF_030332745.1 of Citrobacter sp. Cpo074. Taxonomy (NCBI): domain Bacteria; kingdom Pseudomonadati; phylum Pseudomonadota; class Gammaproteobacteria; order Enterobacterales; family Enterobacteriaceae; genus Citrobacter; species Citrobacter sp. Cpo074. Next base: position 1,402,952 of record NZ_JAOWHG010000027.1, read on the forward strand.
GTCAGTCGTACCAGGCACCATTGTGCAGGCGATCGAAGAACGACGCTTTGGTGATGCCCTGCGTGAAATCTCGGCCTGGCTGCAATCTCAACGGGCAGTCTCTACGTGGCAGGATCCCGCCATTGCCGCCAGTAAGCTGGAACTCAAAGCACTCGAAACACAGCTGCGTGACCTGATCGATAAGCGCAACACGCGCATTCAAATCCTCGATGATTTCAACGATCTGTATCACCTTCGTCTTGGACCGCTGATGAGCCGCATTCTCGAACTGCGTAAACAGCTCGCCGCCAGTGCCCTGCGCAAACAGGAAGCGGAGCGAAAACGCCGGGAAAAAGACTATCAATCCTGTCAGCACTATATTTCCCAGGCTGTTGATCAACTGGCCAGGCTCAAGCAGCACTGGATGAACCAGAATTCAGATTCGCGCGAATCGGTGGAAACACGCCAACGTATTCAGCAGCAAACTGAACTGATTACCGCCCTGCTGGCGGAGATTCGTGAGCTGGAAAACGACTTTTCTCGCCAGGACGACAGCGCAACCCGTCAGGCACAGGAAGAGGCCAGCCATGAATATGATGAATATCAGGAGCAGCAGCAGGATGCACAGCATCGTTTTAGCCGTGACCAGCGGCTTTCCTCTGATGAACGTAATGAGTTAAAACGCCTGTGGCGTCAGGCAAGCCGTCTTTGCCACCCGGACGTGGTAGCCGATGATCTGAAAGAGAAAGCGCATCAGATGATGGTGCAGCTTAACCAGGCGCGCCAAAATGCCGATCTTGCCACCGTCCGGGCGCTACTGACTCAATTGCAAAGCGGCCTCGAACCGATGATGGCCAGTGACCGATTGAACGATTTGCAGCATTTACGCAGCAAAATACAGCAGCTCAGAGAACAAATTAACGCGCTGCTCAAAGAGATTACCGAACTGGAAGCCGAAAACGCCTGGCGGCTTGCCACCTCCGTGACAGATAAAGAAGCCTACTTCTCCGATCAACAACGGGCGCTTACGGAAATCCGCAATACACTGGAACAGCAGGTACATCAGGTTGAACAGGAACTGTTGGCAGGCTAAGCCCTATCAGCAATAGCAATCAGAAAAAATAACCTCTTCAAGTGAGTTTTTAAAATTAAGCACAAAAAGCTAAAAATAGGATAATTCCCTAAAAACATCACAACGCTAAGAATTATCAACCTGGATACTCGAGTTTCAGGTCGATAACTGCAAATTTAGCGATATTTCTATCTTCCCCTCGACGCCCCTTCTCTTTGTCCTGGTCTTGATTAAGAATTCTCCTACCAACCAGTAAGCCCATTAAGAAAAACGGGTATCCATCTGAAATATAATGTTTTTCATATAAATCCCCTCCAAAACAGATAGGAATACCCTGTCTTTACAGAAACCACTCAATCATTATTCATGCGATTCATAAGCGAAATCTATCAATCATTTACGCAGAGCTGAAATAAACGATTTATCTTAAATTTTAACAAAGTGTAATATCTACTTTAAGAATAGTTAATGATTCTAATAAATACAGAGAATATCTGTTTAATCTGGAATTAATAAGGATACGTTCACAGCACAGAACGTAATACGAGATTTAATTAACATTTCACGCGTCGCAAGAAACTCTTTTTTAACCTACAAAAAGAGGCGGCTGCTTGCACCAAAATTTCAAGGAGATCGTTATGTCAAAGGCTATTTTTTTGGGTGACTCAATTTACCCTTGGCTAGGCATGCGAGAAATCCTACGTGGCTCATCATTATATATTGATATCGCGTATTACTCCTCCCAGACGCTCTCTGCTGTCAAAATGCTTCCTTATGAAACGGATTGCATCATCATTAATCCTGACAAATCAGATTTTTTAAAATATGCCAGGATTATCCGCAACATGGCTTTACGACCTGTCACCAAAATTATTGTTTTGGCAGATGAAGCTACTTTTACTCTTTTTCAAACCGTTTGTGGGAAGAACATGCTGTTTCTTGATCAAGATGCCAGTCTTGATCGGCTACACCATGCCGTTACACGTATCACAAAAAACAATAACCAACAAAATATCAAAGCATTACACAACAAGATCACAGCAAACGAATTCAACGTAATGATGATGCTTGCACGAGGATGGTCACTGACACAAATCGCCGGGGCATCACAAAAAAGTGAAAAAACCATCGGGGCGTACAAAAGCAATATTGCCAGAAAACTCGGCAAAAATAACACCCGGCTCAAGTACACCATTTCTCACTATAGCCAGCCGTAACTGACTTATTTAAGGACAATTATCACGGTTATTATTTAAAAAAGTTTTCTTTCGACTCGCTTTTTAATTCCGCATCGCACGGAAGGAAACCCTATTCCCAAAAATCTATTACCGGGTAGCACATCCGCGTGCCAACCATAGCCAACAACTCAATGTATTAACACATGCATAACAGGAATGTAGACGAGGGTTATATATGAACAAAGTTTACAGCATTATTTGGAACGCGGCGCTCGGTATCTGGGTGGTCGTTTCTGAATTAACCAAAGGAAAGAAAAAAAGCAGCTCGCGTAAAACGGTTGCGGTATTAGCAGCGGGTGCATTAAGCGCTGCTTCAATGCAGGTTTCCGCTGATCCGATTATCGATATCGGTGATCACAATATTTTCACCGACTACCAGGCAGGTATTTCCGTTGGGGATTATGCGGGTATCCACGACTACGGATTCTTATATAAAGATATCACTGCTGGTCAGGCGCTCAATATCAGCGGTGCGATCCCAACGATCAGTCCGGGTCAAAGTGGCGTTGTTGAATCAACGACCATCAGAGAGCTGCTGCAAACCGGCAAAATCACTCTTAAGGCCACCAGCCCTGACCAGAGCGTAAAAACGATTACTAATGCTGAAGAGCTGGCGGAATACCTGACGTACAACCGGTCGTCGACGCCTTCACAGAGTACAGAATTCTCTATTAACGACCCGGCATTTCCTGGTGAGCCGGCATCAATTAAAGTCTTTGATACCCAAGAGTTAAGTAGTTTTCTTACCGAATCACAGATCGGCGATTCGGTATTAAACACCTACGATCCAACGTTGTCTAAAATCTATAAACAATTTGGCATCGCGCTGGCGACAAATGGCTCCATAGCCAATCTGGATATTGGCAACGACACGCTCAATGTCCGTGACAAAGCCAATACTATCGAGTTGCTGGCTAAAGACTCCTCCTTGCTGGAGGCTCAGGACGCAGGTAGCCAGGTTAACTGGCAATCCGATAACTATATAAAATTTAACGCCGCCCCAGTTATCCCTGAAAAAACGTTCGCCGGTTCAGCGCAAACCTCCGTGTTTGGCGATGATGTAACACTCATGTCCTACGGCTATGATGCAGACGGTAAAGTAGTCGAAACGGGTACGCGCACATTTAACATTACCAGCACGCAGGAGCTGGCCGATTTTAACGACTGGCTGTTGGGTAAAAGCAGCGACGCAGCAGAAAACCCTGAAGGGCAAAAGGTCAGCCAACTGCAGTTGTGGCTGGATGTTGAAAACGGTGATATCACAACCGTCACCGCCGCGCAGACAAAATACGCGGAGCTGATTGATGGCTTGATCAACTCCAGCAAGTCTTCAGACGTGCTTACCTGGGATTACGACGTCTGGACCGACGGCTTGTCGCATAGCAATAACGCGACCGCTGGCCGCGGTGAGCTGCATGCTATTTACGCCAACGGTGCAGGCACCTCCGGCACCCTGAACAAAGATGCGATTATTGCCGTTGACGGCAGTATTAACGGTGTCATGAAATCCCTTAATGGCGGGGTTATCACTAACCTTGGCGAGCTGAACGCATTACGCACGTCTACCGGGCAGAGTCTGGCGATTGGCATGCTGGCAAAAGACGCAACGGCAACCAACAACGGGATCATCAACTCCGGGCTGTTTATCGACAAAGACGGCAATCAAAACGTCAACAGCTATGGCGCATTTGGCATGCAGGGGCAAGGCGCCAGCCAGATAGCAAACAACGGCACCATTAACCAGGCGATCACCACCGATAACTTTGGTACCGCGTCGGCAGCAGATCCCTGGAGTAAGGATGAGCCAGATTCTTCGCTGACGCTGGCTATTGGCATGCAACTGTCTGACGAATCGCAAGGCGTCAACAACGGCGATATCAACGTCGTGGACGGGCGCAAAAACGGTGCATCCTTTGCCAAAGGCACCGCTTATGGCGTAGAAGTTGCCGGGAATGCCACTTTCACTAACGCTCAGGATGCCTCAATTTATCTTGGTCGCGACGCAAGCGATCCGTCTAAAGATGTCACGATGGCTGGCGGCTCTAGTCTGAGCGCCGGGATCATGACCAAGAGTGCCAAAGAGGTGATTAACAACGGTCTGATCACGCTGGGAACCGGCATACGCAACACCGCGGGGATTCTGGTCGGGAATGCCACGGGCAACGTCCTCAATACCGGCAATATCGTGATCAATGGAGGTTCTGGCGGGGGCAGCAGTAAGAACTACGGCATCTCCGTACGCGACAGCGGCGCGGAAAATAATCAGGAAATCCGCAACGACGGCAAGATTAACGTAAATGGCACCAACAACGTGGGGATCCACGTTAGCGCCAATAACAAAAATGCCGAAGTCACCACCAGCGCTTCAGGCTCTATCGTGGTGGACGGTGAAGGCGGTGTCGGTAACCGTAACTACGCTATCTGGGCAGAAGGCGGCGCTAACGGCCAGGCAGTGGTCAACGTCTACTCCAACATTACGCTGGATAAAGCCGGTAACATCGGTGTGCACGTACGTGATAACGCCATCGCTAACGTTGACAGTCTGAGTAGCCCGACATTTAACAGCACCGATCAGATTGGTTATTACCTGTTTGGTAAAGGCGCTACCGCCAACATTGGTCAGGCGGTGATGAATGACAATGGTCAGGATCGCACCACCATTTTCCGTATCGCCAATGGCGCATTGCTGGCCGGGAATACCACACCGCCGAATGGTCAGGCTGGCTCCAACCTTGATCTTACCCTCAGCGGTAAGAATTCCGTGGGCGTTCTCGCCACCGGCGCTGGCAGTAGCGTAGATACCGGTGAAGCTACGTTTACCGTTAAGGGTAGCGACTCAGCGGCGCTGGTTATCGAAGGCGGCGCGAAAGGAACTATCAGCGATAAAACGACCATCAATTTAACCGGCGAAAGAACCATTGCCGGGGTTGTGGATGGTCAGGCTCACCAGTTGAATGGTGACACGCAGGGTAATCCGACTAGCACCACCCTCACCTCCAACGCGAAGATTACCTCTGAAGCTAGCGGCAATGAGGTTATCGCCTATGTGGCGAGGAATCAGGGCAACCTGATCCTGGATACCAACTCGATTATCGATCTGGCCAGCGTCGACAGCATCGGCGTTGATGTTCAAAAAGACGGGAGCTTAACCAATAACTCCTCCAGCGCCCTGCATGTCAGCAACGGCATCGGTGTTAGGGCTTCAGGTACCAGCGCGCAGATTAATAAGCTGGGCAAAGTTCAGGTTGATGATGGTACTGCTGGGGTTCTGCTCACCCAAGGAGCCAGCCTGCTGATTAACGGTATTTCTGGCGACAGTATTACTACCGATGGCACCGCTGACGGTATTCGTCTGGCCGAAGGCGCTGGCGCTCTGTCCGCGCAAAATGTGGAGATCAGTGCAAAGGGTGACGGTGCTGGCATTCAAAACGATGCTAACAATAACAATATCCTGTTACGAAACGTCACCATAAACTCCAACGATGGCGCAGGCATCCGCACCAGCGTGGCGTTGACCATGACCGATAAAGACAGCGCTGGAAATATCCTCAACGTCAACGGGAAAGGTACCGGCTTTGCCTTTGAAAAACGCGATGGCAGCTCGGTATCGGGCGATCTGACCATCGGCAAAGGCTACACCATTGAGGTGCTGAACAGCGAAGGCAGCGGTATCCGCGCTAATACCAACGGTAATGTCACCACCAATGCCGACATTAACGTGCATAACGACGCAGGCGGTTCGGCGATCATCGCGAAAAACGTCAGCGCCTTGACCAACAGCGGCAAGATTATCTCTGCCAGCACCACCTCACCGGTTATTGACGCCAGCGGCGACAGCAGTAAAACCATTACCAACACGGGAACCCTGCAGGCCATCAACGACACGGCCGTGGCCATTCAGTCCGGCAAAGGCAATGACACCATTGATATCAGCGGCGGTGTAACCAGCGGCGTAATCAATACCGGCGAAGGTGCGGACATCTTTAACTGGCGTAGTGGCTCCTATGCGGGTGAAGTGAATTTCGCCGGTACTGGCGGTAACAATAAAGCCAACATCGGCAATGTGACGCTGGATAAAACACGCCACATCACTACTGAAGCAGGTAGCGGCAACGCCCTCACCTTCACCGATACAAAAGGTGCGAAGATTGGTACGCTGGCTAGCGACAACCTGACCACTGGCACCAACATCGGCACCGGCTGGGATTCGCTGACTATCAGCGGCTCAAACGCAGATGTCCGGGTCGTAGAAAACCTGACACTGGCAAGCAAAACCATTGCCGTAAACAATGGCGCAACCCTGAGCACCGGCGACCACGTCGAGCCGACCAGTACTGCAGCAAGCATTGGCGATTACAATGTTACGACCCAGGGCACAGGCAGCCGGGTTATCTTCGATACCCAGGGTGATGCTTCAGCGGCGCAAATTTATCGCGGTATCATCAGCGGTGACGGGAAGTTCGAACGTGCGGCGGGCGGTACCACGATCTTCACAGCTAACAATACCTACACCGGCTCTACCACTATCGCTCAAACCGGTACGCTGCAGTTGGGTGACGGCGGAAATACAGGCGAAGTCAGCGCCGTGTCAGACATTATCGACAACGGCATATTGGCGATTAATCGCGCCAACACCGTGCTGCTCAACGGCGTGATCTCCGGTATTGGCGCGCTGCAGCAAATCGGCGGCGGCATTACCCGTCTGAACGGTAACAACATCTACACCGGCGACACCACCGTTACCAACGGCACGCTGCTGGTGAATGGCGATCAAAGCGCGGCGCGCGGTGCCACCACCGTTAGCGGCACGTCCACACTTGGCGGTAATGGCACAATCGGCGGCAACGTGCTGATGAACGATGCCACGACCCTCAGCGCCGGTGACGGTGGTGCGGGTACGTTATCCATTAACGGTAATCTGCAGCTTGGTAGCAAAACGACTTCCGCTTTCGAACTGGGTCAGGCCTATACGCCAGGCGGCGCGCTAAACGATCTGATTAATGTTGCGGGCGATCTGCAACTGGACGGGACTCTGGATGTCACCACTTCACAGGGCGGTAACTTCGGACCGGGCGTGTACCGTATCTATAACTACGGCGGCACGCTGGATAACCAGACGCTGGAATTAGGCGCAATACCGGACAGTCAGGATAAGAGCAATATTTTTGTCCAGACCTCCATCGACAAACAGGTCAACCTGGTGAACGCCAACGGCGTTACCCTGCAGTTCTGGGACGGCGCAACCGTCAATCAGAGCCACGGCGCGTCGGGTATTGAAGGCGACAGCAAAATTGACGGTGGCGATGGCAAATGGATGGCAATCGGCAGCCAGGGTGATAACAACTGGACCACCGCAACCGGTGAAGGTAACGCCCCTTGGGCACAGAAGTCCTTCGCCGTCTTCACCACCAAAGGCGGTACAGTTACCGTGGACAACGCCGCGGGAGAAGTTAACTTCTCCGGGGCACAGTTTGATGCCGATGGCTATGTCGTTAAAGGCGATGCGCTTAACGCGTATGCCACCACTGAAAACGCGACCCACGCAGGCCAGACGCCGGGAACAGGCGAACTGCTGCTGCGCGTTGGCGCCGGTGGCGCGGGGCAAAACTATACCGCGACCATTGAGTCTGTTATCCGCGAAGCCAGTACTGCTGACAAGCTGACGCTGGTGAAAACCGACCTTGGCCGTCTGATCCTCAGCGGCGATAACGAGTATCGCGGCGGCACGCGCATTGATGGCGGCACGTTGCAGATCTCCTCCGACAGCAATCTCGGCCAGAGCGGAACTGACCTGGCAATCAATAACGGTTCAACGCTGCAACTGGGCGCGGACCTGACCAGCAATCGCACCATCGAGCTGGGAGCGAATGAGAACGCAGCGGTGTTCGATCTCAATTCGCACCACTTCACGCCAACCGGTGAGATTACTGGCGACGGTAAACTGAAAGTCACCAGCAGCTCTAGCGATGCGGGCAGCACCTTGTCGCTCGACCGCGCAAACAGCTACAAAGGCGACACAGAAATTGCTGGTACCGGAAACGCCAACAATGTGACGGTCAACGTCAGCAAAACCGGAGCCTTTGGCAGTAACGAAAGCAGCACCGTGAACGTCAATAAGGGCGCGACGCTCAATGTCAGCGGGACAGATACCAGCCTGAAATCCCTGACTATGAACATCGCCGACAGCCTGTTAACGCTGGCAGATAACGTCACCGCAGCGAGCGCAATGCTGAACCTGACGGGCACGGCGAAAGCGGTGTTAACCAACAACGCCACCGCGGGCAACGCGACGGTTAACGTGTCAAAAGACAGTACTCTGGCGCTGGAAGAAGACGCCAGCGGCGGTAATGCCACCGTGAACAACAGCGGACTGATGACCTTCGCTGACCAGGCGATGGCAGAAAATACCGTCGTTAAAAACCTGGCGGGCGGTAAGGTCGATATCAGCGCAGTCGACAGCGCAACATCGATCGGCTCCTTGTCCGGTGCGGGTAATGTCGAACTGGGCAATAAAGAGCTGTCGCTGGGTAATCTGCATCTTGATGACACCATCAGCGGCATTATCAGCGGCAACGACGGTAGCCTGGTGAAAATCGGTGACGGTACGTTAACGCTGACCGGCGACAATACTTACACCGGCACCACGGACGTCAATGAAGGCGTGCTGCTGGTCAACGGTAATCAGTCTGCGGCTACCGGCCAGGTGACAGTGAAATCCGGGGCAACGCTCGGCGGTAACGGGATTATTGGCGGCGCGGTTGATGTGCTGGACGACGCGCATATTACTGCGGGTGCAGCTATCAACAGCGTGGGTAAACTGACTACCGGTTCGCTGACGCTCAGTGATAACGCACAGCTGGATTATCAGTTTGGTCAGGCTTACACCCCGGGCGGTGCTTTCAACGACTTGATTGACGTAAACGGCGATCTGACGCTCGATGGTAAGCTCAACATTGAAACCTCACCGGGCGGCAGCTTTGATGTCGGCGTCTATCGCGTCATCAACTACACCGGCACATTGACCAACAATGTGATGGATATTGCTAACGCGCCGGAAGCGGCTGACAGCCTGTACGTGCAGACATCGGTGAAAAATCAGGTCAACCTGGTCAACCACGCAGGACTAACGCTGCGCTTCTGGGACGGCACCGGCGGTGAGAATGGCGAGCTGAAAAACAACGGCGTCATCAACGGCGGCGACGGTATCTGGCAATCCAGCCAGGGTAACGACAACTGGACTACCGATGAATCAACGCCGGAAGGCGCGCTGAACGCACCGTTTACCGATGCCGCGTTTGCCGTCTTCCAGGGTGAAGCAGGCAACGTGACCGTCGATAACAGCAAAGGCGACGTCATCATCAGCGGCGCGCAGTTCGCCACCGATGGTTATCGCGTGGGTGGCGAAGCCATTACCACCGATACGGCCAATACCCTGATTCGCGTTGGCGATGGCACAGTAGACGGCGCCAACTACACCGCGACTATCGACAGCGTTATCCGCGGTACCGGCGGCCTGAATAAAGGCGATCTCGGTACCCTCATCCTCGCAGGCGACAACACCTACAGCGGTGGAACGACCATCACCTCCGGGACGCTGCAGGTAGCGGGCGATACCAACCTGGGTGCGGCAGATACGGGAATTACCTTTAATGGCGGTACGCTGAAGTATGGCGAAGCGTTTGATACTGCCCGTCAGGTGACGCTGGAATCCGGCGGCGGGACATTCGACACCAACGGGCATGACGTTTCTCTGCTGACTGAAGTCGAAGGTAACGGTCAACTGACCAAAACCGGTAAAGGCTCCCTCACCCTGACGCTGGATAACACCTACACCGGTGGCACCACCATCGAACAAGGCGTTTTACAGCTGGGTAACGGCGGTGATATCGGCAGCATTCAGGGGGATGTCGTTGATAACGGCGTACTCAACGTCAATCGTGGCGATACCCTGGCGCTGACCGGCAATATCAGTGGTAAAGGCCAGTTGCATCAAACCGGTAGCGGCATTACCGAGCTGCAAGGCGAAAACAGCTACAGCGGCGCGACGTTGATCGCCAACGGCGTGTTGCAAGCGGGTAATGCCAACACCCTGAGTAGCGCATCGCACCACTATGTGGTCGCAGACACCACGTTGAACACTCAGGGTTACAACCAAACGGTAGCGGGCCTGAGCAACGGTGGCGATGTCTCGCTCATCGGTCAGCAGACTGGCACAACCTTAACCGTCAAAGGGGATTACACCGGCGAAAAAGGGACTATCAACATGGCGGCTATCCAGAATGGTAGCGGCTCAGGCATTGCCGACCGTCTGATTATCGATGGCGGTAAAGCCAGCGGTAGCACGCTGCTGGATGTCGATGGTTCTGGTCTCGGCGCGCCGACCATTGGGGATGGTATCGAAGTGGTGACAGCGCTCAATGGCGCAACCACCACCGCACAAACGTCGCGGGATGCCTTCCATCTTGCCGCCGATCGTATGGCTGCAGGTGCGTTTGAGTACCAACTGCATGCGGGTAATGCTCAGGGCCAGGGTGAAAACTGGTATCTGAGAAGTGAATACCGTCCAGAAACCATGCTGTATTCTGGCCTCGCCAGCGTCGTACGTCAGGGTGATCTTAGCCTGTTGGGTAACATGCACCAACGTATGGGTGACGAGGTTAAACCGGGCATTGATGAAGACAATCGCGCGTGGGCAAGAATGATTGGCTACTCCGGTAAAACCAAACTGGATGACGCGGCCGGTACACAAACCAGCTCCCATACCATGGGCATTCAGGTCGGCGTTGATATGTATGCTAACGAAAGCTGGAAAGCCGGGATGTATACCAGCATCCTTGATATCGACAGCAACGTGAAAGGCACGAAGACAGGCAGCGATGGCAAAGGCGGTAACATCGACGACAACGCATTTTACGTCGGCGGCTATGCTACCTGGTTCTCGGGTGACGGTATGTATGTTGATAACGTCCTGCAGTACGGTAACCATAAATCCCGCCTGGAGGCGACCGGTAACAACGGCTCGTATACGGTCAGAGGCAACACGCTGACGGCGTCGACAGAGGTAGGTAAATCGTTCCGTTTAGGTGCCAGCGCATGGAGTCTGGAACCTCAGGCTCAGTTGATCTACCAGTACAGCGACTTTGATAACAGCACGCTGGATGGTGTGACCCCAACGAAAGTGAAAATGGATACTGCGGATTCCTTTACCGCGCGTCTGGGCGTGCGTCTGGTCGCTGACTATGACACCAACCATGGCAAATTCCAGCCGTATGGCAGGGTAAACGTCTGGCAGGGTCTGGGTTCAAAAGACAAAACGCACTTTACCAATGCGGTAGCCACCACCACGCTGGAATCTTCACAGCAGTACTCCAGCACTGAAGTTGCAGCCGGCCTGTCATGGTCCATCGACAGAAACCTGCAGGTCTACGGTGAGCTGGGTACGCAATTCAGCAACGGCGGCAGTAAATCGCAGGTAGAAGCGCCGGTCAATGCCTCTATCGGCTTTAAGAAATCGTTCTAAGCTGACATAAACTCACCAGCCCCCTGTTCTGCAGGGGGCTTTTTTTTGCCGTTCAAAGCCGCCTGATGCGCTACGCTTATCAGGCCTACAGACTTAACAGCAACGCGGAACAACCAAGGGGTTGGGAAACGTGAAAAGGAGGGATTAACGATTATATTGTGCTAAGAGTGAAGGGATTTCTTCTGCCAGCACCGGGGGAGAAATGAAAAAGCCTTGAATTTTGTCACAACCAATCTGCATCAACCGCTCCAGCTGGGACTGGGTTTCCACCCCTTCGGCAAGAACTTCAATGCCAAAATTATGCGCCAGTGAAATAATACCCTCAACAATCTTCGTTGATCGGGTGTCGGGCTCAATACCGGTGACAAATTCCTTATCAATTTTTAAAGTGTCAAAAGGATATTTCAACAGGTAATTAAGATTAGCATGGCCGGTTCCAAAATCATCAAGTGCAAGCTTGACCCCTATCGCCTTTAATTCCGTCATATTTTTAGCCGCAATCTGGCTGTCACACAGCGGTGACGTTTCCGTGACCTCTATTTGGCATCGATGGACCGGCAGTCCGGAAGTGGCAAGATTTTGTCTGACGCGTTGGGGTAGCAGAGGATCGCAGAATTCAAGCGCGGAAATATTGACGGATAATACAATGGGGTCAGGCCAGGAAGTTGCAACATCCCACGGAGAGTGAGTAACCATATCTTCAATGGAAATAATATTGCCGCTATCTTCCAGTAAGGTAATAAAAACATCGGGAGAGATCATACCCATCTGAGGACTATTCCAACGCATTAATGCTTCAAATCCGCTTATACGCTGGGCATGCAAATTGAAAATAGGCTGATAAACCATATAAAGTTGACTGGTATTCAAAGCCTTTTCAAGCGCAGTTAGCACCTCATTGGAATTAAACATTCCCCTCTCCCTCTACAAATCATAAAATTAAAAACCAGTCAAAATCACTCCCAAATTGTATCTACTATTAGGTGTATTACATCAGAAAAGAATGGTCAGGTTAGGGTAAAAAAGACATACGATGGGTAAATCTGACAATTAACTTATTTAAATCAGAGGTATTGGTCAGGCCAAGTTTGGCGACGACTCTCATCTTATGTGCCTGAATCGTTTTATAGTTCAGGCTAACTAACTCAGAAATTTCTTTGGCTGTATAACCACTTACCAGTAAGTTCAGGATCTGCTGTTCTCTTTCGGTTAATCTCTTCTGCGAACGATACAGTCGGGGGTTCCATTTCCCGACTGATAATTTCGCCAATTGACCAAAATCGCGCAGTGAAGATTTTTCAGTCAAAACTATTGTTTTTTCGACATATAATAACTCTACGCATAATTTCGCCACCAAACTATCAGCAACAATCACCACGACGTTATTATAAAATTTGAATCGGTTTTTATTCAAAAACTGAACAATGTCTGAACACGCTTGTTCATTATCAATGATATTAAAAACCATGGTTTGATGCTGGCATAATGATGACTGATGCAACATATCCTCAAACTGGAATGTTTGTATCGGTACATGTTTGCTGGTCAGGTAGGCAAACATACCATTGCCCACAAAATTATCACTGCCACACATCAACATCCTGTTCACCGTTCCTTATAAGCTTCTAATCTTGTTACTCATTAAAAATTTAATAATGATTTTCTCGACTTCAGTCTCTTCACGACGATTTTTAAAGTCGAACTCACATGAAATCTGATGACAAGAATACAACTGGTTATCCTCATCAAATTCATTGATCGGGACGACATCGATCACTTTTAAGTCCAGTTGTAAACTGCCAAATGTATCGAAATCCAGAGATGCATTTTTAATCACCGCATCTTTATAAAGAAAACGGGCGTTTACATCTTTAACGATTAACGCACAACCACCCTGCGAGATATTTTTAATCTTGAGAGAGTAGTTTTCTCCGTTTTTGTAACGACCAAAACAGAAAAAGTCATAATCCTTCAGGAATGAAAAACGCTGATTTTGTCTCTGCTGGGCAAAGAAAATCATATCCGGGATGAAGTAGGATAATCCTGCTTCCGCACCTGCTGACGAGGTTTGTTCGAACCTGGCACTAAATTTTACAATCCCGCTTTCACTGTGCAGGATAAAGTATTGGACCTTTTCAGGAACAATGTCTCCGTGTCCGGAGATGACAAACCGTTCGAAATCAATCTTCTCTAACTGCGTGATAACGCTACTGTCTCCACACAGGATTTCCAGTTTCGTTTTCTTATGAAGCTCTTCACGAAGGATAGCGATGATTTCAAACTTGTCTTCCTTTGCTAAGCCAAAGCTCATTCTAAAACCCTTATTTCCATATTTAAGATATGTCCCGCCTTTGGTTACTCACAAAACGCGAGATCAGCATCCACCCCTGGTGCTTAATTACCATAGTGGATTCCATGTCAAACAGTTGGTTAAAAATTAAGTTTTTAACTATCTTTAGTCAGTTATTGATACGTAAAAACATTTAATCAGGATTAATTCTAGCTCAAGCCAGGCCTAAAACCACGCGAACTTGCGTACTGGCTATAACAAAAGCGAATAACAAAATTTTTAAAATGAGGTTTTGAGATAACAAATAGCAAGAATTGTACAGAAAAAAAATAAAGCTATCATGATGGAGGGGCTAAGCAACATGCGGGTTGGCGTGCTATCGCGGGGGATAAGAGAAGATGTTTACTGCACTCTATCATTAACTAAAAATATAGCCCTGACTCGTTATGCTTCTAAATTGAATAATTGCAATTTATATAGCTTAATAAATTTACCTTAAGTCAGAAAAAAAGCCAGCATCCTGCTGGCCCGGTAAGTACCGAATCGAACTATAGTGGCTTGCTATCTTACAGAGGGCACAACGTTAAAAATTCAATACCGCTGCTTAATTATTGATCGGGATGAATCTGCGATAATCATCACTGCTCCCGCCAACATTAACGTATCTTTTAACACCAACCGCCCGGCGCCTGACAAGTACGGAAATCCGTGGTGTAAATCACCCAGAGGCATTACCCATGCTTCTGGTGTGGTTATTAAAAATGATAAGGTAACAATTGGTGTGGCAAATGCCAGAACGCCGCCAATTAATCCCAACCAACGGCTAACAGGATTAGCCAGCACCAGCAAAGCGATAAGAACTTCGACTACGCCCAGGCCATTTGAGAACGTATACGTGTTATTCGCTGTCTGCCATTCACGAGCCTGCGGTTTGAATTCACCTTCGTGGGTTAAATGTTGTTTGTATTCTTCTGGATGCTCATAAAAAAATGACATTACCGGACTATTGGCGACAAACGGCGTAATGCTGTCGGCTTCGTAAGGTACAAATTTTAATAAACCAATCCAGATAAAAACAATCGCGATACTCAGGCGAATCAAGGTTAATCCAACTCTATCGCCTTTGCCCAATATACGAAGATACTTTTCCATCCCGGCTCTCCTTACTTGTACAAAATTGCCGTTGCGTGAGTACTGCTATCAATGCGCATTGAGGTAATTTTCCAGGAAGTAGCATTCTTTTCCTGCGCCAGTTTCGCAATGGCATCTTCCACCACGGAAGGAGATCCAGACACGGCTGATACGCTAACGTGGGCAACCTCGGTTTGCGCTAACGCGGAAAATGTCACCGGAGCAGTCAGTAACGCAGTCATTAGTAACGTAGTTTTAAACATGTTCATTTCTATTTCCATTAACGAGTTATTTCAGTGGGAATATAATAAAACATGCCACCTTATTTTATTTCATCCGTAACGCCAGAATAACTGTCAATTAGTATCAGGAATATAAAAAACAAATAAAAAAAAGCCCCACACGGGTGGGGCAAATATGCAGACTACGCTATTATCATTTTATGAGAGAAAAGAGATCGTTTAATGATTCGCTCATACTTGGATGGGTAAATATCTGGTCACGCAATGTGGTATAAGGTAACCCCGCATCCATAACCGTCTTGATGATATTAATCATTTCATGAGAATCCACGCACAGCAGCGACACGCCTAATATTTGTTTCGTTTCGCTATCCACCACCGCTTTAAGAACACCACGCGTATCATTCATCACACGTGCACGCGGGATAGCCGCTACCGGCAACGTCACGACTTGCACCGCCGCACCGCTGGCGCGAGCCTGTTCTTCAGTCATTCCGACGCGGGAAAGCGGCGGCGTCATAAAGACGGAATACGGTACGTTTTGGCGATCGCCCGTGTTACGTAACCCCTCGCCTAGCAGGTTGTCACGCACAATACGGAAGTCATCCAGTGAGATATAGGTAAATTGTAATCCACCAGTGACATCGCCCATTGCCCAAATGTTATCTGCCGATGTACGCAAATATTTATTCACAACAATGGCACCACGATCGTTTACATCCACACCCGCTTTCTGCAATTGCAGGTTTTCTGTCGCCGGTTTGCGACCTGATGCTACCAACAGCGCATCCACCGTCTGGGCACCCTCCGGCATGTGCAGCTGTACTGCACCATCATGCGAGGAGACCGACTGCACGTTGGCATTGAGGATCAGCTCGACGCCTTTGTCGCGTAAAATGTTGGCGATAGCGTCAGCAATATCCCGGTCTTCACGAGGCAAAAACTGCGGAGCTGCTTCATAAATAGTGACTTTGCTACCAAAGTTGGCAAACATCGATGCGAATTCAACGCCGATATACCCACCGCCCAAAATGCCCAGACGCTCTGGACGTTGCGTCAAATTCAACAGCCCGGTGCTGTCAAATACGCCAGGTGTCGTGGTTAATCCCTCAACGTTTGGAATCGTTGACTGGGCGCCAGTATTAATAAAGATTTTCTCGCCGCTCAGCTCAATCTCGCCTGTTGACTGCACGACTCGCACAGTATGGTTATCAACGAATTCAGCACGACCTTCAATCACATCCACGTTTTCCAGATCGGCAAGATTATGGAAATTTTTATCGCGCAGAAAACTGACAACAGAGGCCTTGCGTTGCATTGCTTCGGCAAAGTCATGCTGAAGCTCAGCATCATGTACCAGGGTTTTGGTTGGGATACAGCCGATGTTGATGCATGTCCCGCCATACATGGTGTTTGACTGTTCAATAATCGCTACCCGCCAACCCGTTTTGGCCAGTGTTGCCGCCAGCGTTTTACCCGCTTTGCCAAATCCAATAATAATCGCCTGATACTGATTCATGCTGTCTCTCCGCCAAGTCACTGTTCGTTTGATGAACTGAAATATAGCTCTAACTCTGCCGAAACAATGTATCCACAACTCGCAGATAACTGTCAGATCGTCTAAATTAGCCTTAAAGATGACTAACATTTCGAGAATGAATTATTACACTAACACTTTGAAGGTATTAATATAATAATGAAATAAAGAGATAATATCGTTTCAATAAACGACAACAAAAAAATGTTCAGGAGTCTCCATGGATGCCCTTAGCCGATTACTGATGCTTAACGACCCACAAGGCTCAATTGACCAAAACTGCCTACTGAGCAGGGACTGGCAACTGCCTCACGCAGCAGGTGAATTGTCCATTATCCGCTGGCATACGGTCACACAAGGGGCAGCCCAACTGGACATGCCCGATGGGACATCTTTTACTCTGCGGCCCGGTACTATCGTGATCCTGCCGCAAAACTCCGCACATCGGCTCTGCCAGTCTGGCGATGAACAAACACACATTGTTTGTGGCAGCCTTCGATTGCACGCTTCCTCACGCTATTTTTTAACTGCGTTACCGGAAGTATTGGTTCTGGCACCTGATGAAAATAGCCCTGTCAGCCATTGGCTCAAGGCCATGATTGCGTTGATGCAACAGGAATCCATGAGTACTCTGCCAGGTTCCAGTGTAGTCTGCAGTCAACAATGCGCCACACTGTTCGCCTTAGCCGTTCGCGAATGGTTAACCAGGGCGACCCCCGTTCAAAACGTGTTGAATCTACTGCTTCATCCCAAACTAGGGGCTGTCGTCTTCATGATGCTGGAGTCACCGGCGTTTGCCTGGACCGTCGAAGAATTGGCGAAACGTGCACATATGTCGCGGGCCAGCTTCGCGCAGCTATTTCGTGAAGTCTCAAACTCCACGCCGCTCGCAGTATTAACCACTTTACGCCTGCAATTCGCTGCCCAGATGCTGTCTCGCGGGTCGCAGCCATTGGTTGTGGTGGCCGAGTCGGTAGGCTACGCCAGCGAATCGTCATTCCATAAAGTCTTTTTACGGGAATTTGGCTGCACGCCGGGTGAGTACCGCAAACGCGTGAAGGCACTGGAGGTATAACGCGGCGCCTGCTTCGGCAACAAATCCGAATGCAGGCGCGCGCTTTAGAGTATTATTTTTGACCGCGGTGTCTGTGCAGCCACATCAGCTTATACGCAGCCGGAATAATGAATAGCGACAGCAATGGTGCGGTGATCATGCCGCCAATCATCGGCGCGGCTATGCGGCTCATGACTTCTGAGCCTGCTCCCGTCCCCCACAAGATAGGTAACAGACCCGCGATAATCACCGCCACAGTCATCGCTTTTGGCCGCACGCGCAGCACAGCACCGTGATATAACGCTTCATCCAGCTTGTCCGCCGTAAAGGTTTGCGGATTTTCCAGCGCGGGTTCGGCTTCAATAGCGTGGCGCAAGTACATCAGCATCACCACGCCAAACTCCGCAGCAACACCTGCCAGGGCGATAAATCCGGTTCCGGTTGCAACCGACATATGGAACCCCATCCAGTAAAGGAACCAGATACCGCCCACCAGCGCAAAAGGCACACTGGTGATAATCAGCAGCGCTTCGCCAAAGCGACGGAAGGCCAGATAAAGCAAGACGAAGATAATCATCAGCGTCATTGGCACCATCAACTTGAGCTTATGGCTGGCGCGCTCAAGCAGCTCGAATTGCCCTGAAAACGCCACACTGGTCCCCGGCTTTAACTGGACCTTTTCAGCAATAGCCTTTTTCAGATCGTTCACCACTGAGACCATGTCACGATCTCGGGCGTCGATGTAAATCCAACTGGTTGGTCGCGCATCTTCGGTTTTCAGCATCGAAGGCCCCGAAACCACCGTCACATCGGCGACATCCGCCAGCGTAATTTGCTGTTTCATGGGCGTCAGAATCGGCAGATTACGCAATGCTTCCGGGCTATCACGATAGCTCTGCGCATAGCGCAGGTTGATAGGATAGCGTGCAATCCCTTCCACCGTTTCGCCCACCATTGCCCCTCCTACTGCTGAAGTGACAAACAGCTGCACAGCACCTACGGTCATGCCGTACCGGGCCGCTTTTTCACGATTAATATCTACGTTGAGATAGCGTCCGCCCACCAGACGCTCGGCCAGCGCCGAAGAGACACCCGGCACGGTTCTGGCCACCTCTTCAATTTGCTCCGCCGTGGCGTCGATATCTGCCAGAACATTACCCGACACCTTAATGCCAATTGGGCTTTTGATCCCCGTAGAGAGCATGTCGATACGGTTACGAATCGGCGGAACCCACAGATTCGCCAGCCCCGGCAAGCGTACGGTTTTGTCCAGCTCGGCGATGATTTTGTCCATCGTCATCCCCGGACGCCACTGGTCCTGCGGCTTCAGTTGGATCGTCGTTTCAACCATTTCCAGCGGCGCGGAGTCTGTTGCGGTTTCTGCCTTACCGGTTTTACCAAACACGCGCGCCACTTCCGGAACGGTCATGATCAGCTTGTCGGTTTTCTGCAGCATATCCGCTGCCTGCGCCGCTGAGATCCCCGGCAATGTCGAAGGCATATACAGCAGATCGCCTTCGTTAATCTGCGGCAGGAATTCACCACCGACTTTATTCAGCGGGTAGACAACCGTCAATATTGAAAGCACCGCCACCAGAATGGTGGTCTTGGGCCAATGCAACACCTTCAGCAACAACGGATGGTAAATACGGATCAGAAAACGGTTAAGCGGGTTGCTACTTTCGGCCGGTATTTTTCCACGGATCCAGAATCCCATCAGGATCGGAATAACCACAATCGCCAGAAATGCCGCCCCTGCCATGGCATACGTTTTGGTGAACGCCAGCGGGCCAAACAGTCGCCCTTCTTGCCCCTCAAGCGTGAAAATGGGGATAAACGACAACGTGATGATCAACAGGCTGATGAACAATGCCGGGCCGACTTCTACCGAGGCGTCAGTAATAACCTTCCAGCGCGTTGCGTTATCGAGCTTTTCATTCGGATGCTGATGCCCCCACTCTTCCAGCCGCTTATGGGCGTTTTCAATCATCACGATTGCGGCATCAACCATCGCCCCGACGGCAATGGCAATTCCCCCTAGCGACATGATGTTGGCGTTCAAACCCTGGAAATGCATCACGATAAACGCGATACACAGCCCCAGCGGCAGGGAAATAATCGCCACCAGCGCCGAACGCAGATGCCACAGGAACAGTGCGCACACCAGCGCCACGACGATAAACTCTTCCAGCAGCTTGTAGCTGAGGTTATCAATGGCGCGATCGATGAGCTGACTGCGATCGTATGTTGTAACTACCTCTACGCCTTCCGGCAGGCTGCTTTTCAGCGTGTCGAGTTTGGCTTTAACGGCAGAGATCACCTCACGCGCATTTTTACCGGAACGCAGGATAACCACCCCGCCCGCGACTTCGCCTTCGCCATTCAGTTCGGCGATCCCACGGCGCATTTCCGGTCCAATCTGTACGCGCGCCACATCGCGCAGGTAAACAGGTACACCGTCGGCCCCTGTTTTCAGGACGATGTTATTGAAATCATCAAGCGTTTGCAGATATCCACTGGCGCGGACCATATATTCCGCTTCAGCCATCTCAACAGATGAGCCGCCCGCTTCCTGATTCGACGTATCCAGCGCCGATTTCACGTCCGCCAGGCTGATGCCATATTGCGTCAGCTTCATCGGATCGATAACGACCTGATACTGTTTAACCACGCCGCCTACCGAAGCGACCTCCGCCACGTTAGGAATCGTTTTTAACTCATACTTTAAAAACCAGTCCTGAAGAGAGCGTAATTCCGCCAGATCATGTTTCCCACTGCGATCCACCAGCGCGTACTCAAATATCCAGCCGACGCCCGTGGCGTCCGGTCCCATTTCCGCGCTAACGCCAGCCGGTAATTTTCCCTGAACCTGGTTGAGATACTCCAGTACGCGCGAGCGCGCCCAGTAAGGATCGGTACCATCTTCGAAAATGACGTACACGTAGGAATCACCAAACTGCGAGAAACCGCGCACGGTTTTCGCACCCGGTACCGACAGCATGGTGGTGGTCAGCGGGTAGGTCACCTGATTTTCAACAAGTTGCGGCGCCTGCCCCGGATAACTGGTTTTGACGATCACCTGAACATCAGAGAGATCGGGCAGCGCATCAACCGGCGTATTGATGATGGTCCAGGTTCCCCAGACGCTAAGAAACAGCGCCCCCATCATCACCAGAAAACGGTTTGCCACCGAACGACGGATAATCCATTCAATCATTTATCATGTCCTCAGTGTGAATGGGTCGCCTGGGCTGGCATGGCGGCTGCGTCTTGCGCCTTACTGTTCTGGGCGCGCATACGGTCCAGTGCGCCAGAGATATTCGCTTCGGAATCAATCAGGAACAGGCCACTGGACACCACTTTTTCGCCTTCGGTCAGGCCGGAGCGGATAGCCGTCAGCCCCTGGGATTCATGGAATACCGCAACCTGTTTCGGCACAAATCGGCCTTCGTTATCAACGGTGATGACCCGCTGCTCGGTACCCGTATCAATCAGTGCTTTAGACGGGATCAGCAGCATTGGCTCGCTTTGTGTTTTCAGTTGCAGGTAAGCATTCATCCCGGGCTTGAGCGCCTCGTCGGGGTTATCGACCTGTAAACGGAGCTGGAGCGTACGCGTGGTAGCATCAACGCTTGGTAAGATGCTCCACTTGCTGATGGTGAAAGGCTTATCCGGCCAGGCGGGCACGGTGATGGTAAATTGCGAGGCATCTTTAATCAGCCAGGCGATAGATTCCGGGACCGACGCGCTAACCCATACCGGGTCCATACCCTGAATTTTCGCGACCACATTGTCTTTGGAAATGTTCATACCGGTACGCAAATCGAATGCGGTGATCACCCCATCGATAGGCGCTTTCAGGGTAAAGCGAGTCTGAATTTTACGCGTCGATTTTAAGCGCTGGATATCTGCTTCAGGCATTCCAGCCAGACGTAATCTCTCCAGAATCCCTTCCACCTGCGTCGCGCTACCACCCGTTTCCCGCAGCAATAAATATTCGCTCTGCGCCTCAACCCAATCAGGAATAGTCAGGTCGATCAGCGGCGAACCCTTCTTAATTTTGTCCCCCACGGTCAGCGGGTAAACCTTCTCGATAAAGCCCGCAGAGCGTGCCTGGACAATAACAAACTGGTATTCGTTATAACTAACGTTGGCCGGGAACGTTTGCGCGTAGTGCAGTGGTCCACGACGCACTGGCTCTGTTTTCAGCCCCAGGTTCTGGGTCTGTGTAGGATCGATGCGCACGCCAGGCGATGACGCGTTCGCGGTCTCTTCATCGGCATATTTCGGGATCAGATCCATATCCATAAACGGCGATTTACCCGGTTTATCAAAGCGCGTGTTCGGATACATGGGGTCATACCAGAACAACACTTTTCTGGCTTCTTTTTGCTGAACTGGCCCGGCTACAGACGATATTTTTGCCGATGAATAATAAGTATAAACACCGACAGAAATAATCCCGCCGGCAATCATGCTACCGAGAATAAGCGCGGTATTTTTAATATTTAAAGACGCCATAGTGATTTCCATTGCGCGATAGTCTCGCCCGCGTTCGCAAAAACCCGGGCAAGAATAAAAGAGACCAGCGAGAACGTTATTTACTGATGTGAATATCGCGTAACACAGAGAGATTTCCCTGCTGAACAAACGTAAACGCGACCTTATCGCCTGGCTTAATATCATCAGCCTTCGTATCAGCAACCAGCGTAAAGCGCATCGTCATGGCCGGCCAGTTCACCGCTGGAATAGGGTCATGTTTGATCGTGATTTTTTTACTCTCCATATCAACAGCTTCAATCACCCCGGTAGCGCTAATGAGTTGTTCCTGTTGAGCCGCTGGCTGCATATTCATCATCTCGCCATGCTGATTTTCATTGGCCTGGGCGTTAAACATAACCACAGAGAAAAGGCTAAACAGTACGGCTTTGGCGGTAGTATTCATACATCATGCTCCTGAAAAGTTAATATTAAGGATTACTCCACCCAACCGCCGCCTAAGGCAGCAAACAGTTTAATTTCATTAACCTGTTGGGCGTAATTAAGATCGAGCAGCGATTGCCGCGTAGCGAATAAAGAACGTTCTGCGTCTAATACTTCGATATAGCTAACTGCGCCATTCTGATAAAGTGCTCTGGCGCGCTGTAGTGTGATTTGCAATGAATCCAGATAACGCTGCTGCCCACTAATTTGATCGGCAATACTTTGGCGTAACACCAGTGCATCCGCCACTTCTTTAAACGCGTTCTGAATTTTTTGTTCGTAATTCACTACTGACTGTTGCTGGCGAATTTCTGCCAGGTCGAGATTGGACTGATTACGTCCGGCGTTGAAGATTGGAATATCTATTTTGGGGACAAAATTCCACATGCCGCTGGAGGCATTAAATAAATTGGAAAGATCGCTACTGCTACTGGACACGGAACTGGTCAACGTTATCGACGGAAAAAATGCCGCCCGCGCAGCACCGATATTGGCATTTGCCGCCAATAATCCGTGCTCAGCTTCCATAATATCCGGGCGCTGCAACAGTATTTGCGACGAAAGCGATGGCGGCAGCGTTACCGGTTTAATATCCCCACGGCTGCGCGCCTGGTCATCGGGTAATTTCCCGTATGTACCCAGCAACAGTTGCAGCGCGTTATTGGCCTGTGCCAACTCACCTTTACGCTTGGCAATTTCGCTACGCGTACTTTCAATCACGCCGCGCGCTTGTTCCAACGCCAGTACGTTGGTGCTACCGGTTATCAGTTGCTTCTCTACAAAAGCGTAAGAGCGCTGATAGTTTTGCAGCGTTTCTTCGGCAACTTGCAACTGCGCGTAAGCCAGACGCTGGTTGAAATAACTTTGTGACACGTTGGAAATTAATAAGATATGTACCGCCCGACGCGCCTCTTCGCTGGCGAAGAAGTTCTGCCGTTCGGCTTCACTCATATTTTTAAGCCGCCCAAAGAAATCCAGGTCGAAACTGAGATTCAGCCCGGCCTCGAATTCACGATCGGTGCTGCTATCACCTTTTAATTTACCGCTGTAGGTACCGCTGGAGCCTGCCGTGATTTGCGGATAACGGTCAGCGTCCGTGACGCCATACTGCGCTCGCGCTTCCTGAACCTTCAGCGTCGCCATGCGTAAATCGCGGTTATTGATCAGCGCCTCACCAATCAACGCCTTCACCTGGTCGTCAACAAAAAAGGTTCGCCACCCCGTGTCCTGGTATTCACCAGGAGCCGACACCAGGGAATTCTGGCTTAAAGAAAATTGCTGTGGCACCGGCAAGGCCGGGCGCTGATAGTCCGGCGCCAATGAACAACCAGCGAGCACGAATATAGCGCTGAGAGTAAGAAGCTTAAATTTGCTCATAGTTCTTCTCGTCCTGACCGGACTGATGTCCCTAAAATAAGTAGGAATTTATAGTCTTGTACTTTAACGAAGTGACTCTGTTTAACCGGTGACAGGAAAATGACAAAACTGTCATTTTCCCAATAACAGATTGCTATCCGATCCCGCTTCCCTAGAATTGAAAGTCCGCACAACCAGTGCGAGAAGGAGAATGCGATGAAGGTTTTGATAGTCGAAGATGAGAAAAAAACCGGTGAATACCTGACGAAAGGCCTGACGGAAGCGGGTTTTGTTGTGGATTTAGCGGATAACGGCCTGAACGGGTATCACCTGGCGATGACCGGCGATTACGACCTGCTCATACTCGACATCATGCTGCCGGATGTAAACGGTTGGGATATCGTGCGGATGCTGCGTTCCGCCAACAAAGGAATGCCCATTCTTCTCCTCACCGCACTGGGTACCATTGAACATCGGGTTAAAGGTCTGGAATTGGGTGCTGATGATTACCTGGTTAAACCGTTTGCCTTCGCCGAACTGCTGGCACGGGTCAGAACGCTGCTGCGCCGGGGCGCTGCGGTGATTGTTGAAAGCCAGTTTCAGGTCGCAGATTTAATGGTCGATCTGGTCAGCAGGAAAGTCACCCGCAGCGGTACGCGCATCACCCTGACCAGCAAAGAGTTTACGCTGCTTGAGTTTTTCCTGCGCCATCAGGGGGAAGTTTTACCCCGCTCGCTGATCGCCTCCCAGGTCTGGGATATGAATTTTGACAGCGATACTAATGCCATCGACGTCGCCGTTAAGCGTCTGCGCGCCAAAATTGATAACGATTTTGAGCCGAAACTGATTCAGACCGTGCGCGGTGTGGGATATATGCTTGAGGTTCCTGATGACCAGTAAACGATGGCGGCGCCCTTTTTCACTGGCGACACGACTGACCTTTTTTATCAGCCTGGCGACAATTGCTTCATTTTTCGCCTTTGCATGGATAATGATCCACTCCGTGAAAGTCCACTTCGCCGAGCAGGACATCAACGACTTACAAGAGATTAGCGCCACGCTGGAGAGGATTATTAACCAACCCAACGAGCCAGAATCACGCCGCCTGGAAACGCTAAAAAATGTGGTGGCGGGTTATTCGAACGTCATTATTTCTCTGGAAGATAGCAACCAGAAGGCCATTTTCCATTCGCCCAATGCGCCGGATCTCCGGCAGTTTATCGCCAGTGCAAGGCCGGATAAAAATGCTCATGCCAGCGATGTTTTTATTATCTCAGGCCCCACACTGCAAACCTCCAAACATATCCACGGACAGAAAACATCGTCTAACTGGCGAATGATTCGCCTGCCGGTAGGACAGCTTGCCGATGGAAAACCAGCGTATACGCTGTATCTGGCATTATCGATCGACTTTCATCTGCACTATATTAACGATCTGAAAAACAAGCTGATTATGACAGCATCGCTGATTAGCATGATGATTGTTTTTATCGTGTTGTTCGCTGTATACAAAGGTCATGAACCAATTCGTAACGTCAGTCGTCGCATCCAAAATATCACCTCGAAAGATCTCGATGTACGCCTCGATCCGCAAGCTGTTCCTATTGAACTGGAACAGCTGGTGAGTTCGTTTAATCACATGATCGAACGCATCGAGGACGTATTTAAACGGCAGTCGAACTTCTCAGCGGATATTGCCCATGAGATCCGCACGCCAATAACTAACCTTGTCACTCAAACGGAGATTGCGCTCAGCCAGACCCGCAGCCAAAAAGAGCTGGAAGATGTGCTGTATTCCAATCTCGAAGAGTTTGGCCGTATGTCGAAGATGGTGAGTGATATGCTGTTTCTGGCGCAGGCGGATAACAATCAGCTGATCCCAGAAAAAAAAGCGCTCAATCTGGCTGATGAGGTCGGTAAAGTATTCGACTTTTTCGAAGCCTGGGCTGAAGAGCGTGAGGTTGGTTTACGGTTTGAAGGACGCGCATGCTGGGTTTCAGGCGACCCATTAATGTTACGCCGGGCAATGAGTAATCTGCTGTCAAATGCCATGCGCTATACGCCAAAAGGCGAGTCGGTAACCGTGCGGGTGAAAGAGGCGGATGGCCAGGTGCAGATAGTCGTTGAGAATCCCGGAAACCCCATTCCCCCGCAACATCTTCCGCGACTCTTTGACCGCTTTTATCGAGTGGACCCTTCACGACAGCGTAAGGGCGAAGGCAGCGGCATTGGTCTGGCGATTGTGAAATCAATTGTGACTGCCCATCAAGGAAAAGTCTCGGTGACTTCCGACCCTCATGCCACTCGCTTTATTCTGACGCTGCCCAAGCACGCGATTTAATTTATGGTGATGACGCTTATACCCGTCATCACCTGTTGTCTGACACAACCGTCATAATCCTGTCACGCCACTGACAGCCCCTATTAATTATACTTTCTTCCGTAAACCCAAACAGGAGAAATATGATGAATAAGATGTCCTCTTTTTTAGCTATCGCGTTTTTTATTTCAGCGGGCGTTAATGCGGCAGAAACACCCAAAATGCATCAGCAGGCCGCAATGGCTCATGAAATGATGAATAACAGCGACGCTCCTGCACATCAACAAATGGCACAAGCACACGCCGCGCAGGCAAATAATTCATCGTCAACATCAACCAATGCGCAATCATTTTCACAAATGAATGAACATGAAAAAGCGATGGTTGTTCACCAATCGGTAAACAACGGCCATTCATTTGCTCATGAGGTACAGGCCGAGCAGCACCGCGCGCAGATCTCCACTCAGGGGTAAAGACGAACTATATTGACAACGACATCCATAAATACGCGAAGTTTGAATATTGTGGACTACTCTCCCCACGCGGGCCTGTTTATATACAAGCCCGCGTCCCACTTCATCGTTAATGTCAATATTAATAATTCATTAAATCCTTCTTCTAAAAGTAAATACATCTTAGCTCTCTACCCGGATTGTATAAAATAAGTAAATAAACAGCTTATTATGTTGCGTATTACAGCATTCACCACCCCACCCTAATTATAAATTAGGATTCCCCCTGGTATGCTTCATTAATATTTAATGGGAGACTGCCGTCGTCGTAAACATGACAGTCAAAAAGTTCGCATTCCTATAAATAAATTTAATGATGATAGTGAGTAAAAAATGAATAAACGACTGCTAACCCTCCTGGTCCTTGGCCTGACAACTGCCACAACAGCATGTGCAATTACCCCGGCAATGCAGAAAAAGTATGAACGTTCAGGTTGTACGCAGATGAGTGAACTCAATGGCTGCGATGTGAATAAATCCTATCAGTGGAACCGCGATCATGGCTTTATTGAGAACAGCAACGGCCAGCAGAATCGTCATCATCATGGTGAAAAACAGCAAAATACCACTAACACGGATAACCACGATAATGCCGGTATTGATGGCAAATTCAGCGGAAATTACGTGGCCAAATTTGCCAATGGTCAACGCAGCGTTGATATTCACGTCGAAGATTCCGGCGTTTACGTCAATGGTAATGAAGTGCGTGACGTAAATACCTATAAGGATACGATGACCTTCCGTGTCGGCTATGCCACCTATACGATTAAAACAAATGGTCACGGTAGCTGGAATGACAGCGATGCAGGAAACGCAGGCAAAATTGTGCGTGAATAACGGATAACGCTAAAGAGCGCTGCGATCACAGCGCTCTCAAAAGCGATGCATTACAGTATGCCGTTTTAATACGGGAGTCAGGCATGGCTTTAACCCTCACAGTGCTGCTTGAAAACCGACGCGCTGCTGGCGCAGAAAAATCAATACTGGCCAAGCCTGGATTAAGTCTGTTAGTTCAGGATGAAACAACCACAATATTGTTTGATACCGGGCCGGATGGCAGCTTCATGCACAACGCTACGCAAATGGGCGTAGACCTGACCCAATTAACCGCCGTAGTACTGTCGCACGGTCATTATGATCACTGCGGCGGCGTGCCGTGGCTTGCGGATAACAGCCGTATCATTTGCCATCCTCAACTGGCCTGCGAGCGTTACGCATCGATAACGGTTGCGGGAATACCACGAAAAATTAAAAAACTCTCGCGTGATAACAACTACTCTCGATTCATAATGGAATACACCCGCGAGCCGCTGGCTATCAGCGATCGTTTTTTGTGGTCCGGGGAAATCAGTGTCCCCACGCCACAGTCCTATGGCGTGATTAGCGAGAAAACACTCCAGCCAGATTACATCAGTGACGAAGGCGTATTGATCTATAAATCTGCACGCGGGTTAGTCATCATTACCGGTTGCGGGCATCGGGGAATAGAAAACATCGTACGCCATTGCCAGAAAATCACCGGGGTTAACAAAATTTATGCCCTGGTCGGTGGCTTTCATTTACGCGCCGCCTCCCCCGCTAAGCTATGGCGGACCCGACAATTTATTCAGCAACAGCAACCCGAAAAACTGCTCGGCTGTCATTGCACCGGTTCGTGGGGGCGATTGTGGCTACCGGGAACTGACGCCCCGGCAACGGGAGATGTGATAGTGCTGGCTGAGTAACAACAGTAAAACGTTGCCCAAACAGCAATAAAAAACGGGAGCCTTACGGCCCCCGTTTATCAGTCATCATTACATGGTGACAATTGCTGGCTCATCAAAGACGGTGAGTTTTGGCGCTTCACCGGTGTATTTTTCTGCGTATACCAGGCTGGTATTCCCGGCACAACCATTCGCCAGTCTTGAAGTCGGGATATCCGCCGTCAGCACGTTCGCGCCGCCATTTTTACAGATACCGTTTTCAATATCCGGCCATGCGCCTTCATGAATACAGATGATACCCGGTTTGATGCCGTCGCTGACGTGCGCCCCAACCAGAACCTGTCCACGAGCATTCCATACGCGGACCAGATCGCCCTCGGCAATCCCTCTGGCTTTTGCGTCATCCGGATGAATCGTCACCGGTTCACGATTGGCAATCGCGTACTCTTTACGTAGCGACGCGTAGTTCAGCTGGCTATGCAGACGATGTGCCGGGTGCGCCGTCAGTAGCTGCAGCTGATCTTTATCCGCAGTTCCTTTCCATTCATCCGGTTCAATCCAGGACGCATGCGGCGGACAGTCTTTATACTGATAGCCTTCAATCGTTTTCGAGTAGATTTCAATCTTGCCGCTCGGCGTTCCGAGTGCGTTCATCACCGGATCGCTGCGGAAATCCGCGTAGCGCACATATTTGTTATTCTTTTCATTCTCACGCATTTCGATCAGCTTATTCTGCTGCCAGAACGCGTTGAACTGAGGCATGGCAACACGCTGGGCGCGGGCGGCTTTTTGCGCGACGTCATAGAACTGCTTCAGCCACGCCATTTCGTCTTTGCCTTCGGTGTAGACAGCTTTCCCCCCCGGCTTAAGCATCTCAGCCAGATCGGCAAATACGTCAAAATCACTACGCGCTTCAAACTGCGGCTCAATGACCTGCTTCATCGGTACCAGATGCTGGTTACTGTAATCACCGGTCATGGTCAGATCGTTACGCTCAAACGAAGTGGTGATTGGCAGAACGATATCTGCGTGTTTGGCCGCAGCGGTCCAGTAGCATTCAGAGATGACAACCAGTTCAGGCTTCTGCCAGGCTTTGATTAAGCGGTTGGTATCCTGATGATGGGTAAAGTTAGCGCCGCCCGCCCACCAGATCATTTTGATATCCGGGAAGGTTTGCTCTTTACCGTTATGTTGATATTTGCCGCCTGGGTTTTCCAGCGCTTCGACAATTCGCGCTACCGGCAGGCTGGTCACCGCATCGGAAACCGCCCAGTCATTACCTGCCGATGACCCACCCTCAATTTTGGCGGAGATCGCCGGTAAAACCCCACCGATACGCGTTGGATTACCGCCGTTGGAATAGTGATAAGAGAACCCGAAGCCGCCGCCTTCGGTACCAATTTGCCCCAGCATCGCCGCCAGAGTCACCAGCATCCAGTGTTTTTGCTCACCGTATTGCTGGCGCTGAATCCCCCAACCTGCCATGAGCATGGTTTTGTTGCTGGAGAAAATTTCCGCCAGCTTTTCCAGTTGCTCAGCAGGCACGCCACACACGCCAGATGCCCATTCGGCGGTTTTCTCTACTTTATCGCTCTTGCCGAGCAGGTACTCTTCAAACTGCGGATATCCGGTAGTGTATTTTTCCAGGAAGGCTTTGTCGTGAAGGTTTTTCTTCACCAGCGTATGGGCGATCCCTAACATCATTGCCACGTCGGTCCCCATATGTGGCGCAATCCAGGTCGCATTATCACCAAAGAACTCGATGGTTTCAGAACGCATCGGATCGATGGCGATGACGCTTTTCCCTGATTTCTTCAGCAGATTAAAGTATTCGATCCCTTGTTCATCCGTGCTGCTCCAGGCAATCTTAAGGGTGTTGAGCGGGTTCATCCCCCACAGCACCACGACCTGACTGTGCTCAAGCACCATCGGCCAGGTGGTTTGCTGCTCATAAACCTCAACCGATCCCACAACGTATGGCATGATCACCTGCGCGGCACCGGTTGAATAATCTCCGGTATGCCCAGCGTAGCCACCGGCCATGCTCATATAGCGTTGCAGTAAGGTTTGCGCCTTATGCAGAACGCCGCTGGATCGCCAGCCATAAGAACCGGCAAATATCGAAGCGGGACCATAGCTGCTGCGGATCCGGCTGTGCTGTTCATGAATGAGCTTCAGCGCCTGTTCCCAGCTGACCCGCACAAAGGGATCGTTACCGCGTTTGCCATCCGCTTTACCCGGGTTTTCCAGATAGCTTTTGCGCACCATCGGATACTTCACGCGGATATTGGTATGAACCTGATCTGGCGCGGTTTGCTGTAATGAGTTCGGCACCGTTTTCGGCAACGCACCTTTTGAGGAAACCACTTTTCCATCTTTTACTTCCACGTATACCGCACCCCAACGTGCTGCCGTCAGGATTGCTCCGCCATTCTGGCCTTCGGCCCAGGCTGGCATTGGGATCACCGAAGAAATCGCCATTGTCCCGGTTGCCGCGCCAGCCGTCTTAATAAAGTCACGTCTTGTGAGTTTCATGATTTCTCCTGATTGATCGCTTATTTATTCATGTCTTTAGCGTTGTACTGGAAGTAACGGCTCAGGATATCCAGTTCGGTTTCACTGATATTGGTGCGGGCCCCCATCCCTTTGGCTACTGAAGGCCAGGCGTTAAGCGTGAAGTGATTCGCCGGAATTGGCGCATGACAGCCCGCGCAGTAAACATTGTCGAGTTTGCGCGCGTAATCCCACATAGGTTCACGGCTGGCGAGTGCGGAACCGCTCCATTCGCCCTGCAGCACGACATCTCGCCACGCATTGCCGTAGTCATCTTTTTTCCAGTCGGAGAGGATCTTCAGCGACTGTTGACCTTTTTCACTCAGGCTGGCAAGAATCAAACGCTGCCCTGCTGCGTAGTAAATAACCTGTTCACTTCCTTGCATCTGGCTACCGCGAATCTCGACCAGTCGCGCATTGTCCGTTGTTTTCAGGACCTGCATTTTGGTTGCCGGGTAAACAGTTCCCAGATCGCCAAGCGCGGTGTTGCTTACAGCATAAAGTTCAGTTGCTGAAGCTGGGGTGGAGGCTGACTGCGCTTCAAGTCCTTTAAGCGCACTGTCATCCATTTTTATTTCAGGTGGGAAATGGGCGACGCCTTTATGGCAATCAATACAGGTTTGCTTTTCCGCGATGCCCATTTTGTGCATCTTCTGAGCATCCGCGCTTTGTGCGGCAAGATCCATGGCGTCCATACTGTGGCAGCTACGGCAGGTCGCAGAATCATTAGCCTTGAGCTGTGCCCAAACGGTTTGCGCCATCTCCAGACGGTGTTCTTCAAATTTTTCCGGGGTATCGATTTTTTTGGTTATGAACTGATGATAAACATCTTTTGAGGCCCGCAGCTTAGCCACCAGAAAATCCAAACCGCCCTCCGGGATATGACAGTCCGCGCACTCTGCGCGAATACCTTTCTGATTCTGGAAGTGAACCGAGCCTGTATATTCTTCGTAGGGCGCCTGCATCGTATGGCAAGACAAACAGAATTCTGTACTCGAGGTTTTATGTAATGTCCATTGCCCTGCCAAAACAATAACTGCACCAAGAACAATGCACAGCAGCATCGTCCATAGGATAGTTTTATTTATTTTTCTCATCTTTTAATTCCATCAGACGAATACCCTTTTAGAGGTAGACAATAAATATCCTAAAGCAGCTATTTATTGATATTCATCAAGCGCGGAGAGAAATGAGAATCAGCAAATGGGTAAGTTTGAAGAGGCTCGCATAATTAGTGAGAACGAAATGTAATTATTGTTTTTTCTTTAAAAACAGATTTTTAAACCACTTGCCAAGTTTATACATCTGTAAAGTAAGATGATGTCAGAATAAAAAATTACGGAGTTCATAACGCTGTTGAAATTACCCCCTTAACGGCCATCGTTATATAATTAAATATACAATGAAAAATATAAAAAAGCACCCTTTTCTATTTCGAGATGGCAAGCATTAACGAGGGGACATCTCTTTTGGTTTTGCTGAGAAATACATTCAAGATAGGCTTACAGTACATACTGCTTCATGACGCGCACTGATGCACACATCCTTGATCTGGTCACTTATTATACAGAAACAACTTTCGCTACACTCAGGGTAGAGGTAAAACAAACAGGAGGTAGTGAATATGTATCGCTCAATTCTGGTGCCCATTGATATCTCTGAAGCCGATCTCACTCGTCATGTTGTGCCGCAGGTCCAGGCGCATGCCAAAACCGCGAAGGTCCACTTTTTAGCCGTTATTCCTACCGTTCCGTTCTATGCCTCGCTGGGACTGGCCTACTCTACCGAATTTCCGGACAGAAGTGGTCTGCAGGCTAAGGCCAGCGAAAAACTCGAAGAAATTATTAAGCAGTTCAATATTCCTGCCGGCAGGACTCAGACCCACGTCGTTTACGGCCCGCCGAAGGATCAGATCCTCAAGCTGGCGGAGGCGGTTGACGCCGAGCTTATCGTCATCGCCTCACACAAACCGGGGTTTAGCACTTATTTACTGGGTTCAACGGCGGCAGCCGTAGTCCGCCACGCGAAATGCCCGGTGCTGGTTGTGCGGTGATAGGGTTAAAACGGGAGCGAATATGCTCCCGTTTTTCTGTGGCTCAGGCTATCACTCAGTTCTGATGATCCAGCCTGACAAATGCCAGCAGCAGCTGGCTCAGCGCAGCGTAGAAACCAAAGTCATCATATCGGCGGCATTTAGCAGTGAACTCCGGTAACCAGCGTAACAGCCCCGCCAGCGTTTCTCTGCGCAACGCATCAATACGCTGACGGCTAACCCCTGGCTCACCAAGAGAAAAATGCAGATGGCTCAGCAGTTCGATAAAAATCGCCAGATGATCGGCTGATTCGCTAAACGTATCGCTTACCTGCATGCCCGCATCAGATAACAGTTGTTTAATGACCCCGTAGTTTGGCCCTTCTTCAAGATGAGCCGACGCATAGGGTAACGCGGCGTGTTTATCCGACATCAGGAACAGGCTGCAAAAATCAGCCGCCAGTTCCAGGGTAGCGTCTTCACGTACCTTGAGCGCGGCAATTTTCGCTTCCAGCAAAAGAACATCGGCCTCAAGCGACGGTTCACCTTTGAGCACGGTGAACCACTCCGTCATTTCGCTGGACTGCAATTGCGCTAATCCCTCACCGTCACGCTCCCGGGAAAACATTTGCGCCAACCATGCATAAACACAGGCCATCTGTTCTGTCGTCAGGGAGGTGTGTTTCATCATGACGTCACCTTCTGTGCCGGGACATATTCGCACTGCGCCACCATTTTTATCGGGCCGCTGAACGCCGTCACGTTATCCACCTTACCGGTATATTTCTCAATTTCCACCAGCGTAGTATGCGCACTGGTCGCCTGCGCCAGCTGAGACGTGCCGATATCTAGGGTTAACACGTTCGGATTACCGTATTTACACAGCGCTCCGCTTTCTCCACCGTTATCAGGATCGTACCAGGCACCTTCATGGATGCGCGCCACGCCCGGCGAGTAGAGATCGGAGACAACCGCGCCGGCCAGCACTTGTCCACGCGCATTAAATACACGAACTATATCGCCGTTGCGGATCCCCCTGGCGCTGGCATCCTGCGGGTTAATAAACACCGGCTCTTTGCCACCTACCGCGTAATGCTTACGCAGCGCTTCGGACTCGCAGAGCTGTGAATGCAGACGGAAATCCGGGTGGACGGATTGCAGATGCAGCGGCCAACGTTGCGATCCAGGCCCACCGTGTGAACGTTCGATTTTCTCAAACCACATTGGATGCCCCTGACAATCGTCATATTGCATATCGGCAATAGTTTTCGAATAGATCTCGATCAAACCGCTCGGCGTCCCCAGAGGCTCAAGGTCGGGATCTTCGCGGAAGGCCTGATGACGGACAAACATCTGCGGATGTTCGAATTCAACGTACTCTTGCTGATTCCAGAAAACGTCGAAAGCCGGAAGATGAACACCGCGTCCCTTCCCTTGCTGGCTTCCTTCCTGCCAGATGCGCTTCAACCAGCCCATCTCATCCAACCCTTCTGTGAACGCTTCTTCACGGTTAAAGCGGCGGCAAAGATCGCGGAAAATATCGAAATCATTACGCGCTTCAAACTGCGGCTGCACCAGCTGCTTCATAGCGATAATGCCGCGGTTGGAGTGGTTGCCATATTGGTCGAGATCGTTACGTTCAAACTGGGTCGTCGCCGGTAATACGATATCGGCGAATCGACAGGTCGAAGTCCACTGATTGTCGATGGCGATAACGGTTTCCAGCTTGCGCCAGCCCTCAATAATACGGTTGATCTGCTGGTGACGATGGAAAGGGTTGGTCCCGGCAAAAACGCACATCTTCAACGGTGGCAGCTTGACGGTTTTACCGTTCCAGTTGATGCTCTTGCCCGGCTCCAGAATCGCATCGATAAAACGCGCGATCGGGATGGTACTGCTGTAGCCCTTATAATCGGTGCTGTCATGTACCGGTGGAACGGTGGTGGAACCAGAAAATCCGCTCAGGATAACGCCTTTACGCCCTGGGGTGCCCGCGCCGTTGTAGTGCCAGCCAAAGCCAAATCCCCCCCCGGGTAAGCCAATTTGCCCGAGCATTGAGGCCAGCACCACGATCATCCACGCCCACTGTTCCCCGTGCTGCATACGCTGCACGCACCAGCCAGCAATAATTTGCGTTCTGCCGCCCGCCATCTGCCGCGCAAGTTCACGGATTGTCTCAGCATCAATCCCGCAGATTTTTTCCGCCCACTGGGCATCTTTAGGCTGTCCGTCACTTTCTCCCAGCAGATAAGGCAGAAATTGTTCAAACCCAACGCAGTAGTTCTCGAGGAAATGCTTATCGTAGAGCTTCTCGGTATACAGCGTGTGTGCCAGCGCCAGCTGTAGCGGCACATCAGCCTGCGGATTCACGGCGATGTGCTTAACCTTGTCGCGGCCAAGGTAGTCATGAGTCGAGGTGACGACCGGGTCAACGCTGATGACCGAAATCTCGCCCCGCGCCACTTTTTCCTTCAGTTGCTCGTAGTATTCGTAGACATCATGATCTGGACACCACCAGTTCGCCTGCTGGTTTTTGATGAGGTCAGAACCCCACAGCACAATGGTTTTGCTGTTTTCGAGTACCAGTGGCCAGGAGGTCTGCTGTTCATATACCTCCATTGATCCCACCACGCGCGGCAGAATGACCTGAGCAGCACCGGTGGAATAGTCGCCCCCCGTACTCACGCTGTTGCCATGCAGCGCAATGGCACGCGCCAGCATCCCGGAAGCATTGTGGAACATCCCGGTCGATTGCCAGCCGCTGGCCGTTAGCAGCGCGCTCGGACCATAAGTCTTCTGAATGCGCTCCAGCTCCTGATAGAAGAAATCCAGCGCTTCATCCCACGAAACGCGCACAAAGCGGTTATCTCCACGTTGCGAGGTATCGCTCTGATGGTGTTTACGCAACCAGTCCACGCGGACCATGGGATAGCGAATACGCGCTCCACCGTGTACGTGATCCGGGAGTCCGGCGATCATTTTTGACGGGTATTTATCGCGCTCGAACGGCCTGGCTTCAATGAAACGACCGTCAACCACGGTGGCACGAATCGCCCCCCAGTGAGAACCGGTCAGAATCCCCTCTTTGACGCCTGCCCCCTGCACCTCTGCGGCATTAGCGCTACGCGGCGTGAGCAGCGAAGGCCCTAACATACCAGCTACGGTCAAGCCGCCCAGTTGCAGCAAAAAACGTCGGCGCGATGCCTGAAAGAGATCGTTATTTTTCATTGCTTTCTCCCTTATCGCCATGCGGCTTATCCGTAGTGTCAGAGGCATTCATCTGCAAATATTTCAGCAAGGTACGTTCTTCACGTTTATCCAGACTGGTAAATCCAATCATGCCGTTCAACGTGCCAATCCAACCGTTAGCATCAAAGTGTTCTTTCTCTGGTGCACCGTGGCATTGGTTACAGGTTCCGTTATAGAGCGAGTCGGCATAAGCCCAGATAGGTTTGATATCGTTGACCATATCGCCCTTCTGCATCCAGGCAGTGGCCTGCAATTTACTCCATGGCGTATTCGTTTCCGCAACGGTGGTTTGCTCCAGCGTCTTCACGTGCTGCTGGATGTCGCCACGAATGGAAGCCACAAAAATGCGCTTGCCCGGCAGTTGCGCCAACACGCGCTGACGCCCATTACTCTCGGTCCAGCCCACAATTTCAATTTGCAGCCAATCACCATCACGCTTTAACACTTTTACTTCAGAGGCGGGTA
Organism: Citrobacter sp. Cpo074; assembly: GCF_030332745.1. Lineage (NCBI taxonomy): Bacteria > Pseudomonadati > Pseudomonadota > Gammaproteobacteria > Enterobacterales > Enterobacteriaceae > Citrobacter > Citrobacter sp. Cpo074. Next base: position 1,440,188 of record NZ_JAOWHG010000027.1, read on the forward strand.
GCAGTGAGCCAGCAGGTTCTTTATCACCCTTAGCGGCATAAATAGGCTTGATGTCCAGAGAGTAGAGCGTCTCGCCATCGTCGTTCGCCCTGGCGCGTAACTCATCAAACTGCTTGCGGAAACCGCTGCTCATATCGGGAAGCTGGTGCGCAATACCTTTATGGCAGTCGATACAGGATTGGTTGTCCTTGGCCGCAATCTTCATCTGGCGCGCAGCTTCAGGATGTTGTTTCGCGTGGTCCATCGCATCATAGTCATGACAAGAACGACAGGTCGCGGAGTTGTTCTCCTTCATTCGCGCCCATTCGCGCTCCGCCAGCTCAGCGCGTTTGGCTTCGAATTTCTCTGGAGTATCAATAGAGTGGGCAACAAAGGTTTGGTAAATATCGTTGCTGGCCTCCAGCTTACGTTTCACCATGCCTGGAATATCGGATGGAATGTGGCAGTCATGACATTCTGCGCGCACCCCGGAGGCATTCTGAAAATGCGCGGACTGTTTATATTCTTCATAAACCGGCTGCATGCTGTGGCAGCTCACGCAAAACTCGGTAGAGCTGGTTAATTTGATGCCAACGTGCGGCAAAACGATCAGCGCGATACCGACCACAATCCCGATGACGACCAGCGCCAACACTGACCAACGTGCGCTCGGTCTGAGTAGCGCCCTCCAAAGTTTCCGCATAATAGCCCCTGTAATTATATGGTTTAGTTACAGAAGATCTTATTTCTCAAATGTGAACAGCAACACTGGTCAGGATGAATGGCTTACGGCACAATGTGAACAGATATGAACAGAAAGAGAACACCATCAGGATGCCGCATCACATTGTCATTGTTGAAGATGAACCCGTCACCCAGGCGAGGTTACAGGCATATTTTGAACAGGAAGGTTATCATGTCTCTGTCACTGCCAGCGGAGCTGGTCTGCGTGAAATCATGTCACAACATCCTGTCGATCTCATTCTGTTGGATATCAACCTCCCGGACGAAAATGGCTTAATGCTGACCCGCGCCCTGCGCGAACGCTCAACGGTGGGGATCATTCTGGTGACAGGTCGTAGCGATCAAATTGACCGGATCGTTGGCCTGGAAATGGGCGCTGATGATTATGTCACCAAGCCGCTGGAGCTACGTGAACTGGTGGTTCGGGTTAAAAATTTGCTCTGGCGTATCGATCTTGCCCGCCAGGCACAGCCGGAGACCAAAGATAACTGCTATCAGTTTGCCGGATACTGTCTGAATGTCTCCCGGCATACCCTGGAGCTGGGCGATGAGACGATCAAACTCACCCGCGCCGAGTATGAAATGCTGGTCGCCTTTGTCACCAATCCGGGAGAAATTCTCAGCCGCGAACGTTTACTGCGTATGCTTTCGGCACGACGGGTAGACAATCCAGACTTACGCACCGTAGATGTACTGATCCGCCGTTTGCGCCACAAGCTACGGGCTGATTTACTGGTGACACAGCACGGCGAAGGTTATTTTTTAGCGGCCGACGTGTACTGATACAGATAAACCGGACGGAACCCGCCAGGAGACAGCGAGCGTTGAACATGCTGGCTGTCGGCATTTTTCGGGGTGAGCACCAGGATCGGCGGACTGATATTTTCCGGTACCGGTTGCCCTTGTAGCACCCTGATCGCCTGTTGAATCGCCAGTTCACCTTGCCAGACCATCTGATCGCTGGCAGCCATAATGATTCTTTCGCGTTTAAGTCCGCGATACACCTGATGCGACAGGTAAAAAGAGACCACGGTTAGCGGCGTCCCCGGATTCCGTTTCTCTCCCATCGCCGCTTCCGCAGCAATTGCCGTACCGGCAACCACATCGACATCCGGGTGACGCTCAAGCATCTCCTGCAACAGGTTGCGCTGAACTTCAATATCATTATCCCCCAACGCCACATCCACGATGTTCACCTGACTACCGGCAATCGCCTGACGGAATCCTGCCACCATTTCGCGGCTGCCTCCGGCGTCATCAGGTCCTGGCAATAGCAGAACCTTTAACGGTTTGCCGCCGCTCCACTTGACCAGATAGCGGCCCGGCTGATACCCCATCTGGAACCACGGAACACCGACCCGTGCTTTCACCGTCGGATCGTCTATCGCATTCACTACCTCAATGACCGGCAACGCGCCTACCTGCGCGGAAAGATCCGGGAAAGTCGTCGTGCTGCTACCCAGCAATATGGCATCTGCTCCCCATTGCTGGCACTGGGCGATTTGTGTTTTTTGCGTGGAGAACTGACGATACCCTCCCGCCTCTAACACCTTCAGACTTACTCCGTATTTTCTCGCCGCCTCAAGCATGCCGTAATTCACTGAAAGCCAATAGGAGTCTTTCAGGCTGGGATACAGCGCGCACAGTTTCCAGACTTTGTTTGCAGTAACGTCCGATTGCAGTTCCGGGACTGCCTGCTGCGTATCCTGCCAGCGCAGCAATGCGGACCCGGCCGCATGACTCAAACCGGGAAAAAGCGTGATTAACAGGAAAACCAATACGCGCATGATAGCCTCAACATTGATAAGGCTTTATCCTAGTTGCTTTCCTCTTTTGGACTCAACCTTTTTAATCTGTGGCGACCAGACAGTGAATTTATCTCTGACCAAACGACTGTGGATAGGCTTTGCGCTGATGGCGGCACTGACTCTCATCAGTACGCTGACAGGCTGGTATAACCTGCGTTTTGTCAGCCAGGTTGAGCAGGCCAATACCCAGGCGCTAATTCCAACCATGGATATGGCGCGCCAGCTCAGCGAAGCCAGCGCCTGGGAACTGTTTTCCGCACAAAATCTGACCACCGCAGACAATGAAAATATGTGGCTGGCTCAGGGGAGAATGCTAACTGCCCAGAGCCTGAAAATAACCACATTACTCAAAACCCTTCGTGAACAGGGCTTTGATACTTCTGCCATTGAACAGCAGGAGAAAGAAATCGCCCGGTCGTTAAGCCATCAGGGGGAGATGGTTGGCGAACGCCTGAAATTACGTGCTCAACAGCAACAACTCAGCCAGCAAATTATTGAGGCCACCGCTGACGTTGCCGAAATGGCACGCGGTCAGGCCAGTAATGCCGCCACGTCGGCGGGAGCGACACAGGCCAGCATTTATGATTTGATTGAGAGCCATCAGGGGCAGGCCGCTGAACACGCGCTGGACAGGCTCATCGATATCGATCTGGAATATTATAACCAGATGAATGAACTGCGCCTGAGTGCGCTACGCGTGCAGCAAATGGTGATGAATCTGGGGAATAACCAGGCGCAGAATAACCTGGCTGCGCTGGAAAACCAGTTGAATGCCGCCGTCAGAGTACTTCAGCGCCGACAAATACGTATTGAAGATCCCGTGGTGCGCACTCAGGTGGCCAACACCGTCAATACGATTAGCCGTTATGTTGAGCTGCTGTCCCTGTATCGCCAGGATAATGACATCACGACCCAATTGCAGATCTTATCGCAGAATAATATCGAGCAATTTACCCGTTTCAGTAGCGAAGTCAGCCAGTTGGTGGAAACCATCGGCCAGCGTAATCAAAGCGGCCTGGCACATCTCAAACAGGCCAGCCAGCGCGGGCAACACTTGCTGCTGCTGTTAGGTGGCGTGTCATTATGTTTGCTGATTCTTATACTTTGGCGTGTGGTTTATCGCTCAGTCACTCGACCACTGGCACAGCAAACCCAGGCGTTACAGCGTCTGCTTGAGGGGGATATTGACTCCCCATTCCCGGAAACCGCAGGCGTTCGTGAACTGGATACCATCGGGCGGTTGATGGATGCCTTTCGCGGCAGTGTTCACGCCCTCAATAGCCATCGCGAACATCTGGCTGCACAGGTTAAAGCTCGCACCGCCGAGCTGCGTTCTATGGTATCTGAACACCGACAGGCCCGTGCAGAAGCTGAAAAAGCTAACCAGGCAAAATCGGCGTTTCTTGCCGCCATGAGCCATGAAATACGCACCCCGCTGTATGGTATCCTCGGCACTGCGCAGTTGCTCTCAGACAATCCCGCCCTGGCACAGCATCGGGAAAATCTACGCGCAATCACCGACTCGGGCGAGTCTTTGCTGACCATCCTCAACGATATCCTGGACTATTCCGCCATCGAAGCCGGTGGAAAAAATGTGGCGATAGGCGATGAGCCTTTTGAACCCAAACCCTTGCTGGAAAGTACGCTTCAACTCATGAACAGCCGCGTTGCTGGTCGCCCGGTCGTGCTGGTTGCGGATTTTGCCGATGACGTTCCCGCTTCCCTGCGTGGCGATCCGCGCCGCATTCGGCAAATCATTACTAATTTATTAAACAACGCACTACGCTTTACCGATCGGGGACACATCATCCTGCGTAGCCGATGTGAGGGCAAAAACTGGTACATCGAGGTTGAAGATACGGGATGTGGTATTGACCCTGCCCGCCAGCACGATATTTTTCAGCCGTTTGTTCAGGTAAGCAGTAAACGAGGTGGAACCGGACTCGGACTAACCATCAGCGCCAGTCTCGCTCAGGCAATGCAGGGAGAGCTGAGCGTCACCAGCACACCCGGCGTCGGGAGTTGTTTCCAGTTGCGTCTGCCATTGCGGGCAACCACGATGTCCATCATGAAACCCGCACAACGCTCCATATCGTTACAGGGCTTACGCTTATTGCTTATCGAGGATAATCCTCTTACACAACGTATCAGTACTGAAATGCTCATCCTCAATGGCGCACAGGTTACTGCTGCCAGCAGCGCCGCTGAGGCGCTAAAAATATTGCAGGAAGATACTCGCTACGATGCTGCTCTGGTTGATTTCGATCTTCCTGATATCGACGGGATCACGCTGGCACAGCAGTTAGCCCACGACTATCCGGCACTTAGCCGGATCGGCTTTAGCGCGCACGTCATCGACGAAACGCTAAGCCAAAGAACCAGCACCCTGTTCCTTGGCATTATTCAAAAACCAGTCCCCCGGGATGAACTCAGTCGACTTATTACGCATTATCTGCACGGTAGTGCGACTCTCCCGCCTGCATCAGAAAATGACAACAAACGGTTAGATTTTCAGCAATTGGCTGGAGATATCCAGGTTATGGGGTGGCAAAAGGTGCACGAATGGTTAGCGCTCTTTAAGCAACACACTCTTCCTGTATTAGATGAGATTGACGCTGCCCGCGCAGCACATGACGACGAGCAGATAAAACGTCTGATGCATCAGCTAAAAAGCAGCTGCGCCAGCATGGGAATGCGCTCAGCCAGCACGATGTGTGCAGCACTTGAACAGCAGCCGTTGGGTGATTTTTCACTCAGAGAGGAGATCCAACAAAGTCTTTATGAGGTAGAACGTTGGCTGGAAAAAGAAAAACCGTCCCGCGCGTAACGGTACGTTGAAGCTGAGCATAGGGACTGATTTTGAATGGTACGCCCTGTAGGATTCGAACCTACGACCTACGGCTTAGAAGGCCGTTGCTCTATCCAACTGAGCTAAGGGCGCATTGCGAAGTGATTACTTCATGCAGATGAAACGCGTGAATTATACGGTCAGCGCCTGCTGAGTCAATGCCTTTTGTTTCAGTTGCTGGCGAAGTGAACGAATGTTGATTTTTTCTGCTGGTTCAAGGGTATCCAGGAAATCGCCTGGTAACAACTCAGCCCACGAAACGCCAGATTTAGGGATACATGTATTTAGAATATTTATGATTTTGCTTAACATTCCCTTACCCCTCCAGCGGTTCAGGAACTCTTTAATGTTAAGTATCGCCATCAAGGAAGAAAACAGTCACTTCGAACATGGACTAAAAATTATCATCTCCCATTTGGCAAACCAGTGGCATCAGGAGATTTGCTTTTTGCCTGTCGAGGATATCGATCGCGCTGACATCGCGTTTATTTCCCTGGATGAAGATTGGCTCAGCGCCGATTGCTATCAGATTCCGGTCCATACCCGCCGCCAACACCGGGTAGTCATCTGCAACAGAAACGATAAAGATAAGCTGATGTTCCGGCCCTGCCTGTACATGTTGCCACTGATCTATCGGGAAGATGACGTTGAGGAAATGACTAAAAAATTAGTCCTCATCCTGCAAAAACGTGCGCTGCGCAACAACGTGCCCGCAACTATCTGCCATTACTGCACCACTCGCAACTTTTCTATCGAAGAACGTCAGTTCTTAATGTTTCTCGCCAGCGGCTATACCTTAGCCGAAACGGCCCACTTGCTCTCGGTAAGCGAAATTCAGGCCAAAGCCACCCGTCGCAGCATTATGAAAAAGCTGCATGTGAAAAACGATCAGCAATTCTTAAGATACATCCGGGCGCATCTGAACTTTCTACAAAATTAGGTGGCATCTCTCTGCCTGATTTTTTATTGAGAAAAATCTCATCACCAATTAAGTATCGGCACCTACTGTACCTATCTCCATGCTGCCAGAATAATCCTGGCTTACTATTTCCGGGGTAACAGAAAGACACACCCGGTAATATTTTATCTAATCCCATAGAGAGGTTGAACTGGATAAAACGACTTTTTGGGCATTGAGTAAGACATCAGAAAACTTCCGGCAGATTATTCTGATGGGATACGCAATTGCCAGTCTGATGATTGCTGAAGCATTGAAACCCAACAGCACAAGGAAACTCGCCTTTACGCTGGAGAAAATTTGGGTCAGGGATGTTTATAGTCGGCAATTTATCCAGACCTGCCGCAACAGAAATGGAATGGAAAAGGATGCACAGCGCAAAACGCCGGGATCGATATCGCCGTATACGAAACACTAACTGTACCTGGCAATATCCTCACTACACATCACAGGTATTTGACCAACTTGAGTATCTGACGCAAAAACTCGAATACACATTACCGAGTGACACTATATCTCAGGCGATTATTACGACAGATTACTATCTGGCCTATGCGCTGGGTCGACATTTATTTTCAGGAGCACGTACCGCGATCTTCCAGACCATTGAATCGGCCAAAGTCAGCCTGCGAGAGTCGGTAATTAGTCAGTTAGTGGTTGATATGGAAGGTTTAACAATCTCTTATTTTGATGTTCTGGAGTATCTGCGCCAGCTAATTAAACCGCGGAATAACATCCAAATCTTCATATTGCTTTCCCGCCACGATGAAGACCTAATCCCTTTTATTTCTCTGTCCGGTCCATTTTATATCTTGTCACGTAGCCTGCGCCTCCCGGAGATGCGCCGCGCTTTATTGTCACCAGTCCTTAACTATATTCACTCCAGGCACATAAACCAACTCGATTGGGAGATGGTAGAATTACTCTTACAAGGTAACTCCTTAAAAGAGATTGCTTTGTTACAAGCTCGCCCCTACCACCGTATCATCTATCGCCTGAACCAGCTGATTGCGCGTCTGGGCTTAGCAAACCGGCAGCGTTTTTTGCACCTGATACATCGCCTCAGCGTTACCTCTGCTCATTTAATTTAACACCCTAACCCTATGTGCCATAAGATTTTTTAGGAAATTACTTATTTTTATATGAGATAAAAGATCTAAATTTCACAACTATTTAATATTTACAACTATTCCTGGTATTATGCTAACTTCCACCACCCCAGTAAACCATACTGATTCTGTGCATATCAGCACAAATAGCGTCATTCCCACCTTAACAAATCCTAAACAATTAGTTTATTGTATTGTTTTTACCATTTAAAAATTTTTTTCAGTCTGCCATAATTCAAACAGCAGTAAAATAATGCCAATAGTCATTAACACATCTGGATCTTTTAGAACATCCTAACTGACATTAACAACCTGAATGTTGTAAGCCTTTTCCGAAAGAACAGAGCAGGTATAATCCCCATAGTTTTCTGATTAATTGTTAGTTTTCCCAGTGTGAAATGGATTTTCCACAAATTCATTGTTCTGTAGAAGAGCAACCGAATAAACAAGGATGAAATAATATTTATTCGACTCTCCCTCAGAACAACCCTTGGCTATTTGACAATATTATAACGCCTGATGTTTTATAAAATTATCAAGATACGCATACAGTTTGAGGCATACAACAATGAAACCAGCATCCGTTATCATTATGGACGAACACCCTATTGTCAGAATGTCGATAGAAGTACTACTTGAAAAAAACAGTAATATCCAGGTTGTGTTGAAGACCGATGACAGCCGTACGGCAATAGAGCACCTGCGCACTTACCCTGTCGATCTTGTCATTCTGGATATTGAACTACCTGGTTCAGATGGATTTACATTACTCAAGAGAATAAAGTCTCTGCAGGAGAATACTCGGGTGCTGTTTCTCTCCTCCAAATCGGAGTCTTTTTATGCCGGGCGTGCTATCCGGGCCGGTGCAAATGGTTTTGTCAGTAAACGAAAGGATTTGAATGATATCTACAATGCGGTAAAAATGATTTTATCGGGATATTCTTTTTTCCCTTCAGATACTCTTAACTTCATTAACAATATAAATATGAAAAAAGGTGTATTGAATGACATGCCGCTCTCTAATCGCGAAGTTACGGTTTTGCGTTATCTGGCAAATGGCCTCTCTAATAAGGAAATTGCTGAGCAGCTGTTACTCAGCAATAAAACGATTAGTGCTCACAAAGCTAACATCTACGCCAAACTCGGCTTGCACACTATCGTTGAGCTGATCGATTACGCAAAAATGCATGAATTAATGTAATAGCACTCCCGGCGAGACTTCGTTCGGGAGTGTTTTATCCGCGCATTGATTAGTTATAGTTAATCATAAATGTGGCATCGGCCCTGGCGAGGCCTGGCTGAACCCCGTCTGCTAACGCGATATAGTTGGCGAAAAAGGTCAGCGTGGCATTGCCGTTCTCATCAATCCCTACGGTTTGGCTGGCCTGCTCGAGCGGTAATCGCGTACGGTCACTGTCATGCAGTTCGATCGCCACCTTTTGCGCCATCACCGCGTCATCAAGCGCCAGCAACGTCGTACCCGGGGCCGGAGTACCAGAAAACGTTATTGACGCGGATCCCGGCGGGCAGCCTTCCAGCTTCAGCGTAAACGCGACTGGTTGGGTAGTATCCCCGCTGGTCTGTAACTGCTTTGTTGGCCAGGTGCCCAATTCAACCGACTTATTGCTGTCGCTGGCAATCACCGCACAGGTAAAGTCCACCACGTTTCCGCGCAGTTCAATATTGATTTCGCCCAGCGATGAGGCCGCATGGCACAACGAGCTGAATGTCAGTATGGGCAGCATCACCAGAAGCACCCATGAAGTTGGCGTTTGCTTGTTAGTCATAATCTACTCGCAGATAGCCACGGGCAGTAAAAGGCCCTTCGGTAGGTTTATTCCCCGTCACGCTGACCGGCCATGTCCGAATACTCACGTTTGCCGCGGCGTTATCATCCAGTTGAAATGGGATCGTGCTGGACAGATTATTGGGCGTCAGCGGTCTACCGGTTTTGTCGGCGACAATGAACCCTAAGTCAGGATTGTCCGATACCATCATTTGCCCGGAGGCTTTCTCGGCCTCTACCCGCATGGTTAAGTAGGCCTGAGCGGCGACGTTGGTGCATTTTATCGCCACCGTTTTGGTCTGCGGATTAATGCCTTCGGGACGGTTTCCTGCCCCCGCCTTGCTGAACAACGATGCGCCAATATCGCCAAAATCAAACTCGACAATCTGCCCTGCGTTCACCTCACAGTTTTGTGGAACCTCCACCTTACCGCTGTAGCTGATAGTATAAACCGGTGTGCTTAGCGCATCTCCAGTATTGGTCGTGACATAGACTCTGAACATGGTCTGGCGCGGGATCGGCACCATGTTAATAAACGAGCGAATCACTTTGAGTTTAAACACCAGCTTTGAATCCATTACGCCAAAAGGCTGCTGTTTCGATACGTTGGGGTGAGTCCCCATGCGGATATAATTACGCGGAGGATAAAACAACCCGGCATAGCTGTCGGTGATGCTCATGGCCCCCAGCAGGTAGTCATTGAGCTTCAGATACTGAAAACCACCCTCGGCACTTTGAACCGGAAGTTCAGTGACATAGCTTCGATAGGTGTAATTCACCGTTGTCCCAGCCGGACAGGTGGCATTAACGCCAACCCAGCCCGATTTTTCCGGTAACGTCACCACCTGCCCCGGCTGATTATTGCTGCTGTTAAAGACGTTCGACAGATCGTAAAAAACATCCGTTGGTGTGCCATTCGAGTTTTGGCAGACCGTCGCCCAGGACGAATGAGCCATCAGCAGTAAAGCGCTTCCCAGTAACAAACCTGTTTGTCGTTTCATCGTATTATTCCTGTCGTGCCGTTGGAGATTCGCACGTCACGTTCGTGAGCGTCACCGCCTGTTTCAAACTCTCCTCAGGCAAGGCATAGTGCGCCACGCAGCGAGCGTTAGCGCTTTCCCCCCATTGGATCAGCAATTCACCTTTTAGCGGCAAGCCGCTCAGGTAGATTTGCCCGTCTTCGCCCACCATACTGGTCACGCCGCTGGTGTTTTCACGCACAACGGATCCAAATGGCACAGGTTTACCTGCATATTTCGCGGTTATCAGCGCCCGCACACCGATACGTGTATCAAACGCGGCTCGCACCAATGCTCCTTGCGTTGGCACGACGCTGCTAACGTTATTTTCCACATCGGTATTGTTGTTCATTGAATTGGTATCTAACGCGACGCGGTTATAGCGATAAACGGTGGCATACGGCATCACCGCGTATCCGCGCCAGTCGGTTTGCACGCCGGTCTGGTTTTCTATCCGCACACCCTGCGCGCCAGGTGCTTTAACCAGCACATTGGTGTCCCCCAGCGGCTGACTGAGCGTAATACCGTCCGCATGCCCCACCACGCCGCCGGAGAGCTGCCAGTTATAATCATGCTGATCGCGATCGTAGTTGTATCCCACACCCAGCGTGCCATAAGCCGCCTGCCAGTTGGCGCTGGCGTTTCCGCTGTAACCGTTGGTGCTGCTGTGCCCCTGATTCACGCTGTAGCTAAGGTTGCGTCCATCCAGTAACGTACCGCCGATCCCGCTCTGCCAGCTGTTTTGTCCGTTGCTGTTGCGGTTGGCATTAAAAGTGGCGTAGGTGCGATCGAGCGCGTTATCACGCGAGTAGCGCCGTCCGCTTAGCAGGCTGAACGGCACTGACATATTGAATGCCAGAATACGGTCGGTGTCGGAGATGCCTACCGATTCATTCCACGACCAGGAGAGTGAATAGCTAATTCCCTGCCAGCCGCTGGCATAGCCCACCTGATACCAGGTATTGGTGTCTGAGGTATTCCAGTACGTTTGCTGACTCCCCGAAACATACAGCGAGCCGTAGTCTCCCAGGTTCTGCGAAATGTTAATCTGGAAGCGGCCCTTTTTGCTGTAACTCAGGTTGTGGTAACTCTTCACATCGGGCACGTCGTGGCGATTGCCTTCGCTGTCGTATTCATACTCATACCCTTCCATGCTGCGATACGCGACATCGTCGAGGGTATAGAAGCCGCGCGTTGAGTAGCGATATCCCAACAGTTGGAAGTTTGTACCAAAGTTGTTCAGCGATTTTGCATACAGAAAACGCAAAGACTGCCCCTGATGCGTACTGTCATCCGCCAGTTGACTGCGCGCATGGGTTAAATCCACAGAAACCGCCCCCCAGTCCCCCAGGTTTCGGCCGGTGCCTAAAACTACCGCGGTGTAACGTGAGGCCAGCTGCGTACCGCCATAAGCGGTGTAGCCTTCTGGTAACCCGGCAATTAATGTTCCCTGGAAAAAGAACGGTGAAGATTGCTGGCTATTGCCGCTGCGAAAATCCCCGGCAACCACGTCGTATTTGAAACGCCCTTCTCGTTGTAACAAGGGAACCGTGGAGTACGGCACCGTATAGCGCTGCTGGCTGCCGTCTTTTTCGTCCACTGTCACCTCAAGGTCACCGCTGGATGACGTCGGGTTGAGATCGGTTATCGAAAAAGCGCCTGGTGAAACATAGCTTTGATAAATCACATAGCCATTCTGACGAATGGTCAGTTTCGCTGCGGTACGCGCAATGCCGCGAACGGTTGGCGCGTAGCCCTGTAAGCTGTCGGGATACATACTGTCTGAGGAATAGAGCCGCGCCCCGCGAAACCCGACGCTGTCAAAAACGTCGTTGCCGGTGTTGCTGTCGCCCATCACCAGTTCACCCTTCAGCGGGATAATCGCGCGCTGAAGCCATGTACCGATATTTTTCCAGCTTTGTGAGTGGTATCCGTCACCTTTGGAATAGCTCCATGCGCCGTTATTTCTCAAGCGCCAGGGGCCATAGTTCAGGCCACTGAGCATACTTAAGAAATAGCTGTCAGTGTCACTGCCGCGGCTGCCGGTAAAGCTGTAGTTGACCAGCGCAGCCGGGATCCCTTCATCCCACTCCTCCGGCGGAATATAGCCACGCGCGCTGTTTAACATTGACGCCTGCGGCAGGCTGACGTTTAAGCGCAGGGTAGAAAAATCAAATGCAATCTCACTGCCAGGAATCGCCTCAGGTAGATTGATGCAGGTATCGTTCGGATCCTTACTGAGTGCCGGAAATGCGGTGATATTGACGCCAAGGCGCTTCACCCAGTCGAGTCCAAAACACGGCATCAGCCCACCAGACTTCTCCCCGGCTTTTCCCGCGCTGGTCGTAAAACGAATATCCTGAGTGGCAACAAACTCATCGTTGCGCCAGATATCCACGCGATAAACGCCTTCAGGCTGATGATTGCCTTTTTCAAAACGTGATAAATCCGCCACGGTTGCCGTATCCGCAGATAAAAAGGCCGGATTAAAATAGCTTTCCCCATGGCTTAAAGAGGGAAAAAGCGCCGCCAGCGTGGACAACGCCACCCCCGCCAGCGGTGGCGTAACCCCCGGTAACAGGCCAGGAAAATACGTTGTCTTATTCATCGTTATCTCAACGCACGCTAACCGTTTGGGCCGGGGTCACGGCGCCATAATCATTGACCGTCTGGAACGTGACGTTGCCCTGAACGCCCGTTGGTAGCAGGACCTGCGCATCACTTTTCGGCGCGACCATCACGTTATCAACCTTCGTTTTCCCCACGTTGAGATTGACCAAGGTGACGTAATACGCTGACGGATTATTGATTTTCAGGTGGTTGCCGGTACGGGAGAATTTCAGCATCCCGGGCGCATCTTCCGGAATTTGCGGCAGATTATTCGGACGGACAAAAAGCTTGATGCGGGACAGAATCGCCAGTTGCAGAACGTTTTTACCCTCAAGGCTGTTTTTATTGACTGACGGAATGGCTTTCACATTCATCCAGAACAGCGATTCACGGTCTTTGGGCAGCGGAACACCTGCATAGATGATACGCAGCGTGTTTTCGCTTTTGGGTTCGCTGACGAACAGCGGAGGCGTAACCACAAACGATTTTTCTTTAACGCCTGCGCTATTCTCGATCCATGAATTGACCAGGTAACGTTCTTTGGTATCACTATTGCTAATAGACAGGGACGTTTGTTTGGCATCAGCTGGATAAATAACGCGGGTAGCGCCTAATGCAATACCGCCGGCAGCCTGAACACTGGCAGCAGAAAATAAGGCCAGTAAAAGGATAAAACCTGATTTTAGATAATTAAACATAGCTACAAATACCTTTGGTGTGATTATCGTTGGGAAATTAATCAGGGATAAACCAACGTAAACCACACGTCTGAACGAAGCGTTCCCGGCGTTATATTTTCCGAGACAGCCCGATAACGAGCAGTGAAATGAAACGTCATCTCTTGCGTTATAATCGGTGCATAATGAAGCGGCAGCGCATTCGGAATAATTTGCCGTTGGCGCTCATCAAATAACGCCAGACCGATCCCCGAAGCCGCAGACGCATCACCACTGGCAAGAAAAACCTGCGGATCTTCTGCTGGTGTCACACCTGCAAACGCAATCCCAACGTGGTCGTAAACATCGGAGCTGCATGACGTTAAGCGCAGTGAAAACGGCACGCTGGTCGAGGCAAAGCTTCCCGTCCCGGAGAAAGCATTGGTGCGATACTGCCCCATTTGCACCCGCAAATTTTGGCTGTCGGTAGCGACCGTACAGGCACCATTGACGAGCTGCCCCCGTAAGTGAAGGCGGCCACTTTCCAGTATTACCGTATGTGCAAACACAGGCAGTACGCACAGCATTCCCGCCAGCGCCACGCCTTTCCCTATCATCTGCCGCATCCTTCATCATCCCCGGAAATTGCCTCATCCAGTGAGGCGAACGTCATCCTTGCGCAAATCAGAACGGCTTATTCGTACTTCATGATGAACGTCGCGTCGGCATTTGCCTGACCCGGCGTAGCGCTGGTGGCTGTGGCTTTGTAACGCGCAGAGAAACGCAGGGTGTTGGTCCCTTCTACCAGCGCCTGAGCTGTAGAGAAGGTGGCTCCATCCGGCTTCAGCGCGGTGGACGTATTGTCCAGGATTTCAATCCCGACACCGCTGGCAGTAGTACCGTTATCTGCAGAAGTGACAGCCAGCAGGTTGTTGTTGGTACTATCGGATTGACCAGAGAAAGCCACGGCTGCGGTTGCGGCAACTTTCGGGTCACAGTCGTTTAGCACGATTGAGAACGGAATTTGCGCCGTTGTATCGCCAACTGCGGTAAAACTGGCGGTACGATACTGGCCTAAGGTGACAACCTGATCGGATGACTGAGTACTGACTGCACAGGCTGCATTGACCAGTTCACCTTCAAAATGCACAGTACCGCCGCTAACGCTTACCGGATCGGCTGCAACCGCTGCACCTGCAACTAACATCAGGCTGGCAATAACAGAAGAGGTCATTAATTTACGTTTCATGGATTTCCCTTGAATTACACACATCCGGCTCCGGCGTCCTGCGGGATCCGTTTGAATCATTATCGACATTAAATGTCAGGCTAATTATCTCTGCATCCTGTAAAGATATATATCGCAAGAGAATTAGCTAACCTTTTACCCCAACTCTCCTGAGTATTTGATTCACTAATTAATCTTCGCGAATATGACTATTCGTCACAGGGTTAAATTAAACATTTCAATTAATGAAAAATACCTGCAAATCCTTTTATTGACCCTGGCCAATTCTTATTGGGACCTAAGAAAAATCTGGGTGAATATTACTTAAATGCTCCCATAAAGGTACGTAACAGACTGGTTTATGGCGCATTACCCCTGAAAACACCAGGGTGATGAATTGTTTCATTCACGTTAATTTTAATTCGCATGCTCATTAATTACCCGGGGGACTTCAGCCTCTGTGCTGATCCCATGCTCTGACCATGGCACCCGTTATCGCACGTAAAAACGCAAACGAAAACTGACAGCACGCCCCGCTTCTGACAAAATAGTGACATCCCCTTCGGTTTAACGTAACAGACGGAATTCTCTCTCTGATGGCAGCAAAGATTATTGACGGTAAAACGATTGCGCAGCAGGTGCGCTCTGAGGTTGCTCAAAAAGTTCAGGCGCGTTTAGCGGCTGGATTACGCGCCCCAGGCCTGGCTGTTGTGCTGGTAGGTAGCAACCCGGCTTCGCAGATTTATGTTGCGAGTAAACGCAAAGCCTGTGACGAAGTGGGGTTTGTCTCCCGCTCCTATGACCTGCCTGAAACCACCAGCGAGGCGGAGCTTCTTGAGCTGATCGATACGCTCAATGCAGATACCACCATCGACGGTATCCTGGTACAACTGCCGTTGCCGGCGGGTATCGACAACGTGAAAGTGCTGGAACGGATTGCACCGGATAAAGACGTTGACGGTTTCCACCCGTATAACGTCGGTCGCCTGTGCCAGCGCGCGCCGCGTCTGCGCCCATGTACTCCGCGCGGTATCGTTACCCTGCTTGAGCGTTACAACATCGATACCTACGGTCTGAATGCCGTGGTCATCGGTGCCTCGAATATTGTCGGTCGCCCAATGAGTATGGAGCTACTGCTGGCTGGCTGCACCACCACCGTCACCCACCGATTCACTAAAGATCTGCGCCGCCACGTAGAAAATGCTGACCTGCTGATTGTTGCCGTCGGTAAACCGGGCTTTATTCCTGGTGAGTGGATCAAAGAAGGTGCGATTGTGATTGATGTCGGCATCAACCGTCTGGAGAATGGTAAGGTTGTTGGCGATGTGGTCTTTGACGATGCGGCCGCACGAGCGTCATATATCACGCCGGTCCCCGGCGGCGTAGGCCCAATGACGGTCGCCACACTTATCGAAAACACGCTGCAGGCGTGTGTTGAATATCATGATGTAAAGGACGTTTAAGATGGCCACATTTTCACTGGGTAAACACCCACACGTTGAACTCTGCGATTTGCTGAAGCTGGAAGGCTGGAGCGAAAGCGGCGCCCAGGCAAAAATTGCTATTGGCGAAGGGTTAGTGAAGGTCGATGGCGTTGTTGAAACGCGTAAACGCTGCAAAATCGTTGCCGGACAGACCGTCAGCTTTGAAGGCCACAGCATTAACGTCGTGGCGTGACCCTAAGTGCCGGATGAGGTTAACACCGTATCCGGCCACTTCCCCCTCTCGTTTTCAGATAATGACTTCATCCCCACTTCACAGTGAACTGATAGCATGTTGTTTTTCCTCACGAAGCGATCATCATGCCCACTATCGTTACCCACGCGGCCGTTCCGCTCTGTTTAGGGTTAGGTCTCGGACTCAAAGTCATCCCCCCACGATTACTGTTTGCTGGCGTCGTTCTGGCCATGCTGCCAGATGCTGACGTGTTGTCATTTAAGTTCGGCGTCGCCTACGGCAATGTGTTTGGTCACCGGGGTTTTACCCACTCACTGCTGTTCGCCTTCGTGGTACCGCTGCTCTGCGTCTTGATTGGCCGACGATGGTTTAAGGCGGGATTGATTCGCTGCTGGCTATTCCTGACGGTTTCACTGCTGTCTCACAGTCTGCTGGATTCTGTCACCACCGGCGGCAAAGGCGTCGGCTGGCTGTGGCCGTGGTCGGATGAACGCTTTTTCGCGCCGTGGCAGGTGATTAAAGTCGCGCCGTTCGCGCTGTCACGCTACGCCACGCCATACGGGCACCAGGTGATCATGTCGGAGTTGATGTGGGTATGGCTGCCGGGAATCGTAATGATGGGTGTGCTGTGGTGGTATCGGAAATATTAATCTGCCGGATGCGACGCGCTGCGTCTTATCCGGCCTACACGGCCCGGTAAGCGTAAGCGCCACCGGGCATTACAGAGTTACTTACGACGCCAGGTGGTACCCTGCGGGCCGTCTTCCAGCACGATGCCCATCTCGTTGAGACGGTCACGCGCGGCGTCAGCTGCCGCCCAGTCTTTCGCCTTACGCGCATCCAGACGCTGTTGGATTAACGCTTCAATTTCAGCGACTTCACCGTCATCCGCCTGCGCACCGCTTTGCAGGAACGCTTCTGGATCCTGTTCCAGCAGGCCCAGTACGCTGGAAAGCTTACGCAGATGCGCAGCCATGCCGTTAGCCGCCGCCATATCTTCACCCTTCAGACGGTTTACCTCACGTGCCATATCAAACAATACGGAGTAGGCTTCCGGGGTGTTGAAGTCGTCGTCCATCGCTTCAATAAAGCGCGCTTCAAAGGCTTCGCCACCGGCTGGAGCAACGGATTTGTCGGTGCCACGCAGCGCGGTATACAGACGCTCCAGCGCAGAACGCGCCTGCTTGAGGTTCTCTTCGCTGTAGTTTAACTGGCTACGGTAATGACCAGACATCAGGAAGTAGCGGATGGTTTCGGCGTCGTAGTATTTCAGCACGTCGCGAACGGTAAAGAAGTTGCCCAGCGATTTGGACATTTTCTCGCGGTCAACCATCACCATCCCGGAATGCATCCAGTAATTAACGTACTCACCGTCATGCGCACAGGTGGACTGAGCGATTTCGTTTTCATGGTGCGGGAACATCAGGTCCGAACCGCCGCCGTGAATATCGAAATGGTTGCCCAGTTGTTTGCAGTTCATCGCCGAACATTCGATGTGCCAGCCCGGACGGCCCGCGCCCCACGGAGATGGCCAGCTCGGCTCGCCTTCTTTGGACATTTTCCACAGCACGAAGTCCATCGGGTTGCGTTTCACATCAACCACGTCAACGCGTGCGCCTGCCTGCAGCTGATCCAGATCCTGGCGCGACAGCTGGCCGTAGTTCGGGTCAGTCGGCACGTCGAACATCACGTCGCCGTTATCAGCAACGTAAGCGTGACCTTTGGCAATCAGCTGTTCAGTGATTTCGATAATTTCAGCGATATGGTGCGTAGCACGCGGCTCCAGATCCGGGCGCAGAATATTCAGCGCATCGAAATCGCTGTGCATTTCCGCGATCATTCTGTCGACCAACGCCACAAAGCTCTCGCCGTTTTCATTCGCGCGCTTGATGATTTTGTCATCGATATCGGTAATGTTGCGCACATACTTCAGCTTATAGCCGAGGAAGCGCAAATAACGCGCAACGACGTCGAAAGAAACGAAGGTACGTCCGTGGCCAATATGACAGAGATCGTAAACGGTAATACCACACACGTACATGCCGACTTCCCCGGCATGAATAGGTTTGAATTCCTCTTTTTGGCGCGTCAGTGTATTAAAGATTTTTAACATCGAAGATTCCGTGTAGACGTGTGTGGATAGTAAAGTCTGTATAATACCCATAATTTAGACCGGAAGCAGCACACTTTGCGAGGTGATCGCAGCTTGCGGTTATGCTATAACACACCCCTAACTCTGACCCTTGACGGGGTCGAAGCACCAATCTATCGGAACAGGATGCAAAAATGGTTACTTTCCACACTAATCACGGCGATATCGTAATCAAAACGTTTGATGATAAAGCGCCTGAAACAGTTAAAAACTTCCTGGACTACTGCCGCGAAGGTTTTTACAACAACACCATTTTCCACCGTGTTATTAACGGTTTCATGATCCAGGGCGGCGGTTTCGAGCCAGGCATGAAGCAAAAAGCCACGAAAGAAGCGATCAAAAACGAAGCGAACAACGGTCTGAAAAACACCCGTGGTACGCTGGCGATGGCGCGTACTCAGGCTCCGCACTCCGCAACCGCACAGTTCTTCATCAACGTTGCAGACAACGACTTCCTGAACTTCTCCGGCGAAAGCATGCAGGGTTGGGGTTACTGCGTGTTCGCTGAAGTTGTTGAAGGCATGGACGTGGTTGATAAAATCAAAGGCGTTTCCACTGGTCGCAGCGGTATGCATCAGGATGTGCCAAAAGAAGACGTTATCATCGAAAACGTGACCGTCAGCGAGTAATCGTGGCGACACTGTTTATTGCAGATCTTCACCTCTGCAC
The DNA here is from genome assembly GCF_030332745.1 of Citrobacter sp. Cpo074. Taxonomy (NCBI): domain Bacteria; kingdom Pseudomonadati; phylum Pseudomonadota; class Gammaproteobacteria; order Enterobacterales; family Enterobacteriaceae; genus Citrobacter; species Citrobacter sp. Cpo074. Next base: position 1,459,431 of record NZ_JAOWHG010000027.1, read on the forward strand.
AGAAGAACCGGCGATTACCGCCGGTTTTCTGCGTTTTTTAGCCGGTGATGCGCGAAAGGCCGATGCGCTATACATTCTTGGCGACCTGTTTGAAGCCTGGATTGGCGACGACGATCCTAATCCGCTGCATCGTGAAATGGCCGCGGCGATAAAATCACTGACTGATTCCGGCGTTCCCTGCTTTTTTATTCACGGCAATCGTGATTTTCTGCTCGGTAAACGTTTTGCCCGTGCGAGCGGCATGACCTTGCTTCCCGAAGAAAAAGTGCTCGACCTGTATGGCCGCAAGGTGCTGATCATGCATGGCGACACCTTATGCACCGACGACGCAGGCTATCAGGCATTTCGCGCCAAAGTGCATCAACCCTGGTTACAGAAGCTGTTCCTCGCTCTGCCGCTGTTCGTTCGCCAGCGAATCGCTGCGAAAATGCGTGCCAACAGCAAAGCAGCCAACACCACCAAATCGCTGGAAATCATGGATGTGAATCAGCAGGCCGTGATTAGCGAGATGGAAAAACATCAGGTTCAGTGGTTAATTCACGGCCATACCCACCGCCCTGCCGTCCACGAGCTTACGGCCAATGAGCAACCCGCTTTCCGCGTAGTTTTAGGCGCATGGCACACCGAAGGTTCGATGATCAAAGTCACCCCTGACGACGTTGAACTGATCGCCTTTCCGTTTTAATTCTGCAGATACTCAGTTCCTCTTTACACAAAATTATTCGAGTTGCATCGAGGCGGCAAATCTGTGAGTCCCCTGGAGCTTACAAAAGTAAGTGACTGGGGTGAGCAGATGCAGCCAACAAAGAGGCAGCTTGAAGAGTGAAGTGCAAAGCGCGCAATCGTTTTCCTTGGCGGTGAATTATGCTATTCTCTGTGGCCTCAAAAGTCGAGTGTAGTGCACCACAGGAGTTTTCAGACGCATGTCTTCCCGCAATAATCCGGCGCGTGTCGCCATCGTGATGGGGTCCAAAAGCGACTGGGCTACCATGCAGTTCGCCGCCGAAATCTTCGAAATCCTGGACGTTCCGCATCATGTTGAAGTCGTCTCCGCCCACCGCACCCCAGACAAACTGTTTAGCTTCGCCGAAAGCGCTGAAGAGAACGGTTATCAGGTGATTATTGCCGGAGCCGGTGGCGCAGCGCATTTGCCTGGCATGATTGCGGCGAAAACGCTGGTGCCTGTCCTCGGCGTCCCGGTGCAAAGCGCAGCGCTGAGCGGCGTAGATAGCCTCTACTCTATCGTTCAAATGCCGCGCGGTATTCCGGTCGGCACGCTGGCTATCGGCAAAGCGGGCGCGGCAAATGCGGCCCTGCTGGCAGCACAAATTCTGGCTACACACGATAAAGAACTGCATCAGCGTCTGCATGACTGGCGCAAAGCGCAAACCGATGAGGTGCTGGAGAACCCGGACCCGCGAGGTGTCGCATGAAGCAGGTCTGCGTACTTGGCAACGGACAGCTAGGGCGCATGCTGCGCCAGGCCGGTGAGCCACTGGGCATAGCGGTCTGGCCCGTCGGGCTGGACGCTGAACCGGCTGCGGTCCCTTTTCAGCAAAGCGTGATCACCGCTGAGATTGAGCGCTGGCCGGAAACGGCACTCACCCGCGAACTGGCACGCCACCCGGCGTTTGTTAACCGCGACGTCTTCCCGATTATTGCCGACCGTCTGACGCAAAAGCAGCTTTTTGACAAGCTCGGTCTGGCGACCGCGCCGTGGCAGCTGCTGGCAGATAAAAGCGAATGGTCTGCGATATTCGACAAACTTGGCGAGCTGGCGATCGTGAAACGTCGCGTCGGCGGCTACGACGGACGTGGTCAGTGGCGCTTGCGCGCAAATGAAACTGAGCAACTGCCGGACGACTGCTACGGCGAGTGCATCGTCGAGCGAGGAATCAACTTCTCCGGTGAAGTCTCCCTGGTTGGCGCTCGTGCGCACGACGGCAGCACCGTTTTCTATCCGCTGACCCATAACCTCCATCAGGACGGCATTCTGCGCACCAGCGTGGTATTCCCGCAGGCTAACGCCAGACAGCAGGAACAGGCTGAAGCAATGCTCTCTGCCATCATGCAGGAGCTGGGCTATGTCGGCGTGATGGCGATGGAGTGTTTCATCACCCCGGAAGGTCTGCTGATTAACGAACTGGCTCCGCGCGTGCACAACAGTGGCCACTGGACGCAAAACGGCGCCAGCATCAGCCAGTTTGAGCTGCATCTACGTGCCATTACCGACCTGCCGTTACCGACGCCGGTGGTGAACCACCCTTCGGTGATGGTAAACCTGATTGGTAGCGACCTGAACTACGACTGGCTGAAGCTGCCGCTGGTGCATCTGCACTGGTATGACAAAGAGGTGCGTGAAGGGCGTAAGGTGGGTCACCTGAACCTGAGCGACAGCGATACCGCGCGCCTTAGCGCAACGCTGGAAGCGCTTATCCCCCTGCTGCCGCCGGAATATGCCAGCGGTATTATCTGGGCGCAGTCAAAGCTGAAATAAGCCAATAATGCCGGGGAGTTGATTTTATCCTTCCCCGGCCCCTCCTCTGGCGCGTAAAATCCCCTCCATTGCTGTTTTGTATTTTCAGGATCAAACATGAACGATGGAACGGACTACCGCGCAATTTTGCTTGCCGGTACGCCTTTAATCGATGTACGCGCCCCCGTGGAATTTCAGCAGGGCGCAATGCCGGGCGCAATCAACCTTCCCTTAATGAACGATGACGAACGTGCCGCCGTTGGGACCTGTTATAAACGTCAGGGACCCGAAGCAGCCCTCGCGCTCGGCCATCAACTGGTCTCGGGTGAGACCCGCCAACAGAGAATGCGGGCCTGGCAGGACGCCTGCCGTCAAAATCCTGCAGGCTATTTATGCTGCGCGCGCGGCGGTCAGCGTTCGCATATTGTGCAGCAGTGGCTGCATGAGTCCGGTATTGACTATCCGCTGATTAAAGGCGGTTACAAAGCCCTGCGCCAGGCAGTGATACAGCTGACTGAAGAATTAGTGCAAAAGCCGATCGTCTTAATTGGCGGCTGTACCGGGAACGGTAAAACGCAGCTGGTGCAACAGCAGCCAAACGGTGTGGATCTCGAAGGTCTGGCGCACCATCGCGGCTCCTCGTTTGGGCGCACCGTTGAACCTCAATTGAGTCAGGCGAGTTTTGAAAACCTGCTGGCGGTTGAAATGCTTAAAACCGATAGCCGTCAGGATTTACGTCTGTGGGTACTGGAAGATGAAGGCCGCATGATCGGGGCTAATCATCTGCCCGAATGCCTGCGCGAGCGCATGACCCAGGCATCAATTGCGGTGGTGGACGATCCTTTTGAGCGTCGTCTGGAGCGACTACGCGAAGAGTATTTCGTGAAGATGCACCACGATTTTACCCACGCTTATGGCGAGAGCCAGGGCTGGCAGGAGTACAGCGAGTATCTGCACCACGGCCTGTTTGCTATCCGCCGTCGTCTGGGTTTACAACGTTTTGCCGAGCTGACCACCCTGCTCGACGAGGCTCTGCGCGAACAGCAGGCAACGGGCAGCACCGACGTCCATATGGGCTGGCTGGTGCCGTTGCTCAATGAGTATTACGACCCGATGTATCGTTATCAGCTGGAAAAGAAAGCCGCGAAAATCGTTTTTCGCGGCACATGGCAGGACGTTGCCGAGTGGCTTAACGCACAGTGATCAGTGTCTGTCGCGCTTATCTGCGCGTTTTGCCAGCCAGTCCCCCAGCACCTGAACGACCTGCACCAAAATAATCAGCGCCACCACGGTGACGATCATGACCTGGGTTTCGTAGCGGTAATAACCAAAGCGAATCGCCAGGTCGCCGACTCCACCGCCGCCAACGATCCCGGCCATCGCGGAGTAACCGATCAGACTCACCAGCGTTATCGTCAACCCACGCAGCAGACCCGCGCTCGCTTCAGGTAACAGAACGGTGCAGATGATGCGCATCGGGCTGGCACCAAACGCTTCCGCCGCTTCAATAATGCCTTTATCGACTTCACGTAACGCGCTATCAACCAGACGGGCATAGAAAGCGATTGCCGCCACCGAGAGCGGGACCGACGCCGCAATAGGGCCAATGGTATTCCCGAGCAAAAACTGGGTTAGCGGCAGCAGCAGAACCAACAGGATCACAAACGGTACCGAACGAATGATATTCACCAGCACGGAGCTGAGCAGATACACAAAACGGTTTTGCCAGAATAAATGCCGGTCGGTGACGAAAATCAGAAAACCGAGCGGCAGACCACCAATAATTGCCAGCACCGTAGAGATGCTCAGCATCTGGAAGGTTTCATTAAACGCCAGCGTCAAATCCGGCAATAAATCATCCACGAATCACCTCCACCTGTGCAGTACGTTGACGAATATGTTCCACGGCGACTTCCACCGCTGAAGGGTTATGCGGCGCGGTCAGCTGCACGACCAGAATCCCCAGCGCACGTTCGCCAATATATTCAATTTTGCCGTGCAGAATGTTCACCGCCACGCCAAATTTAACCGCGACTTCTGACAACACCGGCTGTTCCGCCGAATCGCCGATGAACAGAATTTTTAGCAACTGGCCGGGCAGATGCTGGCGCAGACGCTCGGGCAGCGTCAAATTGAGGGTATGCGACACCAGCTGCTGCGTAAACGCGTGCTGCGGATGAGCAAAAACGTCAAACACCTCACCAGACTCCACCACCTTGCCACCGGACATCACCGCCACGCGATCGCAAATCGATTTGATCACGTTCATCTCGTGAGTGATCAGCACGATCGTGATCCCCAACTGTTGGTTGATCTGCTTAAGCAATGCCAGAATCGTGGCTGAGGTTTCGAGATCTAAGGCGGAAGTAGGTTCATCACACAGCAACACATCCGGATGATTGGCAATCGCGCGGGCAATACCCACACGCTGCTTTTGCCCACCGCTGAGCTGAACCGGAAAGCGGTTCGCCTTGTCTGACAACCCCACCAGCGCCAGGATTTCGCTCACGCGCGGACCAATTTTACTGCGCTCCCATCCGGCAGCCTTCAGACTAAAGGCGACGTTTTGCGCCACGGTACGGGTATGCATCAGGTTAAAATGTTGAAAAATCATACCGATACGCTGACGGGCTTTACGTAGATGCCCCCCTTCCAGCGCGGAAATTTCTACGCCGTTCACCTTCACGCTTCCCTGGCTCGGACGCGTTAAGGCGTTCAGGGTGCGCAGCAGCGTACTTTTCCCCGCGCCGCTGGTCCCGACAATGCCAAATATCTCACCTGCGCCAATGCGCAAGCTAACGTCATCAACCGCCCGGGTTGATGGTCCACGGCCTGCGCTAAAATCCACGCAAACTTTCTCAATCTCAATCATAGCCACCTCAGAAATGCGAAAAGGGCAGTCGTCGCTGCCCCTGTTAACCCTTGTGCGCAGCGATTATTGGGCTGCCGACATCCATTCCGGTTTCTGGAAGGCGCTGTAGATATTTTGCGGATCGTCGATCACCGCGCGATACGCCGGAGATTTCACCGCCTCAACAATATCTTTTGCGAACGGTTTATCCGCATCTTCACTGCGTACCGCGATGATATTTTTCAGATTTTCGTCCAGGTGTTCCTGCTTGATGGCGCTGGCGAGATCCATTTTTGCCGCCACGGCAAAGTTACCGTTGACCAGCGCACCGGTCACACCGTCCAGCGTACGCGGCAGCTGTGCCGCTTCCAGCGGTTTAAACACCAGTCCTTTCGGATTGCTGGCGATATCGCGCTCGGAGGCTTTAGTTGGATCAATATTGTCTTTGATGGTGATAAGGCCAATAGACTGCAGGAAACGCAGACCGCGAGCCAGGTTGGTGGGATCGTTGGAGAGCGTGATCACATCTCCTTTTTTCAACTCATCCAGGCTTTTGATTTTATGTGAGTAAAACCCCATCCCGGCCGTCGGGACCACAATCAGCTTGCTCAGCTTCAGGCCTTTATCGGCAGTGAATTTGTCAAAATAGAGCGAATGCTGGAACAGGTTAGCATCAATGCTACCGTTGGAGAGCGCCATGTTTGGCTGCACGTAATCGCTGAATTCGCGCACCACTACCTTATAGCCTTTCTCTTTCAGCGTGGGGGCAATGGCCTGTTTCACCATATCACCGTATGGCCCAGGCGCGACGCCAAACACGATTGTGTGCGGGTCACTGTTCGCATGAGCAAACTGTAATCCACAGGCCAGTAACAGCGCCCCGGTCGCGACGCGTAAACTCTGACGCAATCCCATATTCTCTCCATTTTAACGTTGTGGTGTCATGTCTCACGCCGTTCTTGCGACGTTGTTCTTGTTGGCCCGTTAACAGGCTGATTGTTAACATGACACAGATCACAACCTGCTGTCCTTGAAATTATTTCATGATGTTGCAGAGTATGTTTTTAAATGAAAGAAGGTATGAAAAAGCCGGATGTCGGCACAAGTGCCTTATCCGGCCTACAACAGCTTTCTTAGGCCCGATAAGCGCAAGCGTATCGGGCGGCAGGCGTTCGATTAGAAGTCGTAACGCAGACGAACCAGGTTCATGTCACCCAGATTGTCGGTGCTGGAGGTAAAGACGTGTTCGTAGTCAACACGGAAACCGTAATCCAGCTGGAAGCTGATCCCCACGCCGTTGTCGGTACGCAGGTAGTTACGGCCATTCACGTACTCAATACGGTCGCCCATAAAGTACGGCTGAACGGATTTCAGCGCATATTGACCCACCGGGAAGGTGTAACCGGCGAAGTATTCCAGACCCCAGGCGTCACCGGCAAAGTAGTCGTTAACAGAGACTTTTTTGGTGGTCATGAAGTTTTGATACCAACCGCCGCCCATCGAGAAGGTCCAGTTGTCCGGTTTCCAGCTCAGCGCGGTACCGACGATGTTTTGATCGTAGGTTTTGCTGGTGTTGCCACGCATTTCCGCGCGAGTGTAGTTCCACGCCGTACCCCAGGTCAGGTCATCGGTAATGTGATAATCCACACCCAGTGAGCCGCCGCCTTTACGCTTGTAGCGCAGACCGTTGTTCGGGTTGTAATCATCACTGAACAGATAAGAGGCGTAGAGATCCACATCACCAACGGTATTCTTATACTTCAGTGATTTACGCGTACGATAGGAACCATCATAGTCGCCATTAATACCGTTACCTGGCGCCTGACCGATCATGTCATAGTCCCAGATATCCGTTTTCGCACCGACTACATCATAGTAAATGCTGTTTTGTTGACCGAAGGTCAGCGTACCCCAGGTTGCACTCTTCAGACCGGTGTACAGCATACGACGCGTGGTATCGTTGGCACCGTCAGCATAGTGGTTATCCCAGTTGAACATCGCCGGGAAGTTAACGCCCAGCTCGTAGTAGCTCACCCAACTGATATCATCAAACAGATAGTAGTCAGCGGCGAAGCGGAAACGTGTACCGCCATCGAAGCCATTACGTTTGTAGCCATTCTTACCATCGTCACCGGCCATATTCTGGAACTGCGGACGAATACTGCCGCCGACGGTGAAGTTAAGACGGCTCAGCGGGTTGCCCGCCTGCGGATCTTGTTTCAGGACCGTGATTTCCGCCTGTGAAGCGAAAGTCGTTAATGCCACTGCTGCGCCGATCGATACCGCCAGCGCTGTTTTTTTTATAGTCATTATTTATACCTTGATAGATAGCCTGCCAATTATTCAGCACACAAATATTAACGTTTATTAATACTCTCGTGTTGTTGGGTTTTTATTGTTCTGTGCTGTTAAATATCAAGGAGTTATCAATTTGTGCTACATAGAAAAAAAGACGCACCGATTTTAAAACCGGTGCGTAATCATCACGAATATGAATTAACTACTGAACTGACGGAACAGCGCTTTACCTTTTAGCAGACGTGAACCGAGCCATCCGCCGCATAAAGAGAGCAGCAATGCTCCACTAAATGGTAATACTACCCACAGTCGCCAGTCTGGCTCCCACGGGAAATCAAACACTTTGGTTTGCAGTACCGCCAACGCTGTTTCCGCACCGATGGCCGCCACCAGTCCGGCAACCATCCCGAGCATGGCGAACTCGCACCACAGCGTGGTACGCAGCAGCTTCTTACCTGCTCCCAGCGTGCGCCAGACCACCAACTCCTGATGACGCTGACGCATACCGACCTGGACCTGCGCCAATAGCAGCAGCATGCCACAGGCTGTGACCAGTACCACCATCACCTCCAGTGCGCGGCTCACCTGATCCAGCACCTGGCTCACCTGTTTGAGGATGGCGCCAATATCCAGCAGGCTGATGGTCGGGAATTCGCGGTTAAGCTGCGTTAGCATGCCGTTGCCGTTCTCCCAGCGAAAGCTGGTTAACCAGCTTTGCGGCTGAGCATCCAGCGCGCCGGAGGGGAAGATAAAGAAGAAGTTGGGCCGCAGGCTTTCCCAGTCCACTTTGCGCAGACTGCTGACCGTGGCGCTGAAATCCTGGGTATCGCCCATAAAAGTCACCCGATCGCCGAGTTTGACGTTCAGCCGTTTCGCTAACCCCTCTTCCATCGACACTTCGCCCGCTTTTGGCGGCCAGCTTCCGGCGGTTATCGGGTTATGATCCGGTCGGGTATCCTGCCAGGTCAGGTTAAGCTCGCGGTTCAGCGCCTCATCCTGATTGCCTTCGGTCGGCTTCTCATTGATCGCCGTCAGACGCGCCCGCACAATCGGATAGAACGATTCCGGGATCACCTGATGCTCAGACAAGAAAGCCTTCAGCGGAACCACCTGCTCGGTGGCAATGTTGATCAGGAAATAGTTCGGGCTTTCCGGTGGCATTTGCTGCTGCCAGCGGTCGAGCAGATCGCCGCGCAGCACCAGTAACAACGCCAGCAGCATAAAGGAAAGCGAAAATGCCGATAGCTGGCTGAGCGTTGACCACGGCTGGCGTAACAGTCGACTGACCGCCAAACGCAGCGGCAGTGAGGAGAGCGTCAGACCACGCAGCACGTTGAGCAGCATCCAGCCGAGCACCCCGCACAACAGCGCCAGTACCACCGCACCAGCCAGTACCGCCCACAGCAGTGGACTTCCGCCCATCAGTCCAGCAAGCAGTGCAATCACGACTATCACGACCACTGGCAAATAAAACTTCAGGGGCCAGACGTTTGCCACCACGTCACGGCGCAGCACCCGCAGCGGCTGCGTCGCCAGCAGCAGGCGGTAAGGGCGTAACCCCACAAATAGCGAAATCACCGTCATGGTGCCTAGTGCCCATAGCCACGGCCAGGGGCTGGCAGGCGGTAGTTCTCCAGGCAGAACCGGCTTGAGCAGCAGCACCAGCACGCGCTCGAATAACAGTCCGAACAGCCCGCCGGTCACGCCAGACAGCGCCAGCACCATCAGCCATTGACCAACAATCAGCCTGCGCAGTTGCGCTCTGCCCGCACCGAGCGTTTTCAGAATAGCCACCAGATCGTAACGGCTGCGGCAATAATGGCTCATAGCCACGGCAACCGCGGCGACCGCCAGCAACAGCGTTAACAGCGCCGAAAGCAGCAAGAACTGTTGCGAACGCTCAAGTGATTTCCCCAGCGCCCCTTCATCCTGCTCCAGCCCATACCAGCGCTGTTCAGGCTTTAACTGTGGCAGCAGCCACTTTTCATAGGCTTCCAGTTGCGATGGCGTCCCGCCAAATTTATAGCGCCAGGTCACGCGGCTTCCCGGCTGGACCGCCGCCGTTTTTTCGACATCCGCCATGTTCATCATCAGACGCGGTGCTATCTGGAACGGATTAAAACCAGAGTCCGGCTCCTGCACCACCTCCCCGGCAATACGCAGCGTGGCATCGCCAACGTCGATGGAATCACCGACTTTTAAGTTGAGTAGCGCCATCAGACGTGGGGCCAGCAGCACCGAGCCCGGCTGCGGTTTCAGTCCCGGCGGGTTGGTTTGCAGTGTGCCGTACATCGGATACACATCATCTACCGCTTTGACGTTCGCCAGCTGCGGCGTATCCCGGGCAAAAGTCATGGTGGCAAAGGTGAGCTGTTCGCCCACCTTCAGGCCACGCTGTCGCGCCTCGTCAATCCACGCTTTCGGCACGGTACGCGAACTTTGTAGCGACCGATCGCCCGCCATAAACTCACGGCTTTGCTGGCTCAGCCCTTTTTCCATACGATCGCTGATATTGCCCAGCGCCAGCACACAGGCTACCGCCAGGCTCAGTGCCAGCCAGACAATCAGTAGTGAAGGCGAGCGCCATTCGCGCCAGAACCAGCGTGCAATCATGCCTCCTCCTGCAACTGTCCATTCACCAGACGTAAGCGCCTGTCGCAACGCGCCGCCAACTGCGGGTCATGCGTCACCAGAATCAGGGTGGTGCCGTGTTCCCGGTTCAGAGAAAACAACAGGTCGGCTATTTTGTCTCCGGTCTGGCGATCGAGGTTGCCCGTTGGTTCATCGGCAAACAGCACGTCAGGGCGACCGTTAAACGCTCGCGCCAGCGCCACGCGCTGCTGCTCCCCGCCGGAAAGCTGGGCCGGAAGATGATCGAGACGTTTTCCCAGCCCAAGTTGCTCGAGCAGCGTTTTTGCCCCGTCGCGGCTTTTTCCGCTATTTTCGCCGCGCAACAGCGCGGGCAGTTCGACGTTTTCCAGCGCGTTGAGGGTCGGAATTAACATGAATGACTGGAAGACAAAACCCACGTGTCGCGCCCGCAGCTGCGCCCGGGCTTCTTCGTCCATGGTGTGCAGCGCCTGCCCCACCAGGCTGACTTCACCGCTGGTGCCATCGTCAAGCCCGGCGAGAATCGCCAGCAGCGTAGATTTCCCCGATCCCGACTCGCCAATCAACGCAATGGTCTCGGCGCGTTTGACAACCAGTTCAACTCCGGTAAGGATGGATAGCTCATGATCACCCTGACCGACGGATTTCTTAAGATGATGAACTTCAACAATGTTTTCCGCTGGCATTGGCCTTTCCTGTTCCTGGTCCTGTTAACTTTCCGCGCCGCCGCAGCGGACACGTTATTAATTCTGGGTGACAGCCTGAGCGCCGGATACCGAATGTCCGCCAGCGCCGCGTGGCCTGCGCTACTTAATGATAAATGGCAAACCAAAACGCCGGTGGTGAATGCCAGCATTAGCGGCGACACCTCGCAGCAAGGTCTGGCCCGTCTGCCTGCATTACTCAAGCAGCACCAGCCGCGCTGGGTGCTGGTCGAACTTGGCGGCAACGACGGCCTGCGCGGCTTCGCGCCTGCGCAAACCGAACAAACCCTGCGCACGATTCTGCAGGACGTAAAAGCGGCAAATGCCGAACCACTGCTGATGCAAATTCGTCTGCCGGCAAACTACGGTCGCCGTTATAATGAAACCTTTAGCGCGATTTATCCAAAGCTCGCCAAAGAGTTTGATATCCCTCTGCTGCCATTTTTCATGGAAGAGGTTTATCTGAAACCCCAGTGGATGCAGGATGATGGTATTCATCCTAACCGTGACGCCCAGCCGTTTATCGCCGACTGGATGGCGCAACATCTCACACCTCTAGTAAATCACGACTCATAAAACAACGGAGATCCTGACAGGTAAAGTTATGCAAAAATCGGTCTTAATAACAGGATGTTCCAGCGGAATCGGCCTGGAAAGCGCGCTTGAGCTAAAGCGCCAGGGTTTTCAAATTCTGGCAGGCTGTCGCAAACCTGACGATGTCGCGCGTATGAACAGCATGGGATTCACTGGCGTGTTGCTGGATCTGGATTCACCCGAAAGCGTGGATCGTGCCGCCGATGAAGTGATCGCCCTGACCGATAATCGTTTATATGGGATCTTTAACAACGCCGGATACGGTGTCTATGGTCCCCTGCCCACCATCAGCCGCGAACAGATGGAACAGCAGTTTTCCGCCAACTTCTTTGGCGCACATCAGCTTACCATGCGCCTGTTACCTGCCATGTTACCCCACGGCGAAGGGCGCATTGTGATGACCTCATCGGTGATGGGATTGATCTCAACGCCGGGACGCGGCGCCTATGCCGCCAGCAAATATGCACTGGAAGCCTGGTCCGACGCACTGCGTATGGAACTGCGCCACAGCGGGATTAAGGTCAGCCTGATTGAACCCGGCCCCATCCGTACCCGCTTTACCGAAAACGTCAACCAGACCCAGAGCGATGCTCCCGTTGAAAATCCCGGCATTGCCGCGCGTTTTACGCTGGGACCAGAAGCGGTTGTCGCTAAAGTGCGTCATGCGTTTGAGAGCGATAAACCAAAGCTACGTTATCCGGTTACGCTGGTGACCTGGGCAGTGATGCTGCTTAAACGCCTGTTGCCAGGCCGCATAATGGACAAAATTTTACAGGGTTGAGTTGAAGCTCGCGCGTCAGCCCCCATGTAACAAGAAATCGACAAAAGAGAGTAACTCCATGTCCACACAGAATATTGTTAACATTAACGAATCGAACCTACAGCAGACCCTCGAACAGTCGATGACCACGCCGGTCCTGTTCTATTTTTGGTCTGAGCGCAGCCAGCATTGTCTGCAATTAACGCCGGTACTGGAGAACCTTGCCGCCCAGTATAACGGTCAGTTTATTCTCGCTAAGCTGGACTGCGACGCCGAGCAGATGATCGCCTCCCAGTTTGGTCTGCGCGCGATCCCTACGGTTTATCTGTTCCAGAACGGTCAGCCGGTAGATGGATTCCAGGGCCCGCAACCGGAAGAGGTTATTCGCGCGCTGCTGGAGAAAGTGCTGCCGAGCGAAGAAGAGCTGAAAGCACGCCAGGCTATCGAATTCATCGAAGCCGGTAATCACGCGGATGCGCTGCCGCTGCTGAAAGAAGCCTGGCAGCTCTCCAACCTGAGCAGCGAAATCGGTCTGCTGCTGGCGGAAACGCAAATCGCCCTGAACCGTTCTGATGAAGCCGAAGCTGTGCTGAAAACAATTCCATTGCAGGATCAGGATACCCGTTATCAGGGGCTGGTCGCACAGATTGAACTGCTGAAGCAGGCGGCGGATACGCCGGAAATCCAACAGTTGCAGCAACAGGTTGCCAGCAACCCGCAGGATGCCGCGCTGGCAACGCAGTTGGCTATTCAATTGCACCAGGTCGGACGTAACGAGGAATCGCTGGAATTACTGTTCAGCCACCTGAAGAAAGATCTTACGGCTGCCGATGGTCAGGCACGTAAGACTTTCCAGGAGATCCTTGCCGCACTGGGTACCGGTGATGCGCTGGCCTCGAAGTATCGCCGTCAGCTGTACGCGCTGTTGTACTAATTGGTTCATCATGCCCGATGGCGCTACGCTTATCGGGCCTACAAACACAACCAACACCTCATTCCCGTCGGCCGGATATGGCGGTAGCCGCCATACGGCATCACATTACGGTTTCTTTAATGGCGTTACCACTAATTGGTGACGTGAGTTATAGAATTTTCGATAGGTTAAGTAGCAGGCGATAATGGTCGACAGGCTGGCGGTCGAAAGCAGCATAAACGTCACCATAATCTGATACTTAATTGCTTTTACCGGGTCAATACCTGCAAAGATCAGTCCTGACATCATTCCCGGTAAACTCACCAGCCCTACGGTCTTCGCTGAATCAATCGTCGGGATCAGCGAGGCGCGAATGCTGTCGCGAATAAGCGGTGCAGAAGCCACCTTCGGCGTTGCGCCGAGGCTGAGTTTTTCCTGAATTTGCTGCTGCTCGCTGTTAAACCGCTGCCCCAAATTGTTGTAACACAGCCCCACCGCCACCATCGCATTGCCTGCAATCATGCCGGAGATCGGGATGACCTGCATCGGCGTGAACTCGATAGAGCCTGAAAGAACCAGCACCGAAAGCGTTAGCCCCGCTCCCACCGTAATAGCAATAAACGACGAGAGAAAAGCTTTATCAATATATTTACTGCGTTTTTGCGCGTTATAGGCCGCGTTAAAGCAGATAAACAGCACCATCAATAAGGTCAGAATGCTATGGTTGACGCCGAAAATATATTTCAGCACGTAGCCCACGATAATAAGCTGAACCACTGCCCGGCAAACGCTCCAGAGAATATCTTTTTCCAGCGCCAGCTTTTCTTTGTTGCTGATCAGTATCGCGACCACCACCAGCATCATCGCTAACGCCAGGGATTCATTGGTAATATTATGCTCGTTCATTGCTGACTTCCTGCATTTCACCGGCGTGCGGTTGAAGGGTTATGACGTTATCCGCATGATCAATTTCATCTTTGTCATGCGTCACCCACAGCACAGCAATATTCTTATCGCGAACATAGTGGTGAATTAATTCGTTCACATTACGCTTGTTGGATTCATCCAGCGCGCTGGTGATTTCATCAAGCAGCAGAATTTTCGGCAGAAACTGCAAATTACGAATTAACGAGACGCGCTGCTTTTCGCCGCCGGATAGCTCATTGATATTTTTTTTGAGGATCGTCTCGGGTAACTCAAAGCGGGCCAGATCGGCCAGAAACACATCCGGATCCGGACGTTTGTCGCGAATTTGCCAGGGGAAAATGAGATTGTCGTAAACGGTGTCACCAAACAAAGCGGGCGTTTGCGCGCAATAAGAGACCTGCTGGCGATAAGCTTCAGGCTTAAGCGTTGATATCTCCTTACCCTCAAAAAGGATTTCACCAGAACTCGGGCTAATTAACGACGCGACTATCTTGAGTAACGTACTTTTACCGCAGCCGGACTGGCCGGTAATCAGCTTAAATTCTCCGGCGCGGAGATCAAAACAGATGTTATTAAGAACCTGCGTCGCCCCTGCCTGCCATGCGACATTTTTTAACTGAAGCAGAATGCTGCTTTCTTCCATTACCAATCCCTTTTTACATCTTTCGTGCAGATAGTCTATCCCTGTAATTTATTATAGGGGAGCCTACCTTGATAAATCGGGTATAATTTGACTAATGAGGCAGTAAAGGACAGCACAACAGGAGGTTTCATCAATGCTCATTTTTATTCCTATTCTTATTTTTGTCGCGCTGGTGATCGTCGGCGCAGGCGTCAAAATCGTCCCGCAGGGATATCAGTGGACGGTAGAGCGTTTTGGCCGTTACACCAAAACCCTGCAACCGGGTTTAAGCCTTGTTGTACCGTTCATGGACCGCATTGGTCGTAAGATCAATATGATGGAACAGGTGCTTGATATCCCCTCTCAGGAAGTCATCTCCAAAGATAACGCCAACGTCTCGATTGATGCTGTGTGCTTTATTCAGGTGATCGACGCGCCGAAAGCCGCATATGAAGTCAGCAACCTGGAACTGGCGATCATCAACCTGACCATGACCAACATTCGTACTGTTCTCGGCTCGATGGAGCTCGATGAAATGCTCTCCCAGCGTGACAACATCAACACGCGCCTGCTGCATATTGTTGATGAGGCCACCAATCCCTGGGGCATCAAAATCACCCGTATTGAGATTCGTGACGTGCGTCCACCGGCGGAACTGATTGACGCCATGAACGCGCAGATGAAAGCCGAACGTACCAAGCGCGCCTACATTCTGGAAGCCGAAGGGATCCGCCAGGCGGAAATCGTCAAGGCCGAAGGTGAGAAGCAGTCGAAAATCCTCATCGCGGAAGGTGAACGTCAGTCCGCATTTTTACAGGCTGAAGCGCGTGAACGTTCCGCAGAGGCAGAAGCCCGCGCAACACAGATGGTGTCTGAAGCCATTGCCGCCGGGGATATTCAGGCCGTGAACTACTTCGTGGCTCAGAAATACACTGAAGCGCTGCAGCATATCGGCTCGTCGAATAACAGCAAAGTGGTGATGATGCCGCTGGATGCCAGCAGCCTGATGGGCTCCATTGCCGGGATCGCCGAACTGGTTAAGGACAGCGCCAGCGAGCGGAAAAAATCATGATAGCGATGATTCTGGTGCACCCGCATATCTTCTGGCTCAGCCTCGGTGGTCTGTTACTGGCCGCCGAGATGCTGGGCGGCAACGGTTATCTGCTGTGGAGCGGCGTGGCAGCGGTGATTACCGGTCTGGTCGTCTGGCTCGTTCCGCTAGACTGGGCGTGGCAGGGGGCGATGTTCGCCGCCCTCACCCTGCTGGCGGCCTGGCTGTGGTGGAAGTGGCTGGCAAGACGCGTTCAGGAGCAGCAGCCGGCCGACAGCCATCTTAACCAACGTGGACAACAGTTAGTTGGCCGTCGATTTACTCTGGAAACTAACCTGGTCAATGGTCGCGGACATATGCGCGTCGGCGACAGTTCCTGGCCCGTTAGCGCCCGTGACGATTTGAGCGCCGGAACGCAGGTTGAAGTCATTGCCGTTGAGGGAATCACCCTGATTATAAAAGCGGTATCACACTAAAAAGACAGGAAATAAGACTATGGTCAGGAAGACACCCCTTGCCTTTGCCCTTTGCACATTGCTGACCGCCGCCCCGCAGGCATTCGCTTCGTTCGATATGGAAGACTGCAAATGGAGCGACGACAGCTGCCTGCTGAAGGGAACGCCGACCTTTAACCCTGAAAACGACAGCCGCGACAACCTGCTGCGGCTGCTGAGCCAGGAAAAATCATTTGTTCTGCCCGTACAGTCGATGCCCGCAGACATCACTCGCTCCCGCGATTTCTATTTTGCCTATCACCCGCAATGGGATGAGGCAGCCCCGCATACAGCGGCTGCTCAGGTATCCGCCGCGGACAGCCCTCTCTCGCGACAGATGGCTGAGCTGAACATTAGCGCCGACGAAATAAACATCAATGACGCTGAGCTAGAGAACCGTCATGTTTCGAATAACGCCGGGAGCGTTAGCGCCTTTTTTGCCGCGCTGTTGGCCGATTCCACATTAACAACGGAACAGCGTCAGGCTTTAGCCCAGGCGCGTACAGGACTGCTTTCTGGGGCAACCCGCGAGCAAATTGAGTCTTCTCTTGCCACCTTCCCGGCAGATTCTCAAGCTCTGCCCTATAAAAGCTATCTGGCAGCAGCCGCCAGTTTCTATGCCGGTGATTATGCCAGTGCCGAACGGGATTTCACTCAGCTTGCTACAAGCGACCGTCCGTGGTTAGCAGAGACCGCGCAATACATGCTGATGCGCACGGCGTTGAACAAGAGCAGTCAGAACAGCGTGGGCGAGTACGGCGATTTTGATATTGCGAAAATTAACCGCGAGGATGCCACTCAGGCTCAAGAGTTGGCGCAGGCCTATCTGCAGCGTTTTCCCCAAGGACTCTACGCTGACTCTTCACGAGGCATGTTGCGTCGCATCAACTGGTATTTACAGTCATGGCCGCAGCTGGCCGGGTTGTATGAACAGACGCTGAAGCAGTCGGCAGACGCACGGCAACTGCGCGAAAATGTCATCGAATACGATAATGTCTATGGCATGGCGTTCTACGACCAGTCCGTCGTTGAGCCCTTCCCCGACGCGCCGCGAGTCAGCTATATCGAACTACTACGCGCGCTGCGCCTGGATAACAATAACAAACCGACGCTGACGCAGGCACAGCTCGACGCCAGCAAACCGGTGTTTGAACAAAGCCAAAAACTGCCGCTATGGCGCGATCTGCAACTGAATCTGTGGCTGGCAACGGGCAACTACGCGGCAATTATTCAGGCAGTTACGCCAGCGCAGAAACTTGCCGCTCACGATACCCTCGCCTTCAGCGAACAGGTGCTGTACGGCGAAGCGTTGATGGGCCAGAAAAAATGGGCCGAGGCGCGCAATTTCTGGCAGCAGTTGTTAAAACTCAGCCAGGATAACGAACAGCAGCAATATGTACAGGCTAAGCTTGCCGCCACGCTGGTGTATAGCGGCGACGTGGCAGCGGTTTTCGCACCGAATAGCGCGGTGACCAACCTGCGCTTTCGTTCGCAGGTGCTGAAAACGCAGGCCACGCCAGAACTGCTGCGCCAGCAGGCCGTTCATGGCCCGAATAACGAAGAGCGTACCATTGCGTTGCATACGCTGCTGGTGCGGGATCTTACAGAGAATCGTTTTGGCGACTGGCTTACTGACAGAAAACTGGCCAGCGCGATTACATCACCGGTCATTGGCGAAGCGTTTGCTGACGTTAACCTGAGCATATTCGACTGGAATGGCGACACGGCGCAGGCGGGTTATACGTGCCGCAGCCTCAATGAAACGGTAACGGTATTGAGCAAAAAAGCGGATGATGCTCACGCGCTGAACTGCCTTGGCGAATTCTTCCGCACCACGCAAACACATGTCGATCTGTGGAAAAACAGCGCTGGCAACGACGTGCTTGAATCAGCTATTTCGCGTAAGAAACCGTTCGGCCAGTTCGACAGGCAGAGCTACTATCAGCAGGTAATCACCTCACCCACCGCGGAAGTCGAAGATAAGAGCTTCGCGCTGTATCGCGCCATCATGTGCTATGCGCCATCAGGCGCTAACGAATGTGGCGGAGAAGACGTGGACAAATTGCAGCGTAAGGGCTGGTTCACCCAACTGAAAACGCAGTATCCGGGAAGCCCGTGGGCGCAAAAACTCAAATATTACTGGTAACCGCACTGCTTCTCGGCCAGGCACAGGCGGCGGATATCGTCGCCGCCCGTGAACATTCAGCCTTCTGGCTGTGGTCTGGGGTGAAAGCAAGTTACGAGCTGAAAGACGCGCAAACGGTTTATCTGCACCAGGGCGAGGTACTGGTTCGTTCCGGTAACGTGGTGTTCCAGCGCCTCGGACTGCCGGTCAGTCGTCTGTCTTTTCCCTCAATCTGGCTGACCGTACGCTTTACCACTCTCGACGTACCGGAAGAGATCCCGGCGCGTATCATACGGTTGATGCAGCGCTGGCAGACCGCCGGGAATAACGTCGTCGGCCTGCAGGTTGATTTTGACGCAGCGACCCATCAACTGACCGACTACGCCCGCTTTCTGCAGCAACTGCGCCAACAGCTCCCGGCCGAGTTTGCGCTAGGCGTAACCGGACTACTGGATTGGGCAAAAACGGGCGACGTCGCTACGCTGAACGCGTTGGCGGTCGATGAACTGGTGGTGCAAAGCTATCAGGGGCGTCGCACGGTGACGAATTATCAGGCGTATCTACCCGCGCTGAGCCGCCTGCGCATTCCATTTAAGCTGGGACTGGTGCAAAACGGTAGCCGAGATCCACTGGCTGAAGCGCAGCTTGAGAAATCTCCGTGGTACCGCGGTACGGTGGTGTTTATGCTTAATCCTTCTCGCCGTTAAGCCTTCGCTTTGTGATGGCAGCAGCCGGAGAGATTATCCATAATCGGACATTCAGCGCTGTCATCACCCGGGCAACTGTCCGCCAGCGCCAGTAAATGCAAGCGCATGGCCTGCAGCTCACTGATATGCCGCTCAATATCCGCCACCTTTTCCAGGGTGCGCTTTTTCACATCCGCGCTGTGACGCGCCGGATCGTTAAACAGGTTTACCAGCTCGCCGCACTCTTCCAGATTAAATCCAACCTGCCGCGCCTGACGCAGCAACGTCAGTTCATTCAGATGCTGTTGGTTGTAAGTGCGATAGCCATTGTCACTACGCAGCGGCGGCGTCACCAGCCCTTTCTCTTCATAAAAGCGAATGGCTTTGCTGGTTAAACCGGTTTTTTTCGCAACATCGCTAATATTCACATTTCCCCCGCGGTGCTTGTTGGTGCTAAGCCACATTATAGCCCAGATTGCCGTAATCATTTACCCGAGAACTCTGCACATTTTAAGCCAACAAAGAGATGAATAAATCCTTTCTATTCACATTGTTATACCCGACACAGATCACATTTCAGTATTTATTGACCGTACAAAATTGACTCAAATCAAAAGATATATTGGTTATGCATCTTTCATATTGAACAAAGGGAAACATTTTTATATACAAATGCGAATGATAATGATGATCATTTACATTTAATAAAGGTTCTCTTATGTTGCCACGGATTAACCAAAGGCCATTTATTCTTTCAGCCCTGACATTATGCATGTCCGGCGCTGCTTCTGCAGCTACCTCTACAACACACGCTTCAACGCCCGACGATGATACGGTGATCGTCACGGCTAACCGCTCTGAAAGTAGTCTCTGGGATAGCCCGGCAACTATTCAGGTTATCGATCGCCAGACGCTGCAAAACTCCACCAGCGTTTCTATTGCTGATGATTTACAAGATATTCCCGGTGTCGAAGTCACCGATAACGCCCTCGCTGGCCGGAAACAAATTCGTATCCGTGGCGAAGCCTCTTCGCGGGTGCTGATTTTGATCGACGGCCAGGTCGTCAGCTACCAGCGCGCCGGGCAAAACTACGGAGCCGGTTTGCTGATTGACGAATCCGCGCTGGAACGGATTGAAGTAGTAAAAGGCCCCTACTCTGTCCTTTACGGTTCGCAGGCGATTGGCGGTGTCGTAAACTTTATTACGAAAAAAGGCGGCGATAAGCCTCTCGGCGGCAGCGTTAAGGCCGTTTATAACTCCGCAACGGCAGGATGGGAAGAGTCAGCAGCAGCCTGGGGCAGCATCGGAAACTTTGACTACCGCATCAATGGCAGCTACTCCGACCAGGGGGACCGCGATACGCCTGACGGGAGATTGCCCGACACCAATTTCCGTAATAACGGCCAGGGCGTGTGGCTTGGCTACAATTTCGATCGCCATAAAATCGGACTCTCCCTCGATCGTTACAAACTGTCTACTCAAACCTGGTTTGACGATCCAGAGGGCCAGTTCGACGACTTTAGCGTCAAAATACCTAAGCTGGAACGCGAGAAAATCGGTCTTTTCTACGACTACGCGGCTGGCGGGGATTACCTGAAGAAAATCCATGTTGACGCATACACCCAGACAATAGAGCGCAAATTTGAAAACCGGGTCAAAACGACTCAGGTAATCCCCAGCCCGGCGATTAAAGCGCTGACGATAAACAATCAAACCAATACCAACGACAAACAGTATACCCAGGGGGTAACGCTGCAGGGCAATTTCTCCCTTCCCGCGAACAACGAGCTGGTGATTGGCACTCAATATCAGCATGACAAAATCAAACAGGACACGGACGGCAGTACGCGCCAGACCGCAGCTACCGGCTTCTTCGATACGCAAACCCGCACCCTGTCATACAACGAAGCGGAGCAAAGCAACACCTCATTGTTCGCGCAAAACGACTGGCGCTTTGCCGATGACTGGACCTGGACCGTAGGCGCACGCCAGTACTGGCTGTCTTCGAAGCTCAATCGCAACGATACGCAAACCCTGCAAAGCAGCGGCAGCACCTGGCATTCCACCGGGGGAAATTCAGTACACGATGATGAACTGGTGACCTCAACCAGCCTACGCTATTCCGGTTTTAAAGATCTTGAACTCCGGGCAGCATATGCCCAGGGCTATGTTTTCCCCACGCTGACTCAGCTGTTTATGCAGACGTCCGCAGGCGGAAGCGTGACCTACGGCAACCCAAACCTGAAGGCGGAACACTCGAATAACTATGAGCTGGGCGCACGGTATAAAGGGAATATGTGGCTGATTGACGGCGCCATTTATTACTCCGAAGCCAAAGACTATATCGCCAGCCTGGCCTGTTCAGGCCAACCCGTTTGCAGCGGTAATACCACCTCTTCACGGGGCGGCTATTACTACTACGAAAACATCGATCGGGCCAAAACCTGGGGCATGGAACTCACCGCAGAATACAACGGCTGGGCGGTTTCACCTTACCTGAGCGGTAATCTCATTCGCCGTCAGTACGAAGGCAATACCCTAAAAACCTGGGATACCGGCGAACCCACGCTGACCGGGCGTGTCGGCCTGAAACATACCTGGTTGATGAATGTCGCTAACGTGACGTCCGATGCCTTTATCCGCGCGGCGTCCAGCGCTAAAGATAATACCGGCACCACGGAAATCAACTACCCAGGCTGGGCCACACTTAACCTCGCATTCAACACCGAGTTCGGTCCGCAGGACCAGTATCAGGTCAACCTCGCGCTCAACAACCTGACCGATAAGCGTTACAGAACCGCACATGAATCTATTCCAGATGCTGGTTTCAATGCCGCCGTTGGCTTTGCGTGGAATTTCTGACGATGAAAAAACTCATGATTGGCTTACTGAGCCTCGCCTGCGTTTTCAGTGCCCAGTCCGCCGACCGCCTGGTGGTGGCGGGCGGCTCGCTTAGTGAACTGGTATACGCCATGGGCGTCGGCAACCGGGTGGTTGGCGTTGATGAAACCACCTCGTATCCGCCCGAAACTGCCGCACTCCCGCATATCGGCTACTGGAAGCAGTTAAGCAGCGAGGGCATTTTGTCGCTCCATCCGGACAGTTTTATCACCTGGCAGGATGCAGGTCCCCAAATCGTGTTGGATCAGTTGCGGGCGCAAAAGGTTAACGTCGTGACGTTGCCGCGCGTACCGGCCACCGTCGAACAGATGTACGCCAACATTCGAGAACTGGCTACAACACTGCACATTCCTGACCAAGGTGAGGCGCTAGTCAATCGCCTGCAGCAACGTCTGGAGCGTATTAAGCACAGCGTGGCGGCGAAAAACGCGCCGGTCAAAGCCATGTTCATTCTCTCTGCTGGCGGCAGCGCACCTCAGATCGCCGGAAAAGGCAGCGTTGCCGATGCCATTATGACCCTCGCAGGCGCACAAAATGTCGCCACCCATGCGCAGTATAAAAGCTACAGCGCGGAGTCACTGATCGCCGCCAACCCGGAGGTGATCGTGGTGACGTCGCAAATGGTCGATGGCGGTCTGGCTCGCCTGAGCGCGATTGCCGGTATTACCCACACTGCGGCCTGGAAAAACCAGCGCATTGTGGCGGTAGACCAGGCGCTGATTCTGGGAATGGGACCACGCGTCGCCGATGCGGTTGAAGCCCTGCACCAGCAATTCTGGCCTCACTAACTGGATTTATTAAGAAGAATGAAAACTGAACATTCGCTGGATCTCACCGCGCATTTTGCGCTCGAGGGAAGTCAGCCATTTAAGGATCGCCGCGCCACGATGCCCTGGCGTGGGGCGATCCCGGTTGCCAAAGAGCTATTGTCACAGACCTGGCAGGAGGTCATCAACCAGCCAACCCCACCGCGTAAACGGCTGGTGTACTTGCATATTCCTTTTTGTGCAACACATTGTACTTTCTGCGGTTTTTATCAAAACCGATTTGAAGAAGACAACTGCGCCCTCTACACCAACGCGCTGTTGCGCGAAATAGAGATGGAAGCTGATAGCGCATTACATCAGTCGGCCCCCATTCACGCCGTCTATTTTGGCGGCGGTACGCCTTCTGCGCTGTCTGCACAGGACCTGGCCAGAATCATTACCGCGCTGCGTGACAAGCTACCGTTGGCGCCGGACTGCGAAATCACCATTGAGGGACGGGTGCTCAATTTTGACGATGCGCGAATTGATGCCTGCCTTGACGCTGGCGCCAATAGATTTTCAATCGGTATTCAGTCTTTTAACAGCCGAATCCGCAAGAAAATGGCGCGTACTTCGGACGGCCCGACCGCGACGGCCTTTATGCAGGGACTGGTAAAACGAGATCGTGCCGCCGTGGTGTGCGATCTGCTGTTTGGTCTGCCAGGACAAGACGCAAAACTGTGGGGCGAGGATCTGGCGATTGCCCGCGACATCGGCCTCGACGGCGTAGATCTTTATGCGCTGAATCTGATCCCTAATACACCGCTTGGCAAAGCGGTTGAAACCGGGCGCACAACCGTTCCCTCTCCCGCCGAACGCCGCGATCTCTATCTTCAGGGCTGCGATTTCATGGACAGCGCGGGCTGGCGCTGCATCAGCAACAGCCACTGGGCGCGTACCACACGGGAACGCAATCTGTACAACCTGCTGATTAAACAGGGTGCAGACTGTCTGGCATTCGGCTCTGGCGCAGGAGGGTCAGTCAATGGCTATTCCTGGATGGTCGAGCGCAACCTGAATACATGGCATGAATCTATCGCCGCCGGAAAAAAACCGCTAATGATGATGATGCGCACCGCCGAGCGTGGTTTCCAGTGGCGACACACTCTCCAGGCCGGTATTGAGACGGCCCGCATTCCGCTGGATGAGCTGACCCCTCATGCACAAAAACTGGCCCCGCTACTGACCCAATGGCATCACGCAGGACTGACGCGAGATGCCAGCACCTGTGTACGCCTGACCAATGAAGGGCGTTTTTGGGCGAGCAATATTTTGCAGTCTCTTGATGAACTGATTCAGGAACTTAACGCGCCGCGCATTGCGGTAGAGCAACCATAAAAGGAGTGAATAATGAGCCATGTCTCTTTACAGGATTTTTTGAAAACTGAGCCGGACGGTACGCTGGAAGCTATCGCAGCCCAGTACAACACTACATTGCTGGAGGTAGTGAAAAACCTCCCTTCCCCAACGCTGGTTTCCGGCAGTCAATTTGATACCGTCTGGGAAACCGTCTGCGAATGGGGCAAAGTCACCACCCTGGTCCATACTGCTGATGTCATTCTGGAATTCACCGGCGAATTACCTTCCGGATTCCACCGCCACGGTTACTTCAACCTGCGCGGCAAAAAAGGCATGACCGGTCATATCAAGGCAGAAAACTGCACGCATATTGCCCTGATTGAACGCAAATTTATGGGAATGGACACTGCGTCCATTCTCTTCTTCAACCAGGCGGGTAGCGCTATGTTCAAAATTTTCCTCGGTCGCGATGAGCATCGACAGCTGCTGGCCGAACAGGTCAGCGCCTTTCACACGTTGTCCTCATCTTTAAAGGAACATGCCTGATGGCTCCATGGCTTATTTTTGGTGCAGGTGGAAGCGGCGTCGGCGCGAAAACGCTGGAGCTCGCACTGGCGGAGCATCGTCCGTTGATTGCTGTCGTTCGCAATCCCCAGGTTGCTGCCGGGCTGCAGGAAAAAGGTGTGCAGGTCTTTATTGGCGACGCCTGCGACAGCCAGGTCACCGCCTGCGCCTGTCGTGCAGCGGGTCAGCATGCCACGGTGATCTCCTCCATGGGCGGTGCCCAGGATTATCTGGCGCACAGAACCGTCATTGATGAAGCAGAAAAAGCTGAGATCAAACGCATGATTCTGGTTACCTCTCTGGGCTGTGGCGACAGTTGGCCCTTTTTGTCCCCACGCGCCAGGGCCGCATTTGGCCAGGCCGTACGGGAAAAATCGTTGGCTGAAAGCTGGCTACAAACCAGTCTACTGGACTACGCCATTCTCCGCCCCGGCGGTTTGCTGAATGGTGAAGCCACAGGTCTGGCGCAACGCATACAGGCCGAGGAGTGTCATGGCTTTGTGATGCGCGCGGATGTTGCCAGGCACATTCACGAACTGGCCACGGCGCCGACACTCAATAACCAGATTTACAGTTTAGTTGAGCCGGGACTGAAACCCGCGTAAACCCCTCGCGGCGCGGAAACTTCGCGCCGCAAAGACGTTATGGAGCGTTGCGTGCTTAAGGACTCGCTTTCTTCCGTCAGCATTCTGACGGGCCTTTCTCTCTTGCTGGTCGCTCTGATGCTGTTCGGTGCCAGCCAGGGGGCGTTGAACATTAGCTTCAGCGCCCTGTTCAACGACGAATACCGAGATATCTGGTTGAACATCCGCCTGCCCCGCGTACTGCTGGCCGTTTTGGTCGGTGCTGCGCTGGCTACGGCAGGGGTCATTATGCAGGGACTTTTTCGCAATCCAATGGCCGATCCCGGCCTGCTTGGCGTCAGCAGCGGCTCCGCGCTGATGGTCGGCATCGCGATAGTTATCCCATTTTCATTCCCCGTAGTGCTGGTGTTGTATGAGCAGATGATTTTTGCCGTCGCGGGCAGCATGGTGGTCTGCACGATTATTTTCCTGATAAGTCAGCGTCATAACCACGGCGGAATGATGCAACTACTGTTAGCAGGTATCGCTATCAATGCTCTGTGCGGTTCGGCTATTGGTGTGCTGAGCTATGTGGGCGACGAACAGCAGCTACGTCAACTTACGCTGTGGATGATGGGGAATCTCGGCCAGGCCCAGTGGCCAACGCTGCTGGTTGCCAGCACGTTTGTTCTTCCAGCCATTGCAGTCACCGTCTGTATGGCGGGAACGCTTAATTTGCTGCAGTTGGGTGATGAAGAGGCGCATTACCTCGGCGTAAACGTCAAACGTAAGCGCCAGCAGTTACTGTTGCTCAGCTCGCTCCTGGTTGGCGCTGCCGTTTCCGTCAGCGGCGTGATTGGCTTTATTGGCCTGGTGATCCCGCATCTGATCAGAATGACTACCGGCGCCGATCATCGCTGGTTGATTCCTTGCTCTACGTTGGCCGGTGCCTGTTTACTTCTGATTGCCGACACGCTGGCCCGCACACTTGTTCAGCCTGCCGAAATGCCCGTTGGTCTGTTAACCAGCCTGATCGGTGGACCGTATTTCCTGTGGTTAATACTGCGTAGCCGGAGGATGTCATGATCGTCGCTGAAAATCTGGTCTACCACATTCAGGGCAGACGACTGACCGATGACGTTTCCCTGACGCTACCTGATGGAGAAATCATCGCGATTCTTGGCCCGAATGGGGCCGGAAAATCGACGTTACTCCGCCAGCTTACGGGCTATCTGCAGCCCCACAGCGGGCGTTGTAGCTTGTTTGGCAAGCCGCTGAACGAGTGGCCAATCACCGAGCTGGCAAAAACCCGTGCTGTGATGCGCCAGAACAGTCATATGGCCTTCCCGTTTAGCGTGCAGGAGGTCATCCGCATGGGCAGGCATCCGTATCGTACGCGCAACACGGGCGATGAAACGGAGCACATCATGACGTTGTGTGACTGCCAGGCGCTGGCCGCGCGCGATTACCGGCACCTGTCGGGAGGAGAACAACAGCGGGTACAGCTGGCGCGTCTGCTGGTTCAACTTTGGGAGCCCGAACCCAGGCCCAAATGGTTGTTTCTCGATGAACCCACCTCCGCCCTGGATATTCACCACCAACAGCATCTTTTTCGTCTGCTGCGTCGTCTGGTAGGTGAACGACAGTTCAGCGTCTGCTGCGTCCTGCACGATCTCAACCTTGCGGCGCGCTATGCTGACCGCGTTGTATTGATGGAACGCGGCAGGATAGTTGATAACGGTCGTCCGCAGGATGTTCTGCAGCAATCGTCACTAAATGCACTGTACGGCGCCGATCTCACGGTGATGAATGAACCGCAGCATCGAACGCCGCTTATCGTTCTCAATCAATAACAGACCGGGAACGAGCTGACCTGACGTTCCCGTTTTTCTTCCTTTACGCCCTTTTTGCACCTTTTCTAAAAACTCCCTTGACCTTCCCCTAGATGGAAGGTTTAACCTTTATCACAGTCAGTTAATCCTGCAATAAAGGAGTTGGTTATGTCTCAAACAATCGATCTAACCCTAGACGGCTTGTCCTGTGGTCACTGCGTAAAACGCGTTAAAGAAAGTCTGGAGCAACGCCCGGACGTTGAGCAAGCGGATGTCACTGTGACTGAAGCGCACATCACCGGGAGCGCCAGTGCTGAAGCGCTGATTGAAACCATTAAACAAGCCGGTTACGGCGCGGAGTTAAGCCACCCAAAGGCTAAACCGCTGACGGAGTCATCAATCCCGTCGGAAGCACTGGCAGCGGTCCCTTCCGAGCTTCCGGCAGCTACGGCTGATGATGACAGCCAACAGTTGCTGTTAAACGGCATGAGCTGCGCCAGCTGTGTTATCCGCGTACAAGATGCTCTGCAAAGCGTACCGGGTGTCACGCAGGCACGGGTAAACCTGGCGGAACGTACTGCGCTGGTAATGGGCAGTGCGTCCGCCGACCAGTTAGTGAAAGCGGTGGAAAAAGCGGGCTACGGCGCAGAAGCCATTGAAGATGATGTTAAGCGCCGCGAGCGTCAGCAAGAAACCGCCGTAGCAACCATGAAACGTTTTCGCTGGCAGGCGGCCGTCGCGCTGCTGCTGGGTATCCCTGTCATGGTATGGGGAATGATTGGCGAAAACATGATGGTCACTGCCGACAACCGCAGCCTGTGGCTGACGATTGGTCTGGCAACGCTTGCCGTGATGGTTTTCGCGGGCGGTCATTTTTACCGCAACGCGTGGAAAAGCCTGATGAACGGCACCGCGACTATGGATACGCTGGTGGCGCTGGGTACGGGGGTGGCATGGCTTTATTCCATGAGCGTCAACCTCTGGCCGCAATGGTTCCCGATGGAAGCGCGACACCTCTATTATGAAGCCAGTGCGATGATTATCGGTCTGATTAACCTCGGGCACATGCTGGAAGCGCGGGCTCGCCAGCGTTCGTCCAAAGCACTGGAAAAATTACTCGATCTGACGCCGCCGACCGCGCGTGTTGTTACTGACGAAGGTGAAAAGAACGTGCCGCTGGCAGACGTTCAGGCGGGAATGTTGCTGCGCCTGACCACCGGTGACCGCGTTCCGGTAGATGGCGAAATCACTCAGGGCGAAGCCTGGCTGGATGAAGCCATGCTGACCGGAGAGCCTATTCCGCAACAAAAAGGCGAAGGCGATAGCGTCCACGCCGGTACGGTCGTACAGGACGGCAGCGTGCTATTCCGCGCCAGTGCCGTTGGCAGCCACACCACGCTTTCACGCATTATTCGTATGGTGCGCCAGGCGCAAAGCAGTAAACCGGAGATTGGCAAACTAGCCGACCGTATCTCCTCAGTGTTCGTTCCGGTCGTCGTCGTCATTGCGCTGGTGAGTGCGGCAATCTGGTATTTCTTCGGGCCGGCACCACAAATTGTTTATACGCTGGTGATTGCCACTACCGTACTGATTATTGCCTGCCCTTGTGCGCTGGGCCTGGCAACACCAATGTCGATTATTTCTGGTGTGGGTCGTGCCGCTGAGTTTGGGGTTCTGGTACGTGATGCCGATGCGCTGCAGCGTGCCAGTACGCTCGACACCGTCGTATTTGATAAAACCGGGACATTGACTGAAGGTAAACCGCAGGTTGTCGCCATCAAAACGTTTGGCAACACCGATGAAGCACTGGCAATTCGTCTGGCAGCAGCCCTTGAACAGGGATCCAGCCACCCGCTGGCCAGAGCGATACTGGACAAAGCCGGTGATGTTACGCTGCCACAGGTCAATGGTTTCCGTACGCTGCGCGGTTTAGGCGTAAGCGGTGAAACGGAAGGTCATACGCTGCTGCTGGGCAACCAGGCGCTGCTCAATGAGCAACAGGTAGATACCACTGAAATGGAAGCTGAAATCACCGCTCAGGCATCCCAGGGTTCAACCCCGGTCCTGTTGGCGATTGATGGTAAAGCGGCTGCTCTGTTAGCGGTGCGTGATCCGCTGCGTAGCGACAGCGTGGCAGCACTTCAGCGCCTGCACCGCAACGGATATCGTCTGGTGATGCTTACCGGTGACAACCCGACCACGGCTAACGCTATTGCCAAAGAAGCCGGTATTGATGAGGTGATTGCCGGTGTTCTGCCGGACGGTAAAGCCGAGGCGATTAAACGTCTGCAAAGCCAGGGGCGTCAGGTTGCCATGGTGGGTGACGGTATCAACGATGCACCTGCGCTGGCTCAGGCCGATGTAGGGATTGCCATGGGTGGCGGCAGCGATGTAGCGATTGAAACCGCCGCGATTACGCTGATGCGCCATAGCCTGATGGGTGTTGCGGATGCACTGTCTATCTCCCGGGCAACGTTGCGTAATATGAAGCAGAACCTGGTCGGCGCGTTTATTTATAACAGCATCGGTATTCCCGTTGCCGCGGGGATCCTGTGGCCGTTCACCGGAACACTGCTGAATCCGGTCGTTGCCGGGGCGGCGATGGCGCTCTCCTCCATTACTGTGGTGAGCAACGCTAACCGACTGCTGCGCTTCAAACCGAAAGAGTAACCCTCTGCCGCATGGCGCTCACGCTTATCCGGCCTACAAAGTGCAGGTAACATTGTAGGCTGGATAAGACGATTTCGCGTCGCCATCCGGCAATTCGCGCATTGCACCTTCCCGGACCTCGCGCTAGCATGAAAGTCTACTTAGGGAGGTCGTATGGATCTGTTATACCGGGTAAAAACATTTTTCACCGCGCTACGCGGCAACCACTATACCTGGCCTGCCATCGACATTTCATTGCCCGGCAACCGCCATTTTCATCTGATTGGCAGTATTCACATGGGCAGTCGCGATATGGCACCTCTGCCTGCCAAATTACTCAAAAAACTCAACCATGCCGACGCGCTGATTGTCGAAGCGGATGTTTCCGGTGACGACGCGCCGTTTGCTAACCTTCCTACATTTGCCGCACTCGAAGAACGTATCAGCCCGGAGCAGTTAGAAAACCTGCGTAAAGTCACCAACGAACTGGGTATTTCCCCATCGCTGTTATCTACTCAGCCGTTGTGGCAAATCGCCATGGTATTACAGGCGACACAGGCACAGCAGTTGGGTCTACGGGCAGAATACGGGATTGATTACCAATTGCTGAAAGCGGCAAAACAAGCGCATAAACCCGTTATCGAACTGGAGGGCGCATCCAGTCAAATCGAGCTGTTATGTCAGTTGCCTGATAACGGACTGGCTCTGTTGGACGATACTCTGACGCACTGGCATACCAATGCCAGATTGTTGCAACAGATGATGGGCTGGTGGCTTAAAACACCGCCACGCAATAGCGAACTGACGCTTCCCAATACCTTTAGCCAGTCGTTGTATGACGTATTGATGCATCAACGCAACACAGCCTGGCGCGATCGGCTCAGGGCGATGCCTGCTGGTCATTACGTCGTGGCCGTTGGCGCGTTGCATCTGTACGGAGAGGGAAATTTGCCGGAGATGTTACGGTAAAAAAAATGGCCAATATTTCTATTGGCCCGTCAAAGAGGAATTTCATCATTATTATGATCCCAATGCTTAAAGCATCGGTGTAGTTCGATTGTCGCTCAAAGTCATCATCCTGCCAATACTATTGCGCAAGATGGTACTATTTTTTAGACAGACATCAGGCGTATGCTTGAGTCGTATTTTGTCTGGTCCAGGAAAATTGCTATGACACCCGCCGTTAAATTACTCGAAAAAAACAAAATTTCTTTCCAGATTCACACCTACGATCACGACCCGTCCGAGACGAACTTTGGTGATGAAGTGGTACGCAAGTTAGGTCTGAATCCGGACCAGGTCTACAAAACGCTGCTGGTTGCCGTGAATGGCGATATGAAGCATCTGGCGGTTGCGGTCACGCCTGTAGCCGGTCAATTGGATCTCAAAAAGGTCGCTAAGGCGCTGGGGGCTAAAAAGGTCGATATGGCCGATCCAATGGTTGCGCAACGAACCACCGGTTATCTGGTGGGGGGGATCAGCCCATTAGGACAAAAAAAGAGATTGCCAACGCTCATTGATGCCCCTGCCCAGACGTTTGACACCATTTATGTTTCCGGCGGCAAACGCGGGCTGGATATCGAACTGGCAGCGGGCGACCTGGCGAAAATTCTGGATGCGAAATTCGCCGACATCGCTCGTCGCGATTAAGCGGTTATAGACTGATTGCCTGATGGCGCGCAGCTTTAAGGCCTACAAACCGAATACTCAACAGGGCGTTATTGGTGAAGGCAGTTTGGACTCGGCCAGCGCGCAGGAACCGGAGCGTACATGTAGTACGTGAGGATTCCGAGCACTGCCCGCGTTCAAAATGGCGAACAAAATAGCCCTATTACTGCCAGGTAACTTCACCCTTCGGCTCATACACACTGGCATCCAGCGGTGAGTTCTTCTGCACGAACTCTTTCAGCACTTCTGCATCAATAAACCCGGTATTCACATAGCCTGGTTTGTTATCAATTCGCGGATAGCCATCGCCGCCGGTTGCGTTGAAGCTTAGCGTTGCCATACGATAGTTTTTGGCTGGGTCAACGGGTTCGCCTTTGATTTTCAAATCGTTAAGCTTGCCGTCTTTCGCCACAAAGCTGACGTTAGCAAACTGCGGATAGGCCCCGGAGTCCGGCTTCATTTGCGCCACGGCGGTCAGATAGTCAATCACCTCTTTCCCGCTCATGTCGGCATACACCACGATGTTTCCGAACGGCTGTACTTTCAGCACGCTCTTATAAGTGATATCGCCGCCTTCGATGGAATCACGGATGCCACCGCCGCTCATCACGCCAAAATCAGCGCTGGTTCGCGCCATTTGCGCAGCCAGCAGCAAATGTCCCATGTTGGTCTGCACGAAACGGACTTTGCTTCGGTCGCCTTCGAGGCGCGCATTGACGCTACCTATTTTCACGTCGAGCTGCGCTTTACCTTTATTCTGGAACGGCGTCAGCAGCGAAAGCATTTGCTGATTTTCAGCTATTTCCGGGGTGTAGAGTACGCGCTCACTTTTACCGTTGTCCCAGGTCACTTTTTTCTTCAGGTTGACGGGAATGAGCTGGTAGTTGACCATTTTCATTTCGCCGTTACGGAACTCAAAGTCCGCCCGGCCCACATATTTCCCCCACTCGTGCGCCTGCACAATCCAGATCCCATTTTGCTTGTCTGGCGCACACGGCGTACCTGGTACGTAATCAACCTGCTTCTTGTTCTCTGAAGCCATACACACCGGATCCTGCGAGTGACCACCGACAATCATCGCCAGCGATCCCGCCGGCAGGCTACGCGCCATTTCGACATCGCCAGGGGCATTCGAGCCGTGGTTGCCGTTGTCATAATGTCCCATATGGGTGGTCGCGATAATGATGTCTGGCTTTTCACCCATATTCAGTTCCTGGATAACCAGTTTGGCTTCATCAGCAGGTTTACGGAACTCAATATCGGTAAAGAACTCGGGGTTGCCTATTTTTGCCGTATCGTCGGTGGTTAAACCGAGTACGGCAATTTTTAAATCCTGCCGCTTAAAGATGGCCCACGGCTTAAACAAACGCTCGCCGGTGCTTTTCTGATAGATATTGGCCGAGAGAAACGGGAATTTGGACCATTTTTCCTGCTGGCGCAGTACGGTCATGGGATTATCAAACTCGTGGTTTCCGACCGCCATCGCGTCATAGCCAATCAGGTTCATCCCACGAAAATCAGGTTCCGCATCCTGCAGATCGGACTCCGGTACACCGGTATTAATGTCGCCACCGGAAAGCAGCAGTACGCTGCCCCCTTCCTCTGCCACCTCTTTACGAATACCGTCCACCAGCGTTTTTTGCGCCGCCAGTCCGTATTCTCCGTATTCGCTGCGCCAGAAGTGACCGTGATGATCGTTGGTATGCAGAATGGTAATTTTGTAGGTTTTATCTTTTTCGTACGCTTGTGCAGGCTGACCTGCCAGCGTAAATGCGGCTAATAGCGCCAGCGCCACGCCCCGTTTTAAAAACTTCATATTTCTCTCCCTGAGCCAAAATCAACGACTGAAATTACAATGATATGAAATAATAGTCGAAAATGTTTTCAGAAATGAGACTTCCTTCAAACACCTTCCGCAGGTATGTTAGTCAGGTAATAATAACAAAATAGATTACCCTCATAATCGCAACCCAAACAGAAGTGACTTTCTATGGCAATAAGTGAACCAACCCAGCCTGTGGCTGGCGCGTCAGCGTCGGTTGCTAAAGCACGCACCTCATTTGGCATTTTAGGAGCGATCAGCCTCTCCCATCTGCTAAACGATATGATTCAGTCGCTGATCCTGGCGATTTATCCGCTATTGCAGTCAGAGTTCTCGCTAACGTTCATGCAGATCGGGATGATCACCCTAACCTTCCAGCTTGCTTCCTCGCTGCTGCAACCGGTGGTGGGTTACTGGACGGACAAATACCCGATGCCGTGGTCGCTGCCCATTGGGATGTGCTTCACGCTGAGTGGGCTTGTTTTGCTGGCCATGGCCGGTAGTTTCCATATGGTGCTGCTCGCCGCGGCGCTGGTTGGCACCGGCTCTTCGGTATTTCATCCGGAATCGTCCCGCGTGGCGCGCATGGCCTCCGGCGGTCGTCACGGCCTGGCGCAGTCAATTTTCCAGGTTGGCGGCAACTTCGGCAGCTCTCTGGGACCCTTGCTGGCAGCTGTCATCATCGCGCCATATGGTAAGGGTAATGTGGCCTGGTTTGTTCTGGCTGCGTTATTAGCGATTGTCGTCCTGGCACAAATCAGCCGTTGGTATGCCGCGCAGCATCGGATGAGTAAAGGAAAACCGAAAGTCGCCATCGTAAATCCGTTACCGCGCAATAAAGTGGTGCTGGCGGTAAGCATCCTGCTGGTGCTGATTTTCTCCAAATACTTCTATATGGCGAGCATCAGCAGCTATTACACCTTTTATCTGATGCAAAAATTCGGATTATCGGTACAAAACGCCCAGTTTCATCTGTTTGCCTTCCTGTTTGCCGTCGCGGCCGGGACGGTGATTGGCGGACCATTAGGCGATAAAATTGGCAGAAAATATGTTATTTGGGGCTCTATCCTCGGCGTTGCGCCATTTACCCTCGTTTTACCCTACGCAACGCTGGAATGGACCGGGATTTTAACCGTGATCATTGGTTTTATCCTCGCATCGGCGTTTTCTGCTATTTTGGTCTACGCGCAGGAGCTGCTTCCTGGGCGTATCGGCATGGTTTCTGGGCTATTTTTCGGGTTTGCCTTCGGCATGGGCGGCTTGGGAGCCGCGGTGCTAGGGCTGATAGCCGACCATACCAGCATCGATTTGGTCTACAAAATATGTGCTTTCCTGCCACTTCTGGGGATACTGACCATATTCTTACCTGATAACCGACACAAAGCCTGATTTTCTGACGGCCAAAAGTAAATTTTGGCCGTCATTACTTGCAGTAGCCATCAGCCTTTACCTCTCACATATCACCGTACTTTTCCGATCCGTGCTTTTTTACGCTTAAAATCCCGTTTTCTTCAAAATTCAACAATTATTCATAAACATAAACATTAAAATTGTCATAAACTATTACTCGTAGTTTGGGTTTTTAGGATTATCACAGCAACCAAAGGAGACGGAATGCATCACGCCACCCCGCTTATCACCACCATTGTCGGCGGCCTTGTGCTCGCTTTTATATTAGGCATGATTGCCAATAAACTGCGTATTTCTCCTCTGGTGGGATATCTGTTAGCGGGCGTTCTGGCCGGTCCATTTACACCTGGTTTTGTTGCTGATACTAAGCTCGCGCCTGAGCTGGCCGAGCTTGGCGTTATTCTGCTGATGTTTGGCGTGGGGCTGCACTTTTCGTTGAAGGATTTGATGGCGGTAAAGTCTATCGCCATTCCCGGCGCGATTGCCCAGATAGCGGTGGCAACGCTGCTGGGTATGGCGCTTTCCGCCATATTGGGCTGGTCACTGATGGTGGGTATCGTCTTTGGTCTGTGTCTTTCAACCGCCAGTACCGTGGTGCTACTGCGTGCGCTTGAAGAACGACAGCTCATTGACAGCCAGCGCGGGCAAATTGCCATTGGCTGGTTGATTGTCGAAGATCTGATGATGGTGCTGACGCTGGTTCTCCTGCCAGCCGTCGCCGGGATGCTGGAAAAAGAAGACGTCGGCTTCGCCTCGCTGGCCGTCGATATGGGCATTACCATCGGTAAGGTGGTGGCGTTTATCGCGATTATGATGCTGGTGGGTCGTCGCCTGGTACCGTGGATTATGGCCCGCAGCGCCGCAACCGGTTCACGCGAACTGTTTACCCTCTCTGTCCTCGCCCTCGCCTTAGGTATCGCCTTTGGCGCAGTAGAGCTGTTCGATGTCTCCTTTGCGCTGGGCGCGTTCTTCGCCGGTATGGTGCTGAATGAATCTGAACTAAGCCACCGTGCGGCGCATGATACTCTGCCGCTGCGCGATGCGTTCGCCGTGCTGTTCTTCGTCTCCGTCGGGATGCTGTTCGATCCGTTAGTTCTGATCCAGCAGCCGTTGGCGGTACTGGGCACGCTGGCGATTATCATCTTTGGTAAATCCCTTGCCGCCTATTTCCTGGTGCGCCTGTTTGGTCACTCCCAACGCACGGCGCTCACCATTGCCACCAGCCTCGCGCAGATTGGTGAATTTGCCTTTATCCTGGCGGGTCTGGGAATGGCGTTGAACCTGCTGCCACAGGCCGGACAGAATCTGGTGCTGGCGGGGGCAATCCTGTCCATCATGCTCAACCCGGTGCTGTTTGCGGTGTTAGAAAAATACCTCGCCAAAACAGAAACGCTGGAGGAGCAGACGCTGGAAGAGGCTATCGAAGAAGAGAAGCAAATTCCGGTGGATATCTGCAATCATGCCTTGCTGGTTGGCTTTGGTCGCGTCGGCAGCCTGCTGGGTGAGAAATTGATGGCTGCAGGGATCCCGCTGGTGGTGATCGAAACCTCGCGTACCCGGGTGGATGAACTGCGCGAGCGTGGGATCCGCGCGGTACTGGGAAATGCCGCCAACGAAGAGATTATGAATCTGGCGCATCTGGATTGCGCGCGCTGGCTGCTGTTGACCATCCCCAATGGTTATGAAGCGGGTGAAATTGTCGCTTCTGCACGTGAGAAATGCCCGTCGATTGAGATTATCGCCCGCGCACATTATGACGATGAGGTGGAATATATTACCGAACGCGGCGCCAACCAGGTCGTCATGGGTGAGCGTGAAATCGCCCGCACCATGCTGGAGCTGATTGAAACACCGCCTGCAGGTGAAGTTGCTACGGCCAGTTAATGTCCATGCCGGATAGCGTTATCGCTTATCCGGCCTATACAAGATTTAACGGTCCCAGTACGACTCTTCTAGACTGTCTTCACGTTCCGGTAAACCGCGCGTCAGGCGCGGTGAATGCTGGTTCAGCACCTGATAACTCACGCGATTAGCATACTTACACACCTGGGCTAACGACGAATAGGTCAGCCAGGTGAACTTGTGCTTGCTGGAGTTAGGCACGTTGCTGCGGTGATAGCTGTTGGCGGTAATATCATGCAGCAATGCCGCCAGCGCGCCGTCACCTGCGCCGTTGGTGTTCATTATCTTCTCAGGCCCGCCCATATACGGAGCGATGTGCGAATACACGCGCAGCGGATTGGTACAGTCTTTATGGCGCATGGCGCGGCTGAATTCGTACTGGTTAAATTCGGCAATAGCACCTGGCAGCAGCGGATGCTGGGTTTTACGTTTCACTTCTTCTTCCGTAAAGCCCGCCATATACAGACCCGCCGGACCCGCCGTGCACAGCACCAGATCCACCCAATCCAGCGCCTTGTCAGATGCCAGCAGCGGATCGTTCTCGCCGGTCAGCGCTTCAGCCTCTTCTTCATTCATCGCCAGAATAGAGACATGCTCTTTCAGGAATGCCTGCCACCACTGCGGGTTATCGGCAATGACGAATTTGGTGCCCAGGGTCAGAACCACCGGCACATTGTGTTTTTTGGCATATTCAATCGCCTTCATGGTCGCTTCCGGCATCGGCTCACCCGGTTCGCAGCGCACCAGATAGGACGTCAGCACCAGCGCGGACGCTCCGGCAATCACTGATTCAGGGATGCTATCAGCTCGTAGCTTATTCATATGCCCAGGGCTGATTGCGAAGGTACGCTCACCTGACTCGCCAATCAGTGTAAAGCAGCGGCCAATCGGTCCGTTAACGCCTTGCAGGTAATTCAGGTCGGTACGGCTGGAGGTATTGCATAAATAGCGGTAAGCATAGCTGCCAATCTCAATATTGCTGCACATCACGCCCAGCAGCACCGAGCGGTCATCCGCCAGCACAGAGTAGTTGTGCATCGTGTTACCGATAGTACCGCCCGCAAACTGATGGGTGATCAAATTTTCACGTACCAGTTCCTGGTAGAGCGCTTCTGCGACATCATCGGCAATCACCAGAGAATGCCCGGCGCTTAATCCATAACGTTTTACAAAGTCATCATCCACTTTGGCTTCAATATCCACCAGCGTCTGGTCGATGCCCACCACCCAGGCTGCGCTGGTTTCATTTTCTGGCTGAATTTGTTGCAGCAACGGATCGCGCGCGCTGACGGGAAAATAGTGTTTGGATTTGCGTTTACCGGGAAATTTCATGGTCGATTTTACGGGTGGTTAACTGAGCGATGCATGGTAGCACATTCCCTGCCACGCATGCGATGCGGCGCTAAGTTTCAATATCAGACGGTGAGATCGCAGTTTATACGGGATTAATTTCTACAATAACTCACCTTCACAAGGAGCGTTTTATGAAGCCGGAAAACAAGATCCCCGTACTCGACAGAATTTCGGATGAAATGAAAAGCGTGGTGAATTTTCATCGCGACGATCTGCCGCCGTGGCCCCCTGCAGATGACTTCGTGGCCCAGCGCCAACACTACATTCATGAACGGCAGCTGTGGAATGCCGATGCCCCAGAGATGAATACCCGCGAATGCGTTATTTCTACCGCATGCGGCCCCGTGGCCACACGTATTTACTCACCGCAGCCTCATAGCCTGGCAACGTTGTATTATCTGCACGGCGGCGGTTTTATTCTCGGTAATCTGGATACCCACGACCGTATTATGCGCCTGCTGGCGCGCTATACGCAGTGCACGGTAATTGGTATCGACTATTCGCTTGCGCCAGAAGCCCGTTTCCCGCAAGCTATCGAAGAGATTGCCGCCGTCTGCCAGTATTTTCATCAGCACGCTGGCGACTATTCTCTTAATGTGAATCATATCGGTTTTGCGGGCGATTCCGCCGGAGCCATGCTGGCGCTTGCCAGCGCGCTGTGGCTACGGGATAAACGCATTGTCTCCGGCAAGGTGGCTGGAGTGCTGTTGTGGTATGGGCTTTACGGCCTGCAAGATTCACTGAGTCGACGGCTGATGGGCGGAGCGTGGGATGGGTTAACCCGCGAGGACTTGCAGATGTACGAAAACGCGTACCTGCGTAGCGCTGACGATCGCGAGTCACCGTATTATTGCCTGTTTAATAACGATCTGACGCGTGACGTGCCACCGTGTTTTATCGCTGGCGCTGAGTTTGATCCGCTGATTGACGATAGCCGCTTACTATTCCAGACGTTGCAGGCGCATCAGCAGCCCTGCCAGTACAAAATGTACCCCGGTA
Source organism: Citrobacter sp. Cpo074 (assembly GCF_030332745.1). NCBI lineage: Bacteria > Pseudomonadati > Pseudomonadota > Gammaproteobacteria > Enterobacterales > Enterobacteriaceae > Citrobacter > Citrobacter sp. Cpo074. The sequence continues at coordinate 1,498,311 of NZ_JAOWHG010000027.1, forward strand.
CGCTGCACGCCTTCCTGCACTATTCGCGAATGATGAAAACCGCCGACGATGCATTACGGGAAGGCGCTCGTTACTTCAGAGCCCAGCTTTAACGGTAAGCGTCGGTCAGTTTAACCATCATTTCGATATGTTCCGGTGCGGCATTAAGCGCCGGAATATACTCATATTGTTTACCGCCAGCTTCGAGGAAAATCTCCCGGTTTTGTACCGCTATCTCTTCCAGCGTTTCGAGGCAATCTGCCGAGAAGCCCGGACACATAACCTGGATATGTTGTGTCCCTTTCTCCGCCAGCATTTTTAACGTTTCGTCGGTATACGGCGTCAGCCACGGTTCGCGACCAAAGCGAGACTGGAAGGTCATCATTACTTTTTCTGGCGGCAGGCCAAGCGCTGAAACCAGCTCTCGGGTGGTATCGCGACAGCGCTGCGGGTAGTCATCGCCTTCATCGGCGTAACGCTGCGGAATGCCGTGATAGGAGAGCAGCAGCAAATCAGGTTCACCGTGTTGAGCAAATGAATCCCGGGCACTCTTCGCCAGCGCATCGATGTAGCTGCTGTCATCGGCGTAATCACGAATAAATGAAACGCCAGGAATACCGCGTTTACGCGCTAAGATACGCGCCAGCTCGTCCCAGACTGCCGCCACCGTCGAACAGGAATATTGCGGGTACAGCGGTAACACTACCATGTGTTCAACCCCGCTTGCCAACAGTTCATCGACCGCGCTTTCAAGCGACGGCGAACCGTAGCTCATTCCCAGCGCAACAGGGGTATTTGGTAGGCGCTCTGCCAGCGCACGCTGTTGTGCCTTGCTATAAACCATCAGCGGGGAACCGTCTTCCATCCAGATTGACTGGTACAGCTTGGCTACGCGTGGCGCACGCAACGGTAAAATCACCCCGCGCAGAAGCGGCCACCACAGTGCAGGTGACGTATCAACTACGCGTGGATCGCTTAAAAACTGGCGCAGGTAGCGCTTAACGGCTTCGGGGGTTGGGGCATCGGGAGTGCCGAGGTTTGCCAGCAGGATACCGGTTTTCGTCTGACGCATTACCGCCTCTTATCGATTCAAATTGTTGATAATTGTAGCGGAAAAGCGATAAAGAAGAACTAATTGCTGTGAGAGGTAAGACGAGAATTTGCCTGATGGTGCTACGCTTATCAGGCCTACGCGATAATGGCAGGCCTGATAAGAGGTTTATTACGCGAAAAAATTAGCCGAGGATTTTTTCCAGCGCTGCGCGCACGTCAGCAACGGCCTGAGTGCCATCAACTTTCGCGTATTTGGTGTTACCCGCCTGCGCTTCTTTAGAGTAGTAGCCGATCAGCGGAGCGGTCATCTGATGGTATTCCACCAGGCGCTTACGTACAGTTTCTTCCTGATCGTCTTTACGGGTGGTCAGCTCTTCGCCGGTCACGTCGTCTTTACCTTCAACCTTAGGCGGGTTGAATTTGATGTGGTAAACGCGGCCAGAAGCAGCGTGTACGCGACGACCCACGATACGGTCAACGATCAGTTCGTCAGGAACATCGAACTCCAGAACGTAGTCCACGTTGATGCCCGCTTCTTTCATGGCGTCTGCCTGCGGAATAGTACGCGGGAAGCCATCCAGCAGGAAACCATTACGGCAGTCTTCCTGAGCAATACGCTCTTTTACCAGCGCGATCACCAGCTCATCAGTCACCAGCTTACCGGCGTCCATGATGTCTTTCGCTTGTTTGCCCAGCTCGGAGCCAGATTTCACGGCGGCACGCAGCATATCACCGGTGGAGATTTGCGGAATACCATACTTCTCCATGATGAACTGAGCCTGAGTTCCTTTACCCGCGCCCGGAGCGCCAAGCAGAATGATACGCATTACGAAAATCCCCTTAAAGGTTGTCGATATTTTTTAAAAAGCGCTAAACGATACCACCATCACGCAATTGGCTCAAGAAAGACGCCCGACGCTGAAACGGTTAACGGTGGGAAAATTAAAAATAAGGCGAGAAAATGCCGGATGGCGGTGGAAACACCGTATCCGGCATACTATTACGAGATGCTGTAGGCCGGATAAGCGTTAACGCCATCCGGCATTACATTACGGGTATCAGGACACCAGCAACTGGTTCATACGACGGATGAACTGGTTCGGATCTTCCAGCGTGCCGCGCTCAGCAAACAGCGCCTGATCCAGCAGCAGTTCGACCCATTCTTTGAACTGCGCTTCGTCCTGGGTATCCGCCGTGCGTTTTACCAGCACGTGGTCCGGGTTCAGTTCAAAGATATATTTCACTTCCGGTACGGCCTGGCCCGCAGCGGCAAACAGTTTCGCCATCTGGGTACTCATTTCATCCGCATCGGTGGTGACGATGGCTGGCGTGTCGGTCAGACGGTGAGTCAGACGCACTTCTTTCACGCGGTCGCCCAGCAGGGTTTTCACGCGCTCAACGAACGGCGTCAGCGCTTTTTCCGCTTCTTTTGCCGATTCATCAACTTCATCCGCCAGCTTGTCGATGGACTCGTCAGCTTTGGCAACAGACTGGAATGCCTTACCGTCGAACTCGGTCAGGTAGTTCATCATCCACTCATCGATGCGGTCAGAAAGCAGCAGCACTTCGATGCCTTTCTTACGCAGCAGTTCCAGGTGCGGGCTGCTCTTCGCTGCCGCATAGCTGTCTGCGGTGATGTAGTAGATTTTCTCCTGCCCTTCTTTCATCCGCGACACGTAGTCTTCCAGCGACACGGTCTGTGCGGAGGAGTCAGTGTGCGTAGACGCGAAGCGCATCAGCTTAGCGATCGTTTCCTGGTTGGCGTGATCTTCCGCCGGGCCTTCTTTCAGTACCAGGCCGAACTGTTTCCAGAAGGTCTGGTATTTTTCCGCGTCGTCTTTCGCCAGTTTTTCCAGCATCTGCAGTACGCGTTTGGTCAGCGCGCTGCGCAGGTTACGGGTGACGGTGCTGTCCTGCAGGATCTCACGGGAAACGTTCAGCGGCAGATCGTTGGAATCTATCAGACCGCGCACAAAGCGCAGGTAGTTCGGCATGAACTGCTCGGCGTCGTCCATAATAAACACACGCTGGACGTACAGTTTCAGACCATGCTTGTGATCGCGGTTCCACATATCCCACGGAGCCTGGGACGGGATGTACAGCAGGCTGGTGTACTCCTGCTTACCTTCCACACGGTTGTGGCTCCAGGTCAGCGGGTCAGTGAAGTCGTGGGCGATGTGCTTGTAGAACTCGTTGTATTCGTCGTCTTTGATTTCCGACTTGTTACGGGTCCACAGCGCCTGCGCTTTGTTGATCTTTTCCCAGGAAACCACGGTCTCGCCGTCTTTTTCTTCGGATTTTTCGATCTCTACCGGCAGCGCGATATGGTCGGAATATTTGCTGATGATGGAACGTACGCGCCAGTCATCAAGGAACTCATCTTCGCCTTCACGCAGATGCAGGGTGATTTCGGTGCCGCGATCGTCTTTGGTGATGTCGGCAACGGTGTACTCACCTTCGCCCGCAGATTCCCAGAACACGCCGTTTTCCGGCTTATCGCCCGCAGCGCGGGTACGCACGGTGACTTTGTCCGCCACGATGAACGCAGAGTAGAAACCCACCCCGAACTGGCCGATCAACTGGCTGTCTTTCGCCTGATCGGATCCCATGGATTCGAGGAAAGATTTAGTACCGGATTTCGCAATGGTCCCCAGATGATCGATAACGTCATCACGGTTCATCCCCACGCCGTTATCGGCAATGGTCAACGTACGCTTATCTTTATCGAAGGAAACACGTACACGCAGCTCACCGTCGCCTTCATACAGGTCCGGGTTAGACAGGGCGCGGAAACGCAGCTTGTCTGCCGCATCCGAGGCGTTAGAGATAAGCTCACGCAGGAAGATTTCTTTATTGGAATACAGAGAATGGATCATCAGGTGCAGAAGTTGTTTTACTTCTGACTGAAAACCACGAGTTTCTTGTCCTTTCATGTAGATCTACCTCAACAATGCCATTTTCAATGGTAAAAACACGTTGAGGGTGAAATGGGGACAAGCGGGAAGGATTTCAAGCGGAAGCCGCCGTCGCGGCCTCCGTTTGTTCAGAATTTAATCTTGTGTCGCCCTGCCAGAGAGTGCGACAGCGTGGTGCCATCGACCATTTCCAGCTCGCCGCCTACCGGAACGCCATGGGCGATACGGCTGGCTTCAACGCCATATTGCATGCAAAGCTCAGCAATATAGTTGGCGGTCGCCTCTCCTTCGACCGTGGGATTGGTCGCCAGGATCAGTTCGTTGATTTGCTCAGACGCCAGTCGCTGTTCGAGACGATCCAGCCCGATATCATCAGGGCCAATACCGTCCAGCGGCGACAGGTGTCCCATCAGCACGAAGTAACGTCCGGAAAACTGCCCGGTTTGCTCAATGGCGTAGATGTCCGCCGGACTCTCCACCACACAAATCTGACCGTTTTCCTGCCGACGCGGGTTCGAGCAAATGTTGCAGACGTCTTGCTCTGTGAAGGTGCGGCAATCGGCACAATGGCCGATTTCCGACATTGCCTTCGTTAACGCCTGTGCCAGACGCATCCCGCCGCTGCGATCGCGCTGAAGTAGCGTGAACGCCATGCGCTGCGCCGACTTCGGGCCAACGCCCGGCAGACAGCGCAGTGCTTCCATAAGCTGAGTTAACAGCGGGCTGGTTTGCATCAGAATGGCATCTTAAAGCCAGGCGGCAGCTGCATTCCGGAGGAAACAGAGGCCATCTTCTCTTTCTGCGTCTCTTCAATGCGACGCGCCGCGTCGTTGAATGCCGCAGCAACCAGATCTTCCAGCATCTCTTTGTCGTCTTCCAGCAGGCTTGGATCGATCTCCACGCGACGGCAGTTGTGCGCGCCGTTAATGGTCACTTTTACCAGACCCGCGCCAGATTCGCCGGTCACTTCCAGCTTGGCGACTTCTTCCTGCATCTGCTGCATTTTTTCTTGCATCTGCTGGGCCTGTTTCATCAGGTTACCCAGACCGCCTTTACCAAACATAGGCTTCTCTCTCAATCACGTTAAGGGATGACGACCGTCAAACCAATAGGCTCACGATCAAATGGGGCGAATACTCTCTTCGTCCAGCTCCGCATCGAAAAAACGACGCAGCGTCTGGATGTTATTATCCGCAATAATCGACTCACGCGCCTGCGCGAGTTTCTCTTCATAAATGGCCTGACGCCACTCCAGCGGCGTACGCACCGCTGGATTATCATCTTCAACGATGGTCAATTCAACCGTTGACCCCGTTAAGGAACTCAGTGCTTCAGCCAGTTTTTGCTGCGCGCCGCTGGAATTTAGGTGTCGCTGCGTGGAACGCAGGTGCAGGCAAACTACGTTGCCATTCTCTTCTTTCCAGGCATTAAGCGCCACCTGCTCCACCAGTTTAGGCAGCGAGAGCTGACTCACCTGGGCGGCCCACGGGTCGCGTTCAATGGCTTCAGCCGCAAGCTTTGCCGCCAGTTCCGGCGTTTTTTCATGCTCAAGCGCTTTTTTCAGCGCTTTCGGCGTGGCAACGACTTCTTTAACTTCTGCAACAGGATTGGTCGCTTTCCAGCGATACGCTTCTTTCTTCGCCGGTGCTTTTTCCAGCGCAGAGACCGCCGGACGCGCCTGAACACGTTCCGACACCGAAGCCAGTCTTTCCAGCGCAGCATTATTCACCGGCCGCGCGCGGGAAGCGGCTGCCGGTTCACTCTTTTTTGCTTTGGTTGCTCCCTGAGCACGTTGCAACTGGCTACGCGCCGCCAACACCTGACTGGTGGCATCGGAGAGCGGCACATTCTGTTGCTGTTGGGCAGGCGCAGGCTGCTGCTGCACCTGCGTCGGGGTCATCACCGCCGTGGGTGCGACCGGGGCAAACGACTGTCGTGGAACTTCAGGTTCCGGGAGCGGCATGCGCGGATGAAAAGCCAGCGCACGCAGCAGCGTCATTTCGACGCCCATTCGCCTGTCCGGCGCATACGGCAGTTCTTTGCGCCCGATTAACAAAGTTTGGTAGTAAAGCTGCACATCAGTTGGCGGAACAATTCGCGCCAGTTCACGCATACGCTGTTCAATGGCGGCCATATCGCTGCCGAGCGCGGCAGGCGAAAGCTGAACCATGGCAATACGATGCAGCAAAGCCGACATCTCAATCAGTAGCGCTTCCCATTCGATACCGCGCGCGGCAGCGTCGTTTACCAGCGCCATAACGCGTTCGCCGTCCGCAGCCACAACCGCTTCAACGAGCGAGAGCGCCTGGTCGTCGTCCAGCGTGCCGAGCATAGTGCTGACCGCCTCGGTCGAGACCTGACCATCGCCGCTGGCGATCGCCTGATCGGTCAGGCTCAGCGCATCACGCAGGCTGCCGTCCGCGGCGCGAGCCAGCAGTTGCAGTGCACGTGGTTCATGGACGATATGCTCTTCTTTGAGGATATGCTCAAGCTGATGGCGAATCTGTTCGACATCCAACGCTTTAAGATGGAATTGCAGACAGCGCGACAGGATAGTCACCGGCAGCTTCTGCGGATCGGTAGTCGCCAGCAGGAACTTAACGTGCGCGGGCGGCTCTTCGAGCGTTTTCAGCAAGGCGTTAAAACTGTGGCGCGACAGCATGTGCACTTCGTCGATCAAGTAGACCTTAAAGCGACCACGCGCAGGCGCATACTGGACGTTATCCAGTAGGTCACGGGTGTCTTCGACTTTGGTGCGTGAGGCGGCATCGATTTCAATCAGATCGACAAAACGCCCCTGCTCGATTTCCCGGCAATTATCGCACACGCCGCACGGCGTGGCGGTGATGCCGGTTTCACAGTTCAATCCCTTCGCCAGCAAACGGGCGATAGAGGTTTTCCCGACGCCACGGGTGCCGGAAAACAAATAAGCATGATGAATACGCCCTAACGACAAGCCGTTCGCCAGTGCCGTCAGCACATGTTCCTGGCCGACGACGTCAGCAAAGGTTTGTGGGCGCCATTTTCGGGCTAAGACCTGATAACTCATTGGCAGGCTCTGAAAGGCTGGAGGGTGGATTCACAGGGGGATAATGCTAACACAACCTCGCAGCGACGGCGAGGTTGACACGTTATATTCGGGCGTTATCGTTGCAGTCAGTTTGGTTTCGGGCAGCGCACAGAAACCGGAGCGTACACGCAGTACGTGAGGATTTCGAGCACTGACCGGGGCCAAAATGGCAAAAAAGATAGCCCTAAATTAGTGGCCCGGGAATGAAACCAGGCTATAACAAGTCAGCCCCTGTTTTTCCAGACGCTGTTCGCCGCCCAGATCAAACAGGTTAATGATAAAAGCAGCATCGGTAACTTCACCACCCAGACGGCGGATCAGCTTCACGGTCGCTTCAATCGTGCCGCCAGTTGCCAGCAGGTCGTCCACAACCAGCACTTTATCGCCAGGTTTGATGGCATCAACGTGGATTTCCAGCTGATCGGTGCCGTATTCCAGCTCATAGGTCTCAGCAATAACTTCACGCGGAAGCTTACGGGGTTTGCGTACCGGAACAAAGCCGACACCCAGCCCCAACGCTACCGGCGCGCCAAACAGGAAGCCACGCGCTTCGGTGCCAACCACTTTAGTGATACCCGCATTTTTGTAGCGTTCAACCAGCAATTCAATGCTGAGGGCGTAGGCTTTCGGGTCTTCCAGTAAACTGGTGACATCACGAAAGAGAATGCCCGGTTTTGGGTAGTCGTGGATGCTTTTGATGCTATTTTTGAGAAACTCAAGCTGCTGTGCTGTCGCGGTCATAAGTTTGTGCCTGATTAATACAGTATTACTTCACGGCGCACTATACACTTCATCCTCGACGTATCTTGAATGATTTTGTGTCTATGTAAGAGTCAAGGTTACACTTGCTTAACCTTTGACCACCTGCGCCTGTGCTCGAAAACGGTCGAATTTACTGGCTGTGAGAGACAATTGCAACAGCGATTATTGCGCTTTACTGCTTTTGTTGTTTTTCATCAATCACCGGGATCCGCCACATAAAAATCAGTAAACAGGCGAGAATAACCAGCAGCAGGCCGCGTACCCACATCATATTGACCAGCCAAAGTGAAATACCAAACGTCACCAGGATCAACAAAATAGCGCGCGGTTTTGCTCCCGGCGGCATCGCACGGTGTTTTTGCCAGTGGCGCAAATACCCGCCGAACCACGAACGGTAAAGCAACCAGTCGTGAAAACGCGGCGATGAGCGGGCAAAACACCAGGCAGCCAGCAGTATAAACGGCGTCGTCGGCAACAGAGGCAATACAACGCCCAGCGTACCTAGCACTACCGCTATCCAGCCAATGATGATTAGAATAATGCGTTGCATAATATGAGTACTTAACACAGAGAATCGCTACTTTAGCATAACGGTTCTCATTTTCATCGGAGTGTTGTTGTGAAAACCGCCATGCTGTTACAGACGCTCGAAAACCAGCTTAACCGCTTGCGACAACACTGCGCCCCGCTGGCGCACCACACAACGCTTAGCGCCCGCTTTGACAGGCATCTGTTTCACACGCGCAGCACGTTGCTGCAGGCCTGTCTGGATGAGGCTGACGATAATCTTACTGCCCTGCGTCGCGCCGTTGAGCAGCAACAACTCCCACAAATCACCTGGCTTGCGGAACACCTTGCCTCACAGTTAGAGGCGATTTCACGTGAAACCGCCAGTTGGTCCCTTCGAGAGTGGGACAGCGCTTCTCCAGGTCTGGCGCGCTGGCAGCGCAAGCGGGTCCAACATCAGGAATTTGAACGCCGTCTGGTTGAAATGACGCGTGAACGCAAAGAGCGTCTGGCTCAGGCTACCGGCTTTGAAGAACAGCAAAAACTGCATCGTGAAGTAGAAGCATTCGAGGCGCGACTGGCGCGCTGTCGCCATGCTCTGGCAAGAATAGAAAACGTGCTGGCGCGTTTAACCCGCTAATCCCCGGAGAATTTATGTCATTAGAGAACGCCCCGGACGAGGTCAAACTGGCCGTCGATTTGATTGTTTTACTTGAGGAAAATCAGCTACCAGCACGAACGGTGCTACGCGCGCTGGAGATCGTCATGCGTGATTATGAAAACAAACTTAAAACTGCGGAAGGCACCTCGCAAACTGATTAATTGCCCTCTGGTCTGCCATTGGCTTCGGTGTCAGAGTCGTCGCAACATCACGACGATAACGGACAGATCATGGAACGACTCCCCACAACACCCCACGACGCGGTCTTTCGGCAAATGCTGACGCAAAAGGAGGTTGCCCGAGATTTTTTGCAGATCCATTTGCCTGAAGCATTTCTCAATATATGCGATATGGATACATTAACGCTGGAATCAGGCAGCTTTATTGAGGACGATTTACATACCAGCTATTCAGATATCCTCTATTCCCTGCAAACAACACATGGACCCAGCTACGTTTACGCACTGATTGAACATCAGAGTAAGCCCGATAAATTCATGGCCTTTCGCCTGATGCGCTACGCAATTGCCGCCATGCAACACCATCTTAACGCCGGGCATAAGACATTACCTCTGGTCGTTCCTATCCTGTTTTACCATGGTATGGAAAGTCCGTGGCCTTATACCCTTAACTGGCATCACCTGTTGAGCGAACCAAAGCTTGCGAAAGCGCTTTACGGCAATGAATTTACACTGGTAGACCTGACCGTAATGCCAGATAATCAGATCTTGCAGCATCAACGGGTAGCGATGCTGGAACTCCTGCAAAAACATATTCGTCGACGGGATCTGAGTGAGCTATTGGATCAACTGGTCACACTCTTAACACAAGAGCATCTGACAGAATATCAAATCGACGTTTTGATTAATTACATGCTTAAAGCAGGAAATACCACGGAACCCGGCGTACTTGTCCGCCATCTGGCGCAGAGTGCGCCACAGTACAAGGAACAGCTGATGACGATTGCCGAATGGTTGGAAGAAAAAGGCAGAGTGGAAGGCATACAACAAGGGCTGGAAAAAGGGTTAGAAGAAGGTCGGCAGGTTGAAGCGCGTAATATCGCACAAAAAATGCTCGCCCGCGGCCTGGAACTGGAGCTGATTACGCACCTTACAGGCCTGACGCAGGAAGAACTGGTCGCGCTGGCGCACTAAATGCAATCAGGGCGGCAAATATGCCGCCCTGATTGCAACTTAACCTACCGAAGGCGTCGGATCATCACCTTTAATGATGTCACGCTTAACCTCGGTCACGGTATCACCTTTCGCGTTATGCAGATGCACTTCGAGCTGGTTAAAGGCGATATCAATGTCGTTTTCACGGCACAAACGATCGACCGCACGGTTCAGTTCATCAACCGTGTGGCTACGATCGCGCAGTTCACGCACGTATAAACGCAGTTCATGATCCAGCGTGCTGGCACCGAAGGCGGTAAAGAACACCGCAGGCTCTGGATCGTGCATCACTTTCGGGTGTTCCATCGCCGCCTGCAGCAGCACTTTCTTCACTTTATCCAGATCCGAACCGTAGGCCACGCCGATGCGGATCACCAGACGCGTGGTGGTATCGGAAAGCGACCAGTTGATCAAACGCTCCGTCACAAATGCTTTGTTCGGGATGATCACCTCTTTGCGATCGAAGTCGGTAATAGTGGTGGCACGGATACGGATCTTGCTGACCGTTCCTGAGAACGTACCGATAGTCACGGTATCGCCGATGCGGACCGGGCGTTCAAACAGAATAATCAGACCCGAAACAAAGTTACCGAAGATTTCCTGCAAGCCAAAACCAAGACCAACCGACAGGGCTGCTGCCAGCCACTGTAGCTTATCCCATGAAACACCGAGCGATCCGAAGACCGTCATCGCGCCGATGGCGATGATCGCGTAGTTAAGGATCGTGGTGATCGCATACGAAGCGCCCTGACGCATCTTCAGTCGCGACAGCACCAGCACTTCCAGCAGGCCGGGTAAGTTACGGATCAGCGCCCACGCGACCATTGAGGCAATAATCGCAAACAGCAGGCTGCCCATGGTGACGTCTTTCACCACCGCAGCTCCCGCTTCGGTGCCGTTGTAATGCCAGAGCGTAATGCTATCGAGATAACTGAACACGGTGATTAGATCGGACCAAATTGCCCAGAACAGAATACCAAACAGCGCAACCATCACCAGCATTGTTATACGCAGCGTTTGCTGGTTAACCTGCTCAAGCGCAATGGTCGGTTCTTCCTGCGGCTCGGCTCCTTCCGCCCCTTCTTTCACCAGGTTCTGACGACGCGCTAAGGCACGGCGCCAGGCGATACGACGTGCCGCCACGCTCAATCCACGCAGTACCGTCTGATACAGCAGGTTCCAAAGGATAACCAGATAGACCGTTTCAATCCAACGACCGGCCAGGCGCAACGTGGTGTAGAAATACCCTGTCGCCGTCAGCACCATTAATGCAATCGGGATAATTGAGAGGACAGTAATGGTAACCAGACGCAAGCCATGCGACTCTTTGTCACGCCAGCTTTCACGACACATTGGCCATACCAGGAAGGCGATCAGCAGCAGGTTGAGGAAAATAACTACCTGACCCAGCACATCATCCATCAAATTAAGCGGCGACAGCTCAGCAATGACCGACCAGAAGTTGAGCGGTAACAGCGCCAGGCTAATACGCACGATCTGGCGGCGCCAGTGGCTTGTCTGTTTCGCTGGCATACCAAAATGACGAATTGCCACGCCATCTTTTTCCAGCACCTTCCAGCACAGACCAAACACCAGCCAGAAGACTGTCATCTTCTTACTGAACGCCCACAGCAGGTCGCTGATATTCAACTGCATGGTAAGCAGAATCAGGCCCAAGGCGAGGATAATCAGGCACGCAGGTAACGCTCGGATCAGATCGATCAGAATCGCTTTTGGTGTATTGAGCTGACTGTCATTACGCAGATTCCCTACTGCGGCGGCTAATTTCGCCTGATACTCTTTCAACCATTTCAAACGCCAGCGGATTAACCCGGCAATAAGCAGCAGTGGCAGCCCCGCCAGGAACGCAATAAAGACGGCGGGCCAGGCTTTTTCCCAGTTCACCGTGATTTTCATCGACTTAAACTGGTCTTTTAACGTTTGTGGGAAGGCTTTGATCCAGTCCCAGTCCATCGGACGGTTACTATTTACCCAGAATATTTGCTGCGTGAGGATCCCTTTCAGGTTCTTCGACACGCTCATTAGCTGCTGTTGATTGATTTGCAGGTTAATCGCCATCATCAACTGGTTGCCCAGCTGCTTGTTCAGCTGATCCAACAGTTCACGGCGCATATCCACAACCTGCAGCAGGGCATCATGGACTTCACCATTCACTTCGTTGCTGTGCCCTTCTTCCAGTTTGGCGACAAACGCATCGTTCTGGAATAGCGCATCACGCTGCTGGTTTATCTCAAACTGTTCCAGACGCAAATCGGCGATCCGGTTGGTCATATCGGCAAGTTCATCCGCCGACGGCAGCGTTTGTTGTTGCTGATACAGAATACGCGACAGCAGCAGGCTGCCTTTCAGGACGGCAATCTGTTCTTTAATGTTGCGTTCGGATTGCAGCGCGCGGTCAAGCCAGTTTTTGACTTTGATATTCTGCTGCATCAGGTTGTTGCCGTTTTCGGTCGCGGCAATCAGACGCTGACTTAGCTGATGGTTAACGTCCAGTTCCTGCTTCACTAACGGATTTGACTGAATACGCTCGGCTTCATCCGGCGTTACCGCTTCCTGAGCTGTCTTTTCGGTTAACGTCAGTCGTTTGCTGTTCACCGCTTCTTGCAGAAGCTGGAGCTGATGTTCAAGCCGGTTACTGTTAGCTGTTACGTAATCACGTTGTTTTTGCAAGGTATCCTGCAAAACAGTATTACCTTCGAGGCTCTTACGCTGTTGGTCGATCTGCGCACTCAGCAGCGCCTGCTGTGCCTGCAGCAACACCTGCTGGCTGGGGCGTAACGCAGCCTCTCCCACATTGTTGCCATCGAGTCGATTACGAATTTGCTGCATTTGCTGCGACGCGGTGTACATCGCATTCTGCACACGCTCTGGCTGCGTCTGGAGCGACACCAGTTGGCTGTTGTAAGCGGCAAGATCGTTTTGCGCACTTTGCAGGTCATCCAAAACCTGTGCCACGCGCGACTCAAGCTGTCGCAAGGAGAGTGTACTCAGCGTTTTTCGCGTTTCATCGTCGTTATCGACATCGCTGAGCGAATTTAACGCATCCGTCGCCTGACGCATTTTCTCCGGTGCCTGGGCAACTTTCTGGCGAAGCTGTACGGTCTCATCTTTCACGCGATCGATTTTATCCAACGTGGCGATGGTATCGATGAGATCCTGTTGGACCAGCTTATCCTGCGCGGAGAGATCTTTTTGTTTACTCAGCGCGTCCAGTTGGCTCTGAATATCCGCTTTCGTCGGCAGTTCACCACTCTGTTGCGCCCGCGCAAAAGCAGACGACTGGCAAGATAGCAAGAGAATGAAGAAAAGAATGGTAATAGCAATAAGATGCTGTGAACGTTTATAGAGCTGCAACATAGTCATGAGAATGAACGTTTCTGAACCGGAAAAGTGACCGAAAATAGTCAAGCGGCAAGAATATCACGGCTGTGACCGGCAGAATAGCAGCAGGCAAAACGACCAGGAGAATTCCTGGTACAGGCCCAAAACGTTTAGTGGATTTCCGCCACGCCAAGCCGCAGAGTTGGGCACATAAGGCACATCTCCAGCAGCACAGCGACGTATTCCCGAGCTTCTTTTTTCAGATCAAACGATTCGGGGGCAAATAACCAGTTTTCTATGATTCCGGTAATATAGCTGCGCAACAGGACCGCCACGCGACGGGTGTTCAGGTTTTCCGGCAGCATATTGGCATCCATACAGTGTCGCAATGTTTGTTCGATACGATCGTAATTTTCAATACAAAGATGGCGTTGAGCTAACTGAACAGAGGCCATTTCCCCGACAAATTCGCATTTGTGGAATATAATTTCCAGCAACAAACGTCGGCGTTCTTCTGTCACGGTAGCTTCAAGAACGTAAATTAAAATTTCTCTTAATACTGATAGTGGATCGTCGGGGAATTTTGCCTGATACTCAGTCTCTAACTCATCAATGTTAGGTTTTGCTAGCTCCCAGATTTCACTGAATAAATCCGACTTGTTTTTGAAATGCCAATAGATTGCACCGCGCGTGACACCAGCGGCTTTTGCGATCTCCGCAAGCGAGGTGGATGATACCCCTTGTTGCGAAAACAAATGCAGAGCAACATCGAGAATATGCTGTCGTGTTTCCTGTGCTTGTTGTTTGGTTTTTCGTGCCATATGTCAGTGAATTTACAGGCGTTAGATTTACATACATTTGTGAATGTATGTACCATAGCACGACGATAATATAAACGCAGCAATGGGTTTATGGGCTTTAAGCCATTGATCAATTTGAAATCGGACACTCGAGGTTTACATATGAACAAAAACAGAGGGTTAACGCCTCTGGCAGTCGTTCTGATGCTCTCAGGCAGCTTAGCGCTAACAGGATGTGACGACAAACAGGCCCAACAAGGGGGCCAGCAGATGCCAGAGGTTGGAGTTGTTACGCTCAAAACTGAACCTCTACAGATAACAACTGAGCTTCCGGGTCGCACCAGTGCGTTTCGCATTGCAGAAGTTCGTCCTCAGGTTAGCGGTATTATCCTGAAGCGTAATTTCACGGAAGGTGGCGATATCGAAGCGGGTGTATCTCTCTATCAGATTGATCCTGCAACTTACCAGGCCGCTTATGAAAGCGCAAAAGGCGATCTGGCCAAAGCACAAGCCGCAGCAAATATCGCTCAACTGACGGTTAAACGTTATCAGAAACTGTTGGGTACTAAGTACATCAGTCAACAGGATTACGATAGCGCGCAGGCAGACGCACAGCAGGCGAACGCCGCCGTTGTCGCCGCGAAAGCCGCGGTAGAAACTGCACGCATCAATCTGGCCTATACCAAAGTGACGTCGCCGATCAGCGGCCGCATTGGTAAATCATCCGTTACGGAAGGTGCTCTGGTGCAAAACGGTCAAGCGACCGCACTGGCGACCGTTCAACAGTTGGACCCGATCTACGTGGACGTGACGCAGTCAAGCAACGACTTCCTGCGCCTGAAACAAGAGCTGGCCAACGGCACGCTGAAGCAAGAGAACGGCAAAGCGAAAGTCGAACTGGTGACCAACGACGGCATTAAATACCCGCAGTCCGGTACGCTGGAATTTTCTGATGTGACGGTTGATCAAACCACCGGGTCGATTACGTTACGCGCCATCTTCCCTAACCCGGATCACACCTTACTGCCGGGTATGTTCGTCCGCGCACGTCTGGAAGAAGGGATTAACCCAACGGCATTACTGGTTCCGCAGCAAGGCGTTACCCGTACACCGCGTGGCGAAGCCAGTGCATTGGTTATCGGTGCAGACAACAAAGTGGAAACTCGTCAAATTGTCGCGGCACAAGCGATTGGCGATAAATGGTTAGTCACTGATGGACTTAAGCCGGGCGACCGCGTGATTGTTACTGGACTGCAGAAAGTACGTCCTGGCGCGCAGGTAAAAGCGCAGGAAATCACCGCTGATAACAACCAGCAAGGCCAAAGCGGTAGCCAGCCTGAACAGTCCAAGTCTTAACTTAAACAGGAGCCGTTAAGACATGCCTAATTTCTTTATCGATCGCCCAATATTTGCGTGGGTGATCGCCATTATCATCATGTTGGCAGGGGGGCTCGCGATCCTCAAATTGCCGGTAGCGCAATATCCAACTATTGCACCGCCAGCAGTGACGATCTCCGCGACCTACCCTGGCGCTGATGCCAAAACAGTACAGGATACTGTTACGCAGGTTATCGAACAGAACATGAACGGTATCGATAACCTGATGTACATGTCCTCTAACAGTGACTCCACGGGTACCGTGCAGATCACCCTAACCTTCCAGTCTGGTACTGATGCGGATATCGCGCAGGTACAGGTGCAGAACAAACTGCAGCTGGCCATGCCGTTGCTGCCTCAGGAAGTACAGCAACAAGGGGTTAGCGTTGAGAAGTCATCCAGCAGCTTCCTGATGGTTGTCGGTGTTATCAACACCAACGGCACCATGACGCAGGAGGATATTTCCGACTACGTTGGCGCCAACATGAAGGATGCCATCAGCCGTACTTCAGGTGTGGGTGATGTTCAGCTGTTCGGTTCTCAGTACGCGATGCGTATCTGGATGGATCCGAACAAACTGAACAACTTCCAGCTGACGCCGGTTGATGTAATCAGCGCCATCAAAGCGCAGAACGCCCAGGTTGCAGCCGGTCAGTTAGGTGGTACACCACCGGTGAAAGGCCAGCAGCTTAACGCGTCAATCATCGCGCAAACCCGTCTGACCTCTGCTGATGAGTTCAGCAAAATTCTGCTGAAAGTGAATCAGGATGGTTCCCAGGTTCGTCTGCGTGACGTGGCGAAAGTGGAACTGGGCGGTGAGAACTACGACATCATTGCGAAGTTCAACGGTAAACCGGCATCCGGTCTGGGTATCAAGCTGGCGACAGGTGCTAACGCCCTGGATACAGCAAACGCTATCCGCGATGAACTGAAGAAGATGGAACCGTTCTTCCCGTCAGGTCTGAAGATCGTTTACCCGTATGACACCACGCCGTTCGTGAAAATATCTATTCACGAAGTAGTGAAAACGCTGGCGGAAGCAATCATCCTCGTGTTCCTGGTAATGTATCTGTTCCTGCAGAACTTCCGCGCGACGCTGATTCCGACTATCGCCGTGCCGGTGGTGCTCTTGGGTACGTTTGCCGTCCTTGCGATTTTCGGCTTCTCGATAAACACCCTGACGATGTTCGGGATGGTGCTCGCCATCGGCCTGCTGGTGGATGACGCCATCGTTGTGGTCGAGAACGTTGAACGTGTAATGGCTGAGGAAGGACTACCGCCGAAGGAAGCAACGCGTAAATCAATGGGCCAGATTCAGGGCGCACTGGTGGGTATCGCGATGGTACTGTCAGCGGTATTTATCCCAATGGCGTTCTTCGGGGGGTCTACCGGTGCAATTTACCGTCAGTTCTCCATCACCATTGTTTCCGCGATGGCGTTGTCTGTACTGGTGGCATTGATTCTGACCCCTGCCCTGTGTGCGACCATGCTCAAACCGATTGCTAAAGGCGATCACGGAGAAGGCAAAAAAGGCTTCTTCGGCTGGTTTAACCGCATGTTCGATAAGAGTACGCACCATTACACCGATAGCGTAGGCGGTATTCTGCGCAGCACCGGTCGTTATCTGGCGCTGTATCTGATCATCGTTGTGGGCATGGCCTATCTGTTCGTTCGTCTGCCAAGTTCGTTCCTGCCAGATGAAGATCAGGGGGTATTCCTGTCTATGGCTCAGCTGCCAGCGGGTGCAACGCAAGAGCGTACCCAGAAGGTACTGGACGAAATGACGGATTACTATCTGACCAAAGAAAAAGCGAACGTTGAATCGGTGTTTGCCGTTAACGGCTTCGGTTTTGCAGGTCGTGGTCAGAACACCGGTATCGCATTCGTCTCTTTGAAAGACTGGAGTGAACGTCCAGGTAAAGAGAACAAAGTTGAAGCGATTACTCAACGTGCAATGGGCGCATTCTCGCAGATCAAAGACGCGATGGTCTTTGCCTTTAACCTGCCAGCGATTGTGGAGTTAGGGACCGCAACCGGTTTTGACTTCCAGTTGATTGACCAGGCAGGTCTGGGCCATGAGAAGCTGACTCAGGCGCGTAACCAACTGTTTGGTGAAGTCGCGAAGCATCCTGATCTGTTGGTCGGTGTTCGTCCTAACGGTCTGGAAGATACGCCGCAGTTCAAGATCGATATCGATCAGGAAAAAGCGCAGGCTCTGGGCGTTTCCATTAGTGATATTAATACAACGCTGGGTGCAGCATGGGGCGGAAGCTACGTGAATGACTTCATCGACCGTGGTCGTGTGAAGAAAGTTTACGTCATGTCTGAAGCGAAATACCGTATGTTGCCGGAAGATATTGGAAACTGGTATGTCCGCGGCAGCGATGGACAGATGGTACCGTTCTCCGCCTTCTCTACCTCACGTTGGGAATACGGTTCACCGCGTCTGGAACGCTATAACGGTCTGCCGTCCATGGAAATCTTAGGCCAGGCCGCTCCGGGTAAAAGTACCGGTGAAGCCATGGCCATGATGGAGCAACTGGCCAGCAAACTGCCATCCGGTATCGGTTATGACTGGACCGGTATGTCCTACCAGGAACGACTGTCCGGCAACCAGGCCCCTGCCCTGTATGCCATTTCACTGATCGTCGTGTTCTTGTGTCTGGCAGCGCTGTACGAGAGCTGGTCAATTCCGTTCTCCGTAATGCTGGTTGTACCGCTGGGTGTTATCGGTGCATTGCTGGCAGCAACGTTCCGCGGCCTGACCAACGACGTTTACTTCCAGGTAGGCCTGCTCACAACCATTGGGTTGTCGGCGAAGAACGCGATACTTATCGTCGAATTCGCCAAAGACTTGATGGATAAAGAAGGTAAAGGTCTGATAGAGGCGACGCTGGACGCAGTACGCATGCGTTTACGTCCAATCCTGATGACGTCACTGGCCTTTATTCTGGGCGTAATGCCGCTGGTCATCAGCTCCGGCGCAGGTTCCGGTGCACAGAACGCCGTTGGTACTGGCGTAATGGGCGGGATGGTGACGGCAACCGTGTTGGCGATCTTCTTTGTTCCGGTGTTCTTTGTGGTGGTACGCCGCCGCTTTAGCCGCAAAAATGAAGATATTGAGCATAGCCACTCAGTAGAGCATCATTGATACATCTCTGAAGATAAGGCCGCGCAAGCGGCCTTTTTTCTGGAAAAATCATAAAAATCACTTATTGCCATTCCGTTTATTTTCTATCGGATAAATAAGCGATATAATCCTTGCAGCCTTAAAGGCTATTCTTAAAAAAACAGCGAGAGTTCTTATTTACTTTAATAAATATTAAGATTAATCCTATCCACTGGTTCACATTGTCGGTTGTTGCCTTTCGTTGCTAAACCTAAACAAGATAACCCGATGATTGCCCGAAGAATAAAGAAATTGTCCCATTTCGAATAGCGGCATTTATCTGTTAAAATGTAAAAATGACGTAGCATCATAATTTTACATAATTGTAATTTTTCGTGATATGACGATGAAATCTTTTTTAGAGTAGATTATAGTTAAATCATCAGGAGTCGCGGGCAAGTTCCAGGTAGTTGTTGTATCCATCCCGAAAGGTGTTCGGTTAGTTTAAGCCACTAAGAAGGGGATGCGTTATGGATGAATACTCACCCAAAAGACATGATATCGCGCAGCTTAAATTTCTCTGCGAAACTCTGTATCATGACTGTCTTGCAAACCTTGAACAAAGTAACCATGGCTGGGTTAATGACCCTACCTCTGCAACCAGCTTGCAGCTCAATGAACTGATAGAGCATATTGCAACCTTCGCACTTAATTATAAAATTAAGTACAATGAGGACAATAAGCTGATCGCGCAGATAGATGAATACTTGGATGACACTTTTATGTTGTTCAGCAGTTATGGTATTAATACGCAGGATCTGCAGAAATGGCGGAAGTCAGGTAATCGACTGTTTCGCTGTTTTGTCAATGCCACCAGGGCTAATCCTGTTAGTTTGTCTTGTTAAAAATTATTACAATCATAGGTAAGAGTTATGTCCGATAAACCATTAACTAAAACAGATTATTTGATGCGCCTGCGACGTTGCCAGACAATTGATACGCTAGAGCGCGTTATTGAAAAAAATAAATATGAATTGTCCGACAACGAACTGGCTGTATTTTACTCAGCAGCAGATCATCGCCTTGCTGAATTGACCATGAATAAGCTTTACGACAAGATTCCAACTTCTGTTTGGAAATTCATTCGCTAATTGCACTCAAGGTTAAGTCAGGTATAGCGGTACCGTTGTCTGGCTGACCATTTTCGTATTTACAATGGTTATTTAATTCAAATCGCGTGACTATGATCACAGCAAAGGAGCGGGAACGTTCCCCTTGTTTGCATTACGTTTTACTGTGCTGAAATAACCTTCAGTACACAGGGAATTCGTAATGCGTAATGAAAAGCAAAAAATGATCGCCGGCGAATACTATCGCCCGGCAGATGAAATGCTGCGCAGTGACCGACTACGCGCTCGTCAGTTGATCCATCGCTACAATCTCACCGCTCCCGATGAAAAAAATGAGCGTCAGGCAATCCTGCACGATCTGTTAGGTCAGAGTGAGGGAGCCTATATTGAACCCTCTTTCCGTTGTGATTACGGTTATAACATCTATCTTGGTAAAGACTTTTACGCCAACTTCGACTGCGTTATGCTCGACGTCTGTCCAATTCATATTGGCGACAACTGCATGCTGGCACCAGGCGTTCATATCTATACCGCGACCCATCCGCTGGATGCTACCGAGCGCAACAGTGGCCTGGAGTTCGGAAAGCCCGTGACTATCGGCAATAATGTCTGGATAGGTGGCCGTGCAGTGATCAATCCCGGCGTCACGCTGGGCGATAACGTGGTTGTGGCATCAGGCGCAGTGGTCACTAAAAGCGTTCCGGCAAACACCGTGGTTGGGGGCAATCCCGCAAGGATCATCAAAACGCTGTGATCTTAAATGTAACTGTTATGCTAAATTGCGGTTAATCTGTTACTTTCTTCAAAGGGTATCCCCTTTTAAAATAGGGCGATCCCTCCTGAATTTTGCAGATATCACGAAGGCAAGAGATGACAGAAATACAGCGCCTGCTTACTGAAACAATCGACGACTTAAATATTCGCGAGAAGCGCGATAACAAACCGCGCTTTAGCATCAGCTTTATTCGCAAACACCCAGGGCTGTTTATCGGCATGTATGTTGCGTGGTTTGCCACGTTGGCGGTGATGCTACAGTCAGAAACGTTAGTCGATTCAGTATGGCTGCTGGTGGTGCTGTTCGTTGTACTCAACGGCTTTTTCTTTTTCGACGTTGCGCCACGATACCGCTTTGAAGATATCGACGTTCTGGATTTTAGAGTTTGCTATAACGGAGAATGGTACAACACTCGCTTTGTCCCCTCCTCTCTCATCGATACTATCCTGCACTCACCGTCCGTGGATAGCGAACATAAAGCACAGCTGCAAAAGATGATATCGCGCAAAGGCGAACTCTCGTTTTACGATGTCTTTACGCTTACCCGCGCCCAGACCAGCCAGTAACGGCATCTCAGCACAGATAAAAAAAGTGCGTTCCTGCGAAGGTAACGCACTTTAATCCCTGAAATGCTGGCAAAGAAACTAACGTCTTTTTTTACGCCCCTGTACTGCTTTAAAGCGCGGATTCGTTTTGCAGATAACGTACAAACGCCCTTTGCGTTTTACTATCTGGCAGTCAGGATGGCGCTGTTTTGCGCTGCGAAGTGAATTGAGTACCTGCATTTTAACCCCGCTTAACGCCAATAAAATGACCAAAACGTTTTTGGAAACGTGCTGCACTACCTTCATTATCAAAGGTTTTTTGTTTCCCGGTATAGTACGGATGTGATTTAGAAGAGATATCGAGGGTCACGTACGGGTACATTTTCCCCTCAAACTCAATTTCACGCTCAGTCTTGATGGTCGAACCGACCTTAAAGAATTCATTGGCACTGGTATCGTGAAACACCACGGTACGATAAAAAGGATGAATATCCGGTTTCATAGCAACCTCAATTTGATACGTTATAACATAACCATAAAAATACACCACTCTTGTACAAACCACAACCTGATTTACGCTACAGGGAGTCAAACGGGATGATAAATGGCCGTAAATATATGATGCCAATCGAATAGCTTTTTGGGGTTTCGGATATACTTTCCCTACGCTGTGTAAATAAGGATATCACTGTGACAACACGACATCTGATAAGCCTGGTGACTGGGGTACTGTTCCTTTCCATCCTCGCGCCTGTAGGTTTAAGCCTGTGGCTGGCACATCGTCAGGTCGAAACGAAATTTATCGATGAACTCGACATGTTCTCAACTCGAGTCGCATTACGTACGGAACGCGTAGGCGAGCAGGCGAAAAAAGCATTACGCAATATTGAAGCTTTTCAGGGAGTGCCTTGCAGTGACGAGCATTTGCTGGAAATGCGTCGTTTGTCCTATAGCTATCGCTATATTCAGGAAGTGCTGTACCTCAAAGATAATGTTCCACAATGCTCATCCCTGGAAAAAAGAAGTAAGGCCGCCGCGTTTCCATCAGCGATGAAAGTCACACCTGATGGATATCGCGCATGGCTTACTACGCAAAACGATTTAGGTATCAAGCGTTTTATGGCGGCATTAGGGAGCGAACATTATGTTGTGATGGTCGATCCGGGCTCTTTTATTGACGTCATCCCGTTTGGCTCATGGCCGATTGAAGTCACTATCATTGGAACCGTGCGCAACATAGTCGTTGCCAGTAGCGCCAACCTGCCATCGGACGTTTTACAGCATGTAAAACAAGAGAGCTCGATTACCCATTTTCAGAAGGATGGCAATATTTTTAACGCTCGCCCCTTCCCGGAACTGGGTATCACGATCGTAACCTGGGCATCTACCCTGCCGTTACAAAAAACCTGGCACCGACAGGCGCTGATCTGGCTTCCGGCAGGCATCCTTATCGGCTTGCTCACCGCCGCCTTTGTTTTGCGCATTTTGCGCCGCTTACAGTCGCCCCATCACCAGTTACAGGACGCTATCCAGCATCGGGATATCAAGGTCTACTACCAACCAATTATCTCGCTCAAAACGGGAAAAGTCGTCGGGGCTGAAGCACTGGCTCGCTGGCAACAGGCTGACGGAAGCTATCTGTCGCCAGAAATTTTCGTCGCGCTGGCGCAAGAGACCGGGCTGACAGAGCCTCTCACACGATTGATTATTGAAAGCGTATTTGAAGATTTAGGCAAATGGCTGCGTCAGCATCCGGAGCAGCATATATCCATCAATCTTGAGTCAGCCGATCTGGCCTCCGAAACGCTTCCTGCTCTGTTAAGTCAGAAAGTGAACCACTGGCAACTTAAGCCTACGCAAATCGCGCTGGAACTAACCGAACGCGAGTTTGCCGACCCGAAAAACAGCGCGCCGTTTATTGCTAAATACCGTCAGGCAGGCCACTCGATCTATATCGATGATTTTGGCACCGGCTATTCCAGCCTGAGCTATTTACAGGATCTGGATGTCGACATCCTGAAGATAGACAAATCGTTCGTTGATGCACTGGAGTACAACAACGTGACTCCACATATTATCGAGATAGCGAAAACGTTGAAGCTGGAGATGGTGGCGGAAGGTATCGAAACCGAGAATCAGGAAGCCTGGCTACGCCAGCATGGCGTGCAGTACGGTCAGGGCTGGCTTTACAGCAAAGCGCTGCCGAAGGCGGAATTTATTCTGTGGGCAGAAAAACGGCTTTAACATTGCTGTTGATGTTGAGATGGCTGGCGGCACGCCGCACAGCCAGTCACATCACTCTTCCATAATGGGCGCAAATCCACCGTAGATCATTCGCTTGCCATCAAATGGCATAGATTCACCGAACTCCTTCATACGGGGATCGGACATCATCTTCTGATTCGCCGCATCGCGGACCTCTTTGGAAGGGTATTCAATCCAGCTGAATACCACTTCTTCATGCTCCTGTGCTTTCACAGCCATGCGAAAATCGGTCAGTTTGCCGTCGGGGACATCATCTGCCCAGCACTCCACTACGCGCAATGCACCGAACTCCTTGAAAAGCGGAGCTGCTTTTGCCGCCATCGCAATGTACGCCTCCTTGTTTTCAGCGGGTACGGCAACCACAAAGCCATCAACATACTTCATGAGAAAAACCTCCGAAGTGTACTGCGCGGCAAGCCGATTCCGGCCGCGTCAGTCGAGGTTAAGTTTAGTCGCCAGTAGGCGATCGCGCCCCAGGTGCATTCCTGATACGCGTACGTGACTGCGGCTGATGCCGAAACCACGGCAGGCAAAGCTGAATCAACGGTCCGATAGCCAAGGCATACAGCACCGTACCAACCCCCACGGTTCCCCCCAGCAGCCAACCGATAAGCAGCACCGACACTTCGATTGCGGTTCGAATTCGTCGTACTGGCCAGCCGGTACGCGCGTGGATACCGGTCATCAGACCATCACGCGGACCGGCGCCAAAACCTGCGCCAATGTACAGGCTGGTTGCTAACGCATTCAATATTACCGCTGACACCAGCAGCCCACTGCGCGCCAGCAGGGATTCAAATCCAGGAATCACCAGCAGCGCGGCATCTGCCGCCAGCCCGATCATAATCACGTTGCTCAGTGTGCCAAAGCCTGGTCGCTGGCGCAGCGGTATCCACGCCAGCAGCACCAACACGCCCACGGCAATAATCACCACGCCGATATTCATTGACAATAAATTGGCTACACCCAGGTGAAACACGTTCCACGGATCGGCCCCTAAATCAGCACGGACAAACATGGCCGTCGATACACCGTACAGCGCCAGCCCGATATATAACTGAAGTAAACGACGCAGCATGCATTTCCCTCCCACTCTCGGATAACTTTCATCTTCACCGCAATTGGCACTATGATTAATGTCCAGTTTTCAAAAAGTGGACTGTTATGTCATCTCGCCGTTATGGAAGTCAGTCTTTGCAACGCCTGCTCGGACACTGGCTGGAAAGCCCCTCGCGAACGCCCATCTGGCGACAGCTGGCAGAAGCGTTACGTCTGCTTATTCTCGATGGTCGGCTGGCGCTGGATAGCCGCTTACCGGGTGAACGCGAGCTCGCCGTCGTCCTGCAAGTAAGTCGAACTACCGTCGCCAGCGCTATGGCGCAACTGCGTGAAGAGGGATATCTGGAAAGCCGTCATGGTAGCGGCTCACGGGTGATCCTGCCGGAACATATTCGCCATGTGCCAACCCGGACCAGCACCGGCACAGCGCTTGATTTGTCCACGGCGGCGCTAAGTGCCGGTCCCGAAATTCATCAGGCTTACCAGCAGGCGCTGTTTGCTATGCCACAGCATTTGCTGAGCTCCGGGTATTTGCCGCAGGGGCTGTCGGTATTGCGTGAGTCCATCGCTCAGCATTATTGCGATCGCGGGCTCCCGACGCAGCCCGATGAAATCATGGTCGTGAATGGTGCAGTCAGTGGCCTGGCGCTGATCCTGCGTTTGCTCACCGGCCCCGGCGATCGCGTAGTGGTTGATCACCCCACTTATCCGCTGGCGATTGCCGCGATTCAAGGCGCATCCTGTCGCCCCGTCGGCGTGTCGCTACCCGAGCACGGTTGGGATACCGCGGGTCTGGTCGCCACCATCGCGCAAACCGCACCGAGAATGGCCTACCTGATGCCGGACTTTCACAATCCGACCGGGCGTTGCATGGACGCTGCAACTCGCCAGGTCGTGGCGGATATTGCCGAACGAACCCGCACTACCCTGGTGGTCGATGAGACGATGGTGAACCTGTGGTATGACGCCCCGCCGCCGCCGCCGCTTGCCGCATTCAATCGCGACGCGCCGATCATTCTATTGGGTTCAGCCGGGAAAAGCTTTTGGGGGGGATTACGTCTGGGCTGGATCCGGGCGTCGGCGCGAACCATTGCGGCGCTGGTACAAACCCGCGACACCTTCGATTTAGGCTCCCCGGTGCTTGAACAACTTGCCACCAGCTGGCTGCTGGATAACGCCGCCGACTTTCTTCCTGACAGAAGACGGCTACTCACATCGCAGCGCGATCTGTGCTCGAGCCTGATGAACGCACATTTCCCGGAGTGGCAGTTTACCCAGCCACAGGGAGGACTCTCTTTTTGGGTTGAACTGCCCGATACGCTGGCAACGCTATTCGCTACGCGCGCCGAAAGCGTAGGCATTCAATTAGGAACCGGTACGCGGTTTGGGCTTGATGGCGCATTCGATCGTTTTTTGCGTATGCCTTTCACGTTGCCGGATGACACAGCGCGTGCCGCCTTCAGGGTGTTACAACCCATTTGGGATAACCTGCGTTTGCAGGCCAGCAGCGGGAAAGTACGCAAAATAATCTAAGCGACGAGTCAAAGGACTCGCCCTTAGAAGCCGGGATGGATGAGAGAGTCCCGGTGATATTACCGCTGAGGGGGAACCGGAAAACCCTTCAGTGAAATCACGAAATTTTCACCGTCTTTCTTAATTTTTGCCCCAGCATCACACCAGTCGGAGGCAATTCGGAAGAACTCGTCGCTGCCGACATTCCAGCTCAGGCGGACATGTTTCACATAACCGGAGCGTAGTAAATCACAAGCTTCGCCGTAATTACTGGCGGTTGAGAGCGGTTGTTGTTTCATTTTTTCTTCTTCAGTAGTCTGCGCAATGCTTTGATTTCTTTAGGAGTCAGTGCTTCAACTACGGACTCTTCCGTATGCTGGCTATCGATATCCTCAGCGGAGACTCCTGCCTCTTCAACGGCGGTAAACGCAATCAGCAGCAGTTTTTCCGTCGCAACACTTAAATTTTCGTTATGCACTTCAGCGTAATGGCGAAGCTTTTCTTTTAGCGCCTCATCAATTTTGACATTCAATACAGCGGTCGACATCGTAGAAAATCCTTGTGGTCAGCCAAAACACACCGGATGTAAGACCCTGTCGTTACAGCGCGATGGCGGCGGCAAAAGCAACAAATAACATCCCCGAAACACATTGACAGCATTTGATGACAATAAAATGACAATACGATGACAAAGAAAAGAAGATAAGAAGAAGGGAAATTGCCGGACGGCAGAATTGGGTGGGGGCCCTGCCAGCTACATCCCGGCACACACGTCATCTGCCTTGGCTGCTTCCTTCCGGACCTGACCTGGTAAACAGAGTAGTGTTGCGGGAGAACCAACAGAGCCCCCATTGAGAGCGTTGTTAACCAACGCGCAGGCGCATTATCACTGCTGCACCCTGTAATTGCAACCCATCCAGCATCGGATGCTGTTTTCTTGTGCAATGCGGCTTCACTCCCTCGCCATTCGGCATTATGCTGGAGGATTAGCGCAGGAATAAATAATGGATATACAAGACACTTTCCCCCAACGCGTCTGGCATATCGTCGCGTCAATCCCCGAAGGTTTCGTCACCACGTATGGCGATGTTGCCAGGCTTGCCGGTTCGCCGCGCGCTGCGCGCCAGGTCGGCGGCGTGCTTAAGCGTCTCCCCGAAGGCAGCACTTTGCCCTGGCATCGGGTGGTTAATCGTCATGGTGCCATTTCGCTGACCGGCCCCGACTTACAACGGCAGCGTCAGGCGTTGCTGGCAGAAGGAATAGTGGTTTCAGGAAGCGGGCAGATCGATTTACAGCGCTATCGCTGGGTGTACTAACCCTCTCCAGGCGGAGAGGGTTACGACTGCCTTAGTACTGCGTGGGAGCAGGAACGGCAGAAGAAGGATTCACCTGGGTTGGTGACGTTGACGGCACCGTGGTGGCTGCCCCACCGCTTGCCTGAACCGGTACTGCTGTTTGCTGTACAGGAACCAGCGTCAGATCGGCTTTCGTACCACCCTGATTAATGACCGTCTGAACGGTATCAGTAATAAAGACCAGTTTGTCATTAACCGTAATTGCCGCACTCAGCAGAATACGGGCGTTAGGCTGAATATCTGCCGGGTTAAATGGTAATACAAAGCTGAATGGCGCCTGCTTACCTTCAGTACGGACTGCTTTTTGCGACAGCACTTTTGACGGTGCATCGGCCAGCGACGCATCTGACAGCGTGACGGTCAGCACCGCATCGGGTGGCAAGGCCACTTTCTGGCGGATCCATACCGTACCAGAAACATTTGGCTGTTGAATTTTAGACTGTGTGTCAGCAATTGACGTATTAGGGCTTGGCGCAGGTGTCTGAATATCTGCACTTTTATCAGCACAGGCCGCCAGAGCGACCGCAACCGCTAAACCACTTACCATGTGCACGAGTTTCATTAAATTCTCCTTATCATCTATGCACCAGCGAGAACTTTCCTCGCCAGAAGAGTGGTTAACAAAAACATAACGTGACTAAGTGTGGCACAAGACAGCTGTTTTTGCCTGTAATAGGCCTTTAATTCAGACAATTGCACCCATCGGACCACTTTCAAAATTGCGTTATACTCTGCCTACCTCGCTGCGAGATCGATATAACCTGGAGAGCACGTATGAGTCTGGCGCTGAAAAATTTGCTGACATTGTTAAATCTGGAAAAAATTGAAGAAGGACTCTTTCGGGGCCAAAGTGAAGACTTAGGGTTACGTCAGGTTTTTGGGGGACAAGTTGTCGGTCAGGCGCTGTATGCCGCCAAAGAAACCGTACCGGAAGAGCGTCTGGTGCACTCCTTCCACAGCTACTTTTTACGCCCCGGCGATAGCCAAAAACCCATCATCTATGATGTAGAAGTCTTGCGTGATGGTAACAGCTTCAGCGCGCGCCGCGTTGCCGCAATTCAGAATGGTAAACCCATTTTTTACATGACCGCCTCTTTCCAGGCACCGGAAGACGGATTTGAACATCAGAAAACCATGCCGGATGCGCCGGGTCCCGATGAGCTGAAATCAGAAACAGAAATTGCCCGCTCAGTGGCGCATTTACTGCCGCCGCTGTTGAAAGAAAAATTTATCAACGATCGTCCGTTGGAAGTGCGCCCGGTTGAATTTCATAACCCCTTAAAAGGTCACGTCGCACCTCCGGCGCGCCAGGTATGGATCCGTGCAAACGGCGAGCTGCAGGACGATCTGCGCGTCCATCAATATCTGCTGGGTTATGCCTCAGACCTGAACTTCCTGCCTGTAGCGCTGCAACCGTACGGGATTGGTTTTCTGGAAAAAGGGATTCAGATCGCCACCATTGACCATTCAATGTGGTTCCACCGTCCGTTCAATATTAATGAGTGGCTGTTGTATAACGTCGAGAGTACTTCGGCCTCCGGTGCCAGAGGTTTTGTACGCGGGGAGTTTTATACGCAGGACGGCGTGCTGGTCGCCTCTACCGTGCAGGAAGGGGTAATGCGTAATCGCAATTGAGAATTACCGGATGGTGGCGCAAAAGCGTTACCATCCGGCAGATTGAAACATCAAGCGTTGTAAGCGTTCTCGCCGTGACTGTTCACATCCAGACCTTCGCGTTCCTGCTCTTCCGGTACGCGCAGACCCACCGTCATATCCGCCAGCTTATAGCCAATGAAGGCCACCACGCCGGACCAGACGATGGTGATCGCCACGCTTTCCAGTTGCACCAGCAGCTGATGCCCCATGGTAACGCCCTCAGCAAATCCCACGCCGCCCAGAGAGCTGGCAGCGAAAACCCCGGTCAGGATGCAGCCAACAATACCGCACACGCCGTGCACGCCAAACACGTCACACGGATCGTCCACGCGCAGAAAACGCTTCAGCATGGTTACGCCCCACAGACCAGCCAACCCCGCAACTACACCGATAATCAGCGCCCCGCCGACACCGATGTAGCCACATGCAGGTGTTACGCCCACCAGACCTGCAATAGCACCGGAACAGGCGCCCAGCAGAGACGGTTTACCACGCAGCGCCCATTCACCGAAGATCCATCCGAGGATGGCGGCAGCGGTGGCGACCACGGTATTGACGAAGGCCAGTGCAGCAATTTCATTCGCCGTTCCCGCTGAACCGGCGTTAAAGCCAAACCAACCAATGTAGAGAATAGCGGTACCGGTGAAGACCATCGGCAGGTTATGCGGTTTAAAGGCTTCTTTGCCAAAACCGACGCGTTTGCCAATCAGATACGCGCCAACCAGACCGGCAATCGCTGCGTTGATGTGCACGACCGTCCCGCCCGCAAAATCCAGTGCGCCGTGAGAAGCCAGCAATCCACCGCCCCAGACCATATGTGCAATGGGGATGTACGACAGCGTTAACCACACCACCACAAAAATCAGCACCGCAGAGAAACGAATACGCTCAGCCAGCGCCCCGACAATCAGCCCAACGGTGATGCAGGCAAAAGATCCCTGAAAAGCAACGTGAATGTACTGGTAGAAGCTCCCCGTGACCGCCGTCAGCGCGATGTTCTTCAGCAATACCCAGTTGAAGTTGCCGAAGAAATTATTCCCTTCGCCAAAGGCCAGTGAGTAGCCATAAACCACCCATAGAATACAAACCAGAGCGAATGTCACCGTCACCTGAGTCAGCATCGACAGCACGTTCTTACCGCGAATCAAACCGCCGTAGAACAACGCAATGCCAGGGATAGTCATAAACAGCACCAGCGCGGTACAGATCATCATAAAAGCGTTATCTGCTTTATCCGCAACCGCCGGTGCCGCCATTGCCAGTCCCGGCAGTAGCGCCAGTGAAGCAATACCCGTTTTCATCGTTGCTATCTTCATTTTTTGGTTTCCTATCACTGTGTGCCAGAAGTTACAGTGCGGCTTCGTCGGCTTCGCCGGTACGAATACGAATCACACGTTGCAGCTCGGCGACGAAGATTTTGCCGTCGCCAATTTTTCCGGTGTATGCCGCCTTACTGATGACATCAATCACGCCATCCAGTTGGTCGTCGGCAATCGCCACATCAATCTTCACCTTTGGCAGAAAATTGACGCTATATTCAGCCCCACGGTACAGCTCAGCATGACCTTTCTGTCGGCCAAACCCCTTCACTTCGGTGACGGTCAGCCCCTGAATACCAATAGACGACAGTGCTTCACGGACGTCTTCCAGTTTGAACGGTTTGATTACCACGGTAACCAGCTTCATAGATCCCCTCCAGTCAGAATTCAGTAGTGGCTGCAGATACACGAGAGGAATATTGCAAGGGGTGTGCCAGGAATGAAAAACGCGGAATGATTCAGGTTCGCCGGGTACTGCCGGGAGAGAAAAAGAAAAAACGCACTATAACGGTGCATAGTGCGTTACATTTTTGCACCAGATTGTTGATTGCCGGATGGCGGCGTAAACGCCTTACCCGGCCTACGATACCGCGTGGCCGGATAAGCACTGCGCCGTCAGGCGATAACAGAATCCTCTTGTGTGCTGGCGGCTAACTCTTCGCCCGCCAGTTGCAGCTGATACATCTGCCAGTAACGGCCTTGCGCCGCCAGTAATTGCTGGTGCGTACCACGCTCAACCGCCTGACCGCGATGCAGCACCAGAATGGTATCCGCATCGACAATCGTCGATAACCGATGCGCAATCACCACCAGCGTAGTGTGTTCACGGACCGCCGCCAGCGCGTGCTGAATGGCCTGTTCAGTACCGGAATCAATACTGGCCGTGGCTTCATCGAGAATCAGCACCTGCGGTGTTTCAACCAATACCCGCGCCAGCGCCAGCAACTGTTTCTGCCCAACGGAGAGATTATTGCCCTGCTCGCCCAGCCGGGTATGAATCCCCTCGCTCAAACCCCGAGCCAGTTCTGCCAGTTGCACGGTCTCCAGAGCCTGCCAGACCCGCTCTTCTGAGATATCGCGACCCAGCGTGACGTTTGCCAGGAAGGTATCCGCCATCACCACCGGATCCTGCTGCACCATCGCGATGCCCTGACGTAACGCACCGTGGCTCAGAGAAGACAACGGACGTCCGTCAAGGCGGATTTCCCCCTGCGTCAGCGGGTAATATCCCATCAGCAGGCTTGCCAGCGTGCTTTTGCCGCTGCCTGTGTGTCCGACCAAAGCCACAAAGCTGCGCGAAGGCACGGACAGACTGATGTTTTGCAGCACCAGGTTGTCGTCGCGATAGGCAAATGACACGTTATCCACCTCAATGTCTCCGCTTTTGAGCGGGCGATCGTCTTCACCATAGCGCTGACGAGGCCCATCCATCAGTTCGAACACTCGCTCACCAGCGACAACCGCCTGCTGCAGCATTGATTGCTGGGTGGTCAGCTCGATCAGCGGTTCGTTCAAACGGCCGAGGTAGCTGATGAACGCGTACAGCACGCCAACCTCGATGGAGGTGCCAGAGGTAAAACTGAACAGCATCAGCAAACCGCAGAGGATCAGTGCCGAGAACAGGCTCAACAGCGGACGCAGCAAAAAACCATCCAGTCGCAGGGTTTGCATACGCGCCATATAGTGCGAGCGGCTGGCCTCGCCCATTCTCTCGCCAAACCTTGCCTGCTGGCGGAACTGCTGGATAACGCTCATGCCGTTGATGACTTCGTTAAAGCCATCGTTAATATCCGCCAGATAAGCGCGCACCCGACGCACAATCGGGGTGCTGTAGCGTTGGTAAATCACCATCACCACCAGCACGGCCGGGAAAATGGCCATTGCCACCAGCGCCATGCGCCATTCCAGGCTGAACATTGCCACTAACATCGCGCCGATTAAGGCCGCGCTGCGCAGGACCGTTGCGACCACCGTCACGTACAGGTCGCGAATAACTTCAGTATCATTGGTCACGCGGGAGATAAGCTGCCCGACGGGCTGAGTATCAAAAGCGCTGAGCGGCTGACGCAGCGCAGCGTCCATTACGTCGGTGCGTAACTGTTGTACTACGCCAACCGCCGCCTGGTTAAACAGCAATGACTGAGCGTAATGCAGACCTGCCGCCAGCAGTTGCAGACCGACATAGGCCGCAACCAGCCCGGCAACCATCGCCAATGGCAGATTGTTCTTCGCCACCATGTTATCGATAAAATAGCTAATCAGCAGCGGACCGCTGACTTCCGCCGCAGCCGCCACCCACAGCATAACTACCGCAATCACCAGCTGTTTTCGCCATGGGGAACCATACGCCAGCAGTCTTTTCAGAGTTGGCCATAATTGCCCGAAACTACGCATTAGCCGCCTCCTCGTTTATCTCTGGTGCATCAGACAGCGCCGCTTCAAGTTGCTGATAGCGGTACATGTCGCGATACCAACCGGGCTGTTGCACTAAAGATTCATGCTCACCGCGCTGAGCAATATGCCCATGCTGCATCACGATAATCTCGCTGGCTTCCGTCAGAGCCGATAAACGGTGTGCGCTGATAATCACGGTTCTGCCTTCGCCCCACTGGCGCAGGTTATGTAGGATCTGATGTTCGGTACGACCATCCACCGCCGACAGCGCATCATCCAGAATCAGAATTTCAGCGTTCAGCAGTAACGCTCGAGCGATAGAAATACGCTGTTTTTGCCCGCCAGACAGCATCACCCCGCGTTCGCCCACTTCGGTGTCGTAGCCCTGAGGAAGACGTAAAATATCCTCATGAACGCTGGCAAGGCGCGCCACATGCTCGATCTCTTCCTGCGTGGCCTGCGGGCGTCCTAAGGCGATGTTATTACCGACGGTATCGGAAAACAGGAATGGCGTCTGGCTGACAACCGCCAGTCGGCTGCGCCAGCTATCCAGCTGTAAGCGCGTTAATGGGATATCATGAAAGCGCACATCGCCCTGGGTGATATCAAAATGACGCTGGATCAGCGACAGTACCGTACTTTTTCCCGCTCCGGTCGGACCACAGATGCCCAGCATCTGTCCAGGTTTGAGCTGGAAATTCACATTTTCCAGCGCCGGGTGGGTGGTTTGAGGGTAACAAAATTCGCGAATCGCCACCGCCAGCTCGCCGCGTCCTTCCGGCACCGGTTCAGTACCGTCATCCACTACCGGCGCTTCTGCCAGCATGGCGCGAATTCGGCTATACGCGGCGCTGCCGCGTTCGACGATATTAAACATCCAGGCCAGCGCCAGCATCGGCCAAATCATCAGACCGAGATACATCATAAAGCTGGTGAGCTGCCCGAGCGTCAGCGAGCCGTGAACCACCATCCAGCTTCCCCCGGCAATCGCCAGCAGGTTAGCCATACCAATGGCGATATAAATCGTAGGATCAAAGCGGGCGTCAATGCGCGCCACACGCAGGTTTTTCTTACCGGTATCTTCAGCATCAGCGGCAAATAATGCCGACTGCCGATCCTCCAGCCCAAAGGCCTTGATCATACGAATACTGGTCAGGCTTTCCTGAGTACGATCGTTGAGACTGGAAAACGCCGCCTGCGCCAGCTTAAAACGGTTATGGAGTCGATCGCCGTAACGTTTGATCATCAACGCCATCACCGGCATCGGCAGCAGCGCAATGAGCGTCAGTTGCCAACTTATCTGCGTTGACATCACGATCAGCACCGCACACCCCATAACCAGCGAATCTACCAGCGTCAGCACCCCTTCTCCGGCGGCAAATACGACGCGATCGACATCGTTGGTGGCACGCGCCATCAGATCGCCCGTACGGTGCCGCAGATAAAATTCTGGATGCTGGCGACTCAACTGACGGTAATAATCTTCCCGCAGCTCAACCGCCAGTTGGTAGGATGCGCCAAAGAGCAGCACGCGCCAGACATAACGCAGCAAATAAACCACCACGGCAATCAGGGCAATTGTCCCCACCCACATCAGCAGCCGCTCGGTGGTGAAGCGTTGAGTCGTCACGCCATCCACAATGATCCCGACCACTTTCGGCGGAATAAGCTGAAGGATAGCGATGATGATAAGCAAGGCCACTGCCCCGAGGTAGCGACGCCACTCCCGGCGGAAGTACCAGCTTAATTGAGCAAATAATCGCACGCGTTATATCCTGACAAGATTTCCGGCAATAAGCGCCGGGAGAATTATTCAATAGGTAGAGCAGTTGTGTATTTAATCTGTTCCATGGCAAAGCTGGAGGTGACGTCAGACAGGCCCGGTACGCTGTTCACCAGGCGCTTATAGAATTCATCATAGCTTTTCATATCAGCAACCTGCACTCGCATCAGGTAGTCATACTCCCCTGCCATACGCCAAAACCCCAGAACCTCGGGCATTCCGGTCACTTCAGTGACAAAGCGGCAATACCATTCGCTGCTGTGATGCTGAGTTTTGATCAGCACAAACGCGGTGAGTCCCAGCCCCAGTTTTTCTGGATCCAAAAGGGCGACTCTGCCCAGCAGGATACCGTCATCCTCAAGTCGTTTGAGACGTTTCCAGCAAGGGGTGGTAGTCAGATTAACGGCATCTGCTAATGCCTGCAAAGAAAGGGTGCAGTCCTGTTGCAGTAAGCCGAGTAGCTTGCGGTCAATTTTGTCTAACATATCCACTCCACAGAGAAGAATTTTCTCCTTACATTCTATTTTAAAGGCTAAATGGCAACAATTTTTTCCGTGCTTTTCGCTATTCTGGGCACAAAATGACAAATGGATATCTATTAATGATGAATAGCTCCTGGGTTAAAAACGCCATCAATGAAATCAACGCGGATTATCAGCGTTCTGCGGATACGCATCTCATTCGCCTGTCGCTACCGGCGTTCCCGGGCATTCAGCTCTATTTAAAAGATGAGAGCACGCATCCGACCGGGAGTCTGAAGCATCGTCTGGCGCGCTCACTGTTTCTGTACGGATTGTGCAATGGCTGGATCAAAGAAGGCACCACCATCATTGAATCATCGTCCGGTTCAACGGCGGTCTCTGAGGCTTATTTCGCTCGACTGTTAGGGTTGCCATTTATTGCCGTTATGCCTTCCTGTACGGCAAAACGTAAAGTTGAACAGATTGAATTTTACGGCGGTCGCTGTCATTTCGTGGAAAGCGCCTGCGAAATCTATGCGGCCTCTGAGCAACTGGCGCGTGAGCTGAACGGTCATTACATGGACCAGTTCACTTACGCTGAGCGCGCCACCGACTGGCGCGGCAATAATAATATCGCCGACAGCATCTTTCGTCAGATGCAGTGCGAGCCCAACCCCGTTCCCCGCCATATTGTGATGAGCGCCGGAACCGGTGGCACCTCAGCAACCATTGGCCGCTATATTCGCTGTCAGGGCTACGATACTCAACTGATGGTGGTAGACCCGGAAAACTCGGTCTTTCTGCCCTTCTGGCAGGATCGCGATGCCACGTTACGCAGTCCGGTAGGAAGTAAAATTGAAGGCATTGGCCGCCCGCGTGTCGAACCGTCTTTCATTCCTGACGTGGTCGATGAAATGCTGCGCGTGCCGGATGCCGCAAGCGTGGCCACCGCACACTGGCTGGAAACGCAGTTGGGCCGCAAGGTCGGCGCCTCTACCGGCACAAACATGTGGGGAACGCTACAACTTGCCGCCCGTATGCGCGATGCAGGCGTTACCGGTTCGCTGGTGACACTGTTGTGTGACAGCGGCGAACGCTATCTGGAAACCTACTACAACCCACAGTGGGTCGACGCGCACATCGGTGATTTAACGCCGTGGAAAGCGGAGCTTGCCCAACTACTGAACACCCATTAATGGGATAAAAAAAAGCCAGACGCGAAGTCTGGCTTGCTGGAAGGGATCTCTCATTCGGGGGAATAAGGTAGATGTGGATTGTCCAGCCAATGCGTCAAAAAGTGTGACACTGCCTGATTACGGCAATGCCCAATCACCGATAAATGAGGCAGTTCAGCAATCAGTTGCGGCATCGCGTTACCCATAATCAGGCCGCGCCCAACGCTGCCTAACATTTCGCGATCGTTCATGGCATCGCCAAACGCCATACACTCGGCCATTGAATAACCTAAATGGTCGCTCAACACCGCCAATGCCGATCCTTTATTACAGCCCAGCGGCAGCACCTCAAGGCAATCAAACGCGGAAAAACAGAGATTCGCCTGTTCACCCAGCGCTTCATTCAGTTGAATGCGCAATTGGATAAGAGAGTCATGATCGCCGCAGAAGCAGACTTTGGTGACCTGATGCGCCGGAATACGTTTCACATCGACGATCTGATAGCGAAATCCGCTATATACATGCGCCTGCAGCAGCGAGGGGATCTCTTGTCCGGTGAACCAGCCATTGTCATTAAAGACATGCATGCTGGCGGTAGTGTCCCACTTCTGATGCAACACAATGTCCGCGACATTCGGATCCAGATCCTGACGGTGTAACACATCGCCCTCAAGAGAGTGAATGCGCGTGCCATTACCCGTGATCAAAAAGGCGTCCAGTGAGATCGAGCCTAAAATATGGCGCATCTCAAGCACATGGCGACCGGTGGCAAATGTCAGAGTAATATCGCGTTCACGCAGGCGCGACAGCGTTGAAAGCGTTTCGTCACCTAAATGGTGATTCGGCATCAAAAGGGTGCCATCCATATCAAATGCAGCCAGACGAGCCATTTCTTTCTCCACACTGTGACGCGGTTAACTTGTGATCCAGTATCACCTGAGATATACGGAAGTAATAGTGAATAGATAAAATGAATTGTTCCGGGTTTCTCTACGCATAAACCGTTAACGAACATCCTGAAGGAAAAAGTATCAATGCGTCTGCTTAATCGCCTGAACCAGTACCAACGCCTGTGGCTGCCCTCGAACGGCGAACCGCAGTCGGTGACCGTCGGGGAACTGGCCGAACGCTGTTTTTGTAGCGAACGCCATGTGCGTACCCTGCTAAAGCAAGCGCAGGATGCAGGCTGGCTGGAGTGGCATGCCCAGTCGGGGCGCGGGAAACGCGGGCAGCTGCGGTTTCTAGTGACGCCAGATTCACTGCGCAACACCATGATGGAACAGGCGCTGCAAAAGGGAGAGCAGCTTGGCGTACTGGAACTGGCTCAGCTGGCGCCGGGTGAATTAAGAACACTGTTACAACCGTTTATGGGCGGTCAGTGGCAAAACGACACGCCAACCCTACGTATTCCCTATTACCGCCCGCTCGACCCCTTGCACCCCGGATTTCTCCCCGGTCGCGCAGAGCAACACCTCGCTGGACAAGTTTTCTCTGGCCTGACCCGGTTTGACAGCACTACGCAACGTCCCTGTGGAGACTTAGCCCACCACTGGAATATCTCCGCTGACGGCCTGCGCTGGGATTTCTATATTCGTTCCACCCTGTACTGGCATAACGGCGATGCGGTCAGCAGCACACAGCTACATCAGCAGTTGCTGAAGCTGTTAGAACTCCCCGCGCTGAATAAGCTGTTTATCAGCGTAAAGCGCATTGAGGTGACGCATCCCCAGTGTCTGACCTTTATTCTGCACCGTCCCGACTTCTGGTTGGCGCACCGTCTGGCAAGCTACAGCAGTCACCTGGCGCATCCTGAGCACCCGTTTGTGGGTACCGGCCCGTTCCGGCTGACGCTGTTTACTCCTGAGCTGGTGCGTATCGAGAGCCACGATCACTACCATCTGAGTCATCCGCTGCTAAAAGCCATTGAATACTGGATAACCCCGCAGCTCTTCTCCCAGGATTTGGGCACCAGCTGTCGCCATCCGGTGCAAATTGCGATTGGTAAACCCGAAGAGTTGCCTATGCTAAGCCAGGTAAGCAGCGGGATCAGTCTTGGTTTTTGCTATCTCACGCTCAGAAAAAGTGCGCGCCTGAATACGCAGCAGGCCCTTAGACTGATCAATATCATCCACCGTTCTTCCCTGCTACAAACGCTTGAAGTGGATGAAAATCTGATCACGCCAAGCAATGCACTGCTCCCCGGATGGACTATCCCGCAATGGGATGAACTCGACGAGGTAGCATTACCGGAAAAGCTGACGCTGGCTTATCACCTGCCGGTAGAACTTCACGCTATGGCTGAACAGCTTCGCCAGGCGTTGGCGTTGCTCGGCTGTGAATTAACGCTTATTTTTCATAATGCTAAAAACTGGGATGGCGATCATCCCTTAGCCCAGGCCGACCTGATGATGGGCGACAGGCTGATTGGTGAGGCACCTGAATATACTCTCGAACAGTGGTTGCGCTGCGATCAGCTCTGGTCACATGTATTGAATGCGCCAGCATACACACATTTGCAAACGACCCTGGATGCCCTACAAATCCAGACCGATGAGGACGATCGCCACGCGGCTTTACAACAAGTTTTCGCCACGCTAATGCATGACGCTACCCTGACGCCACTGTTCAATTATCACTATCGCATCAGCGCGCCACCGGGCGTGAACGGCGTACGCCTGAATCCTCGTGGCTGGTTCGAGTTTACCGAAGCCTGGCTGCCACCTCCTTCCGCGTGAAGAAGCTGGTCGACGGCACGCCCAGGCGCTACCATAAGGGCTTCGTTATTTTGTCAGGAAAAGCCATGAAACGTGCCGTTGTTGTATTCAGTGGAGGTCAGGACTCCACGACTTGTCTGGCGCAAGCGCTGCATCAGTATGATGAAGTGCACTGCGTGACCTTTGATTATGGTCAGCGCCATCGCGCTGAGATTGATGTCGCACGAGACCTGGCCTTAAAACTTGGCGCGCGCGCGCACAAAGTGCTTGATGTCACATTGCTCAGTGAACTGGCTGTCAGCAGCCTGACCCGCGATAACATTCCGGTACCCGATTACGAACCGGATGCGAACGGCATTCCCAATACCTTTGTGCCTGGACGCAATATTCTGTTCTTAACGCTGGCAGCAATTTACGCGTACCAGGTGCAGGCAGAGGCGGTCATTACCGGCGTTTGTGAGACCGATTTCTCCGGCTATCCGGACTGTCGCGATGAGTTCGTTAAAGCCCTGAACCATGCTGTAAGCTTGGGGATGGCGAAAGATATTCGCTTTGAAACCCCACTGATGTGGATCGATAAAGCCGAAACCTGGGCACTGGCCGATTATTGGGGCAAGCTGGACCTGGTACGCGAAGAAACGCTGACCTGCTATAACGGCATCAAAGGTGACGGTTGCGGTCACTGTGCGGCGTGTAATCTGCGTGCCAACGGCCTGAACCATTATCTGGCGGATAAACCGGCAGTGATGGCGGCAATGAAACAGAAAACCGGGTTAAAATGATTGTATTGCCGGATGGCGCTTTGCGTATCCGGCCTACATGCAGTTGCAGCAACTCTTGTAGGCCGGATAAGACGCTTGAGCGTCGCCTTCCGGCAGTCGCAGCCACTACTGCACCATCTGCTCCAGTTTTTCGCGCAACTCCCCTTCCAGCGGCAACGCTTTTTGCGTTTTCAAATCAATACAGACGAACGTAATCAGCGCGTCTGCCACCACCTGCCCTTCCGGCTCCAGAGTAATGGTCTGATTTAACACACCACTTTTGCCATTTAACTGTTGAACCTGACTGGTGATAGTCAGCAGGTCGCTCAGCACCGCAGGTCGTCGGTAGTTGATATTAATATTCACGACCACAAAAGCGATGTTGTGTGCTGTCATCCACTGAAAGCTGTCGCTGTTTTCCAGACCATCCCAGCGGGCCTCTTCCAGAAACTCCAGATAGCGGGCATTGTTAACGTGCTGATAGACATCAAGATGAAAACCACGAACTTTGATTTGTGTTTGCATAGCGCAGGAGCCTTACGTTGTTTTTATAGGAACAGATTTTTGGGTAAAGAGGTCATAACTGGTATGACCTCTACAGTCTGGCAAACTTTCAGCGCTCTGCAAGTTATTAAAGTGTTAAAACTGCCAGGTTACGCTCAACCAGTGAACTGCCCATGCCCGGCACCTGCTTTAAATCGTCCACCGTTTTAAACGGCCCGTACTCCTCACGATAGCTCACAATCGCCTGCGCTTTCTTTAGACCCACGCCATTCATAACTCGCGCTAAATCCTCCGCAGAAGCGCTGTTGATGCTTACCCTGGTGCCCTCATCGTCGCTTGCTTTAGCGGGCTGTGTGGCTTTGCTTTGTGCCGCCCCTGGGTTTTCCGCTTTGGTTTGAGTCGCCTGGCTTTTGGCGACAGGCTCAGCCGCCAATGCGGTTTGGGCCATACCAGCGCAGGTCAATGAAAGAGTGATAAGCAGAGCTTTGATTCCATGTTTCATACTGTTTTCTCCTTGTTTGTTAACAGTGGAATCACGATAGCGAGGTGCAGAACGGCAGACAAACGGCAAATATCAGAAATGGAAAAGGCCGCGAAAGCGGCCTTTGGTAGATACAACT
Source organism: Citrobacter sp. Cpo074 (assembly GCF_030332745.1). NCBI lineage: Bacteria > Pseudomonadati > Pseudomonadota > Gammaproteobacteria > Enterobacterales > Enterobacteriaceae > Citrobacter > Citrobacter sp. Cpo074. The sequence continues at coordinate 1,539,089 of NZ_JAOWHG010000027.1, forward strand.
TTTTGCAATTTTTTGCGAACTGCCTCGGTTATTGCTGCTGTTCCAGCGCATCCCCGATTTTAATTTTTGCGGCTTTACGCAGGTTGCTCATCAGCGCTTCGAAGACAATCTGCGCGTTGTTCTGAGTGATCCCCTGAACCATCGCTTTCTTCTGCGCTTCAGGCATAGAACCGGCTTTCACCTCGTCCAACGCCAACAGAACAACGTTACCCTGCATGTCGTTCGCGACGCCGTAGCTCGGTTTGTCTTTCGCCGGCAGGCTCAGACCAAAGGCAGCCTGGCTCAGCGGATCCTGACCCGTACGGCTCAGCGTTTTCGCCTCGCCAAAGCTCAGACCCGCCGCTTTCATCGCTTCATCGCCTTTACCGGCTTTCAGATCCGCCAGCAGTTTATCGGCATCAAGCTTCGCCTGCTGCTCTGCTTTATTGTGCTTAACGAGCGCAGTTACCTGCTCTTTCACTTCAGCCAGTGGCTTCACGGCTTCGGCTTTGTGCTCTGCAATACGCAGCACGAACGCACGATCGCCGTCCACGGTGATGATATCGGAGTTACTGCCAGGCGTACCGTTCTCACCAACCAGACCACCATTGAAAATGATGTCAGCGACTGGTTTGAAATTCAGTTCTTCCGGCAAGCTGTCACGGCTAAACCAGCCCGTTTCAACCGCTTTCATACCCGCAGCCTGCTCTGCACCCGCCAGAGATTCGTTATCATTGCTGGCCGCGTCGCTGACTTTCTGCTGCAGCGCATAGTACGCATCCAGCGCTTTTTCCTGCTTCACTTTTGCCGCAATCTCGTCACGGGCTTCGCTCAGCGGTTTAACTTGCGCAGGCTGTACGTCGTCAAGACGCGCAACGAGGAAACCAACGGAAGACTTAATTACGCCAGACAGTTGGCCTTTTTCTTTCAGACCAGCATTTTTCAGCTCATCCGGGGTGGTGGAATCTTCCAGCCATCCCATATCGCCGCCTTTACGGGCAGAGATGATATCGGCAGATTTTTCTTTCGCCAGCGCAGCAAAATCACCGCCTTTGTTCAGCTCGTCCAGTACCGCTTTGGCTTCATCTTCCGTTTTGGTCTGAATGATGCTGTAGCGGTTACGCTGCGGCTGAGTGAACTGATCCTGATGCTGGTCATAGTAAGACTGAATATCAGCATCGCTGGCCGTCTCCTGCATAGCAGCGGCGTCCAGCTTGATGTAGCTCACGCGGAACTGTTCCGGCGTCATAAAGTTGTTTTTATTCTGCTCGTAGTAGCTGGCAACTTCCTGCTCGGTAACAGACTGCTTCGCGGCCAGTGCGTTAACGTCAATCGTCGCCTCGCGCACGATACGCTGCTGTGCGACCAGCGCCGCCAGTTCGTCCGTTTCACCTTTCAGCATGAAGTCCGTACCGGCAACACCGTTAATCAGCTGCTGTGTCGTAAGCTGATTACGTAATGCCTGAGCATACTGGTCTGCAGTCATTCCCATTTGATTCACAATCGCGTTGTAGCGGTTGTTATCAAACTTGCCGTCCACCTGGAACGCAGGCGTGGCGAAAATGGCCTGTTTAACCTGATCGTCGCTGATGTTGAGCTTAAGCTCGCGGGAATACTGATCCAGCAGTGCTTCGTCAACAAGACGATTCAGCACCTGCTGACGCAGCGTTTTCATATAACCTTCGTTCGCGGCCAGCTCGGAGTATTGATCGCCCAGCTGTTGCTGCATGCGGTTACGTTCGCTGTTGAACGCATTCTCGAACTGCCCGCGGCTGATCTCCTGGCCATTCACTTTGGCGGCGAAGTTATTGCCTCCGCCAATCAGGTAACCACTCACGCCGGTCAAAATGAACGACACGATAATGATACCGAAAATAATCTTGAGCACGAGACTGTTAGCAGCCGTGCGTAAGCTGTCCATCATGGTGTAACCACACTCCGCTGTAGATGACTATACGCGTAATCCTCTCTGCTGCCCCCGCGTTGATGACAACAACGGCAACAAGGATTTTGAGTATATATGCTTCACGCAGCATAGCGTTTCCTGAACGCTGCGCACAAAGGTCTATTGTGACAAGAAACAGGGGCAATTGTCAGCCCACAACGCGTAGAAAGTACCGGAATTACAAATAAAAAAGGCACATCAGTCGATGCGCCCTTGTACTTCGTCACATCCCCAAAGGGGAAATCACTTAGTTTACCGCGTCTTTCAGTGCTTTACCTGCACGGAAGCCCGGTACTTTAGCCGCGGCGATGGTGATCTCTTTACCTGTTTGCGGGTTGCGACCAGTACGGGCAGCACGCTCTTTAACGGCAAAAGTACCAAAACCTACCAGCGCTACGTCATCACCTTCTTTCAGAGATTCGGTAACAGAAGCAATAATTGCATCTAACGCACGTCCAGCCGCAGCTTTAGAGATATCAGCCCCTGCAGCAATTTTGTCGATCAGTTGAGATTTATTCACTCTTCTCTTCCTCTTTATAATTTATATCGCACCTGAATCCTTCAAAGTGCGACCGCGCAGCAGTTATATCAGGCCTGCCATGCCCTTACAACACCCGTTAATGATGGCAAGCCTAATCCGTTATCTAAATTAGCTATACAAAAAAAGGCTGGCAAGCCCGAAATGGCCTGCCAGCCCTGTTTTTATTAATGCTCTTTGCGCGAGGTCACTATTTTGCCGTCACAACCTGCATTCCAGAGGGTTCATTTTGCAATGCAAGAGTCAGAACTTCCTCAATACGTTTCACCGGGTGAATATTAAGATCGGCAATTACGTTGTCCGGAATCTCTTCCAGGTCACGTTTGTTCTCATCGGGAATTAAGACCGTCTTAATGCCGCCACGGTGTGCCGCCAGCAGTTTTTCTTTCAAACCACCGATAGGCAGAACCTGACCACGCAGGGTGATCTCACCCGTCATCGCCACGTCGGCGCGAACTGGGTTACCGGTAAGACAAGAAACCAGCGCAGTACACATAGCAATACCCGCACTTGGACCGTCTTTCGGCGTAGCCCCTTCAGGTACGTGAACGTGGATGTCGCGTTTTTCGTAAAAGTCCGGGTTAATACCCAGTTTTTCCGCACGCGCACGCACCACGGTCAGCGCAGCCTGAATCGACTCCTGCATGACTTCACCCAGAGAACCGGTGTAGGTCAACTTACCTTTACCCGGTACGCAGGCGGTTTCGATAGTCAGCAGATCGCCGCCCACTTCCGTCCACGCCAGACCCGTCACCTGACCAACGCGGTTTTCGTTGTCCGCGCGGCCATAGTCAAAGCGCTGTACACCCAGATAGTCGTGCAGGTTGTCGCCATTGATCTCAATATGTTTCAGCGATTTATCCAGCAGCAGCTGTTTCACCGCTTTACGGCACAGTTTAGAGATTTCACGTTCCAGACTACGCACGCCTGCTTCACGGGTGTAGTAACGAATAATGCCCACAATGGCGCTATCGTCGACCGTCAGCTCACCTTTTTTCAGCGCATTACGCTCAATCTGTTTCGGCAACAGGTGACGTTTGGCAATGTTCAGCTTTTCGTCTTCGGTATAACCGGACAGACGGATCACTTCCATACGATCCAGCAACGGTGCTGGAATATTCATGGAGTTAGAGGTCGCAACAAACATCACGTCGCTGAGATCGTAGTCCACTTCCAGGTAGTGATCGCTGAACGCCACGTTCTGCTCTGGATCCAGCACCTCAAGCAGTGCGGAAGCCGGATCGCCACGCATGTCGGAAGACATTTTGTCGATCTCATCAAGCAGGAACAGCGGGTTTTTAACGCCCACTTTGGCCATTTTCTGGATCAGTTTACCCGGCATAGAACCGATATAGGTCCGGCGGTGACCACGAATTTCGGCTTCATCACGCACGCCGCCCAGCGCCATACGGATGTATTTACGCCCAGTTGCCTTAGCGATGGACTGCCCCAGAGAGGTTTTACCTACCCCCGGCGGTCCAACCAGACACAGGATCGGCCCCTTGATTTTATTTACACGACTTTGAACCGCGAGATACTCAAGGATACGGTCTTTGACGCGCTCCAGACCATAATGGTCGGTATCGAGGATTTCCTGCGCCTGACGCAGGTCTTTTTTGACCTTGCTACGCGCATTCCACGGCACCTGTACCATCCAGTCGATGTAGCCACGCACCACGGTCGCTTCCGCCGACATAGGAGACATCATTTTCAGCTTCTGCAGTTCTGCTTCCGCTTTCTCTTTTGCCTCTTTCGGCATTTTCGCCGCGTCGATTTTACGCTTCAACGCTTCGTTTTCGTCCGGTGCATCGTCCATCTCACCGAGTTCTTTCTGAATAGCTTTCATCTGCTCGTTCAGATAGTACTCGCGCTGAGATTTTTCCATCTGCTTTTTCACACGGTTGCGAATGCGTTTCTCAACCTGCAGCAGATCGATTTCAGACTCCATCATCGCCATCAGATATTCCAGACGTTCGTTAACGTCGGACATCTCCAGCACGGACTGCTTGTCAGCCAGCTTCAGCGGCATGTGTGCAGCGATGGTATCCGCCAGACGTGCAGGATCGTCAATGCTGTTCAGCGACGTCAGCACTTCTGGTGGGATTTTCTTGTTCAGCTTGATATAGCCTTCGAACTGGCTGATAGCGGTACGCACCAGCACTTCCTGTTCGCGCTCATCAATAGCAGGCGAGTCAAGGTACTCTGCTTTCGCAGAGAAATGCTCGCCGTTGTCAGACAGCGCAGAAATACGCGCACGCTGTAACCCCTCGACCAGCACTTTTACGGTGCCGTCAGGCAGTTTCAGCATCTGCAAAATTGAGGCCACGGTCCCGACGGTGAAAAGATCGTTTACACCCGGCTCATCCGTTGACGCTTCTTTCTGTGCGACCAGCATGATTTTTTTATCATGGTCCATAGCCGCTTCCAGACAACGGATAGATTTTTCCCGCCCTACAAATAAGGGTATGACCATGTGCGGATAAACCACCACATCGCGCAACGGCAATACGGGGATTTCAATGCGTTCAGAACGCTCAGGATTCATAGAGCTCTCTCTTAGTTTAGTTTCCGCCAGGTAATCAGGTGGTACGACTGTGCTTCACACCACCTTTAACATGTATGTCAGTATATGGGGATGTTTCCCACACATTCAACGCCATGTTTACGGAAAAATAAAAGGGGAGATAAAATCCCCCCTTTTTAATTAAATGTCTGTATGAATTGATGAATTATTCGCCAGATGCCTGCTGCGCTTCCGGCTTACCGTAAATCAGCAATGGCTTGCTCTGACCGCCAATCACCGACTCATCGATCACCACTTTTTCGACGTCTTCCATAGAAGGCAGATCGTACATGGTGTCGAGCAGCGCGGCTTCGACGATAGAACGCAGGCCACGAGCACCGGTTTTACGCGCCATCGCTTTCTTGGCGATAGCATCCAGCGCTTCTTCACGGAATTCCAGATCGACACCTTCAAGATTGAACAGCGCCTGGTACTGCTTGGTCAGGGCATTTTTCGGCTCTTTGAGGATCTGGATCAACGCTTCTTCGCTCAGCTCGCTCAGCGTTGCCACAACCGGCAGACGACCGATGAACTCAGGGATCAGACCAAATTTGATCAGATCTTCCGGTTCGACCTGCGACAGCAGTTCACCTTCGCTGGCTTTATCAGACTGTGCTTTTACCGTTGCGCCAAAACCAATGCCGGAGCCGGTTTCAACACGGTTAGCAATGACTTTATCCAGACCGGCAAATGCACCACCGCAGATAAACAGGATCTTGGAGGTATCAACCTGCAGGAATTCCTGCTGAGGATGTTTACGACCACCCTGTGGCGGAACGGCAGCAACCGTCCCTTCGATCAGTTTCAACAGCGCCTGCTGTACGCCTTCGCCGGAAACGTCACGGGTAATAGATGGGTTATCAGACTTACGAGAAATCTTGTCGATCTCATCGATATAGACGATCCCACGCTGTGCTTTCTGCACGTCGTAATCGCACTTCTGCAACAGCTTCTGAATAATATTTTCAACATCTTCACCCACATAACCGGCTTCGGTCAGCGTGGTGGCATCAGCCATGGTGAACGGAACGTCCAGCAGGCGCGCCAGCGTTTCAGCCAGCAGCGTTTTACCGGAACCCGTCGGGCCAATCAGCAGGATGTTACTTTTGCCCAACTCGACGCCATTGCTGGTGTCGCCGTTGCGCAGACGTTTGTAATGGTTGTATACCGCGACCGCCAGCACTTTCTTCGCCTGCTCCTGACCGATAACGTAGTCGTCCAGGTGGTTGCGAATTTCATGTGGCGTCGGCAGCGCACTGCGTTCACGGTGCGGTGCTACTTCCTTAATCTCTTCGCGAATGATGTCGTTGCATAAATCAACACATTCGTCGCAGATATACACGGATGGACCGGCAATCAGCTTACGCACTTCATGCTGGCTTTTGCCGCAAAAAGAGCAGTACAACAATTTGCCCGAGCCATCTTTGCGTTTATCTGTCATGGGTCAAAACCTCTTCTTTGTTCTTTGTGCCGCACACGACGACGCAAATGCCATTCTCAGGCGCAAGACGCTAGTCAGCGTTGTGCCGCTCCAGGTAATTATAGCGGCACACCTGCGCACTGGGCATTAATTACGATGGGTCAAAATCGAGTCGACCAGACCGTACTCTACCGCTTCAGAAGCGGAGAGGAAGCGATCGCGCTCGGTATCACGTTCAATCTGCTCAAGAGATTGACCCGTATGATGCGCCATAAGTTCGTTCATGCGCCCTTTTACCTTCAGGATTTCACGAGCATGAATTTCAATATCCGTTGCCTGGCCCTGGTAACCGCCCAGAGGCTGGTGGATCATGACGCGAGAGTTAGGCAGGCAAAAACGTTTGCCTTTCGCCCCGGCGGTCAGCAGGAACGCACCCATTGAGGCCGCCTGGCCCATACAAATGGTGCTGACGTCCGGCTTAATAAACTGCATGGTGTCATAGATAGACATCCCGGCAGTGATCACTCCACCAGGGGAGTTGATGTACAGGTAGATATCTTTTTCTGGGTTTTCTGCTTCCAGGAACAGCATCTGCGCCACGATCAGGTTAGCCATATGGTCTTCGACCTGGCCGGTCAGAAAAATGACGCGTTCCTTAAGTAGACGAGAATAGATATCAAAAGAGCGCTCACCACGTGAGGTCTGTTCAATGACCATCGGCACCAGCGCCATATGGGGTGCAAAGTTATCTCGTTCGCCGCTGTATGACATTTCCGTCTCCTGGATAAAATTTGAAAAAACCTGCTGTGCTGATTGTAACCTTATGGACGGATTATCAGCTAGTCCCTCAGTAATGGGTACGACATCGCCATAATTCAAGCATAACAATCTTTTGTTGTAACGCTAACACTGAAACGCTGTTTTCGCACTCTTCCCATGCAAAATGCGTGACAAAAAAAAACCCGCCACCAAAAGGTGACGGGCTTGCGTACGAAATTCGAGCTAAAAAAGCGACGAATTACGCCTGCTGGTTCATCAGTTCGTTGAAGGAAGTGGCTTTTTCAGTCACTTTCGCTTTCGCCAGAACGGCTTCAACAGCCTGCTCTTCCAGAGCGACGTTACGCATGTTGTCCATCAGCTCTTTGTTTTTGCTGTAGAACTCAACAACTTCTTTCGGATCTTCGTAAGCAGAAGCCATCTCTTCGATCAGGCCTTTAACGCGATCTTCGTCAGCTTTCAGTTCGTTGGTACGAATCACTTCGCCCAGCAGCAGACCAACAACTACGCGACGCTTAGCCTGTTCTTCGAACAATTCACGCGGCAGTTCCAGAGCTTGTTTCTCGTTGCCGCCGAAACGTTGTGCAGCCTGACGACGCAGAACGTCGATTTCGCTGTCGATCAGAGCAGCCGGAACGTCGATGTCGTTAGCTTTTACCAGACCTTCGATCGCCTGAGACTTAACGCGGTTACGCACAGCGCCTTTCAGCTCGCGTTCCATGTTTTTACGGACTTCAGCGCGCAGACCTGCTACGGAACCATCTTCAACGCCGAAACGTTTGATGAATTCTTCAGTCAGTTCCGGCAGTTCGCGTTCTTCAACTTTCTTCAGGTTGATAACGAACTTCGCAGCTTTACCTTTCAGGTTTTCAGCGTGGTATTCTTCCGGGAAGGTCACGTCGATAGTGAACTCTTCGCCAGCTTTGTGGCCTTTAACGCCTTCTTCAAAGCCCGGGATCATACGACCCTGGCCCATCGCCAGTACGAAGTCAGACGCTTTGCCGCCTTCGAACTCTTCGCCGTCTACAGAACCGGTGAAGTCGATGGTTACACGGTCTTCTGCATCAGCAGCGCCGTCTTTGTCTTTCCAGGTAGCCTGCTGCTTGCGCAGGGTGTCCAGCATTACGTCAACGTCAGCGTCGGTAACTTCAACAACCGGTTTTTCAACTTCGATTGCTTCCAGGCCAGTCAGCTCAACTTCCGGGTAAACTTCAAACTCTACCGCGTAAGTAAAATCTTCACCCAGTTTGTATTCGCCCGGAACGTAGTTCGGTGCGCCAGCCGGATTGATTTTTTCTTTGATGATCGCGTCAACGAAGTTGCGGCTCATCAGGTCACCCAGAACGTCCTGGCGAACAGACGCGCCATAACGCTGAGCAACAACATTCATCGGTACTTTTCCTTTGCGGAAACCGTCAATACGCACTTTCTTCGCTACGTTGACCAGCTCGCTTTTCACAGCGGTCTCGATGCTGTCAGCAGCGATAGTAATCGTTACACGGCGGCCAAGGCCTTGAGTGGTTTCAACTGAAACTTGCATCTTGTTACCTCAAAAAATCACAGTGCTCGGTCAACTCTTCTCCGCAAGCACAGGTTGTTGGCTTCGCGGAACTGGGATGTTCTCATAAGCAATCACATTCCCTGTCGTCAGAATCATCCCGAAGACATTCCGAAAAATAAGACGCGCATTATAGCGGCATCACTTTTATGAGTCGAGAACGGTTATCGCGCGTTGCTGCGGCTTTTTTCACAATTCCCGGCTAATTTTTGTCTGAATACTGTACGACTGCCCCAGAATTCAGACAAAACAAAACGGCCCGCAGGCCGTTTTCACATAATCTGTAGCAACATACTGGAAAAGCGTCGGTTGTTGCAAATCCGTTTTTACGCGATGCTTCCCGCCCCACGACACGGAGGCGATGCAAAAATCGTATCCTGCAACGCTTCCCACTCCTTAATAGTGTAGGTATGCAGGGCAAGCGCATGAACGGTTGTGGAAAGCTCCGCCGTTAACGTGCTGTAAATCATCCGATGACGATTAAGAAAACGTTCACCTGTAAAGCGATCGCTAACCAGTACAACCTTAAAGTGGCTTTCAGAACCAGCCGGGACATTGTGACGATAGCTTTCATCCACAACTTCGAGGAACACGGGTTCGAACGCTGCCCTTAATTTTTCTTCTATTTGCTCACGAATCATCATGAAATTTTTCCTCCGACAACGCTGAGATGTCACCCATCCCTTTAAATACTAGCCGCTTTTACCGTTTTCATTACACCTTAGCAACAAAAAATTAGCGCTTGTCTGATTTTCTCATTCAAACGGATGAAGTTCACTGATTCCTCACTCCAATTTATTGCAAAAAGTCCGTTTATAGTCTCCACAAAGTCATAAAACGGACAACACAATGAATTTACATGCGTTACCCACTTCCCCTCATCGTTGGCGATGTTATGATGGCGGGAATTTTCTCTAACCATACAATTTAGATTCGCTGAGAGCCCTGGCATGTTTAAAAAAATCCTCGTCCCGTTTGTCGCGCTGTTTATGTTAGCTGGATGCGCAACACCGCCGACCACTATTGAAGTCTCCCCGAAAATTACCCTGCCGCAGCAGGACCCAAGCCTGATGGGTGTGACCGTTAGCATCAACGGAGCCGACCAGCGCCAGGATCAAGCGCTGGCAAAAGTCACCCGCGACAACCAGTTGGTGACCCTGACCGCATCCCGCGACCTGCGTTTCCTGCTGCAAGAAGTACTGGAAAAACAGATGACCGCACGCGGTTATATGATTGGACCGAACGGTGCAGTCAACCTGCAAATCATTGTTAGCCAGCTGTATGCTGACGTGTCTCAGGGTAGCGTGCGCTATAACATCGCCACCAAAGCAGACATCGCCATCATTGCTACCGCCGCCAACGGCAACAAGATGACCAAAAACTACCGCGCAAGCTATTCTGTTGAAGGTGCACTGCAAGCCTCTAACAAAAATATCGCTGATGCCGTTAACAGCGTGCTGACCGACACCATCGCTGATATGTCTCAGGACACCAGCGTTCACGATTTCATCAAGCAGAACGCTCGTTAATTTCTGCCCATATGGCCCGGCGTTCGTCGGGCCTATAGAAGCCCATGTCCAGTCAATACTTACGTATTTTTCAGCAACCACGTTCAGCTATCCTGCTCATTCTGGGGTTCGCCTCCGGTTTACCGCTCGCACTCACCTCCGGTACGCTTCAGGCGTGGATGACAGTCGAGAATATCGATCTTAAAACCATCGGTTTCTTTTCCCTGGTCGGTCAGGCCTACGTATTTAAATTTCTCTGGTCCCCGTTGATGGACCGTTACACGCCACCGTTTTTAGGTCGACGTCGCGGCTGGCTGCTGGCGACCCAGGTGCTGTTGTTAATTTCTATCGCTGCGATGGGCTTTCTGGAGCCTGGCACACAGTTACGCTGGATGGCCGCACTCGCAGTAGTGATCGCTTTTTGCTCGGCATCGCAGGATATCGTCTTTGATGCCTGGAAAACCGACGTATTGCCCGCAGAAGACCGCGGCACCGGCGCGGCTATCAGCGTGCTGGGCTATCGATTAGGGATGCTGGTTTCAGGCGGATTGGCCTTGTGGATGGCCGATCGCTGGCTGGGCTGGCAAGGGATGTACTGGCTGATGGCTGCACTGTTGATTCCCTGTATCATCGCCACTCTGTTAGCACCTGAACCAACTGACACCATTCCGGTGCCTAAAACGCTGGAACAGGCAGTTGCGGCTCCGCTGCGAGACTTCTTTGGTCGTAACAACGCATGGCTGATCCTGCTGCTTATTGTGCTGTATAAGCTCGGGGATGCTTTCGCCATGAGCCTGACCACCACCTTTTTAATCCGCGGCGTTGGGTTTGATGCGGGTGAAGTTGGCGTGGTGAATAAGACGCTGGGGCTACTGGCGACCATTGTTGGCGCGCTGTACGGTGGGATCCTGATGCAGCGCCTCTCTCTGTTCCGCGCATTGCTTATTTTCGGCATCCTGCAAGGGGCGTCGAATGCGGGCTACTGGCTACTGTCCATCACTGACAAACACATGTTCAGCATGGCGGCGGCCGTCTTCTTTGAAAACCTGTGCGGCGGAATGGGCACAGCGGCATTTGTCGCTTTATTAATGACGCTGTGCAATAAGTCCTTCTCAGCGACCCAGTTCGCCCTGCTCTCCGCGCTTTCAGCCGTTGGTCGCGTTTACGTTGGCCCGGTAGCGGGTTGGTTTGTCGAAGCACACGGCTGGCCGACGTTTTATCTGTTCTCCGTATTTGCCGCGATCCCCGGCCTGATACTGCTGCTGGTATGTCGCCAGACCCTGGAACATAGCTGGCAAAATGAAAGCTTCATTCCGCGCACGGAATTTCGTGGAGCATACAGTCTGGCATTAATGACGCTAGTTGCGGGCTGCTGCCTGCTGCTGGTTTGGCTGCTGCTGTTAACCATGAACGCGCTGGATTACGCCAACTTCTCCTTCCTGCCGGAACTGCTTGAAGTCTCAGTGGTAGTCGCGGTCTGCGGGGTCGTTTTTGGTGGATTGCTGGATTATCTGGCACTGCGAAAAACGCGTCTGGCGTAAAAAAACCGCATTAATATCGCCGTTGTAATCACCCTGCGTAATTATAACGGCGAAATAAGCAACAACTGCTAAAAATAATATTTGTTATTTTGTGCGCCAAAGAATTTGGAAATTATTGACGCCTTTTATATATACTATTTTCCTTACTCGATTCAGCCAAGAAAGATTTATTTTTTGTTCCTCAATTGTCCTTTTATTGATAATCAATTGTTAAGCAATTGTTTTATTTTCGTATTGGTTATACCAATTGCCCTCAGTACGCCCCCCACCTGCCCGCTTTCGTTATAACGTGATGTTGCAACAGGTTCTTAAAGCCAAAGCGACATATATTGCAACATATGTGACATGCACGGCAGAACCCAGTAACACAGATCTAGAGATGTTTACAGTAATGTAACCTTCCCGTAAAATGCCCTCACACTTTAAACGCCACCCGGTCCCGTGGAATTGAGGTCGTTAAATGAGACTCAGGAAATACAATAAAAGTTTGGGATGGTTGTCATTAATTGCAGGCACTGCATTACTCAGTGGCTGTAATTCTGCGCTGCTTGACCCTAAAGGACAGATTGGACTGGAACAACGGTCATTGATACTGACGGCATTTGGCCTGATGTTGATTGTCGTTATTCCCGCCATCTTGATGGCTGTTGGTTTTGCCTGGAAGTATCGTGCAAGCAATAAAGATGCGAAGTACAGCCCGAACTGGTCACACTCCAATAAAGTGGAAGCTGTGGTCTGGACGGTGCCGATCTTAATCATCATTTTCCTTGCCGTTCTGACCTGGAAAACCACTCACGCTCTTGAGCCAAGCAAACCGCTGGCGCATGACGAGAAGCCCATTACCATCGAAGTGGTTTCCATGGACTGGAAATGGTTCTTCATCTATCCGGAACAGGGTATCGCTACCGTGAATGAAATCGCCTTCCCGGCGAATACTCCGGTTGAATTCAAAGTGACTTCCAACTCCGTGATGAACTCCTTCTTTATCCCGCGTCTGGGTAGCCAGATTTATGCCATGGCCGGTATGCAGACTCGACTGCATCTGATCGCCAACGAAGTCGGTACTTATGATGGTATCTCCGCAAGTTATAGCGGACCAGGCTTCTCCGGTATGAAGTTCAAGGCTATCGCAACAAAGGACCGCGCCGAATTCGACCAATGGGTTGCTAAAGCTAAACAGTCCACGAACACCATGAGCGACATGGCAGCGTTCGAGAAAGTGGCTGCGCCAAGCGAATACAACCAGGTGGAATACTTCTCCAACGTGAAACCGGATTTGTTTAAAGACGTTATTAACAAATTTATGGCTCACGGTAAGAGCATGGACATGACCCAACCCGAAGGTGAGCACAGCGCACACGAAGGAATGGAAGGCATGGACATGAGCCACGCGGAATCCGCTCACTAAGGGGCCGAGGAAGAATACGATGTTCGGAAAATTGACGCTGGATGCAGTTCCGTTCCATGAACCTATTGTCATGGTTACGATTGCTGCCATTATCATCGGTGGTGCGGCCTTACTGGGCCTTATCACTTACTTCGGTAAGTGGACCTACCTGTGGAAAGAGTGGCTAACCTCGGTTGACCACAAACGCCTTGGCATCATGTATGTCATCGTCGCAATCGTCATGTTGATTCGTGGCTTTGCCGACGCCATCATGATGCGTAGTCAGCAAGCGCTGGCTTCTGCAGGTGAAGCAGGCTTCCTGCCTCCTCACCACTACGACCAGATCTTCACGGCCCACGGCGTGATTATGATCTTCTTCGTGGCAATGCCATTTGTTATCGGTCTGATGAACCTGGTGGTTCCACTGCAGATCGGCGCACGTGACGTTGCATTCCCGTTCCTGAACAACCTGAGCTTCTGGTTCACCGTTGTCGGCGTAATTCTGGTTAACCTTTCTCTGGGCGTGGGTGAATTCGCGCAGACCGGTTGGCTGGCGTATCCGCCACTTTCGGGAATAGAGTACAGTCCAAGCGTCGGGGTCGACTATTGGATATGGGCAGTCCAGTTGTCCGGTATTGGTACAACCCTAACCGGTATCAACTTCTTTGTGACCATCATTAAGATGCGTGCACCAGGAATGACCATGTTCAAGATGCCGGTGTTTAGCTGGGCATCTCTGTGTGCAAACATCCTGATTATCGCTTCTTTCCCAATCCTGACGGTTACCGTCGCGTTGCTGACCCTGGATCGCTATCTGGGCACCCATTTCTTTACCAACGATATGGGCGGCAACATGATGATGTACATCAACCTGATTTGGGCCTGGGGCCATCCGGAAGTGTACATTCTGGTTCTGCCAGTCTTCGGTGTGTTCTCCGAAATCGCGGCAACCTTCTCACGTAAACGTCTGTTTGGTTACACCTCGCTGGTGTGGGCAACCGTGTGTATCACCGTTCTGTCGTTCGTTGTTTGGCTGCACCACTTCTTCACCATGGGTGCAGGCGCTAACGTAAACGCCTTCTTCGGTATAACCACCATGATTATCGCCATCCCGACCGGGGTGAAGATCTTCAACTGGCTGTTCACCATGTATCAGGGCCGTATCGTATTCCACTCAGCAATGCTGTGGACGATTGGCTTTATCGTCACCTTCTCAGTCGGCGGCATGACCGGTGTACTGCTGGCGGTGCCGGGTGCGGACTTCGTTCTGCACAACAGTCTGTTCCTGATTGCGCACTTCCATAACGTTATCATCGGCGGTGTCGTATTTGGATGCTTCGCTGGTATGACCTACTGGTGGCCAAAAGCGTTTGGCTTCACGCTGAACGAAACCTGGGGTAAACGCGCATTCTGGTTCTGGATCATCGGCTTCTTCGTAGCATTTATGCCGCTGTACGTGCTGGGCTTCATGGGTATGACCCGTCGCCTCAGCCAGCAGATTGATCCACAGTTCCATCCGATGCTGGTCGTTGCCGCCTGCGGCGCCGCGCTGATTGCACTGGGTATCCTGTGCCAGCTGATTCAGATCTTCGTTTCTATTCGCGACCGCGAGCAGAACCGTGACCTGACCGGTGACCCATGGGGTGGTCGTACGCTGGAGTGGGCAACCTCTTCCCCGCCTCCGTTCTATAACTTTGCCGTTGTGCCGCACGTTCACGAGCGTGATGCCTTCTGGGAAATGAAAGAAAAAGGTGAAGCGTACAAGCAGCCTGCGCACTATGAAGAAATTCATATGCCGAAGAACAGCGGTGCCGGTATCGTCATTACCGCCTTCGCAACACTGTTTGGTTTCGCCATGATCTGGCATATCTGGTGGCTGGCGATTGCAAGCTTCGCAGGCATGATCATCAGCTGGATTGTGAAAAGCTTTGATGAAGACGTGGATTACTACGTGCCGGTCCCGGAAGTCGAAAAACTGGAAAACCAGCATTTCGATGAGATTACTAAGGCAGGGCTGAAAAATGGCAACTGATACTTTAACGCACGCGACTGCCCACGCGCACGAACACGGGCACCACGATGCAGGCCAGACCAAGATCTTCGGATTCTGGGTCTACCTGATGAGCGACTGCATTCTGTTCTCTATTCTGTTTGCAACCTATGCCGTTCTGGTGAACGGCACCGCAGGTGGCCCGACAGGTAAGGACATTTTTGAACTGCCGTTCGTTCTGGTTGAAACATTCCTGCTGTTATTCAGCTCCATTACTTACGGCATGGCAGCGATTGCCATGTACAAGAACAACAAGAGCCAGGTTATCTCCTGGCTGGCGTTGACCTTCTTGTTCGGTGCCGGATTCATCGGGATGGAACTCTATGAATTCCATCACCTGATTGTTAACGGTATGGGCCCGGATCGCAGCGGCTTCCTGTCTGCGTTCTTCGCGCTGGTCGGTACGCACGGTCTGCACGTCACCTCCGGTCTTATCTGGATGGCTGTGCTGATGGTGCAAGTTGCTCGTCGCGGTCTGACCAGTACTAACCGTACCCGCATCATGTGCCTGAGCCTGTTCTGGCACTTCCTGGATGTGGTGTGGATCTGTGTGTTCACTGTTGTTTATCTGATGGGGGCGATGTAATGAGTCATTCTAACGAGAGCGGCGGCGCATCCCATGGCAGCGTAAAAACCTACATGACAGGTTTTATCCTGTCGATCATCCTGACGGTCATTCCGTTCTGGATGGTGATGACAGGTTCTGCCTCACCGGCCGTCATTCTGGGAACTATTCTGGCAATGGCAGTGGTACAGATTCTGGTGCACCTGGTGTGCTTCCTGCACATGAATAGCAAATCTGATGAAGGTTGGAACATGACGGCCTTTGTCTTTACTGTGCTAATCATCGCCATCCTGGTTGTGGGCTCCATCTGGATTATGTGGAACCTTAACTACAACATGATGATGCACTAAGAGCGGCGATTATGATGTTTAAGCAATACCTGCAAGTAACGAAACCAGGCATCATCTTTGGCAACCTGATCTCGGTGATTGGGGGATTCCTGCTGGCCTCGAAAGGCAGCATTGATTATCCCCTGTTTATCTACACGCTGGTTGGGGTGTCACTGGTTGTGGCGTCGGGTTGTGTATTTAACAACTACATCGACAGGGATATCGACAGGAAGATGGAGAGGACCAAAAACCGCGTGCTGGTTAAAGGTCTGATTTCCCCTGCGGTCTCGCTGGTATACGCCACCCTGCTGGGTATTGCTGGCTTTATGCTGCTGTGGTTTGGCGCGAACCCTCTGGCCTGCTGGCTGGGGGTAATGGGCTTCGTGGTCTATGTGGGCGTTTATAGCCTGTACATGAAGCGCCATTCCGTTTATGGCACGCTGATTGGCTCACTCTCCGGCGCTGCGCCGCCGGTGATTGGCTACTGTGCCGTAACCGGTGAGTTCGATAGCGGTGCGTTGATTCTGCTGGCTATTTTCAGCCTGTGGCAGATGCCGCACTCTTACGCGATTGCGATTTTCCGCTTCAAGGATTATCAGGCTGCCAACATCCCGGTACTGCCGGTGGTGAAAGGTATTTCGGTCGCGAAGAACCATATCACGCTGTACATCGTGGCGTTTGCTATCGCCACACTGATGCTAACCCTGGGCGGCTATGCAGGTTATAAATACCTGATTGTTGCCGCGGCGGTGAGCGTCTGGTGGTTGGGCATGGCGCTGCGTGGTTATAAAGTGGAAGATGACAGAGTCTGGGCGCGCAAGCTGTTCGGTTTCTCCATCATTGCCATTACCGCGCTCAGCGTGATGATGTCCGTCGACTTTATGGTGCCAAACTCGCAGAACCTGCTGACTTACGTCTGGTAAGTTAATCGTCATACCTTCTATGCCGGATGGCGGCTGACGCCTTATCCGGCCTACAAAAAAGCACATAGCTTGTAGGCCGGATAAGTTACGTTCAGATCGCTATCCGGCATTTTCGTCTCCAGCCGACGCCCCTCACAACCCCAACATTTGTTAATAAAGCGCATATTTACCCAGCCTGCTTAGCGCTTTACACTAGGCGCGAAATTAATACAGAGGTGGGAATGAACGATTACAAAATGACGCCCGGTGAGTTGCGCGCCACCTGGGGTTTAGGGACCGTATTTTCGTTGCGCATGCTTGGCATGTTTATGGTCCTGCCGGTTCTGACCACGTACGGTATGGCGCTACAGGGTGCCAGCGAAGCCTTGATAGGCCTTGCTATCGGTATTTATGGCCTAGCGCAAGCCATCTTCCAGATCCCTTTTGGTCTGCTGTCAGACCGCATCGGCCGTAAGCCGCTTATTGTCGGCGGGCTGGCGGTATTTGTTCTCGGCAGCATAATTGCTGCTCTCTCCGATTCAATCTGGGGAATTATTCTTGGCCGGGCCTTGCAAGGCTCTGGCGCGATTGCTGCTGCCGTAATGGCGCTACTTTCCGACTTAACCCGTGAGCAAAACCGTACCAAAGCGATGGCGTTTATCGGCGTCAGCTTTGGTATCACCTTCGCCATTGCGATGGTGCTGGGACCAATCGTTACCCATGCGCTGGGGCTACACGCGCTGTTCTGGATGATTGCAGCCCTTGCTACCACGGGTATCGTGCTGACCATTTGGGTCGTTCCCAATAGCACTACCCACGTGCTGAACCGCGAGTCGGGGATGGTAAAAGACAGCTTCAGTAAAGTGCTGGCAGAGCCCAAACTGCTGAAGCTCAACTTTGGCATCATGTGTCTGCACATATTGCTGATGTCCACCTTCGTTGCCTTACCAGGCCAACTGGCGAAAGCAGGCTTCCCCGCCGCAGAGCACTGGAAAATTTATCTGGTGACGATGCTGCTGTCCTTTGTTTCCGTGGTGCCGTTCATCATTTACGCCGAAGTGAAGCGCCGCATGAAACGCGTGTTCCTCGCCTGCGTGTTACTGATTCTTATTGCAGAGATTGTATTGTGGAGCGCTAACGTGCGTTTCTGGGGGTTGATTGCGGGCGTGCAGATATTCTTCCTCGCCTTCAACCTGATGGAAGCCCTCCTCCCCTCGCTTATCAGTAAAGAGTCTCCGGCTGGCTATAAAGGCACGGCAATGGGCGTTTACTCCACCAGCCAGTTTCTTGGCGTGGCGATTGGCGGTTCGCTCGGCGGTTGGGTGGTTGAAATGTTTGATGGTCAGGCCGTATTCCTGGCCGGTGCGCTTCTGGCGGCAGTGTGGTTATTGGTGGCAAGTACAATGAAAGAGCCGCCGTATGTCAGCAGCCTGCGGGTCGAAATCCCACCTGAAATTGCTGCGGATGACACCCTGAAGCAGCGCCTGCTGGCAAAAGAAGGAATAAGCGAAGTGTTAATTGTGGCGAAAGAGCATTCGGCCTACGTGAAAATCGACAGCAAAGTCACCAATCGATTTGAGGTTGAGCAGGCCATCAGCCAGGCGTAAAGATGAGATTTGTCAGATGGCGGCTTACGCCATCTGACATAACGACTTAATCGCGGAAGTTCTTGAACTGGAACGGTTGACCGAGGCCGCCGCCGCGAACCAGCGCCATAACGGATTGCAGGTCGTCACGCGCCTTGCCGGTTACACGGATTTCTTCGCCCTGAATCTGCGCCTGCACCTTCAGTTTGCTGTCTTTGATCAGCTTAACGATCTTCTTTTGCACTGCACTTTCAATGCCTTGTTTCAGCTTAGCTTCAACAAACCAGGTTTTACCGCTGTGCACGAAGGTTTCTGGTACGTCCAGCGACGTGCCTTCAATACCGCGTTTGAGCAGCTTGGCACGCAGAATATCCAGCAACTGATTGACCTGAAAATCAGATTCGCTCAGCACCTTAATCGTCTTATTTGACTCATTCAGCTCAAAAGTCGCTTCAACGCCACGAAAATCAAAGCGTGACTCCACTTCGCGGCTGGCGTTATCTACCGCGTTACGGGCTTCCTGAAGATCAACTTCAGAGACAATATCGAAAGATGGCATCTTTTCCTCTCCCTTCATTTTTGATGCGAAGCATAATACCTGCAAAGTTACCCAACAGACAGCGCTATACTAGGCTGTATCCTTTAATTGTACGTGGTACTGATACCTGCGAACAATAATGGGGTACGGCCGATATGGATTAACACCTGGTGCTGTTGCAGGTGAGGAGGAAGAATGAAAATTACCGTACTGGGATGTGGAGCGCTAGGACAGCTTTGGCTTACCGCGCTATGCAAACATGGACATGAGGTGCAAGGGTGGCTACGCGTACCGCAACCCTATTGCAGCGTAAACCTGATCGACACGGATGGGTCAGTTTTTAATGAATCCCTGACGGCAAACGACCCCGACTTTTTGGCAAAAAGCGACCTGCTACTGGTCACCCTTAAAGCCTGGCAGGTTTCTGATGCGGTAAAAGGCCTGGCCGCAATTCTGCCTGAAACTACTCCCATTCTGCTGATTCACAACGGCATGGGGACAATTGAAGAGCTGCATAACATTAAGCAACCTCTGCTGATAGGCACCACCACCCACGCGGCACGCCGTGACGGCAACGTCATCATTCATGTCGCTCAGGGAACAACACGCATTGGTCCGGCACGTGAACAAGACGGTGATTTCAGTTATCTGGCTGAAGTCCTGCAAGAGGTGCTACCGGACGTCGCCTGGCACGACACTATTCGCGCCGAGCTGTGGCGAAAGCTGGCCGTCAACTGCGTCATTAACCCGCTGACCGCATTATGGGATTGCCCAAACGGCGAGTTACGACATCATCCTGAAAAAATAGCACTCATCTGCGAGGAAGTGGCCGCGGTCATTGAACGCGAAGGCCACCATACATCTGTGGACGATTTACGCTATTATGTCGAGCAAGTGATTGACAGTACGGCGGAAAATATCTCATCAATGCTGCAAGACATTCGTGCCCTGCGCCATACTGAGATCGACTACATTACCGGTTATTTGTTAAAACGCGCCCGCGCGCACGGCATCGCCGTCCCGGAAAACGCCCAACTGTTTGAAATGGTAAAGAGAAAGGAAAGTGAGTATGAGCGCTCAAGCACTGGTATGTCTCGCCCCTGGTAGTGAAGAGACCGAAGCGGTCACCACTATCGATCTGCTGGTGCGCGGCGGAATTAAGGTCACGACCGCTAGCGTCGCCAGCGATGGCGACCTGACGATCGTGTGCTCACGCGGAGTGAAGCTGCTGGCGGATGCGCCATTAGTCGAAGTTGCTGATGGCGATTTCGACATTATCGTGCTACCGGGCGGTATTAAAGGCGCCGAGTGTTTTCGCGACAGCCCGCTGCTAATCGAAACCGTGAAACAGTTTCATCGTTCCGGGCGCATTGTCGCGGCAATTTGCGCCGCGGCCGCCACCGTACTCGTCCCACACGATATTTTCCCCATCGGTAACATGACCGGTTTTCCGGCGCTGAAAGACCAAATTCCCGCTGACCAGTGGCAGGACAAGCGCGTCGTATGGGATCCGCGCGTCAATCTGTTAACCAGCCAGGGACCGGGAACCTCAATCGATTTCGGTTTGAAAATCATTGATCTTCTGGTGAGTCGCGAAAAAGCTCACGAGGTGGCGTCACAACTGGTGATGGCCGCGGGAATCTATAACTATTACGAGTAAATCTTCGAGCCACTCCCTTATAAGGAATCATAATGAAAGGATATCTGAGTGGAGTGGCTTTACTGCTCCTTTCCGGTTATGCCATAGCGACACAACTCGAAATAAAGAGTATTGAATATCGCTATCCCGGAAGCACTGAAATGCAGTATCGCGTGCCATGGTTTTCCTCGACGGATAACCCCAACGTTGCAAAACGCATTAACGATTATATTTTCGCAAGCTTTATCAATCAGCTACCGGGTAATACTCCACAGGCCACAGTAAATCAGTTTGCGAAATCAGCCATGAATCCCACCGCAAATCTTGACTACACGGTTGAGTATCGCAACGCAAAAATCCTGACGCTCAACATGTTTGTCGAAGGTTGCGGGGCGTATTGCGAGTCGTACAATGTGCCGATCAGCTTCGATTTAGCCAGCGGTGCGGCAATTACCCTTAACGATCTCTTTTCCCGGGCTACAATCGCCGAATTAAACACCCGCACCAGAAAAGATATCCGCGGCCAAATCGATACCTTTGTTACGGCGCATAATTCGCAAACACCAGAACAAATAAAAGAAGAGAAAGGTGAAGATTTTAACTATGCCGAATTCTACGCATCGTGCGCAACCTACACCGACGGTTTGTACTACATCGACAAATTCTCCCTGCAAAAAGACCATCTGGCTTTCCTGAACGGACGCTGTAGCAACCACGCCAGCCGTGCGCTCGACGAGTTGGGTGATTTCACAACGAAAATCCCAACCGCGGAACTGCAAAATCGACTCACACCGTACGGCCAATATCTGACTACCGCAAAGAGTACAACACCAGTTTCGCCAGCGCCCGGCATTGACGGCAAAGTCATGTACGGCACGCTGGGAAAAAGCATGCGTATTGTGTTGAAGGTGGACTGCAAATACGGTGATTTTTTTGAAGGGGCTTACTTTTACCAAAAATTTGGCGCACCGATTGAATTGACCGGCAAATGCGACACAGCCGACAATCAACATTATGAACTGAAGACATCTGCGGCTGAACAAACGCAAGAGAAGATAACGCTGGAATTAAAAAACGGTGTCTATCAGGGGGTCTGGGAGTCGAACGGGAAGACGCTTCCCGTTCGTTTTGAATAATATCGTTATATTGCCGGATGGAGGCGTAACCGCCTTATCCGGCCTACAACACGGTGTTTACTCAATTACGGGCGATACACCTTCACGTTCTCAAAGCCCTGCTCGCGCAGATAAAGCGCCTGCAGACGGCTCATCACCCCGCGTTCACACCACAGCAGCCAGGTTTTACTCTGGTCCAGATCGCCGAATTTAGTGCTCAGCTTGTAGAATGGCAGAGAAACGACGTCCACACCTTCAACCTTCAGCGGTTTATCATCCTGTTCATCCACAGAACGGATATCAAGGATTACGTCATTCGGGCCGAAACCGCTCACGGTTTCCACTTCTACCACGGTCTGCTGCGTCTGCTGGGCGATATCGCGAATATCAATATTGTTCGCTTCTTCAACCACTTTATCGAGGATAGAGAAATCGAAGTTTTCTTCTTCGGCCTCAATCTTCGCTTTGATCGCTTTCACCGTCGGGCTTTTTGAAATTACACCGCAGTATTCCGGCATGGTACGGGCAAAGTCCTCGGTACCAATTTCACGCGCCAGATTGATGATGTGCTCTTTATCATGGGAGATAAGCGGGCGCAGGATCAGGGTGTCAGAAACGTTATCGATCAGACGCAGGTTGGTCAGCGTCTGGCTGGACACCTGGCCCAGTGCTTCACCGGTTACCAGCGCCTGTACGCCGTAGCGCTCAGCGACTTTCGACGCCGCGCGAACCATCATACGTTTGAGAACCACGCCCATCTGGCCGTCGTCGACTTTCTCCAGTATCTCGCCCACCACCGGCTCAAAGTTGATCGCGACAAAACGCACGCGATGCGAGCTACCGAAGCGGTTCCACAGATAATGCGCCACCTGACGAACGCCGATTTCATGCGCGGCGCCGCCGAGGTTAAAGAAGCAATAGTGAACACGGCAGCCGCGACGCATCAGCATATAGCTGGATACACCAGAGTCGAAACCGCCGGAAATCAGCGACAGTACGTCTTCCTGCGTCCCAATCGGGAAACCACCAATACCTTCATAGCGGCCTTTAACCAGCAGCAGACGGTCGTTTTCGATTTCAAGATTAACGGTCACATCCGGCTTCGTCAGCTTCACGCGTGCAGATTCAATATGTTGGTTCAGTCCACCGCCAACATAACGTTCCACCTCAATGGAGCTAAACTCATGCTTCCCGCGACGCTTAACGCGTACACAGAAGGTTTTACCTTCCAGTTGATCGCGATACTGCACCAGTGCTTTCTCGAAAATATCGTGCATATCGGTAAATGGCACGTCTTCTACTTCGAGAATGTGGTGAATACCCGGAATACGGGTCAGCGCGTCGCGAATATCCAGGCGCTGGCTTTCATCTTTAGCGCGAACCTCAACGTGATCCCAGTGACGGACAACGGCAAGGTCTTCATCATAGTGCTTTAAAACGTTACGAATGTTCCCTGTCAGAATTTTTATAAAGCGCAAACGCACAGATTGGCTTTTGATGGTGATTTCTGGGAACAATTTAATGATAAACTTCATGGCGGCAATGGTTCTTAGGCAAGTCTGAATGACTTGTAATGGAAAAAAATACAGCAGCCCATACCCGCGACTGCATCCAGGCGCGCAAGTATATCACCATCACGCGGCTACTGTGCACATTGCGCGTTATTTGCTTATCAGTGCGAGTCCGTTACCATAGTCTTGTGCTGCCAATACAGAGAGTCAGACATTCATTATGCCGAAGAAAAATGAAGCGCCCGCCAGTTTTGAAACCGCGCTGAGCGAGCTGGAACAAATTGTTACCCGTCTGGAAGGCGGCGACCTGCCGTTAGAAGAAGCGTTGAACGAATTCGAACGTGGCGTACAGTTGGCGCGTCAGGGACAGGTCAAATTGCAACAGGCTGAACAGCGCGTACAAATCCTGCTGTCAGATACTGAAGACGCGGCCCTTACGCCTTTTACACCGGATAATGAGTAAATGGATTTTACGCAGCAGCTACAGGCTTGCGTTGAGCAGGCCAACCAGGCACTGAGCCGTTTTATCGCGCCACTGCCCTTTCAGAACACTCCCGTGGTCGAAACCATGCAATATGGCGCATTATTAGGCGGTAAACGCCTGCGCCCGTTCCTGGTGTATGCGACCGGTCAGATGTTTGGTGTCAGCCTGAGTACGCTTGATGCTCCCGCTGCCGCCGTCGAATGCATTCATGCCTATTCGCTGATGCACGATGATTTGCCCGCGATGGATGACGATGACCTGCGACGCGGTCTGCCGACTTGCCACGTAAAATTTGGCGAGGCAAATGCGATCCTGGCCGGAGATGCGCTACAAACGCTGGCATTCTCCATTATCAGCGACGCCCCAATGCCGGAAGTCACTGACCGTGACCGCATCGCGATGATCTCTGAACTGGCTCAGGCCAGCGGCATCGCCGGTATGTGCGGCGGTCAGGCACTGGATCTGGAAGCTGAAGGTCATCAGGTTGAGCTGGATGCGCTGGAGCGGATTCATCGCCATAAAACCGGAGCATTGATTCGCGCCGCCGTGCGTTTGGGGGCGTTAAGTGCTGGCGATAAAGGGCGAGAATGCCTGCCAATACTCGACAAATACGCAGAAAGCATCGGTCTGGCTTTCCAGGTTCAGGATGACATCCTGGATGTGGTAGGCGATACTGCAACATTGGGTAAACGTCAGGGTGCTGACCAGCAGCTTGGCAAAAGTACCTATCCTGCACTTCTGGGTCTTGAGCAAGCCCAGAATAAAGCCCGGGATTTAATCGAGGATGCCCGCCAGTCGCTAAGTCTGCTGGCCGCACAGTCACTCGATACCTCGGCACTGGAAGCGCTAGCGGACTACATAATCCAGCGTGATAAATAAACCAACATATCCCATGAGCTTGCGATGAGTTTTGATATAGCCAAATACCCGACCCTGGCGCTGGTCGACTCCACCCAGGAGTTACGTCTGCTGCCAAAAGAGAGCCTGCCAAAGCTTTGCGACGAACTGCGCCGCTATTTGCTCGACAGCGTAAGCCGTTCCAGCGGGCACTTCGCCTCTGGTCTGGGCACGGTGGAACTCACCGTCGCGCTGCACTATGTCTACAACACCCCGTTTGACCAGTTAATCTGGGATGTGGGACATCAGGCTTATCCGCACAAAATTCTGACTGGTCGCCGCGATAAAATCGGCACCATTCGTCAGAAAGGCGGCCTGCATCCGTTCCCATGGCGCGGTGAGAGCGAGTATGACGTACTGAGCGTTGGGCACTCTTCTACCTCCATCAGCGCAGGTATCGGTATTGCCGTTGCCGCCGAGAAAGAAGGTAAAGAGCGCCGTACCGTGTGTGTGATTGGTGATGGAGCCATCACCGCTGGGATGGCGTTTGAAGCGATGAACCACGCGGGCGATATTAGGCCCGACATGCTGGTTATCCTCAACGACAACGAAATGTCGATTTCAGAGAACGTTGGCGCGCTGAACAATCATCTGGCGCAACTGCTCTCTGGCAAACTCTACTCCTCGCTGCGCGAAGGTGGGAAGAAAGTCTTCTCCGGCGTGCCGCCGATTAAAGAGCTGCTCAAACGTACCGAAGAACACATCAAAGGCATGGTTGTGCCGGGTACGCTGTTTGAAGAACTGGGCTTTAACTATATCGGTCCGGTGGATGGTCACGACGTGCTGGGGCTTATCACTACACTCAAAAACATGCGCGATCTGAAAGGCCCGCAGTTCCTGCACATCATGACCAAAAAGGGTCGTGGCTACGAGCCTGCGGAAAAAGATCCGATTACGTTCCACGCGGTACCAAAATTCGATCCGTCCAGCGGATGCCTGCCGAAAAGCAGCGGCGGTCTGCCGAGCTATTCAAAAATTTTCGGTGACTGGCTGTGCGAGACCGCAGCGAAAGACAATAAGCTGATGGCAATCACCCCGGCGATGCGCGAAGGTTCCGGAATGGTGGAGTTTTCACGTAAGTTCCCGGATCGCTATTTCGATGTGGCGATTGCCGAGCAGCACGCCGTGACGTTTGCTGCCGGTCTGGCGATTGGCGGCTACAAGCCGGTGGTAGCCATTTACTCGACCTTCCTGCAACGCGCCTACGATCAGGTGCTGCACGATGTAGCCATCCAGAAACTGCCGGTCCTGTTTGCCGTTGACCGGGCAGGAATTGTTGGCGCAGATGGACAAACCCACCAGGGGGCGTTCGATCTCTCCTTCCTGCGCTGCATCCCGGAAATGGTCATCATGACCCCGAGTGATGAAAACGAATGCCGCCAGATGCTGTTCACCGGCTATCACTACAACGATGGTCCAACGGTCGTGCGCTACCCACGCGGTAACGCGGTAGGCGTTGAGCTGACCCCGCTGGAACAACTGCCAATTGGTAAAGGCATCGTGAAACGTCACGGGGAAAAAGTGGCGATTCTCAACTTCGGCACCCTGATGCCGGAAGCCGCTCAGGTCGCAGAGTCGCTGAACGCCACGCTGGTCGATATGCGCTTTGTAAAACCACTGGATGAGACGTTGATCCTTGAAATGGCTGCCCAACACGAGGTGCTGGTTACCATTGAAGAGAACGCCATTATGGGTGGTGCTGGCAGCGGCGTAAACGAAGTGCTGATGGCCCATCGTAAGCCCGTCCCGGTGCTGAACATTGGCCTACCAGACTTCTTCATCCCGCAGGGAACTCAGGATGAAGCTCGTGCCGATCTGGGTCTGAATGCCGCCGGAATTGAGACCAAAATCAAGGCCTGGCTGGCATAATCCCCTCCCCGCTCCTGCTATGCTTAATTCATCACGAGCTAAGCAGGAGTGGATTGATGAAATACAACATCTTAGGAAAAACCGACCTACGGGTCTCCCGCCTTTGCCTGGGTTGCATGACATTTGGCGAACCCAATCGCGGCAATCACGCCTGGACGCTACCTGAAGAAAGCAGCCGCCCGATAATCAAACACGCCCTTGAGGGCGGCATTAACTTTTTCGATACCGCCAACAGCTACTCCGCTGGCAGCAGCGAAGAGATTGTCGGCCGCGCGCTGCGTGATTTCGCCCGCCGCGAAGATGTCGTGGTCGCTACCAAGGTTTTTCACCAGGTTGATGATTTAGCAGAAGGATTATCCCGCGCACAAATTCTGCGCTCGATTGATGACAGCCTCAGACGCCTGGGTATGGACTATGTGGACATCCTGCAAATTCACCGCTGGGATTACAACACGCCAATCGAAGAAACGCTGGAGGCTCTAAACGACGTCGTGAAAGCCGGTAAAGCTCGCTATATTGGCGCCTCATCCATGCACGCTTCGCAGTTTGCCCAGGCTCTGGCCTTACAGAAGCAACACGGCTGGGCGCAGTTCGTCAGCATGCAGGATCACTACAACCTAATCTACCGCGAAGAAGAACGCGAAATGCTGCCGCTTTGCTATCAGGAAGGCGTGGCCGTTATCCCATGGAGCCCGCTGGCGCGCGGTCGCCTGACGCGTCCCTGGGGAGAAACAACCGCACGTCTGGTTTCCGATGAAGTCGGTAAAAATTTGTACAACGAGAGCGATGAAAACGACGCGCAAATCGCCGCACGACTGACCGGTGTCAGTGAGGAGTTGGGTGTAACGCGGGCACAGGTTGCGCTGGCCTGGCTGCTGAGCAAACCCGGCGTGGCAGCGCCAATTATTGGTTCTTCACGTGAGGAACAGCTGGATGAGTTGCTCAACGCGGTAGATTTAACGTTGAAGCCGGAGCAAATTGCCGAGCTGGAAACGCCGTACAAACAGCATCCGGTGGTGGGATTTAAATAAGCGCGGTTGAAGATTGTAGGCCGGATAAGCATAGCGCATCCGGCACTGATCGCCCGATGTCGCGGCGCTTATCGGGCCTACAATAGCCCCTGAAAAGGGTTAAATGATACCTACCGGCCAGTGATGACCGATAAAATACAAAATTCCGGCAGAGAGTATCCCGGCCACAATATCGTCGATCATGATCCCCGTCCCGCCATGTACGTTGCGATCGAACCAACGAATAGGCCACGGCTTCCACATATCCAGAATACGGAAAATCACAAACCCGGCGGCAACCCACTGCCAGTCGTTGGTCGGCAACGCCATCAGGGTAATCCACATCCCGACAAACTCGTCCCAGACAATACTACCGTGATCGTGCACGCCCATATCTTTCGCCGTTTGATGGCACAGATAAACGCCGATACAGATAGATAACATCACCACCAGCGAATACAGCTGCCACGGCAGAAAGGTCATTAAATACCAAAAAGGGATCGCCGCCAGCGATCCCATCGTGCCTGGAACAATTGGGCTCAGCCCGCTGCCAAAACCGGTGGCTAACAGGTGCCACGGATTGCGCATACTCAGGCGGCTTTTGGCGACATCTTTTTTAAGGCGCGGCAAAATGGTCATATCCTTTCCAGTCAAACGTGACGGGTTTTCCATCGCGCGTAAAGTGAATGCCTTCCACGTCCGCGCTCATCTGCCCAATGCAGGTAAACGCTGCGCCGAGATTTCCCAGCGCCACTTCCAGCGCACCACGATTAATTTCCGGTACGGTAAAGCATAACTCATAATCTTCACCTCCCGAGAGCGCCCAGCGCAGGGCCTGTTCCGGCTCAACGTGCTGTGACAATGCCGTGGAGTATGGCAGCACATCAACGTTAACCCGTGCGCCACAGCCGCTAGCATTAACGATGTGTCCCAAATCGGAAATCAGGCCATCGGAGAGATCGATAGCCGCACTGGCCAGATCGCGCAGGGCTTGTCCCTGCAAAATACGCGGCGTGGGACGCAGATGGCGTTGCAGCAGATAGTCCGCGTCTGTTGCATCTGCAACCTGCAATCGGTTCTGCAAAATCGCCAGCCCGGCCGCACTGTCGCCCGGCGTGCCGGTAACATAAATCCAGTCACCCGGTTTCGCGCCTGAGCGTTTTAAGGCCCGCCCAACGGGGACGTAGCCATGGATACCCAGCGTCATCGACAGCGGCCCACGCGTGGTGTCACCACCAATCAGCTGCATATCATAGTAATTGAGGAGTTCAAACAGGCCATCGCTGAAGGCTTCCAGCCAGGCTTCATCGACGTCAGGTAACGTGAGCGCCAGCGTCAGCCACGCAGGATCCGCCCCCATCGCCGCCAGATCGCTTAAATTCACCGCCAGTGCTTTCCAGGCGAGATCGGTCGGATCAATGTCGGGGAGAAAGTGGTTGCCTGCCACCAGCGTATCGGTACTGATCGCCAGCGTTTGTTTTTCAGGGATGTTCAGAAGTGCGCAGTCGTCACCAATACCGGTTTCGACATCAAGACGAGAAGTTCTTACGCGGTCAAAATAACGGGCAATCAGGGAAAACTCGCCACATGCCATACGTTATGCCTCAGCAGAAAAAAAAGAAAAAGCCGGGGACAGCGGAAACAGGTTCCACCATCCAGCCGGCCTCGGGATTACTTTTTGTTGGGGCGAATCACAGGTGCTGCTTTATCCAGTACGCCGTTCACGAATTTGTGGCTATCTTCAGCGCCGAAGGTTTTTGCCAGTTCAATCGCTTCGTTGATGGCCACTTTGTACGGCACATCACTACGTTTAGACAATTCAAACAGCGCAATACGCAGTACGGCTTTTTCTACCTGACCCAGCTCTTCCAACAGACGAGACAGGTAAGGCTTCATTAATCCATCCAGGTACGCGCTGTTAGTCGCCACCCCGGACAGCAGTTCACGGAAATACAGAACGTCGACATCTTTAACGTCCTGTTCCGCCAGGAACTGGTATTCAACATCAGCGATGTCGTTCTGGGACAACTGCCAGGAGTAGAGCGCCTGGACGGCACACTCACGGGCGCGGCGACGAGCAGCAGGTTTCACGGATTTCCCCTTACAAAAATCAGGCCTTGATGGCTTTCAATACATTAATCATTTCAAGCGCAGTCAGTGCAGCTTCTGCGCCTTTGTTACCGGCTTTAGTGCCAGCACGTTCGATGGCTTGTTCAATACTTTCGGTGGTCAGAACACCGAAGGCTACCGGAATGCCACTGTCCTGAGCGACATGCGCCAGGCCATTGCTTGCACCGCCAGCCACATATTCGAAGTGCGCGGTACCGCCACGGATCACCGTACCGAGCGCAATCACCGCGTCGTATTTACCGGTTTTTGCCAGTGCGTCAGCGGCCAGTGGCAGCTCATATGCACCTGGAACCCAAACAACGGTAATGTTTTCATCTTTAACCTGGCCAATACGTTTCAGGGCGTCGATAGCACCTTCCAGCAGGCTGTCATTGATAAAGTTGTTGAAACGCGCAATGGTGATGGCGACGCGAGCGTCCGGGGTAGCAACGTTAGCTTCAATAATGTTCATATTCTTCCTTCGGGTTCGATTTATGGCCCCGTAAGGGGGGCGGATTTTATCATAATATTCTGTGCGCTGCTTCCTCTAAATCAGAAAGCCTCACGCAGTCGTTAAATGCAGGCAAACGTCCGGGCCCACCTGGCGTATCTCATTGAATTTGAAATGGGGTGCGTCAGCCAGTTTCTCAAGGCCTGGAAGCACACATAATCCTCTCGCATCGCTGCCTAACAGTTTAGGCGCAACATACACGATTAGCTCATCGACCAAACCGGCCTGTAATAATGCCCCGGCGAGCGTTGGGCCAGCTTCAACCCAAATGCTGTTAATTTGCTGTTTGCCCAATTGCATCATTAGCACCACCAGATCCAGATGTCCGTTATGTTCCGGCACCTTCAGGCTGCGCACCGTCTCCGGCCAGCTACGAGGGTCGTCTTCAGTCCGGACAATCCAGGTTTCTCCAGGCTGTTGCACAATTCGGTGCGCCGGTGTGACCTGATTCTGGCTATCAAGAACAATGCGGATTGGCTGACGCAGCTCTTCCTGCGGGTAACTCGCCTGAGTTGACTCCCCAAGCTCCGACCAACGCACGGTAAGCTGAGGGTCGTCTGCCAGCACCGTCGCACTGCTGGTTAAAATGGCATGACTTTGCGCGCGCAAGCGTTGCACATCGCGGCGCGCCTGTGGCGAGGTAATCCACTGGCTTTCACCGCTGGCCATCGCTGTACGGCCATCAAGCGACGCGCCAAGCTTAAGCTGAAGATATGGGAATCCCGTACGCATGCGCTTGAGGAAGCCTTTATTCAATTGCTCAACTTCGCTCATCATCAGCCCGTGGCTGACGTCGATACCCGCCTGCTGCAAACGGTAGAGCCCACGTCCTGCGACCTGCGGATTGGGATCCTGCATCGCCGCAACCACACGCGACACCCCCGCCGCAATCAGCGCATCGCAACACGGCGGCGTGCGACCATGATGACTACAGGGTTCAAGCGTCACGTAGGCAGTTGCCCCCTGCGCTTTTTCTCCAGCCATCCGCAGAGCATGAACTTCGGCATGCGGTTCGCCCGCGCGGTGATGATATCCCTCACCGACGATCTCCCCATCTTTCACAATCACGCAGCCCACGTTGGGGTTGGGGTGAGTGGTAAAACGTCCGCGCGCAGCAAGCTTTAGCGCGCGCGCCATGTACAATTCATCCTGCATGGCTTAGTCCTGTAGGCGAGCAATCTCTTCGCCAAATTCTTTGATATCTTCGAAACTCCGGTAGACAGAGGCAAAGCGGATGTAGGCGACTTTATCGAGCTTTTTCAACTGCTCCATCACCAGGTTGCCAATCATCTTGCTCGGCACCTCACGCTCGCCCGTCGCACGCAACTGTGATTTGATATGGTTTAACGCCATTTCGACGTCATCTGCGCTGACAGGCCGTTTCTCAAGCGCTCTGAGCATGCCGCTGCGCAGCTTTTCTTCATTAAAGGGTTCACGCACATCGTTGCTTTTCACAACGCGCGGCATGACAAGTTCAGCCACTTCAAAAGTGGTGAAACGTTCGTTACAAACCAGACACTGCCGACGGCGGCGTACCGAGGAGCCCTCGCCTACAAGACGAGAGTCAATTACCTTAGTGTCTACGGCGAAACAGAATGGGCAATGCATACGGCGTCCTGTACCTCAGTGGTTAACAGAATCTATTTTACCCTGAACTGCCGTGACAACAAAGGCGCTGCGCTTTTGAGACAAAGGATCGATGCCTTCGTGCTCAGTGCACACTACCATTATGCTATCGCGACAATGAAGGAAGTAATCACAATGACAAGACGTTACCTAAGAATTCTCCTGGTGGGAAGTCTCTTTAGTCTTAGTGCCTGCGCACAGCAAAGCGAAGTACGCCAGATGCATCAAAGCGTTAGCACGTTGAATAAAGAGATGACGCAGCTTAATCAGGAAACGGTAAAAATTACGCAACAAAATATGTTGAATGCAAAATCAACCAGAGGCGCCTATCTGCTGCCCGGCTCCAAAACCCCGGCACGACTGGACAGCCAGATTGGCACCTTACGCATGTCGCTGGTGAACATTGCGCCGAACGCCGATGGTACGCGCCTGACGCTACGAATTCAGGGTGAATCCAACACGCCTTTACCCGCCTTTAGCGCCACCGTCGAGTACGGGCAAATTCAGGGCACCACGGACAACTATCAGGAAGTGAACGTTCATAACCAATTGGTCAACGCTCCGGCGAGTATTCTAGCTCCCAGCGACGTAGACATTCCGTTACAGATAAATGGCCTCACTCCAGATCAGTTAGGATTTGTGCGCATCCACGACGTCCAGCCTGTTAGCCAATAAACTTTTTTGCGGAACGTTTTGTGCGTTCCGCAACATCACTCTGCTTCTTTTTGTTACTCCCCTGACATAACCGATATTTCTGGTAAAACTTGGCAACATTCATGGGAGCCAGTACAATTCGCCGCCTAAAGTACGCAAACGTGAACGCAATCGATTACGTAAATGATAGAACTGTGAAACAAGACATATTTTTGTGAACAATGATTTTTATAATAGGCTCCGAAGAATTACGAAATATTTAGAAACGCAAATTGCGCATTTTTCACTCCCGAAAGGGATTTCAAACAGTGGCATACATATGAAAAAAACATTACTTGCAGCCGGTGCAGTGCTGGCGCTCTCCTCGTCTTTTACTGCCAACGCAGCAGAAAATGACAAACCGCAATATCTGTCCGACTGGTGGCACCAGAGCGTTAACGTGGTGGGTAGCTATCACACCCGTTTCTCCCCGAAGCTGAACAACGACGTGTATCTTGAATACGAAGCGTTTGCCAAAAAAGACTGGTTTGACTTCTATGGCTACATCGATATTCCGAAAACCTTCGACTGGGGTAACGGCAACGATAAAGGTATCTGGTCTGACGGTTCCCCGCTGTTTATGGAAATCGAACCGCGTTTCTCCATCGACAAACTGACCGGTGCTGACCTGAGCTTTGGTCCGTTCAAAGAATGGTATTTCGCCAACAACTACATCTACGATATGGGTGATAACAAAGCCAGCCGCCAGAGCACCTGGTACATGGGTCTGGGTACCGATATCGATACCGGTCTGCCGATGGGTCTGTCCCTGAACGTGTATGCTAAATACCAGTGGCAGAACTATGGCGCATCCAACGAAAACGAGTGGGATGGCTACCGTTTCAAAGTTAAATACTTTGTGCCGATCACCCAGGTTTGGGGCGGCCAGTTGACCTACATCGGCTTCACCAACTTCGACTGGGGCTCAGATTTGGGTGATGATCCGAACCGCACCAGCAACTCTATCGCGTCCAGCCACGTCCTGGCGCTGAACTACGATCACTGGCACTACTCCGTCGTAGCGCGTTACTTCCATAACGGCGGTCAGTGGAAAGGTGGAGATACCCTGAACTGGGGCGAAGGCGACTTCAGCGCGAAATCTACCGGTTGGGGTGGTTACCTGGTCGTAGGTTACAACTTCTAATCCAGACAATGTCTCGCAGATAAGCCAGCTTAACCGCTGGCTTTTTTATGGCTGGTCTTCACAGCGTACTTTACGCAAAAAGTCACTTAGCGAGCGATCTGCCGATTCGCGAAAATGCCTTTCGAGTGGCGTAATCTTCAGACATCGATCAACGCGAAAGCAACGATAATCGTCACGCTTCTCGCACCAGCCAACCAGCAGCCAGTGCTCGCCCCAGAAAAATAATCCCAGCGGCTGAACGTCGCGCCAGGAGAGGTTCCCGGACTCATCGCGATAATGCAGCGCCAGCACCTGCTGGGCTGAAACCGCGCGATGTATGAGATCGAAGGCACTACGTGAATGCGGCTGATTACCAAAATCTGGCGCGAAAATCCGCGTTTGCTCGGCTCTGCGCCGACTCTCTGGCGGCAATATCGCCAACACTTTTTCCTGCGCGGATTCCAACGCCTGTGAGAGTGAATCCCCACCCCATGTTTTCAGCAATCGAATCGCTACCATCAATGCTTCTGATTCGTGATGCGTTAACATCAACGGCGGTAGATCAAACCCGGCCATTAAGCGGTATCCGCTGCCCACTTCGCCTTCAATAGGCACACCGGATAAAGAGAGATCGCGGATATCGCGATAAATCGTCCGTTCAGAAACCTCAAGACGCTCTGCCAGCAGCGCCGCCGTTGTCACTCGCCTGCCACGCAGGATTTGCACAATCTGAAACAAGCGGTCGGCGCGTCTGCTCATTTTAATCCTCAGTGCTGAAAATATTACGCGGGTTGATGTAAACCAACACGATTGCCTTCGCTGTCAGTAAATAGCGCAATCGTACCAATGTCCTGACCCAGTTCTAGTGGGCCAAACACGCACTGACCGCCAGCAGTGGCGACGCGTTCAAGCGTTGCAGCCAAATCGCCCGTATGCAGATAAATAATAGCGCCCTGCGTTGAAGGCGTAATACCGTCAAATTTAGCCAGCGCCCCGCCGGGAGCGGGATCCTGATGCGGAAATACGGCGAGCTCAGCGCAGTCCATGTTCTCCCGGCGCAAAGAAATCTGCATTACTGGCTCATAAAAAGCGATGGCGCGGTCCATTTGTGCCACGGGGATTTCAAACCAATTAATTACATTGCTCATACTTCCTCCTGCCTGTGTGGGTAATCTCAGGAGGACTATAAGGCAGGGCTACTGACAGCATACTGTCAGTAGTGTGGCGACAGGAAAAGATAATTACCTGTCGCTAATTCACAGGCAAAAAAAATCCCGACCTTGCGATCGGGATTCCAGTATCTTCACTCCAGGATGGGTTAAGGCAGAATCGACGGTTGATCCGCCCCTTCTTTCTCGACCTTCTGCTGCAGCATGTGCTCACGCTTCATACCCAGCTTCAGCGCCAGCGCCGATGCCACGTAGATAGAAGACGCAGTACCGATAGAAACACCGATCAGCATCGTCAGCGAGAATCCTTCCAGTACCGGACCACCGAACAGGAACAGCATCAGAATAACCATCAACGTTGTACCGGACGTAATCAACGTACGGTGCAGCGTTTGAGTCAGTGACACGTTAAAGATTTCGTAAGGCGTACCGCGACGAATTTTGCGGAAGTTTTCACGAATACGGTCAGATACAACGATACTGTCGTTCAGCGAGTAACCGATTACCGACATCAGTGATGCGACGATAGTCAGGTCAATCTCGATATGGAACAACGACAGGATCCCAAGTGTGATAATCACGTCGTGCGCCAGCGCGATAACTACCCCTGCCGCCAGTCGCCACTCAAAGCGGAAACCAACGTACACCAGGATGGAGATCAACGCCGCCATCAGCGCCATCGCACCGGTTTGCGCCAGGTCTGCACCCACGCTCGGACCCACGAATTCAATTCGCTTCACCGCGGCGTTTTGGTTGGTGGATTCGTTAATCACACTCAACACTTTGCTACCCAGCACCTGACCGCCGTCTGCACCTTCAGTTGGCGGCATACGTACCATAATGTCGTGGCTGCTGCCGAAGTTCTGCAGAAGCGGATCAACGAAGCCCGCTTTCTCCAGCGCATCGCGCATCACGTCCATATCGGCCGGTTTTTCCAGCGTGATTTCAATAACCGTACCACCGGTGAAATCGAGCCCCCAGTTAAACCCGCGTACGCCCATCACCACGATGGCCGCAATCAGCAGGAAACCTGAAATGCCGAAAGCCCAGTAGTCCCAGCGCATAAAGTCCCAGACTTTACGGCCGTGGTTCAATTGTTCAACAGTATATTCCTGTGCCACTTCGCACTCCTCAGATTGACAGCTTTTTGACGCGCTTGCCGCCATACAACAGGTTTACGATGGCACGTGTACCGACAATCGCGGTAAACATCGACGTCGCCACACCAATACCGGTAGTAATCGCGAACCCTTTAATTGCCCCGGTGCCAACTGCGTACAGGATGATGACCTTGATCAGCGTCGTAATGTTCGCATCAAAGATGGAGCTAAATGCGCCCGCATAACCTTCATTGATGGCCTGCTGCACCGAACGCCCGTTACTCAACTCTTCTTTGATACGTTCGTTGATCAGTACGTTCGCATCGACCGCGACGGCAAGGGTTAAGACGATCCCCGCAATCCCCGGCATACTCAGCGTAGCACCCGGCAGCAACGACATAATACCGACAATCAGCACCAGGTTAGCAATCAGCGCACTGGTCGCAATCAGACCGAACTTCTTATAGAAGAAGATCATGAACAGGATAGACACCACCAGACCGGCCAGACATGCTTCCAGACCCTGTTTAATGTTCTGCATACCCAGGGTTGGGCCGATGGTACGTTCTTCAACAATCTGAATCGGCGCAATCAACGCACCGGCACGTAACAGCAGGGAAAGCTGGCGTGCTTCGTTCGGGTTGTTGATACCGGTGATACGGAAGCTGTTACCCAGGCGAGACTGGATATTGGCGATGTTAATCACCTCTTCCTGTTTCACCAGTACTGCACGACCGTTGGCATCTTTCTTACCGCTGTCTTTGTACTCCACGAACAGGGTCGCCATCGGCTTACCGATATTGTCCTTGGTGAAGTTGGACATGATGTTACCACCTGCGCTATCCAGCGAGATGTTAACCTGCGGCTGATTGTATTCGTCCTGGCTGGAAGTGGAGTCGGTGATATGGTCACCGGTCAGGATCACGCGCTTGTACAGCACAACCGGCTGACCTTCGCGAGATTGTTTCACTTCCGAATCACCCGGTACACGCCCGGATGCCGCAGCAGACTGGTCAACGTTGGTATTTACCAGACGGAATTCCAGCGTCGCGGTTGCGCCCAGAATTTCTTTCGCACGCGCGGTATCCTGAATACCCGGCAGTTCGACCACAATGCGGTCAGCACCCTGACGTTGTACCACCGGCTCAGCAACACCCAGTTGGTTAACACGATTACGCAGAATGTTGATGTTCTGCTGTACCGCGTATTCACGGGCTTCGCTCAGGCGCGCATCGGTCATTACCGCACGCAGAGCATTGCTGCCCTGGCTGGAAATAACCAGATCCTGGTGACGTTTGCTCAGGTAAGAGATAGCTTCATCACGGGCGCTGCTATCACGGAAAGTGATGCTCAGACCGTAGTTATCTTCTTTGCGAACGGTAGTATAAGGAATGCCTTTTTCACGCAGATCGCTGCGCAGGCTATCGATATTTTGTTCCTGCAACTTACTCAGCGCGGTGTCCATATCCACTTCCATCAGGAAGTGAACGCCGCCACGCAGGTCAAGACCGAGTTTCATCGGTTCTGCGTGAATGGCAGCCAGCCAGCGCGGGGTTGCCGGAGCAAGGTTAAGCGCCACGACGTACTGATCGCCCAGTACGCCCATTAATACTTCACGTGCGCGCAGTTGGGTATCAGTGGAGTCGAAGCGCGCGAGAATAGCACCCTCTTCCAGAGCCACAGACTTAGGTGTGATTTTATCTTCTTGTAACGTTTTCTGGACCTGGATCAGCGTTTGCTCACTGGCGGCGGCACCGCGCACGCCAGTGATTTGAACAGCCGGATCCTCACCATACAGGTTGGGAAGCGCATAGAGCAGACCGACGACAATAACGACGATCAGCATGACATACTTCCACAAAGGATAACGGTTTAACACGGCAGTTCCCTTTGGGAAAACAATAAATTACAGCGCCTTCATGGTGCCTTTCGGCAGAACGGCAGCTACGAAATCACGTTTGATAACCACTTCAGTGGTGTCGTTCAGCGCGATAGCGATGTAGCCAGATTCTGCTACTTTAGTCACGCGACCCACCAGACCACCGTTAGTCAGTACTTCATCGCCTTTCGCAATGGAGTTCATCAGGTTCTTGTGTTCTTTGGTACGCTTTTGCTGTGGGCGCAGGATCATGAAATAGAAAATCAGACCAAACACCACCAGCATCAGAATCAGAGACATCGGGCTGCCCTGCGCCGGAGCACCTGTTGCCGCTACCGCATCAGAAATAAAAAAGCTCATTCAAATTCCCTCATTATTAAAATTAATCAACGTTCACAGGTGGAACTGGTCTACCCTGACGTTGGTAAAAATCGGTCACGAAGCTCTCTAATTTACCCTCTTCAATAGCCTTGCGTAAACCCGCCATCAAACGCTGGTAGTAGCGAAGGTTATGAATCGTGTTGAGTCGCGCGCCCAATATTTCGTTGCAACGGTCGAGATGATGCAAGTAAGCGCGCGAATAATTGCGACAGGTGTAGCAATCACACTCAGCATCGAGCGGACTGGTGTCGCTTTTATGTTTCGCGTTACGAATTTTTACCACGCCGTCAGTCACAAACAAATGACCATTACGGGCATTTCGCGTTGGCATCACGCAGTCAAACATATCGATACCGCGACGCACGCCTTCAACCAGATCTTCTGGTTTGCCGACGCCCATCAGGTAACGCGGTTTATCTGCCGGAATCTGTGGGCATACATGCTCCAGGATGCGGTGCATATCTTCCTTCGGCTCACCGACAGCCAAACCGCCGACAGCGTAGCCATCAAAGCCGATATCTACCAGACCTTTAACAGAGATATCACGTAAATCTTCGTAAACGCTGCCCTGAATGATGCCAAAAAGCGCATTTTTGTTGCCGAGACTATCAAAACGGTCACGGCTGCGCTTCGCCCAACGCAAAGACATCTCCATTGAGCGTTTAGCATAGTCCCAGTCGGCCGGATACGGTGTACATTCATCGAAGATCATCACGATATCGGAACCGAGATCGTATTGAATCTCCATTGACTTCTCAGGATCGAGGAAAATCGGATCGCCGTTGATCGGGTTACGGAAATGCACGCCCTGCTCGGTTATCTTACGGATATCGCCCAGGCTGAACACCTGGAAGCCGCCGGAGTCGGTGAGGATCGGCCCTTTCCACTGCATGAAATCGTGCAGATCGCCGTGCAGTTTCATGATTTCCTGACCCGGACGCAGCCACAGGTGGAAAGTGTTGCCGAGGATAATCTGTGCGCCGGTCGCTTCAACTTCTTCCGGCGTCATGCCTTTTACTGTGCCGTAAGTACCGACCGGCATAAAAGCAGGCGTTTCTACTACGCCACGATCAAAAACCAGGCGGCCACGGCGAGCGCGACCGTCTGTGGTATCCAGTTCAAATTTCATTTTTTCTCCTGCATCAGAGAGACAGTCTGATGATTAAACTTTCCCCACGGAATCACTCCACGGAGTAAAAATATATTAACCCACTGGCGAAGGCGCAATCGGCGCAGCCAGTTTGGGGGCGACCAGCGCACAGCCACCGGAGCGTACACGCAGTACGTGAGGATGGCGAGCACTGCCCGACATCAAAATGGCAAGTGAGATAGCCTTCTCACGGTCGCTCAGAAATAGCCTGCGGATTGTACGTGATAAACATGGCATCCCCGTAACTAAAAAAGCGATATTCCGCTTTTACCGCTTCATGATAGGCGTGCATGGTGTTTTTATAACCAGCAAATGCGGAAACCAGCATAATCAGCGTTGATTCCGGCAGGTGGAAGTTGGTGACCAGAGCATCAATCACCTGATATTTATAGCCTGGATAAATAAAGATTTGTGTATCGCCGAAGAACGGCTCGATGAGATCGTTTTTGGCCGCCTGCGCCGCACTTTCCAGCGAACGCACGGAGGTGGTACCTACCGCAATCACGCGATTACCGCGCGCTTTCGCCGCCAGCACCGCGTCCACCACATCCTGCGGCACTTCCGCATATTCGGAATGCATAATGTGGTCTTCGATGGTGTCTACGCGCACCGGCTGGAAAGTACCCGCGCCAACGTGCAGGGTGACGAACGCCATTTCAATGCCTTTATCGCGCAGTTTAGCCAGCAGCGGATCGTCAAAATGCAGACCCGCGGTCGGCGCAGCGACGGCACCCGGTTTTTCGCTGTACACGGTCTGGTACAGCTCGCGGTCGGCGTCTTCATCCGGACGGTCGATATACGGAGGCAACGGCATATGGCCGATGGCGTTGAGGATATCCAGCACGCTGCGTTCGTCGTTAAACTCAACTTCAAACAGCGCGTCATGGCGGGCGACCATCGTCGCTTTAATACTTTCGTCGTCGCCCAGCAGCAGCTCGGCACCCGGTTTCGGCGCTTTCGAGGCACGAATATGCGCCAGAATACGTTTGTCATCCAGCATACGCTCGACCAGCACTTCAATCTTGCCGCCGCTGGCTTTACGACCAAACAGACGCGCAGGAATGACGCGGGTGTTGTTAAAGACCAGCAAGTCTCCAGGGTTGAGCTTATCGAGCAAATCGGTGAAAGTACCGTGCGTCAGCGCGCCCGTCGGCCCGTCCAAAGACAGCAAGCGGCAGCTACTGCGCTCAGCTTGCGGATAGTGGGCAATCAGGGATTCGGGTAGTTCAAAGGTGAAATCGGTAACGCGCATGACACTGACTCAGACTAAAATAAGAGGCGGGTAGTCTAGTGCCGGGGCGTTCTCCCTGCAACCTTTACCCCTCTGGATAAACGTTTAACTATGAATTTTCTTGCACATTTGCATCTCGCTCATCTTGCCGATAGCTCGCTTTCCGGCAATCTGCTGGCCGATTTTGTCCGGGGTAATCCGGAAACGCACTACTCGCCTGATGTGGTAGCAGGCATCTTCATGCATCGTCGTATCGACGTGATGACCGATAACTTACCGCAGGTGCGTGAAGCCAAAGAGTGGTTTCGTAGCGAAACGCGCCGCGTCGCGCCGATTACGCTGGACGTTATGTGGGATCATTTTCTGTCGCGCCATTGGTCGGAAATCTCCCCTGACTTCCCGCTGACGGACTTTGTGCGCTATGCCCGTACCCAGGTAACCACTATTTTGCCGGAATCGCCGCCGCGCTTTATCAATCTGAACAACTATATATGGTCAGAGAAATGGCTTGAGCGCTACCGGGACATGGATTTTATCCAGAACGTCCTGAACGGCATGGCCAGCCGCCGTCCACGGCTCGATGCCCTACGCGACTCATGGTATGACCTCGATACGCATTACGATGCGTTAGAAGAACGATTCTGGCAGTTTTATCCGCAAATGATGGAACAGGCGCGGTGTAAAACCCTTTGATCGAGCCCGCATTCCCCGCCGGATAAGCAGTAGCCGCCGTCCGGCAAAAGATTGATAGACAAAACCTGTCTCATTGATTGCCAGCGCCTCTTTGTCTTATTCCCGAACACTCTCTATACTGGCCCGCGTTGCGTTCCAAAAACCCCTTAACTTTGCAGGAGAATTATATGGTACTGGTAACTCGTCAGGCTCCGGATTTCACAGCAGCTGCGGTACTGGGTAGCGGTGAGATCGTTGAAAACTTCAACTTCAAACAGCATACCAACGGTAAAACCACCGTTCTGTTCTTCTGGCCGATGGACTTCACCTTCGTTTGCCCGTCTGAACTGATCGCATTCGACAAGCGTTACGAAGAATTCCAGAAGCGCGGCGTTGAAGTTGTTGGCGTTTCCTTCGACTCTGAATTTGTCCACAACGCATGGCGTAACACCCCTGTCGACAAAGGCGGCATCGGTGCAGTGAAATACGCAATGGTTGCTGACATCAAACGCGAAATCCAGAAAGCCTACGGCATCGAGCACCCGGAAGCGGGCGTTGCGCTGCGCGGTTCTTTCCTGATCGACGCTAACGGCGTTGTTCGCCACCAGGTGGTTAACGATCTGCCGCTGGGTCGTAACATCGACGAAATGCTGCGCATGGTTGACGCGCTGCAGTTCCACGAAGAGCACGGCGACGTTTGCCCGGCACAGTGGGAAAAAGGTAAAGAAGGTATGAACGCGTCTCCGGACGGCGTGGCAAAATACCTGACCGAGAACGTTTCCAGCCTGTAATTGGCATGAATCGACAAAAGGCCCGCAAATGCGGGCCTTTTTTATTGTTAGCAGATCCGATAAGCGATTAAAACGCGAAGCAGGAGCAGCCAAGCGCGCCCCAGAAAGCCCGGTCATCTGACACCGGAATCCCCGATTTCCGCGCGATATCATGCTGGTGACCGTGTACGCCGCAGCTGCCGCAGCACTGGTGCATCTGCACCATTGCGCCAATTTTCGCCGCAGCAGGTGGCGCTGAGCGATAATGCCCTGGCACCTTCACCACTGGCGACCAGTCCGGCACAATCGGAATAGCAGGTGGTGCCAGCGGGGTGAAATGCCCGGCGGCGTAAACCACTTTGCCATCAACAACGGTCATCACCGACTCGATACCTTTGATCTCTTCTTCCGGCACGCTGAAGTAATCTTTAGACAGCACCACCAGGTCGGCCAGTTGATCTTTCTCGATGCGCCCTTTCTTACCCTGCTCGCTGGAAAACCAGGCGCTCCCGGCCGTCCACAGTTCCAGGGCAACATCACGCGGCAGACGGTTGTTATCATCGTACATCGCCATCCCGCCAACGGTACGGCCCGAAACCAGCCAGTAGAGCGCGGTCCACGGGTTGTAGCTGGCCACGCGGGTGGCGTCAGTCCCCAGCCCGACCGGAACGTCAGCCGCCAGCATTTTCGCCACCGGCGGCGTATGTTTAACCGCGTCTTTGCCGTAGCGATCGACAAAATACTCTCCC
This sequence comes from Citrobacter sp. Cpo074, assembly GCF_030332745.1. Classification (NCBI taxonomy): domain Bacteria; kingdom Pseudomonadati; phylum Pseudomonadota; class Gammaproteobacteria; order Enterobacterales; family Enterobacteriaceae; genus Citrobacter; species Citrobacter sp. Cpo074. The sequence goes on from NZ_JAOWHG010000027.1 coordinate 1,581,963, forward strand.
TGGAACGCCATACGGTGTTGGACCGCAATCCCGCCGCCCAGTGCTTTTACACGCTCAATGTTCCGTTCAGTAATTGTTTCGGCGTGATCGAAGAACCAGTGCAGGCCATTGAACGGGATATCACGATTAACTTTCTCAAATACGTCCAACATTCGGCTGATAGATTCATCGTAGGTGGCGTGCAGGCGGAACGGCCAGCGATGCTCCACCAGGTGACGAACCACGCGCTCCAGCTCATCTTCCATCCCCTCCGGCAGATCCGGACGTGGCTGAAGGAAGTCTTCAAAATCCGCTGCAGAAAAGACCAGCATTTCCCCCGCCCCGTTGGCACGATAGAAGTCGGTTCCCTGCCCTGGCTTGAGCATATCGGTCCAGCGTTCAAAGTCTTCCAGTTCCTGCTTCGGACGCTGGGTAAACAGATTGTAGGCAATACGTACCGTCATCTGTTTGTTAGCGTGTAACTGCTCAATGATCTCGTAATCTTCCGGGTAGTTCTGGAAGCCGCCGCCCGCATCGATGGCGCTGGTCAGTCCCAGACGGTTCAGTTCACGCATAAACTGGCGGGTCGAATTAACCTGCATTTCCAGCGGCAGTTTTGGTCCCTTTGCCAGCGTCGAGTAAAGGATCATGGCGTTCGGTTTAGCGATCAGCATTCCGGTCGGGTTGCCGTTGCTATCACGCACAATCTCACCGCCCGCCGGATCCGGCGTCGCTTTGGTATAGCCAACCGCTTTCAACGCGGCGCGGTTGAGCAAAGCCCGGTCGTAGAGATGCAGAACAAAAACCGGAGTATCCGGAGCGGCTTCATTCAGTTCTTCGAGGGTTGGCATGCGACGTTCGGCAAACTGGAATTCACTCCAGCCGCCCACCACGCGTACCCATTGTGGCGACGGCGTTCTGTCAGCCTGGTCTTTGAGCATGCGTAGCGCGTCCGCCAGTGACGGCACGCCTTCCCAACGCAATTCCAGGTTGTAATTCAGTCCACCACGAATAAGGTGCAGGTGCGAATCGTTCAGGCCCGGAATCACCGTATGTCCTTGCAGATCGACAACCTGCGTCCCTTCGGCGGCAAAGCTCATTACCCGTTCGTGGCTACCGGTCGCCAGGATCTTTCCGTTGGCGATCGCCACCGCCTCGACCTGCGGACTTTGCCTGTCGAGAGTATGAATTTTTCCGTGTGTCAGAATCAGTGTGGCAGTTTGAGACATAACAATCTCCTGAGGTACCGGTCAGGCTTTTTTCAGCCATCCGGCAAACAGACGGGTTACGATGGGCATCCAGAACCAGACCACCAGCGCAACCACAAAGGCATCATTGATGAGATGCAGGAGTAACGAGCCCTTCATTGCAGGCAGCACAATGCCGGTCAACCACGGCACCAGATTGGTGCTGGGAAATATCACTAGCAGGGTTATCAGAAACTGTTTCCAGCGTTTGGGCTGGCGTACATGGGGCGCGGGCGGCGTAAACCAGAATGCTGCTTCGGTGCGAATTTCGGTTTTGTCACCTTCAGCCAGCAGTGGAGCAATCTCTTCGACCAACACGCGGCGCGTATCGGACTGGGTCCAGCTATACAGATGCTCAAGCGTGTCGAAGCGGATAATGATGTTCCACAGGTTGTTGCCATCTGCCGGGCGAATCACGTTCGCCCCGAGATGACCGGGAAATTCAGCCGCTACAGGCATGATTTTCCCCAGCCACTGCTCATACCTCTGCGCCTGCTCAGGTAGCAGAGTGTGAGTAATTACCAACGTCACATGTTTGTTCTGCGCCATGAAGGGTTCCTTGTTGAGAGGAAACAGGCCACTTAGGCCAAGAAAGCAATACACAAAATCATTCATGGTGCATCGAGGCGGCAAGGTTGTGGATCCCCGGGAGCTTACATAAGTAAGTGACCGGGGTACGCAAGCGAAGCCAACAAAGATGCAACATGAAGGATGACATGTATTTAAGCTTTACGTTCCGGCGCGCCATGCACCATGGTATAGGCATAATCCACGCCCATACCGTAGGCGCCGCTGTGCTCGCGTACCAGATCCATTACGGCGTCGTAGGTTTCTTTGCGGGACCAGTCGCGCTGGTACTCGAGAAGAACCTGTTGCCAGGTTACGGGTACGGCACCTGCCTGTACCATGCGGTCGATAGAACGCTCATGAGCATCTACGGACGTGCCGCCGGAGGTATCAGTTACCACATAAACTTCATAGCCTGCCTCCAGTGCCATTAGCGCCGGAAAAGTCAGGCATACTTCGGTCCACAGCGCGGAGATAATCAGTTTTTTACGCCCGGTCGCTTCCACCGCTTTCACAAACGCCGCATCTTCCCAGGAGTTCATTGAGGTGCGTTCAATGGGTTTGACATCAGGATGAACCGCTAACAATTCCGGCCAGATATATCCGCTAAAACTTTTGGTTTCTACAGAAGTATAAATCACCGGAACATTGAATATTTTCCCGGCTTTCGCTAATGCAACGGTATTATTTTTTAAAGTCTGGCGATCAATATTTGCCACACCGAATGACATTTGCGGCTGATGATCAATAAAAATAAGCGTAGAATTTTGAGGGTCAATCAGTTCCCGAATAGACATAGCACACCTTCTTAATCAATAAGTTAAAAGGCAACGGTCTGTATCTGCCGTCAGCAGCAGGATCCTGAATCAGAAAGCTTGTTGAGTATAGCGGGAAATTTCTAACGAGTTATTAAAGAAAACTTACTATCCTGTGAAACTATTAATTTTGTGTTGCGATATATCCTAAACAACATCAAAAAAATGCGCATGACTCATCTAATTTATTCACTGGCATTGTTTTTCTTCATTCGGTACAACAGAAGGGTTTAATTTTCAGGATATTTTCTGCTTATGCGCATTAATCTGGATGTTTTGCTTATTCTCGACGCACTCGACAAACAGGGTTCATTTGCCGCAGCGGCCGAGTCGCTGTTTAAAACCCCTGCCGCACTCAGCTATATGATTCAGAAGCTGGAAAGCGATTTGAATATCGAGCTGCTTGACCGTTCCGGGCACCGGGCAAAATTTACCGATACCGGACAGATGATGCTGGAAAAAGGGCGTTTGCTGCTGAATGCGGCAAAAGATCTCGAAAAGCAGGCGGTACAGCTGAGTTCAGGCTGGGAAAAAGAGCTGGCAATTGCGCTGGACGACTCCTTCCCTTTCGCCGCGCTGTTGCCCATTATCGATGAATTTCATGCGCTCAATAAGCAAACTCGCCTCAGTTTTACCCACCATACGCTGGCGGGCTCCTGGGAGGAGCTGACCCATAATGGAGCCGATATTATTCTGGGGGCAATTAATGAACCGCCAACGTCTGCAGCCTGGTCCTATAAAATGCTCGGCACGTTGGACAATGTGTTTGTCGTTGCGCCTGAGCATCCGCTGGCCGCAGCAGCAGACGGCCTGACCAACGAACAGTTATGCCTGCATCGGGCGATTGTTATCAGCGACAGCGCCCGCTTCTGCCATCCGTTACAAACCAATCTGATGGAGGAACAGGCGCAAATCCGCGTCGATGACTTCCACAGTAAGGTGATGCTACTACGAGCCGGTATGGGCTGCGGATTTCTCCCCCGCCATATTGCCAGCCCGTGGCTTACCACGGGCGAGCTAGTGGAAAAAACGGTTATCTCATTTCGCCAAAAAGACGTGGCATATATGGCATGGCGCAATAACCGCGATGGGCTGGCACAGCGCTGGTGGCGGGAAACGCTGCTGGCAAGCCCGGAGATTGCGCGCTTATATCAATGACCTATCCATACCGAGGCGGAAATCGCCGGCAACGTCAGGATATCGTCGGCAAGCATGCCGTTGCCCTCTTTGTGCTGCCATTGACTCACGCTCAGTAATGGCGAGGCTGGCAGGACCACTTCACAAGCGTGGCCACGGTTAATCGCCACCAACACGCGCTGACGGTTTAGCACGCGAACAAACACTACCACGTTATCCTCGGCGTAAATCACCTGGCAACCACCGTGGCGCAGCGCCTGATTCTGGTGGCGTAATTTTGCCAACCGCTGATACAACGCCAGCAGAGTAGCGTCCTGTTTTTCAGGCTGCCACGGGAACGGTTTGCGACAAAACGGATCGTTGTTCCCATCCAGCCCCACTTCGTCACCGTAGTAAATACAGGGCACGCCAGGCCAGGTAAACAGCCATACCACCGCTAGCGGTAACCGTGCGACGTCTTTACCGAGCAGAGATTTAAAGCGGGCGGTATCGTGGCTGTCGAGCTGGTTAAACATCCGCAGCTGTTGCTGATGCGACAACCCCGCGCGGTAGTTATCCATCCATGCCATACAGGTCTGGGCATCAATGGATTGCGGGTCGTATGAGATATCGGTATTGGCGAGAAATCCCCAGAGGGGGAAGGTAAATCCGCGATAGTTCATGGCGGCATCTTCTGCATCAGCCTGCAACCACTGGCGCGCATCGCCAAAATGCTCACCCACCACATACGCCTCTGGCTGGGTTTCTTTTGCCGCCTGCGTAATTCCGGCCACATGTTGTAGGTTGTTACGTGCGCCTCCAGCCTCTCCCAGCATGTGCACCACATCAAGACGCCAGCCGTCCATACTCCACGGCGCTTTCAGCCAGTGGCGGACGATACTGTCTTCACCACGATAAATTTCATTCACCAGGCTTTCCGAGGAAAAGTCCAGCTTAGGTAAGCTGGAATATCCCAGCCAGTCGAGCGCAACGCCGTCGGCTGAGAAATGATACCAGTCGCGCCAGGGGGATTCTGGATTATGGCACGCCCCGTCTGTCCCCCGATTATGTCGGTCAAACCAGGCGTGCGAATCGCCGCTATGGTTAAAGACGCCGTCGAGAATCAGACGCATACACTGCCGTTGGGTGTTGTGCCGCAGACGCAGTAGCGCCCTGTCGCCGCCAAATTGCGGATCAACATGACGGTAATCTTCGGTATCGTATTTATGCACGCTCGGGGCGGTAAATACAGGATTCAGGTACAGCGCCGTGACCCCTAACGTTTTCAGGTACGGTAGCTTTTCGCTGATGCCGTCCAAATCGCCGCCATAAAACGTGGAGCCACCGGCCTGAGCCGTAAGCGGTTCGTCCCATTCGCGCCGCACGATGTCGTGTCCGGCGGCGTGGTGGTAATAGACGTTATCCTGGCCCGCTTCACGCGACTGGCTGCGGGCAAAACGGTCCGGGAAAATTTGATAGAAAATCTGATCGGCAACCCACTGCGGACCATTATCCGGCACATCAACCGCAAACTGCTCCAGACGCGCAGGCGGAAAACGGCTGAATCCCTGCGGGGTGAACCACAGCTGACGATCGAGCCAAAGTAATTTAAAGCTATAGCGTCGACGAGGCTGCCCGCTGGAGAGATCGATCGCCGCTCGCCACGCGGTCACACCCGGCTGCGGCTGGCTGCGCTGCTTGTGCATAGCCAGCGAAATCTCTTCGTTATCGTTTTCTGCGCGTAGCGTCACCCGCTGGGGTGGATTTTCCCCCGCCAGCCATAATGTAATCGTCAGTTGATCTTTGTTTTGCTTAACAAATGGGGCAACCGGAAGGTGCCAGGCGTTCAACATCACGTATCCCCTTTGATGATAATGACGTCACCTTGCCATAGCGAAGTGCAGGATCACTCATCATCTTAACGTTTATTGGGGGAGGAGTTCGGGGGAGGAGAAAATTGCCGGGTAACGCAAAGCTACCCGGCAAAAATATTACTGTGCTTCAGCCAGTTGGCGCTCGCGACGGCGCTTGAATCCCCATCCGACCAGCAGCAGGACAATCCACGCAAAGCCGACGTACAGCGAAATGCGGGTATCCGGATGATAGCCGATGAGCGCGATGATAAAGACCAGGAAAATCAGGCCAACAACGGTCGTCGTTACCCCACCCGGAACTTTAAATTTCAGCGCTTTGACCTCATCCGGCGGCAGACGACGACGGAAAGCAATCTGCGACAACAGGATCATAATCCACACCCATACCGTGGCGAAGGTCGCCAAAGAGGCGATCACCAGGAAGACGTTTTCCGGCATGATGTAGTTAAGATACACCGCAAACAGCAGCGCGATAGTCATCACCATTACCGTCACCCACGGCACGCCACGACGCGACGTCTTGGCGAACATTTTCGGGGCACTGCCCTGCTCCGCCATGCCGTGTAGCATACGCCCCACACCGAAGACGTCAGAGTTAATAGCCGACAGCGACGCAGTCAGAACCACAAAGTTGAGGATCCCGGCAGCAAAAGTAATGCCCATATGCTGGAACGTCATAACGAACGGGCTACCGTCGGTACCCACCTGGTTCCACGGGTAGATAGACATAATGACGAACAGCGTCCCCACATAAAATACCAGGATACGCATTGGTACGGAGTTGATGGCGCGCGGAATAGATTTTTCCGGGTCTTTGGCTTCGCCTGCGGTAATCCCGATAATCTCAATCCCGCCATAGGCAAACATCACCATTTGCAGCGACATCACCATGCCGAGCCAGCCGTTGCTGAAGAAGCCACCGTTGCTCCATAAGTTATGGATACCGGTTGGTTGCCCGCCGTTGCCAATCCCCCAAATGATGATACCGAAACCGGCGACAATCATGATGATAATGGTGGCGACTTTGAAGAACGAGAACCAGAACTCCAGCTCACCAAACACCTTCACGCTCATCAGGTTGATGGCGCAGATAATCAGCACCACGCTGAGTACCCAAATCCAGTGCGGTACCGCCGGGAACCAGACGCCCATGTATATGCCGAAGGCTGTCACGTCGGCAATGGCGACAATCAGGATTTCAAAACAGTAGGTCCAGCCGGTAATGTAGCCTGCCAGCGGTCCGAGGTTTTCCTGCGCGTAGCGCGAGAAGGAGCTGGCTGCCGGGTTATGAACAGACATTTCGCCCAGCGCACGCATAATAATGTACGCCGCGACACCGCCGATAATATAGGCCAGCAATACGCTTGGCCCCGCCATTTTGATAGCGTCGGCCGAGCCGTAAAACAGCCCAGTACCAATTGCTGAACCTAATGCCATAAAGCGGATGTGCCGGGTGCTCAGCCCACGCTTTAGCTTGTTATTACTTTCCATCGATTCCTAACCTGTTAACACAATAAAAAAACCACGGGGCCATGTTAATAGCCCCGTGGTTAAAACTTATTGTCAGTGATATTAGTGTGCGCTGGAGGTCACTTGTCGACCCGCGGCGCGATCCCAGATAACTGCCAGGACCACCATCACGACTGTTGGCATCAACCACGCCAGCCCCTGCTCCGCCAGCGGTAAACGCTGGGTCCAGGCCGGTAACACGTCGCCAATTGCAGAAGCTTTAATGCCATCAAGGATACCAAAAATCAGGCTGATAAACATCGCAGGAGCAATGACGCGGGAAGAATTATGCCACCATGAGCGGGTAAAGCTTAATACAACCAGTGCGATACATGGCGGATAGATAGCCGTCAGCACCGGAATAGAGATCTGAATCAGATGGCTCAGACCCAGGTTAGAAACCACCATCGAGAAGCCGCCGAGGATAAATACCAGCGTGCGATAAGACAGTGGAACGTACTGGGCAAAGAACTCTGCGCACGCACAGGTCAGGCCAACCGCGGTGACCAGACAGGCGATGAAAATCAGCGCCGCCAGCAGGAAGCTTCCTGCACCGCCAAAGGTGTGCTGAACATACGCATGCAGAATCGCCGCGCCGTTAGCAGACTGATCGACCAGAATCGCGCTATCTGAACCCAGACGGAACAGCGCGAGATACAGCAGCGTTAAGCCCACACCCGCCATTAAACCCGCCCAAACGGTATAACGAGTCAGCAGACGCGCTTCAGTAACACCACGCGAGCGAGCGGCGTTAACGATAACAATACCAAACACCATCGCGCCCAGCGTATCCATGGTCAGATACCCGTTCACGAAGCCATTAGAAAACGCCGCAGTTTGATAGGCTTCCATCGCATTACTGATCGGGCCTGCTGGCCAGACGATTGCAGCGACAGACAGGACCACCAGCGCCAGGATTTTCAGCGGTGCCAGGAAATTACCCACCGTATCCAGCAGTTTGCCCGGATAAAGCGAAACCAGAATGACAATCGCGAAATAGATAACGCTATAGATAAACAGCGGCAGCGCAGAATCACCAGTCAGCGGTGCAATCCCGACTTCGAAAGAGACCGTCGCGGTACGCGGGGTAGCGAATAACGGCCCAACGGCCAGATAGCAAACGGTCGCCAGCAGCAGACCGGCAACTTTACCGATAGGCGTGCTCAGTCGGTCCACACCACCGCCGACTTTCGCCAGCGCGACAACGGTAAGTACCGGCAGGCCAACGGCCGTAATCAAAAAGCCAAAAGCCGCAGTCCAGACGTGTTCACCTGCCTGCAAACCAACCATTGGGGGGAAGATGATGTTACCTGCACCAACGAACAGTGCAAATGTCATAAATCCCAAAGCGATAATATCGCGCGATTTTAACTGATGGGTCATAAAGTCTTACTGCCTGTGGATGTGGTGTTGAAAATAGTAAATTTTTGCCTTTCCCTGGGGGACAATACAGCGGCATTTTTGCTCAATTCCAGCGGGAAACACTCCCGACCTGGCGCGGCGAAGAATAGTTTTTCGATTTACCGCGTAAATGCAGTCGGTATGACAGCACCTGGAGCGCAATTTAAACGCTTATAACGTTTTAAAGCAAGGTGGGATCCAAAAACCAGAACAATATAGCGATATGAAAAATAGGGTTAGCACAAAACACCATTTCATGGAAAAAGGTATGGGTAATAATTCGAACAAAAAACAATCAAACGTCGTAAAATTCAGGAGGCATCTATTGACCACATAAAAAAAACCAGCTTGCGCTGGCTTTTGGAAAGATAATCTTACGAATACGTCTTAGCCGTTACTTTTGGCAATGAAACGTTCCGGGATCATGAAACTAAATCGCGTCCCTTTGCCTGGTTCGCTTTCGATGTTCAAACGGCTGTCGTGATGATGCAGCGCATGTTTCACGATAGCCAGACCCAGCCCGCTACCGCCCGTTTGTCGCGATCTCGCCTTATCCACACGATAAAAACGTTCAGTCAAACGTGGAATATGCTCGGGGGCAATGCCCGGACCGTTGTCTTCCACGCAAAACTCCGCCCCCGACGCCACATGCTGCCAGCGTACGGTAATGTGCGTTCCCGCTGGTGTGTGGTTAACCGCGTTGTACACGAGATTCGAGATAGCGCTACGCAACTGCTCCTCGTTGCCTCGCACGTTCAGGCTGTTATCGACATCAAAGGTAAAGGTATGTTTATGCTGGCTCAGGGTTTGCGCTTCGTGCTCGATCACGCGCAGCATCATGGGCACATCGACTTTCTCATTCAGCTGCAACGTCGGCGCAGCTTCAATTTTTGACAGCGTCAGCAACTGCTTCACCAGGCCTTCCATACGGTACGTTTGCTCACGCATGGTATGCAGTGCTTTTTCGCGCGTTGTCCCTTCCAGCGGGTGCTCCTGCATCATTTCCAGGTAGCCTTGCAGCACCGTCAGCGGTGTGCGCAACTCATGGCTGGCGTTGGCGAAAAAGTTACGCCGTGAACCTTCCAGTTGGTGCATCTGGGTAACGTCGCGCGCCACCATCAACAATTGCTTATCGGTATAGGGCATCACGCGAATTTCCAGATGCCGTCCGGTATTGAGCACCAGATTTATTGGCCGGCTAAAATCGCGCGTTTTCAGATATTGTGTGAATTCCGGGTAGCGCAGCAGGTTAAGAATATTTTGCCCGCTATCGTCCGGCCAGCGCAGTCCCAGAACCTGCTGAGCCAGTCCGTTACACCAGAAGATACCGCCTTCTTCGGTGGTCAACACCACCGCGTCGGGTAGGGATTCCGCCCCGCTGCGAAAACGTTTAATCAGGTTACCCAGTTCTCGACGGCGCTTTTTGTTGCGAAGCTGCATTTGATGCAGCCCATATAACAACGGCTCCCAACTGCCTCGCCCCGGCGGCGGCGTCATGCTTCTGTCGACCCATAACCACCAGGACAAACGTAATAAATTCCAGAAATGCCAGATAAGCAGGCCCGTTACCGACGCCAGTAAAAACCAGGGCAGGTAACCGAAAAAAGCGCTAAGGATAAATGCCGGTATGCAGCACAGGATCAGCTCCAGTACCAACCTTTTCCATGACAATCGTTCTAGCAAACGTCTTACTCCATAAACGGCCTAATCCATCAGGCCCTGATTCTTGTCAGTCAAAAGCGGGTCGAAAAACGATATCCCGTCCCGCGAACTGTCTGCACCATACGATCGTGTCCGCTGTGCTCCAGCGCTTTACGTAAGCGGCGGATATGCACATCCACTGTCCGGTCTTCTACGTAGACATTGGTTCCCCAGACATGATTGAGGAGTTGTTCACGGCTGTAGACGCGCTCGGGGTGAGTCATAAAGAAGTGCAACAGTTTGAATTCGGTCGGCCCCATATCCAGCGGTTCTTCGCCGGTCATTACGCGATGCGAAGTGGGATCAAGACTCAGCCCCTGCATCTCAATAACCTCTTCCACCGCCATGGGGGAAATTCGACGCAGCACAGCTTTAATACGCGCCACCAGCTCCTTGGGAGAAAACGGCTTGGTAATATAGTCATCCGCACCGGTTTCCAGACCCCGGACGCGATCTTCCTCTTCTCCCCTCGCCGTCAGCATCATCACGGGGATGTCCCGCGTCATGGCTTCGCGCTTGAGATGCTTAATAAACTGTAGACCCGAGCCGCCGGGAAGCATCCAGTCAAGCAGGACGAGATCCGGCCAGGGTTCATTGAGTTGGTTCACAGCACTGTCATAGTCTTCGGCTTCTACGGGTTGAAAACCGTTTTGCTCGAGCACGAAGCAGACCATTTCACGAATTGGAGCTTCATCTTCTACGACCAGAATACGTCTCGCCATGATTTGCCCTGTTTATAATTAAATCGTTTGCCATCAATACGGTGCCATTATGCGTCAGTTTTATGACAGATTTATGAAAAGATAGTCCAGGTTTAACGCAGCCAGACGAATTATGACAGCCCGGAGACAAGATATTACCGTCTCTGAAAGGTTATAATCCCCGCCACTGTTTTATCGTCATGGAACTCTTATGCGCATCCTTCACACGTCTGACTGGCATCTGGGCCAAAATTTCTACAGCAAGAGCCGCGCCGCTGAACATCAGGCCTTTCTCGACTGGCTGCTGGAAACGGCACAATCCCAGCAGGTGGATGCCATTATTGTGGCAGGCGATATTTTCGATACCGGCTCACCGCCAAGCTACGCCCGTGAGCTGTATAACCGTTTTGTCGTCAATCTGCAGCAAACTGGCTGTCATCTGGTCGTGCTGGCAGGCAACCACGACTCCGTCGCCACGCTCAATGAGTCCCGCGATATTCTGGCGTTTCTCAACACCACGGTCGTTGCCAGCGCCGGCCATGCGCCGCAGGTGCTGCCGCAACGTGATGGCACGCCGGGAGCGATCCTGTGTCCGGTTCCTTTCTTACGACCACGTGACATCATTACCAGCCAGGCCGGGCTAACCGGACAAGAAAAACAGCAGCATCTGCTGGGGGCGATCACCGACTATTACCAGCAGCAGTATCAGGACGCCTGCACGCTGCGTGGCGATCGAAACCTGCCCATCATTGCGACCGGGCATTTGACCACCGTTGGCGCCAGTAAAAGTGACGCCGTACGTGACATTTATATCGGTACGCTGGACGCCTTTCCGGCGCAAAACTTTCCACCCGCGGACTACATCGCACTGGGGCATATTCACCGGGCGCAGGTTATCGGCGGGACGGACCATATTCGCTACTGCGGTTCACCGATTGCCCTCAGTTTTGACGAGTGCGGCAAAAACAAATGTGTACATCTGGTGAGCTTTGAAGCGGGGAAACTCAGCGCCGTTGAAAATCTCACCGTACCGGTCACCCAGCCGCTTGCGGTACTGAAAGGCGATTTAGCCGCCATTACCACCCAGCTTGAACAGTGGCGTAACGTGCCACAAGAGCCGCCGATATGGCTGGATATTGAAATCACCACCGACGACTATCTGCATGACATGCAACGTAAGATCCAGGCCTTAACCGAAGATTTACCGGTCGAGGTGTTATTGGTGCGCCGCAGTAGGGAACAACGTGAACGTATTATGGCCAATGAACGACGCGAAACGTTAAGCGAGCTAAGCGTAACGGAAGTTTTTGACCGCCGCCTGGCGCTGGAAGAGCTCGAGGAGCCTCAGCGTGAGCGGTTGAGTCAGCTGTTTAGCGCAACCTTACACACGCTTGCCGGGGAGAGCGAAGCATGAAAATTCTCAGCCTGCGCCTGAAGAACCTCAACTCCCTGAAGGAAGAATGGAAAGTCGATTTCACGGCAGAACCTTTTGCCAGCAACGGGTTGTTTGCCATTACCGGGCCAACGGGCGCGGGGAAAACCACCCTGCTGGACGCGATTTGCCTCGCCCTGTACCACGAAACGCCGCGCCTGAATACCGTATCACAGTCGCAAAACGACCTGATGACCCGCGACACCGCGGAGTGTCTGGCCGAAGTTGAGTTTGAGGTGCGCGGCGAAGCCTACCGCGCATTCTGGAGCCAGAACCGGGCGCGCAATCAGCCCGAGGGCAACCTGCAGATCCCGCGCGTAGAGCTGGCCCGCTGCGCTGACGGTAAAATCCTCGCCGATAAAGTCAAAGACAAGCTGGAGATGACAGCCGAGCTTACCGGGCTGGATTACGGGCGTTTTACCCGTTCGATGCTGCTGTCTCAGGGCCAGTTTGCCGCCTTTCTTAATGCCAAACCGAAAGAGCGCGCCGAGCTTCTGGAAGAGTTAACTGGTACTGAGATCTACGGCCAAATCTCCGCCATGGTGTTTGAAAAGCACAAGTCGGCGCGTACGGAGCTGGAAAAACTGCAGGCCCAGGCCAGCGGCGTGGCGCTGTTAGCAGCAGAGCAGGTGCAGTCCCTGACGGAAAGTTTGCAGGTACTTACTGACGAAGAAAAACAATACCTTACCAGCCAACAAACCCAGCAACAGCACCTCAACTGGCTTATTCGGCAAAATGAGCTTCAGACGGACATAAACCGCCATCAGCAGGCATTACAGGCAGCACTTCAGGCGCAAGAAGACGCGCAGCCGCAGCTGGCAGCGCTGAGCCTGGCGCAGCCGGCCAGAGCATTGCGCCCTCACTGGGAGCGAATCCAGGAACAAACGGCTACTATCGAGCGTACGCGCCAGAAGATTCAGGAAGTGAATACTCGCTTACAAAGCAGCTTAGCGCTGCGCGGGTGTATCCGTCAGCAAGCGCACACGCAATCGACCGCGATACTCGCCGAACAACAGACGTTAACCGACTGGCTGAACGAACATGACCGCTTCCGCTTATGGAGTAGCGAACTGGCAGGATGGAAAGCGCTGCTGGCGCAACAGTCCGACGCCAGCGCCCAGCTACGCCAGTGGCAACAGCTGCGGGAGAACGACACACGTAAGCTCGATGCACTGGCGCTTCCTGCGCTGACCCTTTCCCCGCAGGAAGTGACAGAAGCGCTGGCGCAACATGTGCAGCTTCGTCCACTACGCCAGCGCCTCAGTAATCTGCACGGGCAAATCGCCCCGAAGCAAAAGCAGCTGGCACAGCTACGCGCTTCACTGGTGCAGCGCCAGCAAGAGCTGACCCAGCGCAACGCGGTACTTGCCGAGAAACGTCAGCGCTATAAAGATAAAAATCAGCAACTTGCCGATGTGAGACTCATTTGCGAGCAGGAAGCCCGCATCAAAGATCTGGAAAGCCATCGGGCGTTACTGGAATCCGGCAAACCTTGTCCGCTTTGTGGCTCTACCACACATCCGGCTATTGAGCGTTACCAGACGCTTGAGCTGAGCGTAAATCAGGCACGACGTGAAGCGCTGGAAAAAGAGGTCAAAACGCTGGCCGATGAGGGTTCAACCCTGCGCGGGCAGCTTGAGGCGATAACGCAGCAACTTCAGCGCGATGAACACGAAGCACAGAGGCTTTCTCAGGAGGAGCAAGCACTTACTCAAGAGTGGTTGACCGTTACCGCCAGCCTCAACGTATCGCTACAACCGCAGGATGACATTGCCCCGTGGCTGGCCGCTCAGGAAGAGTACGAACAACAGCTTCACCAGTTAAGCTTGCGTCATACCCTGCAGGCGCAAATCGCCGCGCATACCGAACATATTACTCAACTCCAACAGCATATTGACCAGCGCCAGGCAACCTTAACCTCAGAGCTGGACCGTCATGGTCTGGCCCTTCCGCCCGAGGATGAAGTCTCCTCATGGCTAAGAGAACGGGCGAACGAAGCGCAAATGTGGCAACAGCGCCAGAATGAACTGACCGAGATACAGGCCCGGATTGCCCAGCTTGCGCCGCTGCTGGAAACGCTGCCAGAATCAGAGGCTCTTTCTGAAATCATTGAGGATCTGTCGCTGGAAAACTGGCGGCAGGTGCACGACGATTGCCTCTCTTTACAGGGACAGTGGCAAACCTTGCAGCAGCAGGAAGCACAGGACGTTCAGCGCGCCGCAGACATTCAGGCGCAGTTTGATGCCGCATTGCAGGCCAGCATCTTTGACAACCGTGACGCCTTTATTGCCGCCCTGCTGGATGAAGAGACCTTCAACCGTCTTGAGCTGTTGAAACAATCGCTGGAAAACCAGCAACAACAGGCACAAACGCTGCTTAATCAGGCCCAGCAGGCGCTGGTGACTCATCAACAGCAGCAACCAACCGGGGTGGATCTCACGCTCACGGCACAACATCTTCGCGACACGCTGGCGCAGCTCACCCAACTGCTGCGGGATAACACCACTCGTCAGGGAGAAATTCGCCAGCAGCTCAGGCAGGATACTGAAAACCGCCAGCAGCAGCAGGCGCTGATGCAGGAGATTGAAAAAGTCGCGCAGCAGGTCGAAGACTGGGGCTATCTGAATGCGCTGATCGGCTCGAAAGAGGGAGATAAGTTCCGCAAATTTGCCCAGGGACTGACGCTGGATAACCTGGTCTGGCTTGCCAACAACCAGTTAACCCGTCTGCACGGTCGCTATTTGTTGCAGCGCAAGGCCAGCGAAGCGCTGGAGCTGGAAGTGGTCGATACCTGGCAAGCCGATGCGGTGCGTGACACGCGTACGCTCTCCGGAGGTGAGAGCTTCCTGGTGAGTCTGGCGCTGGCGCTGGCATTGTCCGATCTGGTCAGCCACAAAACGCGAATTGACTCCCTGTTCCTCGACGAAGGCTTCGGCACGCTGGACAGCGAAACGCTGGATACCGCTCTGGACGCACTGGATGCACTCAACGCTACCGGTAAAACCATTGGCGTGATCAGCCACGTCGAAGCAATGAAAGAACGCATTCCGGTGCAAATCAAAGTGAAAAAAATCAACGGGCTGGGTTACAGCAAACTCGACAACACTTTCAGAGTGGAATGACGCTGATTTTTCGACGTATTGATATTGCCGACAAGATCGGCAATATCATTCCCTGCATATTATTCTTACGCTTAAAAAATAACCGCTAGCGGTAAATCATATCAAAGGTCGCCGTGGCGTTGATTTCGCCGGCCCGCAAGTTCTCATTTAAACGTATGACGTGAGCTTTAAACGGCAGAGCGACGCTCCCTTCTGCACCATTTTTTATCGTGGACAGGAGCTCGCCAAAATTCACTAACCGATCGTTATATAAAATTTGCACACCGACACCTTGCGCAGACGTCGGAGAATCAAGATCATTTAATGTCAGAATAGTGCTATCGCCTGCTGCCGTTGTACCAGAAAATAATACATTGACATTGGTATCCTGATCGCACGTCAAATCAATTTTAAAATCAACCGCATCACCAGTATCACCCGGGTTATTCAGACTGACAGTTTTAAAGTAACGACCCAAATTAACAGAAATATTCTTACTATTAAGCACACAACTGGCACTGTTAACTACCACATCTGCATCGGTAAAGTTAATATGAAGTTGAGCGGCGGATTCATATATTCGGGAAGCACTAAATCGTGATAATTGCAAGGGAGTATCTGTAATAGGTTGCCCGGTTGAGATTAATCGCACCTCAAACATTGCCGATACATTTGTGTATTCACAGCCATTGCATGTTTTTGAACCTTCAGCCTTCGCCGGAGAATAAAAAATACGGGCATCACTTGGTGAGTAGCTTTTGCCACTATCAACAGACAACCACCAAATTTTAATCCCAATACCTGGGTTATTCGTCTGATAAACATATTCTTCAACACCATTTACCAGCGTCAATGATGAGTCATCATATCCACGATAGATTGGGTGCACCCCATTACAAAATATATCCGATTGATTTGGAGCACTAAGATAACCGCTATCCCATAGGACAGTTCCTGCAGGGACATCGCGCTGAGCGTTAATAGTCGGAACGGTGACCGTATAGGTTGCAGCTGTCGTATCATTTTTATAATAACATGAAGCATAACTTACCACTGACCAGTTTAGTACAAAAAATACAATCACATACCTAATGAAGGATATCATTATCACTTTCACCTTTATTTACACTCTGCCGCTAATATAGCAACGGTTTTGTTGGTAAGTTCATCGGCAGGAATAGCAATCTGCGCGGTACACTGCTGTGTTGCTTTCTCACCCCACTTCACCATAACGCGATCGCCTGCCGATACACCGGTTAAATAAACCTGTCCATTATCACCCACGATACTGGCATAATTTTTTTCGTTTTCCCCTGCCAATGCCGCAAGCGCGCCGAAAGGAACGTTATTTCCATTATGTTGTAGCGTTAACAAAACACGTATACCGGTGCGTGCAGAAAATGTTGCCAGTGTGACCGCACCACGCGAAGGAATCACCTGTTTGACGGGCTCCTCAATATCAACCTGCGGGTTACTTGCCGTATTCAATATAATGTTATTCGTTCGATAGGGTGAGGCATATGGAATAACAGCGTAGCCATAGGAATCAGTATATACGCCGGTACTGTTTTCTACTTTAATATCAGGCCCATCGTCGGCATCGACTAAGGTCACCGTTTCAGGTAGCGACTGTGCTAAAGTAAACCCGCCAGCATGGCCGATAATCCCACCTTGTAACTTATAATTCACTTGCCGGCTGTTGTTGTCATAATTGTACCCACCAGAAACAGAGCCAAATGAGCCTTGCCAGGTGGCATTCATACTTCCATTCTCCCCCATTCCATTATTCCCCCAGGACTGCTGGAGATTATAATTGAGGTTATCATCCTGCAATGCAGTACCACTGATCCCAATCAGATGTTGCTGACTACGATGACGGTTATCTGTATAAGTATAATTCGCCCAGGCACTGGGTAACCATTTATCTAAGGGAATACTGACAGTAAATGAAACCTGCTCATCTCGATGTGAGGTTGGCGTTTGCGTCAACGAATAGTTGAGCATAAATCGGATCCGTTCCCAGTTCTGGTTATAACCGACAGATACCGTGCGCTCATATCCCGCCAGTCCCCAGTAATCTTGCTGATAACCGGAGATATAGAAAGAACCTAGCTCATTCAGGCTCTGGCTGATATTTACCTGAAAGCGGCTACGACGGTTATTGGTATTGCGATAAGCATAAAAACTGTCGTCATCAATATCGTTAGTTCGGTTATTTAACGTTTCCGTAAACGTATAAAAATTACGGGTAGAGTAACGATAACTCGCAAGCGTAAGATTGGTGTTGGTCGTATCGATATTCTTCGCATACTGGGCACGATAAGACATCCCCTGCCAGACGTTATCAGCCACTTCGCTTCTGGCCGTTGTGGCATCAAACGAAAACGCGCCAAAATCATGAAGATCAATACCAAAACCTAATGCCGCGGAACGATAAAAATCACTGCCCAACACGCCGCTATACACGGTAAAACCATAAGGCAACCCATAGATAAGTTGCGCTTCGACCAGATTAGGATCCTCTGATGTATCATTATTTTGGTAATGCCCGGCGGCAACGCTATATTGCAATGCCCCCTGTCGCTGCATGATAGGTAAAGAAGACGACGTCTGAACGAAGCTACGCTCACTCCCATCAGCCTCCGTGATTGTTATATCGAAATCACTGCCGGAAGATACCTGCGGTACATCCGTAATTTCAAACGCCCCTGCGCTGACATAGGTTTGATAGAGAGTGTAGCCATTTTGCTTAATGGTCACCTTAGCATCGCTTTTCGCAATCCCCCGGATCACCGGCGCAAACCCTTGTTGGCTATAGGGCAGCATAGCGGTATCTGTTTGCAGACGAATACCACGAATCGGAAGGCTGTCAAAAATATCTCCCGCTGTAGAGCTATCGCCGAGCGTCAGTTGGCTACGCAGGCGCTTTATATCCCGCTGAATATACGTCGAAATGTTTTCCCAACCGTCTCCACTTTGGTAGTTTCCATTGTTTCGTATGCGCCACGGCCCTAAATTCAGTCCACTGTTTAAACTTAGGTAATTTTGTGTCGACGAGCCCTGAGAGCTGTAGTGTGTTTTAGAACCGCTATAGTAATAACCCAACAGTGCAGCAGGTATTCCATCATCCCAATTATCAGGGTCGATATACCCCTGCACTTCCTGATTAACAGCAACTTGCGGAACACGAATATCCAGCCGTTGTTGCTGTGTGGAGAAAGTCCAGGAAGCCTCTTCAATGTAACGTCCGATATCATCAACCGTGGCGTCATCAGACATCGTTTTCATCAATGGCATTTTGCTGACATTGACGCCATAGGCGGCCAGTTCTGATTTTTTTAACACGGGAATGAGTGCGGTATGGGCTTCATTAAGCACATACGTCACATTCTTTTTTTCAACAAAATGATTATTAAAATAAACAGAACTGAGGTAGACGCCTGGTGCAAGCGCATTATCGTCTAAAAAAGTACGGATCGCCTCTGCGCTGTCTATTGGGGAATCAAAACGTAGCGCATCAATATTAAACTCATCATCAGCAACTTGTGAGTCAGCGATACAAAACGGACTACACAAAATCAATGCGGCGGTAATAGCTGATAATTTCAATGAGAGTATTTCATGATAATTATTGATAGGCCGCATATTGTGGATATCCTTATCCGCCAAATTTAAAGTGACTTTTCCTGTTCGGAAGTGGCATTACCGTAGTCGTCGATTGCGCTCCACCGAACAGACTTAGCGTTCCCACCCGGTAGGGAATAGATCATTTTTGAATAGGGTGAAATCATCATAGACACAGCGGAAAGCGTATCTTTCGGCGGCTTTACCTCTTTGCCGTCAACGGTCATGTTATGCAAAGAAATATAATATGCCGTCGGGTTATCCACAGCCAAACGTCCACCTGAAACAGAAAATATCAGACTTTTGTATGCTTCTTGCGCGTCGCTTTTATTTAATCCCTTTGGTCGCCATATCAGCTTAATACGACTGCGGGTAGCCAATTGTAGCTTACTTTGTTGTACTAACACTTTAGGCGTCGCTTCGATAGACTTGATATTAGCCCAAAAAATTTGTTCACGATCTTTTGTCAGGATGCCATTTTTATCGACTGAGATAAAATGCAGGATATTTGTCTGTCCGCCAATAAGTTTAAATAACGGAGGAGTAATAATAAGAGGAGGCTTACTTTTATCATTCTTATCGAAGTTATCAACCCATGCCTGAACAAGCTGATTTCCATTACCCGTATTTTTTACCGTTGCCTGAACTTCATCTACATCTCCAGGATAAATAATACGCGTATTGCTAATTTGCACCCCCGCCGAAGCAGCGTTTTGAAAAAGAATGAATATTGCTGAAAACAGCAAACCAGAAATGTTGAGATTCATCATTCATCCCTTATGGCTAAATCTCGAAAAGAATTACAGGACATACCCTGATTATCCTATGGCATATCCTGTCTGGACTTACATCACTCCCACTCTACGTCCCTTATGGATAGTAAATGGTATAGGTTGTGGTTGCGGCAAACTCGCCGCCTTTGATACTCGCCGGATCAACGGTTGCCACAACTTTTGATGTGAAGTTAAACGTCAGGTCATTTTCTTCGCTTGCCCCGGTCGTTTGAGCAAAAGCAGAGTTCGCTTCGTCGTTAAAAACGACTTTATCATTGCTGGCATCAGCGCCATAAACCACAATGCCAACACCGGTATCAACGCCGCCAGTAAGCGCTTTCAGCTGCGTATTTTCCGTTGCGGTATCACCTGTAAAGGTCAGGTTTACCACAGTATTTGCCGGGCACTTAGTCAATTTAATTGCAAATGGCTGAACCTGAGACGCTTCTTCGCCAATACCAGCAAAGGCGTTCGTCCCCAGCGGGGTAAAGGGTACCTGAACATCTTCGCTGTCTGTATCAACCTGGCAAGGTGGGTTAATAATAGTACCGGTAAAAGTGACGGTGCCCTGGTCATCAGTTAAGTCTGCCGCATGCGCAACATTGATAGCCGCAACAAGCAACAAAGAGGCAGAAAGGAGTACTTTCTTTTTCATGTAAAATTTCCCTATAATATATTTTATTATCTTTCGAATGCTGCCTCTGAAATTCCCGCCAAAGACTTTTGCATATAAAAATCCCAAACAGTCCTCAGAAGAGGTCCGAAAGATAGAATCTTATGCGTTCTAACCCAATGGATATTGTGGTCGGCATATATAATATAATATGATTTTTATTTCATCAATAGCACAAAGACAAAAAACAATACCATTATAAAACAGTAAGTTAAAATAAATTAACCACACAAAGAAAAACAATATTTAAATAATTTATAGCTATGCGTTTTATATATAAAAAATAAATCACTATCGATTCATATTCGTTATGAATACAACAACCCATTCCCAACCAGAAACCGCCCATCAATAAAACATTATTTTAGTGTATTTTATATATTGAAAAGACTACAATTCCGAGTCCGTATGTTATCGGCATCTAACATGCAAATAATTGCTTTCAAGAATAATTGCAATCGTTCGTTCAGACTTCACAAATATGATAGCATTAGCCCTACTTAGCTGTTGTTGCTGTGTATGACAGGTGGTATGAAAAAAGTCATTTTCTCTTTAGCCCTTGGGACGTTTGGGCTGGGCATGGCCGAGTTTGGCATCATGGGTGTACTCACCGAATTGGCGCGGGACGTGGGAATCTCCATTCCTGCCGCTGGCCATATGATTTCGTTTTACGCCTTTGGCGTGGTGCTTGGCGCGCCCATTATTGCACTCTTTTCCAGCCGCTTTTCGCTCAAGCATATTCTGCTGTTTCTGGTCACGCTGTGTGTGATTGGCAACGCCATTTTCACCCTCTCCTCCTCGTATTTTATGCTGGCGGTAGGCAGGCTGGTTTCAGGCTTCCCGCACGGCGCATTTTTTGGCGTTGGCGCAATTATCCTGTCGAAGCTCGCCCGCCCGGGAAAAGTCACCGCCGCTGTCGCGGGCATGATTTCGGGGATGACCGTTGCCAATCTGGTTGGCATTCCCGTCGGCACCTGGCTGAGTCAGGAATTTAGCTGGCGCTATACGTTCCTGCTGATTGCCGTCTTTAATATCGCCGTGATGGTCTCGGTCGCTTTTTGGGTTCCCAACATCAGCGATGAAGCAAAAGGAAACCTGCGCGAACAATTTCACTTTTTGAAAAGCCCCGCCCCGTGGCTCATTTTCTCCGCCACCATGTTTGGTAACGCCGGGGTTTTCGCCTGGTTCAGCTATGTCAAACCATACATGATGTTCACCTCCGGCTTTTCCGAAGCGCTGATGACCTTCATCATGATGCTGGTAGGATTAGGAATGGTGTTGGGAAATCTGCTGAGCGGTCGGCTGTCTGGTCGCTATACGCCGCTGCGCATTGCGGTGATAACCGACTTCGTGATTGTGCTGGCTCTGCTGTTGCTCTTTGCCTTTGGCGGGATCAAAGCCGCGTCGCTGACCTTCGCCTTTATTTGCTGCGCGGGCCTGTTTGCCCTGTCGGCACCGCTGCAAATTTTGCTGCTGCAAAATGCTAAAGGAGGGGAGCTGCTGGGTGCGGCTGGCGGGCAAATTGCCTTTAATCTCGGTAGCGCGATTGGCGCTTACTGCGGTGGCATGATGCTGACGCTGGGCTTTGCCTACAACTACGTGACGCTGCCGGCGGCACTGCTGTCGTTTTCTGCGATGTCGTCACTGCTGCTGTACGGTCGCCTGAAGCGCGCAGTCCCCCAGATGACACACGCTGCCGGATAGCATCTGCGCTACCCGGCTACGCGAACCTTACTCCTGCGGCCACAGCCAGGCCGCACCGCGTACACCGCTGGAATCCCCGTGTAGCGCCTTGCGTAGAGGCGTTTCGCACTCGCCACCAAAGACAAACTGCTTAATCAACGCCGGAACGTTTTGATACAGTCGGTCGACATTGCTCATTCCGCCCCCCAGCACAATGACGTCCGGATCGAGAATGTTCACCACATGTGCCAGTGATTTCGCCAGACGACGCTCATAGCGGCTCAACGCCTGCTCCGCAAGAGCATCCTGCGCAGTAACAAGGCTGATAATTTCACTGCCTTTGAGCGGCTTACCGCTCAGACGCTGGTAGTCGGTGGCAAAGCCGGTCCCGGAAATGAAGGTTTCAATGCAGCCTTGTTTGCCACAATAACAGGGGACTTCCTGTCGAAAACGCAGCTCATCTTCGTCCATCCATGGCAGCGGATTATGCCCCCACTCGCCCGCTGTACCGTTACCGCCCGTGTGCGCCCGACCATTCAGTGCCACGCCTGCGCCACATCCGGTGCCGATAATCACCGCAAACACGGTTTGCGCCCCGGCCGCCGCACCATCCACCGCTTCTGAAACCGCCAGACAGTTGGCATCATTTGCCAACCGCACTTCACGATTCAGACGCGAACTCAGGTCTTTGTCAAAAGGTTGTCCGTTAAGCCAGGTCGAGTTGGCATTCTTTACCACCCCGGTGTAAGGCGAGATTGAACCTGGAATGCCCATTCCCACGGTTCCCGTCTGCCCGGTGGCGTTTTCCGCCATCTCCACCAGCGTGGCGATGGTTTCTATCGTTTGCCGATAATCATCACGCGGCGTGGGCAGGCGATGGCGAAAAAGCTGTTCGCCCGCCTCGCCAAGCGCAATAACTTCCGTTTTCGTACCGCCCAAATCGATACCTATACGCACTGTTTGCTCCTCTTCCCGATTAACAATGCAAGCATAGCGACAATTCGCTATCATGCCCGCTGGATTTAACGACAAGGCCGTGGAAATTATCATGCTGTGGTTCAAAAATTTAATGGTTTACCGTCTTAGCCGCGATGTTTCTTTGCGTGCCGAAGAGATGGAAAAACAGCTGGCATCAATGACGTTCACCCCTTGCGGTAGCCAGGATATGGCAAAAATGGGCTGGGTTCCGCCGATGGGATCGCACAGCGATGCATTAACGCATACCGCCAATGGCCAAATTATTATCTGCGCCCGCAAAGAAGAAAAAATTCTGCCGTCGCCGGTTATCAAACAGGCGCTGGAAGCCAAAATATTCAAACTGGAAGCTGAGCAAGGTCGCAAACTTAAGAAGACCGAAAAAGACTCGCTGAAAGATGAAGTTCTGCACTCATTGCTGCCGCGCGCCTTTAGCCGCTTCAGCCAGACAATGATGTGGATCGATACCGTCAACGATCTGATCATGGTTGATTGTGCGAGCGCGAAAAAAGCCGAAGATACGCTGGCGCTGCTGCGTAAGAGTCTCGGTTCGCTGCCGGTCGTTCCGCTGACGATGGAAAACCCTATTGAGCTGACGCTGACTGAATGGGTTCGCTCCGGCACCACGGCGCAGGGCTTCCAACTGCTGGATGAAGCTGAACTGAAAGCGATCCTTGAAGACGGCGGTGTGATCCGCGCGAAAAAACAGGATCTGGTCTGCGACGAAATCGCCGTGCATATCGAAGCGGGCAAACTGGTCACTAAGCTGGCCCTCGACTGGCAGCAGCGCATTCAGTTCGTTATGTGTGACGACGGCTCCATTAAGCGCCTGAAGTTCAGCGACGAGCTGCGCGATCAGAATGAAGATATCGACCGCGAAGATTATGCTCAGCGTTTTGATGCCGATTTCATCCTGATGACAGGCGAACTGGCGGCGCTGATTAAAAGTCTGGTGGAAGGATTAGGCGGCGAAGCGCAACGTTAAGCCGTGTTTAGCGAATGGCGACTCAATATCGCCATTCGTCATTTTTACGCTTACAGGTAACGGCAAAGATAGGATGTTGGCTCTGCTACCTGCAGATGAAACTCGCTGTTGCCCGGTACGTTAAACACGTCTCCTGCGGCATACACTTTCCACTCGGTTTCCCCTGGCAGCAGCACGTTCAGTGCGCCACTAACTACCGTCATCTCTTCAGGTGCCGCAGTACCAAAGGTATATTCACCTTCAGCCATCACGCCTACACTGGCGCGGCCAGTACTGCTGCTGGTAAAACCGATCGATTTTACTTTGCCGGAAAAGTATTCATTACTTTGAAGCATACAACTGGCCCTATCTCGTGATTAAGTTAGGAACCAATATAGGGGGCTGACGTTCCACCTGTCACGCAAAATTACGCCAGCAATTCCGAAGCCAGTCGGGCAATCAACACATTGGACAGCAGAACCGGGACATCCAGCGACTTTTGCAGTAAATCACGATGACGTTGATGAAACCCCAGGCAGTCCAGCATAAGAACATCAGCACCTTGCTCAAGGAGATATTTCCCGGCATCAATCAGCTGTTGTTCAGAACCTTCTACTGGATTCGCCACGGCGTACACTGGCGGAGTTTGTAACACCTGCCACTTTTGTGTCTGGGCTTTGAGCAATTCAGCAACAGGTACAATGACCCCAACCTGATGCCCTTCGACAATCGAAGCCACTAACGGGGGAATAATGCGTATAGGTTCCAACAAGATACTATTGCGGGCGGTCAGACGGGTAATTGAGGCGGTACTCATCAGCAGGATCACATCAAATCCCTGATTATCGAGAACCTCCACAATGCTTTGCAGCGAGCGTTCCACTTTTTGACGTGAGACATGAGCAAGTTGGTGGTCGCTAAGCAGCGTTAATAACAGCTCGTCACCGGGTGAAGCTCCGTACTCAGCCATCACATCTTCTCGCTGCATCTGCCCCAGCAGACTGTGGTGAGTAATGTGCTGTTCATCAATATATTCCGTCAGGAGCGGTAACATCTCACACATCGGCACAACGCCAATCGTGAGGATAGCCAACGACGTACTCATTTGTTGCTCCACCGTCTTCTTACTTTGCTGTGAAATCCCGGATAAGTGCCGGGCGCTGACCTGTGCTACAAATGCTCAAAAGCGTAGCAGTAGATCGGCGGTGTATTGTGTAAAGATTCCAGATCATTCCAGTACTGGATTGTTATTGTTTAATTTTCAATTTTTACTGTATACGGCGAAATTTAAAATAATGTGATGCACGCCCGGACTGGCACTTTTAAGACTCGTGCCAGAGCGGTCTTCATATCAGGTTTTATCGGGGTCTTCGTAGCGTTTTTTAGCATCCATCGCTTCCTGAGCTGAAGGATGCTCACTGATCAACGAATTCGGTTTAGGGTGATCAGCACGAAGTTGATACCAGGTTACCGTCTGGCCTGGCGTCCCTTTTTCAACCGTAACAATGGTCGCTTGACGTGGGTAAGGTGGTTGTGTCGGCATAGTTCTTCCTTTTCACTGGATGAACATTAAGTATAGACACCGCCCTGCAACCATGGCGCTGCCTGCGCCAGTATCCCAAGAATGTCTTCCACTACCTGCGAAGGCGGATTGGTGGCATCAACGATATAGTGCGCAGCCTCACGATACAAAACATCGCGCTGGGCGAGCACTTCCTGAACCTCTTCGGTCAACGGTTTGCCGGTTAGAGTCGGTCGTAATCCTTCTTCAGGCGTGGCCTCCAGACGATCAACCAGTACCGATACCGGTGCGCTTAGATAGATAACCACGCCGTGGCTGCGCATGTAATGACGATTAAATTCGGTAAGAATGATACCGCCGCCGGTCGCAACAACCGTGGCAGGAGCTGTAACAGCCTGCAGAGCGGTCGTTTCCTGGGCACGAAACCCTTCCCATCCTTCTCTTTCGACGATTTCCGCCACGGTCATTTGCACGTGCGATTGCAACCAGCGATCGGTATCAACGAACTGGAAATCAATAGCCTTTGCCAGCGCCATACCGGTTGTCGTCTTACCACACCCCCGGGGGCCAACAAGAAAAAGAGGTTGCGTCATCACAGAATTTCCCCAGAGAGCCGCCAACAAGCGGGATCTGATGCGGTTAAAAATATAATCATATCATCAAACTAGTACATCGCCAAAACCGTAAAGAAAAAATTACAGAAAGAATGGCGAGATGAGTTAACCCCTACTATAACAAGAATTCACAATGAATAAAGTGTAAATAATAAATTACACACTCTATTTTCTACGCTGAACTTCCAGCCACCACTTATCCAGTTCAGCCGCAAAATGCTGTCTGTCGCGGGGCGAAAGACTGTCCGGCCCCCCGGTCTGGATACCGCTGGCTCGCAGTGTATCCATAAAATCACGCATCATCAGACGCTCGCGGATCGTGGCTTCGGTATAGCGTTCGCCGCGCGGGTTAAGCGCCGCCGCACCTTTTTCAATCACTTCAGCCGCCAGCGGAATATCTGCCGTTATCACTAAATCACCGGCGCTGCATTGACGCACAATCTCGTTATCAGCCACGTCAAAGCCCGCAGGCACACGTAATGTGCTGATGAAACGCGAAGGCGGGACGCGCAGGCTTTGGTTGGCCACCAAAACAAGCGGCATTTGCATGCGCTCAGAGGCGCGGTACAAAATGTCTTTAATCACATTCGGACACGCATCGGCATCCACCCATATTGTCATAACTTCTCCCCACTGGTGTGCTGTCGCACATTGTCGCGTGCTTTTACTTTCAGGCAAAGTGCTGTTTCTCCTTCTGAACATATTCATTCCGCGCTAAGCTTAGCTTTCCCAGATTTACCCTAAATAATTCGGGTTGCAGGCAGGCGGCAAGAGAGTGAGTCCCGATGAGCTTACTCTGGTAAGTGATTCGGGTGAGCGAACGCAGCCAACGCACATGCAACTTGAAGTATGACGGGTATAAAACAATGAATATCA
Organism: Citrobacter sp. Cpo074; assembly: GCF_030332745.1. Taxonomy (NCBI): domain Bacteria; kingdom Pseudomonadati; phylum Pseudomonadota; class Gammaproteobacteria; order Enterobacterales; family Enterobacteriaceae; genus Citrobacter; species Citrobacter sp. Cpo074. Next base: position 1,609,110 of record NZ_JAOWHG010000027.1, read on the forward strand.
TCCATAGGGAGTGACAAGATGGACAAGAAAATTGGTTTTATCGGCTGCGGTAATATGGGCAAAGCCATTCTTGGCGGCATGATCGCCAGCGGCCAGGTTCTCCCCGGACAAATCTGGGTCTACACCCCTTCCCCCGATAAGGTCGCCGCGCTACACGACCAGTACGGCATTAATGCGGCGCAGTCTGCACAAGAAGTCGCGCAAATCGCTGATATTGTTTTTGGGGCCGTAAAACCAGGCATCATGATTAAGGTGCTGAGTGAAATTACCTCCAGCCTGAACAAAGATTCCCTGGTCGTCTCGATTGCCGCAGGCGTCACTCTCGATCAGCTGGCCCGTGCCCTGGGTCACGACCGTAAAATCATTCGCGCGATGCCAAACACGCCGTCGCTGGTGAACGCCGGAATGACCTCCGTCACGCCGAACGCCTTAGTCACGCCAGAAGAAACAGCCGACGTGCTGAATATCTTCCGCTGCTTTGGTGAAGCAGAAGTCATTGCGGAGGGGATGATTCATCCGGTCGTTGGCGTCAGCGGTTCAGCACCGGCCTATGTATTTATGTTTATCGAAGCGATGGCTGATGCCGCCGTTCAGGGGGGGATGCCCCGCGCGCAGGCTTATAAATTTGCAGCACAAGCGGTAATGGGTTCGGCGAAAATGGTTCTGGAAACGGGTAAACATCCTGGCGAATTGAAGGATATGGTGTGCTCGCCAGGTGGAACCACCATTGAGGCGGTACGCGTCCTGGAAGAACGCGGTTTCCGTTCATCGGTGATTGAAGCGATGATTAAGTGCATGGAGCAGTCGGAAAAACTCAGCCGCTCCTGAGTTAACACCGCCGGACGTCAGGCCGCCGCTTCAGTGCGGTTACGTCCGGAATTCTTTGCTTTGTAGAGAGCCATATCTGCTGATTTTAACCATTCTCGATAGTGTTCAGTTTCAGACGTCAGCGGCGCAACGCCCACGCTAATGCGCAGGTCAACCTGCGGCGCGCAAGATAAACGCAGTTGGGTAAGCCGTTCGTGAACACGAGACATCGCTGCAATCGCGCTGCTCGCTGACGTGCCACACATGATTACCGCAAACTCATCACCGCCAAAGCGACCAATCACATCGCTACCGCGTAAGGTCATCTGTAACTGGCGGGTCAGTGCAACAATGGCCTGATCCCCGACGTCATGGCCCCAGGTATCATTGATACTCTTAAAATGGTCGATATCGATGATAAGGAGCGTGGCATCACGCTGATGGCGGCGGCAATTATCAAATTCATTCCGCAGCAACAGTTCCCAATGACGTCGGTTATAAACCCCGGTCATCCCATCTCGCGTGCTCATAACCTGTAAGCGACGTTTATGTTCTGCCAGCCTGATGAGCGTCTGGTAACTCACCCAGGCAAACAGCAACGGGTAAACCACTAACACCGGCAGCGACAACAGCACACTCAGTTGCGTACTGCTAAAAGCCACGGGAATATCCGTTAACTGTAACGTCACCAGGCAGGAAACCACCATCAACACGGCGCCTGCGATGAAGACACGCATACCCCCTGCGCCCATCAGGTTGATACAGATAATCATCAACAGCGCCGTGGATGGCAGCAAGTTTATCCCCATAATCCCCATCCACATCCCGGCGAGAATGGCATCGGCTTTTAGGTTGGTATATTCGCTATGCAGTGGATCGATAGCTTTACTTGCCAATTGCCATGCCAGATGCGGCCAGACAAACGCCCATCCCACCAGCAAAAGCCACCAGCCTCCGGTTATTGGCTGAGAAACTAATACCGACGCGATAGGGAAAAACATTCCCCCCAGTCCCACCGCTCGCGGCAGCCTGATTCGTCGGGCAAATCGCAGACCGGAACGTTGGTGGTCATTTTGATGAAGCAATATAAATGCTTCATTCGGGACGACCTTCTTTTGATAAAAGTTTTCATCATTCATCGTATTTGGGAATATTCTGAAACAAATTTCCCAAATTATAGGAAGGGGTCTGGTGGCGGAAGTATGATATTTCGGGTGAGCGATTTTACCTGCTCACCCGGAAGTGCTAAGCAGATTTTTTCAGGCAAGCGCTCATAAACTTATTACGATCATCGCCTTTCAGAGACTGCTCCGTCGCCTTGACGTTGCATTCACGCATTTTCTGCTGCTGCGGCGTCAGGCTCTTTTCCTCAGGCGCAGATTTACTGTTTTTCAGGCAATCACTCATGTAGGTCTTACGCTCATCCCCTTTTAAGGTCTGCGCCGTGGCCTGCTGATTGCAGGTGGTCATACGCTGTTGTTGCGGGGTTAACGTCTTCTCGGCAGCACCGACGGTAGTTAAAAAAATCAGACCAAAAAGTAACGTCATTAATAATGTAATTTTCATAGCACCATCCTTTTCTGAACGACGACACACAGGTAAGTTTGGCTGCTAACGATAAAAAAACCACCCGACGGCAAAAGTATTGCCGCCGGGTATCAGCTTATTTCAGTCCTAACGCCGCTTTCATGGTGTAAAACAGATCGGTTTGATCGGTCAGGCCAACCACATTCGCCGCATGAGGGCCATAGGCTGCAATACGCAGTTGGCTGCCGGTGTGCTCCTGGGACTCTTCTTCAGAGTTGCCATAGCTAATGACCATCACCGCGCCATCTTTAGTGTTCAGCGCCTGCGTCAAACCTGGCGCTTTGGTATCCGGTGCGACGATCTGGCTGGCATGCGCGTGGTCAGCGGTTACCACAACCAGGGTGTTGCCATCTTTCTTCGCAAAGGCAAGTGCACGCTGCACTGCTTCATCCAGATCGACCGTTTCACCAATTTGTCCACACGGGTTAGCGGCATGATCTTGTTTGTCGATTGACGCGCCTTCTACTTGCAGGAAGAAACCTTTCTCATTTTTGCTTAACAGCTCAATCGCTTTATCCGTCATCTGCGCCAGCGTTGGCACGCTGTCGTTACGTTTTGGATTTGGCGTACAGGTCACTACCGGCTTATCCAGGTTGCCGTGATAAGACGCTTTCGGCCCTTCCCAACGCACTGGCATATTACCGTCTGAGAACAGACCCAACAGCGGTTTATCCTGATTCGCTTCGCTAACAGCCGCCAGCGTCGCGGCATCACTCACCATCTGGTAACCACGGGCCTGGGCTTGTTCTCGCAGCGTTTTACCCTGCCACTCACCTGCCGTAGCGGTTTCAGTAAAAGTCTTTGCCCCGCCGCCTAACGTAACATCCGCACGAGCATTCAATAATTGTTCGGTAATTGACCCTTTACCGCCTTTTTCCAGCGCGTTCGTCGGGCATTTTTCAGCCGTCACGCTCGGGCCATAGCATTTACGCGAAGTGACATGGGCAACCAGTGCGGCCGGCGTGGCATCCTGTAATTCAGCCGTGGAAACATTCCCCGTCGCCAGACCTGCCGCTTTGGCCATTTCCAGAATCGTGGTGTGATCTTTTTCATGAATATCCACACCCAGCGCCCCGTTATAGGTCTTCACGCCGGTTGTCCATGCTGTCGCAGATGCTGCTGAATCTGTCACATAATCGGGCTTGCCCGTTTTCTTATCCAACGCATAATGTGTGTATTGTCCGGTCAACGGTAAAGCATCAATACCTTTAAAAAAGCCGCCCGCGCCTTCAGCATAATTTCGCGCTGCCGTTATTTCGGAGTCGCCCATCCCATCGCCAATCAGTAAAATTATATTTTTGGCCGGTTTATCGTTCAGGGATTCGCGCAGAGCTGCCGTTTGATCGGCAGACAATCGGCGAGCGCCACCCGGCGTGGTGATATCTCCCTGAGCAGCACGATTATCCATAACCGCTACAGTAGATGTTTCTGCATTAATAACCGGGGTAAACAGCAAAGGTAACAGGGCAATAGCCAGAGCGCTTTGTTTCACTTTATATTCTCCATGTATAAATACGGTAAAATTAAAACAAAGCGACTATAAGTATTTGATGTGACACTTTTATGATAATTTGTGGTTACCCCACCACAGATGGATCACAACGCTTTTGGTACGCACTCGCCAGCATTATGTATGTTCGTCAGAAACGCGGGCATGTGGTTTCCGCCAGCCAGCGCCCCCTCAATTTGACGAATAAATATTTGCCGATCGTTCCACGCCATATTGCGCAGCATTTCGATGATTACCCGCTCTAACGTTTCGACCTGTGCCGCCAGATCTTGCGATTCTTCTTCTTTTTGCGCGAGCTTAAGTAACAACTCAGTGACGAGGTTTTTCATTTGCCTATTCCCTTAACAAAATATGGGTCACGTTATCATTAAGGCTCACGACTGCCTAGAGGATGAAAGTTGTATTTTTATAAGAAATAAAACGATTTGCGAAAACAATCACAACACAAAATAAGGGAAAATGAGTCCTGAAGCAGGATGATTCAATATAAAAAGGTAAGAAAATTAATAATCACACAAATATATAATACACAATTATGGATTAACAACGCTGACAAGCAGCGTTGTTAATCAGGACCTCAACGAGCCGCGCGCCGACGTCGCAACGCGATAGCCAGTTGCCAGATATTGATAAGCACAATGCTTGCTGTAGCAATGAACACCCAACGGAACCCCGCCATTGCCGAAACCGTTGCCCCCATCAATGGCCCTGCGACGTTGCCAAGGTACATAAATGACTGGTTATAGCCAAAGATGCGTCCGGTTATCTGGTCGCTGGAGTATTTCACCAACAGCGTCTGCACCGCCGGCAACATCGCACCATCAGCAAAGCCGAGCAGAAAACGTAGAATTCCCAACTGCAACGGCGTGGTAACCCACGACATGGCAAAAAACAGCACCACCGCGAAGATTAACGTCGCCATTAAAATCCGCTCAGTACCAATACGGTCGCCTAATTTACCAAGTCGGGGCGCGGAAATCAGAGCAGAAATGCCCGGTACTGAGGCTATCAGCCCACTGAGAAAAGCAATATTCGAACTGTCCGGGACCATTGATTTAATAAACAGCGCCAGAATAGGCCCAATTGAGCCGTTACACAGTTGAATCACCATGGTGGTAAAAAACAGGCTGATCACCAACGCTGGATGCGAAAGCGAGGCAAACACAGCCTTCCCACTCAGACGTTCGCTTTTTTTAATCGTCGGGCGAACGCCCTCTTTGATCAAGAACAGTGTGACCAGAAAACTCACCACCAGCAAGGCGGCGGTAATACAGAATACCGCTCGTAAGCCAACATGATCGGCGATAAAGCCTCCCATCAGCGGTCCGCCAATGACGCCGCTAATTTGCGCCGTAGAGAGCGTACTCAGCGCCCAGCCGCTGCGCTCGCGTGGAACCTGGGACGCAACCAGCGCCATCGCATTAGGAATATAGCCGGAGGTTAACCCCATCACCCCGCGCAGCAGAAAAAGCTGCCAGACGTTAGTGGCAAATGCCTGTAGCAAAATCGCAATGGCCATCCCCAGTGAGGCCCGCAGCAGCATCAGCTTGCGTCCTTTACGGTCGGCCAGACTGCCCCACATCGGAGAAACAATGGCTGAAATCAGGAAGGTGACGCTGAACGTTAATCCGGACCACATTGATAGCGCTTCATGCGAGGTCACGCCCAGTTGGGAGATATAGAGTGGTAAAAAAGGCAAGATTTGGCTAATCGCCAGTCCGGTAAAAAAGCACCCGAACCAAACGGAAATAAGGTTAACTCTCCAGGATTCCATAAGGACTCATAACGATAAGTAGCTGAAAACTGCGAGCAGCTTAACAAATTACTTAGCTGAATAAGGATCCACAGGTGCGATAAATCACAGTTTAGGATTTTATCTTCCCGCTCATCATATTTGTGATACAGCTCACATCAAACCCATGTTATAAACAGGGGATTGTGCTTCCCGCGCGATCTGCGTGTATGTCCCCTTCTAATCCCCTGTCATTCGACAAAACAATCTGCCAGAAGCCGAGGAAACCTGCGTTTTGTCGTGGTAATGTATGTGCTTTGCATTCATGGAATGGGTTTTTAAGATGGCAAAGTTGCGGGTAGGAATCGTATTTGGTGGTAAATCAGCGGAACATGAAGTGTCATTGCAATCGGCAAAAAATATTGTCGATGCCATCGACAAGACTCGCTTTGACGTTGTGCTGTTAGGTATTGATAAACAAGGGCAATGGCACGTCAGCGATGCCAGTAACTATCTGCTCAATTCAGACGATCCGGCGCATATTGCGTTGCGGCCTTCTGAAACTAGCCTGGCGCAGGTACCGGGTAAACAAGAGCACCAGTTGATCGATGCACAAAACGGTCAACCACTGCCGACGGTCGATGTTATTTTCCCAATCGTACACGGTACTTTGGGTGAAGATGGCTCTCTGCAGGGCATGCTGCGCGTGGCGAACCTGCCGTTTGTCGGTTCTGATGTGCTGGGTTCTGCTGCCTGTATGGATAAAGACGTGACCAAACGTCTGCTGCGTGATGCCGGGTTAAACATCGCGCCATTTATTACGCTCACTCGCGCGAATCGCAACAGCATCAGCTTTGCCGAAGTGGAATCCCGCCTGGGACTGCCGCTGTTTATAAAACCGGCCAACCAGGGATCGTCCGTTGGCGTCAGTAAAGTAACCAGCGAAGCCCAATACGATCAGGCCGTCGCGCTGGCATTTGAATTCGATCATAAAGTCGTTGTGGAGCAAGGGATCAAAGGTCGCGAGATCGAATGTGCGGTACTGGGCAACGATCATCCGCAGGCCAGTACCTGTGGTGAGATCGTGCTGAACAGCGATTTTTACGCTTACGACACTAAATACATTGACGATAACGGTGCCAAAGTTGTCGTTCCGGCAGCAATTGCGCCAGAGATTAACGATAAGATCCGCGAAATCGCCATTCAGGCCTACCAGACTCTGGGCTGTGCCGGCATGGCGCGCGTGGACGTCTTCTTAACTGCTGAAAACGACGTTGTGATCAATGAGATCAACACGCTGCCTGGCTTTACCAACATCAGTATGTATCCGAAGCTGTGGCAGGCGAGCGGTTTAGGCTATACCGATTTGATCACTCGCCTGATCGAACTGGCGCTGGAACGCCATGCTGCGGATAGCGCGCTGAAAACCAGTATGTAAACCCGTCAGGATGCCTGATAGAGCTATTGGGCATCCTTTGCTTCATCATCTTCAACGCGGCGACGGATGATTAATCCGGCCAGCCAAAAGCTAATCACCCAGGTCACCAGCCCCACCGCATAAGTTTGCCATCCCTGCGCTTCAAAACCTAATAACCCCACCACGCCATTCAGAATAAAGATAAGCCCAATAGCGAAGGCATAGTAGTGCCAGTCTCGGCGGATTTTTACAGGCAGGTTCATAACAGCTCCGGTGAAAATACAACACAGGGAGGCATCCTCGCACATTTCCCCGAGGGCGTCTGTGGCCTGTGCGTAATTTCTTAAATGTAACTCAGTTTAACTTAAGGTTACATAATTGTGACCGCCAACAAAAAACCGAAATCCAGGAATAATCTCTACCTGAAATTACCATCATTCTGATATTGACATTGCCGATCACCTGTCAGACTCACTCTTAGTTCCAGGCATTACGTCAAAAAAAGCAGGTTATTTCCGGAGGTCTTTATGGCTGATTTTACGCTCTCAAAATCCCTGTTTAAGGGCAAGCATCGGGATCCCTCCTCCCTGCCCGGCAACATTGCGTATGCCGTATTTGTGCTGTTTTGCTTCTGGGCGGGTGCACAGATTTTAAATCTGTTGGCTCACGCGCCCGGCATCTATGAAGAACTGATGCAGCTGCAAATGCAGGAGACAGGACGCCCGCGGGTTGAAATCGGTTTAGGCGTCGGTACCCTCTTTGGACTGATCCCCTTCCTGGCCGGAAGCCTGATTCTTGGCGTCATAGCGGCGGTCATGCGCTGGCGTCACCGTCATCATAAAGATGACTGATTCATACACTTCGCCCGACGGTCATCCACCCGTTTAGCAAACCACGCAGTAGTCAGATTACGCGTGATCTTCGGGCTTTCCAGTTGAATGCCCGGCAGCATTTCACGGGGTAACGTTTTCCCGGTCTTCGCTTCCGCCAGCTTATAAACCTTTTCGTACAATGCGGTTTTTTCAAAGGCCAGGCTGTCACCTTTTTGCAGTTGCTGGCGGATCTCACTCTCGCTCATCCCTAGCTTCCCGGCTAGTTTACGTACCGCCAGCTCCGTTTTGCCCGGCTCACTGCTGCCATAGAGAATCAAATCCCCGTCCATCGCCAGCTTCACTCCACTGGCTTTACTGACCGCATTCTGGAAAGCTGCATTGCGGCTCGCATACCATCCGGCATTAAAATCGGCGAAGCGGAAGATTGGCGCACTGTAATTCGCCGGGTAGTTGAGCAGATGATACGTACCGAACCACAACCCACCACGGCGGCTAAACACTTCCTGACGTACCGTCCCCGCCATTTTCCACGGATACCCGCTGGTGTGCTGCTCAGCAAACGCGATACTGACCTGCATTGGACCACCGGTATGTACCGGATTAAGCGATCCGAACAATGTCTGCCCCATCGGCACCATGTTGATGAAATCATCAAAGATGGCGCTAAGCTGTTTTTCCGTCTTCACCGTATCCAGACGCTCGCTGTAGCTTTTCCCCGTTGGCGAGTTAATCTTTAGCGCGGTATGCACGACAAACAGCGGGATATGCATGCGTTCTGCGCGACGGTCAATCTCTTTCCAGGCGATTTTGCTTAAACCAGGAACAGCCGGATCGGCCTGGAAGTTTGACTCCTGCTGCGCTACCGCCAGCACCGAACAGATGTTTTCAACCGTCGGTGCCAGCTTCTGGCTTTCAAAGGTCTTTGCCAAATCCTGCGCCCACGCGTCCCGGTCTTTCACGCTGGCGGGCATTTTCTGGCGCACCACGCTCGCCACATCGACGGCTTTCTCCCCCTTTTTTAGCGGCTGCGCAGGTTGGCTACTACATCCCACCAGCACCAGTGCTGCCAGACCAGACAAGGGGTAAAGACGGGAAACCGTCGACATAACATCTCCTTATTATTAACTCAGCGTATGGGTAACTTCCTGAATATCCTGACCATCAAGCTCGCGCTCAAAGCTTCGCAGACGCTTATAAATAGACATCAGTTCCACTAACGTTGTCCAGGAGTTAATCAGATACTGGAACGAGCCGCGCACCTGGCCAAACACGTTAGTGATTTGCGTCATCAGGCCGAGCGTAATCGTACCGGCAACAATCGACGGAAACAGCAGGAACAAGCCGAAAACGTTATCAACCTGCAGGTAAAGAATACGGGCAATATTGAAGTACATATAGTGAAAATAGAGACGGAAGTAGTTTTGCCGTACCGCATGGAACAGTTCACGCACCGTCGGTGGCGTCGCACGGTTGCCATCATCTTCGCCATAGACCAATTCTTTACGATAGGCCGCTTCCACGCGCTGGTTTTTAAACTCCAGCCCGGGAAGCTTTATCCCGACCACGGCCAGTAAACCGGTTCCCATCAGCGACCAGACAATCGCGGCAATCACCAGGCCATAAGGCACATGTCCAACAATCGGCAGGTCAGGAACATGGGCTGAGAGCGTTACCAGTACAGGCAGGAAGGCAATCAGCGTCATAATCGCGTTGATAAAGCTGACGCCCATATCTTCCAGCGTAGAAGCAAAACGCATGGTGTCTTCCTGTACACGCTGTGCTGCACCTTCGATGTGACGCAAATGCTGCCAGTGCGCCATATAGTGTTCGTTCATCGCGGTACGCCAGCGGAACACATAGTGGCTGACGAAGAAGTTGTTCATCACGCCAATGACTACGGCTATCAGCGCAATACCGAGAAAAATGCCCACTTCATGATAGAACTGCTCAATCTTCACCTTGTGTGGTGCGCTGAGCGCAGTTTGAATCAGGTCATAAAATGGCGCATACCAGGCGTTGACGGCGACGCCGACTTCAACCAGAAACCAGGTCACAAAAATAATCAGCGATGTGCCCAGAATAGACCAGTACTGCCAGCGGTGTGGACTGTAGAGAAACCAGAACAGCGCGAACACCCCGACACAAAGAATGTAGTACGCATAAAAAATCAGGTAATCCAACGACCAAAAACGCGCTGCGCTAATAGGTACGTCTCCCGACGCGCCGGTAATATGTGCAACCCAGGCTCCCCCACCTGCTTGCCAGAATACAACGGCGACCAGTGCCCAAATAAATGCCGAAATAAAGAACGGCCCCGGCTTTGGGAAAAAAGACTTAAACATAGTGCTCTCCTGCTAACTTCTTATCGTTATGACGACTGCTGTGCATTTGCCACCGTAGAGTGCGGAGGCCAGACGGCTTACGCCCAAAAACACAAGCTGAAACCGACAATTGTGACCAAAACCGAGGCACTTAGTTCGCACCTCGGTTATGAAGAATTGTTTCTGTGGTTTTCACACTCGACAACGTTCCAGTATGTGCAGATTATCACAGCGTGAGATCACAAAAGCGAACATCCGCAATCCAGGAAACTCCTGTGTTTACTCATCGTTACGTTTTTCCCACTATCATTGGTTGATAAGCGCTTTGCAATACGCCGATGAGTAGTATAAATACGCATACGCACGACATCCTTTTTCACTTTCTCTAACTCATGGACACCACCGTTGAAACGTAGTCTGCTTTTTTCTGCCGCGCTGTGTGCGGCGTCATTGACATCTGTCCAGGCGGCACAGCCTATAACCGATCCGGTCTTCGCCTCTGATATCGTTGATCGTTATGCCGACCATATATTTTACGGCAGTGGTGCTACGGGGATGGCGCTCGTGGTGATTGATGGTAATCAGCGTGTATTTCGCAGTTTTGGTGAAACACGCCCCGGCAATAATGTTCACCCGCAACTGGATTCCGTAATCCGCATTGCCTCAATTACCAAATTAATGACCAGCGAAATGCTGGTGAAATTACTCGATCAGGGCACGGTCAAACTCAACGATCCATTGAGTAAATATGCACCTCCTGGCGCACGCGTACCCACTTATCAAGGAACACCAATTACGCTGGTGAATCTGGCGACGCATACCAGCGCACTGCCGCGCGAACAGCCAGGCGGCGCGGCCAAGCGCCCGGTGTTTGTCTGGCCAACCCGCGAGCAGCGCTGGAGCTATCTCTCAACGGCTACGCTTAAAGCCGCACCAGGATCGCAGGCTTCTTATTCCAACCTGGCGTTTGATCTGCTGGCCGATGCGCTGGGTACCGCGTCAGGTAAGCCTTATCCGCAGCTGTTTGAAGAAAAAATCACCCGTCCGCTGGGGATGAAAGACACCACCTTTACGCCATCTCCCGATCAGTGCCGACGCCTGATGGTCGCGGAAAAAGGTGCCAGTCCTTGTAACAATACGCTGGCAGCGATGGGCAGCGGCGGCGTCTATTCAACGCCTGGCGATATGATGCGCTGGATGCAGCAGTATCTTTCTTCTGACTTTTATCATCGTAGCCAGCAGGCCGACCGGATGCAGACGCTGATTTACCAGCGTACGCAGTTAACTAAAGTGGTGGGAATGGACGTTCCAGGCAGAGCCGATGCGCTTGGTTTGGGCTGGGTCTACATGGCGCCGAAGAATGGCAGACCGGGAATTATTCAAAAAACCGGTGGCGGCGGTGGCTTCATTACCTATATGGCGATGATCCCACAGCAAAACGTTGGGGCATTTGTCGTAGTGACGCGCTCTCCGCTGACCCGTTTTACCAATATGAGCGACGGTATCAACGAACTGGTTGCAGAGTTGAGCGGGTACAAGCCACAGGTCATTCCTGCATCCTGATTCAATACTCAAAAGGCAAACGGTTAATGCACACCAGTTTGCCTTTATTCATTTCAATGTAACCGCCTTTACGCAATGCTGCGAGAACCTCAGCGACAACCGAGCGTGAAATTCGTGTGCGTTGGTGAATATAGTTCATAACGCCGATGCGTGAACGAAGGGCTTCATCCCATTTCGTCATAGAGATCAATGTCGCGCGGATCTGATCGTAGGAGTTGTTGCCGATCAACTGCAGATCGCGTAATTCAAGCATGGAGTTTTGCCATGCCAACCAACAAAAAGCTTCACGCCAAAGCTGGCACTCTTCAATTATATTAATTGTTTGCGAGGCGGGTAGATGGTATCCCGTACAATCGCTTTCCGTGATTAATCTGTATTGTATATCTGTTTTTATCACACCATCTGAAAGCCCCATAATAAACGGTGCCTGCGCAATACCGACCAGCACATTCTCCCCTCGCCTCAGGGAAATTACACCATTTAAAATGATAAAGGTATCGTCACTGTTTATATCACTGGAATAAATTATTTCTTTATCGTTATCACACTCAAAGTGTTTGCCATATTTTGACAAACATTTATCAAGCTTACCAAATTCCACAAGCGGTTTATTTGCAGACAACATTTGGGCATCCCTTGCAATAAATGCCCGTCAAATCCGTGACGGGCATTTTTCTGAGTTAGATTATCTTTTCTTTAACAACAAGAGATGTCTTACCAGGTATATTTAACACCAACATTTGCAGACCAGTCTTGATCAACATCGCCACCACCGAGGTAGTTAGCATCGGTGTATGCGCTGAAGTTTTTGGTAAAGCTGAACTGAGTACCCAGTCCAACACGTACCGCAGAACCTTCTACACCGTTGTCGATAGAGTCGCCGTTTACGTCAGAATCGTTGTTAGAGTCGTCGTAAACGTAGGCCAGTTTGAAGTACGGGGTCAGCGCCTGGTCGTCGCTATAAGCGAAGGTATAACCTGCATCGACACCGAGTTCATAACGCATGCTGTCATAAGACTGGCTATCAACTTTCATGTCGTTGCTCAGCTTATAGTCATCACCAGACTGGAACAGACCGGATACGCTGCCGTATGGCGTTACGTAACCTGCATCACCCAGCTTCAGGTCATAACCCAGTTTCAAGCCAAAGCCCCAGGCGTCAGATGAGGTGCTGCCATCAACATACTCACCGTTGCTCATGTTGGCAGACAGATCGTTGTTGAAGTGAGAGTAGCTTAAGTTACCGTCAACAAAGATGTTGTTGGCAAAGTGAGCAGAAGAGTAGATGTAGGCAGTCTGGCTATCCTGATCCACCTGACCGGTACGGTCGCTCATATCACCTTTCGCGAAGCCTGCTGCAGCACCGACAATCCACTTAGCGTTGTTACCATCAATTTTGGAATCAACACCGACCATGATGCCGTTAACATCCTGATCGTAGTTAATGGTGCCATTATCTGCATCGAAGCTACCACCGAAGTAGCTAACCCATGCACCACCGTTATCAACCAGACCATGACGCGCGTTAGTCAGACGAGTACCAACGGTATCTTGTTCCAGGTTCCAGATATTGGTGTTAGCAGACGGAATGCTCAGCGCCATGTTCGCGTAGTCTGTCAGTTCCATCTGCTGCAGAACAACGGTGTTACCCTGCTGCTGTGCCTGATAGGTGTAAGCACCCAGGTCAGCTTTGTTAGCTGCAGAGAAGGTCGCAGTGCTGTTCGCGTCGTTAACGTAGACCAGCTCGTTACCTTTGTAATCTGCAACAGAACCTGCGCCAGTAGCGTTGTCGATACGGACTTTATAGTTACCAGTTGCGGCCGCTACATGGTCACCATAGTTATCAACTTCAGACTGATCGCCTGAGGTGTCGGAATCGCCGTTACCGTTGATAGTCAGATGACCATCAGAGTTCATCGCGATCACACCATAACCGTAGTTAGACTGAGATTTATCGTTAGTGCGATCGTTGGTCAGATCAGCATTCAGCACATAGTCAGTGCTGTTGATGTCGAAAACACCCGCGTTAACATGGTTATAAGCGTCGGTGTAGCTAGTCAGGTTCAGGGTATCAACCTGCAGTGCATTACCGGTACTGTTACCCACATCCAGAACGCCGTTGTTAGTGACGTTAATGGTGTTTGCATACAGCGCAGCTTCAAGCACATTCCAGCCAGCAGAAACATCATCGGCGATTGTGACAGTACTGTTGTCGATAGACAGCGTATCCGTCGCAACGTGACCATCTTCGTTGATGTTCAGTGCAGAAGCACCGGTCAGAGAGATAGAGTCAGCAACCAGCTCAGAATCACCCACGTTGACGACAGAACCGCTGTTGATGCTCAGGGTATCAATCAGGGAAGTTTTGGTAGTATCCCACTGTGAAGCACCGTTCAGCGTGACGTTGAACAGGCCGCTCTGGTAGACAGCGTTGCCAACTACATGACCATTTTCGTCATAAGAAGTTGTGTCGCTATCAATACCGTAGGTTGAATCCGGCCACAGGCTGTTAGCGGTGATGTCGATCAGCGTAGCGGTGGCTTCAGTGCCTGCAGCGTAGCTGTCATAAACGCCGTCACCATCGGTGTCAACCTGGTGCACGGACATTGCCGCGCCGACCCACTTACTGCCGTTGTTCAGTGTCAGATCCAGACGGTCAGTACCGTCCCAACCATTGGTATCCAGGTCAGCATCGGTATCACGATAAGTGTCAGCACCGTTCGGGAAGAAGTTCTCATCGAAGTTGCTGGAGAACAGCACGTCACCCATCAGTGTGGAATTGTTAAACGTTGCGGTGGTCTGCATCGCGTTATCCGCATTTGGATTAGCAATAACCGCTAATGCAATATCGTCTGCAGTATAAGAGCCGCTGTAGTCGCTTGCATTGCTGGTGTTACCAAACCAACCGGTGGTGCCTTCGTCAGTCCATGAACCAGAGGTCAGGGTAGAATCGCTGACAGCGATAGTGTTGTTAAATACTTCACTGCTGTTTACGCCAGTGCTGACGGTATTATCGTCAATGTCTGCCCACTCGTAACCCTGAGTCAGGGTTATGCCAGCGACATGAGAGTTGGCGGAGATAGACAGATCAACTTCTTGATCCAGAGTGATAGCCGTACCCAGGTTATAAACGTCGACAACGTGTGTGTCAGCTGCGTCATTATACGTACCGTTGTAGGTATAATGTTCGTAGTTGTCATCGATAGTTGAATTGATGACGTTCATCGCCAGGCGATCGTAGTAATAGTCAGTACCCGAACGGTTAGTACAATCCGTGGTCATACATTCGGATGTCACCATACCGTGAATGGTGCTGTTTTTAATCGTCAGGCTATTGTTATTGGTGTTAGTAGACAGCCCATCATCCAGATAATAAGTAGAAATAACGCCGTTGACAGTGGCGTTATTGATTACCGGATAAATATCACCGTTATAAATACTATCGGTGTCGTAATTGTTCCAACCAACATATCCATCATAATAGACGCCATCCGCATAGGATGCGTCATTATAATGAGCAAACGTTGTGTAGGTGGTCCCAGAGATATCAGTTGAAGCATTCGCCTGAGAAGTGATTGCCAAAGTGCAGGCTAATGCTAATTGTGAGACTACAAGTTTCTTTTTCCAAGTGTGCATTTGTCATCCCTCCTCAGGGACGTAATATAGTTGATCCATCAATTATCAATGCAAAGAAAACATTTTATGTTTCGCGGGGAAGATTATGCGGTTTCACAAAGGAAAGGTTCAATTATTCTTTGGTTTAAGTCCGATTACGGACAATAGATATGCAAATTATTCGAAACAGCAAATAAACGTAAAAATCATTTTTATTTTAGACAGTTACATGTAAAACCATTGGCGAAACAATATATTGAAATTATGATTAACTTAAAAATCAAACGTCAGCAAATAAATACCGTTAAATCTCGCCACTTAATTAAAAATTAAATTAAACTAAATTCACCATAAAACTAATCACTATTTAAAATAGTCATAATTGCAAAAATAGAGATAACACATAATACCAAGCATTGGTAACATCAACATAACCTCGGCATAACGCCAACTTTCGTAAACCCCTCGCCCTCAGGTTCGGGTATACTACGGCCTTCGATTCCACAAACATCAGGCATACCATGACAGACCTAATCCAACGCCCTCGTCGCCTGCGCAAATCCCCTGCGCTGCGCGCTATGTTTGAAGAGACAACACTCAGCTTAAATGACCTGGTGTTGCCGATCTTTGTTGAAGAAGAACTCGACGATTACAAAGCTATCGACGCCATGCCCGGCGTGATGCGCATACCAGAGAAACACCTGGCGCGCGAAATCGAACGTATTGCTAATGCAGGCATCCGCTCGGTCATGACCTTCGGGATTTCTCATCACACCGATGAGACCGGCAGCGATGCCTGGAAAGAAGACGGTCTGGTGGCGCGCATGTCGCGTATCTGTAAGCAGACCGTACCGGAAATGATCGTCATGTCCGACACCTGTTTCTGTGAATACACCTCGCACGGTCACTGCGGCGTATTATGCGAACACGGCGTTGATAACGACTTAACCCTTGCCAACCTCGGCAAGCAGGCAGTCGTTGCCGCAGCAGCGGGCGCAGATTTCATCGCCCCTTCCGCCGCAATGGACGGCCAGGTACAGGCGATTCGCCAGGCGCTGGACGCCGCGGGCTTCACCGATACTGCGATCATGTCCTATTCCACCAAGTTTGCCTCTTCTTTCTACGGCCCGTTCCGTGAAGCCGCAGGCACGGCGCTGAAAGGCGATCGTAAAACGTATCAAATGAACCCGATGAATCGCCGTGAAGCGATTCGCGAATCGCTGCTGGATGAAGCCCAGGGCGCAGACTGCCTGATGGTGAAACCGGCTGGCGCGTATCTCGATATTCTGCGTGATATCCGCGAGCGCACCGAGCTGCCGATTGGCGCTTATCAGGTCAGCGGTGAATACGCGATGATCAAATTCGCGGCGATGGCAGGTGCAATAGATGAAGAGAAAGTGGTTCTGGAAAGCTTAGGCTCGATCAAACGCGCTGGCGCGGATCTGATCTTCAGTTACTTCGCACTGGATCTGGCTGAGAAGAAAATCCTGCGCTAACCACTTTGTTGCCGAATGGCGACTTCACCTTATCGGGCCGACAGTTCCAGGCCCGATAAGTAAAACCCCACCAACAATCACCCTGCCCGATAAAAAGGCTGATCCCCGAGGATCGTCGCCCGGTGCATAATACGCCGCTGCGGCAGATAATCCGCATTGGCATAATGTTGCGTGACGCGATTATCCCAAATCGCCACATCGTTGGGCTGCCAGCGCCAGCGCACCTGAAACTCCGGTTTGGTGATATGGGCGAATAAAAAGCTTAGTAACGCCTCGCTCTCTTTTTCCGTCACATCGACAATTCGCGTAGTAAATCCCTCATTCACAAACAGTGCCTGTTTACCGCTTACCGGATGGGTCCGCACCACCGGATGTAGCAATGGCGGATGTTTCGCCACCGCATCCAGCCAGCGCTGATGCTCCTCTGGTGTCTTGCGGTATTTATATTCCTGGAACGATTTACGGAAATCATGCTCTGCCCGCAGGCCACTCAGCAAATGACGAAACGGCTCAGACAATGCCTCATAAGCAGCAATTCCGCTGGTCCAAAGAGTGTCTCCCCCGGCCGATGGCAGCTCTTTTGCTGCCAGAATCGCCCCGGCAGGCGGCGTGTCGATAAAGGTGACATCGGTGTGCCAGTTGTCGTTATCCGGCGGATTATCGTTATGGGTATCCAGCACGATAATTTCCTCTACCCCTTCGGCATGTGGATAGACAGGGTGAATATGCAGATCGCCGAAACGCAGCGCCAGTGCCCGCTGCTGTTGTGGCGTAATCACCTGCTGCCGCAGAAACACCACCTGGTGGCGCAGTACCGCATGATAAAGCTGTTCAAACTGATTATCGCTCAGCGGACGCGTCAAATCCGCACCAGTGATTTGTGCGCCAATGTACGGCCCCAGCGGGGTAATGCTCAGACGTTCACTCATTGTACTTCTCCATGCCAGGGCGTCAGGCGACGCTGAAGCGCGCGCAGACCCAGTTCTAAAATAAATGCGATAACGGCAATGACCGCGATCCCTGCCAGCACCACATCCGTTGCCAGAAACTCACCGGCTGACTGCACCATAAATCCTAACCCTCGCGTGGCCGCGATCAGTTCAGCTGCCACCAGCGTCGACCAACCCACGCCAAGCCCGATGCGTAACCCGGTGAGAATCTCCGGTAATGCCCCCGGCAAAATAACAAACCACAGCACCTGCGCACGGCTGGCCCCCAGCGACTGCGCGGCGCGCACTCTCACCTGCTGCGCACTTTTCACCCCCGCCAACGCCGACATCGCCACAGGGGCGAAAATCGCCAGATAGATCAGCAGGATCTTGGAGGTTTCACCGATGCCAAACCAAATGACCATCAGCGGTAAATAGGCCAGGGGAGGAACCGGACGATACAGTTCAATGATCGGATCGAGAATGCCGCGCATCGTCGGACTCAGCCCCATCGCGATCCCAACCGGAACGCCCAGCAGCACTGCCGCCAGCAGCGCGATAACAATACGCGTCAGACTCGCCGCCAGATGCTGCCACAGCGTAGCATCCATAAACCCTTGCGGCCCGGCAATGACGATCAGCTTTTGTAAAACCTGTCCCGGCGGCGGTAAAAACAGCGGACTGATTAACTGTAGCGCCGCCACCGTCCACCACACTGCCAGAATGACGGCCAACGTACCAAGGCTTAAGGTAATCTGCCGCGAGAACGGCCAGCGCCAGTTCAGCACCTGCTGGCGACGGGGTTTATCATTAATCACCACGCTCATGAGAATGCCTCCCGTTGTTCAAAGACCCGACCTAACACGTACTCGCGCATGGCGATAAACTGCGGATCGGACTTAATGCTGCGGCTCGACTCTCCGGCCACAAAGCGACGGGCGAAATTGAGCGGCAGACGTTCCAGTACCCGGCCTGGTCCTGGGGACAGCAATACCAGTTCTGTCGCCATAAACACCGCTTCTTCAATATCGTGGGTAATCAGCAGCACCTGTTTGCCAGTCTCATGCCACAGCTTCAGCAGCAGGGTTTGCATCTGCTCGCGGGTAAAGGCGTCGAGCGCACCAAAGGGTTCATCCAGCAGCAACAGCTGCGGGTTGGCCGCCAGCGCCCGGGCAATGCCGACGCGCTGACGTTGTCCACCGGAAAGTTGCCAGATAAAGCGTTTTCCCGCGCCCTCCAGCCCGACTTTCTGCAACATCTCCAGAGCAATACACTGACGCTGCGGCTTGTCCACGCCCGCCAGCTGCAGCCCAAAAGCCACGTTGTCCTGCACGTTGCGCCAGGGCAGCAGTCCTTCGTTCTGGAACACGACCCCGCGATCTGCCCCCGGACCATCAACCCTGTTACCCGCCAGCGTGATGCTGCCATGCTGATACGGCACAAACCCGGCAATCAGATTTAACAACGTGGTTTTCCCGCAACCGGAAGGCCCGAGTACCACCAGCAGTTCACCGCTATCGAGCGTCAGGTTGATATCCTCCAGCGCCGGTTTTCCACCGTAGCTGGCGGCAAGATGAGAGATTTGCAGCATCATCGCCTCCTTATTTATTGCACGAAGCGATCGGTAACGTACTGGCTGTAATCTGTCGCGACAGCGGGGACTTTGCCCTGCTCTTTAAGGAACTGCGCGGTGTCGATAATCGCTTTGTTCACCGGGCCGGTTAGCTCAGCGGTTTGCTGTTGCGGTGTCAGGTAAGTGTTACCTTTCACCAGCCCCGGAACATCCGCCTCCGGTACGCCGCTCAAACGCGACAGTTTGCTGATATTCTCCGGCTGCTTCAGCCATTCATCAGGATTAGTGATATAAGGCTGCTGGGCATCGATAGCGCTTTTGGCAAAGGCTTTCACCACCTCAGGATGCTTCTCGGCAAAATCTTTGCGCACCACCCACACGTCCAGCGTCGGTGCCCCCCACTCGCCAACCTGCGAGGAGTCGGTTAACACCTTTCCGTCTTTTTCCAACGCGTTGACCGCAGGTGCCCAGACATACGCACCATCAATATCTCCGCGCTGCCATGCGGCAATAATCGCCGGTGGTTGCAGGTTCACAATCTCCACCTGGCCGGGTTTAATCCCCCAATGTTTCAACGCCGCCAGCAGGCTGTAATGGGTGGTGGAAATAAACGGCACGGCAATGCGTTTGCCAATCAAATCTTCCGGTTTACTGATGTTTTTCTTCACCACCAGCGCCTCAGAATTGCCGAGCTTTGATGCCAGCAGGAAAACCTCAATAGGCACCTGCTGACTGGCAGCGACCGCCAGCGGGCTGGAGCCAAGATTACCGATCTGCACATCACCGGATGCCAGCGCACGAACGATGCTCGCCCCGCTGTCGAATTTTCGCCAGTCAACGGTCGCCCCGCTCTCTTTGGCAAACGTGTTGTCCGCCTGCGCCACTTTGGCAGGTTCGGCGGAGGTCTGATAAGCAACGGTGACGTTCACCGCCTGCGCCTGAAATGCGATGAATGCCAGTACGGCAAGAAGTGCGTTACGCGATGAAATAGCCATGATTGTCTGCTCCCCTGTCTTGTTATGGAGGCAGTATTTCGTTGCGGCACATTTTGATAAAGGAATTAAAAATTCTGGCTAAGAACAAAGCGTTTTTAGAAAAAAAGCGGCAATAGTTAGCTATTTCGCTCATTACAGAACGTAGGCCGAATAAGGCGCTTGCGCCGCCATCCGCAATCAATGCCTGATGCGCTGCGCTTATCAGGCCTACACTCGCTGTAAATTATTGCGATTTTGTTACATTCGTTACATATCCGCGCCACGATGATTGCCAGCGCGGCGCTGGCAGGCATCATAGAGGCCATTGTCAGCAAGAGAGCAATATCATGATTCATGTTGTGCTGGTGGATGACCATGTGGTGGTGCGTTCCGGCTTTGCGCAATTACTCAGTCTCGAAGACGATCTTAACGTTACCGGTCAGTACAGCAGCGCGGCGGAGGCCTGGCCTGCACTTCTGCATGATGACGTCAGCGTCGCGGTAATGGATATCGCCATGCCGGATGAAAATGGCCTGAGCCTGTTAAAACGACTGCGGGCGCAGAAGCCCGGTTTTCGCGCCATTATTCTCAGCATTTATGACTCGCCCACGTTTGTGCAAAGCGCGCTGGACGCAGGCGCCAGCGGTTACCTGACCAAACGCTGCGGCCCGGAAGAACTGGTGCAGGCTGTACGCTCAGTAGGCATGGGCGGCCATTACCTGTGCGCCGATGCGCTGCGTGCACTACGCGGCGGCGAGCAGCCCGCGCAGGTTCTGGAAGTTCTGACCCCGCGCGAGCGTGAAGTGTTTGATCTGTTGGTTAAAGGTGACAGCGTAAAAGAGATCGCCTTCAAGCTCGACCTCAGCCACAAGACGGTGCACGTTCATCGGGCGAACGTGCTGGGCAAACTGCAATGCCACAGCACCATCGATCTGGTGCATTTTGCCCTCGACCACCAACTATTGACGGGGCATTAATGTCGCGTAGCCTTCGGCATTGGGTTATTTCTCTGTTTATTCTGCTGGCCTGGGGATCGGGCTGGCTGATGCTGTGGACGCTGGGGTTTTATCTGACCCACAACGGCCAGCAGGCGGCGCTATTTCTGCCGCACGGCGTCTATCTCGCGCTGTTAATTCTGCTTTCTCGCCGTTACTGGCCCGCGCTGATACTGCCGCCGGTGTTGATGTTGTTCTGGCTGCACAGCGAGCAATTACTGAATGGCTATATCCTGCTGGCTGCGCCGTTAATTAGCCTGATTCCGGCGAGCATCGGCCAGTCATACTGGCACCGCTTTCCCCTTTACTGGCAACGCTTAACGCTGCTGCTGGCCGCCGTAACGCTCACCTCATTGCTCAATACTGCCCTGCTTTCACCGTTTATCCAGAGCCCGGCAACGCTGATTGGCCTGGCGTCGTTTACCGGCGGCGTGTTGCTGACGCCGTTTGTTTATCTGATCTATGAATTTCTGCGCCAGCAGCACCGCTATCATCTGCTCGGGCTGGATACCACCAATCCCCCGCTGCGCACCTCGCTTATCATCTGGTGTAGCCTGTTTTTTATTATTGGCATCGGTACTCAGATGGTGCTGTCGCCGGAGATCGAGCGCCTGTTGCTGATCGTGGTGTTTTTACCAAACGTGGTGATGGCGTGGAAATTTGGCTGGCAGGGTGGCGTGTTGTCCGGATTGCTCGGCAGTATGATGATCACCATCGCCCGGCAAATCGGCGTCGGGTTCAGTAATTTACTGGAGCTGGAGATTTTCCTCGCCACCCAGGCTCTGCTGGGTATAGGGCTGGGGATCGCCATCAGCCGCCAGCAGCATCTGGCGCAAAACCTGCACCATTATCGCCAGTGTCTGGAAACCGAACTGGCGGCGCGTCGCGCGCTGACCGAACAGCTGATCCGCACCGAAGAAAACACGCGCAAAAACCTGGCGCGGGAACTGCACGACGAAATTGGTCAGAACATCACCGCCATTCAAATTCAGTCGCAACTGGTCAAACGCGCACCGGGTCGTGAGCAAACGCTTGAGGCTGCGAATCAAATCAACGACCTGGCCCGGCGTATTCACCACTCCACCCGTCAGCTGCTGCGCCAGCTGCGCCCCCCCGCGCTCGATGAACTGTCTTTTAAAGATGCACTACATCATCTGGTGAATGAATTTGCTTTTGCTGAACGGGGTATTCGCTGCCGCTTTGATTATCAGCTAGAAAATACGCCAGAAAACGAAACGGTGCGCTTCACGCTGTATCGCCTGTTGCAGGAGTTACTCAATAACGTCTGCAAACATGCCGATGCCAGCGATGTGTCGATTACGCTGCGCCAGCGGGAACATTGCTTGTTTCTGGACGTCGCTGACAACGGCGTTGGTATTCTGCCAGAAAAAATTCCCGGTTTCGGTATCCAGGGGATGCGTGAGCGGGTGAGCGCCCTTGGCGGTGAACTGACGCTCGAATCAAACAACGGCACGCGAGTAATTGTTAACCTGCCCACAAATTTGCAACAAACCAGCCGCTAACCAGGAAAAAGTCTTAGTCACTGCGGACTTTCTCTCATCCCCTTTTGCTTTCACTTTCCTATAGTCAGCACAAACGGAGACTGCCATGCATACACGCTCAGCCAGCGAAACAGACCAACAATACCGGGCGCTACGCCCCCGGCTGCTGATGTGTATGGTAATTGGTTACGCCGCGTTTTATCTGACGCGCAAAAGCGTTAACTACGTCCTCCCGGCGCTGCAAACGGATCTGGGTCTGGATAAAGGCGATATCGGCCTGCTTGGGTCACTGTTTTATCTGACCTATGGTCTGTCGAAATTTACCGCCGGGCTGTGGCACGACAGCCACGGACAGCGCGCGTTTATGGGTATTGGTCTGTTTGCCACCGGCGTTTTAAACGTGCTGTTCGCCTTTGGTGAATCGCTGACGCTGCTGCTGGTGGTCTGGACGCTGAACGGATTTTTTCAGGGCTGGGGCTGGCCGCCCTGTGCCCGACTGCTGACCCACTGGTACTCGCGCAACGAACGTGGCTTCTGGTGGGGCTGCTGGAATATGTCGATCAACATCGGTGGCGCCATTATCCCGCTGATTAGCGCTTTTGCCGCCCACTGGTGGGGCTGGCAGGCGGCCATGCTGGCACCGGGGATAATCAGTATGGCACTGGGAATCTGGCTCACCCTGCAATTGAAAGGCACGCCCCAGGAAGAAGGATTACCCACGGTTGGGGAATGGCGGCATGACCCGCTGGAGCTGCGTCAGGAACAGCAAAGCCCGCCGATGGGGCTGTGGCAAATGTTGCGCACCACCATGCTGAAAAACCCGATGATCTGGCTGCTCGGCGTGTCGTATGTATTGGTCTATTTGATCCGCATTGCGCTCAACGACTGGGGCAACATCTGGCTGACGGAAAGCCACGGCGTGAATCTGCTCAGCGCCAATGCCACGGTGATGCTGTTTGAAGTTGGCGGCTTGCTGGGGGCGCTGTTTGCCGGATGGGGATCGGATCTGCTGTTCAGCGGTCAGCGTGCGCCGATGATTTTGCTGTTCACGCTGGGGCTGATGGTTTCCGTCGCCGCACTGTGGCTGGCACCAGTGCACCACTACGCGCTACTGGCAGTGTGTTTCTTTACCGTGGGCTTTTTTGTGTTTGGCCCACAAATGCTAATTGGCCTCGCAGCCGTTGAATGCGGACACAAAGCGGCGGCAGGTTCAATTACCGGTTTTCTCGGGCTGTTCGCCTATCTGGGGGCCGCGCTGGCGGGTTGGCCGCTGTCGTTGGTCATAGAACATTACGGCTGGTCGGGAATGTTCAGTTTGCTCTCGGTTGCCGCTGTCTTTATGGGTTTATTGCTGATGCCGTTGCTCATTGCGGGCATTACCCCTTCTCTCAGTCAAAGGATAAAACAATGAAACTGACGCTTACCTCTACCCTGATCGCTTCCGCTCTGACGCTGGCAGCCTTCAGCAACGCAGCCCAGGCGCAGGGCCGTCTGGTGGTGTATTGCAGCGCCACCAACGAGATGTGCGAAACCGAAACCAAAGCCTTCGGTGAAAAATATGATGTGAAAACCTCATTCATTCGCAACGGCTCTGGCAGTACGCTGGCGAAAGTGGATGCAGAGAAGAAAAACCCGCAGGCGGATGTGTGGTACGGCGGTACGCTGGATCCGCAATCCCAGGCCGGTGAAATGGGTCTGCTGCAGCCGTATAAATCACCAAACCTCGAACAGATCATGGAGAAATTCCGCGATCCCGCGAAGGTCAAAGGTAATCTCTCTTCGGCGGTTTACGTCGGTATTCTGGGCTTTGGCGTTAATACCCAGCGCCTGAAAGAGAAAAACCTGCCGGTGCCAAAATGCTGGAAGGATCTGACCAAACCGGAATACAAGGGCGAAATCCAGATTGCTGACCCGCAAAGCTCCGGTACCGCCTACACCGCGCTGGCGACCTTTGCTCAACTGTGGGGTGAAGATCAGGCCTTTGATTACCTGAAACAGCTCAACGCCAACGTCTCTCAATACACCAAATCCGGCATTGCCCCGGCGCGTAACGCCGCCCGCGGCGAAACGGCTATCGGCATTGGCTTCCTGCACGACTATTCGCTGGAAAAAGAACAGGGCGCACCGCTGGAGCTGATTTCTCCATGCGAAGGCACCGGTTATGAAATCGGCGGCGTCAGCATCCTGAAAGGCGCTCGCAACGTCGACAACGCCAAACTGTTCGTTGACTGGGTGCTGTCGAAAGACGCGCAGGAGCTGGCGTGGAAGAAAGGCAAATCCTATCAGATCCTGACCAACACCACTGCCGAGACCTCTCCTAACTCGCTGAAGCTCGACGACCTGAAGCTTATCAATTACGACATGGATAAGTACGGTTCGACTGACGTACGTAAGGCGTTGATCAATAAGTGGGTTAGCGAAGTTAAGATGGGTAAATAAGCCCACGTTGCGTTCATTTGCCGGGTGCGGTCTAAACGCCTTACCCGGCCTACATTACCGGAAACGCTATGTCACACACACTTGCACTCCATCCCGTGAAAAAACGGGATGCGATATTTCTTTGGGTTTTGCTCGGCTGGCTGGCGTTTGCCCTGCTGCCGAGCTGGAGCCTGGACTACGGTCTGCTGGAGTCAACGCGGGAAGAAATACTCGCCGCCTACGGCTGGTCGCAGTTCAATATCAGTTGGCTGTGGTATCTGCTGCCAAGCCTGCTGCTGGTGCGCCCATTCCATGAAGCCAGGCGCGAACAGCGCAGCCGCCATTATCTTGACGCGGGTTGGGCATTTTTCTGTATGGCCTTTATTGTCGCCAGCGCCACCCTTGAGGGGCGCGGCTTAGGCTATGCCACCATCGTGCTGTTTGTGGCGCTTGGCGCAATCATGACCCTGGCGCTCACCCGCCTCGAATGGCTGGGCGGTGACCGTTTCGTCATCGGCTCGCTTACCGCGATTGTCGCGCTGATCGGTATTTTTATCGTCTGGCCGAGTATCGCCATTTTCATTCCGATGTTCACCAACGACGCCGGGGAATTTGCCCCGTTGGCGTTTATGAATGTGCTGTCGCAGGCACATATTATTCAGGTGATCCTCAACTCAATTATGCTGTCGATTGCCGTCGGCGTCGGCTGTACCTTCTTTGGTCTGGTACTGGCTATCTACACCACCCGTATCGCCAGACGTAGCGCCATAATCGGACGTATCTTCTCGATTTTGCCGATCGTCACTCCGCCGTTTGTCGTCGGTTTAGGCGTCACGCTGATGATGGGACGCTCCGGTTACATCACCGAGTTTATGGTCGAATGGTTTGGTTTAACCAACACCAACTGGCTGTATGGCTTTACCGGCATCTGGCTGGCGCAGGTTCTGGCCTTTACGCCGATGGCGTTTATGATCCTCGACGGAGCAATCAAAACCATTCATCCGTCGCTGGAAGAAGCGTCATACACCCTGCGTGCCAGCCGCTGGCAGACCTTTAACGGCGTGTTTGTCCCGCTGCTGAAACCCGCACTGGCTAACGCCTTTTTGATTGTGGTCGTGCAGTCGCTGGCTGACTTTAGTAACCCGCTGGTGCTCGGCGGTAACTTCGACGTGCTGGCAACGCAAATCTACTTCTACATCACCGGTTCGCAGCTTGACTACCAGGCCGCCAGTACGCTGGGTGCCTTCCTGCTGCTGTTTTCGCTGCTGGTGTTCTGCGTGCAGTATATGTGGATTGGTAAACGCTCATACGTCACCGTTTCCGGCAAATCCTACCGGGGCGACGTACAGCCGTTGCCGGTAACGCTGGTATGGAGTGTGGTCGCGCTGCTGGCAGTGTGGATTGCCTTTAACGCCCTGCTCTACGGCAGCATTTTCTACGGCAGTTTCACCGTCAACTGGGGCGTGGACTACACCCTGACGCTGGCGAACTTTACCAAACTGTTCGGTCAGGGGATGAGCGACGGCGCGTGGCCTTCACTGCTCGACACCCTGCTCTACGCCGGGATTGCCGCGCCGATCACCGCGATCTTCGGCCTGCTGATCGCATGGATCGTGGTGCGCCAGCAGTTTAAAGGTAAGAAGACCATCGAGTTCACCACTATGCTGTGCTTTGCCGTTCCGGGCACCGTCGCGGGCGTGTCATACATTCTGGCCTTTAACAGCGCCCCGGTGTACCTCACTGGTACGGCGGCGATTGTCATTATATCGATGGTAATGCGTAACGTCCCGGTCGGTATCCGCGCAGGCATCGCGGGCTTGGGCCAAATCGATAAATCGCTCGATGAAGCCTCACTCAGCCTGCGCGCCGGTTCCCTGCGTACCATTACGCACATCCTGCTGCCGCTGCTGCGCCCGGCGATCCTCTCGGCGCTGATTTACAGCTTTGTGCGCGCCATTACCACCGTCAGCGCCATTGTGTTCCTCGTCACGCCGGATACCCGCGTAGCGACGGCTTACATCCTCAACCGCGTGGAAGATGGCGAATACGGTGTAGCGATTGCCTACGGTTCCATTCTGATCGTGGTGATGCTGGCGATTATTTTCATCTTTGACTGGCTGATCGGTGAATCACGTACCTCCCGTTCAAAAGCCAAAAACCAGGCGTAATGGAGCGCACTATGACTCAGAAAAATTTCGTTGAACTGCGCAACGTCACTAAACGATTTGGCAGTAATACGGTAATCGACAATATCAACCTCACCATCCCGCAGGGGCAAATGGTGACGCTGCTCGGCCCGTCCGGCTGCGGCAAAACCACTATTTTGCGCCTGGTTGCCGGGCTGGAAAAACCGAGCGAAGGGCAAATTTTCATTGATGGCGAAGACGTCACCCATCGCTCTATTCAGCAGCGCGATATCTGTATGGTGTTTCAGTCCTATGCCCTGTTCCCGCATATGTCGCTGGGAGAGAATGTCGGTTATGGCCTGAAAATGCTCGGCGTACCGCGCGCAGAGCTGAAAGCCCGCGTCAAAGAGGCGTTGGCGATGGTGGATCTGGAAGGATTCGAAGACCGCTTTGTCGATCAGATCTCCGGCGGGCAGCAGCAGCGCGTGGCGCTGGCCCGCGCGCTGATCCTCAAGCCGAAAGTGCTGCTGTTTGATGAGCCGTTGAGTAACCTCGACGCCAACCTGCGTCGCAGCATGCGCGACAAGATCCGCGAGCTGCAAAAGCAGTTTGATATCACCTCGCTGTACGTCACCCACGATCAGAGCGAAGCCTTTGCGGTTTCTGATACCGTGCTGGTGATGAACAAAGGACACATCATGCAGATCGGCTCACCGCAGGATCTTTACCGCCAGCCCGCCTCCCGCTTTATGGCGAGCTTTATGGGCGATGCCAACCTGTTCCCGGCAACCTTCAGCGACGGATACGTTGATATCTACGGCTATCATCTGCCGCGCCCGCTGCACTTTGGTACACAGGGCGAAGGGATGGTCGGTGTGCGCCCGGAAGCGATCACGCTCAGCGATCGCGGCGAGGAGAGCCAGCGCTGCGTGATCCGCCATGTCGCCTATATGGGGCCGCAGTATGAAGTGACGGTGGAATGGCACGGGCAGGAGATTTTATTGCAGGTCAACGCTACGCGTCTGCAACCGGACGTCGGCGAGCAGTATTATCTCGAAATCCATCCGTACGGCATGTTTGTTCTGGCGGATGCGGCATAACGTTTTGTGGCTTTGTAGGCCGGATAAGGCGCTTGTGCCGCCATCCGGCAATGCCTGATGCGCTGCGCTTATCAGGCCTACAATGAACGATGTAGATACTGTTATCGCCTGCAAGCCTTTTCAGGTTCCGCGGTTACGGATAGCAGGCACGATCAGTCACAGCGCCGTCA